>NZ_JBMVDG010000008.1:0-260672 GCF_049541695.1 Mycobacterium sp. NPDC050041 | reverse complement strand
CACCATCAACACCGCACACCCCCGCACCGAACACCACCCATCACCACCCCCTGACCGACACCCTGACCGGCATCTACACCCACACCCTGGGCATCGACCACATCCACCCCGACGACAACATCTTCGACCACGGCGCCAACTCCCTGACCGCCATCACCCTCCAACACGCCATCAACACCACCCTGAACCGCAACCTCCCCCTACACACCATCATCAACGCACCCACCATCAACACCCTCACCCAACACCTCTGAACACCCGCGCGGAATCGACTGCGCGGGAGGGGGTCTCAGGGGGCGGCGGCGGTCACCACATGCCGGGAACGAGCCGGTACCGGACCTTCTGTGTGTACTCCTGGTACCCCTGCAGTTCATCCCGCAGCAGGCCTTCTTCGTCGCGGATGCGCACCGTGATCACCGCGACGAAGAGGATGACGAAGATCAGCCCCCAGTACGACCCGAGTGCCAGCGGAATGCCGATCATCACAAGGAGATTGCCGGTGTACATGGGGTGGCGCATCAGCCCGTACAGGCCGGTCGAGACCACGGTCTGACCTTCCTCCACCCGGACGACCGCGGCCGCGTAGCTGTTCTGGATGATCACGAGCGAGACGATGAACAAGCCGGCCGCGGCCACCGTCAGACCCACCACGCAGACCGCCGTGGGTACCCGCGACCACCCGAAGCGATGGTCCAGCGCGCTGACGACGAACTGCGCGCCGACAGCCAGCCAGAGGCCCGCCATGACGCCCTTCTGGACGCTTCGGCCCTCTTCGGTCGGCCCGCCGCGCAGTCTGCGCTCGAGCGCAGCGGGATTCCTGCGCATCAGGTAGAACGCCGGGAAGCAGGTCGACACCACGTACATGACCGCGAGGAGCGCCCATGCCTGCCAGTAATCGATCGTCCATGCCGGGATGAAGGACAACGCGCCGTAGATGGCGAGTCCGACAAGACCAGACAACAACATCTTGGGACCGGGACTCACGGAACCTCCTCATGATCGCGCGGATCGGCGCAGGCCGCCGAGACTGCCGGAGCTATCGGACTGTTGAAGGACGGTGGACGACTCGAGCGCCGGGGTCGACGGTCAGGCGGCATCTACGGGTACGAGCTCGTCGTGCAACATCCCCGCCAGATCACGCACCGTGGTCGTCATGTCCTTGGGACTCACCCGCACCCCCGTTTCGCTCTCGATGCGAGTGCGCAACTCGAGTGCTCCCAGGGAGTCCATCCCGTACTCGGCCAGCGGGCGGTCGGGGTCCACGCTGCGCCGCAGGATCAAGCTCACCTGATCGGAGATCAGCCGTCGCAGTCGGACCGGCCACTCCTCGACGGGGAGCTCGTCGAGCTCGGCGCGGAATCTGCTGGTGCCCGAGGCATTCTGTGCAGACGACCGGAACGCCTCCGCGAACGGGCTGTGCGCGGCGAACGCGTCCAGCCAGGGGGCGCCCATGATCGGCGCATACCCGGTGTACGCCCGGTCATGGCGGAGCAGCGCGTCGAAGGCGTACGCGCCCTCCTCTGGCGCGATCGCCACCCCGGAACCCTGCGCCAGAGCCGTGCCCGCACCGATCTCGCCCCAGGCGCCCCACGCGATCGCCGTCGCCGGAAGGCCCCGCGAGCGCCGCCACTGGGTGAACGCGTCCAGCCAGCTGTTGGCTGCGGCGTAGGCCCCCTGCCCCGGCGAGCCCACCAGGGCCGCCGCCGAGGAGAAGGAACAGAACCAGTCCAGAGGCTGACCCTCGGTCGCCGCGTGGAGATTCCACGCACCCGCGACCTTTGCCGTCCAGTCGTGCTCGAGCAGTTCGTCGGTGATGTTCGCCAGCGTGGCGTCCTCGATCACCGCCGCGGCGTGCAGCACACCCCGGACGGGCAGCCCCCCGGCAGTGGCCGTCGCGACCAGCCGCTCCGCCGTGCCGGGCTCGGCGATGTCCGCCGACTCGACGACGACGTCTGCGCCGTGGGCCCGCATCCGCTCGATCGCCGCCAGCGCCTCGGACGATGGCTGCGACCTCGACGACAGCACGATCCGCCCGCAGCCGGCCGCGGCCATCTTCTCGGCGAGGAACAGTCCGAGCCCACCGAGGCCGCCGGTGATCACGTACGCACCGTCACTGCGGAACACCGGAGCCAGTGCCGGCGGCACCACGACGCGGCTGTGCCCGGTGTGCGGCACCTCGAGCACGAGCTTGCCGGTGTGATTGGCACCGCTCATCACCCGGATGGCGGTCGCCGCGTCGCCGAGCGGGTAGCGCGTGCACTCCGGCATCGGCAACGAGCCGTCCGCGGTGAGCTGGTACACCGTTCTCAGCAGTTCGCGGATCCGCCCCGGATGACTCACCGACATCAACGCCAGGTCCACGGCGTAGAAGGAGAGATTCCGCCGGAACGGGAACAGTCCCAGCCGGGTGTCGCCGTAGATGTCACGCTTGCCGATCTCGACGAAACGGCCGCCGAACGCCAACAGCTCGAGGCCGGCCTTCTGAGCGGCCCCGGTGACGGAGTTGAGGACGATGTCCACTCCGTACCCGTCGGTGTCCCGTCGGATCTCGTCCGCGAAATCGGTGCTGCGGGAATCGTAGACGTGCTCGATACCCCTGTCGCGCAGTAGCTGTCGTCGTTGCTCGCTGCCGGCGGTCGCATAGATCTCTGCGCCGGCAGCACGGGCGATGGCGATGGCCGCCTGTCCCACACCTCCAGTGCCGGAGTGGATCAGCACCTTGTCTCCGGTCGAGATGCGGGCCATGTCGTTGAGTCCGTACCAGGCCGTGGCGGTGGCGATCGTCAACGCGGCGGCGTCCACGTCGCCCAGTCCGTCCGGCAGCACCACCGCCAGGTCGGCGTCGCACGTGATGAAGGTGCCCCAGCACCCGTTCGCGGACAGACCGGCGACACGGTCGCCGACCTCGAGATCGGTCACTCCCGGCCCGACGGCCGTGACCTCGCCGGCGAAGTCGATGCCCAGCTGCGGAAGCCGCCCCTCGAAAGACGGGTAGCGACCGAACGCCACCAGGACATCGGCGAAGTTGATGCTGGACGCGTTGACCGCGACCTCGATCTGGCCGGGCCCCGGCGCCACCCGCTCGGTGGTGACCAGTTCGGCCGACTCGAGGTCGCCCGGCGTACGGATCTGCAACCGTACGCCCGCATTGTCGAGATCGACGACGGCGGTACGCCGTTCCTCGGGGAGCAGGGGGGTGGGCGTCAATCGCGCGACGTACCACTTGCCGTCCCGCCACGCGGTCTCGTCCTCTTCGGACCCGCTGAGAAGCTGCTGTGCCAGTCGCTCGGCGTCGGGCGCCTCGTCCACGTCGATCTGCGTGGCGCGCAGGTGCGGATGCTCGGTGCCGATCACCCTCAACAGGCCGCGAATGCCCGCCTGCTCCAGATTCAGCTGGTCCTCGGCCGCCACTGCCTGAGCGGAGCGCGTCACGACGAAGAGCCGAGGCGGCTCGCCGGTGGTCTCCGGCAGCTCGCGGGTGATCCGCACCAGATGCCGGACATAGTCCCGTCCCAATTGCGGAGTCTGGTCGTCGGAGTGGCCGTTGCGCGGTCCGGTGAGGACCACCACCCCGGTCAGCCCGCTGCGGAGGTGGTCCTTCAATTCGTCGGTGTTCGAACCGAAGTCGCCGTGCTGCGGCCAGACCATGGTGGTGCACGCGGCGCCGGACGTTTTCAGAGCATCGGTCAGTGCCGTGGAGACGACGTCGGCGGTCGGGCTGGTGCTGATCAGCAGCCACGATCCGCCGTCGGCGTACTCCACCTCGGGCAGTTCCCGGTGGCGCCACTCGACGGTCAGCAGCCGGTCGGCGAAGGTCCGGTCCTGCTGCGCCGCATCGGAGACGCCCGTGCCCAGCAGCAGACCCTGGACGGCGAGCAGCACCTTTCCCTGCTCGTCGAGCAGGTCGATGTCGGCCTCGACACCGGAGGCATCGGCCTTGGTGACCCGGGTGTGGCAGTAGTGGATGTTGCGGGCGGCGCCATAGGAGCGCAGCAGGCGGATACCAAGGGGTAGCCCGAGTGCGCCCTCACCCAGAGCGCGCACCTTCGGATGGGCTTCGACCGACTGGAAACATGCGTCGAGGAGCGCCGGGTGGACCCCATAGGCATCCTGTTGCGAGCGGATCTGCCGGGGCAGCGCGACTTCGGCCACCACGGTGTCGGAGTTCTCGGCACCGGTGTGCACGTCACCGAGACCCGAGAAGGCCTGCCCGTACTGGACGCCCCGAGCGTCCATGCGCCGGCGCACGGCGTCACCGTCCTCGGCGTCGGGGTGTGCGGCGAGCAGTCCGGCGACGTCGTAGGACGGTGGCTCCTGCTCTTCGGCTGCGTGCAGGATCGCTGACGCCTGCCGCGTCTGTTCGCCCGATTGCGTGGTCTCCACCGTGAAGTCGACGACCCCGGGCGCGGACACCGAGGCGGACGCGCCGACGGTGGTCTGCTCGTCGAGGAGCAGCGCCTGCTCGAACTTGACGTCCCGTACGTCGACGGGTCCGCCGAACACGACCTGAGCTGCGGCCAGCGCCATCTCGCAGTAGGCGGCCCCGGGCAGCACGGCCACGTTGCGGACCTCGTGATCAGCGAGCCAGGGCTGGGCGGCGGTACCGACCTCGCCCTGCCACACATGACGTTCCGGCTCTTCCTGCAGGCGCACGTGTTCGCCCAGCAGAGGATGGACGGAGACCGTGCACGCGCCGTGGGTGATGATCTCCTGCGCGCCGCCCGTCAGCCAGTGCTTCTGGTGGGTCCAGGTGGGCAGCGGCGCGTCGACCAGCCGGCCGTTCGGGTAGAGCACGGAGAAGTCGACGGCCGCCCCCGCAGCGTGCGTGTCGGCGACGAAATTGCGAAGACCGTGCGGCAGTTGCTGTTCGCGGCGCATCCCGGCCAATGCGACCAGCGGGGCGTCGACACTCTGGGCGGTCTGCTCGAGCGCGCGAACCAGCAGCGGGTGCGGTGACAGTTCGGCGAACACGCGGTGGCCATCTTCCATCGCGGCCTGCACCGCCGTGGCGAAGCGGACCATCCGGCGGCAGTTGTCGGCCCAGTAGCGGGCGTTGAACGCGGGCTGCTCGCGGGGATCGAACGAAGTCGCGGAGTAGAAGGGGATCTCCGGCGTCATCGGCGCGAGATCCTTGAGTGCGTCCTTGAGTTCGCCGAGTATCGGGTCGACCTGCGGCGAGTGGAAGGCCACGTCGGTGGGCACCTCGCGGGCCATCACATCACGTCCCTGCCAACCCGCAACCAGGTCGTGCACTGTCTGGGCGGCGCCTGCGATCACCGTGGACTGCGGCGAGGACACCACGGCTACCACGACGTCCTTGACGCCGCGCGCCGTCAGCTCGGAGAGCACCTGTTTGGCGGGCAGTTCGACGGCGGCGGTGGCCCCGGCGCCCGCCACCTTCGTCATGAGCCGGGAACGCCGGCAGACGACGCGCGCGCCGTCCTCCGGCGAGAGGGCGCCGGCGACGACGGCGGCCGCGGCCTCTCCGAGCGAATGCCCGACGACCGCAGCCGGCCGGACGCCGTAGGACTTCAGGGTGGCCGCAAGGGCGACCTGCATGGCGTAGAGCGTCGGCTGTACCCGGTCCTGTCCGGTGACGGTCTGGGTCGCCGACATCGCCTCTGTCACCGAGAATCCGGACTCCCCGGCGATCACCGGCTCGATCTGGGCCACGGTCGCCGCGAACACCGGTTCGTTCGCCAGCAGTTGCGCACCCATTCCCGCCCACTGTGAGCCCTGGCCGGAGAACACCCAGACCGGGCCGCGATCGTCGCGTCCGACCGCCGGCAGATACGGGGCGTCACCGTCGGCGACCTCGCGTAGCGCCGCGACGAGTTCGTCCGCGTTGCTCGCGACGACAGCCGTGCGCACCGGTCGATGCGCACGCCGGCGCGCCAAGGTGTAGGCGAGATCCGCCGGGGGGACGTCTTCGTTCGCCGACACCCAATCGGCGAGTCGGCCTGCGGTGCGCCGTAATTCGTCGGCCGACGTGGACGAGAGGTTGAAGAGGAGCGGAGCGGTGCCCGACGACTGGGCGGATTGCTCCTGGCTGTCGGGAGCCTGCTCGAGGATGGCGTGGACGTTGGTGCCCGAGACGCCGTAGGCGGACACCGCCGCACGCCGGGGCGCGTCGCCGTTGTTCGGCCAAGCCGAATTGGTCTGCGGCACGAAGAGATTCGTCGGGATCTCTGCCATCACATCGGGCAGACGTTCGAAGTGCAGGTTCTGGGGGATGACGCCACCCTGCAGGGACAGCACCGTCTTGATCAGCCCGATGGCCCCGGACGCGGACTGTGTGTGCCCGAAGTTGGTCTTCGACGACGCCAGCGCACACGGACCGTCGACGCCGTATACCTCGGCAAGGCTGGCGTATTCGATCGGATCGCCGGTCGGCGTCCCGGTGCCGTGCGCCTCCACCATGCCCACGCTGGTGGGGTCGACACCCGACGCTGTCAGCGCGTCGCGGTAGGCCGCGACCTGCGCGGTCCGCGACGGAGTTGCGATGTTGACGGTGCGACCGTCCTGGTTGGCCGCCGTGCCGCGGATGACGGCCAGGATCCGATCGCCGTCGCGCTGTGCGTCGGACAACCGCTTGAGCACGACGACGGCGCAGCCTTCACCGGCCACGAAGCCGTCGGCAGCCACGTCGAACGCGTGGCAGCGTCCCGTCGGGGACAGCATCCCCTCAGCCGAGCCCGCCGCCCACTTGCGGGGGTCCAGCGCCAGCGTCACACCGCCGGCGAAGGTGAGGTCACTCTCACCCTCGTGCAGGCTGCGGCAGGCCAGGTGCACGGCGGTCAGGCCAGAGGAGCATGCCGTGTCCACCGTCAGCGCGGGCCCGCGGAGCCCGAGGGCGTAGGAGATGCGGCCGGACGCCAGGCTGGGGTTGTTCGCGATGAAGCCGTACGGCTTCTCCACGGCGCCGGCTTCGGCGGCCACCAACTGATAGTCGGTGTGGGTCAGCCCCACGTAGACACCGGTCACCGATTCGGCCACGGCCTCCCGGCTGAGGCCCGCGTGCTCCATGGCTTCCCACGACGTCTCGAGGAGGAGCCGGTGCTGGGGGTCGCTGACCGTCGCTTCGCGGTCACCCATGCCGAAGAACTCGGAATCGAAGCCGGCCACGTCGTCGAGGAAGGCGCCCCATTTCGACACCGATCGACCCGGCACGCCGGGCTCCGGGTCGTAGTAGTCCTCGGCGTCCCATCGGTCGGCGGGGATCTCCGTGACGAGGTCGTCGCCTCGAAGCAAGGCGTCCCAGAGCCGTTCAGGGGAGTCGATTCCGCCAGGAAGTCGACAGGCCATTCCAATGACGGCAACCGGGGTGACGACCTGATGGCCCGCCGTTCGCGCAGAAACGGTGGAATCCGATTGCGACAGCGAATTCCGGCCGGTGTCGAGCGAAGTCATCTGTCCCCCATTGTCAACGCCGGCAACGGCATTGCCGCAGCCGGAGTGAAGCTCTTGCGCTTGCAACTTCTACCAGGAATCGAAGTGGATGTCGCGACGGCGTTCCCCTACGTTTCCCGCGTCCAGCAAGCTACTGCCAGCAAAGACGGTAATTGCGGCCGGGGGAGTTGTCTCGGGTTCCGCACAATCCATCGCTGGGCGCGCATCGGCGACAATGACTTTGCCAGACCTTCCCGGGTCGGCGAAACCGCGACCCAACGGTGGTCAGGTATCGACGGACCCGAGGTTGCTCGTGTCACCCCTCCTCACCGGCTGGCCACCGCCACTTCCCACCGGCCGCGGAGATTGAAGGCACTTCTGCGCACCTCGACACGGATGTCCGGATCGGCGTAGCGGGCCAGCGTCCGCAGCGCCGAGGGACTGTAGGCGCGCAACGCGCTTATGTATCCGTCATGCACGACCGGGAAGACCAATGCGAGTGGGAGCAGCAGCGGCGACTGCAGGATGTGCCGCCAGGGAGGCAACCGCGGCAGGTCGATGATCAGCAGCTTGTCGGCGACCCGGGTGCCCTCGGCGAACACCCGCGCTGCCGGGCGGGGTGGCAGGTGGTGGAAGGACTGCGCGAACACGACGAGGTCGTAACTCCGGTCCGGAGAATCGATCTCGGTCGCGTCCATCTCGCGAACAGTGGCCCGCGGGTGGCTGCCGAGATCGCCTGCGGCGATGTCGGCCACGGAGGTGGCATCGATGTCGGTGACCGTGACCCGGGCGGACTCGTGCAGCGCGAGTATCGCCCGCGACAGTCCACCGTGGCCGGCGCCCAACTCGAGGATGCGGGGATCGGGCACGCCGCGGATCTCGTCCAGCACGATGCCGGCCATCAGGTCGTGCTGGCCCAGCCGCTTCTCGCCGCGATCCAGCGCCCGGATCACGCGCCGCTTCCGGTCATCGGCATCGTCGCGGTCGAGATACTCCAGACGGTCGGTCTGCATCCGGCGGTCGAGCCATGAGGCGTCGGGGCCGCCGCGGGGCATGTTGTCGATGTCGAGTGTCTCGCTCACCATGCGACCCATCATGGACGACCGCCCGAGCAAATTGCGTCCGAGCCCTCGAAACGCTGACCGAATGCGGTCTCGGTACTATTCCGGGGCTGTCCGCATTGGGATATCGAGTTGTCGAAGGACTGACATGACCGCACACGTCGAGCAGCTGGAATTCCAGGCAGAAGCGCGCCAACTGCTGGAACTGATGATCCACTCGGTGTACTCGAACAAGGACTCCTTCCTCCGCGAGTTGATCTCCAACTCCTCGGATGCGCTCGACAAGCTGCGGCTGGAGTCGCTGCGGAACAAGGATCTGGACGTCGACACCTCTGATCTGCACATCGAGCTCGAGGTGGACAAGGAGCAACGCCGGCTGACCATCCGCGACAACGGGATCGGGATGACGCGCGCGGAGGTCGTGGACCTGATCGGCACCCTCGCGAAGTCGGGCACCGCGGAGGTGCGCCGCAAGCTGCGGGAGGCCAAGAACGCCGCCGCCTCCGAGGAACTCATCGGCCAGTTCGGCATCGGTTTCTACTCGACGTTCATGGTGGCCGACGAGGTCGTGCTGCTCACCCGCAAGGCAGGCGAAAGCGACGCGACCCGGTGGGTGTCCAGCGGTGACGGCACCTACACCGTCGAGTCCGTCGAGGACGCCCCGCAGGGAACGTCGGTCACACTGCACCTCAAGCCCGAGGACGCCGAGGACGAGCTGCACGACTACACCTCGGAGCGGAAGCTCCGGGAGCTGGTCAAGAAGTACTCCGACTTCATCGCCTGGCCCATCCGCATGCAGGTCGAGCGGCGCAGCCCGGCCACCGAGGAGGGCGGCGAGGAGCAGGTCACCGTCGAGACGCAGACCCTCAACTCCATGAAGGCGCTGTGGACCAAGTCCAAAGACGAGGTGCCCGAGGACGAGTACAAGGAGTTCTACAAGCACGTCGCGCACGCCTGGGACGACCCGCTCGAGGTCATCGCGATGAAGGCCGAGGGCACCTTCGAATATCAAGCCCTGCTGTTCATCCCCTCGCACGCACCGTTCGACCTGTTCACCCGCGACGCCAGGACCGGGGTGCAGCTCTACGTCAAGCGCGTGTTCGTGATGGACGACTGTGATCAGCTCATCGCGAGCTACCTGCGTTTCGTCAAGGGGGTCGTCGACGCGGAGGACATGTCTCTGAACGTCTCCCGCGAGATCCTGCAGCAGGACCGGCAGCTCACCGCGATCCGGCGCCGGCTCACCAAGAAAGTGCTCTCGACGATCAAGAGCATGCAGTCGGAGCGGCCACAGGACTACGCCACCCTGTGGACGCAGTTCGGTGCGGTCCTCAAGGAGGGCCTGATGTCGGATGTGGACAACCAGGACACCCTGCTGCGCATCTCGTCCTTCGCCTCGACGCACAGCGAGGACGAGCTGACGACGCTGACCTCGTATGTCGAGCGGATGAAGGACGGTCAGGAACAGATCTTCTACGCCACCGGACAGTCGCGTGAGCAGCTCCTCAAGTCCCCGCATCTCGAGGCGTTCAAGGCCAAGGGCTATGAGGTGCTGCTGCTCACCGACCCGGTCGACGAGGTCTGGGTCGGTTCGGTGATGGAATTCGACGGCAAGCTCCTGCAATCCGTCGCCAAGGGCGAGGTCGACCTCGACTCTGAGGACGAGAAGGCCGCGCACGAAGAGCAGCGCGAGGAACAGCAACGTGATTTCGCGGAACTGCTGAACTGGTTGAAAGAGACTCTGACCGAACATGTCAAGGAAGTGCGGTTGTCGACGCGACTGACCGAGTCGCCGGCCTGCCTGATCACCGACAACTTCGGCATCACGCCGGCGCTCGCCCGGATGTACAAGGCATCGGGACAGGCGGTACCCGTCGGAAAGCGCATCCTCGAACTCAATCCGAAGCACGCACTCGTCACCGGCCTGCAACAGGCGCATCAGAGCCGCGGCGCCGATGACCCCACTCTCGGCGAGACCGCCGAACTGCTCTACGGCACTGCACTTCTGGCCGAGGGCGACGTTCCCGACGACCCGGCGAGGTTCGCCGGGTTGCTCGCCAACCGACTGTCGCGCACCGTATAGCGCCCGTCACACCGCGCGGAGGAGGTGCCAAGTGAGCCAGCAAACGTCATTCCGGCGTGTTCGGAGAGTCGTCGCGGTAGGTTGTGCACGTGACTGAGACCTCGATTCCCAGTGTGCTGCTCGAACGTGCGAGCCTGCAGCCCAATGAGACGGCGTTCACGTTCGTCGACTATGACAAGGACTGGAACGGCGTAGCGGAGAGCCTGACGTGGTCACAGCTCTACCGGCGCACAGTGAACGTCGCCAACCGTCTCGAGGAGTGCGGATCCGAGGGTGACCGCGCCGTCATCCTCGCGCCGCAGGGAATGGATTACGTCGTCGCCTTCCTCGGCGCGCTGCAGGCCGGCCAGATCGCGGTCCCGCTCTCGGTGCCGATGGGTGGAGCCACCGACGAGCGGGTGAGTTCGGTGATGACCGACGCATCGCCTGCGGTGCTGCTCACCACGTCGGCGGTCGCCGGCGTCGTCGGCGAGTACGCCGGGCCGCGGGCAGACGGGCCCGCCCCGGCCGTGGTCGAGATCGACTCGCTGGACCTCGACGGACCGATGGGTTCCGGTGCAGGCCGAGAGGACTTCCCGGACACCGCCTTCCTGCAGTACACCTCCGGTTCCACACGTACGCCCGCCGGCGTCGTGATGTCGCACAGCAACATCCTGGCCAACTTCGGACAGTGGACCACGGGTTACTTCTCGGACCACGGGAACACGGCGCCGCCCGGAACCACGGTGGTGTCGTGGCTGCCGTTCTATCACGACATGGGTCTGTACCTGGGGGTGTGCGCACCGGTGCTCCTGGGCATCCCCGCCGTCCTCACCAGCCCGGTCGCGTTCCTGCAACGCCCCGCCCGGTGGATGCAGATGGCGGCAGGCAACACCAAGGCCTACACCGCGGGCCCGAACTTCGCCTTCGAGGTGGCGGCGCGCAAGACCTCGGACGACGACATGGCCGGACTCGACCTCTCCGACGTCCAGGTCATCGCCACCGGTGCGGAGCGGGTGCACCCGGCCACCCTGGAGCGCTTCACCCAGCGGTTCACGCCGCTGGGCCTGGACGCATCGGTGATCCGGCCCTCGTACGGACTCGCCGAGGCGACCGTGTACGTCACGACGAACACCGACCCCGCGCCCCCGTCGATCGTGCGCTTCGAATCGGAGAAGTTGACGGCGGGCAAGGCCGAGCGCAGCGCGGACAAAGGCGGCACGCCGCTGGTCAGCTACGGAATACCGACGTCACCGATGGTGCGCATCGTCGATCCCGACACCGGCACCGAGTGCCCGGCCGGCACCGTCGGAGAGATCTGGGTGCACGGCGACAATGTCGCGAAGGGTTACTGGCAGAAACCGGAGGAGACCGCCAAGACCTTCGGTGCGTCCATCGTCTCTCCGTCGGCCGGCACGCCCGACGGTCCGTGGCTGCGCACCGGGGACTCGGGCTTCCTGTCCGACGGCGAGATGTTCATCATCGGCCGTATCAAGGATCTCCTGATCGTTTACGGCCGCAACCACTCTCCCGATGACATCGAGGCGACGGTCCAGGAGATCTCACGAGGCCGCTGCGCGGCGATCGCGGTCCCGGACAGTCAGACCGAGAAGCTCGTGGTGATCGTCGAGGTCAGGAAGCGCGGCACGACGGACGACGAGGCGGCCGAGCACCTGAACCGGCTCAAAGGCGAGGTGGCCTCGGCGATCTCGAACACGCACGGACTCAGCGTGGCCGACCTGGTTCTGGTGGGCCCCGGTTCGATTCCGATCACGACGAGCGGAAAGGTCCGGCGGGCGTCCTGTGTCGAGCAGTACCGACACGGTCAGTTCGCCCGCGCGGACGCTTAGCCGCCCGCCGCGCCGCTACTTCTCGATCGACTCGATCTCCACCTCGGCGGTGGCCTGGATCAGGGCCAGGAGTTCCTTGTCGAGGCCCGGCGCGAACTCCTCGCGGCGCTCCGGCGCGATGGTGATGGGAACGCCCTCGGGCATGATCGCGGTGCTGAGTTCAGTGCCGTCGTTCGACGGTGAGGCGCCGCGGTAGAGCTTGGCCGCCTGGCTCGCGTCGTCGGCGTCGAAGGTGTACTGGATGCTCTGCAGTCCGCGGTCGAGCAGCTTCTTCACCTCGGGGAACTTCTCGGCATTGGTCTTCGGGATGGGCAGCACCGCGCCCCAGTTCACGCCGAGGCTCTCGAGTGCCTTCGCGAAGGCGTTCTCGTGGGCCTGATCGCGCACGATCAGGTACGAGATGGTCGAGCGCGCCGTCTTGTTGTCGGTCATCTCGTAGATGCGGCACTTCTGCAGCCGCCCGGTCGACTCGAGCATCAGGTTGTAGAGCAGGTCGAGCACCAGATTGCCGCTGTTGTACACGTAGGACCCCAGCCACGGATTTCCTGCTGCGTCGACCGGCATCGCACCCTGTGCGCCGACCAGATAGTGGTGAATGTTGCTGTGGTCCAACGCGATCTTCAGCGGCGTCGCGCCCTTGGCGCCCGGCTTGTCCACCGGATCGGTCGGCTTGCCCTTGTATTCGGGAGACCCGTCGAGGAGCCGGGAGATGGTCGTGCCGATCAGCTCCACGTGGCTGATCTCCTCGGTGCCGACGCCCTGCAGCAGGTCCTTGTAGGGCTTGGCCGTCACGTCGCCGCGGAAGTTCATGCTCTGGAACAGGTACTGCATCATCGTGCGCATCTCGCCGAACTGGCCGCCGAGGCCCTCCTGCAGTGCGTTCGCCGCAGCGGGATCCGGTTCGTCGACGGCGATCTCGTTGATCAGTTGCTGGGTGTGAAGGTACATCGTGGTCTCTCCCTGTGGTCGCCACCGCCCGTGGAGTTGGGCAGCGCGTAGAGGACTACCCAATCCCTGGAGTCGAACCCGAATGTGTCCCACCAATCTTGAGATTGCCCGCGGACGCCACCGGGTACTGCTGGACGGACCGATCGTCGAGAAGGAGCGCAGCAAATGACGTCCCAGGAACCGACCACACCCGCCACCGAGGCCGCCGACGACGAGGTGCTCGCACCGGCCACACCCGGCGCGGAGGCACTTCCGGCGGATGATTCCGGCGACTCCGCACAGAAGTAGCCGCCGTAGAACGCAGAACGGGTCGCTGTGTGAACAGCGACCCGTTCTGATGTGCGCCTGGTCAGGCCTGCTTGGAGTATCGGATGAGGAAGGCGGCCGACACCACCGCCGCACCGCCGCCGACCGCGACCCAGATCGCCGCCGAGACGATCAGCGACGCCGCCGAGAACCCGACTCCGGAGAGCACCGACGCCGAGTACAGCAGCCAGAACACGCGGTAAAGGGACCACAGCGCGGTCATTCCGGCGAAGATGCCGAGCACCAGGCTGGGGGTGCGCTCGACGCGGTCGACCTGCTCCTGGACGCGGGTGGGGAGGATGTTCATCGCTTGCTTCCTTTCGTCATGCGCGCCGCTGCGGCGTCGCCATGACGGCAAGTGAAGTCGCGGGACGCGGCTACCGATCCCAAGTCGGTCGAGCGCCGGCCACGCCGAGTGCCACCGTGAGTTCGAAGACCGTGCGTGGATCGTCGAGCCGGTCGCCGTAGAGCTCCCGCAGCTGGGTCATCCGGTACCGGACGGTCTGAGCGTGCACGAACAGGTCGGCGGCAACGGCTTCGCGCTGCCCCTGATGAAGCACCCAGGACCGCAGGGTCTCCGTGAGCCGTTCGGCGGTGCTGGGACGCAGCCGCTCCAGGGGGGCGAGCACCTGTCGACGCAGGTCGTCGGCTGCTTCGCGGTCGGCGGTGAGGATGAGTTCCGCCAGGTGGTCGTCGGTGTCCACCACGTCGACGTCGTCGGGCACTGACAGGTCGCGCGCCCGCAGCGCACGCCGGTACGAGGACTGCGCAAGCGACCACGGCCGGGCGGGGCCCACGAAGGCCCGCCTTCCCTGTAGCGCCGACCGCAACTGTCGGCGCGACCGGCCGTCCAGGTCGGGTACCAGGAGCACGGCCAGTGCGTCGGCGGGCTCCACACCGGGCAGATCGACGGTGAGTTGCAGTGTCGCCTGTCCGAACCTCACCGCCAGGCCGCGAATATGCTTCTCCGCCAGGACGATAGCGGTCAACGTGGCCGGCGGCTGCCAACCCGCCCGCTCCGCGCTGGCCCGCAGCGTCTCCGCCGGCGCGCCGTCGAGCAACTGGAGTGCCAGCCGCTCCAGATAACGTTGGCGGACCCGACCGCTGACGGCCAGTTCGTCGGCATGCCCGGCCACACTCGACGCCGACAGCTCGTCGATGAAGGCGAACACCATCTCGGCGAAGCGTGCGACGGCCTCGGCGGTCAGGCCGGCGCCGACCGCGGCCGCGGACAGTTCACGCCAGGCGACCCGCGCGCCGACGCGGTAGGCCGACAGGAGTGCATCCATCGAGCGGCCCTGGCGCGCTTCGCCGCGGCCCAACTCGTAGGCGCCGTCGAGTGCGGGCGACAACGTCTCCGCCAGGTCCGAATCCTCGGCACGCACGGCCAGCCGCAGGAAGGCGCCGAGCGCCATCTGCACGGCGTTCTCGATGTTGCGGCCCATCCGACCGCTGAAGGCGTCGGCATAGCTGGGGACCTCGACGGTCACCGCACTGACGGTGCGCTCCGCCATCTGCGGGAGCACTGCCAGCAGCGCCGAACCGACGTCCTGGCCCAGCTCCAGGCCCGCGAACCGAGCGCCTTCGTCCAAAACTATTCCTCACGAACAAATTCGTAGTTGGTATTCACCCTTGATGACCAAGAGTTTATACCGCTGACTCAGCGAGAGTGGTGACATGACAACCACGGCACCCCGACCCACCGCAGTCGGCGCGTTGCGTGACCGGATCCTGCGGCTCGCCGAGCGGGTGACCACGCCGCTCGTCCCCACCGACTACCTCGACGTCATCGACCCGCTTCGATCCCCGACCGACCTGCGCGGGCGCATCGTCGCGGTGCACCCCGAGACTCGGGACGCGGTCAGCCTGATCATCGAGCCGGGCCACGGGTGGCGCGGTCATGTACCGGGCCAGTACGTCCGGATCGGTGTCGATGTCGACGGCGTCCGGCAGTGGCGGGCCTACTCACTGACGTCGGTCGCCGGCCGTCCGGACGGGCACATCGCCATCACCGTCAAGGCGACGCCCGGTGGCGTCGTCAGCAACCACCTAGTCCGGCGCGCCACCGTGGGCACCGTCGTGCAGCTCGAGCAGGCGGCCGGCGACTTCACCCTGGGCGCACAACCGCCTGCGCGAATCCTGTTCGTCACCGCGGGCAGCGGCATCACCCCGGTGATGGGCATGCTGCGCAACCTTCCCGACGGGTCCGACGTGGTGGTGCTGCATTCCGCGCGGACCGCCGAGGATGCCGTCTTCGGAGGTGAGCTCCGGATGATGGCGAGCCGGGGCCGGATCTCGCTCCTCGAGCGGCACACCGATCTCGACGGCAGGCTCGACGTCGCCGACATCGCCCGCCTGGTCGGCGACTTCGCCGACCGGCAGACCTGGGCGTGCGGCCCCGCCGGGATGCTCGACGCGCTGCAGGCACGCTGGGACGCCGACGGGATCGCAGAGCGCCTGCACATCGAGCGGTTCCAGACCGCAGTGATCGCCGCAGGCGACGGCGGCACCGTGACGTTCGCGAAGTCCGACACCACCGTTGAGGCGGACGGCGCACAGAGCCTGCTCGACGCCGGTGAAGCCGCCGGTGTGCTGATGCCCTCCGGCTGCCGGATGGGCGTGTGCTTCGGCTGCGTCGTCCCGCTGCGCCGCGGTGCCGTGCGCGACCTGCGCAGCGGCGACGTGACAACGGCCGCGCCCGGCGACGGCGTGGCCATCCAGACATGTGTGTCCGCCGCCGCGGGCGCCTGCGACATCGACCTCTGAGGGAGTACCGACATGACCGCCCTGCAACGCAAGCACGACAATCCGATCGCGCACCTGAGCGCGGAGGACATCGAGACTCTCGGCGCCGAACTGGATGCCATCCGCGCCCAGGTGATCGCCGGCCGCGGGGAGCGCGACGCCGCCTACATCCGCAAGGTCATCGACGCGCAGCGCAAGCTCGAATTGACCAGCCGCGCACTGCTTCTGTTCTCGCTGTTCCCCCCGTTCTGGGTAGCGGGAACCGCGGGCCTGGCGGTCTCCAAGATCGTCGAGAACATGGAGATCGGTCACAACGTGATGCACGGCCAGTGGGACTGGATGCGCGACAGCAAGATTCACTCGACGACGTGGGAATGGGACAGCGCGTCTCCTTCGGAGATGTGGAAGCACTCACACAACGAGCTGCACCACACCTACACCAACGTCCTCGGCAAGGATCAGGACCTGGGCTACGGCATCATGCGGGTCGACGAAGACCAGCGCTGGAAGCCCTTCTACCTCGCCCAGCCCCTGACGAACTTCGTCAACGCCTGCATCTTCCAGTACGGCATCGCCGGTTACGACCTGCAGATCGGCAGATACCTGAAGGGCAAGACCGACAAGGACGTGTTCCGCCGCCAGGCCAGGGACGTCCTGGTCAAGATCGGCAAGCAGATGCGCAAGGATTATGTGCTGCACCCGCTGCTGTCCGGTCCCTCGGCGGTCACCACGCTGACGGCCAACCTGACCGCCAACCTCGTCCGCAATCTGTGGACGCACTCGGTGATCATGTGCGGCCACTTCCCCGAGGGCGTGCAGACCTACGAGAAGACGTCCATCGAGGGTGAGACCCGCGGTGAGTGGTACCTGCGCCAGATGCTGGGCTCGGCCAACATATCCGGAAGCCCGGCCATGCATTTCATGACCGGGAACCTGTCGTTCCAGATCGAGCACCACCTGTTCCCCGATCTCCCGAGCAACCGGTACCAGGAGATCGCTCCGAAGGTCACCGAATTGTTCGAGCGCTACGGACTCGACTACGTCAGCGGTCCGCTGCCCAAGCAGGTCGCCTCGGCGTGGAAGAAGGTGTTCCGGCTATCGCTGCCGAACGACTTCGCGCGCAAGGCGACGACGGCCGTCAGCCCGGCGAACGTGACGCGTGCGGTGTTCGGCCGGGTGACTCCGACCCGGACCGCCAGCACGGCGGCGTGATCGTGTTGGCAAACGAGGGACTTCACAGGACGGATATCCTATGACGATGGACCCGCTGGGCGAGGTCTCCGGCGAAGGGGCCGGGTGGTCGGCGCCGCACGAAGAGCTGCGTGCAGGCACCCGCCCGGTGCTGCCCGGTGACGACCCGTTCTACCAACCGCCGCCGGGCTTCGAGCGGACCGCACCGGGCACCGTGCTGCGGTCCCGCGACGTGCAACTTGCGTTTCTCGGCGTGATCCCGCAGCGCTTCACCGCCACCCAGCTGCTGTACCGGACCACCGACCTGAACGACGGCGCGTCCACCACCGTCACCACCGTGCTGACACCGTCGGAGCGGACACCCGGCACGGCCTGCCCGATCCTGTCCTACCAGTGCGCCATCGACGCCGTGACGGGCCGCTGCTTTCCGTCCTACGCACTGCGGCGGCGCGCAAAGGCAGCCGGCGCGCTTGCGCAGTTCGAGCTGTTGCTGATCGTCGCCGCACTCGCCGAGGGCTGGGCGGTCTCGGTACCCGACCACGGCGGACCGCACGGCGTGTTCGGCGCTCCCTTCGAACCGGGGTACTGCGTGCTGGACGGTCTTCGTGCGGCACTGAACTACGCACCCCTCGAGCTCTCCGCGTCCGCGCCGATCGGCCTGTGGGGATACTCCGGCGGCGGGCTGGCCGCTGCCTGGGCCGCCGAGATGTACGACGGCTACGCACCGGAACTCAACATCGCCGGCGCCGTACTCGGTTCGCCCGTCGGTGATCTGGGCAGCACGTATCACCGCCTCAACGGCAAGTTCTTCTCCGGCCTGCCGACCATGGTGGTGGCCGCCCTGATGCACAGCTATCCCGACCTCAAGCGGGTCATGGACGAACACGCCAGCGTCGAAGGCAAGGCGCTGTTCGAGAAACTCACGAAGATGACGACCGCGCAGGCGGTGATGCGGCTGAGGAAGCAGGACATGGCCGGCATGCTGGATCACCCGCTCGAGGAGATCCTGCAGTTGCCCGAGGTCCAGCACGTCTTCGGCAACATCAGACTCGGCATCGCCGCCCCGACCATGCCGGTGCTGATCGTGCAGGCGGTGCACGACCGCATCATCTCGGTCGACGACATCGACCGGCTGGCAGCCACGTACGCCGCCGGGGGCACGAACGTCACCTATCACCGGGACAAGTTCTGCGAGCACATCCTGCTGCACCCGTTGTCTGCGCCGATGGCGCTGCGGTGGCTGCGTGACCGCTTCGAGGGCAGGTCGGTCGACGAGCACCGCCTGCGCACGACGTGGCCCACGGTGTTCAATCCGTCGACCTACCGCGGACTGGGCAGACTCGCCGTGGTGAGCGCCAAGGTGATCACCGGGCGTGGCGTCGAGCGTCGCTCCATCTCCGAGACCGACCGCTGATCGCGGCACCCTTGACAGAGGATTACTCGGTAACAGTAGAGTGATCCTCGTGCCGAGGCCGAGTGGTGACGCCCGGAACCGGCTGCTGACCACCGCCCGTCGCCGCTTCGCCGCCGACGGACCGTTGCCGCCGACCCTCGACGAGGTGCGGCGCGAGGCCGCGGTCAGTGTCGGCGCTCTGTACCACCACTTCCCGGACAAGCAGGCCCTGGCGGCGGCGGTGTTCGCCCAGCTGATCGGCGAGTACCAGGAGGGATTCCTCGAGGCGCTCGTCAAGCAGCCCACCGCGGAGGGCGGCATCCGGGCGGGAGTGGCCCACCACCTGCGCTGGGTCGTCGCGCACCGCTCGGAAGCCGCACTGCTGCTGGGGGATCGGCTCGACAGCGCCGAGTTACAGGATGCCAACCGCAGCTTCTTCGCCGCCGTCGGTGACTGGTGGCGGCCCCACCACGCCTACGGAGTGCTGGGCCCGATGCAACCCGGTATCACGTCGGCCCTGTGGCTCGGCCCCGCACAGGAGTACAGCAGGTACTGGCTGGCAGGCACCGCCGCGAAGATCCCCGGTCGCACCGTCGACACGTTCGCCGCCGCCGCGTGGGCGGCCCTGAGACAAACCCCGAGGAGTGAGACCCGTGGCCGATGACCGTGTTTCGCTGTACCGCAAGATCCTCGCCGAGGGCGACCACCCGTCGGCCCCGGAGCGGGTGCACGTCGAGAGGCGCGGCGATCGCGCGGTGATCACCCTCGACGAACCGGACCGCCTCAATGTGCTGTCGGCGCCGCTGGTCCGCCAGCTGCGGCGCGCACTGGTGCAGCTGGCCGACGACGTCGACGTCCGCACTGTCGTGCTGACCGGCGCCGACCCCGGCTTCAGTGCCGGTGGCGATCTGGAGATGATGCGCACCGCGATCGACCATCTCGACGCCGACGAGGGCGTCACCGACATCTGGCGGTGGATCCGGCGCGAATTCGGCGGTATCGCAAGGACCATCGCCGGGTCGGACACCATCTTCGTCGCGGCGCTCAACGGGCCGGCCGCGGGCGTCGGACTGGCCTGGGCCCTGACGTGCGACGTCGTCATCGCCAGCGAGCGGGCGGTGCTGGTGCCGGCCTTCGGGCGGCTGGGACTGATCCCGGAGGTGGGCACCAGCTGGGCGCTCACCCGCCGGCTCGGTTACCAGGGCGCGCTGGCCTTCTTCCTGCGCGGCGAACACCTCGACGCGCGAACCGCCCTCGAACTCGGGCTGGTGCAGGAGGTGGTCGAGCACGACCGGCTGCTGCATACGGCCGACGACTGGTGCACGCGCGTCGCCGACCTGCCTGCCCACACGGTGGCGATGAGCAAGTCACTGCTGCGCGGAGCCGCCGACGCGAGCTGGCACCAGTCCGTGACGTTCGAGGAGTTCGCCGAGCCGAACTGCTTCTCCACCGCGGCATTCGCGGGCAGCGTCGGCGCGATGCTCGGCCGCTGACCTGTCACCGGGGCACACCGCGTCGATGCAACGAAACGCCCACCACGGCGCTAAGCGGGCGCTTAGCATGGCGGAGGCCTCGTCGCTCTGACCGGCTCTCCTCGCACGGGAGGTTCGCCTTGCCGAATCAGCTCCACCACGTCGTCATGCGCAGCCATGCCGCAGACACCTTCATCCGCTTCCTGACCGACGTCGTCGGGATGGAGGTTCAGGGCGCGTTCCACGTTCCAGGCGAGGTGCTGCAGGCGACGTTGGGCTGGCCGCCCTCCGACGGCGCCGAGGTGACGATGCTCGGCGGCGGTGACGCCGGGCTGATAGAGGTGCTCGACGTCCCTGAGCACCTCCGCGAGGTGGCTCCGGAGGGGCTCGCCGCACTGTCCTTCCTGACCGACGACTACCACAACGTGCAGGACCGGGCCCGCACGATGACCGACGACGTCACCGTCCTCTTCGGCGACGTGCCCGGCGTCGACCTGTTCTTCTGCACCATGGGCGGCGTGCCGATGGAGTTCATGGGCGGCTACGACGCCGACAGCGCCGCGACGGTGGCGGCGAGCGGCGGAGCGCAGTGAGCCGACGCCCGGATCGGTGGTCACGGTGGACGATGCCGCGGCACTGACGGACATCGAGGCGATCAAGCTGCTGAAGGCCCGGTACTGCCGATACCTCGACGCCAAGGACTGGGTCGCGTGGCGAGACCTGCTGGGTGACGACTTCACCAGCGAGATCGCGGGAGCGGGCGGCAGGCAGACCGTTGGCGCCGACGACTTCGTCGCCTACACGCGCAGAACCATCGGGAAGCCATCACAGCCGACCGTGCACCATGTCCACGCCCCGGAGATCACCCTGACATCGGCGACGACCGCACACGGTGTGTGGGCGCTCAACGACGTCGTGCGCCTCATCCCGATGATGACCCTGCACGGCTACGGCCACTACCACGAGACCTACGAGAAGTACGACAACCGCTGGCGCATAACGTCTTTGCGCCTCACCCGGCTGCGGGAGGACGTCGCGATCTCACCACTGCCCGCCGCACTCGCCACCCGGCTACGCGTCGCCGCAGCGAGGCTCGCGCGCCGCACCTCGCGCATCGCACGGAGTTCTCCGACGAACGAAGAAGGCTGACATGACACAGATTTCGGGACGCAGGGTCCTCGTCACCGGAGCCAGCGGGGTGGTGGCCTTCCCGGTCGCCGTCGAGCTCGCGAAGCACAACGAGGTGTATGCGGTGTCCCGGTTCTCCGATCCGGAGCAGAGCCGGCGCCTCGAGCAGGCGGGCGCCCGCCCGGTCCCGTTCGACCTCGCGAACCCCGATCTGTCGGCGCTGCCCGAAGCGGTCGACGTCGTGATCAACTACGCGGTGCTGCCGCCGACCCACCCGGACGCCTACGAGGTCAACGCGGGCGCCACCGGACGCCTGGCCCGGCGCTACCGCGACTGTGAGGCCTTCGTCCACGGCAGCACCGGATCGCTGTACGCCTATCAGGGCGAGCGTCCGCTGCGGGAGGACGACGCCTACGGCCTGCACGCGTCGGCGGAGAACTACGCCGCGAGCAAGATCGCGGCCGAATTCCTGGTGAGGCATCTGAGCACGGATTACCGACTGCCCGTGACCATCGTGCGTATCTTCTCGTTCTACGGTCCGCGTGGTGGCGGCGTCACCCAGCGGATCGACCAGATCATGCGCGGACAGCCGGTGAGCGTCTATCCCGGCGTCCGTAACGTGCACACCCCGCTGTACGAGGACGACTACGTCGAGAAGACCATCGCCGCGGCGGGGATCGCCGAGATCGGGGCGAACGTCGTCAACATCGGCGGCACCGAACCGGTGACGACGCAGGAGTACTGCCGGATGGCCGGCGAAATCCTCGGCAGGGAGCCGATCTTCACGGAGAACAGCAAGGCGTGGCCGATCTGGGCCGACACCACGAAGATGGTCGAACTACTCGGGCCCAACAAGGTCTCGGTGCGCGACGGTGTCCGACGCACGATCGACGCGGCGCAGAACCGGCTGAACACCTCCCATCACGTCATCGGCGAACCGGCGCCCACCCGGTGATCACATTCATCGTGCACCTGCGGGTGCCGCCCGAGAACGCCGCCGCGTTCGAGAGCCTGATGACCGGCGTCGCCGCCGACTCCAACGACCGCGAGCCGGGAGTCGCGTATTACGGCTTCGCCAAGAGCGTCGACGAGCCCGACACCTATGTGGCCGTCGAGGTGTACCGGGATCAGGCGGCCGTCGCCGCGCACGGTGCGGCCGAGTGGGTGACGAACTCGATACCGGAGATGTTGCGCCTCGTCGAGGGCATGCCGCGGATCGAGCAGTACGTCAGTCCCGGTACCGAACCCGTCGTCACGCAGTTCGAGGAACTGACGTGACCGGAACCAGCCTGGCTGTCGTCAGCCGGTTCGGCACCGCACTGAACCAGAACAAGCTCGACGAGGCCTGCGCACTGTTGCACGAGGATCTCGTGGTGCACGAGGCAGGCGGCCTGCCCTACAGCGGGGACTATCACGGCCCGCAGGGTTTCGTGGACCTGCTGACGGCGATGACCGAGAACCTGGAACTGACCCCGGGACCGATCGACCGTGCGCCGCTGGACGACGCCACCGTCGTGTCCCGGTTCCGGCTGCGCTTCACGGCGCGCCTGACCGGGCGATCCACCGAGATGAACCTGGTGGAGCTCTACACGGTCTCCGACGGACTGATCATCGCGCTGGACGTCTACTACAAGGACCCGTCGGCCGTGACGGCCCTGCTCGCGACGTAGCCCGCGGGTGATCGCCGAATTCCCCGGCCGCGATGTCGAGAACGGTCCGACGGCTCCGTCCCAGATGTGAGCGACCGACTAGGGTCGCCACGTCGAAGGGAGAAACACATGGCCAAGTACCTGTTCCTGAAGCATTACCGGGGTGCACCCGCGTCGGTGAACGACGTGCCGATGGACCGGTGGACGCCCGCCGAGATCGACGCACACATGCAGTACATGCAGGACTTCGCCGACCGGCTCAAGGACAGTGGCGAATTCGTCGACAGCCAGGCCCTGGCAGCCGACGGCGCCTGGGTCCGCTCCGACGGCGACGGCAAGCCGCCCGTGACCGACGGGCCGTTCGCCGAGACGAAGGACCTGATCGCGGGCTTCATGATCATCGACGTCGACTCCTACGAGCGTGCCGTCGAGCTGGCCGGCGAGCTGTCCGCGGCGCCCGGTGCGGGAGGCCGACCGATCCACGAGTGGCTCGAGGTGCGGCCGTTCATGTCCGCCGCCCCGGGCTCCGCCGACTAGTCGTGCGCACGGTGGACGAGGCGCGGCTGCGGGACCTGATCCCCCAGGTCCTGGCCGTCCTCGTGCACCGCGGCGCGGACTTCGCGACCGCCGAGGATGCCGTGCAGGAAGCCCTGATCAAGGGCATCGAGACGTGGGCGGACCGGCCGCCCGACGACCCCAAGGGCTGGTTGATCACCACCGCGTGGCGCCGCTTCCTCGACCTGGCCCGGTCCGACGTCGCCCGGCGCGACCGGGAGACCCGGGTGTCCGAGGAGCCGCCACCCGGACCGGCCGAAGCCGCCGACGACACGCTGGCGCTCTACTTCTTGTGCGCGCATCCCAGCCTGAGCGCCGCATCAGCCGTCGCACTCACACTGCGCGCCGTCGGCGGGCTGACCACCCGCCAGATCGCCGAGGCCTACCTCGTTCCGGAAGCGACGATGGGTCAGCGCATCAGCCGCGCCAAGCGCACCGTCGCCGACGTCCGGCTCGACCGGCCCGGCGACCTGCGCACCGTGCTCCGGGTGCTCTATCTGGTGTTCAACGAGGGCTACAGCGGCGACGTGGACCTCGCGGCGGAGGCGATCCGGCTGGCCCGGCAGTTGGCCGGTTCCACCGACGACCCCGAGGTCGCCGGGCTGCTCGCGCTCTTCCTGCTCCACCATGCGCGACGGTCGGCCCGGACCCGGGCCGACGGCAGCCTGGTGCCGCTCGCCGACCAGGACCGCGGCCTGTGGCGGCGCGACCTCATCGCCGAGGGCGTGGCCGTGCTGCAGGCGGCGCTGGCCCGTGACCGGCTGGGGGAGTACCAGGCCCAGGCCGCGATCGCGGCGCTGCACGCCGACGCACCCACCGCCGGTGAAACCGACTGGCCGCAGATCGTCGAGTGGTACGACGAGCTCGTCGCGCTCACCGTCAGCCCGGTGGTACGGCTCAATCGCGCGGTCGCCGTGGGCGAGGCGGACGGACCGCAGGCGGGTCTCGCCGCGCTCGCCGATCTGGACCCCGGCCTACCGCGGCACACCGCGGCGACCGCCTACCTGAACGAGAAGGCGGGCAACCTGGCCACCGCGGCCGAGCTCTACGTGATGGCTGCCGACCGCGCCCAGAACGTCGCCGAGCGGAACCACCTCACGCTCTGCGCCGCCGCACTGCGCCAGCGCATCGCTGCCGGGGATCACCCAGCGCGGTGAGCACCCGGCCCGCGACACGGTCGGCGCTCCGGAGGACACCGGCGCGCCGCGCCGTGACGACGTGCCGGGTGACGGCGCCGAGCACCTGCCGACTCAAGCCACTCCGTGCGAGCAGCGCAGTGGTCGCCGCTCCGCACAGGAATCCGACCACGAAGACACCGCGGGTGCGGCGCCTGTTCCGTCTGGCGGCCACCGCCGCGACCAGCGTGCGCGCGGTGGCGAGCACGGCGAGCGCCACCAGCAGCCACCCCAGTGCCGGTCCCACCGCCTGCATGGCGCCACCTCCCGCCGCCCCTGCGCGGGCCGCCCGGCCGATCAAACATCGGTTCGGCCGGCGGCGGAAGACCCGGCGCCGCTTCGTGACCCAACCGACCGCGAAGCGTTAACCGATGGGTGTCGGTGAACCACGGCCGTCGCACCGGCTCAGGCCTCACCCCGACGGCTCGTCCTGCCACTCTCGCCATGACACGCGATGTCCCACAACGTCGTCGGCCACCTCGGTGATGCGCCGATCGCGGGCGAACGCGTACGCCCGCATCCGGACCAGCGCCTCGCCCACCGACACCCTCAGGCGTTCGGCGACAACACCCGCCGCAATGTGCACCTGCGACCTGGTGAACGGGTCGGACTGCGTCAGGGCGGTCAACGTCGCGCCGCTGAGATCCTCGTCGTCGGCCACCCGATGCGCCCACCGGGTGTACGTCGAGCCGATCACCGCACCGATGGCCGCCGCGCATCCGAGCGCCGCGTCGTACTCGTCGACGGTCATCGGGCCGGCATCGCGCCGGTAGAGCTCAAGCACACCCACCGGCTGATCGCCGAGCCGCACCGGGAAGTTGAAGGCGGCGCCGACACCGAGCGCCACCGCCTCGCGGCAGAACACCGTCCAGCGCTCCTCGTGTGCCAGGTCGGTGACGCACTTCGGCAGGCCGGTCCCAGAGCACTCCAGGCACGGCCCCTCACCGAGCGCGAACTGCAGTTCGTCGATGCGCTGGGCGAGTGCGTCGGTCGCGAACACCAGCTCCCGGCTGTTCGGCGCCTGGGAGAGCAGCGCAAGGCTGGCACCGTCGACCCTCGACCACCCCACCGCGCTGTCGCAGAACGGCGCCGTGGAGGCGAACAACGACGCAGGTTCGTCGCGCCAGGCGCCGTCCGCGTCGTCGTCACCGGCCCACGGCTCAGCCATCGCGACCTCGCGCGCCGTCAGCAGCCATGGCCGGTATTTACCCTTCGGCGCGGCCGGTAATCCTGCGGCCGCGCGCCTCCCCGCCGAGTCCGAGGCTTGCCCGCGCGGCAGGCCGGGTACATGGCTGCGAACGACGGAAGTGGTTGGGGGGTGAGGTCGTCGATGGAACCGGACTGTCCGAAGCGCATGGAGTTCGGGCCATGCGGCGGTGTGCGTCCCGACGGTCAGTGCGAGATGCGGCCGGGACCGTGCGCGTTCCACGATGTGGTGCCGTGGTCCGGAGTGCCGCCCGTTGCCCGGCCGGCCCGGGCCCCGCGGGTGCTCACCGATTTCAGCGCAGTCCCGTTCGACCAGGCCGACATCGCCGCGACGGCGGCGATCCTCGCGCCGTCGTGTGACGCCGTGCTGGTCGGCGAGCACCAGAACAAGCCCGATTTCCCGCCGACACTCATGGGCCGACTGCTGCTCGACGCGGGGGTGACGCCGTGGATCACCCTGTCGTGCCGGGACCGCAACCGCGTCGTGCTCGAACAGGAGCTGCGTGGACTGTGCGCCATCGGCGTGCCCACCGTGATGTGTGTGACCGGTGACGGCCGCGGTTACGACGTGCGGCCCGAGGTCACGCAGACCTTCGATCTCGACGGCCCGCGGTTGGTCGCGCTGGCCGCGTCGGCGGGCGCGGTCGCGGCGGTACCCGAGACACCGACCGCGCCGCCCGTCTCGGCGCGGCCGCTGCGGCTGGTGCAGAAGCAGCGGGCCGGCGCCAGCATCGCGGTGCTCAACCACGTGCCGTTCCCCGCCGATGTCTCCGCCTTCATGGCGTCGGCCCGGTCGGCGGGCCTGCACATCCCCGTGGTCGCCGCGGTCGCGGTGTTCACCGACAGCATGTCCGCGTCCGTGCTGCAGAGCCTGCCAGGCCTCGACCTGGATCAGGACGTCGTCGCAGAGGTGCTCGGTGCGGCCGATCCGGTGGCGGCCGGGATCGACGCGGCCGTCGCGGAGGCCAGGGCGCTGCTGGCCGTCGACGGCGTCGAGGGCGTCAACGTCTCGGGGCTGGCGTCGGCCGCAGGTGGCCACATCGGCGCCGAGATCAAGGCCGAGGTGGGCCGCCGAATCCGGGAGGAGTTGTCGTGAGCGAGGCGATGGAGGCCGAATTCGACACGGTCGCCGAGTGGACGGCCCAGGTGGCGGTGAAGCTGGGAGCGGAATACCACGTTCCGGCGGGCTGCCGGGGCAGCGGGAGTCCCGCGGCGCTGGACTGGCTCGGCGAACACATGCGCCTGGCGCCGGGGCACCTGCTGGTGGACTGCGGAGCGGGAGTCGGTGGCCCCGCGGCCTATGCGGCGCAGACACACTCGGTGAACCCCGTACTGGTCGAACCCGAAGCGGGGGCGTGCCGCGCGGCGCACACGCTCTTCGACCATCCGGTGCTGCGTGCGCTCGGGTCGGCGATGCCCGTCGCCGACGCGAGCGCCGACGCGGCCTGGTCCCTCGGGGTGCTGTGCACGACTCCGGATCAGCGCGCGCTGCTCGAGGACCTGGGGCGGGTGGTACGGCCGGGCGGACGAATCGGGCTGCTCGTCTTCGTCGCCCACGGCGCCATCGAGGGCGATCAGCTCCCCGACAATCACTTCCCCACCCCCGACGGCCTCAGTGACCTGGTGGCCGGAGCCGCCCTCGAGGTCGAGCACCGGCTCAGCACCGCCGACCTGCCCGCCATCCCGACCGACTGGGACGAGCGCGTCGACGCGGTGACCGATGCGCTCACCGAGCGGCACGGGCACGAGCGGGCCTGGCAGCTCGCCGAGCGGCAGAGCGCGACGATCGGGCGGCTACTCGGGGACGGGACGCTGACCGGCGAGCTGTTGGTGCTGCGTCACGCGTGACCGGGCGGTCAGACCGGCGCGAGCCGGTCGGCCCACGGCATCGCCCGCTCGAGCTGGGCGGCCAACTGGATGAGCGTCGACTCGCCGGCGAGCGGCGCGACGAACTGCACGCCGAGCGGCAGGCCGTCGGCGGTCCAGTGCAGCGGCAGCGTGATCGCGGGCCGGCCGGTGAGATTCGCCAGCTGCGTGTACGGCACCCAGCCGAGGTTCTTGTCCACCATGTCGTCGACGATTCCGGTGAGACCCAGCAGTCGCGCGGTGCGCGTCTTGATCAGCACGTCGGCCCCCTTCTGCACCGCCACCGGGAGATCGAACTCGCCGATCTTCGGGGGCGGGGTCGCCAGGGACGGTGTCAGCAGCAGGTCGTAGGACTCGAAGTACGTCGTCAGCTTGCGGGTGTGGTCGTGGCGCCGCTGCACGGCGTCGACGTAGTCCACACTGCTGGTCGCCCGGCCGAGGGCGGCAAGGATCAGCGTGTCCCGCTCGAACTTGTCGTCACCGGCGCCCGTCCGCCGCTTGGCGTCGTCGAGTTCCCACGCGGTGTAGACGAACCACGTGAGCAGGAAGTCACGGGCGAGTGCGGCGTCGTCGAACGGCGCCCGCGGCAACTCCTCGACGTGGTGGCCGAGGTCGGTCAGGCTCTTGACCGCCGCCTCGACGGCGGCGAAGGCCTCCCGGTGCGGTGCCGGGTTGATCGCCGACGGCACCCGCACCCCGATGCGCAGGGCGCCGGGCTCGGCGTCCACACACGACGCGAATGACGAGGCGGGCACGCCGGGAACGAAGGGCCCGCCCGGTTCACCGCCGGCGAGCACGTCGAGCATCGCCGCCGTGTCGCGCACGGTGCGGGACACGACGCCCTGCACGGCGGCGCCGTGCATGGACTCACCCGTCGCCGGCCCCGACGGCGTCAGCCCGCGGCCCGGTTTGAGTCCGACCAGGCCGCAGCACGCCGCCGGGATGCGGATGGAGCCACCGCCGTCGTTCGCGCCCGCGCACGGCACGATGCCGGCGGCGACCGCGGCGGCCGACCCGCCCGACGACCCGCCGGGCGTGCGCTGCAGATCCCACGGATTGCGCGCAGGACCCCAGGCGACCGGTTCGGTGATCCCCTTCGCGCCGAACTCCGGGGTGTTGGTCTTGCCGAAGATCACCACGCCGGCATCGATCCAGCGCTGCACCACCGTCGCGTGCTCGGTGGCGTTGGTCGACATCCACGCCCGTGAACCCGCCGAGGTGGGCAGGCCCGCAAAGTCCTGCGCCAGGTCCTTGATGAGAAACGGCACGCCGGCGAACGGTCCGCTCAGCTCGTCCCCCGCCCGGGCGTCGGCGGGGACGTCGCGAACGATCGCGTTGATCCGCGGATTCACCGCGGCCGCCCGGTCCCGCGCGAGGCCCAGCAGCTCCGCCGGGGTCACGTCGCCGTCGGCGACGAGCTTCGCCAGCGAGGTGGCGTCATGGGAGCGGTATTCGTCGAAGTCCACCGACAGACCGTATGTCGCGGAGTCCGTGCCCGTGGCGAGTACGTCCCTCCGGATCGCGTATTCACTGCTCACGGTTCTCGAGGAGGAATCTCATGGCGAAGGATCACGGATCGAGCGTCAAGAACGACAAGCACGTCGAAGTAGCGCTATCCGCTCGCCCCGTGTGCCGCGAATCGTGTCACGACGCCGCAGGTACGGTCACGCCGGAGTCGTAAAGCCGACTCTGCGAACGGAATCCGCGGCGTTGTCGTCGCCCCGCAGGCCGGGCCGCACCCGCCGAGGCGTCGATCGGCGACACGGCGCACGGAACCTCCTGATGCGCAAGCGGTTTCACCTCGTCGTGGTCGGTCCGTGCAGGCCTGTCCGGGAGCGCGAGCACGTGAATGGTGCGCAGCGTCTGGAGGTATTGGTGCAGCAATGACCCGGTGGTGTACGGCAGGCCGAAGCGCTCGCAGAGTGCCCGCACGCGCAGGGCGATCGCGGCGTAGCGATTACTGGGCAGATCCGGGAAGAGGTGGTGCTCGATCTGGTAGCAGAGGTTCCCGCTGGCGAACGCCATCAGGGGACCGGCATCGAAGTTCGCCGAACCGAGCATCTGGCGGAGGTACCACTGCGGTTTGGTCTCGTCGTCCAGCACCGCGGCGGTGAACTTCTCGGCGCCGTCGGGAAAGTGCCCGCAGAAGATCACGACGTAGGCCCACAGGTTGCGGACGATGTTCGCGACGACGTTCGCCCCGAGGGTGCGGCGCCACCGGGACAAACTCAAGGCCGGGAACACCACGTAGTCCTTGACCATCTGCCGGGTGACCTTCCGCCGCGCGGCGCGCGAGAGGGCGGTCCTCTCGGACTGTGTCGTGGCGCGGTCCTGCGCGGCGTGCAGGTCGTGCTGGGCGACACCCCACTCGAACCCCAGGGCCAGAATGAGATTCCGCAGCGGCTGCAGCAGATGGCGGCGTTCCCACGGCTGGTCGCGAGTCATCCGGATCACGCCGTAGCCCAGGTCCTCGTCCACGTCGAGGACGTTGGTGAAGACGTGGTGGATGTAGTTGTGGGAATAGCGCCATTGCGACGACGGGCCCGCCATGTCCCATTCCCACGTGTTGGAGTGGATTTCGGGGTCGTTCATCCAGTCCCACTGGCCGTGGCCGATGTTGTGGCTGATCTCCATGTTCTCGACGCTCTTCGCGAAAGCCAGCGCTGCGACCCCGGCGGCCCAGCCCTTCTTGGAGCGGGTCGCCGCGATGAGCAGGCGTCCACCGATCTCCAGGGTGCGCTGGAAGGCGATGGTGCGGTGGATGTAGGCGGCGTCGCGGGCGCCGAGAGATTCTTCGACCTCGAGGCGGATCGCGTCGAGCTCGGCTCCGAGTTCCGCCATGTCGGATTCGGTCAGGTGCGCATACTGCGCGACGTCGGTGATGGCCATGAGGCGTCCTTGGTGTGAGGCAGCGGACCGTGACACGGCCAACCACGAGAGAATCGGATCAAACGGTTCCCGCTGCCTGAGAACCCGCGGCAGTGGGCGCGACTGACTTGTGAGCGTCGCGGCGCACACGCCTGTTGCCACGGGGATACCCGTGCTGTGGACGAGAAAACCTTTTAGCCCGTCACGCCCTGCGCAACGTCAACAAGGTGATCTCGCTCGGTGCGAACACCCGGAACGGCGGGCCCCAGAAGCCGGTGCCACGGCTGGTGTAGAGCTGCGTGCGCTCGCCGTGCCTGCTCAGCCCCTGCACCACCGGCTGGTCCAGCCGGACCAGGAAGTTGAACGGCCAGATCTGCCCGCCGTGGGTGTGGCCCGAGATCTGCAGATCCACGCCTGCGCGCACCGCGTGTGGCACCTGCTTCGGCTGGTGCGCCAGCAGCAGGACCGGCAGCGAGCGGTCCGCGCCTTCTAGCGCGGCCTGCAGGTTCGCGCCGTGCCCGTGCACACCGGAGCCCGCCGCGGTGGCGTCGTCCACCCCGGCGACGACGAGCCGGTCACCGCCGCGATCGACCACGATGTGCCGGTTGTGCAGCGCCGCCCAGCCGATCGACTCCATGTAGTCGAGCCAGCCCTGCGCCTCGGAGAAGTACTCGTGATTGCCGGTGACGTAGACGCGCGCGGACGCCGCCCGCACCGATGCCAGCGGGCTCGCCTGCGCCTCGCGCACCGCCACGGTTCCGTCGGCGATGTCTCCGACGTGACACACGACGTCGGCGTCCAGGTCGTTGACCCGGTTCACCACCTCCGCCGACCACCGCGCCCGGTCGATCGGCCCGTAGTGGGTGTCGGTGATCATCGTGACCCGCAGACCGTCCAGTCCGGCGCCCAGGCCGGCGATCCCGACGTCGACGGTGCGCACGCGCGGCACCCGCATCGCCTCGAAGTGACCCCACACCAGCAGCGCCACCACCACGGCCACCACCGCAGCGGCCACCACCCGCGAGCGCACCGGATCCTCGACACCGGCGATCACCAGCGCCAACTCCAGCAGGTGGCCGAGCACCGACCAGACGAACAGCACCCACGCGGCGCCGAGCAGTGCGTCTCCGGCGGCGGCCGCCCGGTCGAGGTGCCTGCGGCCGTGCCCGAGCATCATCAGCAACGGCAGACCGGCGCAGGCCGCGACGAACAGCAGCGTGCCTGCCACCACGACGAGCGCCGGCCACGCCGCTCCGGCCGCCAGCAGTGTCCACCAGGGCACGCCGAACAGCAGCAGCAGAACGGCCAGCACGACCGCGTGGCGGCGCCATCGACGCCGGGGCCTGCGCGGTGGAACGTCGTTCTCGACCACGTCGGCCGGGGTGTCCGTCACCCCGTCGACGGTACCCACGTCGGCGCGCTGCTCACGTCCGCAGCAGCACCTTGACGACGTCACCGGACCGGGCGGCCACGGCGCGGTAACCCTCCGGCGCGGCGTCCAGCGGCAGTTCGGTGGTGAAGATCCCGTCCACCCGCAGCCGGCCGGCCTGCAGCAGCGGGATCAGCTGTGGCCAGGTCTGCTGCACCGGCGCGGTGGTCATCCGCAGCGTGACGCTGCGCAGCAGGGCCATCGTCGCCGGGAACGGGAAGGGCTGCAGGTCGTGCACACCGACCACCGACACGGTGCCGCCCGCGCGTACCGCGGTCAGCGCGTCGGCGATCGTGGTGTCGTTGCCGACCGCGTCGATGACGGCGTCGACGCCGCGGCCGCCGGAGTGCTCCATCGCCGCGGCGGTCGCCGACGGCGCCACCGGAGTCGCCCCCATGGCCGCGGCGCGGTCGCGGCGCTGCGGCACCGGATCGACCGCCAGGACCGTCGCGGCGCCCTGGAAGAGCGCGCTGCGCACGGCACACAGTCCGACGGCGCCGAGGCCGATGACGACGACGCTGCCGCCTGCCGGGAAGTCGGCGCGCTGCGCCGCGGCCCAGCCGGTTGCCAGGTTGTCGGTGAGCAGCAGGGCCTGCTCGTCGTCGATGCCGTCGGGGACGGCGAGCAGCTGGAAGTCGGCGGCCGGGACGGCCAGCAGCTCGGACTGCGCGCCGCCGAGCACGCCGGCGCCGAAGATCTGCGGGCCGGAGTGACAGCGGATCGGGTCGAGTGTCGCGCAGCCCCCGCAGTGACCGCAGCCGGCCACCGAGGAGACCAGCACCCGGTCGCCCACCCGGACGGTCCGGACGTCGGGTCCGATGTCGACGACGGTGCCGACGGCCTCGTGGCCGAGGGCCACCGGCTCGAACATCGGGTAGTCGCCCTCGTAGAAGTGCAGGTCGGATCCGCAGATCCCGGACGCGCTCACCGCGACGACGGCGCCGTCGGGGCCCGGCAGGACCGGGTCGGGCCGGTGGTCCACCCGGATCGCCGCCGGTCCGTCGATCAGCACGCTACGCATGCCGCGCCACCTCCGAACCCGCCGTCACCGGGGCCGACCGCAGCACGAAGTCGTCCCAGATCGGCTCCCGGACCGCGGCGTGGTACTCGTGGAGCTTCCACGGGCTGACCGTGTGGATCTCGCCGAACGAGTTCTTGAAGTACGAGTGGGCGATCGAGGGATGCGCCCACACCGTCTGCCGGATCGCCTCCTGCGAGCGGCTCCGCCATTCCTCGGTGGCCTCCGGCGTCGGCTCCATCGAGTGCAGCCCGTCGGCCAGCCTGGCCAGGCACTGCCCGATGTAGCGCATCTGCAGTTCCGAGTTGAGGATCAGGCTGCCGCCGTGGGCCAGGTGGGTGCCCGGGCCGTAGGTGAGGAAGAAGTTCGGGAAGCCGGGCACGGTGATCCCGCGGTACGCGTAGGGCCGCTCACCCCACACCTCGCGCAGGTCCGCCCCGTCGCGGCCGGTGACGGCGATCGGCCACAGCACCTCGGTGGCGCGGAAGCCGGTGGCGTACACGATCACGTCGGCCGGGTGCTCGTGCCCGTCCGCGGTGACGACACCGGTGGCGGTGATGCGTTCGATGGGTGTGCGGACCAGGTCGACGTGGCCGCGGCGCAGCGTCCGGATCCAACTGCCGTTGTCCTGCAGGGTGCGCTTCCCGGTCGCCGGGTAGTCGGGCAGCACCTTGTCCAGCAGCGCGGTGTCGCCGTCGACCTGGGTGGTGATCCAGTCGGTGAACATCAGCCGCGCCATGGCGTTCATCTCGCTCACCGCGTGTTCCTGCGGCGTGTAGCCGGGGTCGACCCGCGCCGCGTCGAGGCCCTTGTCGGCGCCGGGCCACAGCACCAGGAAGCGGTACCAGCGGCTGTAGAAGGGCAGGTGCTCCATGGCCCACCGGGTGCCGTCGCCGACGCGGTCGTGGTACATCGGGTTGGGGAACATCCACTGTGCGGTGCGCTGGAACACCGTCAGGTGCGCGACGTCGTCGGCGATCGCCGGTGCGATCTGGAAACCGCTGGCGCCCGCGCCGATCAGCGCCACCCGGCGGCCGGTCACGTCGACGCCGTGATCCCAGGAGGCGGAGTGGAAGGCCGGGCCGGTGAAATCCGCCGCGCCGGGGATGTCGGGGACGTGCGGCCGGTTGAGCTGGCCGACCGCGCTGATGACGGCGCGCGCCGCCACCGTCGAGGCGGTGCCGTCCGCGTCGCGCAGCGTCACCTGCCAGACGCCGCCGTCGTCGTCCCACGCCGCCGAGACCACCTCGGTCCGCCAGCGCACCTGCTCGGCGATGCCGTGCCGGGCCGCCACGTCGGCGAAGTACCGCCGCAGTTCGGGCTGTTCGGCGAAGTAGTGGCTCCACGCGTTGCTCGGTTCGAAGCTGTAGCAGTAGAAGTGGTTCGCCACGTCCACCCGGGCGCCCGGGTAGGTGTTCTCCCACCACGTACCGCCGGGTCCGGCGTTCTTCTCGACCACCGTGAACGGCAGGCCCGCCTGCTTGAGCCGGATCGCCGCCAGCAGTCCCGACTCGCCGCACCCGATCACCAGCACCGGGAGGTCCGACGCGGCCACGGGATCCACCGGCTGCGGGCGGCGCGGATCGATGCCGTCGAGGTCGAGTTCCTCGGACATCAGCGGCAGGTACTCCTCGCCCACCGGCTCGCAGGCGGCCCAGTCCATCATCCGCCTGATCACGCCCGGATCCAGCGGAGCGGGCTCCGGGCATCCGCGGTCGCGGTAATCGGTGATCACGTCGAGTGCCACCGCCCGGGCCCTTGCCCTGTCCTCGGCGGACATGAAGCCCTGGATCTCGTTGAGGAACAGGCCGGCCTGGGCGAACTCGTCGAGGTAGCGGGTGTCACCGGTGATGTGCACCAGGCTGAGCAGCAGCGTGGGGACACTGACGTCGACCAGTGCCGCGGCGATGTCCTCGGTGGAGGTCGTGAACGGGGTGCCGGCATACCGACTCCGCATGGGTTCCTTCCCGGTGCATCGGCGATAAATACGCTACGCGCCGTATCGTAACGGGGCGGGGCCGGGCCGGGGACCGGTTGGGCAGGACGTGCCTAGATCGGGTGTGTCAACCCGGGCAGGCAGTTGATGAACGGGATGCACGGCGGCCGCGGCGGTGCCGGCGGGCCGGGCGGCTGGCCGGCGATCATGACCGGCTCCGTCAGCGGGGCGTTGGGGTCGAAGTAGAAGCTGTGGCACACGTTCATGTCCCAGTCCGGGATCGGCTCCATCCCCGAACCGGGGCACCACAGCTGGCTGCACGTGCCCTGGGCGTTGCACTGCATCGGCGGGCCCTCGGGCGGCGCACAGGGCGGGGTGTTGGCGTTCGACGGCGAGCAGAAGGGCGCGGCCAGAGCGGTGCCCGCCGACGGCCCCACCATGGCGAACGTGAGACCGCCGGTGACGGCTGCCGCGACGGCGAATCCCGCGACGAGGTTGCGATTCATGACAGGTCCTTTCGGCGTGCCACCTGGTGGCAGGCGAGTGCCCCCATTACACGCCGATCGGCTGCCTACCGATCCCAACTTTGCCCGATCCGGCGGCCTGTCCAGCGCTGATGCCGACGCCGCGGCGTTGCCGTAGCGTGTTGGCCTGGCGCGGGGTGTAACGGCGCCTTCCGGTGCAACGATGCATCAGTGGTGTAGCGCAAAGACGCAGTGCACCAACGTAATCCGTCGTCCAGCTGTGCGGGGGCCAGCTCGTGTGACGGCGGCCACACCGACCCTTTAGGACCAGTGACAGGCCCCCGAGAGCACCTCACCGCAGACCTGCGCGCACCCCGGATACACCGGCGGACCGCGCTCGCGCTGCCTCCGCTGCTGGCAGCGGCCGCGATGCTCACCCAGCCCCCGCGGGCGGGCGCCGAGGCCGGCCGGTGGCCCGCCGAGCGAGCGCACCGCTGGTATCGCGCGCAGGGCTGGCTCGTCGGCGCCAACTACGTCACCTCGAACGCGATCAACCAGCTGGAGATGTTCGGTGCGGGCACCTTCGACCCGCGGCGCATCGACGCCGAACTGCGCGCAGCCCGGCTGATCGGATTCAACACCGCGCGGGTGTTCCTGCACGATCAGTTGTGGGCGCAGGACAAGGCGGGATTCCAGCGTCGGCTGTCACACTTCGTGACGATCGCGGCGCGCCACCGCATCAAGCCGCTGTTCGTCCTCTTCGACTCCTGCTGGGACCCCTTTCCTGTGTTCGGGCGCCAGCGCGGGCCACGGCCGGGCGTGCACAACTCCGGCTGGGTGCAGAGCCCCGGTGCCGAGCGTCTCGGCGACCCCGGCTATCGGCGGGTGATGCGCGACTACGTCGTGGCGGTGCTGACCCGCTACCGCAACGACGCCAGGGTGCTCGGCTGGGATCTGTGGAACGAGCCGGACAACCTCGCCCCGCAGTACCACCAGGTGGAACGCCGCGACAAGCTCGACCTCGTCGCGGGGCTGCTCCCGCAGGTGTTCCAGTGGGCGCGTTCGGTGGACCCGGACCAGCCGCTGACGAGTGGTGTCTGGCAGGGCGAGTGGCGAGACCCGCTGCGCCGCAGCCCGATCGCCGCCGTCCAGCTCGACAACTCCGACGTGATCAGCTTCCACAGCTACGACCACCCGGCCGGATTCGAGGGCCGGATCGGCGAACTGGCCCCGCTCGGGCGGCCGATGCTGTGCACCGAGTACCTGGCCCGTTCGATGGGCAGCACCGTCGAAGGCATCCTGCCGATCGCCAAGCGGCACAACGTCGGCGCGTACAACTGGGGTCTGGTGGCCGGGCGGAGCCAGACGATCTTTCCCTGGGACTCCTGGGAGCGCCCGTATCCGGCCGACCCGCCGGTGTGGTTCCACGACCTGTTACGTCCCGCTGGCCGGCCCTACCGGCACGACGAGATCCGCACGATCCGAGCGCTGACCGGCCGGCCGCGGCCCACCTGAGGTCACTGCACCGTTGCGGGGTCGCCCTGCGGTGCGGGCAGGTTCAGCGCGTTCACCGCGAAGTCGGCGGCCTGTTCGGTCATCCCGTTGGACTTGTAGGAGCTGTGCGCGGCCCGGTCCAATCCGCCCGGGGCGCAGACCGGATCACCGGCGGCGCACAACTGCAGCGTCTTCGGCTGGTACGCCCGGCCGATCGCGATCGGCGGTGCGCTGTGGTCGACGAGGCCCACGAACCAGCTGTCGGGCAGACCGAACAGCACCACCGCCGCGACGTGGGGAGCGACCGAGGCCGGCAGCGGTCCACTGAGACCGGACGGCAGGACGACTCCCGCGGGCACGCTGTCGGAGGTCGTGTAGGCGGCCACCGCCGCGCCCTGGGAGTAGCCGCCGAGCACGATCCTGGTGTTCGGACAGGACGCCGCGATCGCCTCGACCTTGGCTGCGGTGTCGGCGACTCCGTTGACGGCCGCCTGGAAGTCGAGTGACGCGGGGTAGTCGACGCCGTAGGCCTCGACGCTGCGCCCGGGCAGGCGGGCGTCGAGCGCATCGACGAACGCCTGGCCCGTCGCCCCGACACCGGGCGCCTCGAAGGTCCCGCGGGCGAACACCGCCTCGACATCGGGGCACGACGGGTCGGCGGTCGCCACCCCGGCCGCCTGCGGTCCGAGCGCGGCGGCGAACACCGCGACGCCGGCGGCGAGTCTGCGGAACAGCGGCGGTACGGCGGTGGCTTTCGATGCGGCGCTGATGGTCATGGCCGTTCCTTCCGGCAGGGGCTCTCGTGGTCGGCACAAGAGTCCCCCGCGCGGAGTTTCAGCACATCGGCGCTGGCATCCGTGACGGGTACCGGCTAGCAGGAAGAGGTCAGCCCTGCGCGACCGCTTCGACGGGTTCGGTCTCGCCGCCGGGCAGCTTGCCCACCACGAAGTCGGCGGCCTCGTTGACCATGCCGTTCACCACGTACGCGCCGTGTGCGCCGTTGTTCCCGCCGCCCGGCGAGCAGACGGGATCGTCGACGACGCACAGGTCGAGGGTCTTCGACACGTACTCCGAGCCGACATTGATCGGCGGGGCGCCGGTGTAGATCATCTGCAGGAAGCCGCTCGAGGGTTTACCGAACAGCGTCACCGCGGCGACGCGATCGGCCACCTCCGGCCCCATCGGCCCGGTCATCCCCGGCGGCGGTGTGTAGCCCTCGGGGACGGCGTCCTCGGTGATGTAGGCGGCCACCGCGGCGCCCTGGGAGTAACCGCCGAGGACGATCTCGGTGTCCGGACAGTTCGCCGCCGTGGCGCGGACCCGGTTGCTGGCGTCGATCACCCCGTCCGCAGCCGTGGCGAAGTCCAGCGAGGCCGGGTAGTTCACCGGGTAGACCTCGACCGACTTACCGGGCGTCTTCGCCCGCAGCGCGTCGACGAACGCCTGCCCGACGCCGCCCACACCCGCCGGCTCGAAGGTGCCCCGCGCGAAGACCACCTCCACGTTCGGACACGGCGCCGCAGCCGCCGGGGCGGCGACGACGACCGAACCCGCGACCGCCGTCACGGCGGGCACCAGGGCAGCGAACCAACGACCAACTTTTCTCATCCCGACCGCCTGATCTCGAAGTTGACTAACTGCCGGTGCGCTCACGGTGTTTGCACCCCGGCCAACAGCAGGGCCGGCGCTGGCCCTCCTCCAGTTCCTCACGGGTGCGCCGGATGCGGCGTTCCCGGGTCGCCTTCTGCTTGGCGTCCTCCACCCAGCAGATGAACTCGTTGCGCGCCAGCGGCGTGATGTCCTTCCACGCGGCGAGCGCGGTGGCGTCGTCGACCAATGCCTCGCGCAGGTCCGCGGGCAGCTTGTGCACCACCCCGCCGGGCACCCGCTGGCTGCTCACCGGACCAGCGTAACCCCGTCCGCGCCCCCCGTCATGACGTGGGAAGACCACCGCGACAGCACGTTACGGCCGGACGATTTATTCCCGATTCCGGCCGCGAATTCTCAGCGGTTGTAGGGCTGCTCCTGGACCCAGTTGAAGCCCCGGTCGACGAGTGGGAATGTGGCCGGGTCCATCCGGGTGAACCACGCCTGGATGCGGTGACCGGCAAAGTCCTCGCCGTCGATCACGATCCGGTCGGTGCTGCCCGCATCGGGCCACCAGTAGGTGAGCCGGATCGTCGCCGGTGTCTCCTCGTAGGACCCCAGTTCGATCCGGTTGGTCAGATCGATGAAGTGGGTGCGCGCGTCGATGGTCCCGCCGAACACCTCGAACGAGTCGTCCATGTGCTGCACGGTCACCATCACCGGATCCGACATCAGGAACGGCCGGTCGAAGATGACCCGCCGCCAGCGCAGTTCGTCGGTCAGCAGCGGGTCGCGGCGGTAGCCCTCGGCGGAGAACCCGTCGACCTGCCAGATGCCGTAGAGATTGGGTGTCGGCCGGGTGAACTGCCGCCAGCCCTGTCCGCCGAACGCGGCCAGCAGCATCATCCCGATCAGCACCTGCGCCACCAGCGCCGTCCGGTTCGCCCGCCGGCCGGCGAACAGGGGTGTGTTCTCGGCGGCCCCGACCGCCCGGGCGGTGAACAGCGCGGCGAACAACCGGCGCGCATGGGGAGCGAGCAGGAACAGGCTCAGCAGCAGCAACTGCGACGACACCGACTTCAGCCGGATGTCGTAGGTCATGTTCAGGATGAACACCTGGGTGAGGTCGAACGCGCACACCAGCGCGCCGGCAGCGGCCGTCCGCGGCAGCAGCAGGAGCAGCCCACCGAGCACCTCGGCCGCGCCGAGCATCATCTGGTACGGCTGCGAGATGCCGACCTGTGCCCACAGTGCGCCCGTCGGACTGAAGTTCCCGTACGGCTCGACCAGGCGATTCAGCACGAACGGCATCTGCGTCGGGATCAGCTTCGCCATCCCGAAATAGAACATCGCCGCGGCGAGCATGAGCCGCAGCACCGTCCACACCCACGCCTGCAGCCGGTCGTAGCGTCCGCGGTGCCGGTCGAGCACCGACCACACCGCCGTCGCCAGCGCCGCGAGTGCGGCGATCAGGACGATCGCCGACCACTGGAATGCGCTGTCACTGCCGACCTGCGTGCCCTGCACGTGCAGGCCGAGCAGGTGGGTGCCGGTCCACTCGATCGGCGGACGCATCACCGTGAGCGCTGCGCGCATCGCCGACCAGGGACCGTCGATGCCGATGCCCGCGAGCACCACCGGCACCAGCCCGATGGCGAGCGCCAGGCCGAACGCCCCGAAATAGCAGCTGCCGAAGCGGAACGCGAGCAGGGTCGGCAGGCTCCACGGCGGCCTCGGCGCACTGGGTTCGGCGACGTGCGCCGTGTCGACCTCGCCGCCGGGACGGTCCGCGGCCTCGGTGGCGATCATGAACCTATAGTCAGGGCTGCGCGCGGGATCCGCGAACACTTTCTTGCCGACGGAGGTCGACAGTGACGTCAGCCCGGTACTCCAGAGGGCGGTCGCTGGCGATCGTCGCGGTCGCCTACGTGGTGGCCGTCGCCGTCGCAGCGGCCTACCTGCTGTGGGGTCCCGGCACCGGCCGGCTCTGGCTGGACGCCCTCATCGCCGACGTGCTCGCCACCCTGGTGATCTTCGGATTCAGCCGGGTGTACCGGAACTCCAGCTTCTACGACGCCTTCTGGAGCGTGATCCCGCCGCTGCTGCTCGCGTACTGGTGGATCGAGGCGCCCGCGCCCGACACGCTGCGGTGCTGCCTGGTGGCGGTCGTGGTGGTGGTCTGGGCGATACGGCTGACCGGTAACTGGGTCTTCGCGTTTCCCGGTCTGCACCACGAGGATTGGCGCTACCCGATGTTCAAGGAGCGCGCAGGCCGGTGGGAGTGGGCCGCCGACCTGTTCGCCATCCACCTGATCCCCACGATCCAGGTGTTCCTCGGCATGGTCCCCGTCTACGTCGCGGTGACCCGGCCGGGTCCGGGGTTGACCTGGCTGGCGTGGGCGGCGTTCGTCGTGGGCCTCGCGGCGGTGGCGCTCGAGTACGCCGCCGATGCCCAGATGCACCGGTTCGTCGCGGCCCGGCGGCCCGGCGAGGTGATGGACCGCGGGCTGTGGAGCTGGTCGCGGCACCCGAACTACTTCGGCGAGTTCGCCTTCTGGGTGTCGCTCGCGCTGTTCGGCATCGCCGCCGCCCCCGGCGACTGGTGGTGGCAGATCATCGGCGCCGCGGCGATTCTCGCGATGTTCCTCGCCGCAAGCATCCCGATGATGGACGAGCGCAGCCTGGCGCGCCGGCCCGATTACGCCGGCGTCGTCGAGCGGGTCTCCCGGTTCGTCCCGCGGCCGCCGCGCGAGCGATCCCGGACCTGACCGCCACCACATAGTGTTGTGGCATAGGTCACAATTCACTCTGTCCTGTCACGAACGGGCGTCCGCCGGGATCTCGAGGACATACCCCCGGAGGAACAGGAGACCGAGATGACCGAGAACCGCATCCACGTCGTCGTCATCGGCGGTGGCTACGCAGGCACCCTTGCCGCCAACCGTCTGCAGCAGAACCCAAACCTCGACATCACCCTCGTCAATGCACGCCCGGAGTTCGTCCAGCGGCTGCGGCTGCACCAGTTCGCGGCCCGCACCGGTGAGGCGACCGCCGACTACGCCACGCTGCTCGGCGAGAAGGTGAGGCTGGTCGTCGACGGCGCCATCCGCATCGACACCGCCGACCGCGTGGTGCGACTCGCATCGGGCGGTGCGCTGCCCTACGACTACGTCATCTACGCCGTCGGCAGCACAGCGGCGCTGCCGACGGCCGTGCCCGGCGCGGCCGAACATGCCTACGCCGTCGCAGAATTCGAGCATGCCGCGCGACTGCGGGCCGCCCTCGACGCCGTCGGGCCGAACGCCCCGGTCACCGTCGTCGGCGCTGGACTGACCGGAATCGAGACCGCCGCCGAGCTCGCCGAGAGCGGACACGCCGTCACACTGGTCGGCGGAGGGCGGCTGGCGCCGTCGTTCGCCGCACCCGCCCGGCGGTCGGTGGCCGCGTGGTTCGCCGCCAACAATGTCCGCGTGATGGAGGCGGCTGTCGTCACCGAGGTTCGGCCCGACGCCGTCGTCTTCGCCGACGGCACCGTGCACCCGAGCGCGATCACCGTGTGGACGGCAGGCTTCGGAGTGCCGGACCTGGCCGCCCGCAGCGGATTGCGCACCGACACCCTTGGCCGGCTACTCACCGACGAGACGTTGACCAGCGTGGACGACGATCGGGTGCTGGCGGCCGGGGACGCGGCCGCACCGTCGGGACGGCCGCTGCGGATGAGTTGCTACGCCGCGGGCCCGACAGCGGCGACCGCCGCCGACACCGTGCTCAGCCGCGTCGCCGGCGACCGGCCGGCGACGCTGAGCCTGATGTGGACGGTGACCAACGTCGGGCTGGGCCGGCGGGCCGCGGTGTTCCAGCCCACCCGCCGCGACGACACGCCGCGCAACATCCACCTCGGCGGCGGGATCGGCAGCCGTGTCGCGGGGGCGGTCAAGGAGGCGGTCACCAAGGGCACGCTGTGGGGCCTGCGCCGCGAAGCACGCAAGCCCGGCTCGACGGTCTGGCCGAAGGCCGGCACGCGGCCCGAACTGGCGGATCGGCCGGTGGAGGTGGCGCCGTCGTGAACGAGCACGCCGAGCGGTTCAGCCTGCTGCGGCCGCTGCTGTTCACCATCGCCTACCAGATGCTCGGCTCGGCGACCGAGGCCGACGACGTGCTGCAGGACAGTTGCCTGCGCTGGGCCGACGTCGACCTCGCGACGGTCAGGGACACGAAAGCGTATCTGGCGCAACTGGTCACCCGTCAGGCGCTCAAGGCGCTGCGGTCCGGCGCCCGCCGTCGCGAGGACTACGTCGGCCCGTGGTTGCCCGAGCCGCTGCTGCTCGACGACCGTGATGCGTCGACCGACGTGGTGCTCGCCGAATCGGTGTCGATGGCCATGCTGGTGCTGCTCGAGACGCTCGGCCCAGACGAGCGGGCGGTGTTCGTGCTGCGCGAGGTGTTCGACTTCGAGTACGGCGAAATCGCCGAGGCCGTCGGCAAATCCGCGGTCGCGGTACGCCAGATGGCCCACCGGGCACGCGAACACGTGCGGGCGCGCCGCAAGCGATTCGATCCAGTCGACCCCGGGCAGACCACCCGGATCACCGAGCAGTTCCTCGCCGCGGCCACCACCGGCGACGTGGACGAGCTGATGAGGCTGCTGGCGCCCGACGTCACCTGGACCGCCGACGGTGGCGGCAGGGTCGGCGCGGCCCGACGGCCGATCACCGGCGTCGACCGGTTGGTCCCGCTGATCGTCGGCCCCTTCCGCCGGGGGCTGGCGACGCTGCGGACCGCGGTGGTCACGGCCAACGGCGCACCGGCCGTCGCCGTCTACCGCGGTGACCGGCTCGAAGCCGTGCTGGCCGTCGAGATCGTCGACGGCAGGATCACCCACCTCTACGCGATCGCCAACCCGGACAAGCTCTCGACGGTCACGACGGCGCGCACCATCAGCCGGTAGCGTGCTGCTCTGCTCGTAGTCGCCATAGGGGGTAGCCCCTTTCGATGACCGCGGCGCGCACGAGGCATATCAGTCCGCCGATGTTGAAGGCGTGGGTTGTCGAGACCATCGTCCATCCCGAACGGAGGACGACGTCAGGTGCCTCATCGCCGAACACCACTCCGACCTTCGGCGCCTCGTAACCCAGAGCGACGTGAGCGAGCGCCGTTCCGTCGGTCACCGGAATCTGCGTTCTCGGAGCCGGAAGACCGGCAGCCATGAGTTTCAGCCGAACCATGGTCTGCACGGCCGACGCGGACCCGCCGTCCATCAGTTCCAGCGCGGCGCGCGCCTGATCGACACCGCGACCGCCGCGGTAGCGGTCGATCAACGGCTCGACGTCTGATCGCGTGAGGGCGGCCGCATGGGCGAGTGCATCCATGTTGACCACGGCGGTGTCTCGACCGGCGTGCCTGGCGAGATCGAGGACCGTCCGGGAAGGCGTGGTGACGGGCAGGCCGCCGATCTCGGTGATCTCATCCGGATCGATGCGTTCTTTGCGCGCAACGATTCCCGGGGGCGGTCGACCGCAGCGCCAGATCAGCTCGACGTCTGCGTCGTCGGAGACCCGGGCTCCATGAAGCGCCGACGCGGCGAGACCGGCGACGACACCGCGCCGTTTGGACCAGAGCCAGGCGGCGGCCGTGCGTTGCGCCAGCGACGGAATCGATGCCCGGCTGATGTACACGTCCGGGTGGATCGGGCGGTAGTGCCACCGCAGCTGCCCGCGGGTGAGTGCGCCGCGGGACACGGCCTCGCTGCCGACGAAGACGTCCTCCATGCTGCCGAGCCTCACCGGAGGCACTGACACGTCGGGTGCCTGCACGCGAGATTGCACGCAGGGCTGTGGATCGCGGCGAACAACCCTGTGTGCAATTTCGTTCGTAGGGAGGCCAATGAGTCATGCCCGGCGAGACGCGCTGAGTTCGGGCGTGTCCGTTCAGACGGCTAGTCCATCCGGCCGGCGTCCACCAGCCGGATCACCGGGACGCCCTCCTCGTCGGACGCCTCCAGGTCGACCTCGACGTCGATGCCCCAGTCGCGGTCGCCCGCCGGGTCGTCGAGGATCTGCCGCACCCGCCACACGCCCGGCTGCCGGTCGATGATCAGCAGCGCCGGGCCGCGCGCGTCGGCGCCGATCCCCACGTCGGCGTGCTCGGCGAAGTACTCCCGCCCGGCGTCGGCCCAGCGTTCTGCGTGCCACCCGGCGCCGGAGTCCAACTCGCCCAGCTCATTCCAGCGGCGCCGGGCGAACAGTTCCACCCGGCGGAACAGCGCGTTGCGGACCATCGCGGTGAACGCCCGCTCGTTGCCGGTCAGCGGTCGCGGCCGGACGGGCACCGCCACCGGCTGGTCCAGCGGCTGGTCCGGACTGGTGAGCTGTTCCCACTCGTCGAGCAGGCTGGAGTCCACCTGGCGCACCAGTTCGGCGAGCCACTCGACGATGTCGGTGACCTCTTCGGTGCGCGCGGCGGCAGGCACCCCGGACCGCAGCGCCTTGACGGCGTCGGACAGGTAGCGCAGCACCGCGCCCTCGGACCGGGTGAGCTTGTAGGTGCCGACGTACTCGCGGAAGGACAGCCCCCGCTCCCACATCTCCCGCACGACGGACTTCGGTGACAGCGGTGAGTCCGCCGCCCACGGATTCGTCTGCAGGTACACCTCGTAGGTGTGCTGCAGCAAGTCCTCCAGAGGCCGCGGGTAGGTGACGTCGTCGAGCAGTTCGATCCGCTCGTCGTACTCGATGCCCTCGGCTTTCATCGCGGCCACCGCCTCGCCCCTGGCCTTGTTCAGCTGCGCGGCCAGGATCTGGCGCGGGTCCTCCAGCGTCGCCTCGATCACCGAGACCACATCGCGCGCATAGGTTTCCGATTCGGTGTCCAGCACGTCTATCGCGGCGAGGGCGAACGTCGACAGCGGCTGGTACAGCGCGAAGTCGCGGGGCAGGTCGACGGTCAACCGGTAGCGCCGCCCGTCGGGTTCGGGGACCTCGAGGCGCTCGACGACGCCGGCCTGCAGCAGCGAGCGGGCGATGCCGACCGCCTCCCTGATGAGCTGTAGCTGGCGTTTGCGCGGTTCGTGGTTGTCGGTGAGCAGCCGCCGCATCGCGTCGAACGGGTCGCCGGGACGGTCGACCACGTCGAGGATCATCGCCGTCGACACCCGCATGTTGCTCGTCAGCTGCTCGGGCACCGCCTCGACCAGCCGCATCATGGTCTTCTCGCTCCACGGCACCATGCCCTCGGGCACCTTGCGGCGCACCAACTTACGGCGCTTCTTCGGATCGTCGGCGACCTTGGCGAACTGTTTGAGGTTCTCCACCTCGTGCTCGGGGGCCTGCACGACGACGGTGCCCGCGGTGTCGTAGCCGGCGCGGCCCGCCCGCCCGGCGATCTGGTGGAACTCGCGCGCATTGAGCAGCCGGGTCCGCACACCGTCGTACTTCGACAGCGCCGAGAACACCACGGTGCGGATCGGCACGTTGATGCCGACGCCGAGCGTGTCGGTGCCGCAGATCACCTTCAGCAGCCCGGCCTGCGCGAGCTGCTCGACCAGCCGCCGGTACTTGGGCAGCATCCCGGCGTGGTGCACCCCGATGCCGTGCCGCACCAGCCGCGACAGCGTGGCGCCGAACGCCGAGGAGAACCGGAAGGCGCCGATCAGGTCGCGGATCGCCGCCTTCTCCTCCTTGGTGCTGACGTTGACGCTCATCAGTGCCTGTGCCCGTTCCAGCGCGGAGGCCTGGGTGAAGTGCACGACGTAGATCGGCGCCTGCCGGGTGTCGAGCAGATCGCCGATGGTCTCGTGCATCGGTGTGGTGGCGTAGGAGTAGAACAGCGGGACCGGTCGCTCGGCGTGGGCCACCAGCGCCGTCGGCCGCCCTGTCCGGCGGGTGAGGTCGTCGCGCAGGAACGTGACGTCGCCGAGCGTCGCGGACATCAACAGGAACTGGGCGCGCGGCAACTCGAGCAGCGGCACCTGCCAGGCCCAGCCCCGGTCGGGGTCGCCGTAGAAGTGGAACTCGTCCATCACCACCAGGCCGATCGCGGCGTCCGGCCCTTCCCGCAGCGCGATGTTGGCCAGCACCTCGGCCGTGCACGCGATGATCGGCGCGTCCGCGTTGACCGCCGCGTCGCCGGTCAGCATGCCGACGTTCACCGCGCCGAACACCCCGCACAGCGCGAAGAACTTCTCGCTCACCAGTGCCTTGATCGGCGCGGTGTAGTAGGTGCGCCGTCCCGCGGCCAGCGCCGCGTACTGCGCGCCGGTGGCCACCAGCGACTTGCCCGAACCGGTCGGCGTCGCCAGCACCACGTTGGCGCCGCTGACCAGTTCGATCAGCGCCTCCTCCTGGGCGGGGTACAGCGCGGTGCCGTTCGCCTCGGCCCACGCGGCGAACGACGCGAAGAGACCGTCGGCGTCGTCGCCCATCGCGCGCAGCGCCGACAGGTCGTCTGGGTCGTCGAGCAGGGGCGTGGGTGGCATGGCCCCACCAGCGTGCCCGACGCGCAATTGGGATCGGTAATCGGAGCCGGGGGTGTGCACTTGGCGCATGACACGCACACACGCGCGGTTCGTCGGGTTCGCCGCGACGCTCGCCGCACTGGCGATGACCCCCGCATGCTCGACGGAGACGCCGCCCACGGCGCCGGGCACGGTGACCGTCACCACCACGGTCGCCGCGCCGACGGGCACCGCGCCGACGGGCGCCGCGCCGACCGTCACACAGACCGTCACGCCGACAGCTGAGCCGACGGCGCAGCCGGCCGGGAACTGCGCCGTCAGCCCGCAGAACTGGCCGGTGCCCCACGACGAGCCCTACGGATTCGTCCCGAAGGAGTACCGCCTCTCGGTCGCGATGAGCGGCATCGCCTCCGGCACCGTCACACCTGGCGCCCCGCCCACCGATGTCGAGGTGACGCTGTGCAACGACACCCCGGTCGACTACGCGTCGGTCGGTATCGGGCTGGTGCTGGACAACTGCAGCTGCGCGCCGGTCCCGGGCATCGCGAAGGGAACCGTCGAGCGCTACGACGCGGCGGCCGGCACCTGGGTGCCGGTGCAGAACCCGGCGGCGGGCGTGGGCATGGACCACCTCGGGCAGTTCGCCGACCTCGGGGCCTTCCCGAAGGGCAGGGCCGTCACGCTGCGGTACCGGATCGCCCTCGACGCGTCCATGACCGACGGCGAGGGCGGGATCTCCGCGACCGCGGTCACCGCCGACGGATCACTGATCCAGATCGGTGACGCGCGGCTGCCGTTCGCCGTCACGACGGGCTGATTCCGGCCCTCGCCTATGGTCGAGCGGTGACGATCCCCAGCCAGATCAGCTACGACGAGGCGTTGCGGAGCCGCATCACCACGCACCTGGCCGGGCACGACCGGCGCACCGTGACCGACCCGACCAAACGGCACGCCGCCGTCGCCGTGGTGCTCGTCGACTCCGACCTCGGCGAGGACCGGGTGGACCCGGCGCCGGTGGACGACTGGATCGCCGGGCGGCCGATGCCCGAGGCCGGGCTCGACGGCCGCATGGTCGACGTGTCGGGCGGTGCGGCGTTCCTGTTGTGCCGCAGAGCGTCCCGGCTCAACACCCATGCCGCGCAGTGGGCGCTGCCCGGCGGCCGGCTGGACCCGGGCGAGACGGTGGTCGAGGCGGCGCTGCGCGAACTCGACGAAGAGGTCGGCGTGGCGCTGCCCGAGCAGAACGTGCTGGGCCTGCTCGACGACTACCCGACGCGGTCCGGTTACGTCATCACCCCGGTGGTGGTCTGGGGCGGCGGCAGGCTCGACCCCCGCCCCGCGCCGGACGAGGTGGTCGCGGTGTACCGGGTGGGCCTGCACCAGCTGCAGCGCGCCGACTCGCCGCGGTTCATCACCATCCCGGAGAGCCCGCGGCCCGTCGTGCAGATCCCGCTGGGCAACGACCTGATCCACGCCCCGACCGGCGCGGTGCTGCTGCAACTGCGGTGGCTCGGCCTCGAAGGCCGCCACGATCCGGTCGACGAACTGGAGCAACCGGTGTTCGCCTGGACGTAGAGCGGGTAGACACAGCCCCATGTCGGTGCTCGTTCCGGGTGAGACGTGCTGGCGGGTGGAGCGCGCGCAGCGGTTCGCCTGCATCGTCGACGCCGCCGACTACTTCCACCACGCGAAGACGGCGATGCTGCGCGCGCGGCACCAAATCGTGTTGATCGGCTGGGACTTCGACACCAGGATGACCTTCGAGCGTGGCGGCAAACGGATCGCCGGGCCGAACGAACTCGGCGCCTTCCTGCGGTGGATCTCCCGGCGCAGGCCCGAGCTCGAGGTCCACGTGCTCAAGTCGAACCTCAACATGTTCCCTGCGCTGCAAGGCATCTGGCAGGGCATGACCCCGGTGGTGGTGAAGAACTGGTTCAGCAACGAGCGGCTGCAGTTCGCCATCGACGGTGCCCACCCCACCGGTTCGGTCCATCACCAGAAGATCCTCGTCATCGACGACGCGATCGCCTTCTGCGGCGGCATCGACTTCACCCTCGACCGCTGGGACACCCCGGATCACGAGCACAACAGCCGGTTCCGCCGCGCGGCGGGCAGCAACTACGGCCCTCGCCACGAGGTCGGCGTCGCGGTCGACGGCGATGCCGCGCAGGCGCTCGGCGAGCTGGCCCGGGACCGCTGGCGCACCGCCACCGGACGGCGCCTGGAACCCGTGCACGCCGCGCACAGGGCGTGGCCGCGCAGCCTCGACCCCACCCTGACCGATGTCGACGTCGGGATCGCCCGCACTCTGCCCGCGCTGGAGAACCAGACCGAGGTGCGCGAGGTGGAGGCGCTGAACCTGGAGGCGATCGCAGAGGCCCGGCACACCATCTATCTGGAGAACCAGTACCTCGCCTCCCGGACACTCGTCGAGGCGCTCGCCGACCGGCTGCGCGAAGCCGACGGTCCGGACGTCGTCGTCGTGATGCCCCGGCACTCGGAGAGCCGGCTGGAACAGACGTCGATGGACAGCGCCAGACAGCGGCTGCTGCACGTGCTCTGGTCGGCCGACGAGCACGGCCGATTAGGCGTCTACTGGCCGGTGACCGACGGCGGCGCCCCGGTCTACGTGCACGCGAAGGTGATGGTGATCGACGACCGGCTGCTGCGCGTCGGGTCGTCGAATCTCAACAACCGGTCGATGGGCTTCGACAGCGAGTGCGACGTGGCCGTCGAAGCCGGCACAGAGGCGGCCGACGGCAGCGATCAGGACGACGTCCGCGCCACCATCGTCGCGGTGCGGCACCGGCTGATCAGCGAGCACCTCGGGGTGTCGGCCGGCGAGTTCGAACGGACGCTGACCCGCCGCGGATCGTTCCTGCAGGCGGTCGAGGAGCTGCGCGGGCACGGCAGGACGCTGCGGGTGTTCACCGAGGAGACGGTGGCCAAGGAGGCGGGGCCGCTCGCCGAGAACGACCTGATGGACCCCGACCGCGTGCCCGACTCGCTGACCCGCAGCGTGCAGCGGTTCTTCACCGGGTTGCGGGAGTGACCCCGCGGTTCCGGTTACGCACCAGGGTGACGGCGAACGGCACTGCCACCGCCCCCATCAGCAGCCCTCCGGTGACCGCGGAGCCCGGCAGGCCGAAGAACACCGCGTGCGCGAGCACCGAGGAGAAGTACACCCACAGGTACAGCGCCGCCGCCGGGCCCGACGGGCGTTCCTCGCGGCGCAGCAGCGCGTGCAGCGCCGCCACCACCAGCGCCGACACCAGCAGCCAGCCCGCGTAGTTGGTCAGCGGTATGCCCGGGACCAGCGGCAGCCCGGGATCCGGGCGGAACCAGGTCCAGTGGCCGGCGTCGACCATCTGCGGGTCGAGGAACACATCCCATACCGTCAGCGCCACCGCACCCACGGCGACGACCGCGGGGCCGCGCACCGCGAGCGTGCGGGCCACCACCAGCGCGGGCCAGGCCATCATCACCCAGGCCATCGGCACCACCAGCGGCACACCGAGCACCTCGGCGCCGAGGGTGCCGGTGTAGGCGTAGGGCCCGAACGGCCAGCCGGTGGCCACCCCGACCGCCTCCGCCAGCAGCCCGCCGCCGCCCGCGACCGCGATCAGCAGCGCAGCCCCGGCCGCGCCGTGCAACCGCGCGACGTCGGCGACGGCGGCGAGGAAGAAGACCATCACGCTGCTGACCGTGACCTCGGTGCGCCACATCTCGGGGGTCAACGGATAGGCGATCTGCACGAGGACCGCGGCGGCGACGAGCGCCCACACCAGGCGGTCTGCGGGTATCCGCACCCGCGCTCCGAGCAGGGGGCCGGCCAACGCCACGCAATACCTCCGCTGGTCGACGGTTCCGTAGAGTTTGCAGGTGCCCGCTGCGCGCCCGCCCAAAACTCTACGGGCACTCGTCGCCGCCGGATCGGCGCTGGCCGCGGCGGGGACCGCGCATGCGCTGGTCAACCGGCGGCTGCTGCGGCGCCCGCCGGACGTGCCGCCGGAGGTGTCCGCCCCGGTGTCGGTGCTGGTACCCGCCCGCGACGAGGCACACCGGATCTCGCCGACGATCCGCTCGCTGCTCGCCCAGCAGGGCCTTGCCGACGCCGAGATCCTGGTACTCGACGACGGCTCCACCGACGGCACCGCCGACCTGGTGCGGCTGCTGGCCGGGTCCGACCCGCGGTTGCGGGTGCTGACGGGCGCGGCGCCGCCGCCCGGATTCCTGGGTAAACCGCACGCGTGCGCGCAACTGGCGGCCGTGGCCCGCGGCGAGATCCTGGTGTACGTCGACGCGGACGTGGTGCTCGCCCCGCATGCCGTCGCCGCCGCGGTGGCGCTGCTGCGTGGGCCGCGGCCGCTGGACCTGGTGAGCCCGTGGCCGCGACAGGTCGCGGCGGGCCTGGCGGGCCGGCTGGTGCAGCCGCTGCTGGCGTGGTCCTGGCTGACCACCCTGCCGCTGCGGATCGCCGAGCGGTCCGCACGGCCGTCGATGGTTGCGGCCAACGGGCAGTTCCTGCTGGTGGAGGCCGCCGCGCTGGCGCGGGCGGGCGGCTGGCAGGCGGTGTCGGGCGCCGTCCTCGACGACATCGGCTTGGCGCGTGCGGTGCGCTGCGCCGGCGGCCGGACCGGCATCGCCGACGGATCGGCGCTGGCCACCTGCCACATGTACGCCACCGGACGCGAACTGCGCGAGGGCTACCGCAAGTCGCTGTGGGCGGCGTTCGGGTCACCGGCGGGAGCCGTCGCCGTCGCGGCCGCCCTGACCGTGGTGTACGTCCTGCCGGCCGCCGCCGCGCTGACCGGGTCGCGCACCGGGGCGCTCGGCTACGGCGCCGCGGTCGCCGGACGCGCCCTGGCGGCGCGGTGGGGCGGTGGACCGGTGGACGCATTCGCCCACCCGCTGTCGGTGCTCGCCCTGCTGGGGTTGCTGGCGTCGTCCTGGGCGGGCCGGGTGACGGGATCGCTGAGCTGGAAGGGCCGACCGGTATGAGCCGCATCGTCGTCGTCGGCGCCGGTCTGGGCGGACTGGCCGCCGCCGCCCGCCTCGCCGCGGCAGGGCACCGCGTCACGGTGTTCGAGAGCGCCCCGACCGTCGGCGGCAAGCTCGGCGTCGTGTCACGCGACGGCTTCACCTTCGACACCGGCCCGTCGCTGCTCACCGTGCCCGACGTGCTCGAGCAGCTGTTCGCCGACACCGGCGGGCCGGCCGACCTGCCGCTCACCCGCGTCGACCCGGCCTGCGCGTACACCTTCGCCGACGGCACCACCCTTGCGCTGCCGCACGCCGCGGCCGACGTGCCCGCGGCGTTCGACGGCGCCCTCGGCCAGGGTGCGGGGGAGTCGTGGCGGCGGCTGCACGAGCGGTCGCGGCGGCTGTGGGAACTGGTCGGCGAGCCGGTGCTGCGCCGGCCGATCTCGGTGCCGGCGCTGGCCCGGATGAGCGCACGGCCTGCGGATCTACGGGCGGTGGCGCCGTGGCGGACGATCGACGGCCTCGGCCGCCGCATGCTGCCCGACCCGCGAATGCGGATGTGGCTCAACAGGTATGCCACCTACTCCGGGTCCGATCCGCGCCGCACGCCCGCGGTGCTCGGGGTGACAGCGTTCGTGGAGCAGGAGTTCGGCGCCTGGTACGTGCCCGGCGGGCTGCGCCGCATCGTCGACGCCGTCGAGACGCGCTGCGGTGACCTCGGCGTCGAGATCCGCACCGGGACACCGGTCGACGAGGTGCTGGTGTCCGGCGGCCGGGTCCGCGGCGTGCGGGCCGCAGGGGCCGAGGTGGCCGCCGACATCGTGGTGAGCAACGCCGACGCGACGGTGCTCTACGACCGTCTGCTGCCGTCGGGCGCCGCCACGGCCATGCGGCGGCGGGTGCGTCGGCACACCCGGTCGATGGCCGGATTCGTGCTGCTGCTCGGCCTTTCAGGCCGACGACCGGGAGCCGCGCACCGGGTCTATTTCCCGCGCGACTACGACGCGGAGTTCGACGCCATCTTCGGCCGCGTGCCGCAACCGGTCACCGACCCGACGGTGTACGTGCACGCCCCCGACGACCCAGCGCTGCGCCCGGACGACGACTCGGAGGGCTGGTTCGTCCTGGTCAACGCACCCGCCCACGACCCTGGCCGGGGCGTCGACTGGGACGAGCCGGGCCTGCGCGAGCGCTACGCCGACCGCGTGCTCGACGTGCTGGCCCATCGCGGCGCCGACGTGCGCGACCGCATCCGGTTCGTCGAGGCGTCGACGCCTGCCGATCTGGAGCGCCGCACCGGCGCACCGGGAGGGGCGATCTACGGCTCGGCGTCGCACGGGCCGCGGGCGGCACTGCGGCGGCCGGCCAACCGCAGCCCGCTGCCCGGGCTCTACCTCGTGGGCGGATCCGCGCACCCCGGCGGCGGCATCCCCCTGGTGCTGATGTCGGCCGAGATCGTCGCCGGCCTCATCGGGCGGGCGGGAACTCCGGCGGCATCGACCGCCGCACCCCGACCGTCAGCTGGGCGAGTCCGACCACCCCGACGGCGGTCCACGTGACGGCCATCAGCAGGCCCCACCCCCAGCCGGGCGGCGGTACGCCTGCGGGGAACGCGGCGGCGCCCGCCGCCGCCAGCCCGACCACGATCAGCCGGGTCGGCCGTTCGGCGACGGTGACGGTCCCGACGCCGGGCATGCCGACGGCCTGCGCGCGCGCCCGCAGGTATTCGAGGAGGAACACCAGCGCCAGTGCCGCCGCCACCCACGCCGGCGGGGCGCCGAGCGCCAGCAGCACGCCGCCGAGCAACAGATCGCCGAGGCGGTCGGCCATCGCGTCGATCACCGCGCCGAGCGGGCGGGCCCGGCCGGTGCGCAGCGCGACCGCGCCGTCGAGCCCGTCGAGCACCCCCGCGGCCGCGATCAGCGGCACGGCCAGGGCGGGCCGGCCGGGGCCCGCGACAGCCGCCAGCGCAGCGCCGAGCGCGAGCACCCCGATCACCGACAGCACATCGGGCGGGATGCGGAGCACCGGGCCGGCGGCCAGCGCGCGGACCATCCGCAACCAGCCGCGCACCACCGGCGACGGCCGCACCCCGTCGTGGCGCGCCGACCAGCCCTCGTCGTCGGCGGGGTCCTGCGGCCTCATGACGCCAGCCTGCCAGGGCGCGCGATGAGCCGGCTGCGCGACTTCGGGTCGGGGGTGCGCACGACGTTCCCGGGCAGCGACCTCGCCCTGTGGGCGGCCGGCGCCACCTACTTCGGGGTGATCGGACTCGTCCCGCTGGCGCTGGCGTCGCTGTGGGCGGTCGGCGGGCTCGTCGGCCACGACACCGTCACCGCGGCGATGGAAGACGCCATCGGCGGGCTGCCCGGCGGGCACGGGACGCCGGAGGCGCTGCGCACGCTGACGTCCGTCGCGCTCTCGATGTCATGGCTGCAGGCGCTGGTCGTGCTGTTCCCCGCCAGCCTCTACGGCGAGGGGCTGCGCCGGGCGTTCGTGCAGATGTCGGCCGCACGGGACACGCTGACGGGCTGGCGCGGCCGGGCGGGCCTGCTCGCGGTCGCGGCGGTCGCGCCGTTCCTGGTGCTCGCCGTGCTGGCCTCGGCCCGCTACGTCGGCCCGCTGTACGCCGCCGAGGGCTGGTCACTGGTGTGGGGTGTGGTGGTCGCGTTCCACATCGTCTGGGTCACGGTGTCCACCGCGCTGGTCGGGGTGTTCGGCCTGATCGGCCCCGGCCGGATCGGCCTGCGGGCGTTGCTGATCGGCGCGTTCAGCACCGGGGCGATCCTGGCCGGGTTCCTGCAGGGGTTCGTGCTGTTCCTGGCGATCCCGATCGAGTGGTCGGCGCCGTTCGGCGGGCTGCCGATCGTCGGCGCCGTCTCCGCCCTCGCCCTGTGGCTCTACCTCGTGCACATCCTGGTGCTGTGCGGGTTCCGGGCCACCGTGGTGCTCGACGAGACCTTGCGCGCCCGGTGAGTCATTCGGGCCAGCCGTTGTTCAGCACGATGTCGACGAAGTCGTCACGGACGAACGAATCGTCGTAGCGCGCGAGCACGTCGGCGTTCATGGTGCCGAACGTCGTCTCGGGGCGGTGCCGCATGCCCTCGGTGAACGCGTGCAGGATCCGGCGCTTGAAATCGGGCCGCGGGTGAGCCGCGGTGACGGCGGCCAGCGCCTCGGCGGGCAGGTCGTCGCGGCCGATGCCGACCACGTCGGTCTCCACGCCGGCGATCACCAGCGCGGTCTCCGGGTCGAGGAACTCCGGGACGCCCGGGGTGGTGTGCAGCGCGATGCCGAGCCACACCTTGCGGGCGGCGGACTCGTCGACGCCGTGCTGCAAGAGGAAGTCCCGTGCCGCGTCGGCGCCGTCGACCTCGAAGCGCAGCCGCGAGGAGGTGCGATAGCGCTCGGTGAGCCCGAGGTCGTGGAACATCGCGCCGACGTAGAGCAGTTCGAGGTCGGGATCGAGGCCGCGGCGGCGGCCGTGCAGGGCGCCGAACAGGAACACCCGGCGGGAGTGGTGGAACAGCAGGTCGTCCTCCGCCTCGCGGATGACGTCGGTGGCGGCGCGCACCAGCGGGGTGTCGGGAATCTCGATGCCCGCGACGGTCGACGGGCCGGTGAGTGAATTGGTCATGACTCCAGGCTGCGCCCGGCGGAACCCATCGTGCCGTGGCGCAACTGCCGTCTTCCCCACAGAAACGGACACCGGGGTCACACTGGGTGCGTGGCCAAACTCGACGTCGTGCTGGTGGTGTTCGACGGGGTCAAGCTGCTGGACGCGGCGGGGCCCGCGGAGGTGTTCGCGGAGGCGAATCGCTTCGGCGCGGACTACCGGCTGCACTTCGCCTCGGTGGACGGCTGCGACGTGACCACCTCGATCGGCACCAGACTCGCTGTGTCCGAACAACTCTCGTCGATCAAGGGAGCCGACACCGTGCTGGTGGCCGGTGGCGACGAGCTGGTCGGCCGGCCCATCGACCCGCGGCTGGTCGACGCGGTCGGTGCGGTGGCCGCCAGGACGCGGCGGCTGGCCTCGATCTGCACGGGTGCGTTCATCCTCGCCAGGGCAGGCGTGCTCGACGGCAGGCGCGCGACCACACACTGGCGCCACACCCGCCGCCTCGCCAGGGCCTACCCCGCCGTCACCGTGGAGCCCGACGCGATCTTCGTCCAGGACGGCGACGTGTACACCTCCGCCGGGGTGTCGGCGGGCATCGACCTGGCGCTGGCGCTGGTGGAGCAGGACCACGGCAGCGACCTGGTGCGGGAGGTCGCGCGATCGCTGGTGGTCTACCTCAAGCGGGCGGGCGGCCAGTCGCAGTTCTCGGTACTCGTCGACGCCGACTCGGGGTCGACGTCGGCGCTGCGGGTGGTCACGGACGCGATCAAGGCCGACCCGGGCGGCGACCACAGCGTGGGCAGGTTGGCCGCCACGGCGTCGTTGAGCACGCGGCAGCTGACCCGGCTGTTCCACGCCGAACTGGGGACGACGCCCGCGCGCTACGTCGAGAGCGTCCGCGTCGACATCGCCCGGGCCGCGCTCGACGCAGGCCACAGCGTCGCCGACAGTGCGCGCCTGGGCGGGTTCGGCAGCACGGAGACGTTCCGCCGGGTGTTCGTCGGCACCCTCGGTGTCTCCCCGAAGGCCTACCGGGACCGGTTCCGGACCGCCGAACCGGCCTGAGCGCCACCGGTACGGGACAATCGGGACATGCCGGTGCGACAGCAGCCCCTCGGCCTGAGGGCGCGCAAGAAGATCCGGACCCGCGCCGCCATCCGGCGGGAGGCCTTCCGGCTGATCGAGGAGCAGGGCTTCGGCAACACCACCGTCGAGCAGATCGCCGACGCCGCCGAGGTCTCGGCGAGCACCTTCTTCCGGTACTTCCCCACCAAAGAGGCGGTGCTGCTCTCCGACGACCAGATCGCACCCATCGTCGCGGCCTTCGTCGACGCCCCGGCCGACCTCGCGCCGGTCGCCGCGTACCGGTATGCCGTCGACGCGGTGTTCGGTGCGATGACGGCCGACGAACGCGACGACGCCATTGCAGGCCAGCGGCTGATGTACACGGTGCCCGAGGCCCGCGGCCTGGTCTACACCGAGTACGTGCGGCTCATCGGGCTGATCACCGACGCCCTGGCCCTTCGGATGGGGCCGGACGTGGACGCCTTCGAGCGGCGGGTGATCGCCGGCGCGATCGTCGGGGTGCTCATCGCCACCTCCGACAACGAGCCAATGCCCGACGACCCGCTCTCGCGGGCGCTGGAACTGCTCGACGCCAAGACCGACGCAGGCGCCCGCCCCTAGCGCGCCGTCCGGTTCCGGGCGGGGGATTGGGGCGCCGGGCGGACGCCGTGGGCCAGGCCGTTGGCGGCGTGCAGTCCGGCCACGAAGTCGAGCAGCGGCCGCACCGCGCGGAATCGGACTCTGCGAGAGGGTGCTCTGTACAACATCTTTCGATCGTGACCCGTCGCGCATGCCGACAACAGTGGCACTGATGCCACACTTCGTTAACATAGTGACATGCACTCGGTGGCGGTCCTGGCCTACGACGGCATGTCGGGCTTCGAGTCCGGCATGGCCGCAGAGATCTTCGGCATGACCGAACTCTCCGAGCCGTTCTCCGCAGGCATCGAGCGGCCCTGGTACTCGATGAAGCTGTGCACCGCCACACCGGAGATCCGGATGCTGGGCGGCGCCACGGTGCGGTCCCCGCACGGGCTCGACGAGCTGGCCGCCGCCGACACCGTGATCATCCCGAGCGTGCGCGACGTCGCCGATCCCGCGACCCCCGAACTCGTCGAGGCGATCGGCGCGGCCCACGCCCGCGGCGCGCGGCTGGTGTCGATCTGCTCGGGCGCGTTCGCCCTCGCCGCGGCCGGTGTGCTGGACGGCCGCTCGGCCACCACGCACTGGATCTACGTCGACCAGCTCGCGCAGCGCCATCCCGCGGTCGACGTCGACCCTGCGCCGCTCTACGTCGACGGCGGCGACGTGCTCACCAGTGCGGGCTGCGCGGCCGGCCTCGACCTCTGCCTGCACATCGTCCGTACCGACCGCGGCGCACGGGTGGCCAACGACGTGGCCCGCCGGCTGGTGATCTCGCCGCACCGCGCGGGCGGGCAGGCACAGTACATCGAGACGCCGGTGCCGGAACCGGCCACCGACGGCCGCATCGCCGCCGGAATGGCTTGGGCGCTGGAGCATCTCGACTCACCCATCACCCTCGACGAGCTGGCCGCCCGCTCGGCCATGTCGCGGCGCAGCTATCTGCGGCAGTTCACCAAGGCGACCGGCACCACGCCGATCAGGTGGCTGATCGAGCAGCGCATCCACGCCAGCCTGGCGCTGCTGGAGTCGTCGTCGCTGTCGATCGAGCAGATCGCCGCACGGGTGGGCTTCGAGTCGGCCGTCACCTTCCGGCACCACTTCGTCCGGCAGCTGCGGACCACGCCGAGCGACTACCGCAGCGCCTTCACCGGTCAACCGCGATTCGACGGCGGTGCGGCCGGGTACAGGACGGTTCGCGGGAGAAGCGGCTGATCGGCCCACCGGCACAGCCGGTCCGGCCCTAATGTGGTCCCCGGCGTCGTCCTCACCCGAGGACCACGTGCAGACGGCGGAGAGGACGTGCGGTGGTCGCTGAGCACACGCCGCCGGACTCCGCGGAGGCGGCGATCTTCACCGTCGACAAGGTCGTCGGCCGGGATCTCGCCAGGGTGAACTGGGCGGCGACCCCACTCGGGGTGCCCGCGCAGTGGCCGCAGAGCCTGCTGACCGCCGTGAGCATCCTGCTGTCCTCGCGCTTCCCGATGTGGATGGCGTGGGGACCGGAGCTGACGTTCTTCTGCAACGACGCCTATCGCCGCGACACCCTGGGCCGGAAGTACCCGTGGGCGCTCGGCAGGCCCGCCAACGAGGTGTGGTCGGAGATCTGGCCGGACATCGGCCCCCGCATCCAGCGGGTGCTCTCGACGGGGGAGGCGACCTGGGACGTCGCGCTGCTGCTGTTCCTGGAGCGGGCGGGCTACCGCGAGGAGACCTATCACACGTTCTCCTACAGCCCGCTGCGTGACGACGACGGGGACGTGGTCGGCATGCTGTGCGTGGTCAGCGAGGACACCGAACGGGTGATCGGCGAACGGCGGATGGCCACGCTGCGCGACCTCGGTTCCGACACCAGCGTGGTGCGCTCCGAGCGGCAGATGCTGAACTTCGCCGCCACCCAGCTCGAACGCAACCTCAGCGATCTCCCGTTCAGCCTGACCTACCTGTTCGGCGACGACGGTGCGGCGCGGCTGGCGGGCGCCAGTGGTGTGCCCGCCGGGCATCCGGCCGCACCGGAGGTGCTGGCGGCCGACGGGCTCGGGGTGTGGCCGATCGACGAGCCCGCCCTCGGCCGGTCGGTGCTGATGAATCTGGACGCCGAGTCGCTGACCCTGCCGACCGGCACCTGGACCGAGCCGCCCGCACAGGCGCTGGTGGTGCCGCTGCAGCAGCAGGGCGACGCCCCGCTCGGATTCCTCGTCGCCGGGCTGAACCGGCACCGCAGGCTCGACGAGAGCTACCGCGGCTTCGTCGAACTGGTCGCCGGGCATGTGGCCGCAGGCGTCGGCAGCGCCCGCAGCTACCAGTCCCAGCAGCGGCGGGCCGAGGAGCTCGCGGAGCTCGACCGGGCCAAGACGACGTTCTTCTCCAACATCAGCCACGAGTTCCGCACACCGCTGACGCTGATCCTCGGGCCGGTCAACGACCTGCGCGGGCGCACCTCGGATTTCGACGACCAGACCCGCGACGAGCTGGAGCTGGTGCACCGCAACGGCCTACGGCTGGCCAAGCTGGTCAACACGCTGCTCGACTTCTCCCGCATCCAGGCCGGCCGGATGCGGGCGCACTTCGAACCGGTCGACCTCGGCGTCGTCACCGCCGAGCTGGCCAGCGTCTTCCGGTCGGCCGTCGACCGCGCAGGCCTGGCGTTCCATGTGGACTGCCCGCCGCTGCCCGAGGACGTCTACATCGACCGCGACATGTGGGAGAAGGTGGTGCTCAACCTGCTCTCCAATGCGCTGAAGTTCACCTTCGACGGCGCGATCTCGATCCGGGTGAGCACCGACGACGCCGGCGCGGTGGTCACGGTCGCCGACACCGGCACCGGCATCCCGGAGGCCGAGATGCCGCGCCTGTTCGAACGGTTCCACCGCATCGAGAACGCCAGGGCGCGGTCCACCGAGGGCAGCGGGATCGGACTGGCCCTGGTCAAGGAGCTGGTCGGGCTGCACGGGGGCACCATCGGCGCGGACAGCACCGCGGGCGCGGGCACCACCTTCACCGTCCGGTTGCCGTTCGGCGCGGCGCACCTGCCGGTGGCCGACCTGATCTCGCCCGACGCCGCCCGGCCCGCGTCGGGCATCGCCGACCCGTACGTCCAGGAGGCGCTGCGCTGGCTGCCCGGCGGAGCGGATTCCGAGGCGGCCCGCGTCGGGACCGGCATGCCCGTGGCGGTCCCGTCCTCCGGCCCGCCTGCGCGCGTGCTGGTGGCCGACGACAACGCCGACATGCGCGAATACCTGACCAGCCTGCTGCATTCGGCCGGCTATGAGGTCAGCACCGTCATCGACGGTCGTGAGGCCTTGGAGGCGGTCCGTTCGGAGCCGCCGGACCTGCTGATCAGCGATGTGATGATGCCGCGGCTCGACGGGCTCGAGCTGCTCGCCGCCCTGCGCGGCGACCAGCGCACGGCCGCCCTTCCGGTGCTGTTGCTGTCGGCGCGGGCCGGCCAGGAGGCGTCCATCGAAGGCCTGCAGGCCGGCGCCGACGACTACCTGGTCAAGCCGTTCGCCGCCGCGGAGTTGCTCGCCCGGGTGCGCGCCAACGTGGAGATGGCGCGGTTGCGCAACCACCACGCCGACTGGCGGTCGGCGTTGATCGACTCGCTGCAGGAGGCGTTCTTCGTCTGCGACGAGAACGGCGCCTTCGTGGAGGTCAACTCGGCGTTCGCGGACATCCTCGGCTACGGACCCGACGGGCTGCCCTACGAACCCGTGCAGCCGTGGTGGCCCGACGCCGACACCGATCCGGAGGCGCACCGGCAGAGCGCCGAGGTGCTCGAGGCGCTGCTGAACCAGACGCACGGCAACCACAAGATCCCGGTGAACCACCACGACGGCCACCGGCTCTGGATCACCGTGAGTTTCAACCAGGCCGAGGACCCCGACAGCGGCCGGCGGGTGATGGTCGGCACCATCCGCGACGTCACCGCCGAGCACTACGCCGTGCAGCGCGAGACCGCGCTGGCCGCGCTGAACCAGGAACTGTCCCAGGTCGACACCTTCGACCAGGCGATACGCGCGGCGGCCGAGGTGCTGCGCGGCGTCTGGCACGCCCGCCGGGTGCTCGCGCTCATCTTCCCGGCGCGGCGCGAGGTCCGGAAGACCGCGGGCCCGCCGACCCTGGTGTGCGCGGGTGAGCCGGCGGAATGGACGGAACTGCCTGCAGCACATCGAGACTCGATCCTCGCGCTCTGCGACGCGGAGACGCTGAACATCAGCACGTCGGAACCCGGCACCGTCGGTATCGCGCTGCGCAACCCTCGTGGACTGCTCGTCGTCTGGATCGAGCTGTCGGAGGACCGGCCGTTCACGCGGCAGGACCACACCCTGCTGACCGTGCTCGCCGGCCGGCTCTCCCAGGGGTTGCAGCGGGTGCACCAGTTCGACACGCAGCGGGAGACCGCGCTGGCCCTGCAGCACGCGATGCTCGGTCCGTCCCGGCTGCCCGGCGGGTTCACCGTGCGCTACCACCCGGCGAGCAGTCCGCTGCAGGTCGGCGGCGACTGGTACGACGTCGTCAACCTCGACGACGGCCGGGTGGCGATGATCGTCGGTGACTGCGTCGGGCACGGGCTGGCGGCCGCCACGGTGATGGGACAGCTGCGCAGCGCCTGCCGGGCACTGCTGCTCGACGAGCCGAGCCCGGCGGCGGCGCTGACGAAACTCGACCGCTTCGCGGCCAGGCTGCCGGGGGCACGCTGCACCACCGCGTTCTGCGCCGTGCTCGAACCCGGGACGGGTGAGCTGGTGTACTCCAGCGCCGGCCACCCGCCGCCCGTGATGGCGCAGGCCGACGGCGAGCTGACGATCCTCGACGACGGCCGTGGCTTCCCGCTGGCGGTGCGCCCCGGCCAGCCCCGCCCGGAGGTGCGCCGGACGATACCGGCGCGCGCCACCCTGCTGCTCTACACCGACGGCCTGGTGGAACGGCGCCGGGTGTCGCTGGACCAGGGCATCGCCCGGGCCGCCGAGGTGGTCCAGCAGGGGCGTCCGGCGCCGCTGGAGGAACTGGCCGACGAGATCATGGACCGGCTCACCCCGGTCGACGGCTACCAGGACGACGTCGCGTTGCTGCTGTACCGGCAGCCCGGTCCGCTGGAGATGGAGTTCCCCGCCGAGGTGGGGCAACTCGCGCACACCCGCACCGCGATGCGCGAGTGGCTGGATCGCGCCGGGGTGGCGCCGGAGCAGGCCTACGACACGCTCATCGCCACGGGCGAGGCGGTGGCCAACGCGATCGAACACGGCCACCGCGACCGGCCGCACGGCACCGTGACGCTGAGCGCCACCGTCCTGGTCGACCGGCTGCGGGTGCGGGTGGTCGACACCGGCGCGTGGCGGCCGCCGCGGGCGGTCGCCGACGTCAGCAGGGGCAGGGGGATCACCCTGATGAAGGGCTTGATGGACGATTTCGCGATCGACAGCGACGAGGCAGGCACCACGGTTAATCTGTCGACGAGGATCATGTGATGGCCACCCCACTGAGTCTGGACACCCAGCGGATCGACGGCACCGTCGTGTTGACCGCTGCCGGGGAGATCGACCTGAGCAATGTCGAGGAATTCAGCCAGGGCCTGACCGGTGCCGCGCAGACCGCGGGCGCGGGAGCGGTGACCGTCGACCTCAGTGCCGTCCGCTACGTCGACAGCGCCGCCATCAACGCCCTGTTCACCATCGCCGATGTGTCGGACCGGCTGCGGTTGATCGTCCATCCCCTGCTGATGCGGGTGCTCGACATCAGCGGGCTGACCCAGCTCGCGACCGTCGAGGCCGCCCGGGTGGACGGCGCGGGTTAGGTGCGCCGCGCGGTGTGACCACCGCGATATTGTTAGGGCACTAACTAAGTGGGTACGATCTAGTCGTGCCCCGATCCACCACCGCGGAAATCGATCCGCTCGCCCTCGAGCAGCAGGTGTGCTTCGCGCTCGCGGTAACCAACCGTGCCGTGCTCGGGGTGTACCGGCCGCTGCTGGAACCCCTCGGGCTGACCCACCCGCAGTACCTGGTGATGCTCGCGCTGTGGGACCACCGCAAAGCGGCCGCCGCGGACGACCCGCCGCTGTCGGTGAAGCAGATCGCCTCGGCGCTGCAGCTGGATTCGGCCACGCTGTCGCCGATGCTCAAGCGGCTGGAGGCACTCGGGTTCATCTCCCGCACCCGTAGCGCCGCCGATGAGCGGTCCACCCACATCGCGCTGACCGAGGCGGGGGCCGCCCTGCGCGACCGCGCACTCGAGATCCCGCCCGCCGTCGTCGCGCGGCTCGGAGTCGACCTCGCCGAACTCGAGGAACTTCGCCGGGTGCTGACCCGGATCAACGCCGCCGCCGTCGCGGCGGGCGCCCTCACCCCCTGACCACCGACCACCACCAGGAGCCACCATGGCCACCACCGAACCCACACTGTGGCAGCGCATTCCCTACGCCTACGGACGCCGCCTGCCGGACGCGATGCGCGCCTGGGTCGCCGAGGACCTGGCCGGGCAGGGCGCGGTGCGCCGGCACATGATCCGGATGGCGATCCCGCCGTTCCTGGTGCTCGCACCGTTCTGGCTGTTGCCCACGTCGTTCTACGTGCGGCTGGAGATGACCGCGCCGATCTTCATCTGGGCGGTGCTGATGTCGCTCGCGCTGAACAAGGTCTGGCGACGGCACCGGCTGGCGCAGCACGGGATCGACCCGAATCTGGTCGACCAGCTCAAGCGGCGCAGGGACGCGCACATCCACGAGGACTACGCACGCCGGTTCGGGCCACGCCCGGAGGAAGCGAAGTGGCAGTCCAACAGCAGTCCGTTCTGACCGCAGCCTCACGGAGGGATGCAGGCGCCGGCCGCCGGTAGGCTGCGGGCGCCCATGTTCATCGTCATCCTGACCGCCGTCCTGGCCCTGATGCATCTGTACCTGTGGAAGCGGCTGATCAGGGACACCACCCGGCCGGGGCGGGTGCGGTGGGCGCTCACGGCAGCCTTGGTGGTCTGCGCCCTGCTGCTGGTCGCCGCACTGGTGGTGCCGCGGACCTTCGGGGTGACGAGCCTCGGTTGGTTCGCGTGGCCGGGCTTCCTGTGGTTCGGCCTCGCCGCGTACCTGTTCCTGACGTCACTCGTGCTCGAACCCGTCCGGCTACTGCTGCGCGGCTGGGTTCGGCGCGGCCCACCGGCCGACGCGCCCGCGGAGCCCGAAGCCGCCGAGCCGTCCTCGCCGGTGAACCGCAGGCTCTTCCTCGCCAGGGCCGGCGCCGTCGCCGCCGGAGCCGCGTCGGTGAGCCTGGTCGGTGTCGGCGCCGCCCGCGCACTCGGCCCGCCGGACGTCCTGGCTGTGCCGGTGCGCCTGCGCCGCCTCGACCCCGCGTTCACCGGCTTCCGCATCGCGGTGGTGTCCGACATCCACCTCGGCCCGCTGGCCGGCCGCCGGCACACCGAACGCATCGTCGAGACCATCAACGGAGCCGAGCCGGATCTGGTGGCGATCGTGGGCGATCTGGTGGACGGCAGCGTCGCCGAACTCGGCCCGGCCGCCGAACCGCTGCGCGATCTGGCGTCGCGCGAGGGCACGTTCTTCGTGACCGGGAACCACGAGTACTTCGTCGACGAGCCGGCGCAGTGGCTCACCGAGCTGGACCGGCTCGGCGTGCACGTGCTGCGCAACGAGAACACCCCGATCCGCCGCGGGGCGGCGGCCTTCGACCTGGCCGGGGTCAACGACCTCGCCGGCAGGTCGCGTTCCGACCCGCCGGACTTCGACCGCGCACTCGCCGGCGTCGGCCAGGCCAGGCCGACGGTGCTGCTCGCGCACCAGCCGATCATGGTCGGCGAGGCCGCCGCCCGCGGCGTCGACCTGCAGCTGTCTGGCCACACGCACGGCGGGCAGATGTGGCCGTTCCACTACGTGGTGCGGCTCGTGCAACCCTCGCTGGCCGGGCTGTCCACCGTCGACGACACCCAGCTGTACGTGTCGCGGGGCGCGGGGTTCTGGGGGCCGCCGGTACGGGTTGGCGCGCCGCCGGACGTCACGGTCCTCTCACTGAGCCCACAAGCCTGATCCGCCGTCACACTTCCTGCGGCGCATTCCGGTCCGCGACGCTGAGCGACCGCCTAGCATGCATCGATGCCATCAACGACGACGCGGCCGGGCATCTGCCGGATCTGCTCCGCCCACTGCGGCGTGCTCGCGACGGTCACCGACGGGCGGCTCACCAAGGTCACCGGCGATCCGAACAACCCGATGTTCAAGGGCTACAGCTGTGCCAAGGGCCGTGCGCTGCCCGAGATCCACAACAACCCCGCCCGGCTGTTGCACAGCCGCAAGCGCAGGCCCGACGGCGAGTACGAGCCGGTCGAGTCCGGCGTCGCGATGGACGAGATCGCCGCCCGGCTGCAGGCGCTGATCGAGGCGCACGGACCCCGGTCGGTGGCGCTGTACCTGGGGACCAACGGGCTGCCCTACCCGGCCTCCGCGCTGATGGGCAACGCCTTCATCCGGGCGATCGAATCGCCGATGTTCTTCACCGCCAACACCATCGACCAACCCGGCAAGCAGATCGCGCTGGCCGCCCACGGCCACTGGCTCGGCGGTGACGTCGACTTCGGCGAGGCCGACAGCTGGCTGCTGATCGGCACCAATCCGCTGGTGTCCAAGGCGATCGGGATCCCGGGCCAGAATCCGGCGCAGAACCTCAAGGCCGCCGTCGGCCGCGGCATGAAGCTCATCGTCATCGACCCGCGCCGCTCACAGACGGCCGCGCGGGCGGCGATCCACATCCAGCCCCGCCCGGGCACCGACGCGGTGATCGTCGCGGGCATCATCAACATCGTCATCAGCGAAAAGCTCTGCGACTGGGACTTTCTCGCCGATAACGTCGACGGCTTCGAGGCGCTGGCCGAAGCGGTGTCCGGGTTCACCCCGGCCTACGTCGCCGACCGCGCGGACATTCCGGAGCAGCAACTCGTCGATGCGGCAAGGATGTTCGCGACACACGGCACACGCGGCGGCATGGTCAACGCGGGCACCGGCGCGAACTTCGCCATGCACGGCAGTGTGCTCGAGTACCTCTGCCTGTGCCTGACGACGATCTGCGGGCGCTGGCAGCGGGCAGGCGAACGGGTGACCCGGCCGAACACCCTGCTGCCCGCCTTCACCGCGAAGGCGCAGCCGCATCCGCCCTACGAGGGCTGGGGATACGGCGAGCGGCTGCGGGTGCGCGGGCTGACCGACACCGTGGCGGGGATGCCGACGGCCGCACTGGCCGACGAGATCCTGCTGGAGGGCGAGGGGCAGGTCAAGGCGCTGATCTGCATCGGCGGCAACCCGATGGCGGCGTGGCCGGATCAGCGGAAGACGTTGCGGGCGCTGGAGAACCTCGATCTGCTGGTCACCCTGGACACCGAGATGTCGTTGACGTCGCGGCTGGCCGACTACGTCATCGCTCCGCGCATGCAGATGGAGACGCCGGCCATGACGATGGGCAGCGAGCTCATCAAGTACTACGCCAGCGGAACCGGCATCCCGGCGGCCTACGGGCAATACGTGCCGCGGCTGATCGATCCGCCCGCCGGTTCGGACCTGATCGAGGAGTGGCAGTTCTTCCTCGGCCTGGCCCAGCGGATGGGGCTGGACATGTGGTTCGTGAACTTCTTCGGAGGAGGGGGCGGCCGGTTCATGGAGTCGCCGCCGATCATTCTGAACATGAACGGCGACACCCGGCTCACCACCGAGGAGCTGTTCGAGCAGATGTGCGCGACATCGCGAATCCCGTTCGACGAGGTGCGCAGCCATCCGCACGGAAAGATCTTCGACGTCGACGCGGTGGTGGCGCCCCGCGACGCCGACTGCACCGCCAGGCTCGACGTCGGCAACGGCCAGCTGCTCGCCGAACTCGTCGCCATCCGGGCCGAAGAATCCATTGCCGCGCAGCAGGACCCGACGTTCCCGTTCCGTCTCATCCCGCGGCGGCACGGCAACTTCATGAACTCGTCGGGCACGAATCTCGCCGCCCTGCACCGCGGCAAGCCCTACAACCCCACCTACATGCATCCCGACGCGATGGCGGCGCTCGGACTTCTGACCGGGGCCCTGGTCACCGTGACGTCGCCGCACGACAGCATCCCCAGCGTCGTCGAGGCCGACGACACCCTGCGGCCCGACGTCGTCGCGATGCACCACGCCTTCGGGGGACTGCCCGCCGAGGACGACGAGGTCCGTGACCGCGGCAGCAACGTCGGTCGCCTGGTGCCCACCGACGTGGAGTACGACGCGATCACCGGTCTGCCGCGGCAGGGCAATATCCCGGTCAGCGTGACGCCACGCACCTGAGCCGTTGTCAGGCAGCGCGTTTCATCGTCACCGGTTTCGCGCGTCTGCCGGGCGGTGGTGGCGCGGTGGAGTAATAGGTGGCGCCGGTGGGGGTTTTGAAGGCGGCGGTGTGGGTGCCGCCGGTCTCGGTGGTGGTGACCTGCCAGCCGTCGGCTTCCTTGGTGTAGTTGCACGCCGCGCATTCGCCGAGGCCGTTGACCGCGCTGGTGGGTCCGCCTATGTGATGGGGGTGGGCGTGGTCGTGGTGGCGGATGGGGGCGTCGCAATAGGGGGTGCGGCAGGTCTGGTCGCGCAGATCGATGAAGGCGGCGAGGCCTTTGGGGAAGCAACGTGATCGGGACTCCATCGCCACCAGCGAGCCGGTGCGGGGATGGGTGTAGAGCCGGCGCAAGGTGGCCACCGAAGCTGCGTCGTGGACCATTCGGCGGGCGATCTCGGCCGGGATGGGGCCGTAGCCGTGCAGGTGAGCGGGCTCGGTGTCGCCGGCGAGCAGTGTCTCATCGGAGATCGCCATGTTCACCGCGATGGGGATCGGCTGGTCGGCCGGCCGGCCGGTGACGCGTTCGACGAGGGTGTCGGCCATGACCTGTCCGCGGGAGCGGTCGTCGAAGGTGGTGTCGGAGGCGCGTTTCAACGCGGCGTAGACACCGACTCCCTGGGCGACGGGGAGCAGCGCGGTCACGTAGGTCATGGTGTCGGGGGCGGGGCGGATGGTCACGGTGCGCTCACCGACGGCTTTGGCGGCCCGGTCGACGACGGTCTGGGGGTCGAGGCGGTAGGCGATCTTCTTGGCTTCGGCTTCGATCCGTGCGTCGCCTTTTCCGTCGAGATTCTTGACGTTCCCGCACAGTTCGGCGTCGAGGGTGGCGCGGTCGGCGATGCTCAGGCAGGCCGATTCGCGCACGATGAGGGTGGCGCGCCACTCGGTGAGCGCCCCGCACTCCAATGCAGCCAAGGTGTGGGGCATCTCGTGGACCAGTGCTCGGGCGAATCCGAGGTGTCGCCCACCCTGGTTGGGTGATGCCCGCCGGGCGAGGGCGACTTCGGCGGCCAGCCCGCGGCCCCGCTTGGCGGCGGGCATTCCGGCGGCGGCTTCGGCGGCGCGACGCATCTGGTCCAGTTCTGCGGCCACCCTGGCCTGCCCGGCCGATGCGGCGGCTTTCGCCGATTCGAGTTCGGTCAGGCGCGTGATCAACCGTGCTTCGTCGGCGCCAAAAGGCACGGTCGCCAGTTCCTCGAACATGTGTTCGAGTCTACCGGCAACCACCGACAGGGCGAGCCGCTTCGTCCACAGCCTGATATCGGCCGCCTAACGATTCAGTCATCCTTCGATGTCGGCCCTCGCGCAACGGGAGTCGCCGTGGTCAGGTGGACGGTGATGACCGCTACCCGTTCCGCGTTGCGCCGCCCGGCCCTGACCGCGGCGGCGGTCCTCGCGCTGGTGTTCGCCGGCGCCGACCAGCTGGCGACGGCCGCGCCGTCCTCCGACGCGCAGGGCTTCGTCGACTCCACCGCGCGGTGCGCCGCGCCTGACACGGCCGTCGCCTTCGGCCGGACCGACAGCTCGCGGATCGCGATCTGTGAGAGCCCGGACGGTGAACTCGAATACCGCGGCGTGCGGGTGCGCGACGGCGCCAAGCTGATCCTGTCCGCGACCCGGTCGGGCGACGACTTCGTCGCGGAGAGCGGCGACGCCGCGTACACCGTCTCACCCTCGGCGCTGATGGTCAGCATCGAGGAGAAGATCGTCCGCGACGAGCCGATGGTGGAGTACCACGGCCCGGACTCGGCCGAAGCCGAGTCGTCGCCCACCCCGTCGAAGCCCCTGCCCCCGCCGCTGCCCGCCGAGGTCGGTGGCGGCAGCTAGGCCGCACGGCCGCCGCCCCGCCCTGACGCGGGCGTCGATCTTGAATTAGGTGCTCACTGTCCGCCGTGGGCGACCTATAGTCGTCTGGGCAACTCGTGTGGGGGTGAGAGCGTGAACAGCGATCCGCAGGATCCAGGGACTCCGGGACCCGATCCCGCCGGTCAGAGTGGCTCGGGTGCGGACCCGACGCCGCCCACCGTCGGCTCGGCGGCCGGGCAGCCGCCCGAGGTTCCGCCGCCACCACCACCGCCCACCCGCGGCGTCATCCGCACGCAGGAGCCCGGCATGACGCGGCCCCGCCAGCCCACCGTCGCCGAGGCCCGCGCCCGCGACAAGGCGAAGAAGGCCCGCGAAGCGGCGGAACGGTTCGCCGCCGAGCAGGCCGAGAAGCAGGCCGAGAAGGCACGTAAACGCCGCAAGGCGCTGATGGGCACCGCGGCGGTGGTCGGCGTAGTCGGCGTCGTCGCCCTCGGCTACACCCTGCTCAGTGACGACGACGAAGAGGTCGCCGCCAGCTGCGTGCGCGACGGCAGCAACGAGGTGGTGCCCGACAGCTACTGCAGCTCCGGCAGCAGCTCCGGGTCGGGCGGCGTGTTCATCTACGCGGGCTCGCCCTACCGGTACTACTACGGCGGGTCCAACCGCGGCGTCGGAACGATCGCCTCCGGCGGCACCCTCGAGCTGCCCAAGGGCACCTCGGCCAAGACCAAGTCCGGCACCTCCATCAAGCGCGGTGGCTTCGGCTCATCGTCCAGTTACGGCAGTTCGGGCAGCTGAATGCGACGTGAACGACGCGCTCCCCGGCCGGACTGGGAGCAGATCGTCGCCGCCCAGGGGATGTGCTTCGGCACCCCGGCCCGCCTCGCCGACGGCAGCGCGCGCCCGTACTGGGACGAATCGGTGCACTACGTCTTCGACATGGACGAGGTGCTGTCCATCGAGGCGAGCGTCGAGGTGCTGCACTCGATGTGCCTCACCGCCGTCGAACACGTGGTGCTCACCGAGCGCTTCGCCGACTTCGGCCTGCCCGACTGGAGCTGGGAGCCCATCGCCGCGTCGTGGCGGCGCAGCGATCCGCACCTCTACGGCCGCTTCGACCTGCGCTACGACGGCAGGCGTCCGCCCGTGCTGCTGGAGTACAACGCCGACACCCCCACCAGCCTGCTCGAGGCCGCGATCCTGCAGTGGCACTGGAAGACCGACGTCTATCCCGAGGACGACCAGTGGAACTCGCTGCACGAGAAGCTGGTCGAACGGTGGGGTGAGATCAGGCCTCAATTGATGGGCGCCGAAACACATTTCACATGGTCGTCGGCCGACGAGAGCGGCGAGGACAACGTCACCCTGGCCTACATCCAGGAGTGCGCGGCCGAAGCGGGACTGCACACCGTCGCGCTGGCCATCGAGCAGATCGGGTTCGACGAGGAGCTCAACCGCTTCGTCGACCTCGAGGAGGCGCCCATCTCGTCACTGTTCAAGCTCTACCCGTGGGAATGGGTGCTCGACGACGACTTCGGCCGCCGCGTCGTCGAACTGCTGCCCGAGACGATGTGGGTGGAGCCGCTGTGGAAGACGCTGCTGAGCAACAAGGCGATCCTGGCGGTGCTGTGGGAGATGAACCCCGGGCATCCGAACCTGCTGCCCGCCTACCTCGACAACCCGCACGAACTCACCGAGTACGTGCGCAAGCCCAAGCTCGGCCGTGAGGGCGCCAACATCACGATCGTCGGGCCCGGCTTCGAGACCCAGACCGGCGGTGTCTACGGCGAAGAGGGCTATGTGTACCAGCTGCTCGACCCGCTGCCCGAGTTCGACGGCATGCGTCCCTGCCTGGGGACGTGGATCGTGGGCGACGAATCGGCCGGGCTGGGCATCCGCGAGACCGCGGGACTGATCACCGACGACGGCGCAGCCTTTGTGCCACACCGCATTCCACTATGACCCGAGGAGAACCCATGTTGCTGGCCGCCGAGCTCGAGCCCGGATACTGGTCGATCGTCGGCCACGGTGTCGCGGCGATCGCGCTCTACACGATCGTCGGCATCGCCCTGATGGTGCTGGGCTTCTTCATCATCGACTGGACCACCCCCGGTCCGCTGCGCACGCTGGTGCAGGCCGGCAGGCCGAACGCCGCGGTGGTCGCCGGCTCGGGTGCGCTGTCCATGGCGCTGATCGTGGTGCTGGCCATCTTCAGCTCCTCCGGCGACCTCATCGAGGGGCTGCTGCGGACGCTGGTCTTCGGTCTGGTCGGCCTTGCCGCGCAAGCGCTTTCGGTGCGGTTGATTCACGTGGGTACCGGGATCGACATCGGCGACGTGCTGGCGGCCGAGGTCTATGTGCCGCAGGTGTGGGTGATCGCGTCGTCCTACTTCGCCTTCGGCATCATCATCGCTGCGGCGATTCTGTAGCAGGTTCTCCCGGCTTCGGATCCGCCGGCTTCTCCTCCGCCGGTTCGGCTCTCGGGTCGAAGTGCACGCTGACGCGCTGAAAACCCTTCACCCGTTCTGCTTTCGCCTTGCGGGTGTAGGTGCGCCGGTCCGCCGAGGTGAGGTCGACGGCGTCGGTGAACGGGGTGAGCAGCGCCCTCGGGTACAGCCGGTCGACGAGCACCACGTTGATCTGCGCGCACATCACCAGGCTGACCGAGAGCAGGTAGAGGAACGCCAGCAGGCCGAGCACCAGGGCGAACACGCTGTTGGTGGCGCTGGACCTCGCCACCACGCTCCCGACGTAGCCGGTACCGAACGACTGCAGCAGCTGCCACAGCACCGCGGCGGTCAGCGCGCCCGGCAGCACCTGGCGGTAGGTCACATGCCGGGCCGTGGTGACCCGGAAGGCCACCAGGCAGATGAACGCGTTGATCATGACGGCCGTCAGGATCAGGCCGGCCTTGCCCCACCAGCCGAGGGTCTCGGTGGCCCGGCCCGCCGCGGACAGCACGGTCGCGGTGATCGCCGCCGTCCCGAGCACGAGCAACAGCAGCAGGCTGCGCAGCCGCGAGCGGATCGGGTCGGGCCGGTTGTTGCGCGGCACAGCCCACACCGTGTCCATCGCGTTCTGCACGGCCTGCCCGACGCCCAGTCCGCCGTAGAGGGCGCCCGCGATGCCGATCACCACGGCCACCGCGCCGCCGCTGAGCTCCTCGGGTGTCTGCAGCTGACTGCCGATCACCGGCAACTGTCCGATCGCGGACTGCACCACCTGCTGCTGCAGGTCGGGCTGTCCGACCAGCAGCACGCCGACCGCCGTGGTGAGCAACAGCAGCAGCGGGAACATCGACACGAACGCGTAGTAGGTGATCAGCGCGGCGAGGTAGCCACCCTGGTCGTCGATGTACTTGTAGACCACCGCGATCGCGAAACCGACAGCGCGGTTGCGCTGCTGCAGTCTGTCGAGCCAGCCCACCATGTACGGACTCCCTGACGTGCGGATGGCCGGTTGCTGCGCTCGGAACTACCCGTTATCGCGGCGGTCCAAGCGCCCGGCCCGCCAGTGCCGGAATCCGCGGTGTGCGGCGAACGCGCCGGCGACGGCCGTCACGCACCAGACGGCGATGGCCGCATAGATCAGCGGTGAGGACAGGTCACCGATGGAGGCGCCGAGCGCGGTGTAGACGAACGCCCGCGGCACCGATCCGATCAGCGCACCCGCGGCCATCTGCCAGACCGGCACCCCGAACGCGCCGAAGGCGTAGGAGGCCAGCGCGTCGGAGATACCGGGAACGAAGCGCTGGCCGACGACGGCCCACAGCCCGTGCCGGGCGATCTGGGCCTCGATGCGTCCGGCGCGCTCCGGCCCGAGAAGGCCCATGGCGCTGTCGCGGCCCGCCCGCCGGCCGAGCAGGCTGGTGATGACGGCCGTGCCCACCGTCGCGCCCAGCGTGACGAACAGGCCGAGCACCGGGCCGAACAGCGCACCGCTGCCGGCGGCGAGCAGCGGCCCCGGCACGAACACCGCGCCGAGCACCGCCGACACCACCACATAGGTCAGCGGTGCGACCGGGCCGGTGGCGGCCACCGCCTGCCGTACTCCCTCGACGTCGACGACCCGCGTCACCGCGACGACGTAGAACAGCGTCAGCAGCAGCGCGGCGAGGAGCGCCAGCCGCAGGATGTGTCTGCGCCGGTTCGGCGCCGCGGCGTCGCCGTCGTCGTCAGCGGAGTCGGTCATGTCATCCGCGATCCTGCCGCACCGGCATTCAGAAGCTGAGCTGCCGGTAGCGCTGCAGCCTGCGCAGCCCGGCCGCGGACACCGCGCCCTCGGGCGGGCGCAGTGCGGTCGTCATCTGCGCGCGCACCTCGTCGGTGTCGAACGACGTGCCGATCGCCACCAGCCCGTTGACCGCGGGCGCGCGGTCGGCGGTGCTCACATGGATCGACGTGCCGACCACGTTCACCACGTAGCCGCGCGTGCGGGCCCGGTAGCGGACGGCGACGGTGCCCTTGAGCCGGTAGACGCCTGCGGGCCGCTGCTCGAGCAGGTCCACCAGCGCGCCGGGGTCGACGCCTCCGCTGCCGGTCACCGTCACCGAGTCGGCGTGCACGTGGTGGTGCTGATCCTCGATCAGCAACTCCCGGAAGGACAACTGCCCGACGGATTCAGCGGTGCCCGCCGCGTCGTACAGCAGCGTGGGGTCGACCCTGCCGCCCACCGCGCCGACGACGTGCGCATCGGGGTTGCGCTCGCGGACCCGCGCCTCGATCCGCTCCAAGGCGGCGCCACGACCGTCCTCGGGGATCCGGTCGAGCTTGTTGACCACCACCAGTGACGCCGCACCGTAGCGGGCCGGCGCGGTGCCGCCGCGGTCGACGGTGTCGAAATGCATTGCGGCGTCGATGACGTCGACGATCCCGCCCGGCCGCACGTTGTCGACGCCGCTGAACCGGATGATCCGGGAGATGGCGACCGGGTCGGCCAGTCCGCTGGCCTCGACGATGATCGCGTCGAGATTCAGCTTCGGGTCGGCCAGTTTCTGCAGCGCGACGTCGAGCGCCCCGTCGTCGGGCAGGCAGCAGATGCAGCCGCCCGCGATCGAGGCCGGCTCGTCGACCTGCCCGGTGACGAGTGCTGCGTCGACGTTAAGCTCACCGAAATCGTTGATCACCACGCCGATTCGGGCGTCCGGGGCCCGCAGCACGTGGTTGAGCAGCGTGGTCTTCCCGGCGCCGAGATAACCGGTCAGCGCGATGACCGGGACGGCCCGCACCGGCGGTCAGTCGGCCTGCGCGGGCCGCGCCGCCGACTTCTTGAATCGGGGTGCGAGCTGGACGAACTCGGGGACGACGGTCGGGTTCGCGTGCGCCGCGGCGATGAGGGTGAGCAGGGTGTCGGCCACGTCGTCGAGGGCGGACATCCTGGCGGGCAGCTGACCGTCCTGGACCCAGGACTGGAACAGCTGGGCCAGTAGGTCGCGGTCCGCGCCGCGCAGGATCTCGGTGTCCTCGGTGGGGCCGATGCCGACCCGGATGACCGACAGCTCCGGGTGCTCGCCGCGCCAGGACCGCAGGATCTCGTCGAGTGCGGCCTTGCTGGCGCTGTAGGCGGCGACTCCGGCCCGCGGCCTGCCGACGTTGTGGTCGGACGCGATGAGCACGACGCCGCTCTCCGACAGGTGGGGCAGCGCGGCCCGCAGCACGTTGCTCGCGCCGACGGTGTTGACGGTGAACGCGTGGATCCAGGTGGCGACGTCGGTGTCCTCGACGAAGGCGAACGGGATCACGGTGCTGGTGAACACGACGGCGTCCAGCCCGCCGAGTGCGGATGCCGCGGCGGACACCACAGTGGTGATGGCCGACGGGTCGGCCACGTCGAGCTCGAACGCCAGGCCGCTCACCGTCTCGGCCAGCTCGGTGAGCAGGTCGATCCGGCGCGCCGCGACGGCCACCCGCGCGCCGTGCCTGCCTGCCCCGGTGGCGACGGCGTGGCCGATCCCCGACGACGCCCCGACGACGAGAAGGCGCAGACCCGCGACGTCGGCATGGGGAGCGTTCATTTAGGCAAGCCTTTCGTAAGTGTCAGTCCATGGAACCAGTGCCGCGCGACGAAGGGCAAACCGCTACCCCGCGAGGCGGTCCTGGAACGCCGCCCGGTAGCTGCGCGGCGGCACCCCGGCCAGCCTGCGGAACTGCTCGCGGAAGTTCGCGGGCGAACTGAAGCCCACTCGCCTGCCGATCGACTCGACGCCGAGGTCCGACGTCTCGAGCAGCTCCTGGGCGTGGCGCACCCGGACGCCGGTGACCCACTGCATCGGGGTCTGGCCGGTCTCGGCCTGGAAGCGGCGGTTGAGCGTCCGCACGCTCATCGCGGCCCGCGCCGCGATCTCGCCGAGCGTCAGCTCGCGGTGTGCCTCGGTCTCGATCCAGGCCAGCACCGAGTCGAACTCGCGGCGCACGCCGGAGGCGGGCAGCGGCACCCGGTTGCGGACGATGAACTGCGCCTGGCCGCCGCTGCGGTGCAGCGGGGCCACCGACAGCCGGGCGGCGTCGGCGGCGATGGCGGCGCCGTGATCGCGCGCCACGATGTGCAGGCACAGGTCGATGCCGGCCGACGCGCCCGCCGAGGTGAGGATCTGCCCGTCGTCGACGTAGAGCACGTCGGGATCCAGCAGCACGTCCGGGAAGGCGGCCCGGAAGGCGTCGGTGCCGATCCAGTGGGTGGTCGCGCGGCGGCCTGCCAGCAGTCCGGCGGCGGCCAGGGTGAAGGCCCCGGTGCAGATCGAGACGATCCGGGCGCCGCGGGCGTACGCGGCGCGCAGCGCGATCACCAGCGCAGCGGGCGGGGCCGCCGTCACGTCGCGGCGACCGGGAACCACGATGGTGTCGGCCTCGGACAGCGCGTCGAGGCCGCGGTCGGTGGCGATGCGGAACGGTCCTGCGCTGACGACGGGTTCGGTGCCGCACACCAGGACCCGGTAGCCCGGCTCGCCCGAGGCGAGGGTGACCCAGCCGAACACCTCGACCGGCGTGCTGAGGTCGAACGCGATGGTGTCGGGCAGCGCCACCACCGCCACTGTGTGCGCCGGACTATTCACCGAACATCTCCCGTCGCACCACCGCGGCGAGCGTGTCGCGCAGCGCGTCGGGCACGGCCAGCGCTCGGTCGCAGTCGGCCGCGGCGTCCGCGGCGACCGTGAGCAGGTGCCTGCCGTGCGCGGTGAGCCGCGGGTACGACGCCCGGCCGCGGCTCTCGATCACGACGGCGCCGGCGTCGGCGAGCTGGATCATGGTGGCCTGCATGCTCTGTGGGGTGATCCGGGCCCGTCGCGCGAGGTCGCTGTAGGACAGGTCCGGCGCACGCGACAGGTGGCCCAGCGCACCGAGGTGACGCAGCGTCAGGCCGTGATCGGCCAGCGCGTCCTCGAGGCGGCGCTGCGCGGCGCGACCGGCGCCGATGAGCAGCATGGTGGTGCTGTCGATCAGGGAACTCCGGCTCACCCGACCACTATAAGCCAGACTGTAAGTCGGACTGAAGGTCAGTCCTCGTCGAGCTCCTCGACCGGCGCTTCGACGAGCAGCGACATGCCGTGGTGCGCGGGCATCTCGACGGCGAAGCTGTGCAGGTCGTCGACCGTCGCGAAGGCCTTGCCGGTGAACATGTCCGACACCGACGAACCCGGCGGCAGCTTCTTCGAGCGCACCGATCCGGCGATGTCCTCGTTGGCGAAGTTCAGCACCGTGAGCTGGTACCGGTTCTCGTCGGCGAGTTGGTGCACGAGCACCAGCATCCCGCGGTGCGACACCTCGGGGATGTCGATCTGGCGGCTGGTCGCGATGCCGTAGTGCGAGCGCACCCGCAGGATGGCCTGCAGCTGACGCAGGAAGCTGGTCTCGTCGGCCATCTGCTCGGGGATGGGGCCGTAGAGGCTGCGCCCCCGCGGCATCCCGGCCTGGGACTGCGTCGCCGTCGGGTTGACCCCCATCAGGTCGTGGGCGGCGCGGTGGATCCAGCGGGTGTCCCCGCCGCGCAGCAGTTCGGCCACCTTGCCCGCCGGCAGCGTCAGCATCCCGCACAGGTCCCAGCCCGACAGCGCGAACACCCCGGGCTGCAGCGCGTTGAACATCGCCAGCAGTAGGTGGGCCCGGCGGATCCGGTCGACGTCCTGGATTTGATCGAGATCGGTGACGCCGAGGGTCGCGGCGATCACCGTCGCAGTGGTGCAGGCGATGCCGTTGGTGGTGAACACCAGGTTGTACGGGGCGTTCTCACCGGTCAGCCGGTCGGACAGGTCCCGGCGGACGGTCTCGCCGAGCACCTCACCGGTGATCTCCTCGCCCTTGTAGGTGTAGATGTCGTCGCGGTGCCCGGTCGACCAGTGCACGAGTTCGTAGGTCAGCTCGTCGTGGTTCTGCAGCGCGTGCACCAGCGACGCCGGGTCCACGTTCAGTTCCAGGGTGGTGCGCAGCGTGAGCCGCAGGAACTCGGTGTCGGCGGTCGCGAGCGCGTGGTGGTAGGCGGGCCGGTTGACGAAGTCGTAGGACAGGTCGGCGCCCGCCTCGCCGATCTCGCGGATGTCGTCGATGGTGAGATTGAGCTCCTGGAAGGTGAACCCGCCGACCTTGCGCACCATGCTCGCGATCAGATGGTTGGCGGCCTCCGACAGCGGGTGGCCCTCCGACCAGCCGACACCGTCCTCGGCGGCGGTCTTCTCCGCGCCGAGGAAGCCGTTGGCGTCCAGCCGCAGGCCGCCGGTGCCGAGGTCGGCCAGCGAGTGCAGCGCGTCGCCGATGACCAGGCGCATGCCTGCGAACGACGGGTCGAGCCAGTTGATCGACGGCTGCCCGTCCTTGAAGTAGTGCAGGTACACCCAGCGCCGTTCGACACCGTCGATGCCGACCACGGGACGCGTGACACTCCAGTTGGTCTCCTTGACGCCTTCGGCGTAGAAGATCACCCGCTGCAGCCTGCCGATGATGTAGCCGGCCTTGTCCAGCCACTCCTCGGTGGTGGGGTCGATGTTCACCGAGTCCTGGCCGGCCGGGACCGCGGGCAGGTGCTCCCAGTCCCGCGGGTCGATCTCGACCATGTGGTAGATGCCGGGGTAGTCGGCGTACTTCAGCTCGGCGAGCCGGAAGTCGGCGCCCTTACCGGTGTGGCCGGGCACGATGTCGTCGATGATGGTGCCGCCGTACCAGTTGGCGGTCCCGCACATGTGGCGGAACTCCTCCTCGGTGCCGAACGCCGGATCGATCTGCGTGCTGATGCGGTCGAAGTGCCCGTCGACGCTCGGCGTCAGCTGCCAGCCGGAGATGCCGCCCGCGCGTTTCACCGGGCCGGTGTGGATGGCCTCGATGCCGATCTCGGAGAACGCCTTCCACATGTCCTCGTCGGACATCGCCTTGAGGAACGACTCGTTGGACCGGGTGATCAGCGACAGCGGGTAGGCGGTGAACCACACCGATGCGGTCTCGACGGCGCCGCGCGGACTGGGGGTGGCGTACGGGTTCTGCCACATCGAGCCCTGCCCGGAGAACTGCTGGCTGATCTCGTTGGCGTCGGCCAGCATCGACTGGGACAGCAGCCAGGACACGTACGCCGGGTTGTCGCCGGTGGGGGAGCCGTCCTGGGACAGCGAGCGGCGGGTGAACGGCGCCTTGACGCGCGGGCGGAACCGCAGCGACCGCGGGCGTGCCGGGTGCAGGTACTCGTCGAAGGTGACTTCGGTCGGCTCGTTGGGCTGGTCGTCCGGGGCCTGCTCGCCGGTGGCCTGTTCGTCGAGAGCCGTCAGCTGATCGTCGGGCTCCGACTCTGCCGCCTGAGACATGAATCCCCTTCACTGGATGTGGTGACCGGCCGAGTGCCGTTCCGACGGAGTATTGCCAGCGCACCTCGGTGTCGAAACCGGTCGCGTTCAACCCTACGTATCGGTACCGGGCGCCGCCGGGTCACCGGCCCGCCGTGCGCGGGCCCGGCGCTTGCCCTCGTGCATCGCCGCGACGCGCGCCACCGGGATGGTCCGGCCGTGCGCGACGAGGTCGTCGGGCAGCCGTTGCGGCGGCGGCATCGACTCCGCCCACGGGTCGCCCGCCCCGAGCGCGTCGATCGCGGTGTGCACCGTGAAATCGGCGGGCGTCACCCGGTCGAGGTCGGACCACGGCACCGGGAACGACACCGGCGTGCCCGGCCGCAGCCGCGGGCTGTACGCAGCGGCGACGGTGGCCCCGCCGGCCCTGGTGGAGTCGACGAAAACCTTGCCGCCCCGGTCGGAGACGATGAACGCGGTGGTCGCGATGTCCGGGTCGAGCGCCTCGGCCCGTGCGGCGAGCGCGCGGGTGGCGCCCGCGACGTCGTCGACCGGAGTGTGGTCGTCGATCGGCACGAACACGTGCAGGCCCTTGGCGCCGCTGGTCTTGACGGCGCCCGCCAGCCCGCTGTCGGTCAGCGCCTGACGCACCAGGTGCGCGACGGCCACCACCGCGGAGAAGTCGGCGCCCTCGGGCGGGTCGAGATCGAGGATCAGGTGCGTCGGCCGGTAGATGTCGGCGGCCAGGCCCAGCGTCGGGTGGTATTCGACGGCGCGCTGATTGGCCAGCCACAACAGGGTCCGGCGGTCGTCGCACAGTGCGTAGCGCACCTCGCGGTGGGAGGACTCGGCCCAGATCGACGCCGTGCGCACCCAGTCCGGTGTGTGTTTCGGGACGTTCTTCTGCATGAACGGCGCCCTGCCGCGCAGCACCCGCAGCACCGTGAGCGGGCGGCCGGCCAGGCCGGGCAGGATGCGGTCGGCCACGGCGTCGAGGTAGTCGATCAGGTCCCGCTTGGTGGCCCCGGCATCCGGTGTCAGGGCCTGGTCGAGGTTGGTCAGCTCGACGCCGTCGCGGTGCTCGCCACCCATCAGCCCACCCTAGAACCCGCGCGGCGCCACCAGGGCGGTCGTGGGGCCTGCGCGGCCGCGCGGTGGGCGAGGCGGCACACCACCCCGAAGTGGTCGGACGGGAAGACCCGCGGCAGCGCGGCGGACACCGGCCGGGTGCCGAGCAGGTCGATGCCGACCGGCTCCCACCGCCTGCCCTTGACCAGCACCCGGTCGAACCGGACGTGGCGGTGCTTGTTCTTGCTGTCGAAGCGCATCAGGTTGATCGACGTGTCCTCGGTGAAGCCGTCCTCGCCGGGACGCAGCGCCGGCCACACGTCGGTGAACGGCGCGGTGATGCGGCCGTCCTCGGCGTCGCGCATGTTGAAGTCGCCGAGCAGCACCGCTTCGTCGACCCCGCGCACGGCGCGGAAGAGTGAGCGCAGCTGCCGGGCCCGCAACCGCGCCGATCGCTTGCCGCTGTCGAGGTGCACGCAGCAGACCGCCACCGCGGCGCCGTTGACCGTGAGGTCTGCGCGCAGATAGCCGCGGTCCAGCCGCGTCGGCAGCCGCGTGTAGGTCACGCCGTCCACCGGCAGCCGGGTGAGCAGCAGCATCCCGTAGTTGCCGACGCCGTCACCGGTGATCGAACTCGCCAGGTAGTGCTCGCGGACCCAGGACTGGGTGAGGAACACCTCCAGCGCCGGCGGCGTGACCTCCTGGAAGACCATGACGTCGGGCATGGCGTCGCAGAGTAGGGCGGCCATCGCACGGTAGCGGTGATCGGCGAAGTGTTCGTCGAACCACATGTTGAAGGTGGCCAGGGTGAGTTCGTCGCACTCGACCGGCGCGGGCGCGTGCACCTCACGCCACCGGCCGCCGGCAGCATCGAACCGCTCGACCGGGAGGCGGCGACGACCCCTCACGGCACCATGCGGATCAGCGCGGCGCGGAGGAGTCGGACAGCCCCGTGCGCAGTGCGATGGCCTGCTTGGTGCCGACGTCGGTGACCACCTCGGGCGGGGTGGGCTGGCCCAGCACGCTGCCGAACTCGATCCGGACCACCGCGGGACCCTGCGTGAAGAACAGCAGGGTGACGTCCTTGTTGCCGTCGGGCGCGGTTCCGCTGATCACCGTTCCGCCGGTGCCGACCGGCGAGGGCTGCGGGGTGCCGCCCACCACCGAGGCGGTCATGGACTTCACGCTGGCGTCCAGGGCACTGGTCGCGGCGGTCTCGTCGGGGGTGACGTTGATGGTGACGCCGACGGCCCTGGTGTCGTCCTGGTTCACGAACAGTGCCGAAACCCCTTGCCCGCCACGACGGTTGGGCACCGACGACCGCGGGGTGAAGGTGTCACCGGGACTGTCGATGTCACCGGGCTCGATGAGCAGACCCGAGTAGTCGACGGCGCTGCTGTTCTCCTTGGGGGCCGAACTGGGCGCCGTGGTGGTGGCCGCGGGCAGCCCCGTCGGGGCCGTCGCCTCTTGACCGGACGGCGGCGTGCAGCCGGCCAGGACGGCGGCGAGAACGGCCGCTGCGGCGATGGTGACGGTGGTGCTCGACAAGACACGCATGGAAATCTGCTGGTTCCCCCGATTGTGGTTCATGAGCTGGACATATACTGGACACGATGTCCACAAAACACGGTACACGCGCCGTCGAGGACGGCGCAAACACCGCCGGCCCGGCGCGCCGCGGCAGACCCCGCGACGTCACCGTCCGCGACGCCGTGCTGCGCGCCGCCGCCGACCTGGCGCTTTCCGGCGGCCCCGGGGCGGCCACCATCGACGCGATCGCCAAGCGCGCCGCCGTCAGCCGCACCACCGTCTACAAGTGGTGGCCGTCGTCGGCGGCGATCGTGCTCGAGGGCCTCCTCGGCTCCACCGTGGGATCCATCATCCGGCCGGAGGGCAGCAGCACCCGCGAGGCGCTCGCCCACCACGTGCACTCGCTCAACGCGATCCTGTCCGACACCGGCACCGGACCGCTCGTCCGGCGGGTGATCAGCGCCGCCGACACCGACCGCGACGTCGGCACCGCACTGCTCGACCAGTGGCTGCTGCCGCGGCGGGCCGCACTGATGGCGGTGCTGCACGACGCCGCGGCCCGCGGTGAACTGCGCGATGGCGCCGACCCGGAGGTGGTCGTCGACGCGCTGGTGTCACCGGCGTACTACCGCCTGGTGTTCGGCCTGCCCGCCCTCGACGACGACGCGCTGACCGGCCTCGTCGACACCGTCTGGCGGGGCTGCGCCCGCCTGCCGTGATCCGCGCGGCCCGGCGAACTGCTGCGCCGAAGGGGTCTGACCCGCGGCGATACTGAGCAGATGTCGCAGCACCCGCCGTACCCGCCCGTCCCGTCGCCTGCCCAGCGGCGGGACAGCAGGAGGACCAGCATCCTGGCTCCGCTGGTGGTCCTCGCCGGTTGCGTGTCGATGCTCTGGTCGATGCTCGCCGGGGCCACCGCCCTCGACGTCTGCCGCAGCGGGTGCGACACCGGCGTCAACCTCACGGTCTTCGGCTGGGTGTGGGGCGGCGCCGCCGTCGCCTTCGTGCTGATGACGGTCGGCATCCGGCGGGCGCGCAGACAGGGCAGGCCCACCGCGCCGTGGCCGGCCGCGGCGTTGGCGATCATCTGCTTCACCGCGGTGTCGGGCGTCTACATCGTCAGCGCGATCGCCGGGATGCTGTGACGTCACGTGTGAGCCCCGTGCCATCGGGTACGCCTCTCCCGATGACAGCTCAGCCCCCAGACCCGGATCCCGCCGACACCCCGGGGCTCGAACCCGGCGGCGGCGTGGCGCCAGGCGACACCCCGCCCGACTCGGCGCACGTCACCCAGTCGGCGAACACCGACCCCACACCCGCTCGCCGGTTCACCCCTGGCGCGATCGCCGCGTTCGCGATCGTCGGGATCATCGCGGCGGTGTTCCTGGTGGTGGCGGTGCTGCGGCTGCTCGAGATCGCGGGCGTGTTCCGCTGACCCTCAGCGGTTGACCTTGCGCACCTTGTAGCTGGACGGCCAGGACATCCGGTCCTCGTCGCCGACCAAAGGGGTGCCCTTGCCGCCGACCCTGACGTCGTAGGCCTCTTCGCCCGCGCCCGTCTCCCGGTCGGCGTGCTCCTTGGCGAGGTAGTACAGCTCGTCGATGGTGGCCTCGCCGTAAGCGACGAACGTGGTGTTGCGCTGGGCGTCGTCGATGCCCGCGGTCATCCGGTCGGGGAGCACCTTCGACGCCAGCGCCGCCAGTCCGAGAAGCACGAACGGGATCACCCAGTAGCAGACGAACGACAGCGGGGTGTCGGCGTCGAAGATGGTGGCCCGGCCGTAGACCAGCGGCGGAATCACCGACGAGATCGTCATGCCGGCGAACGCGGCGATCCAGATCCAGGTCAGCAGTGTCGTGATGCGCTCGAACAGCTCGCTCTTGAGCACGTTGGCCGGACGGCCCACCTCGGCGAACTCGCGGACGAAGGGCCGGCCCGCCAGCAGGCCGATCAGCGCGACCAGGAAGATGCCGAGATTGCCGAGCGGCTGCAGCCACTCCGCCATGAACGCCTCGCTGGTGGTGAACGTCAGCACCGTCAACACCGCGAAGACGATCACCGCGCCGAGCTCCAGGGTGCGGCCCGGCCAGTGCAGCGCTCGGCCGATGCCGAAGCCGGCGGCCGCGATCGCCAGCGCCGCCAGGACGGCCGTGCTCGCCGGCACGTTGCCGACGAGCACCCAGTAGACGATCCACGGCGCGAAGCCGAACAGTGTGCTCACGGTCGGTCAGTCTATGGCCGGCGGCCGTCGGCCGGGCCGCGTCCGGTCAGCGAGTCCACGATGGTGCGGGTCGCGAACTCCGCCCGGTGGCGGGGATACGAACGACCCTCGCGCAGAACGGCATACACGATGCCGCCGACGATGGCGTCGGCGGCGGCCTCGGCGACCGCCTCGTCGACGCCGTCGGCGAGCAGCCGCGACCGCACCGCCTCCTGCAACGGACCGCTGAATCCGCTGCGCAGCCGGTCCGCGGTGTCGTCGTGCTCGATGGACGCGACCGTGAGGATGCGCAGCATCGCCGAACCCCGCGCAGTGGTCAGGGTGGCCGCCAGCCTGCCCGCCCACCGGGCGAGGTCGGCGGTGACGTCGTCGGAGTACGCCACCGGGCGAAGGATCCGGTCGGCGTCCTCGAGCAGCACGTCGGCCACCAGCGCGGGCCGGCTCGGCCACCAGCGGTAGATGGTCTGCTTGCCGACACCGGCGCGGGCCGCGACGGCCTCGATGCTCAACCCGTCGAAGCCGCGCTCCAGCAGCAACTCCCGGGTGGCGGTGACGATCGCGGCGCGCGACTTCTCGCTGCGCCGTCGCGGCGCGGTGTCGAGCTGTGGCACAGCCACCCCCTGCGCGGTCGTCGGCCGGATCCGGCTAGCGTAACCTAGCGCGAGACGAGACGGTCCGTCTCGCCAGGCGACGACGGAAGCAGTGGAGTGGCCTCGAGGAGTCTGGTCATCGGCGCGAGCGGGTTCCTCGGCTCGCACGTCACCCGGGCGCTGGTGGCCGCCGGTGAGGACGTGCGGGTGCTGATCCGCACCACCAGCTCCACCCGCGGCATCGACGGCCTGGACGTCGAACGCCGCTACGGCGACGTCTTCGACACCGCGGCGGTGCGCGACGCGATCGACGGATGCGACACCGTGTACTACTGCGTGGTCGACGCGCGGCCGTGGCTGCGCGACCCGGCACCGATGTGGCGCACCAACGTCGACGGTCTGCGCAGCGTGCTCGAGATCGCCGCGCAGGCGCCACTGCACCGGTTCGTGTTCACCAGCTCCATCGGCACCATCGGCCGCGTCCGCGACGGGCTGGCCACCGAGGCGACCGCCCACAACTGGCTCGACGACGGCGGCGAGTACATCCGCACCCGGGTGGCGGCGGAGAACCTGTTGTTCGACTACTGCCACGACCGCGGGCTGCCCGGCGTCGCGATGTGCGTGGCGAACACCTACGGTCCCGGTGACTGGCTGCCCACCCCGCACGGAGGTCTGGTGGCGGCCGCGGTCCGCGGGAGGCTGCCGTTCTACGTCGCCGGGGCGCAGTCGGAGGTGGTGGGTGTCGAGGACGCGGCACGCGCGATGCTGCTGGCCGGCCGGGTCGGACGCGTCGGCGAGCGCTACATCGTCTCCGAACGAAACATGTGCGCCCGCGACGTCTACCGCTGCGCCTGCGACGCCGTCGGAGCGACGCCACCGCGGATCGGCGTGCCGCTCCCGGTGATGTCGGCGCTCGGTGCGGCCGGTGAGGCGGCGGCCCGGATCCGGGGCCGCGACACCCGGTTGACCCGGATCAGCGTGCGGCTCATGCACATCATGTCGCCGCTGGACCATTCCAAGGCGGTCCGGGAACTCGGCTGGCAGCCGCGGCCCGCGACCGAGGCGATCGCCGACGCCGCCCGATTCTTCCGCGACCGGCGGCGCCGCGACACCAATGCGGCCGAGGAGGCGTCATGACCATCGGGCTCACCCCGGAGCAGCAGCACCTGACCGACGCCGTCGCGCAGTTCGCGGCGCGGCACGCCCCGGTCAGCCACACCCGCGAGCTGCTCGACCAACTCGCCGGGGGCGAACTGCCGCCCTGGTGGAACGAACTGGTGGCCAACGGCTTCCACGCCGTACACCTACCGGAGAGCTGCGGCGGGCAGGGCGGCACGCTGGCCGACACCGCATGCGTCGTCGAGGCGGCCGCGCAAGCCGCGCTGCCCGGACCATTGCTGCCGACCGTCGCCGCGGGCGCGGTGGCCCTGCACGCCGACCCCACCCCCGCGGCGACCGGCCTGCTGACCGCCCTCGCCGACGGCGCCCCCGCCGCGGTGGTGCTGCCCGAGTACTCGGACCTGCGGGCCACGCCGAGCGACGGCGGCTGGCGCGTCAGCGGCGTCACCACCGCCATCCCCGGCGCCTGCTCGGCACGAATCCTGCTGCTGCCCGCCCACACCGGCGATGCGGGAGTGATCTGGCTCGCCGTGCCCGCCGACGCGCCGGGCGTCACCGCAGAACCGGTGGGCGGCACCGACATCACCACCGACGCAGGCAGCCTGCGCCTCGACGGGTACGACGCGCCCGCATCCGCTGCGCTCACCGGCATCGACGACGACCGGGCGCGCTGCGTCGTGGTGGCGCTGACGGCATGCGCGTCGGCGGGCATCGTCGGCTGGTGTGTCGGCGCGGTGACCGCGCACCTGCGCACCCGCGAGCAGTTCGGCAGGCCGATCGGCGCCTTCCAGGCCCTGCAGCACCGGGCGGCGATGCTGCTCGTCAATGCCGAACTGGCCGCGGCCGCGGCGTGGGACGCGGTCCGCGCCGACGGCGACTCCACCGAGCAGCACCGCATCGCCGCGGCGGGAGCGGCCGTGACGGCCGTCGCGGCGGCGCCCGAACTGGTGCTCGACGCGCTGACCATGTTCGGTGCGATCGGCTTCACCTGGGAACACGACCTGCACCTCTACTGGCGGCGGGCCATCAGCCTGGCCGGCGCCGTCGGGCCGATGAGCAGGTGGACCCGGCGGATGGGCGAGCTGGCCACCACCGCCGTCCGCGACATGGCGGTGAATCTCGGTGCGGCCGAGGCGGATTTGCGCTCCGAGGTCGCCGACACCCTGGACCGGGCGCTGACCCTGGGCAACGACGGCACCGGTAAACAGGGCGACTACGAGCACTTCATGACCGGACCGCAGCGCACCCTGCTCGCCGACGCCGGACTGGTCGCCCCGCACTGGCCCGCGCCCTGGGGACTGGACGCCACGCCGTTGCAGCAGTTGGTGATCGACGAGGAGTTCGCCCGGCGGCCGGATCTGGTGCGCCCGTCGCTGGGCATCGCCGAGTGGATCGTGCCGACCCTGCTGCAGGCCGCCCCGCCCGACGTGCAGCAGCGGCTGATCCCGCCGACGCAGCGCGGCGAGTTGGGTTGGTGCCAGCTGTTCAGTGAGCCCGGCGCCGGATCGGATCTGGCCTCACTGGTGACCAGGGCCACCCGGGTCGAGGGCGGATGGCGCATCAACGGCCACAAGATCTGGACGTCGTCGGCCGACCGCGCGGATTACGGCGCCCTGCTGGCCCGCACCGATCCCGACGCGGCCAAGCACCGCGGCATCGGCTACTTCGTGCTCGACATGCGCTCACCCGGCGTTGAGGTGCAGCCGATCAAACAGGCCAACGGCGAAGCACATTTCAACGAGGTGTTCCTGGCCGACGTGTTCGTCCCCGACGAGATGCTGCTGGGCGACCCGGCCGCAGGCTGGCAGCTGGCCATCAGCACGATGGCCACCGAACGGGTCGCGATCAGCGGCTACGTGAACAACGACCGCGCCACCGCGTTGCGCGCCATGGCATCCGGACCCGACGGCGAGGACGTGCGGCGCGCGCTCGGCGAGATCGACGCCTACACCAACGCGATCAGGGCGCTCGGTGTGCGCGAGACGCTGCGCCTGCTCGACGGCCAGGCCGCCGGGCCTGCGTCGAGCATCGCCAAGGTCGCCACGACCGTGCTGCTGCGCAAGGTGTCCCGGCACACGCTCGACCTGGCCGGCCCGCTGGCGGTGACCGAGCAGTCCGACCCGCCGGTCGTGACGCCGTACCTGCACCTGCCCGCCGAGCTGATCGGCGGAGGCACGCCCGAGATCCAGCTCAACATCATCGCGCAGATGATCCTGGGCCTGCCGCGGAAGTGACGACTGCCAACGTGATTGCAGCGGAGAGGAGTTCGAATGGGACTGCGCGGTGAGGCCGCCATCGTCGGCTATGTGGAGCTGCCGCCGGAACGGATGAGCAAGGCGTCCCCGGCGCCGTTCACCCTGGAGCAGTGGGCCGAGCTCAGCGCCGACGCGCTGGCCGACGCCGGGCTGACCGGTGACGTGGTGGACGGCATCGTGACGTCGCACCTGGCCGAGTCGGAGATCTTCGTGCCGTCGACGATCGCCGAATACCTCGGCGTCGGAGCGAATTTCGCCGAGCTGGTGGACCTCGGCGGCGCCAGCGCCGCAGGCATGGTGTGGCGGGCCGCGGCGGCCGTCGAGCTCGGTCTGTGCGACGTGGTGCTGTGTGTGCTGCCTGCCCGCTACATCACCCCGACGTCGGACCGCAAGCCCAAGGCGCTGTCCGACGCGGTGTTCTTCGGCTCGTCGAGCAACCAGTTCGGTTCTCCCCAGGCCGAATTCGAGATCCCCTACGGCAACCTCGGGCAGAACGGGCCGTACGGCCAGGTGGCGCAGCGCTACGGCGCGGTGTACGGCTACGACGAGCGCGCGATGGCCAAGATCGTCGTCGACCAGCGGGTCAACGCCAACCACACCGACGGCGCCATCTGGCGCGACAAGCCGCTGACGGTCGACGACGTGCTCGCCAGCCCCGTGATCGCCGACCCGCTGCACATGCTGGAGATCGTCATGCCGTGCGTCGGGGGAGCGGCCGTCGTGGTGGCGAACGCCGACATCGCGCGGCGCGCCCGCAACCGGCCGGTGTGGATCAGGGGATTCGGCGAACACGTCCCGTTCAAGACCCCGACGTATGCGGCCGACCTGCTGCAGACGCCGATCGCCAAGGCCGCCGACACCGCGTTCTCGATGACCGGCCTGCGCCGCGAGGACATGGACATGGTGTCGATCTACGACTGCTACACCATCACCGTGCTGCTGTCCCTGGAGGACGCGGGTTTCTGCGAGAAGGGCAAGGGCATGGGCTTCGTCGCCGAGCACGACCTGACGTTCCGCGGCGACTTCCCGCTCAACACCGCGGGTGGCCAGCTCGGCTTCGGGCAGGCCGGCCTCGCCGGCGGCATGCACCACGTCTGCGACGCCACCCGCCAGATCATGGGTCGCGCAGGCGCCGCGCAGGTCGCCGACTGCCACCGCGCGTTCGTGTCCGGCAACGGCGGCATCCTCTCCGAGCAGACCACGCTGATCCTGGAGGGCGACTGAGATGGGCGAGATGACGTTCGAGCGGCCGATGCCGGTCAAGACGCCCACCACGGCGCCGTTCTGGGATGCGCTCGCCGAGCACCGCATCCGCATCCAGTACTCGCCGTCGTCCGGCGCGTACGTGTTCTACCCGCGGGTGCGTGCGCCGCGGACCCTCGCCGACGACCTGGAGTGGCGGGAGATCTCCGGCATGGGGACGCTGTACTCGTTCACCGTCGCGCGCCGTCCCGTCGGCCCGCACTTCGCCGACACGGTGCCGTTGCTGCCCGCGATCGTCGAGTGGGACGAGGGTCCCCGGTTCTCCACCGAGATGGTCGACGTCGCACCCGAGGATCTGCGCATCGGGATGCGGGTGCGGCCGGTGTACTTCGATTATCCCGGAGACCACCCCGACCGGGACGTGACGATGCTGCGGTACCGGCCCGCCTGACGGTGGCGCAGCTCACACGAAGGTTTGAACATCCGCTCTGGTGGAACCTGTCAGCTCGACAGCCAAAGCCAGGAGGGGACACATGTCCGAGCACGAAAAGGCCGATCAGGCCCGTAAAGGACTGGTCGACGCGGTCAAGGGCAAGGCCAAAGAGATCGCCGGCGCGGTGACGGGCAACGACTCGCTCACCGCCGAGGGGCAGCTCGACCAGACCCAGGCGAAGGAACGCCGGGAGGCCAACGCCCAGGAAGCCGTGGCCGACGCCAAGGCCACCGAGGCGCAGTCCGAGGCCGCCGAGGCCAGGGTCGCCGCCGCCGAGGAGCGCACGACAGTCGACGCGCAGGCGGCCACCGTCGAGAACGCCGCGCGCCAGCAGCAGCTGGCGGAGAAGCAGACCGCTGAGCAGGCCGCCCAGGCCGAGGTGGCACGGACCGCCGCGGCGGCGCAGACAGAAGCCCAGCGAGAGGTGGCGCAGGCCGAGGGCGAGGCACGCGCACAGGCCACCGCGGCGGCCGCCGAGGTCGTGGACGCCGACGCCGAACACCGCGCCGCACAGCAGGCCGCGGCCAGCGCCCATGCCGAGGCCGAGCGGATCCGCCAGCAGGCGCCGCCCGCCGACCAGTCCTGACCCGATAGATATCCAGGAGAATCTCGTGAAGATCACCGAATTACCCGTGGCCGTGCTGCGGTTCCAGTATCAACTCGCCCGCTTCCCGCTGCAGCTGATCGAACAACGCGTGGTGTCCCGCCTCAACGAGGAGACGCCGGCCCGGCTGTTCTACGAGCGTTCGCTCGGCATCCTCGACGCCACCGTCGGCGGCGCCCTCAACGATCCGGACCTCGTGCAGCGCGGTGCGGCCTCGGTCGAGCGCAGCGACGCGCTGAGTCGGGCAGCCCGCCTCGACACGGCTGCCGAGGCGAAGAAGGCCAAGGCCGACGCCGAGTTCGAGGCCAAGCGCGATCAGGCCGCGCAGGAACGCAAGGCCGCGCAGGAAAACAAGGTCCAGGAGGTCCGCGAGGCCCGCGAGTCCGCTCAGGAGCGCACCCGCAACGCCGCGGAGACCGCGCGCAAGCGCACCGCCGCGGTGAAGGACTGGGCCGACGACGTCGCGGAGAAGCGGGTGAAGTCCGCCGAGGCGGCCAAGCGTCAGCAGAAGGACGACATCACGGCCGCTGAGCGGAAGGCCACCGAGCAGGCCGCGGCAAAGCGGGAGGACGCGCAGGACAAGCGTGCCGCCGCGGCCGAGCAGAAGCAGCAGGCCGACCGCATCGAGGAACTGGCCGACGTCGAGAAGGACAAGCGCAAGGCCGACTAGCGCCTCTCAGGTGCCGCAGAACGTCCGGTAGCTGCCGAAGTCGCCGGGCGCCGGCTCGGCGTAGCGGTCGAGGCCGGGGCGCTCGTCGTACGGGCGGGCCAGCACCTCGAGCAGCTGCCGAACGGGGGAGAGGTCGCCGGCCGTCGCCGCCACCAGCGCCTCCTCCACCAGGTGGTTGCGGGGGATGTAGACCGGATTGGCGCGCTCCATCACCGCCGGGTCGGGACCCGCGGCCCGCCACGCCGCCGCCCACGCGTCGAAGCCGGCCAGGTCGGCGAACAGTGCCCGCGCCGGTTCGGCGTCGCCGCGCGCTGCCGCGCCGAGATGGCGGAAGAAGGACGTGTAGTCCACCTGGCTGGCGTGCAGCAGGGCCAGCAGGTCGGTCACCAACGGCGCCGATGTGTCGGCGGCCAGGCCGAGCTTGGCCGCCATGCCCGCCGACCAGGCCGCCTGGTAGCGCTGGGTGAATCCGCCGAGCGCCTCCGTCGCCATCGCGACGGCCCGTTCCTGGTCCTCGGCGAGCAGCGGGAGCAGCGCCTCGGCGAAGCGGGCGAGGTTCCACTGCGCGACGGCAGGCTGGTTGCCGTACGCGTAGCGGCCCCAGCTGTCGATCGAGCTGAACACCGTCTCCGGGTCGTAGGCCTCCATGAACGCGCACGGGCCGTAATCGATGGTCTCGCCTGAGATGGTCATGTTGTCGGTGTTCATCACGCCGTGCACGAAGCCGACGAGCATCCACTGCGCGATCAGTCGGGCCTGCGCGTCCACCACCGATTCGAACAGCGCGAGGTAGGGGTGCTCGGCTGTGGCCGCCGCCGGGTGGTGGCGGGCGATGGCGTGGTCGGCGAGGCGGCGCAGCACGTCCGCGTCGCCGGACGCGGCCGCGTACTGGAAGCTGCCCACCCGCAGGTGACTGCTCGCCACCCGGGCGAGCACGGCGCCGGGCAGCACCGTCTCGCGCTGCACCTGCCTGCCGGTGGCGACGACCGCCAGCGACCGGGTGCTCGGGATGGCGAGAGCATGCATGGCCTCGCTGATCACGTACTCGCGCAGCATCGGGCCGACGGCGGCCAGCCCGTCGCCGCCACGGGCGAACGGGGTGCGGCCCGAGCCCTTCAGCGCCAGGTCGCGTAGTCGGCCGTCGGCGTCCTCCCGTTCGCCGAGCAGCAGCGCGCGGCCGTCGCCCAGCCGCGGCACGTACCCACCGAACTGGTGCCCGGCGTAGCCCTGGGCCACCGGCACGGCGTCCTCGGGCACCTGGTTGCCGGTCAGCAGGCCGACGCCGTCGGCACTGCGCAGCCACGCGGGGTCGAGGCCGAGGTCGGCGGCCAGCGCCTCGTTCAACAGCAGCAGCGCAGGCTCGGGAGCCTGCTCGGCGCGCCAGCGGACGGCCAGCTCGGGCAGTTCGTCGGCGAATCGGTGCTGCAGGGCGACGGTGGTGGCAGGTTCAACACTCACCCTCTCCAGGGTACGGAGCGGGGCGGTCTGTGATAGTTCAGCGATGCCCCATCTGCGCTTCTACGCGGTGGACGACGACCATCGGGCCGTCCTCGGGGCGGTGTTCGAGCAGGGCGAGTTCGCGGTGTACGACATGCACGCCGAACCCGGTACGCCCATCGGCCGCTACGACGCGGCCGACGAGGTGTCGATGGCGCCGCACGGGTCGCACCTGATGTTGCACGTCGTCGCCGCCGGCGGCGAGCCGATCCTCGGCGGGCCGGCGATCGGCGGCTGGGGCCTGGTGCAGCTGAGCTTCGGGACCTTCTTCCGTGACCGCGAGTTGCGCTGGAGCACCACCAACCACAACACGCTGAAGCGCGCGCAGCAGTGGGACGGCGTCCATCCCGAGCTGGGCAGCCCGCACGCATGGGACTGGGCCGCGATCAACCGCGCGTCGGCGCGATTGAACCGCCGGATCAGGGCGCTGGCAGTGGACAGGATCGGGTCGCATCCGGTGCTGCCTGAGGCGGCGGCACTCATCGAGCACCGGGAGTTGCGGCATGTGTACGGCACCGGCATCCACACGCGGCCGGCCCGGCAGAGATAGTCAGCGCCCGGCGGACGCCCTGACATCACCCCTACGAGCGAGATTGCACACAGGGCTGTGCATCTTCCGTCAACAGCCCTGACTGCGCTCTCGTCTGTAGGCACCGACGGACCACTCTGCGAGGAAAGCGCCCCTACCAGGTGTCGACGAACCGCCGCGGCGGCGCGGGCAGCGCATGCGCGGTGGCCGTTGCGAGGGTCGCGGCGATGAGCGCGCGGGTGTCGGCCGGGTCGATCACGTCGTCGATCTCGAACATCGCCGCGGCGTTGAGCGCCCGCGCGTTCTCCTGGGCGGCCGCCGTCGCCTCACGCACCCGCTCCTCGCGCTCCGCGTCGTCGGTGATCGCCTCCAGCTCCTTGCGCATACCGAGCCGTACCGCGCCCTCGAGGCCCATCGGCCCGAGGTGGGCGCCGGGCCAGGCCACCGTCAGCACCGGCTCGTGCAGCCCGCCGCCGGTCATCGCCTGCGCGCCGAGCCCGTAGCCGCGGCGCAGGATCACCGCGATCAGCGGCACCCGCAGCGCGGCGCCTGCCACCAGCAGCCGCGAACCACGCCGCACCAGCCCCTCGGCCTCCGCGGCGGGCCCGACCATGTAGCCCGGGCAGTCGACCAGCGACACCACCGGCAGGCCGAATGCGTCGCACAGCTGTAGGAAGCGCGCAGCCTTCTCGGCTCCGGCGGCGGTGATGGCGCCGGCCATGAAACGGGTGTCGTTGGCGACGACGCCGACGGCGCGGCCCTCGATGCGGATCAGTGCCGTCACCATTTCGCGGGCGAAGCGGCGCCGCAGGAACGTCACCGAGCCCTCGTCGGCCAGTGTCTCGATGATCGGGCCGACGTCGTAGGCGCGTCGGGCGCGCTCGGGGATGGCGGTGCGCAGCGGCGTCTGGTCGGCTGCGGCGCCGGGTGGTGTCGATCCCTGGAAGTAGCCGAGCAGTGTCCTGGTCACCCGCACGGCCTGCGCCTCGTCGGGCACCACCACGTCGACGACGCCGTTGGGTTCCTGCACCGAGATCGGCCCGACCTCGTCGGGATGCACGTCGCCGAGGCCGCCGCCGGCGATCATCGCGGGCCCGCCCATGCCGATCGAGGTGTCCGCGGTGGCCACCACCAGGTCGGAGCAGCCGGCGAGCACGGCGTTGCCGGCGAAGCACCTGCCCTTCACCACCGCGATGCGCGGCACCAGGCCGGAGAGCCCGGCCCACAGCTTGAACGCCCGGACCTCGAGTGAGGACACCGTCGCGTGGTCGGTGTCGCCGGGCCTGCCGCCGCCGCCCTCGGCGAAGAACACCGTGGGCAGCCGCAGCCGCTCGATCAGATCGAACAGCCGGTCCTTCTTCAGGTGGCCGTACACCCCCTGGGTACCGGCCAGCACGGTGTAGTCGTAGGACAGCACCGCGCACGGGCTGCGGTCGCCGAAGAGGTCGGCGATGTTCTCCCGGGCCGTGCGGCCACCGGCGGCGTGTCTGCGGGCCACCGCATCGGGGCGTGCGGCGTCCTCGGTGAGGGCGCGGCGACGCAGCAGTTCGGCCTGTTCGTCACGCATGGGTGCCCCTCTGCGTCGGTGTCGGTGGAACGGCCGCCGGGCGGGCGGCTACGCACCCGTCCAGGAAACACCGGTATCGTTGGCAAATCCCGGCGGGGTCGACGTAGCCACCGTCGGCCGATCCGCCCGACGTCAGATGCCGGAGCTTTCACACATGAGCCTCAACACCGTCGCGCTCGAACTCGTCCCGCCGAACGTGGAGTCCGGCCGGGAGAAGGCGCTGGAGGACGCGCAGAAGGTGCTGCGGTTCTCCGGCGAGTACGGGCTCGGCGACCGGCTGTCCCACGTGCTGATCCCGGGCATGATCGCCGAGGACGACGACCGCCCGATCGAGATGAAGCCCAAGCTCGACGTGCTGGACTTCTGGCACATGCTGCAGCCGGAGCTGCCCGGGGTGAAGGGCATCTGCACCCAGGTCACCTCGTTCCTCGACAAGGCCGCCCTCGACCAGCGGCTCACCGTGCTCGGCGACGCCGGCTTCGAGGGCATCGTGTTCGTCGGCGTGCCGAGGACCATGAGCGACGGCGAGGGCTCCGGCGTCGCGCCGACCGACGCGCTGTCCCTCTACGACGCGACAGTGCCGAACCGCGGCGTCATCTGCATCCCGACTCGCGACGGCGAGCGCGGCCGGATGACGTTCAAGTGCGAGCAGGGTGCGACGTTCGCGCTGACGCAGCTGCTGTTCTCCGACACCATCGTGCCGTTCCTCCGCGAACTCGCCGACACCACCGACCATCGGCCCGAGATCCTGCTGTCCTTCGGGTTCGTGCCGACTGTCGAGACGCGGGTCGGGCTGATCAACTGGCTGATCCAGGACCAGGGCAACGCCAAGGTCGCCGCCGAGCAGGAATTCGTGAAGGAGCTGGCGGCCAGCGACCCCGATCGCAGGCGGGTCATGATGGTCGACCTGTACAAGCGCGTCGTCGACGGCGTCGCCGAGCTGGGCTTCCCGCTCAGCATCCACTTCGAACCCATCTACGGGGTGTCGGGCGCCGCCTTCCGCACGTTCGCGGAGATGCTCGACTACTGGTCGCCCTCGGGAGCCTGACTCTCGGCCGTTCCCGGCGCGTCGGGCGGCGGCGTCGAATACGCGGGCGCCACCGGTGGCACCTCCTGGCCGGCGAGATCGCCGGCTCCGTCGTCCTGCTGGGGCGTGGGTTCCGGTGCGGTCATGCCTCGTCGGCTACCCCCGCGGCGGATCGCGAAACGCTTGATCGCGGAACCGGAATCGATATTGACGTTTCCGTAGACCCGTCCGCCGGGTAACCCCTCGGTGGACAAGGAGGTCACCATGCCTGACTGGGGATGGATAGTCATAGCGGCGGTCATCGTCATTGCAGTGATCGCATTCATCGTCGCCCGACCGGCGATGCGACGCAGGAGGTCGGAGCGGCTCAAGGGCACCTTCGGCCCCGAGTACGAACGGACGGTCGCCGAGGTGGGCGACCAGAAGGCGGCCGAGGCGGAACTCGCCAAGCGTGAACAGAAGCGCAAGAAGCTCGACATCGTCCCCCTCAGTCATGAGGCGGGCGAAAGGTACACGCTGCGTTGGCGTTCCGTGCAGACGGCGTTCGTCGACGACCCGGCGGGCACGCTCGCCGAGGCGGACCGGTTGGTCATCGAGGTGATGAACGAACGCGGTTACCCGGTCGACGACTTCGACCAGCGCGCGTCCGACATCTCCGTCGACCACCCGCAGGTGGTCGAGAACTACCGCGCTGCGCACGACATCCATCTGGCGCAGCAGAGCCGGCAGCTCAGCACCGAAGAGCAGCGACAGGCGTTCGTGCACTACCGCGCCCTGTTCGAGCGGCTCCTCGACGTCGCGCAGCACCAGCCGCACGACACAGGCAACAACTCGCAGGAGGCACGCGCATGACCACTCACGAAGACCGCACCCAGTTCACCGATCCGCAGTACCGGGATCCGCAGGCCGGCGATCCGCAGGCCACCGAGCCGCAGTTCCGGGATCCCCAGCATGCCGATGCGCAGTACTCGGACCCGCAGAACCCGGGGGCCCAGTACTCGTCAACGCAGCAATCGGGTCAGCAGTACGGCGACCCACAGCACGCGGATGCGCAGTACGCGGACCCGCAGCAGACCGGCTTGCAGCAGAACGACTCGCCGTTCGACGACGCGCCGCGCGGCGCCGGAGCGCCGGTGCAGTCGACGGAGACGGCAACGTCCACCGGCCACCCGGGAATGGCGCGGCCCTCGTCGGAACACGATCGGCCACAGTCTGATTCGTCTGGCACCGACACCGATCTGTCCCTGTTCGGCGAGACGGAGATGTCAGGATTCCGTGCCCGCTGGAACGACGTGCAGGCCGGATTCGTCGACGATCCGAAGCAGTGTGTCCAGACGGCCGACGCGCTGGTGTCGGAGGTCGTCGATCAGCTCACCGCCGGCTTCTCCGAGGCACGCACGCGGATGGAGGCGCAGTGGGCGAAGGGCGAGGACGCCTCGACCGAGGATCTGCGTGTGGCGCTCAAGCGCTACCGCGAGTTCTTTCAGCGGTTGCTCTCCGTCTAGACCCCAACGATGAACAGGCCGGCCCTGCGGGGTCGGCCTGTTTCTCGTTGCGCCTTTACCGAACCTTGACCGGTCGTTGAAGTGCCTGTCCGACGATCACTCGGTGACTAGTGTCCATACGGTGGAGCTGGGGGTTCTGGGTCCTCTGCACGTCCGGCAGTACGGCCTGCCGGTCGCCATCCCCGGTGCCAAGCCCCGCGCCCTGCTCTGCATGCTCGGACTGCACGGTGGCTCCGTCGTCCCGGCGGACACGCTCGTCGAGCTCCTCTGGGGCGACGATCCGCCGCGCACCGCCGCCAAGGCGCTGCAGACCCACATCTCCGCCCTGCGACGCACGCTCGGCGACGGGTTCGTCGTCACCGAGGGAACCGGCTGGAGACTGAGCGCCACCGAGATCGACGCCACCCGCTACCTCGCCGCCACCAAACTGGGCCGCGACGCGATGACCGCCGGTGACACCGTCGAGGCGGTCATCCGCTTCGACGAGGCGTTGGCGCTGTGGCGCGGTACCCCCGAGCTGCCCGAGGGCCGACGCGGCGCGTCGGAGAGGACGCGCTGGGTCGAGGGCCATGCGGCTCTGGTCGAGGATCGGGCCGAAGCGCTGCTCACCACGGGGCGCGCGGCTGAGATCATCGGCGAACTCGAGGCGGCGATCGCCGATGCGCCGCTGCGCGAGCGGCGCTGGGGTCACCTGATGCTCGCCCTCTACCGCGCCGGCAGGCAGGGTGAAGCGCTCGGGGCGTACCAGCGGGCCAGGTCACTGCTGGCCGACGAGTTGGGCGTCGACCCGGGACCGGATCTCCGCCGACTCGAGTCCGCGATCGTCGCGCAGGATGTCTCACTGGAAATATCTGCCTCACAACGAGATTCGGTGGTGACACGCGCGGTCACGTTCCTGCTCACCGACATCGAGGGGTCGACGGCCGCCTGGGAGAAGGACGCCGGGGCCATGGCGGTGGCGCTGGCCCGCCATGACGAGATGGTGGAGCAGGTCGTCACGTTCCGCGGCGGACGGCTGATCAAGACCCGCGGCGAGGGCGACGCGACGTTCTCGGTGTTCGACCGGCCATCCGCGGCGGCCGCCGCCGCGATCGAGCTGCAGGAGGCCGTGCGTCACGAGGCGTGGGTGCTCGCCGAGCCGATGCGCATCCGCGTGGTCCTGCACACCGGTGAAGTCGAGTTCCGCGACGGCGACTACTTCGGCAGGGCGGTCAACCGCGCCGCCCGGCTGCGGTCCCTGGCGGCCGGTGGGCAGATCCTGTGTTCGGGAGCCACGGCCGAACTCGTCGTCGACACTCTCGCCGACGACGTCGTGCTCACCGACCTCGGGCTGCGTCAGCTCAAGAACCTCGCGCGTGCGGAGCGGGTGTTCGAACTGCGCCTGCGGACCAACGACGACGACACCGGCGATCCCGCGGCCGGACCGCCCATCGAGCGCCCGGTCCTGCCCGCCGCGCTGGCCGGCCCCGGACCGTTCGTCGGCCGCGGCAGCGAGCTCGAACGCATGCTCGCCACCTGGCAGACGACGCTGGCCTCCGGCACGCGTGCGGTGCTGGTCGCCGGCGAACCCGGTGTGGGCAAGACGCGGCTGGCCGCGGAGTGGTCCAGCCGGGCACACGCGCAGGGCGCCGTCGTCCTCTACGGTCGCTGCGACGAGGATCTCGGGGCGCCCTACCAACCCTTCGCCGAAGCGCTGCGGTCGCTGGTGCCGTGCCTGGGGATCGACCGGCTGCGCCGGCTGCGTGGCGTCGAATCGCTGTTGCCGTTGGTTCCCGGGCTGATCGACGTCCTGCCCGAGATCGCGGCGCCGACCCGCGCCGATGCGGACACCGAACGCTATGCGCTCTTCGATGCCGTCGTCGGCCTCCTGGCGGCGGTGTCGACGGAGGCGCCCGTCGTCCTCGTGCTCGACGATCTGCACTGGGCCGCCAAGCCCACGCTGCTGCTGTTGCGGCATGTCCTGCGCTTCGGAGAACACGGTCGCGTGCACATCGTCGGAACGTATCGCAGCACCGACCTCGACCGGTCGCATCCGTTGGCGGCGATGCTCGCCGACCTCCACCGCGACGGCTCCGCGGACCGGATCACCCTCGGCGGACTCGACGAGGGCGATGTGACCGCATACGTCGCGGAAGCCGGGTATGACGACGACGAACTGGCCCGCGCGCTGGCGACGGTCACCGGTGGCAATCCGTTCTTCCTGATCGAGGCGTTGCGTCACGTGGACGAGAGCGGCGGCCGGTGGGATCCGAGCACCCTGCCGCAGGGCGTACGGGAAGCGGTGAGCCGCAGGCTGTCCCGGCTGCCGGCGCAGGCGAACAAGGCGCTGGCGGCGGCCGCGGTGGTGGGCAGCCGCTTCGCGCTCGACCTGGTGGAGCGAGTGCTCGGCGACGACCTGGTCGACGCGTTCGACGAAGCGGCCAAGGCCGGCCTGCTGATCGAGGAGCCCGGCGGGCACTATCGGTTCAACCACGCCCTGGTGCGGCAGTCGCTGCTGGCGGAGTTGGCATCGGTCCGCAGGATGCGGCTGCACCAGAAGATCGCGGTGACGCTGGAGACCGAGCCGGGGGCCGACGACGAGTTGCTGGCCGATCTCGCCCACCACTACTTCGAATGTGCGTGGGCGGGCAACGCGGACAAAGCCGTCGACTACTGTCGGCGTGCCGCGGACCAGGCGATGGCCCGGCTGGCCTACGAAGGCGCGGCCGATCTCTACGGCAGGGCGCTGCATGCCCTCGAGGACCTCGACGACCCGCTGCCCGATCAGCAGCAGGCCGAACTCCTCATCGCCCGATGTGAGGCCTTGCTGGCCGCGGGTGACGTCGTCACGGCATCGAACGCGGTCGCGCACCTACGGGACAGCGCGGGCGACTCCGGCCGTCTCGCGGCATGGGGGACGTGCTTCGACGGCCAGCTCTCGATGTTGACGGACCCCGAGCGCCTGGAGGAGATCGAGGTCGAATTGACATCGGCCGCAGCGAAGTTGGCACAACTGGCGGATGCCGCGGGGGAGGCGATGGCCCACACCGTGCGGGCCGGATGTCTGGGTCGCCTCGGACGGGTGGGCGCCTGTGAAGCCGCGTTGGATCAGGCGCTGACGGCGGCGCGGCGGGCCCGTGATCACCGCCGGGTGAACGCCGTGCTGGCGGGCGCGCCACTTGCGGCGCTGTGGGGCCCCAATCCGGTTCCGCGGGCCGGCGGCCGGTGTCTCGACGTGGTGCGGCTGCTGCGCATCACCACGGGTTCACCGGTCGTGGAGGCGACCTCGACCCGGTGCCAGGGAGTGCTGGACGCGTTCCGGGGACGCGCGTCCGCAGGCCGCCAGCTGATCGAGTCAGCTCGACGCTCATTGACCGAGCTCGGGATGCGGCACGCGCTGCTCGAGGTCGACCAGTTCGCGGGCATCGTCGAGCTGGTGGCCGGCGAACCCGCCTCGGCTGAGGTTTGTCTGCGGCGGGCCTACCAAGGCTTTCGCCGCATGGGACTGGACTCGGACACGGCGGAGACAGCGGCGTTGTTGGCGAAGGCATGTCTGGAGCTCGACCGCGACGCCGAAGCCGACGAATTGTGCGCGGAGAGCGAGCGTCTCGCCGGTCACGCGCTCAAAGCGTCAATCGCCTGGCGGACGGTTCGGGCGCAGCTGTGCTCGCGTGCTGGTGACCATGACGCTGCCCGGCGGGTCGCCGAGGAGGCGGTGGCGATCGCCGAGCGTACCGATGCCCTGGTCGATCACGGGGACGCATGTCTTGCTCTGGCAACGGTACTGGCAGCCGCCGGGAGTGCCGCAGAGGCACGTGCCGCCGCTGAGCGGGCCGTGGGCTTGTACGAGGCGAAAGGTGCGGCGGCACTCGTGGCCAAGGCGCGCGATCTGCTCGACGTCGACATGGCGACACCGGTCCCGGCGCTGTCGTCTGAGTCCACCGGTGAGGAGTCGGCCAACCGGTGCGTGCGAGCGTTGCGAAGATTGGAAGAGGCGCACGACCGCGAAGACTGGGATGGGTTCGGGCGGGCGTACGCACCGGACGTCATCGTCGAGATCCGAAGGAAGATCATCGGCTTCACGCAGGAGGATCTGCCGTCGAGCGACTGGCCACAGCAGGTGCGGCGATTCCTCGAAGTCGGCGGTTCATACCGGGTTCGTGAAGTGATCGCGATACGAGGTGAGCAGCTGGCGCTCGTCCGACTGGAGTGCAGAACCACCGACACCAGCCCCGGGGCGCCGCTGGACGAGTCGCTCCTTCTCGCGGGGCTCGACGAAGAAGAGCGGATTGCGCTGCAGGTGGCGTTCGACGTCGAAGACATCGACGCTGCATTGGCCGAACTGGATGCGCAGGGCGCCCGGTCCGAGACACCGGTCCGGCGGCCGCATCGAGGAAACGCGGCAAGCCTCGCCGGGGACCGGATCATCGCCCTCTTCGCCGACAACCGGTGGGACGAGCTCGCCGACGTGTTCGCCGCCGAGCTGCGCGTCGAGGACCGTCGGCGAGGGTTGCGTCGTGAGAGCAACGACCCTGCCACTGAGGTCGACAATCTTCGACAGCTCGCAGAGCTGGGCGTGACCCAGATCGTCATGACGCCATGTGCCCTGCGGGGTGAACGGCTCTGCCTCAGCCAGGTGACGTTCCGCGGCGACGATGTCCGCTCGGGGTCCTTCGCGACCGAAACCCTTGCGGTGGACGAAGTCGACGAAGACGGGAAGATCATCGCGATGATCGCGTTCGATCCGGACGGCCTGGACGACGCATTGCGAGAACTCGACGCCCGCTATCTCGCCGGTGAAGCGGCGCCGCACGCGCGGGTGTGGTCGGTCACCGTCGACGCGTACTCGGCGTTCAACCGGCGGGAGTTGGCCGCCATGACTCCGGACTGCGTCAGCATCGACCACCGCCGCGGAGCCGCGTTCGAGTCCGGCGAGATGGCGGCGTATCTGTCTGCAGCGTGGGATGACTCGCCGGGAACGAGGATTCAGATCGAAGAGGTGCACCGACTGAGCGTCTTCGGCGTGGTCGTGACGCACTCTTCGACGGGAACGTCGCGCGACGGCTTCGAGGCCGAATGGCGTGACGTCAATCTCATGACGATGGACGGCGAGCTGGTCGGCCGCAGTGAACTGTTCAATGAAAGCGACCTCGATGCCGCGTTGGCCCGCTTCGACGCACTGAGCCGTCCGGCGGCGTCTCTGGAGAATGCTGCGAGCCGGGCGTACCAGCGCATGCAGGCGTACTTCAGAACACGCGACTGGAGCGCGATCGGCATGATGCTCGCCGATGGCATCACCAACGATGATCGCCGACACACCACCAACGCCGGCCTCCAGCAGGGTCGGGACGCGATCATTTCCGAGATCTCGAGCATCGCCGACGTCGGAATCGACACGTGGACTTCACGGGTCGTCGCGACCCGCGGCGAGCACCTGGTTCTCAACTGGGCCGGGGCGTCGACCGGCGAGAGCTCCGACGCATTTCGGTTCGATGTCCTGGACATCATTCAGACCGATGTCGACGACCGGATCTCTGCCCGGATCGTCTTCGATGAAGACGACATCGACGGCGCATTCCAGGAGCTCGACGCGCGATATCTCGCCGGCGAGGCAGCGCCACTGGCGAACACGTGGTCGGCCGTCACAGCGGCCGTCGAGGCACTCAAGAGGCGTGAAGTCCCTGAACTCACGCCCGACTGCGTCACCGTCGATCATCGCCGCGGAATAGGTTTCGCGCCAGGTGGTCTGACCGCCTACATGGGCGCGACGCTGGACGATTTCCCGGATTTCAGCATTTACCTCGAGGAGGTGCACCGGATCACCAATTCCGGAGCGGTCGTGACGTTCACATCATCGGCAGCCTCACACGAGGGGTTCGACGCCGAGTGGAGGATGATCCAACTGGCGACGGTCGAGGGTGACCTCATCAGCCGCCTTGAACTCTTCGACGAGGCGGATCTCGATGCCGCGTTGGAGCGCTTCGACACGCTGAACCGCCCAGCGGCGCAACTGGAGAATGCGGCGAGCCGGGCGCACCAGCGCTTCAATATGAGCTACCTTGCGGGCGACTGGGAAGCGCTGCGCTCGACAATGGCCCAGGACTTCGTTGCTGACGACCGTCGCCGGCTCGTGGGGTTGGCAGCGCAGGCGGGTCGTGAGGCTGTGATCGAACACGCGCGGGTGACCGCCGAGATCGGTGTCACCAACTCGACATCGACGGTCGTCGCGACCCGCGGCCAGCGCCTCGCCCTCATACGCGCCCGATTCTGGGGCAGCGACGAGCGGCCCGACGCTTTCCAGTCAGAAGTGCTTCACATGGTCGAGATTCGTGCAGAGCAACAGATCTCGGCGTTCGTCGCCTTCGACCTCGATGACATCGACGCCGCCTACATGGAACTCGACACCCGTTATCTCGCCGGCGAGGCGGCGCCCCACGCGAAGGCCTACTCGGCCATCGCCGGCGCCTTCGCTGCGGTCAACCGACACGAACTACCGGTGACGGCAGCGGACCTGGTGAGCATCGATCACCGGCGCCCGATCGCGTTCGCGCCCGGAGATTTGATGTCGTATCTGCAGGCCACCTTGAACGACACGCCTGACATCCGGATCAGGATCGACGCCGTCCATCGCTTGAACAGCACGGGCGCGGTCACCACGCATGTCTGGCACAACACATCGCAGCAGGGCTTCGACGCAGAATGGCGGGTGATCGGGGTGTCGACGCTCGACGGCGACCTGATCAATCGATGCGAGCTGTTCGACGAGTCGGATCTCGTCGCCGCGCTCGCTCGGTTCGATGGGCTGACCGCCTCATCGCCTCGCTTGGAGAACGCCGCCACGCGCACGCGGACACGAGTGCTCGACGCGTACAACCGCCGAGATATCGACGGCTGCATCGCATTCGCGCAGGGACACTACGAGGACCACCGCAGAGGATTGCGCGACGAGGGAACAGCGGACCGCGAGTACGCGCTTGCGTTGTTGTCCGAGACACCTGCGAGCTGGAACTTGATGGTCGATCCGGTCGCCGTCCGAGGGGATCGCCTGGCGCTCACCCGGGAAACGGCTCGCGACCTGCAACAGCCCGGTTCACCGGTCACCGTGGAATTCTTGACGCTGACCGAGATCACTGCCGACGACACGATTCTCTACACAGCATTCTTCGACATCGACGACATCGATGCCGCCTACGAGGAACTCGACGCGCGCTACCTCGCCGGTGAGGGCGCATTCCACGCGAACACATGGTCGGCGATCGTGAAGGCCAACGCGGCGTTCAACTCCCGGGAGATGCCGCCGACGACCCCGGGCTGGGTCAATGTCGACCACCGTCGGGGCGGGATGGCCTTCGCGCCCGGCGACCAGTCGGCGTACATCCGCGCCACGTGGGACGTCGCGGCCCATGTCACCAACCGCATCGTGGACGTGCACCGGTTGAGCGACCGCGGAGCGGCCTTCACGCAGCTCGTGTCGGCAACGTCTCACGACGGGTTCAACGGCGAGTGGCGGGACGCCGTCATTCTGACCGTCGACGGCGACATGCTCGACCGCTGTGAGGCATTCGACGAGGCAGACCTGGACTCCGCGCTCGCACGGTTCGACGAGCTGAACTCCGCAGCGGCTGACCTCCAGAACACCGCGACCCGCGTCCGGACCCGGGTCGCCGACGCATTCAACAGCCGTGACAGGACCACCTTCCTCGGCCTGGCAGCCCCGGACGGGCGTTACGAGGACCGGAGAAAGGGACTGCGGGACGAGGCGACGAGCACAGGACTGGCCAAGGTTGCGCACACGTTGTTCGACGTGGTGCCTGCAGACTGGCTGCTGGAGGTGAAGCCTCTCAGTATCAGGGGGTCTCGCCTCGCGCTTACGCATGACACCTACCGAACGACAGACGGAGAACCAACGGTCACCGCCGAGCACCTGACCCTCACCGAGACCGGCGACGACAGACTGGTGCGACTGACCATATTGTTCGATGTCGACGAGATCGAGCTCGCCACTGCTGAACTCGATGCTCTTCAGTCAGCCGGGGAGGCTGCTTCGTCTCCGGGCGCCGTGTAACCACAACGGCGCAAGGGTGTGCCCGAATCAGGCGGCTGCCGGAGGTGGTTGAGGTTGGAACGGTGGGTACCACCACCAGTCGGCGCGTTCGCCGGTGGGCCCGGGACAGGGCGGTACATCGGGTGGGGGTTTCGTTGGCGGTCGGGCGAGTGAGGCCGAACTCAGTTGCTCCCCTTCGCCGTCGGTGACGACAAGGTCCTGTGCGGGTCCGGTGATCGTGATGCCGCCGCGATGATGCATCCGGTGGTGATACGGGCACACCAAGACCAGGTTGTCGAGTTCGGTGAGGCCGCCGTCCTCCCAGTGCCGGATGTGGTGGGCGTGCAATCCGCGGGTGGAACCACAGCCTGGCACTACACAGCAGCGGTCACGATGCTCCAACGCACGTCGCAGCCGGCGGCTGATCTGGCGGGTCTCCCGTCCGGAGCCGATGACCTGCCCGTGACGTTCAAACCACACCTCGAAGGTGGCGTCGCACAGCAGGAACTGGCGATCAGCGTCGGTCAGCAGCGGACCCAGGTGCAGCGAGGCGCTGTTCTGCTCGACGTCGAGATGCGCCACCACGGTGGTGCGCTGACCGTGTGGGCGGCGGGCCACCTCGGTGTCCCAGCCCGCGTCGACGAGACTCAGGAACGCATCGGCAGTCGTCGGCAGCGACGGCGCCTGCTCAGATAGGCCGTCGCCCTCGGCGTGGTCGCGTTTCCAGTCGGCGACCATCCCGTCGAGATGCGACGCCACCGCGGCGTCGAGCTTCGCCGCCTCAAGATGCGGTAGCCAGATCCGGTAGCAGGTGCCCTTGTCGTCGCTGCTCCTGCGGTATGACGGGGCGGGTTCGGGCTCGGGGGCGGGTTCGGGCCGCGGTTCGAGTTTGATCGCGGTGCGTAGCTGGCTGACCGTCGCGACGGTGACCAGCTCGGCGTAGTGCTCATCGGATCCTGGGCCGGCGTTCTCGGCGATCACCCCGACCTGATCCAGCGACACTCGCCCGTCCCGCAAGAGTTGTGTGCAGCGCGGGAACTCCTCGAGCCGGTCGACGACCGCGGCAACGGTGTGGGCGTTGCGCAATGAGGAGCCGGTTTTCCACGCCACCATCGCGGCCACCGATTTGGTGCCCGTCATGCCGCGCAATCCAGTGTGTTCGATCTCGGCGACGATCTCCACCAGCCGCCCGTCGATCGCATTGCGCTGACCGGACAACTCCGCGATCTCGTCGAACAACACCGCCAGGCGGTCCTTCGGCCTCACCGAAGGAGCGAAAGACGTTGCGCTCGAGGACATGACCCCATCATCGCAGAGGGGTCCGACACGTCAGCCCCCGTCGGTTGTCGCGCCCGACACCTCAGCTAGACCCAGCCATTGCCTTATTGTGACCTTAGATACGTCTTAATTTTCTTAGAGATTCGTGTACGGTCGAACTCCAGGCGCACGCAGCACTGCGACGGAAGGAACCCGACATGTATCAGGCACCAGCACGGATCGTCCTGGTCACCGGCGGCTCGAGGGGCGTTGGCGCGGAAGTCGCACAACGGCTCGCCAGTCCCGACACCCATGTCGTGGTGAATTACCGCGAGAAGGCCGAGCGGGCGGAATCGATCGCCGAGGCCATCCGCAGTGCAGGCGGCCACGCCTCGACGCTGCGAGCCGATATCTCCGACGAGATCGAGTGCGCGGCGATGATCGACACCGTCGCGGCCCGATTCGGGCGGCTCGACACCCTGATCCTCAACGCGTCGGCCGGCCTCGAACTCGGCGTCGACCTCGGCTACGCGAAGCGCGTCAACCGCGATGCCCAGCGCCGTCTTGCGCTGCGGGCGGTGCCGCTGATGCCTGCGGGCGGACGCATCGTTTTCGTCACCAGCCACGCAGCCCACTTCTTCCCCCATCGGGCTGTTCCGAAGGGGCAAGCGGCGATCGCCGCGAGCAAATGGGCCGGCGAAACAGCGCTCTACGCGATGCGGCCGGAATTCCGCCGCGCCGGTCTGCATTTCACCGTTGTTTCCGGCAATGAGGTGGACACGACCTTCGCCGGGGCGATAGTCAACGCCGCCGACGCCGCGAATCCGTCCGGCATCGTGTACGTCGGCGGCGCCGACTCCTCGATGATCGCCTAGTCACTCAGTTCAGCGACGACACATCAAGCCCGCGCATACCGCTCGACGAATTTCCGAAGGATCTCCGGCGGATACGTCACATTCCACTGCAGCGCAGCGACTTTGAGTTCCTTCGCCGACTCGGGCGCGAAGTACCCGTAGTCCTTATAGACGTCGATTCGCGTACGGACGCCGTCGACGTCGAGTTCGGGGTGGAACTGCGTGGCGTACACATTGGCCTTCACCCGGAACGCCTGCACCGGGCTGTCGGGCGACGACGCGAGGCAGACCACATCGGGCGGAAGTGCCGAAGCCGCCTCCTTATGGCCGCCGTAGGCATCGAAACGCTCTGGCGCGTCGCAGAACAGCGCGTCGTCCCGGCCGGCGGCCGACACCGAGACCGACATCCCGCCGACGGGTTCGGGATAGGTCTTGTCGATCGTCGCGCCGACGACCGTGCCGAGGGTGCCCACGCCGTAACAGCAGCCGAGGAACGGGAAGTCGGCATCGACGATGCGCTCGATCAACGGAAGCAACTCGCACTCGACGCGGCGCTGCGTCGGCGACTTGGTCGACGGATCGTCGCTGACGTTATACGGCCCGCCGCCGAGGATCACGCCCGACCAGTCCGCGAGGTCGATCTCCCCCAACGGCTCGTGCGTCAACCGGATGCGGTGCATCCCTTCGCGATCCATTCCGGCGAAGCGCATCATCGCCAGGTACTCGTCGTCGGCGGCGGCGTCCTCACCGCGGATCGACAGCAACAGGAAGGGCCGCGGAAGCACGACACCCCGCGAGCTCGAGGAGCCCGCGGGGTGTCGCATCATGCCGGTGACGATGTCGCGCGTCAGGCCAGTTCGAACCGGTCGTTGTTCATGACCTTCACCCACGCCGCGACGAAGTCCTCGACGAACTTGCCCTTGTTGTCGTCCTGGGCGTAGACCTCGGCGATCGCCCGCAGCACCGAGTGCGAACCGAACACCAGGTCGTTGACGGTCGCCGTCCACTTGGTCTCGCCGGAGGCCCGGTCGACGCCCTCGTAGACGTTCTCGCCGATCGCCGACGACTTCCACTCCGTGCCCATGTCGAGCAGGTTCACGAAGAAGTCGTTGGTCAGCACGCCCGGCTTGTCGGTGAACACGCCGTGCTTGGTGCCGCCGTGGTTGGCGTTCAGCGCCCGCAGGCCGCCGATGAGGACGGTCAGCTCCGGTGCGGTGACATCCAGGAAGTAGGCGCGCTCGAGCAGCAGCTCCTCCAGCTGCGCCTTCTCACCCGGCCGGACGTAGTTGCGGAACCCGTCGCCGCGCGGTTCGAGCACCGCGAACGACTCCACGTCGGTCTGCTCCTGCGACGCGTCGGTGCGGCCCGGCGCGAAGTGGACGTCGATCTCGTATCCGGCGTCCTTGGCGGCCTTCTCGACTGCCGCTGAACCGGCCAGCACGATCAGGTCGGCCAGCGAAACCTGCTTGCCGCCTGCGCTGTTGAACTCCTGCTGGATCCTCTCCAGCACCGGCAGCACCCTGTCCAGCTCGGAGGGCTCGTTGACCTCCCAGCTGCGCTGCGGCTCGAGCCGCAGCCGGGCGCCGTTGGCGCCGCCACGCTTGTCGGTGCTGCGGAAGCTGGCCGCCGACGACCACGCCGTCTTCACCAGCTGCGGCACCGACAGGCCCGAGTCCAGCACGGCGCTCTTCAACTTCGCGATGTCCGCGTCGTCGATCAGCTCACCCTCGACGGCGGGCACCGGGTCCTGCCACAGCTGCGGCTCGGCCACCCACGGGCCGAGGTAGCGGGTGATCGGGCCGAGGTCGCGGTGCAGCAGCTTGTACCAGGCCTTGGCGAACGCCTCGTTCAACTCCTCGGGATGGTCGAGCCACCGCCGGGTGATCTCGCCGTAGATGGGGTCGACACGCATCGAGACGTCGGTGACCAGCATCGTGGGCTTGCGCGGCGGGCCGCCGAACGGATCGGGGATGATCGCCTCGGCGTCCTTGGCCTCGAACTGCCATGCGCCACCGGGGCTCTTGGTCAGCTCCCACTCGTTGCCGTAGAGGATCTCCAGGTAGCGGTTGCTCCACTGGGTGGGCTTGTCCGTCCACACGACTTCGAGACCACTGGTGATGGTGTCGCCGGCGTTGCCGCTGCCGAACGGGCACTTCCAGCCCAAGCCTTGCTGCTCGATGGGCGCGCCCTCGGGCTCCGGGCCCACGTCGTCGGCGCTCGCACCGTGCGTCTTGCCCAGGGTGTGGCCGCCGACGATCAGCGCCGCGGTCTCCTCGTCGTTCATCGCCATCCGGCCGAACGTCTCGCGGATGTCGATGGCCGCGGCCAGTGGGTCCGGCTTGCCCTCCGGGCCCTCGGGATTGACGTAGATCAGGCCCATCGTGGTGGCGCCGTAGCGCTCCTCGAGCTGGCGTGCGGTGGCGTCGGCGCCGGCGTAACGCTTGTCGGTGCCGAGCCACTCCTCCTCCTCGCCGAAGATGACCTCTTCGGGCTCCCAGAAGTCGGGGCGGCCGAACCCGAAGCCGAACGTCTCGAAGCCGGCCGACTCCAGGGCGGCGTTGCCGGCGAACACCAGCAGGTCGGCCCAGGAGATCTTGTTGCCGTACTTCTTCTTGACCGGCCACAGCAGGCGGCGGGCCTTGTCGAGGTTGGCGTTGTCGGGCCAGCTGTTGAGCGGCGCGAAGCGCTGCATGCCCTGGCCGCCGCCGCCGCGTCCGTCATAGGTGCGGTAGGTGCCCGCGGCGTGCCAGCTCATCCGGATGAAGAGCCCGGCGTAGCTGCCGTAGTCGGCCGGCCACCAGTCCTGGGAGGTGTTGATGACCGAGATGACGTCGGCCTTGAGTGCCTCGACGTCGAGCTTCGCGAACTCCTGGGAGTAGTCGAAGTCGTCGCCCAGCGGATTGCCCTTGTTGGAATGCGCGTGCAGCACCGAGACGTCGATCTGCTCGGGCCACCAGTCCTGGTTCTTCCGCGGAGCGCCGCCCTTCACCTCGGGCGACTTGATCGCCGGGTTCTCGCTCTCGCTGCCCTTGCTCTGGGTCGGCGCCTCGGGCTTCGGCGGCTTGGCGTCAGAAGTATCGGATGACACTGTGTTTCCCTTCGTATTCCGTAAACATCATGTGGGTGATGGGGCTGATCACGGGTGTGATCGGGAGGGTGCTGGAGCGGTGGAGCATTCGGGACACAATCCCCAGTAGATGACCTCGGCCTCGTCGATGACGAAGCCCTGATCATCCGACGCTGTGAGGCATGGCGCTTCGCCGACCGCGCAGTCGACATCGGCGATGGCGCCGCACCCGCGGCACACCACGTGGTGGTGGTTGTCGCCGACGCGCGACTCGTAGCGCGCCACCGACCCGGCGGGTTGGATCCGCCGCACCAGTCCGACGGCGGTCAGCGCGCTCAGCGAGTCGTAGACCGCCTGATGCGAGACCTCGGGCAGATCGTGGCGGACGGCGCGGATGATCGAGTCGGTGTCGGCGTGCGGCAGCGCGTGCACCGCGCCCAGCACGGCCAGCCGGGGCCGCGTCACACGCAGCGCGGCGGCGCGCAGCATGTCCGGGAATTCGGAGGCGGCGGGCACGGAAACGAGTCTTGTCCCTTTTCTGGAATCAGTCAAGAGTCGGTCCGCCCGGATTCACTGCGGGCGAACCCGGGCATTACGCATCTGTGACCACGCGACGGTTACCGTGGGATGACTGCACCGCCCCCCTAATCTGAGGGTGGCCAGGGGGAACGACGACGAATGACGAGCCAGTGACGCAGCGATACGACATCGTGATCGCCGGGGGTGGACCGGCAGGATCGGCCGCCGCATGGCAGGCGGTCCAGACGGGCGCCCGTGTGGTGGTCCTCGACAAAGCCGAATTCCCGCGGGACAAACCGTGCGGGGACGGGCTGACGCCACGCGCCGTCAGCTACATCCAGAAGATGGGGCTCGCCGACGCCGTCGACAAGTTCCACCGCGTCAACGGCGCGAGGATCTTCAGCCCGAGCGCGTGGGAGCTGGGCTTCCCCCGCAGGCCGGGGATGCCCGACCACGGATATGTCGCCCGCCGCACCGAGATCGACGGTCTGCTGCTGGAGAGGGCGGCCTCGGCGGGGGCCGAGGTGCGTCAGGGCGCCGAGGTGGCCGCGCCGGTCGTCGAGGACGGCCGGGTCACCGGCGTGGTGCTCAAGGGTGGCGAACAGATCGCGGCCGACGCGGTGATCGCCGCCGACGGTGCGTACTCGCCGACCCGCCGGGCGTTGAACCTGACCTCGCCGTACACCAACTACGCCGCGATCGCGATCCGTGCGGAGATGCCGCTGGAGGGTCCGGACGGCGACACCCTCGACATCCATCTGAAGCTGACCTTCGACGGGGACCAGCTCCCCGGCTACGGGTGGGTGTTCCCGGTCGGCGGCGGCCGGGCCAACATCGGCCTCGGCTACGCCACCAGCTACCGGCGCTGGCACGAGATCAACGCGACGGACCTGCTCGGCTCGTTCATGGCGACGCTGCCCGCCGAGTGGCGGCTGCCGAAGATCGAGGAGCTCAAACGGTCGAAGGCGCTGCAGGCCTGGCGGCTGCCGATGGGATTCTCGGCGTGGCCGCCGTGGCGGCCCGGCATCCTGTTCGCCGGGGACGCACTCGGTGCGGCGCGGCCGGTGTCGGGTGCGGGCATCTCCAAGGCGCTGCAGTCGGGGATGGCCGCCGGGGAGTGCGCGGTCGCCGCGCTGACCAACGGCGGGCCGGACGACTTCACCAACTACACCCAGCAGATCCGGGCGGCCTGGGGCCGGGAGTATCGGCGCGGCCGGTTCTTCCACCGCGTGGTCGGCCAGCCGGCGATCGCCGGGGCCGGGGTCAAGGTGCTGGACAAGGTCGCCCACCCGAAGCTGCGGGCGAACCTGTTGTTCTGGGAGGACTGGGGCACGCCCGCCGGCCGGGGCACCGGGCGCTGAGCCCGGTCACCGCATCGCGCCGGGGATCGCGGCGACGAGTCCGCCGTCGACCACCAGGTCCTGGCCGTTGACGTAGGACGCCTCGGCCGAGGCGAGGAAGGCCACCGCTGAGGCCACGTCCTCGGGTGTGCCGAACCGTCCCGCGGCGATCGCCGCGAGCACCGCGGGCTGCGCGTCGGGCGACACGTTGTCGTGGAACATCGGCGTCTCGATGTAGCCGGGGCTCACCGAGTTGACCCGGATCCGTCGTGGCGCCAGCTCCGCGGCCAGGGTGTGGGCGAGGTTGTGCACGGCGGCCTTGGTGGCCGAATACACCGCGGCCCCGGCCATTCCGCGATGCAGGCTCCACGAGGCGTTGATCACCACGGCGGCGCCGTCGGCCAGCAGCGGCAGGGTCCGCGCGACGGTGAAGAACACCCCCTTGAAGTTGGTGTCGGCGATGCGGTCGAACTCGGCGGCGGTGACGGCCTCCGTGGCGGCGAAGGTCGCCGTCCCGGCGTTGGCGAACACCACGTCGAGCCGTCCGAACCGCTCACCGACGGCCGCGCGCACCGCGTCCAGCGCCGCCGGATCGATGACGTCGGCGACCAGCGGCAGCACCCTGGCGCCACCGCCGAGTGCGTCGACCGCGGTCTCGAGGCGGGTGGCGTCGCGGCCGGTGATGACGACGGTGGCGCCCTCGGTGAGCAGCCGGCGGGCGGTGGCCAGGCCCATGCCGCTGGAGCCGCCGGTGATCAGCGCGATCTTGTCGTGGAATCGGGATTCGTTCATGGGTTCAGCGTCGCGGGCATTCGGCCGCCGCGGCAGTGTGTGATTGTCCTGGTGTTCACACCACCAGGCTGGGCAGCCGGTCGAGGCGCTCGCGGGTGTCGGTGCCGGGCAGCGGGTTCGACAACTCGAGATGCCAGTCCGGGTGGTCGGCGACCAGCAGCGTGGTGGTGTCGAAGTGCAGCTCGCCCACCGCGGGATGTCGCACGGCCTTGACCGTCTGTGCCGGTGCGGTGACGTCGTGGCGCTCCCACAACTCGGCGAACTCGGCGCTGACCGCCTGCAGGCGCTCAACGAGGCGGCCGAACTCCCGGTCCTCGGGGAACAGCGCCGCGTCGGCGCGGAAGGCCGCCACCACGGCAGGCGCTGCCGCCTCCCAGTTCATCCGCATGCCGCGGTAGCGGGCACTGGTGAAGAACGTCACCAGGCAGTTCTGGTCGGGCTCGCCGTATCCGAAAACCGTTTCAGCCCAGACATTCACCGCCAGCAGGTGCCAGTGCCGGTCCCGGACGACGGCCGGCGCGGGCCAGGTGTCGAGCAGCCTGCGCACCTCCGCGGTGACGGCCGCGCCGGTGCGGGCGGGAAGCGGCGGGTTCGCCCCCGCCAGCAGATACAGGTACACCCGTTCGTGCGGGTCGAGGCGCAGCGCACGGGCCACCGCGTCCAGCACGTCGGCGGAGACGGTGATCTCGCGGCCCTGCTCGAGCCACGTGTACCAGGACACCCCGACACCGGCGAGGACGGCGACCTCCTCGCGCCGCAGTCCCGGTGTGCGACGACGCCCGCTCGTCGGCAGGCCGACGTCGGCGGGCGAGAGCCGCGCCCGCCGGGACCGCAGATAGTCACTCAGTTCGTCGCGCGTGGGCATGCCCGGCACAACACCGGATCGGCCCACCCCGTTCCACCGCCTACCCTTGTCGGAGTGTCCGATCAGCCCCGCGACGACGTGCGTGCGTTGCGCGCCCGCCTCGACGGGCTCACCATCCGCGACGCGGCGCGGATCGGCCGCAGGCTGAAGAACCTGCGCGGCCCGGTCGACGACGACCGCCTGGCGCAGCTCGCCGCCCAGGTCACCACCGGTGAGGCGGTCGTCGCGAGCCGTGCCGCGGCCGTGCCCGCGATCACCTACCCCGATCTGCCGGTCAGTGATCTGCGCGGGGAGATCGCCACCGCCATCGGGGAGAACCAGGTCGTGGTGATCGCCGGTGAGACCGGTTCGGGCAAGACCACCCAGCTGCCCAAGATCTGCCTGGAACTCGGCCGCGGCGTGCGGGGCACCATCGGCCACACGCAGCCCCGCCGGCTCGCGGCGCGCACGGTGGCCCAGCGCATCGCCGACGAGCTCGGCACCCCGCTCGGCGACGCCGTCGGGTACACGGTCCGGTTCACCGACCAGGTCAGCGACCGCACCCTGGTCAAGCTGATGACCGACGGCATCCTGCTCGCCGAGATCCAGCGCGACCGCAGGCTGCTCGGCTACGACACCCTCATCCTCGACGAGGCGCACGAGCGCAGCCTCAACATCGACTTCCTACTCGGCTACCTTCGCGAACTGCTGCCGCGGCGCCCCGACCTCAAGGTCATCGTCACCTCGGCGACCATCGAGCCGCAGCGCTTCGCCGCCCACTTCGCCGACGCGGCAGGCACGCCCGCACCGATCGTGGAGGTGTCCGGACGCACCTATCCCGTCGAGATCCGTTACCGGCCACTGGAGGTCGTCGTTCCCGCGGCGGACGGGGACGACCCCGACGATCCCGATCACGAGGTGGTGCGCACCGAGTTGCGCGACCCGACCGAGGCGATCGTCGACGCGGTGCGCGAACTCGCCGCCGAACCACCGGGCGACGTGCTGGTGTTCCTCTCCGGCGAGCGGGAGATCCGCGACACCGCCGAGGCCCTACGGGCCGCGCTCGATCCGCACACCGAGGTGCTGCCGCTGTACGCCCGGCTGCCGACCGCCGAACAGCAGAAAGTGTTCTCGCCCAGCCGATCTCACCGTCGGATCGTGTTGGCCACCAACGTCGCCGAGACGTCGCTGACGGTGCCGGGGGTGCGCTACGTCGTCGACCCCGGCACTGCGCGCATCTCCCGCTACAGCCGCCGTACCAAGGTCCAGCGGCTGCCGATCGAGCCGATCTCGCAGGCATCGGCCGCGCAGCGGGCGGGCCGCTCGGGTCGCGTCGCGCCCGGCGTGTGCATCCGGCTGTACTCCGAGGACGACTTCGCCTCGCGGCCCCGCTACACCGACCCCGAGATCCTGCGCACCAACCTCGCCGCGGTGCTGCTGCAGATGTCGGCACTGGGACTCGGTGACGTCGAACGGTTTCCGTTTCTGGATCCGCCGGATGCGCGCAGCATCCGCGACGGCGTGCAGTTGCTGCAGGAACTGGGCGCCTTCGACGAGGGCGGCGCGCTCACCGACGTCGGCCGCCGGCTGGCCCGGCTGCCGCTGGACCCCCGCATCGGCCGGATGATCCTGCAGGCCGACACCGAGGGCTGCGTGCGCGAGGTGCTGGTGCTGGCCGCCGCGCTGTCCATTCCGGACCCGCGCGAACGCCCCGCCGACCGCGAGGAGGCGGCCCGGCAGAAGCACGCCAGGTTCGCCGACGAGCAGTCCGACTTCATGAGCTACCTGAACCTGTGGCGCTACCTGCGCGAGCAGCGAAAGGAGCGGTCGGGCAGCTCTTTCCGGAGGATGTGCCGCGACGAGTTCCTGCACTACCTGCGGATCCGGGAGTGGCAGGACCTCAACGGCCAGCTGCGCAGCATCGCCCGCGACCTGGGCATCGTCGAGTCGGACGACAAGGAGCCGGCCGAACCGGACCGGGTACACGCCGCGCTGCTCGCTGGGCTGCTGTCCCATGTCGGCATGCGCCAGGAGGAGTCGCGGGAGTATCTCGGCGCCCGCAACACCCGCTTCGTCCTGGCCCCCGGCTCGGTGCTGACCCGCAGGCCGCCACGCTGGATCGTGGTGGCCGACCTGGTGGAGACCAGCAGGCTGTACGGCCGCATCGCGGCGCGGGTCCAGCCGGAGACGGTGGAGCGTATCGCCGGAGAACGGGTGCGGCGCAACCACAGTGAACCGCACTGGGACGCCCAGCGCGGCGCCGTGATGGCCTACGAGCGGGTCACCCTCTACGGGTTGACGCTGGTGGCCCGCCGCCGCGTCGACTACACCCGGCACGATCCGGAACTGGCGCGCGACCTGTTCATCCGGCACGCCCTCGTCGACGGCGAGTGGCAGACCCGGCACCACTTCTTCCGCGACAACGCGCGGCTGCGTGCGGAACTCGCCGAACTGGAGGAACGCACCCGCAGGCGTGACCTGCTGGTGTCCGACGACGACATCTTCGCGTTCTACGACGCGCGCGTGCCCGCTGACGTGGTGTCGGTGCGGCACTTCGACGGGTGGTGGAAGAAGCAGCGCCACAAGACCGCCGACCTTCTCACCTTGACGCGCGCCGACCTGCTGCGCGGGGATGTCGACGCCGATCAGCCCGACCGGTGGGAGGCCGACGACCTGTCGCTGCCGCTGAGCTACCGTTTCGAGCCGACGGCGCCCGACGACGGGGTGACCGTGCACGTCCCCGTCGACGTGCTGGCCCGCCTCGGCGGTGACCAATTCGCCTGGCAGGTACCGGCATTCCGCGAAGAACTGCTCACCGAATTGATCCGCTCGCTGCCGAAGACGCTGCGGCGCAACTTCGTCCCGGCGCCCGACACCGCGCGTGCGGTGCTGTCCACGCTCGACCCCGGGACGGAGCCGCTGCTCGACGCGCTGCAGCGCGAGCTGCACCGCCGCACCGGGGTGCTGGTCCCCGTCGACGCGTTCGACCTCGGCAAACTGCCCGCGCACCTGCGGGTGACATTCGCCGTCGAGGACGCCGACGGCGCCGAGGTGGCCCGCGGCAAGGATCTCGACGCGCTGCAGGAGGAGCTCGCCGGATCGGCGCGCCGGGCCGTCGCCGAGGCGGTCGCCGGAGACCTCGAACGCAGCGGACTACGTGGCTGGCCCGACGATCTGGAGGAGTTGCCGCGCACGGTCGAGCGCACCGTCGGCGGCCGCACGGTGCGCGGATACCCGGCGCTGGTCGACGCCGGCGCCGCGGTGGACGTGCGGGTGCTGGCGACGGCGGCCGAGCAGAACGCGGCGATGACGCCCGGTCTGCGCCGGCTGCTGCGGCTCTCGGCGCCGTCACCGGCCAAGGCGGTGGAGCGCGCGCTCGACACCCGCACCCGGCTGGTGCTCGGCGCCAATCCCGACGGTTCACTGCAGGCGCTGATCGAGGACTGTGCCGATGCCGCGGTCGCCGCGCTGGCGCCCGTCCCGGTGTGGCGGCGAGACGAATTCGGCGCGCTGCGCGACCGGGTGGCGGGCGCTCTGGTGCCGACCACGCTCGACATCGTCGGCCGCGTGCAGAAGGTGCTGGCCGCGGCGCACGACGCGGAACTCGCACTGCCGCAGACGCCGTCGGCGGCGCAGGCCGAGTCGATCGCCGACATCCGCGCCCAGTTGGCCGGCCTGCTGCCGCGGGGCTTCGTCGCGGCCACCGGCGCCGCGCACCTGGGCGACCTGACCCGCTACCTGACCGCCGTCAGCAGGCGGCTCGAGCGGTTGCCGCACGCGCTGAACGCCGACCGGGAGCGGATGGCCAGGGTGCACGCCGTGCAGCAGGCCTACGACGAGGTGCTGCGCGCACTCGCCCCCGGCCGGGCGGCGGCCGCCGACGTCGGCGACATCGCGCGGCAGATCCAAGAGTTGCGCGTCAGCCTGTGGGCGCAGCAGCTCGGGACCCCGCGCCCCGTCAGCGAGCAGCGCATCTACCGGGCGATCGACGCCCTCATCTGAGCACGGTGGCGGCGGACACGGCCGCGACGGCTACGAGCGCGAGGATCATCGTCGCGACACCGGCCCAGCCGAACCCGTCGAGCATCACCCCGCCCAGCCAGCCGAACACACTGGATCCGGCGTAGAACGCCAGGTTGTACAGCGACGCGGCCTGCGCCCGGCCGACGGTGGCCGCCCTGGCAACCCACCCCGAGGCGACCGCGTGCACGCCGAAGAAGCCGGCCGTGGCGACCACCAGCCCGGCCAGCACCACGACCACATGGGAGGCCAGCGTCGCGGCCACGCCTACCGCCATCACCGCGGCCGCCGCCAGCAGCACCGGCCTGCGCCCGAATCGCGCTGCCGCCGAACCGGATCGGGCCGACGACCAGGTGCCGGCCAGATAGGCGACGAAGACCAGGCTGATCACCGTGTGCGGCAGGCCGAACGGCGGCGCGGACAGCCGGAAGCCGAGGAAGTTGTAGAGCGCGACGAAGCCGCCGGTGAGCATGAACGCGACCGCGAACAGTGTGAGCTGTTGCGGTGAGCGCAGATTGACGGCCAGCCGGCGCAGCAGTCCGCCCCCACCGCCTGCTGCCGACCCGGCCGTGAAGTTGTGCTGTGCGGGAATCAGCGCGATGAACGCGACCGCCGCGACGGCGCACAACACCGACACCGAGAAGATCCCGAGCCGCCACGTCGTGGCGTCGGCGACCGGCCCGGCGAGCAGGCGCCCGGTGAGGCCGCCGATGGTGGTGCCCGCCACGTAGGTGCCCGCGGCGCGGGCGGCGTCGCGCGGGTCGATCTCCTCGGTGAGGTAGGTGAGCGCGACGACGGGCACCGCGCCCACCATCAGACCCTCGAGGAAGCGTCCGGTCAGCAGCAGCGACATGGTCGGTGCGAACGGCGTCACCAGTCCGAGCAGTGTCGCGGCGATCACCGCGCCCGACATCGCCCGGACCCGGCCGACCCGGTCGGAGATCAGGGACCAGGGGATGACGCCGACCGCCAGGCCGATGGTGGCGACGGAGATCAGCAGTGCGGCCCGCGACGCCGTGACGCCCAGTTCGGCGGAGACCTGCGGCAGCACCGCCTGCGGCGCGTAGAGCTGGGCGAAGGAGGCCAGGCCGGCGCAGAACAGCGCGGCCAGCGCGCGGCGGTAGGCGCGGGTGCCGCGCGCGTGTCCAGCCCGGTCGAGATGGAGCGGTTCGACGGCTGTGGCCACCCGGGACACGGTAGGAAGGGCCGTTCAATGTGTCCAATGCATGTATCGATGCTCAGTGATACGTGTGACGCATGGTCAGACGGCGGCGCCGAGGAATGCGGCGAACCGGCGCGCCGCCGGTGACATCGGCCTCGCAGCGTGCCACGCGACGCCCACGGACCGCCGGGCGTGCGGGTTCGTCAGCGGGATGTACGCGGCGGCCGGTTCACCCCGGGGCGGCTGCGGCATGGGCACCACCGCCACGCCGAGGCCCGCGGCCACGAGTCCCTCGACGGTGGGCACCTCGATCGCCTCGAACACCACCCGGGGAGTCACGCCGTCGGCCGCCCACAACTGATCGGTCAGCGCGCGCAGCGCGAACTGTTCACCCAGCGCGACGATCGGCTCGTCGGCCGCCTCGGCGAGCCGGATCCTGCGCCGTCCGGCGAACCGGTGATCGCGCGGGACCACCAGGCACAGCCGCTCGACATGTAGCTGATGCCAGCCGAATTCGCCGCTCTCCGGCCGTGGTGCGGTGATCGCCAGGTCGACCTGACCGCCGCCGAGGTACTCGGCGATGTCATAGGCCGCGGCCTGGCGCAGCAGTATCCGCACCCGCGGCGCCTCCGTGCGGAACCGGCCGAGCAGATCGGGCACGAACCAGCTCGCCAGCGAGTGCAGGAACGCCAGCCGCACGGTGCCGCCGTCCGGGTCGCGCAGGGCCGAGATCCGATCGGTGGCCGAGGCGATCTCGGCGATGCTGCGCTGCGCGTGTTCGAGCATGATCTCGCCGTACACGTTGAGGCGCAGCCGCCGGTTCACCCGGTCGAACAGCTGCGTGCCGACCCGGTCCTCCAGCCGGGCCAGCGCGCGGGACAGCGTCGGCTGGGTGATCCGCAACTCGGCGGCCGCATCGGTCATGTGCTGGGTCTGCGCCAGGACCACGAACCAGTGCAGCTCGTCGAGGTTCACGAGACAGACGATACGACGCCGTAACGGCAATCGTGGCTGGTAGGAGGGCTCATCACCGAATATTGACGCCCCCCTGGCTTGTGGATGCCGATTGCCGTAGCGTGGGGTACAGCGGTCAACCGGCCCTCGCGGCCGACGACCTGTGGAACTCCCACGAATGACCTTGCAACGGGTTGGGACGTAGCCCTCTGCAGTACCGGGCGTCGAGACGACGCCATCAAGGCGCTGAATGCGCCGGGAAGTCCGAGGAATCCCTCATGGACGGACGCATCTCTCTTTCGAGCACCACCACAACGCTTCCAGGAATCGAACTCACCGAGGCCCGGCTGGGATCGGCCATCGTCATCAGTGTCGGCGGGTGCGTCGACATGCGCACCGCCGCGGAGTTGACCACCGCGATCGAGCAGGCGTGCAGCGAGAAGCCGGCGGGCGGGGTGATCGTCGATCTCACCGGTGTCCGCTTCCTGGCCGCCGCAGGCATCAATTCGCTGCTCGCCGCACGCTGGGGCTCGGCGGCTGCCGGGTTCGGCGTGGTCGCCGCCGGACCGGTCACCTCCCGGCCCATCACGGTGCTCGGCCTGAACGACGACCTGGCGCTGTTCTCCACCGTCGACGACGCGCTGGTGGGCCTCACCGCCGCCTGAGTTTCTCTTCCGGCTATTTGGTGCCGAACATGCGATCGCCGGCGTCGCCGAGACCGGGAACGATGTACCCGTGCTCGTCGAGCCGGCGATCGATTGCTGCGGTGTAGATCGGCACGTCGGGGTGGGCGTCCTGCAGAGCCTGGATCCCCTCGGGGCAGGTGAGCAGGCAGACGAACTTGATGGACCGCGGTGAGCACTCCTTCAGCCGCTCCACCGCGGCCACCGCCGAATGGCCGGTGGCCAGCATGGGATCGACCACCACCACGTCGCGCTCGTTGAGATCGCCCGGCATCTTGAAGTAGTACTCGATGGCGACAAGCGTTTTCGGGTCCCGGTAGAGGCCGATGTGGCCGACCCGGGCGGCGGGCACGACGCTCAGCATGCCGTCCAGGATGCCGGTGCCCGCGCGCAGGATCGACACGAAGACGAGTTTCTTGCCGTCGATCACCCGGCTGGTCATCGTCTCCAGCGGTGTCTCGATCTCGATGTCGTGCATCGGCATGTCGCGCAGCACCTCGTAGGCCATCAGCGCCGAGATCTCCTGCAGCAGCCGGCGGAAGCTGTTCGTGGACGCCTCTTTCCGGCGCATCAGCGTCAGCTTGTGCTGCACCAGCGGGTGCTCGACGAGGTGGACCCCTGTCATGTCAGAACACCGTCCCGTCGCTGCTGACCGTCAACGGTGGTAGCCCGCCACGCAGCCGGCCCGCCAGTGCCCGGCCGGTGGCCCAGGTGCCACCCTCGAGGATGCAGGCCAGCGGCAGGTCCTGTGCGCCCGCACCGAGTTCCGCACGCACCAGGGGCGCCAGGTCGTCGAGCAGTGCCACCGTCAAGGCACGCCATTCGACGACCAGTTCGTCGCCGGGCCGCCAGGTCTGCGTGGTCCACGCCGCGTCGCGCAGTTGCAGGACGCCGGTGTCGAGCAGCAGGCCGCCGTTGCGGTACTCGGGCAATCCGGTCAGTGCGTCGACGTCGTCCACCCGCACCCCTGCCCACTCGAACGGCTCGAGCAGCGAATAGGTCAACCACTGCGACAGTTTGTGGAACGGCATCCAGCCCGCCGTCAGCCCCGGGCCGGGCACCGCGTCGTGGCGCCAGCAGTCACCGAGCCGCTGTTCGCCGATGGCGTTGTCCGCGGGCCAGATCGGCGCCATCGTGGAGAGCAGCTGCGCCAGCAGCGTCGGAGCCGAGAGCCGCCCGCCGGCGGCGAGCGCGTCGAAGAGCCCGCCGGGGCGGCCCTGCGGACCGAAGACGTCCGGCCGTCCGGCCAGCGCCGCACCGAGGCGGCGCAGCAGTTCGGCGCGACCGTCGAGGCCGAGCAGCGGGTTGTCCGGCCCCGCCTGGAAGGCGCCGGCGAGCGCGTCGGTCGTCAGCGCGCGCAGTGCCGCCGCGTCGACCCGGTACGGATCGTCGGGGTCGGAGGAGAACAGCCCGGACTCGAAGGCGTGCATCCCGGCGACGGCCAGTCCCTCCGAGCGCGTGAACGTCCGGTCCTGTTCCCGGAACACCCATTCCGGCCCGGCCCCGGCGTCCTGCAGGACGCTCACCACCGCGAGGTCGATCATGGTGCGGGCGCGCGCAACCGGCTCGTAGCCGGTGAGGCGCGACTCCAGGCGCTGTCTGCGGTCGACGCCGCCGGCCTCGAAGTGCCGCCACCGACTGTGGTACGGAATCCGCAAGTCCGGGAAACGGTTCCGCGTCACGGCGGCCACCTCGGTGGCGGCGTGCGGCAGCGCGTCGTCACGGACGACGAACCACCGCGAACCGCCGGAACGGGCCCGATCGAGCAGATGGCGCGCCCGCTCCCGGATGACGGCCGGCGAGCGCAGCGCCGTGGCGGCGCCGTCCGCGGTGGCGGTGTCGGGTGTGACGGCGACCGTGCTCACGCCTCGAGGCCCCGGCCCTTGGCCTTCGCGAGTTCGGCGGCGTCGGGCACCGGTCCCGGAGTGAAGTAACCGGCGGCGGTCTTCGCGTCGATCTCCACCCGGGCGTCGGCGGGGATCAGCTCGTCGGGGATGTTCACCCGCTCGCCGACCTCGATGCCGGATCCGGTGATCGCGTCGTACTTCATGTTGCTCATCGACACCAGGCGGTGGATCTTGGTCACACCCAGCCAGTGCAGGACGTCGGGCATGAGTTCCTGGAAGCGCATGTCCTGCACGCCGGCAACACATTCCGTGCGGGCGAAGTACTGGTCGGCCGTGTCGCCGCCGACCTGCCGCTTGCGGGCGTTGTACACCAGGAACTTCGTCACCTCGCCCAGCGCGCGGCCCTCCTTGCGGGAGTAGCTCACCAGGCCGACGCCGCCGTGCTGGGCGCCGCGGACGCACTCCTCGATGGCGTGCGTCAGATATGGGCGGCAGGTGCAGATGTCGGAGCCGAACACGTCGGAGCCGTTGCACTCGTCGTGCACCCGCGCGGTCAGCTCGACGGCTGGGTCCGCGAGATCGCCCGGGTCGCCGAAGATGTACAGCGTCTGGCCGCCGATCGGGGGCAGGAACACCTCGAGGTCGGAGCGGGTGACGAGTTCGGGATACATGCCTCCGGTCTCCTCGAACAGCACCCGGCGCAGATCCGTTTCGCTGCAACCGAACCGCTGCGCCACCCCGGGCAGGTGCCACACCGGCTCGATCGCCGCCTTGGTGACGAGCGCGGCGCCACCCTCCAGCAGCATGCGGCCGTCCGGTTCCAGCCGCCCCCTGGCGATCGCGTCGGCGATCTCGGGCAGCACCACGTGCGCCTTGGTGACCGCGATCGTGGGCCGGATGTCGTAGCCGGCGGCCAGTTCGGCGGCGAACACCTCGCCGACCGTGGCGCCCCACGGATCGAGGCTGACGATCCGCGCGGGGTCGCCCCACTGCGGGTGCGGGCCGATGCGGTCGGTGGGCGAGGTGTCGGTGAGGTCGGCGCGGTGATCGCGTGACAGCGCGCCCGCGGCGACGGCCAGTGCGCGGTAGACGCTGTAGGACCCGCTGTGCGTGCCGATCACGTTGCGGTGCCCGCGGTTGATGGTGGTGCCGACCACGGGACCGCGCTCGGCCGCCGTCGGCGCACCCCAGTTCAGCGGTGGGGCCCCGAGACCGCCGCTGTGGGAGGTCAGCCGGATGTGCCCGGCGGGCCTCGGCGCGGCAGGCGGGGGCGCGGCTGTGGCATCAGCGGGCATGTGCGCTCCTCGGCCGGTGGGGAAGCCGCCAGCTTAATGACGGCCGGCCGATGCGGCCACCCGTGCGCAACCGCCTAGCCTGGCAGGCGTGCTGGTGAAGGTGACCCGACGGTGAGTCGCAAGCGCGTCGTCGTCGCGGGCCTGGGCGACACCGGGGTGCTCACCGCGATCAAGCTGGCACGCCGGGCCGACGTGGTGGGCATCTCGGTCAAGCCCGGCCTGCTCAGCGGGCAGGAACTGGGCACCCGGCTCAGCCGGCCGCACGACTGGGCGCGTGACTACTGGATCCCGTTCGACCGGCTGCGCGGCCTGGACCGGGTGCGCACTGTGCACGGCGAGATCACCGGTGTCGACCTCGGCGCGCGCACGCTCGGCGTGCGCGGCGCGGACGGCGCGGTGCACGCCGAGCCCTACGACGCACTGGTCATCTCGACGGGGGTGACCAACGGCTTCTGGCGGCAGTCGACGGTGCAGGACGCCGGCGCCGTCGGGGCGGACCTGCGCGCGGCCCACGACCGGCTGGCCGGCGCGGGCACCGTGATGGTGATCGGTGGGGGAGCGGCCGCCGTCAGCACCGCCGCTAACGTGGCCGCGACGTGGCCGGCCAAGCGGGTCGGACTGTACTTCCCCGGCGAGCGGGCGCTGCCGCACCACCACGACGGGGTGTGGCGGCGGGTCCGGCGGCGGCTCGAGGAGTTCGGGGTCGCGCTGCACCCGGGCCACCGTGCGCTGGTGCCCGACGGCTTCGCGTGCGACCAGATCACCGACGGGCCCGTGCACTGGTCCAGTGGCCAGCCCGCCGCCTCGGCCGACGCGGTGCTCTGGGCGATCGGGCGGGTGCGACCGAACACCGGATGGCTGCCCGGCGAGCTGCTCGACGAGCAGGGCTTCGTGCGCGTCACGCCGACGCTGCAGGTGCCGCACCAGCCGGGGGTGTTCGCGGTCGGCGACGTCGCGGCGACCGATCCGCTGCGCACCTCCGCGCGCAACCGCGCGGATAAACTGTTGGCGCACAACGTCATCGCGGAGTTCGAGGGCCGCACCCTGAAGGAGTACCGGGCGCCGAAGCGGCGCTGGGGTTCGGTGCTCGGCGTGCAGGCCGACGGGCTGCAGGTGTTCGCCCCCAGCGGGCAGGCATTCCGGTTCCCGGCCTGGTCGGTGGAGCGAATCCTGCTGCCGCTCATCGTGCGCCGCGGGATCTACCGCGGAGTGCGCACCAACCGTCCGCTCTGAGTCCGGCTTCCGGCACGAAGAAACCCGCCGCCGCAGCGGGGGCTGCGGCGGCGGGTCTTTCGCGCTACTGCTGGATCTAGCCGGCCATGAACTGGTCGTAGGCCGACGCGAGCTCCGGCGACAGCACCGTCACGTTGCACTGACGCTGCGTCTCGCCGATCGGCGCGAGGATCCCGCGCAGCTCGTAGTACTCCTGCGAGTTCGCGGTGAAGTACCCGCGCAGGTTGGCGTCGGCCTGCGGACGCGGCTGGGTGAACGCCGCGGTGACCGCCTGGTTGGCACCCGGGTGGGCGGCCAGGTAGTTGCGCGCCTCGCCGGTGACGTTGCTGACCGTGTTGGCCACCTGGTCGGCGTTGCACTGGGCAGGCGCCGCGACGGCGCTCGGCGCTGCGATGGTCGCTGCGGCCAGGCCCCCGAACAAGATGCCTGCGCTCGCGCCGGCGATTCTCCGGCGCACGGTGTTACCACTCGAATTCATGATCACTCGTCCTTCGTATTGCGAATTGATTTGGTGCGAATCCCCCGCCCCCGCAAACCAAGGTAGCCGAATGGTCGGGGTGCCAAACGCGAGCCGCGGGCCTGCGGAAACGCCTCCCGGAGGCGTTACATGATCAGGGCGTGACATGCGCCTCAATAACGGCGGTATCGATAAGCGCATCCGCAGACCGGGCCGAATTCCTCAGAATCGCCGCCCGACTCTTAAATGATCGTGATGTGCGCGGTGACCGAATTGTTACCTTCGAATGCCGCTGCGGGGGATGTCTTCGGCGATGCGGTCCATCAGAGCGGTGTAGCGGTCGGCCTCGCGGTGCTGCCCCGGTTTACCGCTGCTGATGAGTCCGGCCGCGAGTCCGCGCTCCGGGTCGGCCCACACCGCGACGTTGGTCAGGCCGAGGTTGCCGAACGCCGCCGGGGCGTTGCGGCCGAACGGGCCGAAGCGCTTCGACCCGAGCATGTACCCGGTGCCCCAGCGCAGCGGCATCAGCCCGACCGCGACATCCGGACGCAGTCGCCGGCACGGGCGGGTGGCCGCGTAGACGGTTTCGGGCGCCGTCACCCGCACGCCGTCGAGTTCGCCGCCGCGACGCAGCAGCTCGGCGAATCGGGACAGTTCGTCGGCGGTGGAGACCGTGTTGGACGACGGCAGCACGCTGGTCAGGTACTGCGGGCTGTTCGAGAACGGGATGATCTTGTGCAGCGGTCCGCCGGTGGCCAATTGGAAGACCTTCTGCATCGCCGCGGGCAGCGGAACGCCCGTCGCGTGGCTCGGCGCGACCTTCGGGACGTCCTGCGGTGCGACGCCGAAGTTGGTCCACCGGAAGCCCAGCGGCTCGAGGATGTCGGTGGCCAGGATGTCGCGGATGTTCCGTCCTGCGGCCGCGCCGACGATTTCCCGGATCAACGGGCCCCACGTGAGCCCGTGATAGATGTGCACCAGTCCGGGGCGGTGCAGCGGACGCAGACTCCCGAGCATCTGACGCGTGTACTCGCTGTCGTCCATGCGTTTGAGGTCGACGCGCGGGCCGGTGTAGATGGGAACGCCGGCGCTGTGCGTCATGACGTGCCGGATCGTGGTGCGTTCCTTGCCGTGGCCGGTGTACTCGGGCAGGTGGTCGCACACCCGGTCGTCGAGGGACAGCACGCCGCGCTCGACGAGCATGTGCACCACCGTGGTGGTGACGAACTTCGCGGCGGAGTACGCGCAGAACGGCGTGTCCGGGGTGACGGGCACCTTCTCGGCGTCCGGCGGATCGTCGGGACCGTTGCCCCAGCCGTGGCCGATGGCCCGGTTCAGCACGATCCTGCCGTTGTGACGCAGGCACAGCTGGATCGCGGGATGCATCCCGGCGGCGTACCAGTACCGGACCGCGGCCCAGATCCGCTCGACAGCCGCCGGGTCGATGCCGGAGTGGTCTTCGGCGCCGGCGGTGGTGACCGCGTCCAGATCGGCCGGGACGCGGATCCGGCCGTCGGCGGGTGCTTCGAGCTGCGATTCGGCCACGTCGACAGGCTAACCGCAGCTCTCCGGCGGATGAATTCGTCGCTCGACTACAACAGCTTTCGACCTCTGACAAGCGGCGACGCGGATGTCGGCGAAATAGTGACATATGCAACACCGCGGCTGGTTTTAACGCTCCCGCAACACCGGGTAGCCCATTGGACAGGTGCAAACGGCGCCGACAGAAACACCGTCAACGCCAAAGGGGCTAACCATATGACTACCGCAGAGACCACCACCTTGCTCGCGCAGTTGCGCACGCTGCTCGACCTCACGTCCACCGAGATCCAGGTGGCCGAGACCCGGGTCGCACAGGCCCGTACCGAGGCCGTCCGCACTGAGCTCACCCAGAACGCGTCGAACGGGCGTGACCGTGCCGAGGCCATCGAGCAGACCATCCGCGACCTCGGCGGCTTCCCCGACGTGATCGGCCCGTTCCTGGGTCGTGCCGCGGCTGCCGTCAAGGCGCTCACCGAGCAGGCGCAGCCGTTCGACGAGGCGCTGCTGGGCGACCTGGCGCTCGAGCACCAGTTGCTCGACCGGGCCCGCTACACGAAGGCGCTGGCCGTCGCGGCCCGCAACAAGGACGTCGAGAACCTGGCCACCCGGCTGATCACCGCGCACGCGGCGACCGTCGACTGGCTCACCACCGTTCTCGCCGAGGACGCGCTGGGCGGACCCGCCGCACTGCGTCGCACGCCGGTTCAGGCGTTCGCCGGTGCGACCGTCAAGCTGGTCAACGTGCCGGTGACCTGGACCACCCGCGGTATCGACCGCGCGCTGGATTCCGTGCGCTCGGTGCCGCCGGCGCTCAACGAGCTGCGCAACCGGGGCGTCAACGCCGGTGAGATCGCGGCCAAGACGATCAGCGCCTCGCGCGACGCCGCGCTGAACGCCGCCGAGCGGGTCACCCGCCAGGAAGGCGCCGACGACGCGGCCGACGCGCTGCACTCCGCCCGGTCGGCCACCGGTGTGCTGGACGCGTCCGAACTGCCGATCGCGGACTACGAGGACCTCAACGTGAGCCAGGCCGTGGCCGCGGTCAAGGACCTCGAGGACGCCGCCGACATCCGGGCGATCATCCACTACGAGGAGGCCCACAAGAACCGGTCGAGCGTCGTGTCCGCCGCGCAGACGCGCGTCGCCGACATCGCCAAGGAGATCGTGGGCATCAGCAACTGATCCACGCGAAGTACAGCCCCGGCGGCCACGGTCGCCGGGGTTTTCGCGTGCCCGGGTCAGTTCGGCCAGCGCGGTGACCGGCCGAGGTGGGCGACCAGCAGGTCGAGGTCGGTGGCGCCGTCGCCGGCGTGGTCCGCCGGACCGAACGGCGCCCCGGCAGCGGCGCGCGACTCGTCGTCGGGCACGATCCGCGCGACGGACAACGCCGCGGCCACCACGTCGTCGTCGAGTGCGAAGGGCCGGCCCAGGCTGCGCGCCACGTCCCAGCCGTGCACCGCGTAGTCGACGAAGTGCATGGCGATCGCCACCGGCCCGGGGAACACCGCGTCGGGCCCGAATTCGGGCAGGGTGAACGACGCGCCGAGCACACCGTCGGCGCCGAACGCCGCGAGCAGGTCCTCGGCCGCTTCGGTGTAGGTCCCCACCGGGTCGGCGGCGACGGCGGCGGCAACGCGGTCGGGATCCCAGACCTGCAGGTCCGCCGCGGCACCTCGCGCCGCCGCGGCGAAACCGCGGTGCTGGACCGTCATGTGCGCGAGCAGGTGGTGCAGCGTCCAGTCGCCGCACGGGGTGGGCAGATCGAGATGGTCGGGGGTGATCGCGGCGACCACGTCGACGGAGGCGAGCACGGCGCGGCGGTGCAGGGGACGGAGATCGGTATTGGTAAGCATGTGCAGATCGTATGCGCATGCGTACGATATGACAATGCCTATACTCGCGCCGTGGCGGGACGGTCGAGGCGGCGCGACCTCGCGGCGATGCTGGCGCCGCTGGTGCGCGACGCGATCGCGGCCGAGCGTCCGGTGCTGGAGGCACACGGCCTCTCCATGTGGGGCTACAGCGTGCTGGTCACCCTCGACGAGTCGCCGATACGCACCCAGGCGGCCCTCGCCGAGGCCATCGGGGCGGACAAGACCCGGATCATCGCGACCCTCGACGAACTGCAGGCGCAGGGCCACATCGAACGCAGGCCCGATCCGGCCGACCGCCGCGCGCGGATGCTGGCGATCACCGAGTCCGGCCGCACGGTCAAGGACGCCGCGCAGGACGAGATCCAGCAGGGCGAGGAACGCCTGCTCGGCCAACTGCCCGACGCCGACCGCCGCGTCTTCCTGAGGGCGCTCGACCGGTTGTCGCGTCGCCCGTAGTCAGCGCGTCAGGAAGCCCGCGTCCAGCTTCCACTCGGTGCCGGTGATGAACGCCGCCGCGTCGGACACCAGCCATGCCACCGCACCGGCCACGTCGGCCGGTTGCAGCAACGGGATGGGCAGCGCATTCTGCTGGCTCAGCAGCCATGGGTCGGCCGCCTCGAAGAGCGCCATCGTGGTCTCGTTGAGGATCATGTCGGTGGCCACGCCGCTGGGGTGAATGGTGTTGACCCGGATCGACTGCGGTGCAAGCTGACTCGCCCAGCCCTGCATCAACGCGACCAGGGCGCGCTTGGACGCCGAGTAGGCCTGCAGGCCGGGCCGGTCGGTGCCGGACGCCTTGATGCCCGCCGTCGAAGAGGCCAGCACCACCGAGCCGCCCCGGCCACCGGCGAGCAGGGCGGGGATGGCGGCCTCGACCGTGTTCCACACCCCCACCAGGTTGACGTCGACGACGTCACGGAAGATCCGCTCGCGGTCCTCGCCGGAGGTCAGCCGGATGATGCCGGCGTTCGCGATGACGATGTCCAGGCGGCCGAACAGGCCCACGCCCTCGTCGACCACCGCGCGGACGGCGCCGCCGTCGCGAACGTCGGCCTGCCGGGCGAGGATTCGCCTGCCCTGTGCCTCGACCTCACCGACCGTCGCGGCGAGGTCGCCAGGTGTCGACCCGGGGTAGTCGGTCGAGTCGAACTCCGCGCAGGCGTCGAGCGCGATGACGTCGGCGCCCGCGGCCGCCAGCGCGACCGCGTACGCGCGGCCCAGCCCCCGCGCCGCGCCGGTGACGAGAGCGACCCGGCCGTCCAGGCCCAGCTCAGCCATCAGGGAAGTTCACATCCTTCGTCACGGGCTTCCACTCCTCGATCGAAGCCGACATCGCGGCCAGCTTGTCGCGGGTGGCCTTGAGCACGTCGCGGCCGAGCAGCAGCCGCAGCGGCGGATCGTCGAGGGTGGTGAGCATCAGCACCGCCTCGGCGACCTTGCGCGGGTCACCGGGCAGGTCGTTGGCGAACTGCTTGATCAGCGTCTTGCGTGCGCCGACGTGTTCGGCGTAATCGTCGACGGGAGTGGCGGACTCCTTCATCGACCGGGCCGCCCAGTCGGTGCGGAAAGCGCCCGGCTCGACCGCGCACACCTTGATGCCCAGTGGCTTGACCTCGGCGGCCAGCGCCTCGGTGAGCGCCTCGAGGGCGAACTTGGTCGACGAGTAGTACGCATTGGGCGGGTTGGCCACCAGCCCGGTCATCGACGAGATGTTGACGATGTGACCGCCGCGGCGGGCCCGCATCTGCGGCAGCACCGCCTTGATCATGTCGACCGCGCCGAAGTAGTTGGTATCGAACAACTTCCGCACCTCGGCGTCGTCGCCCTCCTCGACGGCGGACATGTAGCCGTAGCCGGCGTTGTTCACCAGCACGTCGACCCCGCCGAACGCATCGTCGGCGGCGGCCACCGCGGCGGCGACCTGACCCTTGTCCGTCACGTCCAGGGCTACCGGCACGGCGCGCTCACCGAAGGTCTCGGCGAAGTCCCCGACCGCCTCTGCGCGCCGCGCCGTCACCACCACGCTGTGGCCGTCCTCCAGTGCGACGCGGGCGATCTCGCGTCCGATACCGGTCGAGCACCCGGTGATGAGCCAGCGCGCCATGTCAGACCGTCCCTTCCGGCAGACGCCGCAGATACGCCGCCCGCCGTGCCGCCAGTTCGCCGGCGCGTTCCTGCGGTGTCACCCGGTCCAGTCCCGGCACCTCGGCGTCCAGGTCGTCGAGCTTGACCACCCGGCCGCGCGCGCCCAGGTCCTCGCGCGGGCCGTCCGGTCCGAACTCGGCCATCCGCAGCGTCAGGATGCCCTCGTGCAGGCCGTCGGTGTCGATCCAGTTGCGGGTGCCCGGATCGGTGGCGGAGATGACGTAGGTGTAGCCGCCGCCGTCGCCCGGATGCGACTGCGCCTTGTTGAGACTGCCTGTGCGGTCCACGATCTCGAGCGTGGTACCCCAGATGTTGCTCAGCGGCACGGTGAAGTACTCCGCGCCGCCGTCGACGACGTCCACCACGAACGCCTCGTCGGGTCGCAGGTCGAACCGGCCCATCACGTAGACCTGATTGCGCATCGCACCCGCCCGGTCCGCCGACCACGCCAGGTCGAAGTGGTTGGCCGGCATCTTGTACACGCCGTGGCTGAGCTTGCCGGTGAAGTTCGCGAAGTGCGCCATCATCGCCGCGGTGGCCTCGGCCTGTTCGTCGACGGTGCGAGCCGGCCCCGCGGGCGGCCCGCCGAGGCGCTCGACCGTGAGATGGTTCGGGTCGTCGCGGCCCCAGTCGAGCAGCACGTCGCGGATGTAGAACTCGTGCGCCTCCGGCGTGGAGCGCACGTGGTTGGGTCTGCCGTTCGCGGGTTCGGAGTCCACGGTGATGGCGAACGACCCGTCGGACTCCACCTCCATGGTGCGGCCGTTGAGCACGTCGACGGTGCCCATGTTCGCGTCCCACAGCGTGAAGTAGTTCTCGGTCATCCGGTGTTCGCCGACGCGTCCGCGGATCTCGTAGCGTTCGTCGCCGCTGATCGGGATCACCCGGTACACGCTGTCGGGATTGTCGATGCCCCAGCGTGTTCCGGGGATGGTACGTCCGGCCACCGGGTGCGCCAGCCGGGTGATGCAGGTGACCTTGGGCCGCAGCGGGTCCTGATTGGACGACCACACCGCCGCGGAGAACATCACCTCGGCGAACGCGGCGTCGAAGCGCTCCCGCATGGCGTCCGACGGCTTGGCGCGGGACAGCCAGTTCTCCGCGACCGAGGTGTAGGCGGCGCGCACGGTCGGGTGTTCGGTGAGCTCCAGGGCGGCCAGTTCGTGCTCGTGCTGCGCGGCGGTGGCGACGGGGTGGTCGGTCATCAGGTCCTCGGGTGTCGGAAGCGGGATTTGTAGGCCGCGAAGCGGTCGTCGACCTCGGCCCCGGTGAGGCCGTAGTCCTGCAGCGCATAGGCCGGGCGCTGCGGCGCGCGCGGCCGCTCGACGAGCCACCGGCGCATCGCCGCCTCGGCCTCGGCGGTGAATGCCAGGCCGATGGCCTCGTACACCCGCGTGACCGCTCCGATCGGGTCGGCGACCGCGTCGGCGTAGGCGATGTCGGTGACCAGGGCGCCGGGCCACTGCGTGCGCACGGCCATGGCCCGGTCGGTGGTCCAGCCCATCCGCTGCAACCACTGTGCCCCGACGCGGTGCCGGTCGACGGTGTCGGCGTGCATCGCGTGCAGTGTCGCGTTGAGGCTGGCGCCGGAGGCGACGGTCTCGCGGGGATCGCGGTGCATGTGCACCACGTGCAGATCGGGGAACCGTGCCCGCAGGGCGTCGAGGTAACCCAGGTGGGCAGGCGATTTGAGCACCCAACGCCGGCCGGCCGGCCCGGCGTGCCGTTTCTGCCACTGCAGGAACTGCAGCATGCGGTGCAGGTACTCGTACGCCGGCGCGAAGTCCTGCGTGTCGATCCAGGACCGGTACCGCGGCACGTGCGCACCGGACTCGGGCACGTGGGACAGGAACGCGTCGGACAGGAAGTCGATCTCCTCCTCCGGTTCGCGCGCGTACATCGGGTGGATCGCGAACAGGTCCGGCGCGAGCTCGCGCGACCTGGCCTCGCGCGTTTCGCTGATGGCGATCCGCGGGTCGGTCCCCGACCAGTCGTGGTCGAGCCGCGGCGCCACCTCGACCACCTCCCAGCCGTAGGCGCAGTGCAGACGGGGATCGGCGGCCAGCAGCCGCTGCAGCAGCGTGGTGCCGCTGCGCATCATGCCGACCACCACGATCGGGGCGGCGATCACCTCGTCGAGGATCTCCGGATATCTGCGGATCCACTCCTGGGCGCGCAGCCGCATCCGCAGGCTGTGCACGATGCCCGCGCGCAGGATGTGCACGCCGATGTCGTTGAGCTCGGCGGCCGCGTAGTCGTCGAGCAGGACGGCCAGCGGCTCGGCGAACGGCACCGGGCCCCAGTCCTGCAGGCCCTCCTTCTGCTGGGCGGCGGACATCACCGCCGCGACGTCGAACGCGGCGGTCTGCGCGGTGCCGGTCACCACTTGAGGTGGTGACTCATGTCGCCGACCTGGTCGACGAACATGGTGCGGGAGTCGAACCACCAGCGCCCGTCCACCCGGTGGAACGTGTCGTGATAGCGACCGGTGACGATGACCTGCAGCGGCAGGTCGGGTGTGGCCTGCGTGACCAGGTAGTACGACCGGGCCGCGGCGCTGCCCGCGGCCTCGTCGACCTCGATCCGCACGTTCGTGGTGTGGTGGTGGGTCTTCGGGGTGCCGTCGTCGTGGAGCCGGGTCGCCATGTCGTACATCTGCCGCACCCGGACCGCGCCCTCGAACACCGTCTCCGGCGGGCCGTTCTCCACCCCGCAGATCCGGCCGTGCGCGAACAGGTCGGCGACCGCGCCGAGATCGCCGGCGTCGATTCGCTCGGCATAGGAGTAGATCAGGTTCTCGATTTCGCGTGCGCTGTCGGTCATGCGGAATGCCCCGTGGTGAACGGTGCGCGAACGGCGTTCTGGCGCAAGGGCGACCCCGCAATCCGGCCACGGAGGCCGTCATGGCCAGCCGTACTACTGGCTCTAGTCAATTAACCAGCAGTGAACATCGGTGTCAACGGCCGGGGCCGGTCCGGCGCGGTGCCGCACCGGGCTACCCTCACACCGTGACCACACCGTGGGCGCCGAGCCGACTCGGCAACCTGACCGGCAAACGCATCGTCGTCACCGGAGCCACCAACGGGGTGGGCCTGGGCACCGCACGGGCGCTGGCCGCGGCGGGGGCGCACGTCATCATGGCGGTCCGCAACACCGAACTCGGCGCGCAGCGCGCCGCGGAGATCGGCGGCTCCACCGAGGTCCGCAAGGTGGACCTCGCCGACCAGGCTTCGGTGCGGGCGTTCTGCGCCGACCTCGACGGCGAGATCGACATCCTGATCAACAACGCCGGGGCCCTCACCCAGGCCCGAACCGACACCGTCGACGGCTTCGAGGGAACGATCGGCACCAACCTGCTCGGGCCGTTCGCACTGACGAACCTGCTGTTCGACCGGGTGACGTCGCAGATCATCACCGTCGGGTCGAATGCGCACCGCAATGCGACCCTGCGCCTCGACGACATGCATCTGCGCACCAACAAGTGGACCGTGATGGGCGCCTACGCCCGCTCGAAGATGGCCGTGATGCTGTGGGGCCTTGAACTGGACCGGCGGCTACGGGCGGCGAAGTCGCCGGTGGTCAGCCAGCTGACCGATCCGGGCTGGGTGGCGTCGAACATCTCCCAGGTGTCGGACAAGCCGCTGATGGCGGTGGCGCACAAGGTGGTCAAGGGGGTGGCCGACCGGCTGGCCAACGACATCGACGCCGGCGCGGCACCGACGCTCTACTGCATCAGCGAGCCCATCCCGCCGGGCAGCTACGTCGGGGTGGCGGGTCGGATGGGTCTGACGGGTGGGCCCGTCCTGATCGGCCGCAGCGAGGCCGCCTGTGACTATGCCTCGGCCAGAAGGGTGTTCGAGTTCGCCGAGCAGGAGACCAACACCACGCTGCCCGTCTGAGCCTCAGATGCCGTAGCGCAGCTTCACGCTGCGGTAGCGGTCCTGCAGCTGGGCGGTGCGCTGCTCCGGCGTCACCATCGCGGTACCGGGCGGCAGTGCGTCGAGTAGGTCTGCCCGCGGCACCAGCCGGGTGCGGAACACCGCGGCGTGTCGGCCGGCCAGATTGCGGTAGGTGAGGTTTCCGTCCGAGAAGCCCTGTGTGTCAAGCCAGTTGTGCACCAGCGGGTCGTCGTGCGACAGCACCAGCCGCACCACTCCGTCGGCGTCGACCGCCGTACGGGCCGGGGTGTAGCTGACCGGTCGGTGCAGGAAGTCCATGCTCGAGCCGAACACGCCGCCCATACCGAACACCCAGAATCCGTCGTGGGCGTCCATCTCCACGATCAGCGCCTCGTCGGGCGCCAGCCGCCACACCATGTGCGCGGCGACCCGGCCGCGCTTGGCGTCGGCGTCGGAGTCCGCGGACCGGTCGGCAGGAAACCGGTTGAGTTGCAACGGGTCACACACGCCACCGGAGTACCGCCACGAATGCTCGGGCCAGTCGCGCATCGCGCCGGTGAGGAAGTCGGCGGCCCAGCCGAACGCCTCGACCATCCGGTCGGCCGACGGCGGTGCCGGCGGGCCGGTCATGCCCACCCGTTCGATCGTCAGCGTCGTCGGTGTCTCGTACCAGGCGTCGAACGCCTCGCGCACGAACAGCTTCCGGCTGCCTGCGGTGGTCGGCAACCAGTTCTGCGGGCGTTGCGGCCCGCCCACGTACACCTCGAATCGACCGTCGGCGTCGGTGACGATCTGGTGGCCGAACAGGTTGGCCTCCGGGATGTCGCCGAAGGGTTCGTGCAGCGACGGCCACTCGGTGCCGGGGATGGTGTCCGGCCGCGGTCCCTGCACCGTGATGTTCAGCCACCGCGCGGTGCCGCGGGCGCCGGTGAGCCGGTAGGTGTGGGCGCCGTCGATCCAGGCCTGCCGGTAGGTGAAGTCGGCGACGTCGCCGCCGAGCTTGCGGGTCGGCGTGCAGAACGGGTGCAGCTGCGGGTACGCCGGGTCGCGGGTCTCCAGCGCAAGGTCGAAGGCCTGCCCGAGGTTCTGGGTGAGGAAGCGGAAGGCGTCGGCGCGCTGCACCGGCGTTCCCGGGTTGACATCCTTGAACGCCTGCGCCCCTGCGTCTTTCAGTCGATCGCAGAAGTCGCGCCACGCCTGATCGAGTGCATCGTCGGCGGGTCCGTCGCGGAAGGCCACGATGTTCAGGCTCCCAGGCGCGTCAACAGATCGGACAGGTGGCGCGCCGCACGTGCGGTGGCCGGCGCGGCGCCCTCGGCGTCGATGCGCGGTCCCACCAGTTCGATGTCGAAGACACCGCCGTAGCCAGCCGCCAGCACGTCGCCCAGGATCCGCAGCAGGTCGATGGTCCCGTCACCGGGCACCGCCCGGCACGGTGCGCTCCGGTCACCGAGCACGTAGTCGCTGACCTGCACCAGTCCGGTGTGCGGCGCGGCGCGCTCGATGAGCCCGCGCAGCCCCGCCTCCATCCAGCAGGCGTGCAGGTCGACACACACCCCGATGTCCGCGCGCTCGGCCAGCGCGATCGTGTCGGACAGCGTGTGGGCCATGTGGATGTCGGCGTTGAACGGCGAGGCGTTCTCCACCAGCAGCCGGACCCCCGCGGCTTCGGCGGCCTCCCGGCCCGCGCCGAGCAGATCGGTGAGCCGGTCGGCGGCCCGCTCCCACGTCAGCCCGCCGCGGCCGCCGGTCAGCAGATACAGCCGCTCGGCGCCGAGTTCCGCGGCGACGTCGACGACCTCCAGCAGCCGCCGGCCCGCCTCGCCACTGTCGCGTTCGATGTCCGGATGGACGGCGAAGACGTGGTTCACCGTGGTGACCCGCGGCCCGCCGCGGCGCACCGCGCGCCAGGCCTCGGCGGACAGCGGGAACGCCTGGCTGACCAGTGTCATGTGCTGGATTTCCATGGACCGGCAGTGCTCGACGAACACCTCGGTCGGCTGGCCGAGGAAGGCCACCTGGTGCAGGCTGACGCGGGAATGCACGGCTAGGAACGCTTTTCGATGGGCACCCCGAAGCGTTCCCGGAACGGGCGGAACTCCTCGTGCAGCGCCTCGAGGTCCTCGCCGATGTCGGTGAGCACCGTGGTGGAGTACCGGAACTTGCCGTGCCGGTCGCCCTTGTTCGTCGCCAGGTAGTCACGCATCGCCGCTTCGGCCTCGGCGGACAGCTCGCGGCCGGCGAACCCGTAGCAGTCGCGAACGGTGGCGACGGGGTCGGCGACGAAGTCCACATAGCGGACGTGGTGGATGCGCGGATCGGCGGCGAGCGGGTTGGTCATGGTGTTGGCGATGCTCGCCCGCGTCATCTCCAGGTGGAACTTCGCCTCGGCGGCGAGATCCACCGGGCCGACGAGCCCGTCGGCGATGTCGGCCATCATCATCGTGCGCGACGCCGCCACCTGCACCGGGTCGCGGTGCAGCCAGACCAGCCGGGCATCGGGATAGGCGTCGAAGAACTCGGCGAGCCGGAAGCCGTGGAAGCCCTTGCACACCCACTGCTGCGGCGGCCCGCCGTACTGAAGCTGCTGCAGCATGGCGCGGTGGATGCGGTACTGCGCTGCCGCGTCGGTGGGAAGCCCGGCCGCGAGTGTCTTCATCGGCACCCGCCACCAGGCCGTCGGTGTCATCACCCGGAAGTCGAACGCCCACGTCCGCTCGTCCTCGGGCAGTCCGTCGCCGAGCATGTCGTTGTACGGATGGCTGTGCAGCCACTTGGGCAGCTTGGCGTTGATCTCCCGCCAGTCCTCGTCGGCGCGGGCCCGGCGGGGATCGTCGGGGCCGGCGAGTCCCGGCGGCGGCGACGGGTACATCACCTCCCAGAACCTCAGCGCGCGGGCGGCAGGATCCACCGACATCAGCGCGTGCATCAGCGTCGTGCCGGAGCGGGGTTCGCCGGTGACGAACAGCGGTCGGTCGATCACCTCGTCGGCGATCGGATGGCGTTGGCGGTCCTCGAAGAACTCCAGTCGCGACGTGAGCAGCCACCGGCACACCTCGGTGGCCTGCCGCCGTCCGGCGTCGTCGAGGCCCGCGGCGTTGAGGTGGTCCACGGCCACGGCGAACCGCGCGGGCAGGGTGTCGTCGCCCCAGTCGGTCAGACCGGTGTCCCGGCACGCCGCGCCGAGCAGTTCCTCCGCGTCGAGTGCGTTGTCCGACAGGGTGATCGGTGCGGGCGCCGCCGGGGCAGCGTCGAGCAGCGCGAGCAGCATGTCCTCGGTCTCGCGGACCTTGCCCGCCGAGGCGGCGCTGTAGGCCAGCCCGGCCATGCCGCCGTACTCCATCAGCTTGAACACCCGCATGCCTGCGTCGGCGAAGTCCTTGAGCCGCTGAGCCACCTCACGCGGGCTGCCGCACGGGAAGATGTCCCGGATGGCCTGGGTGTCCACCTCGTCGCAGAACCGCAGGAGGTTCTCCCGCGACAGCTTCACCGGATCGAAATCCTGTACCCCGCGCCAGTTCTCGCCCATCGGATGCCGGTGTCCGAAGGCTCGCAGATCCGCCGCGGTCAGCAGCAGCAGGATCGACTTCACCAACGGCGCGCGCAGCATCTCGGCGATCTCGTCGTCGTCACCGATCAGGCAGATCTGCGTCAGCGCGGGCACGATCGCCATCGGGTCGCGTCCGGCGCGGTCGGCGGCGGACCGCACGGCGGCGAGCTTGGCGGCGTAGTCCTCGGGCGTGTAGGCGCCCATCGGCCACCAGCCGTCGGCGTACCGGCCGGTGAGTTCGAGCATGCGGGGTCTGGCGGCGCCGATCCACAGCGGCGGACAGCGGCCGTCGACGTGGGCGGTATCGAGGCGGGCGTGGTCGAGGCGGTAGAACTCGCCGCGGAAGTCGACGGGGCCCTCGCTGTCCCACAGCAGTCTGATCACCCGGATCGACTCCTCGAGACGGCTGACGGGACGGGCGAAGTCGAAGCCGTAGGGCACGATGTTCTCGAGTTCACCGGATCCGAGGCCGAGGATGAAGCGGCCGTTCGAGAGGTGGTCGAGGGTGAGCGCCGTCTGGGCGAGCAGCGCCGGGTGCCTGCGCACCGTGTCGACGACGCTGGTGGCCAGCGGGGTGCGCTCGGTGAGCACGGCCGCCGCGGCGGCGACGGCCATGGCGTCCAGATTCTGGTGGGGCGACGGCGAGGCGGTCGCCAGGTCGGTGAATTCCGGTGTCCAGATCGCGTCCGGCCAGAAGCTGACCATGTGGTCGGGAATCCAGATCGAGTGGTACCGGCCGGAGTCGTACGCGCCGAGCTGATCCAGCCCGAGCGGGAGCGTGGTGCGCAGGAACGCGGCCGGTTGCACCTTCATCGCGGGGCGCTTGCATGCAGGCTGTTGAGCACTCGCACAGCATACGAGCCGTGACCCTCTCGCCGCGGCAACTTCCCGCGTTGAGGTCGCCAGGGGCCCGGGTGAGCTACGTATGCCGACGTTGCTGTGCGTTGACGCCGGCGTCGATTTCGCCCGGTTGCTCGCCGTACCGCCGTCCCGGCGCCCGGCTGCAGCAGGACGATCCGGGTGGTGCCGGCACCGTCTGTCGCAGGGGTCACAGGGTGCGGGTGTCAACGTTAGGGAAACCCCCGATTCCTTCACCCCCGTTGCGCGTCGAGACTTGGCGACAAGGGACACGTGCGGCGCGGCGAATAGACAGTCGCGTCACGAAGGGGGAGGGGAAAGCATGATCCAGCAGACGGAGGAGCGTCGGATCGGCGGGGAGCACCGGCCGAGCCTGATCGGCCAGTTTGGGGGGCCGCGACCGCTTGAACAGCGGACCATCGGCGGACGCACCGCCAGCGAGGTGCCGGGACTCGACATCGGGGAGCTGCGTTCGTGGCAGAACTTCCTCGACGCGTCGCTTCGGCTGACGGCCCGGCTCAACCGGGTGCTGTCCGACGCGCACCAGGTGGGGCTGTCCGACCTGCGGCTGCTGCAGCGGCTGCAGAAGTCCGACACCGGCTCGGCGAGGATGGGGGACCTCGCCGACGCGCTCGTGGTGTCGGCCAGCCGGATCAGCCGCCAGGTGGGCCGGCTCGAGGACAAGGGCCTTGCCAAGCGGATGCCCAGCGAGAAGGACGGCCGTAGCGTGCTGGCCACCATCACCGAGAAGGGCACTGCCCTGCTCGAGGAGGCGATGCTCACCTACGGCGAGGCGATCCGTGAGCATTACCTGCAGCAGCTGTCCCGGCCGCAGACCGCGGCCATGGCCGAGAACTGCAGGCGGATCAACGCGGCGCTGATGTGCGAGGACACTGTCTGAGCGCGTCGCCTCAGTCGCGCGCGTTCGGCTCGCCCAGCACCCGCAGCGGTGGGTTGCGCACATACCGGGCCTGATTGCCGCCGTCGACGCGTGCCTGCCGCATGGCCGCGCAGGCAATGCCGATCACCTCGTCGAGCACCTCGTCGGGTGGATGCCGCGTCAAGGGCCGCAGCGGTGTGCTGACCACCCCGATGCTCGCCGTCAGGCCTGACGGGGTGGTGGTGATCGCTCCGCGCAGCCGCTCCACCAGCGGCGACGCATCGGCGGTGGTGAACGTGTCGGCGATCAGGAACTCGGCGTCGGCCTCGCCGGTCAGCATGTGGGCGACCACCGCGTTCTGCCGGACGTTCTCGCGCATCGTCTGGCCGACGGCGACCCGAACCTGGTCGCCGACGTGCACGCCGCCGACGTCGACCCGGAGCGAGAAGCTGTCGATGCTGACGACGACGATCACGAAGTAGCGGTCGTCGTCGCGGCTGCGCGACGCCAGCAGCGTTGCCGCCCGCAGCCCGAATGCGTCGCGATTCAGCAGGCCGGTGAGCGGCTCGATCTCGTCCTGGTCGATGTCGTCGACGATCAGCCGGCTGGCGGTCCGGCAGGTGTAGACCACCACCACGTTGACCGTCACCACCAGCGCCGCGCCGACGACCGCCAGCGTGGCGTCGGCGGTCATCCGCAGGGCGAGCGTCAGCAGCGTGGCCGCCATGCCCGTCCACACCAGGAACAGCAGTCGCAGCGAGTGGAAGAACGCGACGTAGGCCGCGATGATCGCGAAGTTCGTCGCCCCGAGCAGCCCCACCAGCGGAACCGGCTGGATCAGGCACCCCGCAGTGACCGCCACCGTGCCGATGACGACGCTGGCCGCCGATTCGGTGCGACTCGGCCAGCGGCGGCGCAGCCACAACAGTCCGACGACCAGGCACGTCACCGCCACGGCGGCGGCGATCACCCGGTCGCGACCGGTCTGCGGCCCGATCGAACTTCCCGTGAGCGCCAGCGGCAACGCACCGGCGACGACGACGGAGCCCGCGATGACGCGACAGGTGCGCACCTGCGCTCCGCGCGCCGCCAGGATCGCCGTCAGCCAGTAGTAATGGTCCCCGGGACCCACTCGCTTCGACGCCGTCATCTCCGCGTCATCTTCCGTCCGAACTGTCCGCGCCCCCGGCCGCTCACCCATTGTCCCTATCGCCGTCGACGGCTTTTTCATTATCGGTCGATTGCCGACGGACGTGTTGACTGCCGGTTAGGGGACCCTTAGTTTGTGGTGACAGCTTTGCGCGAACCGGCTGGTGTGGAACGCCCGGACCGGACTCCGCCCACCCGAATGCTCGGCCGACGATGGCGTGGCGACGTGCCGCGGGAGAGGACACCTGATGGCACGCGGTTTCCAGGGCGCCATGATGAAGGGGTTCGGCGCGCGCGACCACACCGCGACGGTGATCGGGACCGAACGGATCGCACCGCACTTCATGCGCATCCGGATGGAGTCGCCGACCGTCTTCGAAGACGTGGTGCCCGAACCCGCGGCGTGGCTGCGGTTCTGGTTCCCCGACCCTGAGGGGTCCGATTCGGAGTTCCAGCGCGGCTACACGCTGTCGGAGGCCGACGCCGACAGCGGCCGTTTCGCCGTCGACGTCGTGCTGCACGAACCGGCGGGTCCCGCGTCGACGTGGGCGAAGACCGTGCAACCCGGCGCGACCATCGAGGTGATGGCGCTGATGGGGTCGACGCGCTTCGATCTGCCCGAGGAACCGCCCGCGGGCTACCTGCTGATCGGCGACGCGGCCTCGATCCCCGGCATCAACGGCATCATCGGCGCGATCGACACCGAGGTGCCCATCGAGCTGTACCTCGAGCAGCACGACGAACACGACCCGCTGATCCCGATCACCGAGCACCCGCGGCTACGCCTGCACCGGGTGGCCCGCCGCGACGAGAAGTCACTCGCCGAGGCCCTCGAGATCCGTGACTGGTCGAACTGGTACGCCTGGGCGACGCCCGAGGCCAACACCCTCAAGCATGTGCGGAACCGGCTGAAGGAGTTCGGTTTTCCCAAGTCCGAGATCCACGCCCAGGCGTACTGGAACGCGGGCAAGGCGATGGGCAGGCAACGCGGTGGCGACGAGCAGCAGACCGCCGCGCCCGCCGTGACAGCAGCGCCGGCGGCCGAGGCCCCGACACCCGTTCCCGCGGCGCCACAGGGCAGCTGGCGTTCGCAGGCGGCGGGCAGGCTGCTGGCGCCACTGAAGACACCGCTGATCGTCTCCGGGGTGCTGCAGGCGGTGATCACGCTCGTCCAGCTGGCGCCCTTCGTGCTGCTGGTCGAACTCGCCCGGCTGCTGCTGACCGGCGCCGACGAATCCCGTTTGTGGACACTGGCGTTTACCGCGCTGACACTGCTGGGCGTCGGCACCGTGCTCGGCGCCGCGCTGACCCTGTGGCTGCACGCGCTCGACGCCCGGTTCGCGCGCGAGCTGCGCGGCCGGCTGCTGACCAAGATGGCCCGGCTCCCGCTGGGCTGGTTCACCGCCCGCGGCTCCGGCTCCATCAAGCAGCTGGTGCAGGACGACACCCTGGCCCTGCATTACCTTGTCACGCACGCCATTCCGGATGCGGTCGCCGCGGCGGTGGCGCCGGTCGCCGTGCTGGTCTACCTGTTCGTCGTCGACTGGCGGATCGCGCTGGTGCTGTTCGTCCCGGTGCTGGTGTGGATGGTGCTGACGTCGACGATGACGGTGCAGTCCGGACCGAAGATCCCGCAGTCGGCCAAGTGGGTGGAGCGGATGAACGGCGAGGCCGGCGCCTACCTCGAGGGTCAGCCGGTGGTGCGGGTGTTCGGTGGCGCCGCGGCGTCGAGCTTCCGTGCCCGGCTCGACGAGTACATCGCGTTCCTCAACGACTGGCAGCGGCCCTTCGTCGGCAAGAAGACGACGATGGACATCGCGACCCGGCCCGCGACGTTCCTGTGGCTGATCGCCGTCACCGGCACGCTGCTCGTCGTCGCGGGGTCGATGGACCCGGTGAATCTGCTGCCGTTCCTGTTGCTGGGCACCACCTTCGGTTCCCGGCTGCTCAACATCGCCTACGGGCTGGGCGGCATCCGGACCGGCGTGCTCGCCGCGCGGCGGCTGCAGAACACGCTCGACGAGCCCGAACTCGACGTGCGCGACGACGCCGCCCCGCATGACGACAACCGGAGCGGCATCGTCGAATTCGACCGCGTCACCTTCGGCTACCGCCCCGGGGTGCCGGTGATCAAGGACGTCTCGCTGACGCTGCGGCCGGGCACGGTCACCGCGCTGGTCGGGCCGTCGGGCTCGGGCAAGTCGACGCTGGCCGCGCTGCTGGCACGCTTCCACGACGTCGCCGACGGCGCGATACTGGTCGACGGCAGGGACGTCCGGTCGCTGAGCGCCGACGAGCTGTACCGGCGGGTGGGCTTCGTGTTGCAGGAGACCCAGCTGGTGCACGGCACCGTCGCCGAGAACATCGCGCTGGCCGAGCCGGACTCACCGCCGGAGCGGGTGCACGCGGCGGCCGAGCAGGCCCAGATCCATGACCGGGTGCTGCGGCTGCCGGACGGCTACGACACCGTGCTCGGCGCCGCCAGCGGGTTGTCCGGCGGTGAGCGGCAGCGGCTCACCATCGCCAGGGCGATCGTCGCCGACACCCCGGTGCTGATCCTCGACGAGGCCACCGCGTTCGCCGACCCCGAGTCGGAGTACCTGGTGCAGCAGGCGCTCAACCGGCTGACCAGTGACCGCACCGTGCTGGTGATCGCCCACCGGCTGCACACCGTCACCGGCGCCGACCAGATCGTCGTCCTCGACGACGGCCGCATCGCCGAACGCGGCACCCACGACGAGCTGCTGGCCGCCGACGGTCTCTACCGGCGGCTCTGGGACACCGCCCGGCCCGGCGAGGGCGCCGTGGCGAGCGCGCAGGAGGCGACGCGATGATCCCGACCCTGATCCGGCTCATCCCGGTCGACCGCACGCCAAGGGTGGCGCTCTATGCGGCACTCGCGCTGATATCGGTGATTCTGCGGGCCGTCGCCGCGGTGCTGCTGGTGCCGCTGATCGCCGCGCTGTTCGGCGACACCCCGGCGGACGCGCTGCCGTGGCTCGGCTGGCTGACCCTGGCGACCCTGGTGGGCTGGGCGGTGGACGGCGCGACCGCGCGGATCGGTTTCGACCTGGGTTTCGCCGTCCTCGACCGCACCCAGCACGACGTCGCCGACCGGCTGCCCGCGGTGCGGCTGGACTGGTTCGACGCCGAGAACACCGCCACCGCACGGCAGGCCATCGCGGCGACCGGGCCGGACCTGGTGGGCCTCGTCGTCAACCTGCTGACCCCGCTGCTCAACGCGGTGCTGCTGCCGCTGTCGGTCGCGCTGGCACTGTTCGCGGTCGCGCCGTGGCAGCTCGGCGCCGCTGCGCTGGCCGGAGTGGTGGTGCTGCTGGCGGCGATGGGCGCCTCGGGCCGGCTGAGCCGGCAGGCCGACCGGGTGGCCGGGGAGTCCAACAGCGCGCTGACCGAACGGCTCATCGAGTTCGCCCGCACCCAACAGGCGTTGCGCGCCGCGCGCCGCGTCGAGCCCGCCCGCAGCCACGTCGGCGAGGCGCTGGCCACCCAGCACGGGGCGACCATGCGGCTGCTGCTCATGCAGGTGCCCGGGCAGCTGCTGTTCAGCATCGCCAGTCAGCTGGCGCTCATCCTGCTGGCAGGCGTGACCACCGTGATGACCGTGAACGGTGCGCTCTCGGTGCCGGAGGCCGTCGCGCTGATCGTCGTCATCGCCCGCTACCTGGAGCCGTTCACCACGCTGAGCGAGCTGGCGCCCGCACTCGAGACGATCCGCGCCACCCTCGACCACATCCGCGCGGTGATCACGGCGCCGACGCTGCGGACGGGCACCGGCACGCTGCCCGAATCATCGGCGCCGCCCCGGATCACGTTCTCCGACGTCACCTTCGGCTACGGGGACACCCCCGTGCTCGACGGCGTCAGCTTCACGCTCGAGCCGGGCGCCACCACCGCGATCGTCGGGCCGTCGGGTTCGGGCAAGAGCACAATCCTGGCGCTGATCGCCGGACTGCACGAACCGGTGTCGGGTCGGGTGCTGATCGACGGTGTCGACGCGGCAGGCCTTGACGCCGAGAGCCGTCGCGCCGCCGCGAGTGTGGTGTTCCAGCAGCCGTACCTGTTCAACGGCACCATCCGGGAGAACGTGCTGGCCGGTGATCCCGCCGCAGACGCCGGCGAGCTGGCGCGCGCGACGGCGCTGGCCCGGGTCGACGAACTGACCGGACGGCTGCCCGACGGCGATGCCACCCGCGTCGGCGAGGCGGGCACCGCACTGTCCGGTGGCGAGCGCCAGCGGGTGAGCATCGCCCGTGCGCTGCTCAAGAAGTCGCCGGTGCTGCTCGTCGACGAGGCCACCAGCGCGCTGGACAACGAGAACGAGGCGGCGATCGTCGACGCGCTCACGGCCGATGTACGGCCGCGCACCAAGGTGATCGTCGCGCACCGGCTGGCCAGCATCCGCCACGCCGACCGCGTGCTGTTCCTGGACGGCGGCCGCGTCGTCGAGGATGGCAGTATCGACGAACTACTTTCAGCCGGCGGCCGGTTCGAGGAGTTCTGGCGCCAGCAGCGCGACGCCGCGGACTGGCGCATCCACGCCTGACTTCGCCGGACCTCGTCGCCAAGACTCGGGGAGGCATGCGTGGCCGACACCAGCAGTGACGTCTGGGAGGTGCTGTCGACCGCCAGGTCGATCCGGCGGTTCACCGCCGATCCGGTGGACGACGCCACGCTAACCCGGTGCCTGGACGCCGCGCGCTGCGCGCCCTCAGGGGCCAACGCCCAGGGCTGGCGGTTCGTGGTGCTGCGGTCGGAGCGGCAGCGGGCGGTGGTGGCCGAGGCCGCCGCGCAGGCGCTCGCCGTCATCGAACCGGTCTACGGGATCACCCGCCCGGCAGCGGACGACCTCAGCCGGCGCGCCCGCGACAATCGCGCGCTCTACGAGTTGCACGACCGGGCAGGCGAATTCACCTCGGTGCTGTTCGCCCAGCAGCACTACCCGACCGCGTCGGAGCTGCTGCTGGGTGGCTCGATCTTCCCGGCCATGCAGAACTTCCTGCTCGCGGCGCGCGCGCAGGGGCTGGGCGCCTGCCCGACCAGCTGGGCGTCATACGGCGGTGAACAGCTGCTGCGCGGGGCGGTCGGGGTGCCCGAGGGCTGGCTGCTGGCCGGGCACGTGGTGGTCGGGTGGCCCAAGGGCAGGCACGGCCCGGTGCGTAGGCGACCGCTGGAGACCGTGGTGAACCTCGACCACTGGGACGCCTCCGCGGGCGAGATCATCGGCGGTGCGGATTCCGTCGCCCGGCCGGCGAATGCTGAGTCTGGTTAAGCTTCTGATCATGAATGCATGCACGAATCGATCTTGGCCGAAACGATATTGAGTATTCGGGCGATCTCTAGCCGCTGATGCGGAATCCGTAGTACTTTCCGGTCGAGAACGAAGCGACCCCCCGTTCCGCGTGGAAGGTGCGCCATGCTGAGCACTACCGACAACCGTTGTGCGGTCGAGCCGCGCAGTCCTGATGACGGTGTCGAACTCACTGGCCGGGCCGCCTTCGCGGTGCGTCGCCATTCGCCGGCCCGGGTGGTGGTGACCGTCGACGGTGAGATCGACGCCACCAACGGCCGGGCGTTGGGCCGATTCGTCGAGCGGCACACCGGCATCTCCACCCAGCTCGTCCTGGACCTGAGCGATGTCGAATTCTTCGGCTGTCAAGGCTTCCGGGCCCTGTACTACATCGGGGTGCACTGTGCGCGGTCCGACGTGGACTGGGCCCTGGTCGGCAGCCCGGCCGTACGGAGGCTGCTGCAGATCCTCGACCCGAACAACGAATTACCGCTGGTCGAAGACCTGGCCGCCGCAGAGTCGCGGCTGGACTGCCTGGCTCGCTGTCACCGCCTGGCGATGGGACGGGGCTGAGGGCTGTCGTCGTCCGTACTGACATCGGCTGATGGCGATCATGGCAAACGCAACTAACGCGATCGCCGCTCACCAATCTCGGTCAGAACAGCGTGAACATGCGGTTATCGTTCTCGCATCCTGGGGCAGCGGGTTCCGGTAGCAAAGAGTGGGATCGATCATGAACCGAGACAGAATTTCCGTGTGCAAGAGAATCCCGGCAGTCCTCGCCGCGGCAGCGGGCATAGCGGCTTTCGGGCTGCTCGCCACGCCGGTCGCGAGCGCACAGCCCCCCGGCCAGTGTCCCGAGGGTCAGTTCCCCACAACGGACGGATCCGGGTGCGCGGGCGTCCCGGACCCCACGAAGTACGGCTGTCCGCCCGAAGACTTCCAGTGCATGTTCGAGAAGACGCTGGGTCCGCGCTGAGGGTCGCTCGGATTCACCGCGTGGGGCCCGCTCCACGGTCGTGATGCAACGGGCGTGTCGGTGGGCGCCGGTATGATCGCACACATGTTCGAAGAGTTGTCGGCGGTGCCGTTCGGGGCTGACGAAGCCCGGCTGCATGCCCGGTTGGCGGCGTTGGAGACGGCCAAGGCCGCCTGCGCCGCCGGGCAGGCCCGGGTCGCCGTTGAACTCGATGCGATGCGGCGGGCGCGCGAAGCCGCCCAGGGGGTGCCGGCGGCGAAGCGGGGTCGGGGGTTGGCCGGGGAGATCGCGTTGGCCCGGCGGGCGTCGCCGAATCAGGGTGGGCGGCATCTGGGTGTCGCCCGGGCGTTGGTGTATGAGATGCCGTGCACGCTGGCGGCGTTGGAGTGCGGGGTGCTCACCGAGTGGCGGGCGACGCTGATCGTGCGGGAGTCGGCGTGCCTGTCGGTCGAGCACCGCAAGCAGTTGGACGCCGAGATGTGCGGCGATCTGGCTGCGTTGGAGGGCCTGGGTGACGGCCGGATCGAGGCCGAGGCGAAGAAGATCGCCTACCGGTTGGATGCGCAGGCGGTGGTCGACCGCGCCGCGAAGGCGGTCACCGAGCGGACGGTGACGATCCGGCCCGCCCCCGATGTGATGGCGTACGTGAGCGCGCTGCTGCCGATGGCCCAGGGGGTTGCGGTGTACGCCGCGCTCAAGAATGCGGCCGACACCACTTTCGATGAGCGCAGCCGCGGGCAGGTGATGGCCGACACCCTCTATGAGCGGGTGACCGGTCGCAGCGCAGCGACACCGGTGCCGGTGACCGTGGATCTGGTGATGTCGGATCGGGCGCTGCTGGGTGGGGATGGCGAGCCGGCGCACCTGCAGGGCTATGGGCCGGTCCCGGCGTCGATCGCGCGGCAGATGGTGGCTGATGCCGCGGGTGCGGGGGTGGCGGCGTTGCGCCGGCTCTATGCGCGGCCGGTGTCGGGGGCGTTGGTGGCGATGGAGTCGCGGTCGCGGTGTTTCCCGAAGGCCTTGGCGAGGTTCATCGATCTGCGTGATCAGCGGTGCCGCACGCCGTATTGCGATGCCCCGATCCGCCACCACGACCACGCCGACCCGCATCACCGGGGTGGGGCGACCAGCGCGGTCAACGCCCTGGGGGACTGTGCGCGGTGCAATTACGACAAGGAGGCTCCGGGCTGGCAGGTCAGCACCGGCGAGGTCGACGGCGTGCACACCGCCGATTTCGTCGCCCCCAGTGGGGGCCGCTACCGCTCCACCGCGCCGCCGGCGCCGGGGAAACTCGACATCCTGGTCAAGCGCCCGCACCAGCGGATCACCTGCGGCGCGGCGCTACTCAAGAACCGGCTGCACCCAGACCCGGGACGATATCGCCCACGTCGAACGTGACCGGCTACCGGCCGCCGACGGTGATCATGTCGGACACCAGCTGGGTCCATCCTGGACGCCGGACCCGGTGTTGGTCGACGAGCGTGAATCCGGCGTCGGTGAACAGCGTGCGCATCTGCGCGGGCGACGGGTTGTGCGCGGGACTGCGGCGGCCGAGCGTCAGCCGGTCGAAGGGCGCCGGCAGATTCGGATTGATCGTCGTGACGGCGACCAGCCCGCCGGGCGCGAGCACGCGATGGAATTCGCGCAGGGCGGCCGGCTGGTCGAAGAAGTGGAACGCCGAAGTGGTGACGACCGCGTCGAGCGCACCGTCGTCGAACGGCAACCGCTCGGCCGGTCCCTTGCGCCAGTCGACCTTCGCTGACCGGGCGTGCGCCTGCTCGAGCATCCCGTCGGACATGTCGACGCCGTAGATTTCGTCCGGCCCGAGCTCGCGCTGGATGCGATCAGTGAGAATGCCCGTGCCGCAAGCGATATCGGCTATCCGCCGGGCCCCGTGGGTGCGCAGCCGGTCGACCACCTCGTCCTGCGCGGGGCGGTACACCAGGCGTTGCAGGAGCTGCTGGTCGTACAAGGGCGCGGCCACACTCCAGAATCGTGTGATCGCGTCGTTCAGTCCCCTGCGCGTTTCCGTCGCCACGTGTATCGCCTCCGAATCGCCTCGACGCTCCACAGTACCGAGGCGGCCTGTGGGCGCCGGTCGGGTCAACGCGAGCAGTCCGCCTTGAGGGCGACCCTGCGGGAGTCGGCCACCGCGAATGGGTTCTTCCCGTCCTCGTCACGCAGGACGAATCCGGTCTGCCTCCGCGGGTTTCGATCGGTAGCGGCGCATTCGGCCCCGTGGGTCTCGAAGGTCGCAATGGAGTGCCCCGCCGGTCCAGAGGCCGCCTCGGCCGCCGCCGTCGGTGCAAGGATCGTCGCGCAAGCCGCCGCGGCGATACCGGCGGAGATCAACAGGTGGGTCCTCATGGTCGTGCCTTCCATTCGTTGTGAGTGTTCAGAAGGCTCTACGAGGCGGGACGCGAAAAGGTTCACCGCACCGGCTCTACTTCTCGCATTGACTTTGCGATGAGGGTGCAGAAGTGCGAGTGAGGGGCGCCCTCAATGCAAAGTCAACGCAAAGGAGGCGTGGGCAAGGCCTGCGCGCCCTGGGCACTGAACGCGTCGAACATGAGGCTCAGGTAGCGCCGGCGCACCGCCTTCGGCTGGTTCATCGCCACCGACGCGGTGGTCACCATCGCGACGAAGTTGACCACGTCGTCCGCGGTCAGGTCCGCCCGCAGCAGTCCGGACTCCTTGGCGTGCGCGATCATCGCCTCGAACTGCTCGCGGTCGCGGGTGAACAGGTCGACGGTCAGCTCGGCCAGGTCACCCATCGAGGCGAGCAGTGGCCGCTGCTCGAACATGGCGTCCTCGAGACGGGCCAGCGCGTCGATGAACGCCTCGCGCGGCGCGTTGTCGCCCAGCGCGGTGATCGTCGGCCGGATGTCGTTGACGACGATGTCCTCGTACACCGCGGCGGCCAGCGCGCGGCGGTTCGGGAAATGCCGGTACAGCGTCGCGTTGCCGACGCCCGCGGCCTTGGCCACCTGGCTCAGGGTCGCGGAAGTGCCGTCGCGCGCGAAGATCTCGCGCGCGGCGGCGACGATCCTGCTGACGTTCGCGAACGCGTCCGATCGTTGGTGAGCTGTGCGCGCCACATCCAAATGGTAGCGCGCTCCCAGTTAGCGCGGTGCTGATTCAGGCGTCGGTCTTTGCGGTGATCGAGCTGATCGCGTCGACCACCGCCAGCGGGGCGTCCTGGGCGACGAACGTCCGGGCATCCGGCACCTCGACCCAGGTGGCGTCGGGGAACAGCGCGACGAGGCGCCGTCCGAGAGCGGGGGTGAAGCTGCGGTCGAGCATGCCCCACACCACCGTGACCGGCTTGGTGAACCGGGGCAGGCGCGATGCCACGTCGGTGAGGTCCGTCTTCGCGACGTTGCGCAGCAGCCTCGCGAGTTCCCGCCGGATCCGCTGATCGTTCTGGCATGGCGCCACCCACGCCGCGGTGAGTGTCGGATCCGTCCGGAACAACATCCCGAAGCCGATCGGGGAGTGGCGCAGCGCAGTGATCCTCATCAGGTTCATCAGCAGCTTGATCGACAGGTTTCCGCGCAACGTCGCGAACACCAGGTTGAACGGGAACGGCGGGAACTTGTCGAACGCGTCGCAGTTGGTCAGCACCAGCCTGCCCACGGACTCGGGATAGGCGTCGACCACCAGCTGGCAGATGCCGCCGCCGGTGTCGTTGCCGACCAGGGTCACGTTCTCCAGTCCGAGCGCGGAGATGGTGTCGCGGACCATCGTGGCCACGCCCATCGGCGACAGGTCGGCGCGATCGCCCGCGGGGCGAATGTGCGATCCGAGCGGCCAGTCCGGCAGCACGCAGCGGAAGCCCCTGCGCGCCAACTCGTCTGCGACCCCCGACCACAGCCGGTGATCGACGAGGATGCCGTGCACGAACAGGACCGGGGGATGCGGGGAGTCCTCCGGGCCGACGACGCGGTAGTCGAGGGTGGTGTCCTTCAGGTTCAGCTGTGGCATCTCGGATATCCTTCGATCGACATTTACAAACACTCGGTATGAAAGTTACGTGCAGACTGTATGAAAGTCAACGGTTCCCCGGACGGCCGGCCCGTGCGCCGCACTCAGGCGGAGCGCACCGCCGAGACCCGCGCCCGGCTGATGGCGGCCGGGCGCCGACTGTTCGCCGACCACGCCTTCGCCGACGTGTCCACCCAGCAGATCGTGGCGGCGGCCGGCGTCACCCGGGGCGCCCTCTACCACCAGTTCTCCGACAAGGCGGCGCTGTTCGAGGCCGTGTACGAGCAGGTCGAGGAGGAACTCGTGGCGAGCATCGCCGAGGCCATCGCCACCGCGGCGCCAGGGGACCAACTCGAGGCGATGCGGCACGGCGTCCGGCTGTTCCTCGACCACTGCGCCGCCCCGGACGTGCACCGGATCGTCCTCGTCAACGCGCCCGCGGTGCTCGGCTGGGAGCACTGGCGCGAGGTCGGGGCGCGCTACGGGCTGGGGGTGATCGAGGCGATGCTCTCGCAGGCCATCGCCGACGGCGTGCTGCCCGAGCAACCGGTGCGGCCGACGGCCCACGTGCTCCTCGGCGCGCTCGACGAGGCGGCGCTGTACGTGTCCCGCGCGCAGGACCCCGAAGCCGCGCAACGGGACATGTACGAGGTCTGCGACCGGATCATCCGCGGGATCGCCTCGCGGTGACCACAGCAAACCGGGCCGACGTGTTGAGAGCCGACGCGAAGGGTATGCCAAGCGCGCTATGAGCGAACACCGACCATGGAGCTGACCTGGTGGCCGGTCGCGATCGCCGGGTTCGCACTCCTGGCCGTGGTTGTCGGCCTGGCCGTACTGCTGCCGATGGCGCACGCGCCGCGCCGACTGCGACCGCTGGCCAACGTCGACCGCCTCACCCGGCTGCCCGAGTACGCCAGGGCCGCGCGCGTCCGCCGGGCCTCCGCGCTGGCCACCGTGCTGATGCTGGCGGTGCTGTTCGGCGCCGCCGTGATCGCGGGCGCCCGGCCCGTGGACGTGCGCACCGCCGAGGAGAGCCAGCCCGAGGAGGTGATGCTCTGCGTGGGTCAGCCCGCCACCGATCCGGCCACCGCCGCGTTCCTGTCCTACTTCGCCGGACAGGTCACCACCGGCCCCGGCACCGAACGCATCGGACTGACGTCGTCCAATCGGCGGGTCGTCCCGCTCACCCGCGACTACCAGTACGCCGCAGGCCGATTCAACGACTACGCCGGCCTAGAGCCGGCATCGGACGAGGCCGGCTCGTTCGCGCCCGCGGTCACCTACGTCGACTATGCGCGCACCGTCGAGGACGTACTCGCGCTGTGCCTCACCGGCTTTCCGACGGACGGGCCCGCGACCGCGTACCGCCGCTCGCTGATCTATCTCGGGCCCAGCGTGTTTCGCACTGACGGCGCCGAGCCCGGACTGTTCACCGCCGACCAGGTGGGCGACCTCGCGGCCGATGCCCGCGCTCAGGTGAACATCGTCGCAGTGGCCGATCCCACCGAGTCGTCCCGGGACGCCGACGCCGCGCTCGAAGACCTCGCCGAACGCACCGGCGGGCAGTTCTTCCGTCAACTGCCCGCGGGCGTCGGCGGCGGCGCCGACCAGCTCACCACCCGGCTGGACGCCATCCGCGCCGACCCGCCGCCCGCCGTCCCCGCCGACAGCGGGCTGTTCAGCAAGCTGCCCGGCGAGTCGCCGACCGTGCCGCTGACGGTGGCGCTGCTGTCGGCCGCCGTGTTGTCGGTGGCCCTGGTGGTGCTGCGTCGATGAGCGCTTGCGCGAAGAGGAGACGGCACCGATGAGTGTTGACCCCGTCCTGCCCGGGCCGATCCTCGCGGTGGTGGCCGCGGCGCTCGTCGTCGCCCGGCTGGTCACCTTGCGCCAGGTGTTCGTGGCCACCGGCGCGCAGCGACGCGCGGCGGCGCTGCGCTGGAGCGGCCTGACCCTCGCGGTGCTGCTGGTGCTGGCGGCGCTGGCCCGGCCCGGGGCCGGCACCGTCGAAGCGGACTCCGCTGCGGCGGCCCCGGCAAGCGGGCCGAACGTCTTCTTCGTGGTGGACCGCTCGGTGGACTCCGGCGTCGCCGACTACGGCGGCCGGCCCCGGATCGAGGGCATGCGGACCGACATCGAGGCCCTCATCGAGCGCTACCCGCAGGCCCGGTTCGCCATGATCTCTTTCGCGGCCCGTCCGTCGCTGGACTGGCCGCTGTCCGACGATGCGTGGAGCCTCGAACCGGTGGCCGCCGCGCTGACCCCGTATGCCGACCCGCCCGACGCGGCGGCGCAGGTCAACGTCGCCGCCGCTGCGAATCCCCTGCGCTATCAGCTGATTCAAGCCGGCCAGCAGTATCCGCAGTCCCGCAACCTGGTCTTCTACCTCGGCTCCGGCGCGGGCGGGTCGGAGGCGCCGCAGGGCCGCTTCGAGCTGGAGACGGGCATGGTCGACGGCGGTGCGGTGCTCGGCTACGGCACACCGGGACCCGACGGTGGCGCGCCGCTCGACGAGGCCGCGCTGCAGCAAGTCGCCGACCAGCTGGGCGTGCCGTATGCCCGGCGCGACGCGGGGCCACCGCTGGAGAGCGTGCTGCCCGCCCCGTCGTCCGCCGACACCGAGAATGCGCAGAACACCCCGCGCACGGAGTGGTACTGGTTGTTCATGCTGCTGGCCGCCGCGCTGGCACTGGCCGAGATCTACCTGATGGTCCGCGAGCTGCGCAGGCACCGGGCGGCCCGGCGGGCGGTGACCTCGTGACGCGCCGGCGGGGGCCGGCCCCGCGGCGGCTGAGACTGCGCAGGCGGCTGTTGCTGCTCTCCGCGCCGGTGGCGTTGCTCGCGCTGGTGGTCGCGCTCAAGCTGGTCACGATGGTGGCGGCGGGGAGCTCAGCCGTCGACGACTACGCCGAGGGCGACCTCGACGGCCTGTCCTCCGACGTGTCGGTGCTGCAGTTCGGCAACCTCGTCGAGACCGCGAAGGCGCCGTTCGCCGCGGGCACGCTTGCGGTGCTCGACGGCCGCCTCGCCGACGCGGACGTGGAGTTCGACGAGGCGCTGCGCCGCACCGACGCCGCGCAGTCCTGCCCGGTGCGGGTCAACCTCGAGCTGGTCCGCGAGACCCAGGGCGACCTGGCCGGCTTCGCCAGGGACCCGGTGGCCGCCCGCGAGCGCTACACCAGCGCGCTGGCCGTCGTCGAAGGCGCACCGCCGGAGTGCTTCGAAGGCAACACCGACCCGGACGAGGAGCGCCGCGCCATCCGCGACGACGCCGCCGAACGACTGGCCGCCAAGATCAGGAACGCCGACGCGATGCCGCCGCCACCACCACCGCCGCCACCACCGCCTCCGCCGCCCCCACCGCCACCGCCCCCGTCGGCGGGGTCACCGACCGAGGACGAGGAGCAGCGGCCCGACGACCCGCGACGGTTGGACCCGCGCGGCGGCGATCCGCTGGAGCGGTTGAAACGGGTGCTGCGGGATGCGGCCGGCGCCGCTGCGGCGGGCTGAGCAGGTCAGACGGTGGCGTCGCCGTCGCGCAGATCGGCCAGCGCGTCGTCGAGCGTGGCGTGCAGCGGGAACACGTCGTCCAGGCGCGTCAGCTGGATCGGCCGTGCGGTGACGGGGCCGCTGGCCACCACCGCGTAGCGCGCCGACCCGCTGACCTTCTCGTGGGTGGCGACCAGGATCTGCAGGCCCACCGACGCCAGGAACGTCACCTCGGAGAGGTCGATGATCAGGGCGGCGGGACGCTCGTCCACCAGGCCCGCGACCACTTCCTCGAGGGTGGCGGAGGTGGCGAGATCGACCACGCCGCCCACGGCGAGCACCGCGATGCCGTCGACGTGCTGCACCGAGGTGGAGATCGCTTGCGAAGCTGACAACTGCCGTCCTTACGTCGCCATCCGCCGGTGGGCGGACGTTGGAAGCCTAACCGTCTCGGGCAACACGGAAAAAATACTTCACCGGAAACGGGCTCACCACCGGGATAGGCTCGTCAGGTGACTCGCGCGCCGGGTGCGCGCATGCGCTGGCCGGGAGAGCACATGACCGAGATGTCGACCGATTTCACCGCCGCGGGCACGCCCGGCATTTCCACCGAGGGGCTGTTGCCGCAGCTGGTCAAGCATCTGCGGCAGAACCGCACGGTGCTGCGCGAGGAATGGGCCCGCCGCATCACCGCCGCCGAACTGCTCACCGCGATGACGCCGGAGGAACTGTTCTCCGAGGCGACCGCGGTGTACGACAACTACGTCGAGGTGCTGGAGACCGGCAGCGTGGAAGCCCTGCAGGCCTACGCCCGCGACCTGTCCGAGCGCATCATCCCGCGGGGCGTCGAGACCGACGAGGTGCTCGGCATCGTGCTGCTGCTGCGCGACGTGCTCGCCCGCTCGCTGTTCGAGAAGTACCAGACCGACTTCGACCTGCTCAACCGCGTGCTCGACGCCTACGAGCCGGCCGCCAACCGCATCGCCAACACCGTGGGCGTCAGCTTCGTCCAGGAACGCGAGCGCATCATCCGCCAGCAGCAGGAGGCCATCCGCGAGCTGTCCACCCCGGTGCTGCAGGTGCGCGAGCAGCTGCTGATCCTGCCGATCATCGGCGTGCTCGACAGCCAGCGCGCCCGCCAGGTCACCGAACAGCTGCTGCGGGCCATCCGGGCCAACCGCGCCAAGGTGGTGGTCATCGACATCACCGGCGTCCCGACCATCGACTCCACCGTCGCCAACCACCTGGTGCAGACCGTCGACGCGTCGGGCCTGATGGGCGCCAGCGTGATCATCACCGGGCTGTCCTCGGAGATCGCCCTGACGCTGGTCACCATCGGCCTCGACCTGTCGAAGATGAACGCTGTCGGCGACCTGCAGGGCGGCATCGAGGAGGCAGAACGCCTGCTCGGATACGAGGTGAGCCGCACCGGCGAGCAGAACGGCTGAGCGCGCCGACTGCGCCGCAACCACTTCCATGCCGGTACCCATCCTCAAGCAGGGCGCGATCCTGATCGCGACCGTGCAGGCCGCGCTGACCGACTCCGACACCGAGCGGCTGCAGCACGACCTGATGGAACGGGTCAGCCGGTTCCGCGCGCAGGGCATCATCGTCGACGTGACCGCGATCGACGTGATGGATTCCTATGCGGCCCGGTCACTCCGGACGATCGCGCACATGACGCGGCTGCGCGGCGCCGACACAGTGATCGTCGGCCTTCAGCCCGAGGTGGCCTTCGCGATGGTGCAGCTGGGCCTGGTCTTCGACGGCATGCACACCGCACTCGACCTGGAGGAGGGGCTGGCGCTGCTGCACCGCCGGGCGCCCGGCGACGAACGGCCGCGACGGTGACACCGCCGCGGTCGGCGGACTTCGTCGTCGACGTCAACGACTCCGACGACATCGTCACCGCGCGTCAGGCCGGCCACGAACTCGCACGCCGACTGGGCTTTTCGCTGACCGACGTGACCATGGTGGCCACCGCGATCTCGGAGATCGCGCGCAACATCACCAGCTACGCGGGCCGCGGCGAGGTGCGGGTGGGGGTGCAGTACCGCGACGGGCGCAGGGCGCTGGTGGTGCGTGCGGAGGACGACGGCCCCGGCATCGCCGACATCGACCGCGCACTGGAGGACGGCTACTCGACCGGCCGCGGCCTCGGCCTCGGCCTGCCCGGCGCCCGGCGGCTGATGGACCGGCTGATCGTCGAGTCGACACCGGGGCAGGGCACCGTCGTCGAGATGTGGAAGTGGGCGCCCGACGATGGCTGAGACGATGGCCCAGCACGGGCGGCTCGGCCCGATGGAGTGGGCAGCGGCGGCGCGGCCGGTGGCCGGCCAGGTGGTGTGCGGCGACCGGTCGGTGGCGGTGGGGGTCGGCCCGCACGCCGCGCTGTTCGGCGTCATCGACGGCCTCGGGCACGGCGAACCCGCGGCCGCTGCGGCCCGGTGCGCCGAGCAGGTGCTGCGGCACGCCGACGACCGGCCGCTGTACGACCTGATGGCCCAGTGCCACCGGGAGATGACCGACACCCGCGGCGCCGCGATCACGCTTGCGCGCATCGACTTCGGCGCGGGCATCCTGCAGTGGGTCGGCGTCGGCAATGTGTCGGCGGACCTGGTCGCGCGCGCGCCGAGCGGAGTCGACACCTGCTCGTCGGCCCGGCTGCTCGGCGGCATCGTCGGCTACCGGCTGCCCGACATTGCCGCGCCGGAAGGCCTCCCGGTGCGGCCGGGCCACCTGCTCGTGATGGCCAGCGACGGCCTGGACGAGAACCGGCTGCAGGCACTCGATTTCGCGGCACCCGCCGACACCCTCGCCGAGCAGATCCTGCACCGGCACGGCAGGGACGGCGACGACGCGCTGGTGCTGGTGGCCCGCCACCGCGGGACGGCGTCATGACCGACGAGTTCCATTCCGCCTACGCCGACGCGCTGCGCGCCTATCTGGCCGGGCGCGACGAGGCGACGCTCGAGGTCGGCCACGAACTGGGCCGCCGCGCGCTGGCCGAGCGGATCAGCACGCTCGACATCGTGGAGAACCACTTCCGGCTGCTCGACGGGGGCGACGCCGGGGCGGAACCGGCTGCGGCACTGCAGTTCCTGCTCCAGGCGCTGGCCGCCCTGGACGTGGCCACCCGCGGATTCCTCGACGGCACAGAGCGGTACGAGCAGCAGCGGGCCCGCGCCGACGGCCTCGCCGACCGCGACCAGTTCCGCCGCGCACTGGTCAACGCACTGCAGGAAGGCTTCTTCATCGCCGACGGAGACGGCGCGGTGGTGGAGATCAACGACGCATTCACCGACATCACCGGCTACGACGCGGCGGGCCTGCCCTACCGGTGGCCCTACCCGTGGCTCGCCGACCAGGCGCTGGCCGCCCGGCAGCTCAACCAGCTGACCGAGGCCGGGGACATCCAGTCCGAGACGGAGATCCGGCGCCGCGACGGCACCGCAGGCTGGGCCGCGGTGAGCATCAACGTGGTGCCCGCGGCGGGAAGGAGCCGGGAGGCGTACGTCGGCACCATCCGCGACGTCACCCTGGCGCGGGCCGCCTCGGAGCGCGAACGGCTGCTCGCCCGGCTGGCCACGGCGATCGGCTTGGCCAAGAGTATGGCCGAGGTGCTGGCGATCACGCTGGACGAATGCCGCACGGCGATCGACCTGCAGCGGGTGCTCACGGTGACCTGGCTGACCGCCGACGAGGAGCCCGCGGTCCGGGCGGCCGGTGAGCCGGCAGGCACGGAGTGGTCCGACCTCGACCCGGCCCTGCAGGTCACCCTGGGCGAGGCCCGGCAGTGGCCGCCGCTGACCATCGAACCCGTGTTGCCGCCAGATGATTCGGACACCGCCTGCGGAATCGTCGCCATGCTGCCCGGCGCCGGTGACACCGCGGTGGTGCTCGAACACTCCCGGCCCCGGCAGATCAGTGCCGACGACCGGCTGCTGCTCACAGCGCTGGTCGGCCACCTCGGCCTGGCGATCCAGCACGTCCGCCAGTTCGAGGCCGCGCGCGAGGCGTCGCTGACCCTGCAGCGGGCGATGCTGCCCACCACCAGCCCGCCCGCCGGGTTCGCGGTGCGTTACGAACCGGCGGTCGCGCCGCTGGAGATCGGCGGCGACTGGTACGACGTGCTGCCCATCGGCGACCACGACATCGGCATCATCGTCGGCGACTGCGTGGGGCGCGGGCTGCCCGCCGCCGCCGTGATGGGTCAGCTGCGCAGTTCGGCGCGCGCATTGCTGCTGACCGGCGCCGAGCCCGCCGTCCTGCTCGAGGAGCTCGACTCGGCGGCCGCGCTCATCCCGCACGCCTACTGCGCGACGGTATTCCTCGCCATCCTCGACATCCGGACCGGCGAACTGCGCTACAGCAGCGCCGGTCACATGCCCGCGGTGCTCGCCGCGCCCGCGTCGCCGCCCACCGTGCTCTCCGACGCCGGGGCGGTGCCGCTGGCGGTGCGGCGCACGGGACCGCGCCCGCAGGCCACCCGCACCCTGCCGCACGGTTCGGCGCTGCTGCTCTACACCGACGGCCTGGTGGAACGGCGGGACGCGTCCATCGACGACGGCATCGACCGCGTCACCCGGGTGCTGGAACGCGAGATGTCCTCGCACGCCGACACCATCGCCGACGCGGTGCTGCGCGAGCTGGCCCCGCCGTCGGGGTACGACGACGACGTCGCCGTGCTGGTCTACCGCCGGCCACCCGAACCGCTGCACCTGGAGATCGCCGCCACCCCCGCTCACCTCGGCCGGGTCCGCACCGAGCTGACGGCCTGGTTGGCCGAGGTCGGCGCGGGCGAGGAGCTGGCCACCGACGTCGTGCTCGCGGTCAACGAGGCGTGCACCAACAGCGTCGAGCACGGCTACCGCGACGTGGCCGCCGGCGTGATGATCGTGGACGCCGCGGTGTGGGGCGACGAGATCGTCACCCGCGTGGTCGATTTCGGGGCGTGGAAGATCCCCGACGCGAAGCCGCGCACCCGCGGCCGCGGGCTGCCGATGATGCGGGCGGTCAGCACACGCGTCGACCTGGGGCCGTCGGCGGCAGGCACCACCGTCGAGATGGTGTTCCGGCTCACACCCGGCTGACCGACGGAATACTCGCCGCCGAACCGGGTAGCCCGACTAACCATGGCGACATTCCTGTATCGCGTCGGGGGCTTCGCGTACCGCCGCCGGCTGCTGGTGATCGGACTCTGGGTGGGGCTGCTGCTGGCCGCGCTGGCCGGTACCACACTGGCCCAGCCGTTCCAGAAAGACTTCTCGCTGCCGGGCTCGGCGTCACAGCAGGCGAGCGACCTGATGGACCAGAAGTTCCCCGCGCAACGCGACATCGACGAGATGGCGCAGGCCAAGGTGGTGCTCCAGGCGCCCGCCGGCGCCACGCTGGACCGCCCGGAGACCGTCGCCGCGGTCGACAGGCTCGTCGGAGAGTTGCGCGGGTTGCCGCACGTGCAGGGCCAGACCCTGATGAACCCGCTGACCACGTCCGCGGGTGCGACGAGCGTCAGCAAGGACCGCACCATCGCCTACCTGGACGTGACCTACGACCAGAAGTTCGTCGACGTGTCCAAGGACCAGATCGACGCGCTGGAGTCCGTGATGGCGAAGGCGCGCGACGGCGGGTTGACCGTCGAGGGCACCGGCACTCTCTACAACGGGCAGACCCCGCAGCAGGGCCCTTCGGAGGCCATCGGATTCGCCGTCGCCCTGGTGGTGATGGTGATCGCCTTCGCCTCGGTGGTGGCCGCGACCCTGCCGATCATCACCGCGCTGTTCGGCGTCGGGATCTCGATCGCCCTGATCACCGGTGCGACGTCGCTGGTCGACATGGACTCCTCGGCGCTGATGCTGTCGTCGATGCTCGGCATCGCGGTGTCCATCGACTACTCGCTGTTCATCGTGTCGCGCTACCGCAACGAACTCCGCGTCACCGACGACCGCGCCCACGCCACCGGCCGGGCCGTCGGCACCGCGGGGTCCTCGGTGGTGTTCGCAGGCCTGACCGTCGTCATCGCCCTGGTCGGTCTGACGGTCGTCGGCATCCCGATGATCTCGGTGATGGGCCTGACCGCGGCGCTGGCGGTGGTGATGGCCGTGCTCGCGGCGGTGACGCTGCTGCCCGCGTTCCTCGGACTGTTCGGCCACCGCGCCTTCGCCGGCCGCATCAAGCGGCTGCGCCAGGGCGACGAACCGGACACCGCGCCGACCAACGGACTGCGCTGGGCCAAAATGATTGCCGCGCATCCTGTTCCGGCGATCATCGCGGTGGTGCTCGCGCTCGGCGTGATCGCACTGCCGACCTTCAAGCTGCAGCTCGGCATGGACGTGGCCGCCACCAGCGATCAGAAGAACGCCGTCAAGCTGCTCGACCAGGGGTTCGGCGAAGGCATCACCGGCCCGCTGATCGTCGTCGCCGACGGCAGGGGGGCCTCCGCTGCCCCGGCCGGCTACCAGGCGCTCGCGAAGGAGATCCAGGCGCTGCCCGACGTGCGGATGGTCGCCCCGCCGCAGCTCAATCCCGACGGCACCGGCGCGCTGATCAGCGTCATCCCGGCCAGCGGGCCGAGCAGCCCGCAGACCCAGGCCCTCGTCGACTCGATCCGCGGTCTCGAGCAGGCCATCACCGACGCCACCGGCGTGCAGTTCGGCGTGACCGGGCAGACGGCGATCCTGTCGGACCTGTCCGAATCGATGACCAAGGCGCTGGTGCCGTACCTGGCACTGGTGGTGGGGCTGGCCTTCCTGGTGCTGACGCTGGTGTTCCGCTCCCTGCTCGTACCTCTCACGGCGACACTGGGATTCGTGTTGTCGATCGGTGCGACGTTCGGCGCCACCGTCGCGGTGTTCCAGGAGGGCTGGTTCGGGCTGGTGTCCGACCCCGGGCCGATCATCAGCTTCCTGCCCATCTTCCTGATCGGCATCGTGTTCGGCCTGGCGATGGACTACCAGGTGTTCCTGGTGACGCGGATGCGCGAGAAGTTCGTCACCGGCGACACCGACCGCACCGCGCAGGAGGCGGTCATCACCGGGTTCCAGCGCAGTGCGCGGGTGGTCAGCTGTGCGGCCGTCATCATGATCTCGGTGTTCGCGGCGTTCATCCTGTCGCCCGACTCCGTGGCCAAGTCGATGGGCTTCGCGCTGGCCGTCGCCGTGGTGTTCGACGCGTTCGTGGTGCGGATGGTGTTCATACCCGCGGTCATGTCGCTGCTCGGGGAGCGGGCCTGGTACCTGCCGGCCTGGCTGGACCGGTTGCTGCCCGACGTCGACGTCGAGGGCGACAAGCTGAGCACCGAGGCCACCGAATCCCGCGAGCACGTGCCTGCCTAGAGCACCGGCCACTCGCCGGTGAAGTGTTCGGCGACCAGGCGGCCCGCCAGCGGGTAGTCGCGCAGCGCCGTTGTCATCAGTGCCGCGAGTTCGGTGATGGCAGCGGCGTCCGCGCCGCGGGTGCGCAGCAGGTCGGCGATCCACGCGGAGGTCTCGGCGACCGGGCGGGGATCTCCGGTGAGAAGGGCGGCCGCCACCGCGTGCAGCGCCTGGTGCAGCGCGTCGTCGGCGACGTCGTGCACCCGGCTGTCCGCGTCCGCCTCGCGGGTCAGCGACCACCGATCGCGCAGCAGCGCGACCAGCCGCCGGTGATCCAGGTCGAGGGCGGATTGCTCGGCGACGGCGTCGGCGGGCAACGGGCCTGCAGGCGGCACCACCGCGGGCAGACCGGCAAGCACCGCGACCGCCCCGTGGGCATCGGGCGCCCATGCCGTCGCCCCCAGCGCCGTGGCCCGGACGTCGTCGTAGCCGAACGCCGGTCCGCCGACCACGACGGGCACGCCCGCGCCGGTGCCCGCCTCGATGAACCGCCGCGTCGTCGGCAGCGAACCGAGAATCGAGCAGCTCACCGCGATCGCATCCGGGCCCAGATCCTGCAGGTGCTGGCTGAGCCGCAACGGCGTGGTGGAGGCGCCGAGCAGCGTGCTGTCCCAGCCGTTGGCGCGCAGCGCGCAGTCGATGATCATCGCGGGCAGCGCATGCCACTCCCGCTCGGCGCACGCCACCAGCACGCGGCCGTGGGTCACCGGCACCTGCCGGACGTGTCCGGCCACCGCCGTCGTCGCCGCGACCGCGATCGCGGTGGCCGCGTGCTCCTCGGCGACCGTCCACTCCCCGCGCTGCCAGCGTGACCCGACGGTGCGCTGCGCGGTCGCGACGACGTCGGTCAGCACCGCCACCGGATCGGCGCCGTCGGCCAGCAGACGGGTCACCAGGAGGGTCGCGGCCACCGCATCGTTGGCCGAGAGGGCCTGCTCGTAACCGTTCAGCGCGTCCGTCAGGACGGCGGTGTTCACCTCCCGCACGTCACCGCGAGCAGCGCGATGTCGTCGTGCGGGCCGCCGTCGACGAATTCGATGACGTCCTGCTCGATGGCCTCACAGACCACCGCGGGCGCGGCGCCCGCGTAGGCGGGCAGTAGGGCCGTCAGCCGGTCGACGCCGTAGAAGCCGTCGCCGCCACGGGCCTCGTCGACCCCGTCGGTGAACATCAGCAGGGTGTCGCCGCGCTCCAGGCGCAGCGTCGCGGTGCGGTACGTCGCCTGCGGCAGCACTCTGATGGCGGTGCCGAAGATCTCGACCTGCTCGACGTCGCCGCCGGCACGCAGCACGATCGGCGCCGGGTGGCCCGCCACCGCGATCTCGACGTCGGCCCCGCCGTCGGCGGACGTCCGGACCCGCGCGCAGACCACGGTGACGAACTGGTCGGAACCCGGTTGCCACAGCACGTGATTCAGAGCGCCGAGCACCACGGCAGGCCGCGGGTCGAAATAGGCGGCGGTGCGCAGACTCTGGCGGGTCTGGCCGGTCAGCGCGGCGGCCTCGACGCCTTTTCCGCAGACGTCGCCGAGGGCCAGCAGCCAGTCGCCGTCGGCTCCGTACACGTCGTAGAAGTCGCCGCCGATCTCGAGGTGTTCGGCCGAGGGCCGGTATCGCGCGGCCAGCCGGATGTCGCCCGCCTCCGGAAGTGCGGGTGGCCGCAGGCTGCGCTGCAGGATCGTCGCCACCCGCGCCCGCTCCTCGTAGAGGCGGGCCGAGTCGAGTGCGACCGCCGCGCGGGAGGCGATCCGCTCCGCGAACGCCACCTCGTCGTCGTCGAATCCGCGACCCTGGCCGCGGGTGATCATCAGCACGCCCACCGTCGCCCCGCGGGCGGTCAACCCGAGCAACAGCACGTCGGCCGGCCGCAGCGCGTCCACCTGCTCGCGCAGCCGCGGATGCCGGATGATGCCGAACATCCCGTGCTCGGCAGAGCCCGCCGGGTCCGCCCCGATCCCGAAGTGCAGCAGCTCGCGGTGGCCGGTGCGCAGCACCCGGTCGGTGGCCAGGCCGTCGACCACCGAGCGCGGCACCACCTCGGTGAAGGCCACGTCGTCGCCACCGTGCACCTCGAGTCCACCGGTGCGGTTGTCGGGCATCACCAGCGCGGCCCAGTCCGCGATCGCGGGCCGGATGAGGCTGAGCACCCGCAGCACGGTCCTGCGGTAGTTGAGCGAACCGGCGAGATCGACCTCGACCGACTCCATCAGCGCACGGCGCTGCACCGCTGCCACGGTCTCCGCATGGATCGCCGACGGCTCCTGCGCCATCCGGTTACTCGCCATCACCATTCACCGTAGCCGCACTCGCTGCGCCTCATCATCCGACGAGTGCGGCGGTCGGATACGCTGTGAGCCGCCGTCCGACGCCGCTGGGTCCGATGGCGGCGATTCCCGGGTTCAGCCTGCAGCCTCCTTTCTTTCTGTGCGCGTCGTCGACGGCGCCGAGACGAGGTGGGCTGTGACCGCTGAAGACGATCGTGAGGAATGGGTCGGCAGCGTCGTCGTCGTGCGCGCGTCCGGTGCGATCGACATGCTGACCGCGCCGGCGTTGACCGAGAAGGTCCGTGCGGTCGTCGCACAGCGGCCCACCGCCGTGATCATCGACCTGACCGACGTCGAATTCCTCGCCTCCGCCGGCATGCAGGTCCTGGTCAACACCCACCACGAGGTCACGCCCGCGATCCGGTTCGCGGTCGTCGCCGATGGTCCGGCGACCAGCAGACCGCTCAAGATCACCGGGCTGACCGACGTGATCACGCTGTTCCCGACACTCGATGGTGCCCTGGATCACGTCAGACCGTGACCTGCCGCGGCGAGTGACTCCGCGGGGAAGCGGGTAGCCCACAAAGACCATGTCTTTCGCACACGCCTTGACCGACAGCGCGGACGCCGCCTTCGTCCGGACCGTGGCCGCCGATGCCGGCGCGGTGAGCAGCCTGCGGGAGGAGTTCTCCCGGTGGCTGCGGACCGGTTTCCGGCTGGACTCGGTCCGGTACAGCGACATCGTGCTCGCGGTGAACGAGGCCATGGCCAACGCCGCCGAGTTCGCCTACCGCGACGGCGGGCGGGATCGGACGTTCTGCCTGCAGGCCCACCGCGACGGCCCGGGCGTCCTCGCCGTCACCGTCGCCGACCGCGGGAGGTGGCGGGAGGCCGCACCCGCATCGAGAACGTCCGCGCGGGGCCGCGGCATCCCGCTGATGCGGGCACTCGCCGACCGGTTCGCCATCGACCCGTCGCCGCAGGGCACCCGGGTGTATCTGGGCTTCGACGGGTGCGCCGCCACCTTGCGCCCGGTCGCGCCGGCCTGACGGAAATTATTTCCACCACAGGTTTGGTTGTCCTTTGCAGTGGGAACGAAACGCCCACCGGACCCCCCTGCTGATGGAGTCACGCCGTGACGATCGCATACCTGCACGGTCGGGTATCCGCGTGCCGGCCGCCGATCGCATCGCGGGTGGCGGCTGTCGGCAGTACCCGTGGGCGTGGGGCGTCGCGGCGCACCACCGTGAGGGTGTGCGGCGAGGTGGACGCCGCCAACGCCAAGGATTTCGCGGTCGCGGTGTACGAGGCGATACCCGCGGCCGCCCGTTCCGTCACGCTGGACCTCACCGACCTGGACTTCATCGCGGTGGACGGCATCGCCGCCCTACACGCCATCAACGCCCACCTGACCCGCAGTGACGCCACGTGGCACGTGCTGCCCAGCCGCGCGGTGAGCCGCGTCCTCGACCTGTGCGACCCGGTGGGCCTGATCCCGCGGTCGATGCCCGAACGCGCGCACGGCGCCACCGCCTGAACCGTTGACCGCCCCGCCTGCGGGCTGCTAGTCATACACGGGACGCATTGTTGAGCGATCGCTCAGTGCACGCAGGGAGCCATGATGACCACCGCCGCCGCGGTCTACTACGACCCCTACTCCGTCGACATCGTCAACGATCCCTACCCGACCTACGCGCGGTTGCGCGAGGAGGCGCCGCTCTACTACAACGAGCGCTACGACTTCTGGGCGATCTCCCGGCACGCCGACGTCGAGGACGCGCTGTCGAACTGGCAGACGTTCTCGAACTCCCGCAGCGACATCCTCGAACTCGTGCAGTCCGACTTCGACATGCCCGAGGGCGTGATGATGTTCGAGGACCCACCCGTGCACAGCATGCTGCGCGGGCTGATGTCGCGGGTGTTCACGCCGCGCCGGATGGCCGAGATCGAGGACCAGATCCGCCGGTTCTGCATCGGCTGCCTCGACCCGCACGTCGGCAGCGACGGCTTCGACATCATCGCCGAACTGGCCGCCATGATGCCGATGCGGGTGATCGGCATGCTGCTGGGAATCCCTGAGTCCGAACAGGTCTCGGTGCGTGACGCCAACGACGCCAACCTGCGCACCCAGCGCGGCGCGCCGATGAAGGTGGTCGCTGCCGACAGGATCGCCGACGGCCGCATTTACGCCGACTACGTCGAATGGCGCTCGCACAACCCCTCCGACGACCTGATGACGGCGCTGCTCAACGTCGAGTTCACCGACGCCGACGGCGTCACCCGCAAGCTCACCCGCAAGGAGGTGCTGCACTACACGCAGGTGGTGGCCGGTGCGGGCAATGAGACCACCGGCCGGCTGATCGGCTGGCTGGCGAAGGTGCTCGCCGAACACCCCGACCAGCGCCGCCGGGTCGCCCAGGACCGCTCGCTGCTCAACCGCGCGATCGACGAGACGCTGCGGTTCGAGCCGACCGGCCCGCACGTCGCGCGATACCTCGCCTGCGACCACGAGCTGTACGGCACCACCGTGCCCGCGGGCAGCGCGATCCTGCTGCTGTTCGGCGCCGCCAACCGCGACCCGCGCCGCTACCGCGACCCCGACACGTTCGACATCGGCCGCGACAACATCAGCCACCTGACCTTCGGCAAGGGCGTGCACTACTGCCTCGGCGCCAACCTCGCCCGCATGGAAGGCCGGATCGCGCTCGACGAGCTGCTCAACCGGTGGCCCGAGTGGGGCATCGACTACGACAGCATGGAACTCGCCCCGACATCGACGGTCCGGGGCTGGGAGCGGTTGCGGATCGTGGTGTCCTAGACCGATGACGACGACTCCCGAGGACTTCCTCGCCCTCACCCACGCCAAGGGCCGCTACTGCTACACCCTGGACACCCGCGACTGGGCCGGGTTCGGCGACCTGATGACCGACGACATGGAGCTCGACGTCAGCGACGGCGGCACCGGCGTGCCCGTCATCACCGGCCGCGACGCCGCCGTCGACATGATCCGGTCCTCGCTGACCAACGCCCGCTCCGCCCACCAGGTACACACCCCGCTGATCGAGGTCGACGGTGACGAGGCCACCGTCGTGTGGGCCATGCAGGACCGGGTGGTGTGGGAGAACGGTCCGGCACTCACCGGTTACGGCCACTACCACGAGCGCTGGGTCCGCCAGGACGGCGCGTGGCGGATCAAGGCGCTGCGGCTGACCCGGCTGATCATGGAGTTCAGCACCCCCGGCTCCTGACGGCCGCGCGCGGGGCACGCGCGCCGACCGGGACAATGGCGTAGGTGAAGTTCGATCTGCTCACCCCCGGCATCGAAGTCGGCCTGGTGACCACGAATCCCGACCCCATGGTGACGTTCTACGAGGGCTTCCTCGAGCTGGAGTTTCAGGGCGAGCTCGAGTTCCCCGGCGGCACGCAGCGGCGCTACACGCTGGGCAACGGCGTGCTCAAGCTGGTGACCTACGACCCGCCGCCGCCGCAACCCGCGGCGCCGGGAGGCGGGCGGGCCCAGGCCGGGGTCCGGTACTTCACGATCGGGGTGCAGAAGCTGCGCGCCGTCGCCGAGGAGTTCGCCGCGTCGCCTTACGACATCGTCGAACCGCTGACGGAATTCGCGCCGGTGCCGGGGATGGGCTGGATGTTCGTCGCCGACCCCGACGGCAACTGGATCGAACTGTTCGGGACGCTGTAACCATGGCTTACCCGCATCCGCAGCAGTCGCCGGCCGAGACGCCGACCTGCTACCGCCATCCCGACCGGCAGACCTATGTGCGCTGCAACCGCTGCGGGCGGTACATCTGCGGTGAGTGCATGCGCTCAGCGGCGGTGGGCCATCAGTGCGTCGAGTGCGTGAACGCCGGCGCCAGGACGGTGCGGCCGGTGCGTACCCCGTTCGGCGGCCGCGCAGGCGCCACCAAGCCGATGGTCACCTACGTGCTCATCGCGGTCAACGTGCTGGCGTTCGTGCTGCAGTCCGCGATGCCCGAGCTGGAGCGCGAGCTCGTGCTGTGGGCGCCCGGCGTCGCGTCCGGCGAGTGGTGGCGGCTGGTGACGTCGGCGTTCCTGCACTACGGCATCACCCACCTGCTGTTCAACATGCTGGCGCTGTACTACGTGGGGCCGCCGCTGGAGGCGGCGCTGGGCCGGCTGCGCTTCGGCGCGCTCTACGGGCTGAGCGCACTGGGCGGCTCGGTGCTGGTCTACCTGCTCTCCCCGCTCAACACCGGCACCGCGGGCGCCTCCGGGGCGGTGTTCGGCCTCTTCGGCGCGACGTTCGTGGTGGCCAAGCGGCTCAACCTGGACATCCGCGGGATCGCCGCGATCATCGTGCTGAACCTCGCTTTCACGTTCGTCTATCCGCTGATCAGTTCACAGAACATCAGCTGGCAGGGCCACATCGGCGGGCTGATCACCGGTGCCGCGGTGGCCGCGGCGTACGCCTACGCCCCGCGCGAGCAGCGCAACCTGATCCAAGCTGGTGTGACGGCAGCCGTACTGGTGGTGCTGGCGGCGCTGATCTGGTGGCGCACCGGCCAATTGCTCGACCTGTTCGGCGGCTCGGTGCGCTAGGACCGCAGCTGCGGCAGCACGTCGCGCTGCCAGGACTCGAAGAAGCCGTCGAGGTCCGGTCCGATCTGCTGGACGTAGACCTCGTCGACCCCGGCGTCGAGGTACTCGCGCACCTGCGCGGCGTGCTTGTCGGGGTCCGGGCCGCACGTCACCGACTCGGCGACCTTCTCCCGCGGCACCAGGGCGCCGGCGTCGGCGAAGTCGCCGGGCCGCGGCAGCGTCTGGGCCAGCTGACCGGGCAGGCTCTCGTTCGGCCACAGCCGGTGCGCCGCGTCGAGGCCCTTCTCGGCGTCGCGGTCCCAGCTGACCTTGGTGCCGGCCTGCACGGGCTTGTCGCCGCCACCGGAGTCGCGGAACGTCTTGATCAGCTCGGCGTCCGCCATCGTGGTGGCGAAGCCGTCGCCGATGCGGCCGGCCAGCTCGGCGGCCTGCGGGCCGAAGCCCGAGACGTAGATGGGCACCGGCTGCTCGGGGAGCGTGTAGATGCGGGCCTCCTGCACCTCGTAGTGCAGGCCGTGGTGACTGACCTCCTTGCCGCCGTGCAGCAGCCGGATCACGTCGACGGCCTCCTCGAGCATCTCCAGCCGGACGCCGACAGACGGCCAGTGATCGCCGAGGACGTGCTCGTTGAGTGCCTCCCCGCTGCCGACGCCCAGCACGAACCGGCCGTCGAGCTGGACGGCGGCGGTGGCGGCCGCCTGGGCGATGATCGCCGGATGGATGCGGATGGTGGGGCAGGTGACCCCCGTCGACACGGGTAGCGAGGTCACCTGCGACAGGGCGCCGATCACCCCCCACACGAACGGGCTCTGGCCCTGTTCGTCGTTCCACGGGTGGAAGTGATCCGAGATCCACAGGGAGTCGAAGCCCGCGGCCTCCGCACGCTTGGCCTGGTCCACCAGTTCGGCAGGGGTGTACTGCTCACACGACAGGAAGTATCCGATCTTCGCCATGGCGCGGGGGGTACCCGCCGCCACGCCGGCTATGCGTTCGCGCTACCCGCCGTGCTGCGTCGGACTCTGCGGGGACTCCCACTTGCTCTCCAGCGAGCGGGTCACCACCGTGCCCGCCGGATACTCCTGCTGGAAGGTCTCGCCGTCGGTGTCCTGGAACGTGACGGTGAAGACGGTCCCCTGCGGCGTCTCGTCGGTGCTCTTGAACACCACCTGGTAGGGCCGTGAACCGGACCCGCGGTCGACGTCGACGACGTCGCCCTCGGCCACGTCGTCGATCGGATCGTTGGCAACGTTGGACATGGCCCCGACGGTAGCCGACGGCTCGGCGCATGCACGCTCAGGTCATACAGACATTGGAGAACAGCAGCACCGGCCAGGACGCGATCGAGCCGAGGAAGGAGATCGCCAGGTCGGCGCCCTCCATGCCGCGCAGGTGCTCGGTGTGCGTGCTCGACCAGATGACACCGACGATCAGGTACGGCGTCCCGAGCAGCAGTGCGATGCCGATCAACTCGGCGATGCTGAGCTTGTAGGCCAGCAGCTGACGAAGCTTGGTCTCCATCGGTGTCCCCTCCATCCACTCCACCGGAATGTTAACGGGCGTTCGTAGGTAACGGAACGGATCGACGCGATCAGAACCCGTGTTGTCAGCCGAATACCGCGCCCGGGTGACGTTGATGTGTACCGCTGTTTCGCGAGAATGTGTTCCCGCAGCGGTCGCCGGTGTGGCACGCTGACCGACATGGCAGTACCGGGGGACAGCCAGAGAACAGCCGAGGACCGCGTGTTGACCACCACCGACACCCGCATCACGATCGGGCGCCGCACCGCGCGCTGGTCCGACGAACCCGTCACCGTGGCCGACGCGATGGACTTCTGGTCGTTCGCGGCGGGTGCGGCCAACGTCATCATGCAGCTCTCCTCGCCGGGGGTCGGCTACGGCGTGGTGGAGAGCAAGGTGGACTCCGGCAACCTGCTCAAGCATCCGTGGAAGCGGGCCAGGACGACGTTCCAGTACCTCGCGGTCGCGATCCTCGGCACCGACGCCGACCGGGCGGCGATGCGGGAGGCCGTCAACGGCGCCCACCGTCATGTGAAGTCGGAGCCGGGCAGCGCGGTGCGCTACAACGCCTTCGACCGTGAGCTGCAGATGTGGGTGGCCGCATGTCTTTCGTCGGACTGGAGGACACCTACCAGCTGCTGCGTGGTCAGATGACCCCCGACCAGTCCGAGCAGTTCTACCGCTCGGCATGGACGCTCGGCACCACGCTTCAGGTGACCGAGGACCAATGGCCGCCCAGCCGAGCCGATTTCGACCACTACTGGAACACCGCGTGCGCACGGGTGGCCGTCGACGACAAGGTGCGTGCCTACCTCGAGGACCTGATCGACCTGCAGATGATCCGGGCGCCGCTGCGGCTGACGTCGCGGCGGCTGCTGAGATTCCTCACCATCGGCTTCCTGGCCCCCGTCTTCCGCGACGCCATGGGGGTGCGGTGGAGTGACGCCGAGCAGAGGTGGTTCGAAAGACTCTTCCGCACAGTGGCTTTGGTAAACCGATTCCTTCCGCCGTTCATCCGGCAGGGCGGCAGCCTGGTGCTGCTCGCCGATGTCCGCCGCCGCATCCGCCGCCACCGCCCGCTGATCTGAACCATGGACGCGCTGCGCCGCCTGCTCGCCCGGGAGTTGACTGTCGCGGGATGGCTCGAGCTGGGCATGTGGCTCGCCATCCCGTACCTCGCTATCGGCATCGGGTTCACCTTCTTGCAGCCGGAATTCGCCCGGCTCGCCGAGCTGCGGCTGCAGGCCACGCTGCCCGCGGGCGCCAATCTGGTGGCCTTCGGCGAGTCGGTGCTCTACTGGCCGGTGCTGCTGTTCGCACCCGAGGTGTGCGCGGCGGTCTAGCGTTCACGACGTCCGGCGCGGGATCATGGCCCGATGGCCGACAGTGCGACCGATCAGGCGATCGACGAGCTGTACCAAGCGGCACCCGAGGAGTTCACCGCGCTGCGGACACAACTGGCCAAGGCGGCCAAACAGGGCGGCGACACCGAAGGCGCCAAGGCGATCTCGGCGTCGCGCAAGCCGACCACCTCGGCATGGGTGGTCAACCGGCTGATCCACGACGACCCCGAGGTCAGGTCGCAGCTGGCCGACCTGGGGGAGCGGCTACGCAGCGCGCACTCCACGATGGACGGTGAGCGCATCCGGCAATTCTCCGGCGAGCAACGCCGTCTCGTCGTGGAGCTCACCCGCACGGCGTTCCGGGTCGCGGGCATCGCCAACCCGTCGGCGGCGCTGCGCGACGACGTCACCGACACCCTGCAGGCCGCCGTCGCGGACCCCGACGTCACCGCCCGGCTCGGCCGGCTGGCCAAGGCCGAACAGTGGTCGGGGTTCGGTGAGTTCGGTGAGATCTCCCAGGTGTCCACCACGGCGCGCGGCAGCAGGGCGGCCACGCCGAAGGCCGCCCCGGCGCCGGAGCCCGCGGCCGACCGGGACAAGGCCGGCCGGGACAAGGAAGACAGGGACAAGGCCGACCGGCAGCGCCGGGAGCGGGCGCGCGCCGTGCTGGCGGCCGCGGAGCGGGCCAAGGCCGAGGCCGACGAGGCGATCGCCGAGCGGCAGAGCGACCTGGCCACCGCGCGGCTCAAGCGCGACGACGCGCGCAACCGACTCGCCAGGGCCGAGGAGGCGCTCGAGGAGGCCGAGGAGGCCTACGCCGCCGCCAAACAGGCCGGGCGCGATGCGGGGGCCGTGGTGAAGGAGGCCAAGAAGGGCCTCGGCCGGGGCTGAACCCCGGCCCGGTGTGTGTCGCGGGTCATGCCGGCGGGACCCACGTGGGCTTGGCGACAAACGATAGCCGACTCCCATATCGGGAGCCTACTCTCACTTACATGTCGACACTTCTGCATCGCATGGGCCGCTACGCCTTCGCCCGGCCCTGGCACGTCATCGGCGTGTGGCTGGCGCTGATCGCCGTCGTCGCAGGCATTCTCGCGATCAACCCGCCCAAGGTCTCCAACGAGATGCGCATCAACGGCACGCCCGCCCAGCAGGTCATCGACCAGTTGGCCGAGCGGATGCCCGAAGCGTCCGGCGGGCAGGGCCTGATCGCGTTCGCCGCGCCGGCAGGCACCCGCATCGACGACCCGGCGCACCGCGACGCCGTGCTGGCCGCCGTCGACGCCGTCGCGCACAGCGATCACGTGCTCGACCCGAACGAGATCGCCCGAGCCGAAATGGCCAAGGGGCCTGCCAGCCCGACGCTGGCCGCATCGGCGGCCATCGCGCAGGCGCAGGTACACGCGCCTGCGCCGGAGAATGCGCCGAAGCCGTTGCTGCTCAACGGCCGACCGGTGCCCGGCGTGGTGGTGTCGGCCGACGGCGCCGCGGCGCTCTACCAGTTCTCGTTCGACAAGCAGACCGCCGAGCTGCCCACCGGAACCATCGAGCACACCGTCGACGCCGCACGGGACGCACTGGGGCGGAGCGGGATCGAGGTGCTGCCGTCGGCGAGCATGCTGCAGATGCCCGAGATCATCGGCGCAGGCGAGGTCATCGGCGTGATGGTGGCCGCACTCGTCCTGGTGGTCACGCTCGGCTCGCTGGTGGCCGCAGGCCTGCCGCTGGTGACCGCGCTGACCGCCGTCGCGATCGGGGTGGGCGGCACCTTCCTGTTCTCGCATCTGGTGAACATGCAGTCGATGACGGCCGTGCTGGCGTTGATGCTCGGCTTGGCCGTCGGCATCGACTACGCGATGTTCATCGTCAACCGGCAGCGCCGCCTCATCCTGGACCGCGGCCTGTCGGCGGCCGACGCCGCCGCGCGGGCCATCGGCACCGCGGGCAGCGCCGTGGTCTTCGCAGGCACCACGGTCGTCATCGCGCTGGTGGCGCTGACCGTGGTCGGCATCTCGCTGCTGACGCCGATGGCGCTGGCCGCCGCGGGGACGGTGATCGTCGCCGTCGCCTCCGCGATCACCCTGTTGCCCGCGCTGCTGGGCCTGGTCGGCGAGCGGATCTGCTCGGCGAAGGCCCGTGACGAGGCTGCCGCGGCCGACAGCGACACCGGGAACCACCGGTTCGCCTCGGCGTGGGTGGGAGCGGTGCTGCGGCATCGTGTTCCGGTCGCGATCGCCGGCGTCGTCGTCACCGGTCTGCTCGCGGTGCCCGCGCTGAACATGTCGCTGGGGCTGCCCGACGGTGGCAGCTACAACCAGGGCACCCCGCAGCGGGCGAGCTACGACCTGGTCGGCGAGCACTACGGCGACGGCTTCAACGGACCCCTTGTGGTGATCGCCGAACCGGCCGCCAGTGGGGCGCTGACCACAGCCGCCCTCGTCGACACCTACAACGACCTGCGCCGGATGCCCGGGGTGGAGTCGGTGAGCCTGGGCACCGTCAGCGACACCGCCGACACCGCGGTGTTCTCGGTGGTGCCCACCGCCGGTCCGACCGACGACGCCACCGCTCAACTGGTGCGCGACATCCGGGCACATGCCGGACCGCTGTCGGAACTGCGCGACGTCGACCTCGGGGTCACCGGCGTCACCGCGATGGGCATTGACACCACCGACCGGCTGGCCGAGGCCATCCCGCTGTACATCGCCGTCGTCGTGGGGCTGTCGCTGCTGGTGCTGCTGGTGGTGTTCCGCTCGATCGCGGTGCCCGTCAAGGCGACGGTGGGCTTCCTGCTCAGCGTGATCGCCACGTTCGGCGCCACCACCGCGCTGTTCCAGTGGGGCTGGTTCCAGCAACTCATCGGGCTGAGCGCCACCGGGCCGATCCTGAGCCTGCTGCCGATCATCGTCATCGGTGTGTTGTACGGCCTGGCAATGGATTACGAGGTGTTCCTGGTCTCGTCGATGAAGGAGGCGCACGTGCACGGCCACCGCGGCGACGAGGCGGTGTCACACGGGTTCGCCCAGGCCAGCCGGGTGGTCGCGGCGGCCGCGGTGATCATGATGGCGGTGTTCGCCGGCTTCGTGTTCAACGCCGACCCGATGATCAAGCAGATGGGCTTCGCGCTGGCGTTCGGCGTGCTGATCGACGCGTTCGTGGTGCGGATGACCGTGGTGCCCGCGGTGATGTCGATGCTGGGCGACCGGGCCTGGTGGCTGCCGCGGCGGCTGGCGGCCTTCCTGCCCGACCTGGACATCGAGGGCGACAAGCTGAATCGCCGGCTGGCCCGCAGCGCAGGCGAGGACGCCCCCGTCCCCGTGTAGCCACCACCGTTGGCTCGCGCAGAGAACTCTGCCACCATCACGGGATGCGCCGGATACTCGCGGCTCTGGCCGCTGTGACGATCACCATCGCCGGTGCCCCGTCGGCGGCGGCGGGCGGCCCGCACACCATCACGCTGACGTTCATCCGGCACGCGCAGTCCGCGGGCAACGCCTCCGGCCTGATCGACACGTCGACCCCGGGTCCTGGTCTGACCGAACTCGGCCGCGAGCAGGCCGCAGCCGCCGCGACGCATCTGAGCGGCAACGACTACGACGGCATCTTCGCCTCGACGATGGTGCGCACGCAGCAGACCGCGCAACCCATGTCGGCTGCGCTCGGCGAGCCCGTCACGGTGCTGCCCGGCCTGCGCGAGATCGAGGCGGGCGAGTACGAGGGCAGGCCCGAGGCCGACGCGGTCGACTACTTCTCGGCGCCGCAACGCTGGCTGGCCGGCGACCGGTCGGCACGCATCCCGGGTTCGCTGAGCGGCGACGAATTCGACGCCCGGTTCGACGACGCCGTCCGCCGGATCTACGACAGCGGCGCCCGCGATCCCGTCGCGTTCTCCCACGGCGCGGCGATCATGCTGTGGGTGACGATGAACGTGGCCAACCCCGACCCGTCGCTGCTGCGCAGCGAGCCGCTGCAGAACACCGGCCGCGTGGTGCTCACCGGCAGCCCCGAGCAGGGCTGGACGCTCGACGACTGGCAGGGCGCTCCGGCCTGACCGCGACGTGACGTACGCCACACCGCGCATGGTCGTGCGTCCGCCCCACGTCGTCTTCTCCGCCGGCCACCTGCGCGTTAGGGTTGGCCCAAGCATCCGACGATCGGGAGCACACATGAAGATCCGGCTGTTGCCATACGTCAACCTCGAGGTCGACGACCGCCTGCGCCAGGGGATGCGCCGGCGCGGCGAGCGACTGCGGCTGAACGTGCGGGCATACCTGCTCAGCGCCGCCGACGACGTCGACACCGCGGGCGACCGGGTCCGCGGCCTCTGCGACAAGGCGGTCACCCGCGTCGACTCGGTGGTGGCCGGCGTCAACGACCGGATCGCGCCGTCGGCGCCCCGGCCGCATCTGCGCCCGGTCGCCGATCGCGAAGCCAGCTAGTAGCCGCCACACTGCCCGCCACCTTCCGCGCGGACTGAGCGCGCGCCCGCGCTGACCCCGCGCCGCACTCCGCCTACGGTGGTGGGTGCTGCCTGCCGACGGCGGCAGGACCGGAAGGGGTGCGCGGCTTGGTGGGCCACGGTTTGGCGGTGCTCTTCGCACTGCTTGCAGCGGTGTTCATGGCGGTCGGGATCGTCGTGCGACAGCGCGCCACGATGGACGTGCCCGCGGAGAAAGGCGTCAGCACCCTGATGTTGATGACGCTGGTGCGCCGCCCCCTGTGGTGGGCCGGCACCGGGTCCGCCGTCGCCGGCTTCGTGTTCCAGGCGCTGGCGCTGGGCTACGGGTCGCTGATCCTGGTGCAGCCGATCCTGGTGTCCGCCCTGCTGTTCGCGCTTCCACTGAGTGCGCGGCTGGCCGGCAGGCGGGTGAGCCGCGCCGAATGGCTGTGGGCGGTGCTGCTGACCGTTGCGCTGACGGTGTTCGTGGCGCTGGCCAAGGCCAAGGCCGGCGACTACGACATCTCGGTCCCGGCGACGGTGGCGGTGGCCGTGGTGTGCGGCGCGGCGGTGCTGGCGTGCATCGCCGTCGCAGTCCGCGCCGTCGACTGGCGGCGCGCGGTGCTGCTGGCCGTCGCCGTGGGTGTGCTCTTCGGCGTGGTGGCGGTGCTCACCAAGATCGTGATGCACCTGATCACCGAGGGCCGGGTGGAGGAGGTGCTGACCACGCCCACGATCTACCTCGTCGTCCTGCTCGGGGTGGCCGCGACGCTGCTGCAGCAGTCGGCCTTCCACGCGGGCTCGCTGCAGACGTCGGTGCCGACGATGCTGGTGCTGGAGCCGGCGGTCGCCGTCGTGCTGGGCTCGGTCCTGCTCGGCGAGCACCTGTCGATCACCGGTTGGGAACCGGTGGCCCTGGTCATCGCGATCGCCGCGATGGTGGCGGCCACCATCGCCCTCGGCCGTGAGGAAGGCGCCTACGAAGCCGAACTCGAGGCCGTGGTGCGCCAGCCGTAGCGGTTACGGGTTGATCGTGTTCTCGCCGATCTGGCGTCCCCACACGTATTCGATGGCGATGGGCTGGCCGAGTTCGATGTGGTTGTACGGGGCGAGCGAGGCGCCGGTGTCCATCACCAGATACGGCGCGGGGAACAGGTCGCGGGTGACCTTCTGCCAGCAGCCCGGCCTGCCCTCGGGGCCGCCCTTGGCGTTCACCCGCGGCAGGTTGTCCGGGTACACCCACGGGTTGGCCGCGCCGACGAGCGTGTTGTGCAGGTTCACCGAATAGCCGTTGCCGCCGTTGAACTCGGTGAACTTGGGCTCGTTGTCGTGCCAGTTGCGGATGGTGCAGTACAGCGCGGGGCTGTACTCGTCGAGCGTCGCCGAGGTGCGGATCAGATCCTCGGAGCCGCGCACCAGGTAGGGGCCACCGCGCTCGAACACGTCACCGCCGGTGTTGCCGAAGCCGACCGCGGCCATCAGCGCCGCGTCGAGATTGCCGCGCTCCTGGTTCAGGGTGCGCGCGGTGGTGACGGCGTTCTCCAGCCCGTCGAACAGGTCCGGCGCGGCGTCGGCGTACACCTCGCCCAGGTCGGCCAGCAACTGGGTGTCGCGGCGGATCTGCGGCATCTGCGGGTTCACGTCGGCCAGGATCTCGTTGCCGTTGACCACCGCCTGGCCGAATCGCTCACCGAGTCCGTCGAGCGCCTCGGCCGTCGCGGTCAGCGTCTGGTTCAGCTTGATCGGGTCGACCTGCTGGGCGACCTCGACCACCGTCTCGAACAGCGTGTTGAACTCGGTGGTCACGCTGGTCGCGTCGACGACGTCGGCGGGGTCGAGCCGCTGCGGCACCGGGTTCTCCGGCGTCGAGAAAGACACGAACTTGTTGCCGAACACCGTGGAGGCCGCGATGTCGACGTCCACGTTGGCCGGGATGAGTCGCATGTACTGCGGGTCGATGTCGAGGAGTAGCTTGGCCCGCGGTTCGTTGCCGACACTCTGCGGCTCGACCTCCGCCACCCGGCCGATCTGCACGCCGTTGTAGGTGACCTTGGAACCCGGGTCGGTGTTCAGGCCGGCGCGGTCGGCCATCAGGGTGAGCCGCGTGACCGGGGTGAACGACCCGCGGAACTGCAGCCACACCATCGCCAGGATCACCACCATGATCAGGATGGTGATGACGCTCGCCGTCTTCACGGGCGGATCCCAGCGCCAGTGCTTGAACCGTTTTTGCAGGCCGGTATCCACAGGTGCTTCCTCCCCGGATGGTCGTCACCTCGGCCGCCAGCATATAAGTTAATGACGATTCCGACAGTTAAAGTGACCTAACTTTTTCAACCCGGTTGCGTCGCCGCAAGTGAGTGCGGTGCACATCACGTGGTGATGGGTGTGCGACGCCGGTCACATTCGCGCAGGCGCCCGCTCAATGCATAGACTGGCTAAAGAGCTATGCCGAGAGGACACCGATGCTGACGCCACTGCCGGCCGACGAGTGGGACGACCACACCAGCCGCGCCCTCGAGGGCACCGTGGCCCCCGAGCGGCGCAACCCCGAAGACGCGGGGAACGCACTGGCGACACTCGTGCGCCATCCGGAACTGGCGGGCAAGTTCCTGCCGTTCAACACCTATCTGATGGAGGGTTCGTCGCTGCCCGCACGCGAGCGCGAACTGGCCATTCTGCGTGTCGCCCACCGCCACGGGTGCCGGTACGAGTGGGTGCACCACGTCGCGATCGGCAAGCAGGCCGGCCTGACCGACGCCGACGTGGAGGCCGCCCGCGCCGGTGAGGCCGCAGGCGCGTTCGACCGCGCGGTGCTGGCCGCCGTCGACGAACTCCACGACGGGTCGCGGATCACTCCCGGCACCTGGGATGCGCTGGGGCAGCACCTCGACGACCGGCAGCGGATGGACCTGCTGTTCACCGCAGGCGGCTACGGGGTGCTGGCGACGGCGCTGAACACGTTCGGCGTCGAACCGGAGGAGTGGGCGGGCAAGCCGGAGCACTACCAGGCCAGCGCCTCGGGCATCGGCTCGTAGCGGACGAACCGGCGGGTGAACGACCCCGCGCCGTGGGACAGCGACCGCAGGTCCACCGCGTAGCGGCTGAGCTCGATCTGCGGGACGTCCGCCTTCACCAGCGTGCGGTCGCCGCCCATCGTCTCGGTGCCAAGCACCCGGCCGCGACGCGTCGACAGGTCGGTCATCACCGCACCCACCAGATCGTCGGGGATCAGTACCGACACCTCGTCGACCGGTTCCAGCGCCGTGATGACCGTCGCGGCGGCCGCGTCGCGCAACGCCAGCGCCCCGGCCGTCTGGAACGCGGAGTCCGACGAGTCCACGCTGTGCGCCTTGCCGTCGACCAGCGTCACCCTGATGTCGACCACCGGGTGTCCCGCCCCGCCGTTGCCGGTGAGGCCCTTGGCCATTTGCGCCCGGACGCCTTTCTCCACACTGGGGATGAACTGGCGCGGCACCGCACCGCCGACGACGCGGTCGACGAACTCGAAGCCCGCACCGGGGGGCAACGGCTCGACCTCGATGTCGCACACCGCGTACTGGCCGTGGCCGCCGGACTGTTTGACGTGCCTGCCATGGCCTTTCGCGGCGGCACCGAACGTCTCGTGCAGCGGCACCCGTAATTCGACGACGTCGACGGCGACGCCGTAGCGACGCGCCAGCGCATCGAGCACGACGTGGGAGTGAGCCTCGCCCATGCACCACAGCACCAGCTGGTGGGTGTCGGGGTTCTGCTCGATGCGCAGCGTCGGGTCCTCGGCGGCCAACCGTGCCAAGCCGACCGACAGCTTGTCCTCGTCGGTCCTGGCGCGCGGCGCCACCGCGATCGGCAGCAGCGGCTCGGGCATCGTCCACGGTCTGAGCACGAGCGGCGAATCCTTGTCGGACAACGTGTCTCCGGTCTCGGCGTGGTTCAGCCTGCCGATCGCGCAGATGTCGCCTGCGATCACCGACGGCGCGGGCCGCTGGTGGCGGCCGAGCGGGAACGACAGCGCACAGATCCGTTCGTCCTCGTCGTGGTCGGCGGGTCCGGCGCCCGCGCCGAAGAAGGACGAGAAATGGCCCGACACGTGCACCGTCATGTCGGGCCTGATCGTCCCGGAGAACACCCGGGCCAGACTCACCCTGCCGACATAGGGATCCGACGTCGTCTTCACCACCTCGGCGAGCAGTGGGCCGTCCGGGTCGCAGCACAACCCCTTGCGGTCGGCGCCCTGCGGCGTGAACGCCTCGGGCAGAGGATGTTCCGGCGGCGACGGGAAGCCGCGCGCGGCGACCTCGAGCAGTTCCAGCGTGCCGGTACCGGTGGTGCTGCACACCGGGACGACGGGGAAGAACGACGCGCGGGCGACGGCCTTCTCGAGATCCTCGATCAGCACCGACTCGTCGATGTCCTCGCCGCCGAGGTAGCGCTCCATCAGGGTCTCGTCCTCGGACTCCTCGATGATGCCCTCGATCAGGGCGCCGCGCAGCTCGCCGGCGCGGTCCTCGCCGACGGGGCTGAGTGCGAGCAGCCCGGTCAGCCCGTCGCCGGCGGGCACGTACAACGGAAGAACCCTGTCGCCGAACGCATCCTGTACCGCGGAGAGTGCGGCGGAGTAGTCGGCCCTGGCGTGGTCGAGCTTGGTGATCACCACCGCCCTCGGCATCCGCACCTGGCTGCACTCCAGCCACAGCGATCGCGTCGGCTCGTCGACACCCTCGTTCGCGGCGATCACGAACAGCGCGCAGTCCGCCGCCCTCAGACCGGCCCGCAGCTCACCGACGAAGTCGGCGTACCCGGGGGTGTCGATCAGGTTGATCTTGACGTCGCGGAAGCGCAGCGACGCCAGCGCCAGGCCGACCGACCGCTGCTGGGCGACCTCCGCGTCGTCGCTGTCGCAGACGGTGGTGCCGTCGGTCACGGCGCCGGCGCGGTTGAGCACACCGGCGGCCACCAGCAGCGCTTCGACGAGCGTCGTCTTGCCAGCCCCCGAGGGGCCGACGAGCACGACGTTGCGGATGGCGGCGGGCCGGTCCGCGGTGATGACGGCGGAGGCGCCGCCGCGGGACGTTGTCGTCCGGTCGGCCATGACGATCCCTTCGCCCGGGCCGCGTCGCCCGGTGCACCGTCCAGAATTCTCCGATGCGGACGGCAGCACAAGGGCGACCGTCAGAGCATGCGGGACAGGTGCCGGTTGCGCGTGTGCTTGAGCACCAGCCCGACATGCAGGGCGATGGCCAGCAGCAACGCGACCTGGGCGGCCACGTGCAGCGGCACCCAGTCGTGACCGAGGGCGAGCACCGCCAGGCCGGTGCCGGGCACCACGAACAGCAGTGCCAGCAGCGACTTCTCCAGGGCGGCTTCGAGGGTCCGTTCCCCCGCGCTGAGGTGCTCGGCCCACGGCGGCAACCCGGCCACGGCACGCCAGACGATGCGCAGCACACCCAGAGCGATCAGCGAGAGACCCAGCGTCACATGGAGTTCCGGCAACGAGACCCCGTCGCCCGCAAAGGTGCCCGACGCCACGTCGCCGAACGCGTCGGCCACGTAGTCGTCCTCGCGGACGTCGAGTTCGTCCTCCAGTCGGTCGATCTCGTTCTCGAAACGTTCCTCGGCCGCTTCGCCCTGCCGTTCGGCCCGCTCCTCGCCGAGCTCCTCGAGTTCGTCGATGCGGTCCTTCTCGCGGTCGAGCGCGGCCTCGTCGGGACCCATCGTCGCGCCCACCGTGAACTGCGCGACGATCACCGCGACGGTCAGCCAGTGCAGGAGCTTCGAGACGGCGCCGTATCCGTGGGCGCCATTGCGCAGCCGGATCAGGCCTGCCACGACGACCACCGTCGCACCGCGACGGTCACCACCGGACCGTCGAGGGCGAGGCGCTGGTACTGAACGTACTTGTGGCGCAACAGTGAATAGCCGGCCGCCATCTCCTCGCCGCTGTGGTGCACCGTCGCCTCGCCGTCGGCGCGTGCCCACCACAGCTGGGTCCAGTCGTCGGCGTAGTGGTCGACGAGCAGCGTCACCCGCGGATCGGCCTCGATGTTGGCCAGCCGCCGCAGCCGCTGGGTGGTCTTGCGCTTGGCGTCGACCGCGGTGTAGATCGTGTCACCCGACACGGCGAACACCACCGGCACCAGGTGCGGCGCGCCGCCGGGGTCGATGGTCGCCAGCACCGCGGACGGGGCGTCCGCGAAGCGGGCCGCTGCCGCCCTGGCGTCGTCGTCACCGGCCATCTCCGGACTCACACCGCCTTGACCGGTTCGATCCCGAGGTCGCGGTAGGTGACCAGCGCGACGAACGGGACGTTGAGTTCGGCGAACAGTGCGGCCGCCACGTCGCCGCGGTCGACCATCGGGATGACGCCGGTGGCCACCGCCCCCGCCGCGGTCACCCGGTCGAGCGCGAGCGCCGTCGATCCGCCGGTGCTGATCACGTCGTCGACCAGCAGCACCCGCGTGCCGGGCTCGATGCGGGTGCCCTCGATCCACTGTTCGCGGCCGCGCTGCTTCTGCTCCTTGCGCACCGAGAACCACGCGGCTCCGGTCACCATCGCGACACCGTGGGCCAGCGGATCCGCGCCCATGGTGAGCCCCCCGACGGCGTCGAACTCGATGCCGTTCATCGCCGCCAGGTCCGCGACCGCACGGCTCACCACGGTCAGCCGTTCGCCGTTGTCGACGGCGTACTTACCGTCGATGTAGTCGTGGCTGAGCTGGCCGCTCGCCAGCCGGAACGGCTCGGCGCGGTGCTCGTATCCGCGGGTGCGGATGAGGTCGAAGGCGGCTTGCCAGGTGTCCGGACGCCCGGTCGCAGCAGACATACCGGCGATCGTATTGCAGGGTCAGCCGTCCCCGCGGGCGCGGCGGGTCAGTTCCACCGCCGCCGAGCGCAGTTCCTCGAACGACGCGATGGGCGCGGCGTAGCCGATGCGCGGGTACGCGACGCCGCGCGGTGTGGTCACCCGCAGGTCGAGGCCGTACCGGTCGGCGCCGGTGCAGACGGCGGCCGTGGCGTCGGCGTAACCGCCGAGCGAGGCGGCCATCGCCAGCAGCGCCTCCGAGTGGTCGGCGTTGAGGTGGGCGACGGCGCCCGCGGCTCGCGGCGCCACCGGATCGGGCTCGGCCGCGGCGTACTCGGCGCCGGTGGTGGACTCCATCCGGCCGTACCCGCCGACCCACCGGACCCGCTGCACCCGCAGCACCCACAGCGTGAAGTCGCTGTAGTCGATGTAGTACTTGGCGGCCGCCACCGCGGCCAGGTGCGCCTCCCGGGCGGCGTCGCGCTCGTCGCCGGTCGGTCGTTCGGCGACACCGGCGAGGGTGACCCGGCCACTGGCGAGCGGGTCGGTGTCGGTGGCAGGCGCGACGATCGCCAGGCTGGCCCGCGGGTCGCCGTCGAGGTTGCGGCCGTGCTCGGCGAGGTTCGACACGCACAGTACGGGCGCCCCGCCGTGCAGTCCGTAGGTGACGAACGACGCCCAGGGGTCGCCGTCGGCGGTGAGCGTCGCCAGCGTCGCGGTGTTGGTCGAGGCCGCGATGGTGCGGGCCTCTTCGGCGGCCGACGGGCGGACGGCACGGGACACCTCGCCCAGCGGCGGGGGGATCGACGGGGCGTCGCCGGGGTCACCATGATCGCGGTTGGCCACCTCGGCACCCTACCTGACCTGCGCGCGGCCGCCGATGGGACGGCCGGCAGCCGCCCCGGGGGACCGTCGGCGAAGTGCTATTGCCGACAGCTACCGCCAAATGCCGTCAATATGCGAAAATACCTGCGGTGGGTGTGTGGTATAGCAATCGCCCGCCGGGGGAGTGAGGGTCGCATGGCAATGCCGTCGTTGCGCCCGCTGATGTGTGCCGGTGTCGTGGTGGGTGGACTGGTCGTGGCGGGTCCGGTCGCGGGCGTCGCGGTTGCCGACCCCGGCAGCTCCGATGATGCGGGCAAGTCCGACAGCAGTGAAACCGGCAAAGGCGACGACGACCGAACGCCCGGACAGGGGCGCGACTCCCGCAACGACGACGGTTCCGGCGGTCAGCGCAAGCGGCGGACATTCGGTATCAGCCTCGGCGGCACCCGGGCGCGTGAGGAGCGCACCGACGACGGCGAGGACACCAAATCCGACCGCGACCGCATCGACATCCGCGTGCCCGGCGGCCGGAGCAACCTGCCCATCCCGCAGGTGCGGATGTCCGTCGGCGCAACCGAGCGCGGGGCCGACAACTGCACCGGGTCGTGCCTGGCGAGTCTGCGGGTCGGGACGCCGGGCGTCTCCGCATCGGTGTCGCTGTACTCCGGCGCACGCGAACCCGAACCGGAACCACCCGGCCCGGCGTTTCGCGGCGGACCCGCCGAGGAGGACCCGGTCGTCGATGCCGGCAGCGGCGGTGAGGTGGGGCAGTTCAGCCCCGGGGCGCCGGAGGTGCTCGAGGTGCCGATGATCGTCGCCGCGCCGCCCTTCGTGGGGATGGCACCACCCCCCGTTGTCTTACCGGGTCCGCCGGGGCCCGCACCGGCGTCGACGGGGTTCTTCGGTATCCAGGCCGCTCTGCCCACGTCCGCCTCGGGCGGGTCGATGATCGGCACGCCATCCGCTTTCAATGCACCCGCGTTACCGGGGTCGAGCGTCGCGAGCGGTGCCGCGGCACGGTTGGGTCTGCCGTCCGCCTCGCGCGCCGGCGGGCCGGGCGGCCAGTGGGTGGGCGCCATGCCGGGGTTGTTCGGGCTGTTCATCGTGACGGCCTGCGGCGGCTTCATCGGCTATCGGCAGGCCAACGCGGGCCGGTACGTGCGGACCGGGGGAGCCGACCGGTTCCTGGGCTGACGGCTAGCCGCCGAGTGCGGCGATGAGGTCCTTGATCTTGCCGGTCTCCGCCTCGCTCGCCTGCTCCTCGGCCTCGACGGCCTCGATCAGGTCGCGGCGCAGTCCGACACCGTTGGCGGCTTCCTTGGTGCTCAGCTTCGCCCGCGTGCGTGCGACGTAGAGGCGCTGTCCGAGGGTGGCTCCGGGCCCGCCGGCCGCGCTCTCCATCAACGCGTCGTAGCGGTTGCGCACACCGCTGAGCGCGACGATCACCGACGGGTTGATCCGGCTGTGGCTCGCGGCCTCCGACATCGCACCGAGCAGCTTGCGCAGACCCGTCAGCACCACCGCGGACCGCTCCGGGAACTCGGGATCGGCCGCGTCGGGCAGCGAATCGATGGCCGCCGAGTACATGTGCATCGCCGCATCGGACAGACTGACGATTACCGGAGCTTCACCATCATTTGGCGTCGATTCAGCCACAGACCCACCCGAATTCCTACTCAGAGTATCGATCGCCCCCGACGGGCAGATCACAGACGCCGAAACCGTAACGTGTCGGCACCGGGGTTTCAACAGTTACCTCACACCCTGGAACCGGTGCCGGAAACCGGCCCGGCGGGCCACGATTCGGTTCGCGCCGCGATGGGTAGGTTTCAGGGTGCGACGGCGCCGCGACCCCCGTCCGACGATCTGGAGCCAAGCGATGAACCTGCCGTTCGACACCTGGCTACCGCAGCAGCGGTGGTACGCCGGGCGTACCCGCCACCTCGAGGAGGCCCGGCCGGGCCGGGTGATCTCCCTGCGACCCGACCTCGACCTGGTGCTGCTCGACGTCCTCTACGCCGACGGCGCCGCCGAGCGCTACCAGTTGCTGGTCGGCCACGGCGACACCACGCCCTCCGACGTTCCCTCCGGTGCGGTGATCGGCGTCGACGGCGGCCGCACCGCCTACGACGCGCTGTTCGACCCGGCCGCCGCGCAGTACCTGCTGTCGTTGATCGACGACGATGCCGACGTCGACGGCGTCCGCTTCGTCAAGGAACCGGGCGCCGCGCTGCCGACGGGCGAGGCGGCCAGGGTGTCGGGCGCCGAGCAGAGCAACACCAGCGTGATCTTCGGCCGCGAGGCCATCTTCAAGGCCTTCCGCCGCATCACCCCCGGCGTCAACCCGGACATCGAGCTCAACCGGGTGCTCGCCCGTGCGGGCAACCCGCACGTCGCCCGGCTGCTGGGCTCCATCGAGACGACGCTGGACGGGCAGCCCTACGCGATGGGCATGGTGACCGAGTTCGCCGGCGGCTCCACCGAGGGCTGGGACATGGCCCTGGCCAGCACCCGGAATCTGTTCGTCGACACTCAGAATGGCGGCGCCGCAGACGAATTCGTCGCGGAGTCGCGCCTGCTCGGCGAGGCCGTCGCCTCGGTGCACGCCACGCTCGCCGACGAGCTGGGCACGTCGACCCTGCCGTTCCCCACCGACACGGTGCTCGAGCGGCTGCGCGCGGTGGCCGGTGCGGTACCCGAGATCGGCCGCTACGTGCCGTTGATCGAGGAGCGTTACCGCAAGCTGGCCGAGCAGTCGATCACCGTGCAGCGCGTGCACGGCGACCTGCACCTGGGCCAGGTGCTGCGGACCGGAACCGCCTGGCTGCTCATCGACTTCGAGGGTGAGCCCGGCCAGCCGCTCGACGAGCGCAGGCGGCCGGACTCCGCACTGCGCGACGTCGCCGGTGTGCTGCGGTCCTACGAGTACGCCGCCCATCAGCAGCTGATCGAGGGTACGTCGGAGACCGATCCGCAGCAGGCCCAGCGCGCCCGGGAGTGGGCGCAGCGCAACGTGACCGCGTTCTGCGACGGATATGCCGCCGGATGTGGCGTAGATCCCCGCGATTCGGCCGAACTGCTGGCGGCCTACGAACTGGACAAGGCCGTGTACGAGGCGGGCTACGAGAGCCGTCACCGGCCGGGGTGGCTGCCCATCCCGTTGGACTCGATCGCCCGCCTCGTCGGGTAGCGGCCGTTACAGCGTGGCGACCTCGTAGTCGGTGAGCCGGTCGGTCAGCACGTGCAGCTGGTCACCGGCCGAGCCGAGGGTGTGCTCGATGGCCGTCAGCCGCGCCGCGTAGTGCCCGACCGGGTATTCGGCGGTGACGCCGATGCCGCCGTGCAGCTGGATCGCCTCCTGGCTGATGTGGCGCCCGGAGCGGCAGATCTGCAGCTTCGCCCGGGCCGACACCGCCGGGTCGAAGTTGCCGTCCGCGATCGACATGGCGGCGTACATGCTCATGGAACGCGCCAGTTCGAGGGAGACGTACATGTCGGCCGCGCGCTGGGTGAGCGTCTGGAACTTGTTCAGCGTGACACCGAATTGCTTACGGCTGGTGAGGTATTCGGTGGTCAGCCGCAGCGCCTCCTCCATCGCGCCGAGCGCCTCGGCGCACAGGGCGGACTGCAGGCGCACGACGGTGCGGGCGATCGCCTCTGATGCGTCCGACGCCGAACCCAGCGGCTGTGCCGGCGCGTCGGCCAGGTCGATCTGCGCGCCGTGCTGGCCGTCGAAGGTGCGGTAGCCCGTGCGGGTGACCCCCCTGGCATCCCCGCCCGTATCGACGAGGAACAGTCCCGTCCCGCCGTCGGGCAGCGCCGCGCTGACCACCAGCGTGTCCGCGGAGTCACCGGCGAGCACCGGGTTCTTGCGTCCGCTGAGCGACCACGAATCCCCTTGCTGCACAGCCTTGGTCGTGATCGTCCCGGTCGCGCCGCGCATACCGGGCTCGACGTGGGCGAAGGCCAGCAGCCGCTGACCGGCGGCCACCTCGTCGAGGAGGCCGCGCTGCTCGTCGGTGCCTGCTTCGGCGATCAGCGCGCCGGGGCCGAGCGCGGCGTTCAGCACCGGTTCCGGGGCAAGCCTGCGGCCGATCTCTGTGGCCACCGCCATGATCTCGAGCGCCCCGCCGGCGTCCTCCTCGAATCCGAGTCCCAGGATGCCGATCTCGGCGAGCTGGTTCCACACGTCGCGGCTCCACCCGAGCTCGGAGTCGATCACCTTGAGGCGGCTCTCCGGGTCGTAGCTGCGGGCCAGCACGTCACGGGTGGTGTCGCGCAGCAGCACCTGCTCTTCGCTGAGCTGAAAGTCCACGAGTTGCTCCCTATCTCACAGTCCGAGGATCGTCGAGGCGATGATGGTGCGCTGCACCTCGTTGCTGCCGCCGTAGATCGAGGTCTTGCGGTAGTTCAGGTACGTGGGCGCCGCGTGTTGGGCCCAGTACGGCGAGGCGATGTCGTCGCCGGCCTCGAACGGCAGCGCATCGGCGCCCGCCACCTCGACCAGCAGTTCGGTCGCGATCTGCTGGAGCTGGCTGCCGCGCAGCTTGAGCACCGACGACGCCGGGTTGGGCTTGCCGTCTACCGATCCGGACGCCACCCGCATCTGGGTGAGTTCCAGTGCCAGCGCGTCGTTCTCGGCCTCGGCCAGGCGGGCGGCGAACAACGGGTCCTCGAGCAGGCCGGACTCCTTGGCGCGGGCCTTGACCTCGGAGAGCTTCAGCTTGGTGCGGGCCACCTGGGTGATGCCGGTGCGCTCGTTGCCGAGCAGGAACTTGGCGTAGCTCCAGCCCTGGTTCTCCTCGCCGACGAGCTGGTCGGCGGGCACCCGGACGTCCTCGAAGAACACCTCGTTGACCTCGTAGCTGCCGTCGACGAGCTTGATCGGCCGCAGCGTGATGCCCGGGGTGTTCATGTCGATGAGCAGCAGCGAGATACCCGCCTGACGCTTGGGCGCCTGCGGGTCGGTGCGCACCAGGTTGAAGATCCAGTCGGCGTGCTGGCCCAGGGTGGTCCAGGTCTTCTGTCCGTTGACCACGTAGGTGTCGCCGTCGCGGGTCGCGGTGGTGCGCAGCGAGGCGAGGTCGGATCCGGCCTCCGGCTCGGAGAACCCCTGGCACCACCAGATGTCCAGCGACGCGGTCGGCGGCAGGAACCGTTCCTTCATCTCCTGCGAGCCGAACTCGGCGATCACCGGGCCGATCATCTTGGCGTTGAACGTCAGCGGCTCGGGCACGCTGGCCAGCTGCATCTCATCGAGCCAGATCTGGTGCTGGGTCGGCGTCCAGTCCTTACCGCCCCACTCGACGGGCCAGTTCGGCACCGCCAGTCCGTGCTCGTGCAGGATCTTGTGCGTGGTGACGATGTCCTCTTTGGACACCTCGCCGCCGCGGCGCGAGCGCTCGCGCACGTCGGCGGGGATCTTGGTCGTGTAGAAGGTGCGTAGCTCGTCCCGGAAGGCGGCTTCCTCCGGTGTCAGCGCCAGTTGCATTGCTGCCTCCCTACTCGTCGGTAATCAGGCCTGTATGTACCGTAAACCACCCGGTTGGTCGGGTCGCTGGCGCACCGGGACTACTACCCGCCGCTGCGATGGCGGAGAATGCGGACATGGCCAAGTACCTGCTCAACGACGCGGCCGTGGAGAAGGCCCGCGACCTCATCGAGGCCCGCCAGTACGTGCTCGACAGCGACTGGGGCGAGGTCCAGCCCCGCGCCGACGCGCAGAACGCCTACCTGGACCGGCACTCGTGGGACGACTACGCCGCCTGGCATCTCGCGCTCACCGACGGCGCGTCCGACGGCACCAAGGCGCGGTACGCCTTCGGGTACGGCGACTTCCGGCGTCTGCACCGCACCGGCCTGATCGCCTGCGTGTACCGGGCCGCCGAGTGGCGGCACAAGCAGGTGGAGCTGGCGGCCCATGATCTGCTGCAACGGCTCGACCGCGCCTGCGGCATCACCTAGTCGCGCAGCAGGAACTCCAGCAGCCGGTCCCGCACCTCCGGCGACGCGTCGACGGCGGGGTCCGAGCCGTGCAGCAGGCCGAGGCCGGCGCCGAACAGCAGCCCGGAGCGCAGCGCCGCGTCGGCGGGTTCGAAGCCGTAGTCGGTGAAGGCCTGCAGGACCGCCGCGAACACCCGCTGGTCGCCGCGCCGGACGCTCTCGCCGACCCGGTCGTCGGTGAGCGCCCAGGCCCGCATCACCCGCTCCACCGACCAGTGGTCGGGGCGCGCCAGCATGCCCATCATCCGGGCCAGCCGCTCCCGCGGATCCAGGTCCTCCATCGAGGTCAACCGGCGGCGGTCCTCGGCACGCAGGTCGGTCCAGGAGTCCACGAGCGCAGCGCGGTAGGCCTGGATGTCGGCGAAGTGCCAGTAGAAACTGCCCTTGGTGACGTTGAGCCGCTCGCAGAGCCGGCCGATGCGCAGCGCGTCGAAGCCACCCTCGGCAAGCAGGTCGAAACCGGCTTCCACCCAGTCGTCGAATGACAGGGGTTGGTCGCGCTGCGACGCCATGACGCGCAGCATACGGACACCGTCGCAGCGATCCGTTGACACTGGCGAAAATTTGCCCGCTCGGGCAGCGCGTTTAGCGCCGCGGCCCTAGGGGCAACCGGGCAGGCGACAGTAGGCCGCACCGGACCGATCCAGGAGGTCTCCCATGAGCACCGAGAACAACGCCGCCGACTCCGCCAACGACGTCGGCGGAGAGGGCGAATCGTTGCGCCCGTCCGAGGCGCTGGACTCCGACGAGGTGCGCAACAACGACGGCGACGATGTCGTCGACCCGCCCGAGCGGTGGATCGAGCCCAAGGAGGACGAAACCCTCGACGAGCGGCTGTCCGACGAGGTGCCCGATGTCTCCGCCGACGGCGCACCGGCCGCAGGCGACGCCACCGACGGCGGTGACGTCGTCTCGATCAGCGACGACGAGATCGACCGCCTCGACACCCAGCGGCACGGCACCGACGAAGGGCAGATCAGCGGCACCCCGGAGGACGGCGAGTCGTTCTTCGACGTCGTGGAGTAGCGCTCAGTCGCCCGCCTGCAGCACGATCACCGAGCGCGAGTCGACACTGAACGTCGTCCCGGCCGGCACCGGCTCGCTGTGTCCGGCGCCGTTGCCGCCGGTGTAGATCACCGGCTTCCACAGCGCCCCGAACTCCTCGCCGGGCATGGTGAAGTCGATCGGCTCGTGGTGGGCGTTGAAGCACAGGAAGAACGAGTCGTCCACCACCCGCTGACCCCGGTCGTCGAGGTCGGGGATGCCGTCGCCGTTGAGGTACACCGCCACCGACTTGGCGAACCCGCTCTCCCAGTCCTCGTCGGTCATCTCCGAGCCGTCGGGGGAGAACCACGCGATGTCGGGCAGGCCGGGTCCGCCCTTCTGCCGGACCGGCCTGCCGCTGAAGAACCGGCGACGGCGGAACACCGGGTGCGCGGCCCGCAGTGCCGACACGGCCTGGGTGAACTCCATCAGATCGGTGTCCGCGGTGGACCAGTCGATCCAGGACAGCTCGTTGTCCTGGCAGTAGACGTTGTTGTTGCCGTGCTGGGTGCGGCCCAATTCATCACCGTGCGCGATCATCGGAACACCCTGCGACAGCAGCAGAGTGGTCAGGAAGTTGCGCTGCTGCTTGGATCGCAGCGCGATGACCTCAGGGTCATCGGTGGGGCCCTCGACGCCGCAGTTCCAGGACCGGTTGTGGCTCTCGCCGTCGTTGTTGTCCTCGCCGTTGGCCTCGTTGTGTTTCTCGTTGTAGGACACCAGGTCCCGCAGCGTGAAGCCGTCGTGGGCGATGACGAAGTTGATAGAGGCGACCGGACGGCGAGCGGTGTGCTCGTAGAGGTCCGAGGAGCCGGTCAGCCGGGAGGCGAACTCGTCGAGCGTGGCCGACTCGCCGCGCCAGTAGTCGCGGACCGTGTCGCGGTATTTGCCGTTCCACTCCGTCCACTGCGGCGGGAAGTTGCCGACCTGGTAGCCGCCGGGTCCGACGTCCCACGGTTCGGCGATCAGCTTCACCTGGCTGACCGTCGGATCCTGCTGCACGAGTTCGAAGAACGTCGACAGCCGGTCCACGTCGTAGAACTCGCGGGCGAGCGTCGAGGCCAGATCGAAGCGGAATCCGTCGACATGCATCTCGGTGACCCAGTACCGCAGCGAGTCCATGATCAGCTGCAGCGCGTGCGGGCTGCCGGCGTTGAGGCTGTTGCCGGTGCCCGTGTAGTCCATGTAGTAGCGCTTGTCGTCGTCGACGAGGCGGTAGTACGCCGCGTTGTCGATGCCGCGGAACGAGACCGTCGGACCCATGTGGTTGCCCTCGGCGGTGTGGTTGTAGACCACGTCGAGGATCACTTCGATGCCGGCTTCGTGCAGCGTGCGCACCATCGCCTTGAACTCCTGCACCTGACCGCCGGGGGTGTTGCTCGAGCTGTACTTGGGGTCGGGCGCCAGAAAGCCGATCGTGTTGTAGCCCCAGTAGTTCGACAAGCCCTTGTCGATCAGGGTCGAGTCGTTGGCGAAGTGGTGCACCGGCATCAGTTCGATGGCGTTGACGCCGAGGGCCTTGAGGTGATCGATGATCACCGGGTGGGCCACCGCGGAGTACGTCCCCCGGATCTGCTCGGGGATCTCGGGATGGGTCTGGGTGAGTCCCTTGACGTGGGCCTCGTAGATCACCGTGTCGGCGTATTCGTGTTTCGGCGGGCGGTCCACGCCCCAGTCGAAGAACGGGTTGATCACCACCGACTTCGGCATGAGGTCCGCCGAGTCGTCGTCGTTGCGGCTGTCCGGTTCGCCGAAGTTGTAGCCGAACAGCGGCTGACCCCAGTCGAACGTGCCGTCGATCGCCTTGGAGTACGGGTCGAGCAGCAGCTTGTTGGGATTGCAGCGCAACCCGTTGGCCGGATCGTGCGGGCCGTGCACCCGGTAGCCGTAGCGCTGGCCCGGCTCGATGTTCGGGATGAAGCCGTGCCACACGAAGCCGTCCACCTCGGGCAGCGTCACGCAGCCGGTCTGCTGACCGTCGGCGTCGAACAGGCACAGCTCGACCCGCTCGGCGACCTCACTGAACACGGCGAAGTTGGTGCCGAAGCCGTCGTACGTCGCGCCGAGCGGATAGGCCTTGCCCGGCCAGATGTCGGCCAGCGCGGCGGGCGCGTCGGCCGGTGGGGCGGGCTTGCTCGAGCTGGCTCGGACCAAAGTGCACTCTCCTACTTCCCTGGATTGACCAAGGCGACGATACGGGTCCCCGTGATGCGGGAGCATCACGAGCGTTCTTCCAGCCGTCCCGCTCCGGAGAGGAGTCCATGGTGTCGAGCCGCCCCGACCAGCCCCGTTACCGCACGTTGCTGGTCGACGTCCACGCCGGTGTGGCCACCATCACCCTTAACCGGCCGGACCGGCGCAACGCCGTCGGTGACGGGATGCGGGACGAACTGGCTGAGGCCTATACCCGGTGCGACGGGGACGAAAACGTGCGCGCGATCGTGCTCACCGGGACGCCTCCGGCGTTCTGCGCGGGTGCCGACCTGGCTGCGGGCGAGGACACCTTCACCGCCCCGGGGCCGGTATTCAGCGCGGCCGGGATCGACGTGCCGGCGTGGACGCTGAGCAAACCCGTGATCGCGGCGGTCAACGGTCATGCGCTGGGCCTGGGGCTGACGCTGGCGCTGCAGTGCGACATCCGCATCTTCGCCGCCGACGCGAAGTACGGCGTCGTGCAGGTGCGCCGGGGAGTGGTGGGTGACGCCTACGCGCACTGGGTGCTGCCCCGGCTTGCCGGGATCTCCGGCGCTGCGGAGATCCTGCTCACCGGCGCGACGTTCGACGGCCACCGCGCGGTCGAACTGGGCCTGGGCAGCCGGGTGCTCGACGCCGCCGAGGTGCTGCCAGCGGCGCTGGCGGTGGCACGCGACATCGCCGAGAACACCGCGCCGTTGTCGGTGGCCGCCAGCAAGCGGCTGCTGTGGGACTCCTTCGATCTCGACCGGGACGCCGTCGGCGCCCGCGAGACGGAGATCCACCTGCGGCTGATGGCCCACGACGACGCCCGCGAGGCGATGCGCGCGTACCTGCAGCAGCGGCCGCCGCGCTGGTCGGGTTGACCGGTCAGGCCACTTCGACGCCCGCCCCGCGCAGCGCGTCGACGGCCTCGGCGGTGGTCGTCGGCGCCACCCCCGCGGTGAGATCGAGCAGCACCCGGGTGGTGAAGCCGGCGGCTGCCGCGTCGGCGGCCGTGGCCTTCACGCAGTAGTCGGTGGCGATGCCGACGACGTCCACGGTGTCGACGTCGCGGGCGCGCAGCCAGTCGGCGAGCGGGGCGCCCGCGGCGTCGGCGCCCTCGAAGCCGCTGTACGCCGCGGAGTAGTGGCCCTTGTGGAACACCGCCTCGACGGCGGACGGGTCGAACGCGGGATGGAAGTCGACGCCGGGGGTGCCGACGACGCAGTGCGGCGGCCACGAGTCGCGGAAGTCCGGGTTGTCGGAGAAGTGCGCTCCCGGATCGATGTGGTAGTCCTTCGTCGCGACGACGTGGTCGTACTCGTGTGCGCCGAGCAGTTCGGTGATTCCCCGCGCGACGGCGCCGCCGCCCTCGACGGCCAGCGACCCGCCCTCGCAGAAGTCGTTCTGGACGTCGACGATGATCAATGCCCGCATCCTGCAACGGTATCCCCGCACCGCGGGGCGGCGCTCAGAAGCGCGGCGGTTCGTCGCCGCCCTCGCAGGCGGTGAGGGTGGGGCACACGATGTAGTGCGCCTGGTTCCCGCCCTCGCGCCGGGCCTCGCCGACGGCCGCGCGGGCGATGCCGATCAGCTCGGTGAGCACCTCATAGGGCGGGTGCTGGGCGAGCCCGCGCATCGGCGTGCTGACCACACCGATGCTGGCGCTGGTGCGCGGTGGCGTCACCTTGATCGCACTGCGGACCCGCTCGACCAACGGCGAACTGTCGGTGGTGGGAAAGCTGTCGACGATCAGGAACTCCGAGTCCGGAACGTGGGCGATGACGGCGTTCTGCCGGGTGGTCTCGCGCAGGGTCTGCCCGACGGCGACGCGGGCCTGCTCGCCGGAAACCCTGCCCTCGGTCTGCGTCAGCAGCGCGTAGCTGTCCAGGTCGACGACCACGATGACCAGGTAGCGGTCGTCGTCCCGGTTGCGGGCGGCGATGAACGCCGAGGCGGTCCGGTAGAAGGCGTCCTCGTTGAGCAGGCCCGTCAGCGGGTCGATCTCGGCGTTGTGGACGTTGATCCCGAGCAGGTGCACCAGGGACTGGCAGGCGAACGGCGTGCCGAAGTTGACCAGCACCAGGAACAGCAGCGTCGAGCAGGCCAGCGCGGTGTCGCCGGTCTCCGCGAGGCGCACCGCCAGCACTCCGGCGGTGGCCGAGGAGATGACGAAGTTCAGCGCCATGTAGCGCGGGGTGTGGAAGAAGGCGATGTAGCCGGCGAGCACGGCGAAGGCGGTGGCGCCGAACATCCCGTTGAACGGGTCGGCCTGCACCAGGCACGCCGCCGAGATGCAGGCGGCCACCACGACCACGAAGAGCGACGACTGGGTGCGGCTGAGCCAGCCGTGCAGCAACCAGGTCGCCGCCAGCGCGAGCAGACAGGTGGCGACGATCAGCGCGACGGTCCACCCGACGCGGCCCTGCGGGCCTGCCGGGCTGGCCAGCGAGACCAGCACGACGCCGGCGAAACCGGCAAGAGCGAAGGCGAACAGCCGGCAGGTGCTGAGCTTGGCGCCGCGGGCGGCCAGCATCGCGGTGAGCCAGTAGTAGTGGTCGGGTTGGCGCCACCAGTCGCGTACCGCGCTCGTCATACGGACCTCCCAGTCGGCGCCACGTCCCGCAACAGCTCCGAGATCGTGGTGTGCTCGGGCGGCCCCGGTGACGACGCTACCAAGAAACCCGTACCTGCGGTATGTCGAAATCAGCCGCCGAACAGCAGGTACAGCCCCATGAACGTGTAGCCGACCATCACCAGCATCATCGCCAGCTGGCCTGTCAGCTGGTGGGCGCGCGGCAACAGCCGCAGCGCCCGGTCGTGTGCGGCGATCACGCCGGCGATGTGTCCGGCCACCACGAAGCCCACCTTCAGCGTCGCCAGCACGGCGGGGTGCATGGACAGCAGGTAGCTCACCTCGGCATCGCCGAGCCCGAGCAGATTCCAGCCGCGGTCGAGCGGGTCGGCCAGCCGGATCACGGTCTGCTGTCCGCGTTCGATCAGGTAGGTCAGGTAGTGGGCGAAGATGTAGCCGATCACGATCGGGATCAGCGAATGCGCCATCAGCCCGGGCAGCCTGCGGCGCAGCGCGCGGTCGACCCCTCCGGTCGCGCGGGCCGCGAGCCAGAACGTGCCGGCCACCACACCGGCGAACACCAGCAGGCCCGCGGTCCGGACCAGCGTCGCGGCCGCCGCCGACGACGTGTGGTCGTCGACGAACGTGCGGAACGCCGGCGTCGCCGAGAAGCTGTCGAAGGCCGTCGAGCCGAGCAGCACTGCGAGCACGGCGACGGTGCCGCCGCGCACCGGCAGCGTCAGCAGGTGGTCGAACGGGTTGCCGATCGCGATGCGGCCGGTGTCCCGGACGCGGTGCATCGGGGAGAGCCGCGACGCCACCACGCTGTAGACCTCGAACGGGTCGGCGCGGGCCGGCCACTGCGGCCCCCACCACAGCGTGCCGGCGACGACGACGGCGAGGTAGATCAGCAGCCAGGTGCGGATCGCCTGCAGCGAACCGGGATCGGCGCTGGCCAGCTCCAGCCACACGAACGCGAACAACCCTGCGGCCGCGGGCCAGTACCCGAGCCGCTCGGGATAGGGCCTGCCGGTGCGAGCGCGCCTGAGCGTCGCGACGCGGAAGGCGCAGCGCACCGGCGACACCGCCCGCCACACCGGCCCGATGAGCAGCGACAGCGCGGGCACGCCCACCCAGATCAGCACGTAGAACACGCCGGGCAGTGGGTTGTCGGCGCCGTCGGGCCCGAAGAACGCGGCCATCGCCACCCAGCCGGTGAACGCCAGGGCCGCCGCCGCCAGCACCCACCGGGTGGCGGGCGCGTCCACCGCCGTGGTCACCCACTGCGGCAGCGCCCGGCCCGGCTTGTCGGGGTCGAACCGAGGTGTGCGCCATGCCAGCGCGACGACGGCGAAGGTGAACGTCAGCGCCCACGCCGCGCCGATCAGCGCATAGGTGAACGGGATCGGCAGGTCGGTCGAGCCGCCGAGGCCGTGCGCGAGGATCGCGGTGGAGGCGCCCGCCGTCACTGCTGGACTTGGATGGTCGCGACGACCTTGCCCGCGTCGTGCAGTTCGATGTCGACGTTGCCGGGCACGTCGACGGTGAACTGGAACTGCTGACCCGGCCTGGCCTCGACCGGGAAGCTGTGCTCGGGCACCGAGTGCACGTGCAGTTCGTCCGCAGCGTCGCTGTCCACCCGGATCACGATCGGCTGGCCCACCTTGGCCTGCAGCGCGGCGTTGGTCGGGGTGACGTCGACACCCTGGATCTTCACCTCGATCGTCAGCCGCTCGGGTGCCTGCTGCTGATCGGTCATGTCCGAGGGCGCGACGGTGGTGACCGACGGGCTGCTCGACGCGGCGGCTGTGCTGCCGCCGCCGTCCGCTCCGTCGCCACCGCCGCCGCACGCGGCGAGAAGGGTTGTCGTGGCTGCGAGTACAAGAGTTCTGCTAAGCGCTGTCACGGTCACCCATCTTGGTCTGTCGCGCCGATCCCTTCACTGTGAGGCCCGTCTCCTCTGCGCCGGTTCTTCACCGCGATGTAGATCACCACCGCGGCAACGATGAACGCGGGTGTCAATGCCGGCAATGCCAGCCACACCGAGTGGTCAGCGAGCAGTTGGACGTCGGGCCGACCCGTCATGCCTGCGCTGAGGGCTGCAGTTCGGCGTCGCTGTCGGACGGTTCGCTGTTATTGATGCGGCCGCCACCCCAGGTGATGCCGGAGATCATCGCCAGCGTGCAGAACAGCACGATGAGGCAGCCGATCAGCCACAGCGACTGCGGGATGTCCGGGCTGCGCTCGCGCTGCAGGATGGTGATCTCCGAGACGAACGGCCGGGTGAACTGCGGATCGGCGCGCACCTCAGGTGCCCCGATGCCCGGGTCGCCGGCCAGGTAGATCGGCACGGCGGTGAAGGTCTTGCCGTCGTGCACGCGCAGCAGAGTCTTCCATTCACCGGCTACCGGCATCGGCTTGGTGGACACGTAGTGGCCCGGACCGACCTTCTCGAGATGGTCGATGAACTGGCCGCGCTCGTTGGGCAGGCCGCCCTGCCAGCCCAGCACCGACACCCAGTTCGGGTCGTCGCTGACGACGTCCGGCGGGTTGAAGCGCACGTCGGCGGTGACGTAGCGTTGGCCGTTGACGGGCGGGGCCTCGGCGAGTGTGAACGCGGCGGTGGCGTTCTGCGGCACGTCGTAACGCAGGCCGTTCGCGGCCGCCCCGCCGATGGCGAGCACGGTCAGCGCGACGAGACCGGCGCCGATCGCCCGGCGCGGCAACTTCTGGGCGGTAAGCACCATGCCGACCATCGCGCCGCAGCCGCCGGTCAGGACAGCCACCGGCACCGTCATCGCCAGGGCCTCGGTCCAGATGCTGGTCGGCCACGAGTAGGCGTAGACGGAGTTTATCCACAGCGACTCCAGCCAGATGCCGACCGTCCCGATGCCGAGGCCGGCGACGAGGCCGAACACCACGGGCCGCCTGAGCAGGGGCGTCAGCGCGAGGAGTTCGACCACGATCGCGGCGCCGAGGTAGAGCGGGAACCAGTTGACCGGCGCGTCGAGCACCGGGGTCACGATGAGGGCGACGATGCCGCGCAGTCCGATCGCCACCAGCGCGGCGATCAGCGCGGCGCCGCGACCCATGAAGATGCGGGCGCCGACCAGGGCGAGCGCGGCGGCGGCGGCGATCAGCATCGGCTGGAACGCCTGCCGGAACTGCGGCACCCCGAAGTCGAACTCGATCTGGTAGACGGATGCGCCGATCAGGACGCCGGCGAATGCGAGGTACTGCACGAACTTCAGCCCGAAGCCGTCGGGTCCCGCGTCGGCCGGACGGGCCTTGCGGCCCTCGTGCTCGAGGTACAGCGCCGCCAGGGTGGAGAACCCGGCGCCACCGATCATCATTAGGTGGGTGGGGCCCCACAGCGTGACGTCCTGGCCGAAGATGCGGTGCCAGATGTCGTCGAGCGGGAAGCCCAACAGCGCATAGAGACCGCAGCCGGCCATCACGATGCCGCCGACCGGGGCGTACCAGTGGTCGGTGATCCGCACGGCGGCCGGTCCGGGCCGCTTCCCGTCCAGCGGCAGCACCATCGCTGTGCAGCCCGCGACGAAGATGCCGAACAGGCCGATCAGGATGAAGTAGTGGGCCGGGTTTGCCAGCGCGCCGTCATCGCGACCGTTGCCTATGTGCAGGCTGACGTCCCAGATGAAGCCGAACAGCGCGCAGATGATCGACGAGATGAACATCGCGACGGGCAGTGCCACCCACGACGGGCGCTTGAAGCGGTGCCCGCTCCAGTCGGCCAGCTTCCTGAGCCAGGTGATCTTGTGTTGGCGGTGCATCCAGCCGATCCAGAGCAGCACCGCCGTGACGACGCCGCCCGTGGCGGCTAAGCCGATGATCTCGTTGATGGCGGCGCCGCCGCCCTCAGAATTCTGGGCAGCCAGCACCGAGACGCTGGAAACCTGGTCGAACAACCCCACTGTCATCTCCCCAAGTCGCGCGGACCGAACCTACCGCTGGGTAATATTGCCAGAGACGGCCGACCCGAAACCAGGGGTACCGGGTAATTCATCCGGCGGTCACGGCTGCAGGACGACCTTCACCATCCCGTCCTCCTTCTTCTGGAACGTCGCGTAGGCGCCCGGCGCGGCATCGAGCGGCAACCGGTGCGTCGCGAACGACTCCACACCGAGCGGGTCGTCGGCGGTCAGCAGCGGCATGATCTCCGGCACCCACCGCTTGACGTTGGCCTGCCCCATCCGCAGCTGGATCTGCTTGTCGAACAGGGTCTTCATGTCGATCGGGTCGGCGACGCCGCCGTACACCCCGCTCAACGAGATGGTGCCGCCGCGGCGCACCAGCGAGATCGCGGAGTTCAGCGCGGCCAGCCGGTCCACCCCGGCGTTCTTCATCACCAGCCGGCCCACCGGGGCGGGCAGGAAGCCGCTCGCGGTCTGCGCCGCCTCGGCGATCGGCGAGCCGTGCGCCTCCATCCCGACGGCATCGATCACCGCGTCGGCGCCGCGGCCCTCGGTGAAGTCGGCGACCACGGCGTTCGCGTCCTCGCTGCGCATGTCGACCACCTCGGCGCAGTACGGCCGCGCACGGTCCAGCCGTTCCGCGACCCGGTCGACGCCGATCACCCGGCAGTCCTTGCGGTGGGCGGCGATGCGGCACGACATCGCGCCGATCGGCCCGAGACCGAGCACGACGAGCGTGCCGCTGGCGGGCACCTCGGCGTACTCGACGGCCTGCCACGCCGTGGGCAACACGTCGGACAGGTAGACGTAGCGGTCGTCGGGCCCGTCGTCGGGAACCTTGATGTGGGTGTACTGCGCCTGCGGCACGCGCAGGTACTCGGCCTGTCCGCCTGCGACTTCGCCGTAGAGCTTCGAGTAGCCGAAAAGCGCTGCGCCGGTGCCCTGGTCGCGGTTCTGCGTGGTTTCGCACTGGCTCTGCAGGCCGTGATCGCACATGAAGCAGGCCCCGCAGGAGATGTTGAACGGGATGACCACCCGGTCTCCCACGTTGAGGTCGCCGACCGAGCTGCCCGTCTCTTCGACCACGCCCATCGCCTCGTGGCCGAGGATGTCGCCGGGGCTCATGAACGCACCGAGCACCTCGTAGAGGTGCAGGTCGGAGCCGCAGATGTTGGTGCTGGTGACCTTAATGATCGCGTCAGTCGGTTCCTTGATGATGGGGTCGGGCACCGTGTCCACGGACACCTTCCGCCTGCCCTGCCAGGTGACGGCACGCATACGTCCTCCTCCGAAATCTCGTCCTGATCTCTCTCGGAGTGGCATGCCCGCAATGCGGTGCCCCAAACGGGCGGCGGGGTCAGCTCCAGGGGGTGGTCGGGCGGTCGCGGCGGTGGCCGTCGACCACGACGTCGACCTTCTCGTCGAAGAAGCACACCCGGTCACGCACCGGTTCGGCGTCGTGCAGCGGGTCGGGATAGGTCCACGCGAGGTCGCGCGGGCCGCCCGGCAGGGAGAAGTAGTGGGCGCGGCCCTTGTACGCGCAGTGACTCGCGGTGTCGCTGGGCTCCAGATCGGCGGTGACGTCCTCGCGCGGCAGGCAAAACCGCACCGGCAGTTGCGTCTCGAAGAGCAGCATCGGCCGGGTGGACTCCGCGAGCCGGGTGCCGTCGAGTTCGACGACCACGTGGCGGTCGCTGCGCAGCACGTCGATGCGGCTGAACGGATCGTGTGGGTGCCCGACGATCGGCTCGTCCTCCTCACGCCACTGGAAGGTGTCGAACTGCAGGATCACGTAGCCCTCGAGGTAGGGGTCGTCGGGGGTGAAGGCCGCGGCCGCGCCGGTCTGGTCGCCGGCAATCACGTCGTACGGCGTGCCGGCACAGCTGTGCGAGACGAAAGGCACCGACGGATCGAGGACGGGCGCGCGGTGTCGTCGTCGATCCCCGATTCGGCGCCCGCCGGAACCAACTGGGCGGCGAGGTCGGCGACGGGGACGGCGTAGGCAGGCACGATGCGGCGCGGCTCCCACACCAGCCGGGCCCGGGAGGTGTCGGCGACGGGCTCACCGCCGAGCGACACCCGCACCCGCTTCTCGGTCGGCTCGAAGCGCAGCGCCCCGATGTTGCCGCCGATAGCGTCCAGCATCCGAATCGCCATGAAGTGCAGCTACTTCCGCGGCGGCTGGAGCACCTTCATGGCCAGCCGCATCACCGGGTCGGGGACGCGGTCCTTCGCGCCGAGGGCCGCGTCGGCGGCGCGGCCGCGCAACGGCGTGCCGCGGCCGAACCACCGGTTCAGCGGCCCGCCGGTCGGTTCGAGGTCGACGTGCAGGGGTGGCGCACCGTCGGCGGCGCCGAGCGCACGGCCGATGACCATCCGCTGAATCTCGCTGGTGCCCTCGAAAATGGTGTACAGCTTGGCGTCGCGGTACCACTTCTCCACCGGGTGGTCGGTGATGTAGCCCCACCCACCCATGGTCTGGATGGCGCGCTCGGTGGCCTTGACTGCCACCTCGCTGGCGGCGAGCTTGGACATCGAGCCCTCGCCGCGGTCGAACGGCACACCGGTAGCGGCCATCCACGACGCCCGCCACGTGAGCAGCCGCGCCGCGTCGATCTGGGTCGCGATGTCCGCGATCGGGAACGAGATGCCTTGGTTGTCGATGATGGGCGCGCCGAAGGCCTCCCGCCGGTTGGCGTACTCGGTCATGTATTCCAGTGCGGCACGGGCGATTCCGAGCGCCTGCGCGGCCACCATCGGCCGGGTCTGCTCGAAGGTGCCCAGCGACGCCGAGCCGGACCGGCGGGCGCCCTCGACGGCCTCGCGCGCCTTCTCCAGTTTGTGCTCGAGTTTCTCGTTCCCGCCGAGCAGGTTCTCGCCGGGCACGCGCACGCCGTCGAACTTCAGCTCGGCGGTGTGCGACGCCCGGCAGCCCAGCTTGTCGAGCTTGCGCACCAGTTCCAGTCCGGGTGTGCCGCCGGGGACGATGAACATCGCCTGCCCGCGGTGGCCCAGTTCCTGGTCGACCACGGCGTTGACCACGTGGACGTTGGCGATGCCGCCGTTGCCGATCCACATCTTGTGACCGTCGATGATCCAGTCGCCGCCGTCGCGACGCGCCGTGGTGCGCAGGTTGCGGACGTCGCTGCCACCCTCGGGTTCCGAGATGGCCAGCGCGGCGAGCTTGAGATCACCCGGAGTGCCGAAACATTCGGGCGCCCACTGCAGCATCTGCTCCGGCGATGCGGCCTGCCCGATCGCCGAGAGCGCCAGTGCGGGCATCACCACGGCCAGCCCGATGCCGGCGCAGCCCCAGAACAGCTCCTCCATGAACATCGGCAGCGACAGCCCGGTGGGGTCGCCGATCAGGTCGCGATAGAACAGCGGGCTGTAGAAGCCGCGCTGCGCAGCCTCCTCCAGCACCGGCCACGGGAACTCCTGGCGCTTGTCGTACTCCTGCGCCACAGGACGGATGCACTGCTCAGCGAACTCGTGGGCGCGCCGCGCGAGGTCGTGCTGCGCGATGGTGGGCGTCAGGTCGAAGGTCATCAAGCGACGGATTAGCCGCGCAGCGTCGCCGCGAAACCTCGGACCACGCGACCCGCAACGACGACGGCCCCCGGATTGCTCCGGGGGCCGTCGTCGGGGGGTGTTACTTGACGTCGATGGTGACCGTCGGGCTGAAGTTGTTGTTGTTCTTGTCGTTGGAGCGGATCGCGTTGGGGCGGATGCTGGCGTTGGGGCTGACCGAGACGACGCGGGCTTCGTCGAGGGCGACGTCGTTGAGGCGGTTGACCTGAACGCGGTAGCCCTGCGAGCGGAGTTCTTCGATGGCTTGTTCGGCGTTGCCGGGGCCGGTGGGTGCGGCGGCGGCGGGGCCGGCGAGGCCGACGAAGGCGGCGGCGAAGGCGCTGGCGGCGAGGGTGGCGAATCCGAACTTGTTCATGGTCTTGCTTCTTTCTTAGGTGTTTCTCGTTGTGGTCTGACAGTTCAAACCAGCAGGTCAAGCGTTTGATTTCCGTTGGCAGGGATTGGCCGACCGGTGGCAGGAAGTGATCGGTCGACGCCCGATTTCGGTGTCATCGACGCTCACGCGTCGCCCCTACGATCGATGCGTGGGCAAGGACTTCCCGGCGGGCGCGCGGTGGCGTCCCCGCGCGCTCGGCGTCGCTGTCGGCCTTGCGGTCTCGGCGGCGGCGCTGGCGGTCGCCGGTCTGGGGGTCATGTGGATCATCCGGTCGTCGGGCGACGTCACGACGCATTCGCTCAGCACCATGGGCATCATCGCCGCGGTCGCCGGGGGATGGGCGTTCATCGCCGCAGTGCCGCGACTGATCGGCAGGGACTCACTCGCGACCGGCCTGATGAAGGTCGCAGGCTTCGTCGCCGCGGCACTCTGCGCCTGGGCGCTCTGGATGGCGTTCGGAGTGTTCGGGGCCCGGGATGCGCTGCCCTTCGTGGACAGCACGGGCGCGAGCATCCTCGCGGTCGTCGCTGTGCTGTGTGCCGTCGTGGCGACGGTCTCCGCCCTCGCCTCGACGGCCGTCGCCGGCCCGGTCAGTGGCAGAGCCGCGTGGTGCGTCGCCCTCGTCGTGGTGGTCGTCGTTCCCGTCCTGAGCTACCAGAGCGTTGCGGACCACCGCAGCGGCGTGTGGGGTCCAGATCTCATTGCGACGCCCACTCCGCCCACCGAGGCTCCGAACGCGGTCGGCCCCGTCCGCTACGAGATCCCGCTCGACGACGGAGAGAACCTCCCCGAGGTCTACGGCGTCGGCAACGGTTTCGTCGTGGACACCCGTAGAGAGATCACCGCCTACGACGGTGCGACCGGCGCGAAGCGCTGGCACGCCACCGGTTATGGAACCAGTGGACGACTCCTGGTGGTGCGCCGCGATCGGGACGACCGGACGGGGATCGTCGTCGTCTTCCTCTATCACGGGATCATCGCGTTCGACGGCGGCACCGGCGAGGTGCTGTGGCGTCGCGAGTACAGCAGCGGCGGGGACGTGACCGCGGCGACCGGATCGGTCGACGCACTCGGCATGGCCGTCTTCACCGCCAACGCACCCGTGAGCGGATCCGATAGCCGCACCCGCTTCCACTCTCTGGACCCCGCCACCGGACGTGAGCGTTGGAGCCAGTCCATCTCGTGCAGCAATCCCACTCTCTCGCCCGGCACCCCGGGCCAGTTCGCCTACGACTGCTCGAAGCCGACGCTCATCGACGCGCACACCGGCGCCTTCACCGATGTGCCCGGTGAATACGCGCCGAGGGCGGGCACCGACGTCTACGCGTCGTCGTTCACCGAGCGGGACGATCGCGGGTCGTCGACGGAGAAGACCATCGTGATCGACCCGAGCGGGAAGGTCGTCGACGAGATGTCAGGTGCCGAAGTAGTTTCCGAAGCCCACGATGGCTTTCTGCTCGTCCACAGTGGCGGCGCCTGGATGATGCGCGATTACCGCAGTCACCAGTCGGCACCGGTGCCACTCGATGCGATTCCCGTCCCGGACAACTACATGAGGCCGAACACGGCCTGGCTCGGCGACAGACTTCTGATCGCGGCGCAGAAGCGCGATGCGCCGCTGTTCCTCATCGACCCGGCCCGTCCAGGTGAGCAGCCGCTGCGCACCCCGTCGCCGTGCCCGCGCGATGAGACCATGCGCGACCTGCAGGTCGTCGCCGGCGCCGTCGTCGCGCAGTGCGAGACCTCTCGCGTCGTCGCCCTCGTGCCCTAGCGCGACCCGCAACGACGACGGCCCCCGGGTTTTCCGCGGGCCGTCGTCGTGTGGGGTCGGGTGTTACTTGACGCTGATGGTGACGGTCGGGCTGAAGGTGGAGTTGTCCTTGTCGTTGGAGCGGATGGCGTCGGGGCGGATGCTGGCGTTGGGGCTGACCGACACGACGCGGGCCTGGTCCAGTGGTACGTCGTTGAGGCGGTTGACCTGAACGCGGTAGCCCTGCGAGCGCAGTTCTTCGATGGCTTGTTCGGCGTTGCCGGGGCCGGTGGGTGCGGCGGCGGCGGGGCCGGCGAGGCCGACGAAGGCGGCGGCGAAGGCGCTGGCGGCGAGGGTGGCGAATCCGAACTTGTTCATGGTCTTGCTTCTTTCTTGGGTGCTTCTCGTTGTGTTCTGACTGCTTAAACTCGCAGGTCAGGGGTTTAATTCCACTGGCAGTAATTGGTTGACCGGTGGCAGGAAGTGATCGCTCGATGGCCGACGCACCGGTGACGCCGCACACTGGAGGCGCGATGGAACTGCCGGCGCTGGGTCTTCGTCAGCGCGACGGCCTGACATGCGGTCCGGCCGTCGCCGTCGTCGCGGGCGCCCTGATGAATCCGGCCTACCGCGCAGCCCTGCTCGATCCCTCCGCACATGCCGTCACCGCGCCCGGCCGAGCGTGGTTCGCCGGTGAGCAGGGCCGCATCCACGCCGAGGTGAACCGCATCTGGCCGCGCCGGCTCGGAACCACTCCCGCCGGGATGGCCCGCGCGCTCACCACACAGGCCGCGGCCCTCGGTGTCCGGTACCGCTGGCGGCTGTGCCACGGCAGGCGCGACCGCCTCGCCGACGTGGTGGCCGCCCTCGACCGGACATATCCGGTGGCGATGCTGATCGGCAATTGGTTGCCCCGGCACTGGGTGCTGCTCGTCGACCGCGGCCCCGACGCCCTCGCGCGTGATGGTGACCATGACGGTGACGACGTGCTGCGGTGCTACGAACCGTCTTCGGGCGCCGTCGTACCGGTGCCGATGTCGGCGATCCGCGGCGCACGCCTGACGGGCCTCGGCTTCCCGCGGCCGTACGCCGTGGTGGTTCCATCCCGTCAGTGACTTCGTCGATCGTTCGAACGTATGATCGAACGGTGGGCGAGCTGAAGTCGATCGGCTACAACGGGCAGCCGACCCAACACGCCTTCCGGGCGGTCGAACCGCCGGTCACGGTCCTGGTCGACCTGGCGGCGGTGTTCCCGCGCGAGCCGCACCGCATCGGCGGGTACCAGCCCGCGGGCCTGCAGATGCACTCGGTCGTCGAAGGCCGGCTGACGTGCTGGGGCATGTGCGAGCAGGGCTACTGGTGGGGCCTGGTCACCTACGACGTCGCCTATGGACCGCGGCGAAGGCCCGTCACCCACTGGGTCCCGGCCTGGACCCTCAAGCGCAAGCCCGACGCGCGCTGAGTCATGCCGCGTGCACGGCCCTGGCGACGCGGCGCTGCGCCTCGCTGGGCGAGATCCGCAGCCGTCGCGCCAGCACCTCCGCCCAGGTGGCGCCGCCCATCCGGACCGGATTGCCGGTGGCGATCAACCGGCCGAGCAGCCGCTGCTGCAGCTCGTCGGCCAGGGCGATCGACCGGTCGAGCCTGCGTAACACCTCCTCCAATTCTCGCGGGGTCATCTCCGACAGAGGCAGCGCCGCCAGCGACCGGTCAGCGGCATCGAGCCTGTCCCAGAGCGTGGTCAACGCATCATTCGAACTCATGTTCGATACGCTAGCCGCCGCCACCGACATGCCGTCGCTAATGTCGGTCACATGGCTCCGAAGATCGCCACCGCCGACACCGTCGACCTGCCCGGCCTGCTCGACTTCGTCCGGCCGCGGCACCGCATGGTGCTCACCACGTTCCGTGCCGACGGCGGGCTGCAGAGCTCGCCGGTCACCGGCGGTGTCGACGACGACGGCCGCCTGGTGATCGCCAGCTACCCGCAGCGGGCGAAGTCGCGCAACATCGGACGCACCCCGCGCGCCAGCGTCACCGTGCTGTCGGACGACTTCAACGGCCCCTATGTCCAGGTCGACGGCGATGCCGAGGTGATCCTGCTGCCCGACGCGGTCGAGCCGCTGGTGGAGTACTTCCGGGCCGTCGCCGGCGAGCATTCCGACTGGGCGGAGTATCGCCAGGCGATGGTCGCGCAGGGCAAGTGCCTGATCAGGGTCACGCCGGTGCGGTGGGGACCCGTTGCCACGGGCGGCTTCCCGCCGGCGTAGACCGGCGCCAGGCGTCCCGCGGCGGTCGTGCGGCGGTGTGCGCCGCATCACTGTTCAACCTGCCGAATCCCCGCCCACCGATATTGACGAGGGCTATATTCAGCCTGTGATCAGCGGGAATTCGCTGATGGGGCGGGAGAATGAGCTGGCGCTCATTCGCCGTGCCCTGGGCGGGGGAGGCGGCTACGCCGGCGTGGTGATCGTCGGCGCCGCCGGCGTGGGGAAGACCAGGCTGGCGCGGGAAGTGTTGACGCGCAGCGCAACTGCGAACGACCGGGTGACCTGGGTGGTCGGCACCGAGTCGGCGCGGCCGCTGCCGCTCGGCGCGTTCAGCGCGACGATCAGCCCGGCCATGTCGGAGGCCCTGACCAGTGTGCGCCGCCTCATCAATTCGTTTGTGCCACAACATCGCCACGGCCGGGTGCTCGTCGGCGTCGACGATGCCCACCTGCTCGACGGGCTGTCCGCCCATGTCGTGCACCAGCTCGCGCAGTCGGCCGGCGTGCGGTTGGTGGTGACGGTGCGCGCCGGAGCCGACGAGCCGGACGCGGTGACCGCACTGTGGAAGGACGGGCTGCTGGCGCGGCTCGACCTCGAGCCGCTGTCGGCCGAGGCGACCAGCACGCTCATCGAGAAGACCCTGGAGGGGCCGGTCGACAGCCGCACTGCGCGGCGGTTCTGGAAGCTCACCGGCGGGAACGCGCTGTACCTGCTGCAGCTGCTCAAGGATCAGGTGGCGGCGGGCCGCATCCGCCAGGTGGCCGGGGTGTGGATGTGGGACGGCGACGTCGCCGTCTCCCAGGGCATCACCGACATGGTCGGCCGCCAGCTCGGCAGGCTCACTCCGGGGCCGGCACTCGTCGTCGACCTGCTCTCGCAGTGTGAGCCGCTGCGCGTCGACGTGCTGTGCGAGCTGGCGCAGCGCGCCGACCTGGAGACGGCCGAGCAGATGCGGCTGGTCAACGTCGAGCGGACCCCGGCGGGGCTGACCGCCCGGCTGGCGCACCCGCTCTACGGCGAACTGCGCCGGGCGGCCGCCGGCGAGATGTACCTGTCCAGCCTGCGCGGGAAGCTGGCCCGCAAGTTGGGCGAACAGCCCGACGGTGACATGCAGGCGACGGTCCGGCGCGCGCTGCTCACCCTGGAGTCCGACCTGCCGCCCGACCCGCAGCTCTACCTGCAGGCCGCCCGCCACGAGCTGGCGCTGCTCGACCCGGACGCGGCCGACCGGTTCGCCACCGCCGCAGCCGAAGCCGGTGCGCCCGAGGCCGCCCCGCTGCGGGCGATGACGATGATCCTGCTCGGCTGCGGCGACCGAGCCGAGGAGGTGCTGTCGGACATCGGCACCGGCGACCGCGCCGACAGTCACCACTGGGCGACGCTGCGGGCCGCGAACCTGACCTGGCTGCTCGGCCGGCCGCGCGACGCGGTGGCGATCCTCGAGGCGCTGGCCACGGGGCCGGAGACCGATGCCGAACTGGCGGCCCGGCTGGCCATCGAGGCGGGGGTCGACGCGGTGCTCGGCCGGTGCGTCGCCGCCGAGGAGAAGGCGAACGCGGCACTGGAATCCGGCTCGCTGACCGATCTGCACGCGATGCTGGCGTCCATCGCGCTGATGATGGCGCTCGGCGCGCTGGGCCGGGCCGATCAGATCGAGGAGCTCGCCGGGCGCGCCATCGAGCGGGCGGTCACGTCGTTCGAGTCGTCGCAGATGCGGTTCTGGTTCGGCGGGGTGCACGGCCGGGCCTGCCGTCTCAACGGCCGCATCGACGAATGTGTGCGGTGGGCCGACGAACTCACCGAGTCCGCCCGGGATGTCCCGGGCCTGGCGCATGCCAACCTGGCCTCGCTGCGGGCGCACGCGATGCTGGCGCGCGGCGCCATCCGCGACGCCGCCAAGCTGCTGCACGAGGCGCTCGCCGGGGCCGAGCAGCACGGCGTCACCAGTGGGCTGCGGGCGGCCAGCTGCTTCGGGCTCGCCGAGGCGCACGCCAAACTCGGCGAGGCCGACGCCGCGCGGCATGCGCTCGAGGAGGCGCGCCGGTGCGTGCCCGACGACTACGTGTACATGCAGACCAACCTCTCGCTGGCCACCGGATGGACCCTGGCCGCAGGCGGTGAACTCACCGAGGCCGTCAAGGTGGCCCGCGCCGCCGCGGGGGACGCCCGTGACCGCGGCCAGCCCACCCATGAGCTGGCCTGCGTGCAGGCGATCGTGCTGTGGGGAGACACGTCGATGACGGCGCGGGCCCGCGAGCTCGCCGACTCGCTGCGGCTGCCGCTGGCCGATGCGGTGGCCCGGCACGCGCAGGCGCTCGAGGCCGACGACGGACCCGGCCTGCTCGACGCGTCGATGGATTACCAGGCCAGTGGCGACCGGGCTGCCGCCGCCGACACGGCGGCCCAGGCGGCGGTCGCGTACACCCGCAGTGGGCAGAGCAGGCGCGGCAAGTACGCCGCGACGCTGGCGCAGCAGATCGCCGACGACTGCGGCGGCCTGTGCACCCCGGCGCTGCGCAATCCCGCAGGCCAACCGCTGACACAGCGGCAGCGCGAGATCGTCGAACTGGTGTGTGCCGAGCTGTCCAACCGGGAGATCGCCGAACGGCTGGTGATGTCGGTCCGCAGCGTCGAGGGCCACATCTACCGGGCCTGTCAGCGGGTCGGCGCCAGCTCACGCGAGGAGCTGGCCCGCATCATCCGCGGGGGCCCGCTCGCCGGCTGGTAGATCGGCTGGTCCGGACATCGGCCGCGGCACCGTGATAGTCAGGCGGTGAGCCGCCGCGTTGCGTCGACTAGCACGTCAAACTATAGTCTGGACACATGTCCAGAGGGTGCGGAGTCATCGCGTGACACGATTCGACGAGCTCATCGCGACGTCGCCCGTCGTCTTCGGAATCATCTAGGTATGCGGATCGCGTTGCTGTCCTACCGCAGCAAGACCCACTGCGGCGGGCAGGGAGTCTACGTCCGCCACCTCAGCCGTGGCCTGGTCGAACTCGGCCACGACGTCGAGGTGTTCTCCGGCCAGCCGTACCCCGAGGGGCTCGACCCGCGGGTGCGCCTGACGAAGGTGCCCAGCCTCGACCTCTACCGCGAGCCCGACCCGTTCCGGGTGCCGCGTCCCAGCGAGATCCGCGACCGCATCGACCTGCACGAGCTGCTGGCGACCTGGACCGCGGGCTTCCCGGAGCCGCGCACCTTCACGATGCGGGTGGCCCGGCTGCTGGCCGGCAGGCGCGACGAGTTCGACGTCGTGCACGACAACCAGAGCCTCGGCACCGGCCTGCTCGACATCGCTGCGTCGGGCCTGCCGGTGGTCGCCACCGTGCATCACCCGATCACCCGCGACAAGGTGCTCGACGTCGCCGCCGCGCGCTGGTGGCGCAAGCCGCTGGTGCGCCGCTGGTACGGCTTCGCCGAGATGCAGAAGCAGGTGGCCCGCCAGATCCCCGAACTGCTCACGGTGTCGTCGTCGTCGGCCACCGACATCGCCGACGACTTCGGCGTGGCGCCCGGCCAGCTGCACGTGGTGCCGCTGGGCGTGGACACCGAACTCTTCACCCCCGCCGCCAACCGGGTGAGCGGTCGGATCATCGCGATCGCCAGTGCCGATGTGCCGCTCAAGGGCATCAGCCACCTGCTGCACGCGGTGGCGCGGCTGCGGGTCGAGCGCAATCTCGACGTGCAGCTGGTGAGCAAGCTCGAGCCCAACGGGCCCACCGAGAAGCTGATCGCCGAGCTGGGCATCAGTGACATCGTCAACACCTCGAGCGGGCTGTCCGACTCCGAGCTGGCCGAGCTGCTGGCCTCGGCGGAGGTGGCCTGCATCCCGTCGCTCTACGAGGGCTTCTCGCTGCCCGCCGTCGAGGCGATGGCCAGCGGGACCCCGATCGTGGCCAGCCGGGCGGGCGCGCTGCCCGAGGTGGTCGGACCCGACGGTGAGTGCGCCCGCCTGGTGCGGCCGGCAGACGTCGACGAGTTGACCGCGGTGCTGGGTCAGCTGCTCGACTCCCCACTGGAGCGGCACCGCCTCGGCGCGGCAGGCAGGCGCCGGGCCCTCGAGGTGTTCAGCTGGGAATCCGTTGCCGCGCAGACTGTCTCGGTGTACAAGCGGGCGATATGCTGACCGTCGACTTCGGCAGGCTCGGTGTCGGCCCCGGCACGTCGGTGATCGACGTGGGCTGCGGTGCGGGCAGGCATTCGTTCGAGGCCTACCGGCGCGGCGCCGATGTCATCGCGTTCGACCAGAACACCGAGGACCTCAACGCCGTCGACGAGATCATGCAGGCGATGAAGGAGCAGGGCGAGGTTCCCGAGGGTGCCCGCGCCGAGGCGGTCAAGGGTGACGCGCTGGACCTGCCCTACGCCGACGGCACGTTCGACGTCGTCATCGCCTCGGAGATCCTCGAGCACGTGCCCGCCGACGACCGGGCAATCGCCGAACTGGTGCGGGTGCTCAAACCCGGTGGCTCACTGGCGATCACGGTGCCGCGGTGGCTGCCGGAGCGGATCTGCTGGCTGCTGTCGGACGAGTACCACGCGAATGAGGGCGGCCACGTCCGGATCTACCGCGCCGACGCGTTGCGCAACAAGGTGCTGTCGCACGGCCTGCGGTTCACCTTCCACCATCACGCCCATGCGCTGCACTCGCCGTTCTGGTGGCTGAAATGCGCTGTGGGAACGTCGAAGAACGACCATCCCGCGGTGGCGGCCTACCACAAGCTACTGGTGTGGGACATGGTCGACCAGCCGTGGATCACCCGGCGCGCCGAGGAAGTGCTCAACCCGCTGGTCGGCAAGAGCGTCGCTCTCTACTTTGAGAAGCCGGTGCATGTTGCGTCGGCCTGAGATCCCCGGTGTGCCCGGTGTCTTCACCCCGCAGCAGTGTCTGCAGACCGCACAGTCGATCGCGGCGACGCAGGAGAGTTCCGGCGCCATCCCGTGGTTCGACGGCGGTCACACCGACCCGTGGGACCACGTCGAGTCGGCGATGGCGCTGACCGCCGCGGGGTTGATCGAACCCGCCCGTGCCGCGTTCGAGTGGTGCCGCGACAAGCAGCGTCCCGACGGATCGTGGCCGATCCAGTTCCGCAACGGCGTGGTCGAGGATTTCAACAGCGACAGCAACTTCTGCGCGTATGTCGCCACCGGGGTGTGGCACCACCTGCTGATCACCCGTGACCGGCGGTTCGCCGAGCGGATGTGGCCGGTGGTCTCCAAGGCCGTCGACTTCGTGCTCGACCTGCAGCGGCCCAACGGCGAGATCGCCTGGGCGCGAAGCAAAGCCGGACCCGTCGATGAGGCGCTGCTGACCGGATGCGCCAGCATCCACCACAGTCTTCGGTGCGCGCTGGCGCTGGCCGACTACTTCGACGACCCGCAACCGGAGTGGGAGGTCGCGGTGGGCCGGCTCGGCCACGCGATCGTCGCGCACCCGGGATCATTCGTCCCCAAGGACCGCCACTCGATGGAGTGGTACTACCCGGTGATGTGCGGCTCGCTGCGCGGGCCCGCGGCCCTGGAACGCATCGACGACCGCTGGGACGACTTCGTGGTGCCCGGCCTGGGCATCCGCTGCGTCGACGACCGGCCGTGGGTCACCGGTGCCGAGACCTGCGAACTGGTGATGGCACTGGACGCCATCGGGGATGCGCGACGCGCGCACGAGCAGTTCGCGGCCATGCATCATCTGCGGGAACGCGACGGCTCGTACTGGACCGGACTGGTGTTCGCCGACGGCAAGCGCTGGCCGGAGGAGCGCACCACGTGGACCGGTGGCGCGGTGATCCTGGCCGCGGATGCGTTGTCGCGCACCACACCCGGCTCAGGCATCTTCCGGGCCGCCGATCTGCCGCGTGGCCTCGAGGACGAATTCGACTGCGCCTGCGCCGACACCCGGCGCTGACGGCGCCTCGGTCAGAGCGAACCCGGCTGCCCGCCGGTCCTTTCCAGCACCCGCATGGATCCCATCGCCGACACTTCGGTGAAGTCGCCGGTGTCGAGGGCGCGGCGGTAGATGTGGAACGGCGCCTGGCCGCCGTCGCGGGGATCGGGGAACACGTCGTGGATGATCAACCCGCCGCCGACGTCGACCCAGCGGGCCCAGCCGTCGAAGTCGCGCTGCGCGGCCTCCTCGGTGTGGCCGCCGTCGATGAACAACAGCCGCAACGGTGTTCGCCAGCCGGTGGCCACCACGGTGGACTTGCCGACGATCGCGACCACGTGCTCGTCCAGCCCGGCCGCGTCCAGTGTGTGGCGCAGCGTGGGCAGCGTGTCGAACAGTCCGGTGACCGGGTCGACCATGCCGCTGTCGTGGTACTCCCAGCCCGCCTGGTGCTCCTCGGAGCCGTGGTGGTGATCGATGGTGTAGACGACGGCGCCGGCTTCCTGCGCTGCGGCGCCGAGCATCACCGTCGACTTGCCGCAGTACGTGCCGATCTCGACGCCGACGCCGCCGGGCAGGTACCGCACCGCCGCGTCGTAGAGCGCCCGGCCCTCGTCGGCAGGCATGAAGCCGGTGACGTTCTCGGCGAGGGCGAAAAGCTGCGCGGCCCGCGGCGGCAGGGCGGTCCCGGTGACGGATTCGGTGGTCCTCATGGTCTCAACTTAGCCGTCGGCCAGGCGCGGCCCACGCGGAGTGGGCGGCTCGGCCGTTGCTGGCCCTCCGGGGTTGTAGTAGCGTCCGGACATGTGTCCGATCCGGCTTTGGAGTCGACTCGGCGCCGATTGACCGCCAAACAGGCCGACACCGTCGACCGGCTCGGCCGCGCGGCGGTGGACATCCTCGGCAGGGACGGATTCGCGGGCCTGACCGTACGCCGAGTGGCCGCCGAGGCCGGGGTCGGCGCGGCCACCGCCTACACCTACTTCTCATCCAAGGAACACCTTGTCGCCGAGGTGTTCTGGCGCCGCCTCGCCGCGTCTCCGGCCGCTGATCACGGTTCGCCGGAACCCGCCGCACGGGTGATCGAGGTGCTGCAGCACATCGCGCTGCTGGTGGCCGACGAACCCGAATTCGCCGGGGCGGTCACCAATGCGCTGCTCGGCCGCGACCCCGACGTCGAGGTGCTGCGTCAGCGCATCGGGCGCGACGTCCGCGACCGGCTCGTCACCGCGCTCGGGCCGGACACCGACTACGACGTCATCGAGTCTCTCGAGTTGCTCTACGTCGGCGCACTGGTGTGGGCCGGGATGGGGTATTCGTCCTACGCCGACATGACCGAACGGCTCACCAAGTCGGCACGGCTCATCCTGGGTTAAGGCGCCTGCGGGCCGAGGATCGCCGTCGAGGCCGCGACCGCCGGATCGACGATCGCCCGGACGTCACCGCCGTCTTCCACCAGCACGGCCGTCAGCTCACGCAGGCCGCCGAGCAGGATGACCGCCAGCGGCCTCGGCACCACGGGAAGGCCCGCGCGCTGGAACCCGGGGCTGCTGCTCAGGTCGACGAGCATGTCGGTCAGGTGCTCCATGGCCAGCCGGTGCAGCGGCGCGGCGACCACCCCGAGCCCGGGCAGTTCGCGGATCCAGCTCAGTGTGACCGCCGGCCGCGACTCGATGTGGGCGACGTAGGCGTCCACGGCCTGCCGGATCTGCTCCTGCCAGGCCGCCTCGGGGTCGACAGCGGCCCGGATCCGGTTGACCAGCGCCTCGTTGTTGGCGCGCAGGAGTTCGATGAAGCAGTCCTCTTTGGTGCCGAACAGGCCGTAGAACGTCCGCTTGGACGTGCGCGCGTGCCGCACGATGTCCGACACCGTGGTGTCGCGGTAGCCGCGTTCGGCGACCGAGGCGGCCAGCCCGTCGAGCAACCGGCCGCGGAAGGAGTCGGTGGCCCCGGCGCGGGCCTCGTCGTCGACTGAGGTCGTCATGTCCCTCCCGCTGCTCTTGCGCGTGCTGGTACCAACCGGTACCGTACTCCACACATCCACGGTACATCGCAGTACCAACCGGGGTCTGGAGTCCTGAATGAGCGAAGCGACCACCACCGAACACCCCGTCTCGGCGTCTCAGGGTGCGAATCTGCCGCCCACGGTGCGTGTTCCCAAGCTGCTCCAGGGCGTGGTGTACGTGCTCGCCCGGCGTCAGCTGATCGACCGCCTGACACGACGGCACGGAGCCGCGTACGTCACCAACATCCCGATGTTCGGCAAGACGGTGATCCTCACCGATCCGGCGCTGGCCAAGCAGGTCTTCACCACCAGTCCCGACGAACTCGGCAACGTCCAGCCGAACCTCAGTCGGATCTTCGGCCCCGGATCGGTGTTCGCACTCGACGGCGACGACCACCGCACGCGACGCAAGCTGCTCACCCCGCCGTTCCACGGCAAGGCGATGAAGAACTACGAGGCGATCGTCGAGGAGGAGACGCGCCGCGAGATGGCGTCGTGGCCCGACGGCCGGCCGTTCGAGACGCTGGAACCGATGATGCGGATCACGCTCAACATCATCCTGCGCGCCATCTTCGGGGCCGACGGCGCCGAACTCGACCGGCTCCGCGAGGTGATCCCGCCGTGGGTGACGCTGGGCTCGCGCCTCGTCGTCTTCCCCGAGCCGGCCCGCGACCTCGGGCCGCTGAGCCCGTGGCGACGCCTGCACGACTACCGGCGAACCTACGAGTCGGTGATCGACACCCTGATCGCACAGGCCAGGGCCGACGAGCACTTCGACGAGCGCACCGACGTGCTGTCGCTGTTCCTGCGCAGCGCGTATGAAGACGGTTCGACGATGACGCCGAGTGAGATCGGCGACGAGCTGCTCACCCTGCTCGCCGCCGGGCACGAGACCACCGCGTCGACCCTGGCGTGGGCGTTCGAGCGGATCAGCCGTCATCCCGCGGTGCTCGCCGAACTGGAGGCCGAGGCGCAGACCGACGGCAACGAGTACCGCCAGGCCACCATCCTCGAGGTGCAGCGGTCGCGCACCGTGATCGACTTCTGCGGACGGCATGTCTGGGCGCCGATGGTGCAGATCGGCCAGTGGCGGATCCCGCGCGGCTACTCGGTGCTGGTGAGCATCAACCAGTTGCACGCCAACACCGAGGAGTTCCCGGACCCGCAGCGGTTCGACCCCACGCGGTTCGTCGGCAAGCGGCCCAACATGTTCGCCTGGGCGCCGTTCGGCGGCGGCACCCGCCGATGCGTGGGCGCCGCCTTCGCCAACATGGAGATGGACGTCGTCCTACGAACGGTGTTGCGGCACTTCGTCGTCGACACCACGGCTGCGCGCGACGAGAAGGTGCACTCCCGCGGGGTGGCGTTCACCCCGAAGGATGGCGGCCGGGTGGTCATGCGCCACCGGCCGACACCCCTGGGGTCCTGACTACGTCGTCGCGTCGGCCCGCTTGGGCAGCTTCCAGTCCGGCCGCGGGAAGTGGCACGTGTAGCCCCACGGCAGCCGCTCCAGGTAGTCCTGGTGCTCGGGCTCGGCCTCCCAGAAATCACTGGCGGGCGTCACCTCGGTGACCACCTTGCCGGGCCACAGCCCTGAGGCGTCGACGTCGGCGATCGTGTCGAGTGCGACGCGCTTCTGCTCGTCGTCGACGTAGAAGATCGCCGACCGGTAGCTGGTGCCGACGTCGTTGCCCTGCCGGTTCTTCGTGGTGGGGTCGTGGATCTGGAAGAAGTACTCCAGCACTGCCCGGTAGTCGGTCTTCGCCGGGTCGTAGACGATCTCGATCGCCTCGGCGTGGCCGGGATGGTTGCGGTAGGTCGCGTTGGCGTTCTGCCCGCCGGTGTAGCCGACGCGGGTCGAGACCACCCCGGGCTGCTTGCGGATCAGATCCTGCATGCCCCAGAAACAGCCGCCGGCCAGGATCGCCTTCTCGGTGGTGCTCATGCCTGTGCCTCCTGTGTGAAGAGCTGCCGGTACTCGCCGTATCCCTCGGCCTCGAGGTCGTCGAGATGGACGAATCTCAGCGAAGCCGAGTTGATGCAGTAGCGCAACCCGCCTGCCTCGCGCGGCCCGTCGTTGAACACGTGCCCGAGGTGGCTGTCGCCGTGCGCGGACCGGACCTCGGTGCGGATCATCAGGTGGCTGAAGTCCCGCTTCTCTTGGACATTCGACGCGCCGTTCTCGCTCCTCAGCGGTTTGGTGAAGCTCGGCCACCCGCTGCCACTCTCGAACTTGTCCGTCGAGGCGAACAACGGCTCACCGGACACCACGTCCACGTAGATACCCGGTTCGTGGTTGTCCCAGTACTCACCGGTGAACGGCCGCTCCGTGCCGTTGCGCTGCGTCACCTGGTACTGCTCCGGCGACAATGCGTCGACCGCCGCCGGGTTCTTGTGATAAGTCCTGCTCATCTGTCCCTTTCTACTCTTCGGGGCACGAGCTACAACCTCGGGAATGGTTCGGATAGTCCCGGCGCGGCCCGGACCGCGGCGGACCTCGACAACCCGGGTAGAACGTGTTCTAGTTTGGTGGTGACGGGCAGCACCTTCAGCCGCGACGAACTCGTCGCCGCCTTCGCCGACTTCGAGAAGACCGTCGACGCCGCCGCGCAGACCCGCAACTGGGATCCGTGGGTCGACCAGTACAGCGAGGACATCGTCTACGTCGAACACGCCGCCGGCACCATGCGCGGCCGCGAGCAGGTCCGCGACTGGATATGGAAGACGATGGAAGCCTTCCCCGGCAGCTACATGACGTCGTTCCCGTCGCTGTGGACGGTCTACGACGAGTCGACCGCCCGGGTGATCTGCGAGCTCGACAACCCCATGCGCGACCCCGGCGACGGCAGCGTCATCAGCGCCACCAACATCTCGATCGTCACCTACGCCGGCGACGGCAAGTGGCGCCGCCAGGAGGACATCTACAACCCGCTGCGGTTCGTGTCGGCGGCCACCAAATGGTGCAGGAAGGCTCAGCAACTGGGCACCCTGCCCGACGAGGCGGCCGCATGGCTGACGACGTTCGGCGGCGCCCGGTGACCCGCGCGCTGGTCATCGGCGCGAACGGCTACCTCGGCTCGCACGTGACGCGCCGGCTGGTCGCGGCGGGCCAGGACGTCCGCGTGATGGTGCGCGACGGCGCCAAGACCATCGGCATCGACGACCTGCAGGTCGAGCGGTTCGTCGGCGACATCTGGAGCGACGACGTCCTGCGCGAGGCGATGACGGGTTGCCAGGACGTCTACTACTGCGTGGTCGACACCCGGGGCTGGCTGCGCGATCCGGCGCCGCTGTTCCGCACCAACGTCGAGGGCACCCGCAACGTGCTCGAGGTCGCCGCGCAGGTGCACGACGCCCATCCGCTGCGGCGCTTCGTCTTCACCAGCAGCTACGTCACCGTGGGCAGGAAGCGGGGCCGCGTCGCCACCGAGGACGACGTCATCGGCGAGGCACAGCGCAAGCGCCTGACGCCCTATGTCCGGTCCCGCCTGCAGGCCGAGGAGCTCGTGCTGGACTACGCGCGCCGCCGGGGCCTGCCCGCCGTGGCGATGTGCGTGTCGACGACCTACGGCGCGGGCGACTGGGGCCGCACCCCACACGGTGCGATCATCGCGGGCGCCGCGTTCGGGAAGCTGCCGTTCGTGATGGGCGGTATCGAACTGGAGGCGGTCGGGGTCGACGACGCCGCCCGCGCGATGATCCTGGCCGCGGAGAAGGGCCGTCCGGGCGAGCGGTACCTGATCTCCGAGAAGATGATCAGCAACGCCGAGGTGGTGCGCATCGCCGCCGAGGCGGCAGGTACCCCGCCGCCGACGAAGTCCGTGCCACTGGCGCTGTCCTACGCGATGGCCGCCATGGGCAGCGCGAAGGCCCGGTTGCGCGGCACCGACGAGCGGCTGTCCATGGGCTCGCTGCGGCTCATGCGGGCCGAGGCCGACGTCGACCACAGCAAGACGGTGCGCGAGCTCGGCTGGCAGCCCCGGCCGGTCGAGGAGTCGATCCGGGAGGCCGCGCGGTTCTGGGTGGAGCTGCGAAAAGCCAAGCGCAAAGCCGGATCCGCGGGCTGAACGACGCGCCCGCGGGTGGGCTACCGTCGACGTCATGACCGACAAGACGAGGGTCGACCTGACCGGTGCGCCGGAGACCATGCTGGCGACGCTGTACGCCAAGGCGCTCGACGCCGGGGCCGCCGACTCCGCCCTGCACGACCACCTCGCCGCGGACATCGTCGCGCAGATCGACTACGACTGGGCGAAGACCGGGATGACGCCGGGCAATGCGCCCAGTGTCGCGTTGCGCTCCAAGCACTTCGACACCTGGGCGGGGCAGTTCCTCGCGGTACATCCCGACTCGGTGGTGGTGCACCTCGGCTGCGGGCTGGACAGCCGCTTCTTCCGGCTGGCGCCCGGGCCGGGCGTCGAGTGGTACGACGTCGACTATCCCGACGTGATCGCGCTGCGCGAGCGGTTCTATCCGCAGCCCGAGCACTACCACCTGGTCGCGGCGTCGGTCACCGATCCGGCGTGGCTCGCCTCGATCACGGCGGACCGGCCGACCCTGATCCTGGGCGAGGGGCTGACCATGTACCTGACCGAGGCGGACGGGGTGGCGCTGCTGCGCCGGCTGGTGGCCCACTTCCCCTCGGGTGAACTGCAGTTCGACGCGTTCAACCGGCTGGGGATCCGGTCGCAGTGGACCAACACCGTGGTGCGTCGCTCGGGGTCGACACTGCACTGGGCGATCGACAGGCCCGCCGACATCCTCGACGCCGTGCCCGGAACCCGGCTGCTGGCGTGGGTGCCGGTGTTCGAATCCGACGCGTTCTCGCCACTGAGTGCCGGCTACCGGGTGATGGCGACGGTGATGAACCGGGTGCCCGGGCTCCGCACAATGGCGCAGTTCCACCGCTACGCGTTCTGAGTGCGCGGTCCCAGTACCGGTTGCCTGCGGCCGCCGGGGTTGAAGTCGGCCGACCACGGCCAGCGCCCCCGCCGGTCCGACCACACCAGCTGAAGCGCCCGCACATCAGCGCCGTAGAGGTTGATCGCCATGCCGAGGTGGGCGTCGGGCTGCGCCACTTCGACCACCTCGAGCAGGACCCCGTCGGGCAGTTCGATCTCGTCGCCCGGGGCCGGGGGTTCCTCACACACGCAGTAGTCGGCGACGGTGTTGAGCACCTGCAGTGCCCGGGGCGGGTCCACACCGGTGACGAGCAGTTCCGGGAGCCCGCACTCGTGCAGACCCACGGTGTAGGAGAACGGATTACGTTCGCTCTCGACGAACTGAACCGCCCAACCGTGCTCGACGACCTTGTCGTACAGCACGTCGAGGTAGTCGGCGAGCGAGGCCTCGGGGTGATCGCACTGCCAGCACATCGGCGGCGTCCTTTCGTCAGTGGTACCTGCCCTCAGCGTGCACCCGGGGTCTGACAGGATCGGGCGGTGGCGACGGATCGCGGACAGGTGCGCAACGGCGAGGTGTCGCACTGGTTCGCCGAACTCCCCGCACCCCGCCCGCGGCTGTCCGGCGACCGCGACGCCGACGTCTGCATCGTCGGCGCGGGATACACCGGGCTGTGGACCGCCTACTACCTCAAGCGCGCCGATCCGTCGCTGCGCATCGCGCTGCTCGAGGCCCGCTTCGCCGGGTTCGGCGCATCCGGCCGCAACGGCGGCTGGTTGTCCGGCCTGGTGCCCGGTGACCGCGCCAGGCTCGCCCAGCAGTACGGCAGGCAACGCGTGGTGGCCTGGCAGCGGGCGCTCAACGACGCCGTCGACGAGGTCATCGGCGTCACCGCCCGGGAGGGCATCGACGCCGGCGTCGTCAAGGGCGGCACCCTGGAGATCGCCCGCAACCCGGCGCAGGCCGCACGGCTCGCGGCGGCGTTCGACGAGGAGCTGCGCTGGGGCAACGACGACGTGGCGCTGCTGACCGGAGACGAAGCGGCGCAACGGATCCGGTTCGCCGACATGATCTCGGCCTACCACACACCGCACTGCGCACGGATCCAGCCGGCGCGCCTCGCCCGCAGACTGGCCGACGTCGTCGAACGCCTCGGCGTCGACATCTACGAGCAGACGACGGTCACCGGCATGGCGGCGGGACGGGCCGACACGGCGCACGGCACGGTCCGGGCCGGCACCGTGCTGCGCGCCACCGAGGGGTTCACCGCGAGGATGCCGACGCTGCGGCGGCGGTGGCTTCCGATGAACAGTTCGATGATCGCCACCGAGCCGATTCCCGAGCGGATCTGGGACGCGATCGGCTGGGAGGGCCGCGAGACGGCGGGGGACACCGCGCACGGCTTCTTCTACGCCCAGCGCACGGTCGACGACCGGATCGCCATCGGCGGGCGCAGCGTGCCCTACCGCTACGCCTCGCGCACCGACGTCGACGGCCGGGTGCCGGCGCGCACCATCGGCCGGCTGACCGAGGTGCTGCACGCGATCCTGCCCCAGGTTCGCGACGTGCCGATCGCGCACGGCTGGTGCGGGGTGCTCGCGGTGCCGCGGGACTGGTCGGCGGGTGTGGGCCTGGACCGGTCGACCGGACTGGGCTGGGCCGGCGGGTACGTCGGGCACGGGGTCACCGCCGCCAATCTCGCCGGGCGGACGCTCGCCGATCTGGTGCTCCGCCACGACACCGACCGCACCGCGCTGCCCTGGGTGGGGCACCGTGCGCGCGACTGGGAGCCCGAACCGTTGCGTTGGCTCGGCGTGCGGGGTCTCTACACCGCCTATCAGCTCGCCGACCGCCACGAGGCGCGCGGCCGGGCCACCACCTCACCGATCGCGGCGCTCGCCGACCGGATCGCCGGCCGCCCCCACTAGCGGTCCCTTCGGCGAGCGTGCGTGTCTGCACGTCGACACGCCGCATTCGGCGGCACTTTGCGCACGCTCGCGGACGATCAAATCCCCTGTGTCACATCTGTTTCGGCTGTCACAAAGTCGGCGTATCTGTCGGTGGGCCGAACTAGTGTTCGAGGTATGGACAGGGCGGACGTGGTCGCGGCGCTGCAGGCGTGGGACGACGCCCGCGCCGGGTTGGCCGCCCTGCCTCTGGACACGTTGACCGGCGCGGAGCTGGTGGCGGTCTATGAGCGCCGCCAGCTCGGACTGCGCCAGGAAGCCGCGCTCGATCACACCGTGCTGGCCACCCTCGCTGAACGCTTCACCGCCGCGGATTTCGGCGGCACCGGCCTCAAAGATGTGTTGGCCCAGCGGTTGCACCTCGATACCGCCGACATCGCCACCCGACTGGGCGATGCCGACCAGCTCGGGCCACGTTGGTCGCTGCACGGCGAACGCCTCGGTGCGGAGTTGGCGCACACTGCCGCTGCACTGGCCGAGAGCCGCATTGGGACCGAGCATGTGCGAGAAGTGCAGCGCTGCCTGAAGAAGCTGCCCGGCTGGATCGACACCGCCACCCGCGATCATGTCGAGCGCGACCTCGCTGCCCTCGCGACGGGAATGTGCCCCGAAGACCTCCGCGCCGCCGCCGACTACCTAGTCGAGGTGATCGATCCCGACGGTGCCGAACCCGATCACGACACCCAGCAAGCTAATCGCAGTCTGAAGATGGGTCGCCAGCGCCGTGACGGGATGACCCCCATCAGTGGGCACCTCGATCCGGAAGCCCGCGCCCTGTTCGAGGTCGTATTCGCCAAGCTGGCGGCCCCCGGCACCAACCTGCCCGCCGATCCCGGTGCCGGCGAGGCGAACAGCGCCGAAGCATTCGGCGGCGACCCCCGCACCCGCGACCAGCGCCAGCACGATGCAGTGAAGACCGCGCTACGCGATGTCGTCGGATCCGGGGCGCTGGGTCAAATCAACGGGCTCCCGGCGACCATCGTGGCCACCACCACCGTCGGCGACCTCGAATCCGGTGCCGGGTACGCCCACACCGCGGGTGGTACCAAACTGCCCGTGCGCGATCTGATTCGGCTGGCCGGCCGATCCCGGCACTACCTGGCGGTGTTCGACGACCACACCGAAGAAATCCTCTACCTCGGCCGCGCCCGGCGCTGCGCCACCACCGCCCAACGGTTGGCGTTGTTCGCCCGCGACCGGGGTTGCACCCGCCCCGGCTGCACCGCCCCCGCCTACCAGACGCAGGCCCACCACGCCGCACGCGACTGGGCCGACGGCGGACATACCGACATCGACGAACTCGCCCTGGCCTGCCAACCCGACAACAACCTCATCGAACAAACCCAATGGAGCACCCGCCGCAGAAACGGCCGCACCGAATGGATCCCCCCACCACCACTCGACACCGGCCAATACCGCACCAACCACTACCACCACCCCCGCCGCCACCTCACCCACCGAGACGACGACGCCGAACCGGCATAGCCCCGTGCCCGAGAAGGCTGCGACTACTGGGCGCCCGCTTCGGCCTTGGCCTTGAGCCGCTGCAGGGTGACCTTGATGTGCTCGGAGTTCGCCGTGTCGCGATCACTGACGCCGGTCGCGAGCACCGCCACCTTCTTGAACCAGCCCGCGCGGCGGTCCCACGTCCGCTCCGTCACCCGGCATCCGGTGCCCGCGGCCTCGATGTCGTAGCGCCAGTGCGCCACCGGGAGGATCGCGCTGCGGACGTCGAAGGCGAACACCCGGCCGGCGTCGGCATCGGTCACCGTGCACGTGGTGCTCCACCGCTTCGAGCCGTTCTCGTTGCGCCCTTTGAACACCGCTCCGGGCTGGGCCCCGTCGCCCTTCTGCCACTGCATCGCCGTGGTCTCCTCGGCCAGGTCCGCGAGCGTCGGCAGGTCGGTGATCAGCCGGTACACGGTCGCGGGATCGGCGGCGATGTCCACGGTTGCCTCGGCGGAGGCCGCTCCCAAGTCGGTCATCGGGCGATGGTAACCGCCGGACCGAACTCGGCGGACCGCTGCGGAAGAATCGGTGGCGGTGCGCGGTTGGCAGGAGAAGAGTGGACAACGTACGCGTGAGGAGAACTCCGATGACCGAACGTCCCGTCCTGCACCCCACCGCAGAGCATCCGATCACCGTCACGCCGACCGGAGCGCGGGTGACCGTGCGGGTCAACGGCGAACTGGTCGCAGACACCACCGACGCGGTGACCCTGCAGGAGTCGACCTATCCCGCGGTGCAGTACATCCCGCTGTCCGACGTGGTCGCCGAGCGACTGCAGCACAGCAACACCGGCACGTACTGCCCGTACAAGGGTGAGGCCGCCTACTACTCCGTGGCCGCGGGCGACGATGTGGTCGAAGACGCGATCTGGACCTACCCGAATCCCTACCCCGCAGTGGCCGCGATCGCAGGCCGGGTGGCGTTCTACCCGGACAAGGCCGAGATCACCGTCGGCTAGCGGCTGCGCACCAGGTAGCGCCGCTCGGCGTAGGCCAGGTCGTCGCGCCAGAGCCGGGTCGCGGCGTACCGCATCACCGGCGCGATCAGGGGAGCCGCGTACACGCCGTAGCCGAAATTGGGCCGGTCGGAGTGGGCGACCACGGCCTCGATCACCGCGGTGCGTGGCCTGCCGTCGGGCCCTGGACCCACCGGCGTGGCGTGGGTTTCGACGACGCTGCCTGCGCCCTCGCCGTCGACGATGCGCATCACGATGGTGCGCGGGCCCGGCGCGGTGAACTCGGCGATCACCGGGACGCCGAGGCGGCCGATCCGGAACGTGACCGCCACCAGGAAGCGGTCTGCCTGCTCGGTGACCTCACCCTCGGCGGGCGGCGCGCTGAGCACGTCGAGCCGGGTGAACGAGTACGGGTGGAACCACGCGCCGTGCCAGGGGTCGAGCCGGTTGGCGATGATGTCGGCCGGCTCGCACACCCCCTCGAGCCGGGTGACAGCGTGCAGGTAGGGCGCGGGTGGCCGCGCCGGGATCAACGGCGCATCGGTGGGCTGTTCACCGCCGACGGCGTCCAGCCGGACCCAGGCCAGCACCCCGTCGTCGTGAGCGGGGTAGGGCTTCCAACCGAATTCGCGGCGGTCACCGCCCAGCCGCAGGCCGTGCCAGGGGCACACCAGCGCACCGCAGTCCACGGTGCCGGTGGCGAGCTCGGCACCCAGGTGCGGACAGCTGCCCGGACCCACGCGCAGCTCGCCGGCGGCACCGCGCCACGCCACGATCTCCACGCCACCGACCGAGGTGCCCAGCGGCCTGCCGCCGATGTCGTCACTGGCGGCGAACGCGAACCAGTTGCCGGTGGGCCTGGTCTGCGCCCGGACCAGGGCGCGGTCGATGACGGCCGACTGCGCGTCACGGTAGGTGGGCTCCTGTCGGGCCCACGGGATCTTCGGCAGCACCTCGAACGGAACAACCTTGTCCCACTTGGCTTTCAGGTCGGTGAGCCGGCTCATGACGCGGCCTGCTCCGCCCGGGCCACCAGCCGGCTCAACGTGGGGGACCGGCCTTCGGTCGGCACCGTCACCAGGGCATGCCCGGCGATGCCGAAGCCCTGCAGTAGTTGATTGGCCGCGGCCCAGCCGGTGGTGGCTGCCCGCTCCATCAGTGCGACGGGCAGGTCGATCCGGATGCCGTCACCGGCCAGCGCCAGTCCGTCGGTCGGGGTCGCCACACCGGGCCTGCGGTCGAAGTCGCCCGGCGCGAACCGCGGGCAGTCCTGCCTGCGCAGCACCAGTTCGCCGACGATGCGGGCGTCCCGGGTCTCCGGATACAGCTCGTGCAGCCGGGCCAGCAACCGGCCGGGCAGCTCGTCGGTGACACTCCCCGTCGCTTCGCTCGCCCCAGCGGGTCCGACGGCGGCGTAGGAGTGCAGTTCGACCACCGAACCACCGGTGCGCCCCGCCCATTCGGCGGCCTGGCGTTCATAGCGTTCCAGCACACTGACATTGTCCAACGGCGGGCGGCCGCCCGTGCCGAGAAAAGCCGGCCGGTCGGGATGCACCGGCCGGTCGAGCCACAGCCGCTGCACCACGAACGGCGGTGCGGTGCCCAGCGCGTCCACCCGGGCCCGCCAGTCGGCGTCGCCGAGCGCGGGAGAACGTTCCACGATGCGGCGCAGCCCCGTCACGTCGGTGGCCAGCACCACGCCGTCCGCGTCCAGCGTCGTGCCCGAATCGCAGCGCACCCGGAACGCCTGTGCCTCAGTGGTTTTCGCTACCTCGGTCACCGCGACGCCGGTGTGGAAACGCACGCCGAGCCCTTCGAGCCGCGCGCGCATCGGCTGCCACAGCGCCTCGTCGAAGTTCGCGTTCGCCACGTCGAACACCAGGCCCTCGCTGGAGCCCAGGAAGTAGATGTGGAACATCGTGGCCAGCTCGGCCGCCGACAACTCCTCGGGCAGCGCGAAGAAACTGCGGGAGAACACCTCGAACGCCAGATGCCGGGCGGCCTCCGGGAAGTTGATGTCGCGCAGGAACTTGTCGGCGTCGACGTGGTCCAGGCGGTCGTAGATGTCGGGTACCGACACGGTCGCCAGCGGGCCCGCCGCCCGGCCGTCGACGCGGACCAGGTCGCGCAGCCGGAACGTCGGGCTGCGCAGCGCGAACACCAGTGCGTTCCACGGCGGACTCTGCGGCAGCCCGCGGAACGTGTCCACCCGGCCCTTGGCGTCGATCAGCGGATAGTCCTCGACCGGCACCAGCATCCGCAGCCCGGGATCGATGCGGCTCAACAGGTGTCGAAGGTTGTAGTACTGGCGGAAGAAGGCGTGGAAGCCGCGGTTCATCGTCACCGGGGTGCCGTCGGGCAGGTCGTCCTCCCACCCGCCGACCCGGCCGCCGAGGTAGGACTCGCGCTCGACGACCTCCACCTCGATGCCGCGTTCGGCCAGGCCGGTGGCGGCGGCGAGGCCCGCGATGCCCGCGCCGACCACCACGGCGCGCGGGCGCCGCGCCAGGCCGTCGGCGTTGCGGGCCCCCGGCGGGGCCGGGTGCAGCACGCGGCGGGGATCGGTCACGGTGCCACCGCGGTGAAGGTGTGCACGATGTCGCGCTGCCAGCCGGGCATGGTGTCGCTGTCGACGGCACCGAAGCCGTTGCGGCGCAGCCTGTCCCGGAACGCCGCGGCGCCGTCGAACTCCATCACGCTGCGCCGCAGGTAGCGGTAGAGCGAGGCGTCGCCGGTGCGCAGCCGGCCCGCGGGGATGATCACCGTCCAGCACACCGCGTTCCACACGATGGTGGCCACCCGGGAGTCACGAACCGAGTAGTCGTGCACCGCCAGCGGCGCGCCCGGACGCAGCAGGGTGCGGAACGTCTGCAGCTGCGCGTCGGGGTCGGGCAGGTTACGGATCAGGTACGCGGCGAAGATCCCGTCGAACGGGCCGTCCACCCCGGCCGCGGCGAGGTCCTCGATGCGGCTGTGCACGAAGCGCACCGATGCGGGCCACGTCTTGGCGGTGGCCTCGGCGAGCATGCCCGCCGATCCGTCCACCGCGACGATCTCCGCCTCCGGCGCCACCGACAGCAGCGCCGCCGTCGACAGTCCGGTGCCGCAGCCGGCATCGAGCAGGCGCAGCCCTGCACCGTTGCGGGGCAACCGCATTCGCTGCGCGGAGATCCGCAGGTGGTCCTCGTAGCCGGGGTTCGCGCCGACCAGGCGGTCGTATGCGGCAGCCCCGGTGTCGAAGGCATCGGGGACGTGGTCGCGACTCAGTCCGGTCACATGGCCTCACTTTCCGCCGTCTCACGGCGCAGACGCTGACGTTCCCACAGCAGCAGCACCGCGGTCACCATCGAGAACCCGAAGAGGAAGTCCTCCACCGGGATGTCCCACGGGAACCGGATGCCGCTGAAGTGGTCGTCGTGGTAGACGACGATCGGCGCCGACAGCTTGGTCAGCCAGCCGTCGACGGGGATCTGGAAGCCGAGCACGATCGCCATCGACATCCAATAGGCGGGTCGCCGGAACAGCCCGGTGCGCAGGAAGAGCAGCTCCCAGGCGATCACCAGGAGCACCGACACGACCGCGGGCAGGGTGTAGCCGATGCCGATCACGCGGACTCCGAGGACCGGTCGCGCAGCCGCCGAAACAGTCCGAGGCAGGAGGTGACGGCGTTGTAGGTGAGCAGTCCGCACAGCGGGATCACCAGGAAGAACAGCAGTTCCTCCAGCGGGAGGCTGCCGATGCGGATCCCGGTGACGTAGTCGGGGTTGTAGGTCCAGACCTGCCCGCTGATGGCCAGCACGTCCCAGGTGACGAACACCGCCGCGACGGGCAGCAGCGCCGATGCGGTGCGACCGATCTGGCGGTACACCCCGGAACCGAAGAACTCCAGCGGCAATGTGATTGCCAGGCAGGCGCCCAGCACCATCAGGTATTGCCAGTGATCCATGGCTACACCTTTACAGGGTTGGCCATCCGCGCGCGCCATGCCCGCACCAACCCGGCGCCGGCCACCTGCAGCCGCCTGCCGGTGCCGACCGTCGCGCGCTGGGCGAAGATCTCGAAGTCGATCTCCTCGATGCGGTCCAGGATCTCCGAGTACAGCACCTGGGCGGCGCTGACGCAGGACCGCGAACGCGGCGCCAGCAGAGCGATCCCGCCCTCGGCGTAGTCGTAGATCCGGCGGGCCGCCGCGTGCTGTTCGGCCAGCGCGCTGCGCACCCGGGCGTCGGTGCGCCCGTTGGCCCGGCACCACTGCAGCAGGTCGCGGTCCACCCCGTGCGCGGCGAGTTCGTCGGCGGGCAGGTACACCCTGCCGCGTTCGAGGTCCTCGTTGACGTCGCGCAGGAAGTTGGTCAGCTGGAAGGCCTTGCCGAGCGCGGCGGCGTAGGGCGCGGCGTCCTCACGGGGGCCGACCGTGCCGAGGATCGGCACCATCTGCAGGCCGATCACCTCCGCGGAGCCGTACATGTAGCGGTCCAGCGCCGCGCGGTCCGGGTAGTCGGTGACGGTCAGGTCCATCCGCATCGACGCCAGGAAGTCGTCGAACAACTCCCACGCGATGCCGTAGCGACGGGCGGTGTGCACCACGGCGTCGAGCGCCTTGTCGTCCGGATCGGCCGGCCCGTGCCCGTTCGATTCGGCGGATCCGGCGGTGCCCTTGGTCATCCGGTTGAACAGCCGGGTGGCCAGCCGCTGCAGGTTGTCGGCACGCTCGCTGATCGGGATCACGGGGTCGAAGTCGTCGAGGATGTCGTCGGCCTGACGGGCGAAGCCGTACAGCGCGTGCACGGCAGGCCGCTGCTCGGGCGCCAGCAACCGGGTGGCCAGGAAGAACGTCCGACCGTGCCGGGCGTTGATCAACCGGCAGCGACGGTAGGCGTCGCGCAGCGCAGGGTCGTGGACGCCGGCGGCGTCGAGTTCCGAACCGATCATGGCAGCCCGCTCCTCGTTCTCGTCGGCGCCGGACGGGTGACGGCCCCGGTGACCCGGTCGGCGGCCAGCCGGCCGGACAGCACAGCGGTGGGGATGCCGACGCCGGGCACCGTCGATGACCCGGCGAGCACCACGTTGTCGATTCCGCGCACGGTGTTGGCCGGTCGGAACGGGCCGGTCTGGGCGAAGGTGTGCGCCAGCGAGAACGGCGTGCCCGCCACCATGCCGTCGCGCGCCCAGTCGTCGGGGTTCACCACGTGCAGCAGTTGCAGGTCGGTGCCGACGCCGGGCAGCCTCGCCTGCACCGTGGCCAGCATCTGCTCGGTGTAGGCGGCGCCGGTGCGCGCCCAGTCCACCGTGCCGACAGCGGTGTTGGGCGCGGGGGCCAGCACGTAGAGCAGGTCGCGCCCGGCGGGCGCGAGGCTGGCGTCGCCTGCGCTGGGCCGGGTGACCAGCAGCGACGGGTCACCCATCACGCGGCCGTCGTCGATGATGTCGCGGAACGTCTGCTCCCAGGCGCCGCCGAACAGGATGTTGTGGTGGCCTACGCTCTCGTCGACGGTGCTGCAGCCGACGTGCGCGACCACGGCAGACGGGGCGGGCCGGATCGGCAGCAGGCGGCGCGGGGTGCGGCCCAGCATTCGGTAGGTGGCGGGCAGCTCGGTGGTCAGCACCACCGCGTCGGCCGCGAATCGCTGTCCGTTGTCGGTGTGCACCGCGATCACCCGGCCGCCGCGCTGCTCCAGCTCCGACACCGTTGCGCCGTAGTGGAATTCGACACCCGCGTCGGCGGCCGCTGCTGCCATCGCCGACGGCACGGCCCGCATGCCGCCGCGCGGGAAGTAGACCCCGGCGACGGTGTCCATGTAGGCGATGACGGCGTAGGCCGCCAGCGCGCGGTCCGGCGGCACCCCGGCGTAGAGCGCCTGGAAGGTGAAGATCCGGCGCAGCCGCTCGTCGGCGATGAAGCGGCGGATCACCTTGTCCCACCGGCGGAAGCCGCCGATCGCCGCCAGCCGGGCCAGCTGCGGCGTCAGCAGCGACAGCGGCGAGTCGAAGTTCGACCCGATGAAGCCGTCGAACTCCACCCGGTACAGCCGCGTCAGCCACTCGCGGAGCTCGGTGTAGCCGCGGGCGGCCTCGCCGCCGGCGAAACGTTCGATCTCGGCGGTCATCGCCGCCGGGTCGGTGTGCACGTCCAGCCCGGTGCCGTCGGCGAACGAGGCGTGATAGGCCGGGTCCACCGGCAGCAGCTCGACGCGGTCGGCCAGCGACTCGCCGACCGCGGCGAACGCCTCGTCCAGGATGTCGGGCATCGTCAGCACCGTGGGGCCGGTGTCGATGGCGTAGCCGTCGATGTCCAGGCGGCCCATCCGGCCGCCGGGGAAGGTCTCGCGTTCGAGCACGGTGACCGAGCGGCCCCGGCCGGCGAGCTGCAGGGCGGCCGACAGCCCCGACAGGCCTGCGCCGACCACCACAACGCGGTCGGTGTTGCCCTCGACTGTGCGCATCAACCAGCTCCTGCCTGAGTGTCCGTCATGCCGCCCGCCGCGTGCAGACCGCGGCCATCTCGACCAGCGCGGCGCGCACGGTGGCGTCGAGCCGGCTGGCGTGTACGCGCTCGAGCGCGTGGGTGAGTTTGCGGTCGATCAGCTGCTCGATCCACTGCACGGCGCCGGTGGCCGCGATGAGCGCCCGCCACCGCATGATGTCGGCGTCGCTCAGCTCGCGCTCGGCCATCAGCTCGTCGAGCTGGCGCCGCGCACCCGCGTCGGCCAGGTGGTGGGCGGCCATCACCACGCTGGTGGCCTTGTGCTCGGACAGGTCGCCGCCGGCCGGTTTCCCGGTCACCGAGGGTGCGCCGAAGATGCCCAGCAGATCGTCGCGCAACTGGAACGCCTCGCCGACGGCCGCGCCGTAGCGGCCGAGCAGTGACACCGTCTCCTCCGGGCAGCCGGCGAGTGCGCCGCCGATCTCGAGCGGGCGGCGCACCGTGTAGTTACCGGACTTGCGCCGCGCGACATCCAACACGGCCTCCAGTGTCGGCCGTCCACCGGCGTCGTTGACCAGATCCGCAAACTGCCCGACCGCGAGTTCGGTGCGCATCGCGTCGTACCGCGGCCAGGCCCGGGCCAGGGCCGTCGCGCTCAGCCCGCTCTCGCGCATCATCTGCGCCGCCCACACCAGGCACAGGTCGCCGAGCAGCACCGCCGCCGAGGCGCCGAACCGGTCGGCCGACCCGGCCAGGCCGCGCTCGCGGTGCCAGTCGGCGAACCGCACGTGTGCCGACGGCAGCCCGCGCCGCATCGGCGAATCGTCCATCACATCGTCCTGCAGCAGGGCGAAGGTGTGCAGCAGCTCGAAGCTGGCGGCCGCGCGCAGGGCGGCGTCGTCGGGCGCGGCGCCGCTCAGCCAGCCCAGGTACATGAACGTGGAGCGCAGGCACTTGCCGTCGCTGACGAAGTCGGCGAGTACGGCGGGAGCGATGTCGACTCCGGTGGCCCGCAGGTCGGCGGTGCACCGGTCGGCGACGAACCCGGTGACCGCCCTGAGCACCGCTGCGCGCACGTCGCTGCGCCAGACCTCGAACGATGCGCCGGAATTCCCGTTGGGCGGCGCTACCGCGATGGTCTGCACGGCGGACGCCAACGTGCGATCGCCGACACCACTCACCCCGACCCTTTCGACACGCGAACCGATACCCACTTCAAACTAGGGTGGACTGGTCATACCCCCCACCCCAGCGGCCCAATCCGGGCCGGATGTCATCAACACGTCACACTGGAATCCCTGCGGAAACCGGGACGGAGCGGCCGCGTGGACACACACCGATCGGTGCGCCGCAGCGTGTCCTTCGACGGTCCCGCCAGTCCCGCGCTGACGCTGACGTCGCTGCGCCGCGGCCGGTACGACCCGTGTTTCCTCAACGCCGCCGACGGCGCCATCTGGCGGACCAGCCTGATGCCGTCCGGACCGGTGACGGCGCGCATCGCCCGCGCGGCGCCCGACGCCGTCGACTGCGAGGCGTGGGGCGCCGGTGCGGCGGAGTTCCTCGAGGGGCTGCCCGCGCTGCTGGGCGCCGAGGACGACTGCTCCGACTTCGCACCGGAGGAACCGACCATCGCCGCTGCGCACCGCCGCGTGCCGCACCTGCGGCTGGCTCGCACCGGGCGGGTGCTCGAGGCGCTGATCCCCGCCGTGCTCGAGCAGCGGGTGCAGGGCATCGACGCGTTCCGCGCCTGGCGGCAGTTGGTGACCCGCTACGGCTCGGCCGCGCCGGGGCCCGCGCCCGAGCGGATGCGGGTGCCGCCGCCTGCCGAGGTGTGGCGGCTGATCCCGTCGTGGGTGTTCCACCGGGCCAACGTCGACCCGCGCCGCGCCCGCACGGTGGTGCTGTGCGCGCAGCGGGCCGACGCGCTGGAACGGTTGGTGGCCAAGCCCGCCGAGCAGGCCAAGGCGGCGATGATGTCGTTGCCGGGCGTCGGTGAGTGGACGGCCGCCGAGACCGCCCAGCGGGCCTTCGGCGACGCCGACGCCCTCTCGGTGGGCGACTACCACGTGGCCAAGATGGTCGGCTGGAGCCTGCTGGGGCATCCGATCGACGACCCGGAGATGGTCGCGCTGCTCGAGCCGCTGCGGCCGCACCGGCACCGCGCCGTCCGGCTGCTCGAGGTCAGCGGACTCGCCCGCAATCCGCGGTTCGGTGCGCGGATGGCGGTGCCGAATCTGGCCGAAATGTGACGTGGGCACGGCACTGATTACGGTCTGCGACCCACGGGTATGCGAGCACGCGACGACTTGATCACGCGCAAAGGAGCTATCAATGACTCAGTTCACTGTTCCCGGCATGACCGGCAAAGAGGGCGCCAAGGTCGCCGAGATCCTGCAGAAGCAGCTCAGCCGCTACAACGATCTGCACCTGACGCTCAAGCACGTTCACTGGAACGTGGTCGGACCGAACTTCATCGGCGTGCACGAGATGATCGACCCGCAGGTCGAGCTGGTGCGCGGCTATGCCGACGAGGTGGCCGAGCGCATCGCGACGCTCGGCGCCGCCCCGAAGGGCACCCCGGGCGCCATCATCAGCGACCGGTCGTGGGACGACTACTCCCTCGGGCGCGACACCGTCGCCGCCCACCTCGCCGCGCTCGACCTGGTGTACGACGGCGTCATCGCCGACACCCGCAAGGGCATCGAGGAGACCGAGGAACCCGATCCCATCACCAACGACATGCTGATCGGCCACTCCGCCGAGTTGGAGAAGTTCCAGTGGTTCGTCCGGGCGCACCTGGAGAACGCGGGCGGCAAGCTGACCCACGAGGGTGAGTCCACCGAGAAGGGCGCCGCGAGCAGCGCCCGCTCCAACGGCACCAAGTAGCAGCTACCGAGGGTCGGGCCCGCGCTCCAGGCGCGGGCCTGATTCGTCTGCTTCCGCTTCCAGGTCGGCGAGGTCGGTCTCGGCGTCGAGGGTGTCGTCGCGGACGGGCCGGTCGGCGAGTTCCTCGTTGCGGCCGAACAGGTACGGGTAGGCCAGCCCGGCGATCGCCGCGCCCACCAGCGGCGCCAGCCAGAACGCCCACAGCTGCGCCGGTGCGCCGTCGCCGTTGAAGAAGGCGACGCCGGTGCTGCGGGCGGGGTTCACCGAGGTGTTGGAGATCGGGATCGAGATCAGGTGGATCAGGGTCAGGGTGAGCCCGATCGACAACCCGGCGAAACCGTGCGGCGCCCGGTCGTCGGTCGAGCCGAGGATCACCAGCAGGAAGATGCCCGTCAGCACCACCTCGGCCACGAGCACCGCCCACAGCGAGTAGCCGCCGGGCGAGTGGTCGCCGAATCCGTTGGCCGCCATGTTCCCGGTCGCCGTCCAGTCTGCGCGACCCTGCGCCACGACGTAGATCACCAGACCGGCCACCAGTCCGCCGACCACCTGGGTGATCCAATAGGCAGGCAGCACACGCCATTCCACGCGCCGGGCCAGTGCGGCGCCCAGGGTGACCGCGGGATTGAAGTGGCCGCCCGATATCGTTCCGAAGGCGTACACGCCGGTGAGCACGGTGAGGCCGAACGCCAGTGCGACACCGAGGAATCCGATGCCCAGGACGTAGCCGTCGGCGGCGGTGAACTTGGCGGCGAACACGGCGCTGCCGCAGCCGCCGAGCACCAACCAGAACGTCCCGATGAATTCCGCCGCCAGTCGGTGCGACATCGTCGGCTCGCGCATGACCTGCCCCCTCGTCGGAGTGACCCCTGTCACAGGGTGGCACGCGGCGCCGCCGCGGCGGCACCGTCGTTCCCCGATCGTGTCCCGATAGAGACGTCAGTCCGGCGGCGGCGATGACGCCCGCTGCGCTTCGGCGGTCTCCCGGTTCAGCCGCTGAGCCTGGTAGATCGAGACGTTCGTGCGGGTGACGACGAGGTAGGCGATGCCGACGGCGACCATCGCGCACGGGATCACCGAGAACGAGTCGGTCATCTCGGCCACCATGATCGTCACCGCCAGCGGCGCGTGGGCCACGCTGCCGAAGCACGCCATCATGCCGACCACCACGAACACCGCGGGGCTGTCGGGCAGGCCGGGAGCGCCTGCGAGTTCGCCGAGCCGCCAGATCGCCGCGCCCACGAACGCGCCGATCACGATGCCGGGCCCGAAGATTCCGCCGGAGCCGCCCGTTCCGATGGACAGCGAGGTGGCGACGATCTTGGCGAACGGCAGCACCAGCACCACCCACAGCGGGATCGCCATCAGCGTGTCGGTGGCGGCGGCCTTCTGCGCCCAGCCGTAGCCGCTGGCGAGCACCTGCGGCAGCAGCAGGGCCAGCAGGCCGACCGCGAGTCCGCCGATCGCCGGCTTGATCACCTTGCCGCCCGGCAGTTTCGCCGTCAGTGCCACGGTGCCGTAGAAGATGCGGGCGTACAGCAGGCCCACCGCCGCGGCGACCAGGCCGAGCAGTACGAACCACAGCAGGGTCAGCGGCTGGTCGAACCGGAAATCGGCTGCCAGGGAACCGAACAGCGGTTCGAAGCCGAGGATCGATCCCAGCACGGCGTACGCGGTGGCCGAGGTGATGAAGCCGGGCACCAGCGCTTTGTAGTCGAAGTCCTCGCGGTAGACGATCGACGCGGCGAGCACCGCCCCGCCCAGCGGCGCGCCGAAGATGGCGCCGATCCCGGCGCCGATGCCCAGCGACACCGCGATGCGGCCGTCCTCGTAGGACAGGTCGAGCCGGCGCGCCAGGATGGACCCGAAGCCCGCCGAGATCTGCGCGGCCGGGCCCTCGCGGCCACCGGAGCCACCCGAGCCGATGGTGAGTGCGCTGGTGATGGTCTTCACCACGATGGCGCGGGTGCGGATGCTGCGCGGGTCGGTGTGCACCGCCTCGATCGCGCTGTCGGTGCCGTGCCCTTCGGCCTCCGGCGCGAACTTCGCGACCAGCCAGGCCGAGACGAGCGCGCCGCCGCAGACGATCAGCGGGATCGCCCAGGGCCTCTCGAATCCCGTCGATCCCGGGTCCCCGCCGTCTTCGCCGTCGGGTCTGGGGATGTGGTAGCCGCCGAGTTCACCGAGCAGGAACCGGCCGGCGTAGTCCAGGGCGAGGTAGAACACCACCGCGCCGAGGCCGGCGATGACGCCGATGGAGATCCCGAGGATCAGCCACTTGCGCAGGTATCCCGAGCTGCGGATGAAACCGCCGAGCCCGCCGGTGGTGCCGTGGGCATCGGACATGGTGCGGATGCTAGCCGAGCGGCACCGTCAGCGATAGGCGGTGTAGTGGGCGGTGAGCGCCTGGCGGCCGTCCGCCCCGACGGCCTGCGCCGAGGCGGTGCCGGTGCTCCGGCCCACGCGCAATGCCGTTGCCTCGTAGCGGGATTGGTCACCGGCGAGCAGCCGCCGCAGATAGTTGACCCGCAGCGATCCGGTGCGTAGCGGCGAATCGGCCGTGGCATTGACCGCGGCGTTGGCCACGAGTTCGAGCCCGGTGGCCGCGACGCCGCCGTGCACCACGCCGAGGCTGTTGTTGAGCACCGGGTCGGCGGCCTGGCGCAGTTCGGCCGGGCCGGGGCCGGGCCGCACGGCCATCATGTCGGCCAGTCCGGTCTTGGGTTCGTGGTGGGCGGGGTCGGACGGGAAGTCGGTGAACTCGGCCGCGACGATGTAGAACGACCGCACCGTGCCGGTGCCGATGACGGTGCCGCGGTGGGTGAACTCGGCCAGCGCCAGCGCCGTGCGGGTCTTGTGGGCGAACGGGCGGGCGTGGGCCACCACCGGGTCGTCGTGGCCGGCGATGATGTCGACCGCTTCGGGGACGAGTTCCAGCGACAGTTCGGTGGTCAGGGTCCATTCGTCGTCGCCCTTGCGGATGTGGTTGGCCAGTCCGCCGACGTGGTCGAGCAGCATCGCCAGCGGCGCCACGGTGGGCGCGCCGGTCAGGGGGTTGACCAGGCCCGCGACCGGGATCGTCGCGACGACGCGGGTGCCGGTGCCCTCGTGGGTCTCGATCCCGAACCGGCCGATGGGGGTGTTGAGCGGGTGTGACATCGCAACCAAGTGTGCAGGGTCACCGCCGGGCCCGCGTGACGGAGTCGACTCTAAGAATCTGACTAGGCTTTCGCGCAAAGAGTGAATTGCCTGAAGCTGCAGCAAAGAGGCTATCGTCAACGCCTCTAGCAAACTGTATCGGCCGGACAGCAACCGGGGTGGCCCCGGACGCCCGGTCGGGTGGGGCGCGCCGGTGCGGCCAAAGGTGGCTTATGGCAACGGCATTCGTGAGCATGGCGGCGCGGCGTTCCGCGGGCCGGCAACCCGGCCGGCGAGTATAGTTAGGTCAGACTAAGTTGGCATGTCAGGCGGTGTTTGTCCTATCGTTTTCTCCCATTGAGGCGATGGGGAAAAAGGCCGCTGTTCAGTGCTGCACGGACGACCTCCTCCGCCAACCGGCCAGGCCGTCTCCGACGGCCGTCAACGGTGCACTTCGTGTAGGCGTGAGAGTAAGGGTCAGGTGGGAATGGCGCCCAGGAAACAAGGGCTGTACAACCCCGCGTTCGAGCACGATTCGTGCGGCGTGGCGATGGTCGCCGACATCCACGGCCGTCGCAGCCGCGACATCGTCGACAACGCCATCACGGCGCTGCTGAACCTGGAGCACCGCGGTGCCCAGGGCGCCGAACCGAACACCGGTGACGGCGCGGGCATCCTGCTGCAGGTGCCCGACGACTTCCTGCGCGCGGTGGTGGAATTCGACCTGCCGCCCGCGGGCAGCTACGCGACCGGCATCGCCTTCCTGCCGCAGTCGTCCAAGGACGCCGCCGTGGCATGCGAGGCGGTGGAGAAGATCGCCGAGGCCGAGGGCCTGCAGGTGATCGGCTGGCGCGACGTGCCGACCGACGACAGCTCGCTGGGCGCGCTGGCCCGTGACGCGATGCCGACCTTCCGGCAGGTGTTCATCTCCGGCGCCGAGGGCATGGACCTCGAGCGCCGCGCATACGTGGTGCGCAAGCGCGCCGAGCACGAACTCGGCACCAAGGGCCCCGGCCAGGACGGCCCGGGACGCGAAACCGTCTACTTCCCAAGCCTTTCCGGGCAGACCTTCGTCTACAAGGGGATGCTGACCACCCCGCAGCTCAAGGCGTTCTACCTCGACCTGCAGGACGACCGGCTGACCAGTGCGCTGGGCATCGTGCACTCGCGGTTCTCCACCAACACGTTCCCGTCGTGGCCGCTGGCACACCCGTTCCGCCGGGTCGCCCACAACGGCGAGATCAACACCGTCACCGGCAACGAGAACTGGATGCGGGCGCGCGAGGCGCTGATCAAGACCGACGTCTTCGGATCCGAGCAGGACCTCGACAAGATCACCCCGGTCTGCACGCCCGGCGCGTCGGACACCGCGCGCTTCGACGAGGTGCTGGAACTGCTGCACCTCGGCGGCCGCAGCCTGCCGCACGCCGTGCTGATGATGATCCCCGAGGCGTGGGAACGCCACGAGTCGATGGACCCCGCCCAGCGGGCGTTCTACGAGTACCACTCGTCGCTGATGGAGCCGTGGGACGGACCGGCGTCGGTGTGCTTCACCGACGGCACCGTGATCGGCGCGGTGCTCGACCGCAACGGCCTGCGCCCGTCGCGTATCTGGGTCACCGAGGACGGCCTGGTCGTGATGGCGTCCGAGGCCGGCGTGCTGAACCTCGACCCGGCCACCGTGGTCAAGAAGATGCGCCTGCAGCCCGGCCGGATGTTCCTGGTCGACACCGCCCAGGGCCGCATCGTCGACGACGAGGAGATCAAGGCGGAGCTCGCCGCCGAACATCCCTACCAGGAATGGCTGGACAACGGCCTGTTCCGGCTCGACGAACTGCCGCCCGGCGACTACGTCCGGATGCCCCACCACCGGGTGGTGCTGCGCCAGCAGATCTTCGGCTTCACCTACGAGGAGCTCAACCTGCTGGTGGCGCCGATGGCGCGCAACGGCGCCGAGGCGCTCGGCTCGATGGGCACCGACACCCCGATCGCGGTGCTCTCGCAGCGGTCGCGGATGCTCTACGACTACTTCCAGCAGCTGTTCGCCCAGGTGACGAACCCACCGCTGGACGCCATCCGCGAAGAGGTGGTGACCAGCCTCCAGGGCACCGTCGGCCCCGAAGGTGACCTGCTCAACCCGGACAGCGAGTCGTGCAGGCAGATCGTGCTGCCCCAGCCGATCCTGCGCAACGCCGAGCTGTCCAAGCTGATGTGCGTCGACCCCGACCACGAGATCCGCGGCAACAAGCACGGGATGCGCGCCGCGGTGATCCGCTGCCTGTACCCGGTGAACCGCGGCGGCCAGGGGCTCAGGGAGGCGCTGGACAACGTGCGGGCCAAGGTGTCCGCGGCGATTCGCGACGGCGCCCGCATCATCGTGCTCTCCGACCGCGAATCCGACGAACAGCTGGCTCCGATCCCGTCGCTGCTCAGCGTCTCGGCGGTGCACCATCACCTGGTGCGCGACCGCACCCGGACCAAGGTCGGTCTGGTGGTCGAGGCGGGCGACGCCCGCGAGGTGCACCACATGGCCGCCCTGTGCGGGTTCGGCGCCGCTGCCATCAACCCGTACATGGCGTTCGAGTCGATCGAGGACATGGTCGACCGCGGCGTGATCGCCGGCATCACCAGCGACCAGGCCAAGGCCAACTACGTCAAGGCCGCGGGCAAGGGCGTGCTGAAGGTGATGTCGAAGATGGGCATCTCCACGCTGGCGTCCTACACCGGCGCCCAGCTGTTCCAGGCCATCGGCATCTCCCAGCAGGTGCTCGACGAGTACTTCACCGGGCTGAACTGCCCGACCGGCGGCATCGACCTCGAGGACATCGCCACCGACGTCGCCGCCCGGCATGCGCTGGCCTACCTGGACCGCCCCGACGAGCGCGCGCACCGCGAACTCGAGGTGGGCGGCGAGTACCAGTGGCGCCGCGAGGGCGAATACCACCTGTTCAACCCGGACACGGTGTTCAAGCTGCAGCACTCCACCCGCACCGGCCAGTTCTCCATCTTCAAGGAGTACACCGGCCTGATCGACGATCAGAGCAAGCGGATGGCGTCGCTGCGCGGCCTGCTGAAGTTCCGCAGCGGACTGCGGCCCCCGGTGCCGATCGACGAGGTGGAACCGGCGACGGAGATCGTCAAGCGGTTCTCCACCGGCGCGATGAGCTACGGCTCGATCTCGGCCGAGGCCCACGAGACGCTGGCGATCGCGATGAACCGGCTCGGCGGCCGGTCGAACTCCGGCGAGGGCGGCGAAGCCGTCAGCCGTTTCGACCGCGACCCGAACGGCGACTGGCGGCGCAGCGCCATCAAGCAGGTGGCCTCGGGCCGATTCGGCGTCACCAGCCACTACCTGTCCAACTGCACCGACATCCAGATCAAGATGGCCCAAGGCGCGAAACCCGGTGAGGGCGGACAGCTTCCGGGCCACAAGGTGTACCCGTGGGTGGCCGAGGTGCGGCATTCGACGCCGGGCGTCGGGCTGATCTCGCCGCCGCCGCACCACGACATCTATTCGATCGAGGATCTGGCACAGCTGATCCACGACCTGAAGAACGCCAACCCGCAGGCCCGCGTGCACGTGAAGCTGGTCTCGGAGAACGGCGTCGGCACCGTGGCGGCGGGTGTGTCCAAGGCGCACGCCGACGTGGTGCTGATCTCGGGTCATGACGGCGGCACCGGTGCGACCCCGTTGACGTCGCAGAAGCACGCGGGCGCCCCGTGGGAGCTCGGACTGGCCGAGACGCAGCAGACGTTGCTGCTCAACGGACTTCGCGACCGGATCGTGGTGCAGGTCGACGGCCAGCTCAAGACCGGCCGCGACGTCGTCGTCGCCGCACTGCTGGGCGCGGAGGAGTTCGGCTTCGCGACCGCACCCCTGGTGGTGGCCGGCTGCATCATGATGCGGGTCTGCCACCTCGACACCTGCCCCGTCGGCGTGGCCACTCAGAACCCGGTGCTGCGCAAGCGGTTCAACGCCAAGCCGGAGTTCGTGGAGAACTTCTTCATGTTCATCGCCGAAGAGGTCCGCGAGCTGATGGCGGAGTTGGGCTTCCGCACCGTCAACGAGATGGTCGGACAGGTCGGCGCGCTGGACACCACGCAGGCCGCCGAGCACTGGAAGGCCTACAAGCTCGACCTGTCGCCGGTGCTGCACGAGCCCGAGTCGGCGTTCATGAACCAGGACCTGTACTGCAGTTCGCGTCAGGACCACGGCTTGGACAAGGCGCTCGACCAGCAGCTCATCGTGATGAGCCGGGAGGCACTCGATTCCGGCAAGCCGGTGCGGTTCAACACCACCATCGCGAACGTGAACCGCACGGTGGGCACGATGCTCGGCCATGAGCTGACCAAAGCTTATGGCGGGCAGGGGCTTCCCGACGGCACGATCGACATCACCTTCGACGGCTCGGCGGGCAACAGCTTCGGGGCGTTCGTGCCGCGCGGCATCACGCTGCGCGTCTACGGTGACGCCAACGACTACGTCGGCAAGGGTTTGTCGGGCGGGCAGGTGGTGGTGCGTCCACCCGACGACGCGCCTGCCGACTACGTCGCCGAGGACAACATCATCGCGGGCAACGTGATCCTGTTCGGTGCCACCAGCGGCAAGATGTTCCTGCGCGGTCAGGTGGGGGAGCGGTTCGCGGTGCGCAACTCCGGCGCGGAGGCCGTGGTGGAGGGCGTCGGCGATCACGGCTGCGAGTACATGACGGGCGGCAAGGTGCTGATCCTCGGCCCGACCGGGCGCAACTTCGCGGCAGGCATGTCCGGTGGCATCGCCTACGTGCACGACCCGCACGGAAGACTGCCGGAGAACCTCAACGCCGAGATGGTGGAACTCGACGGCCTCGACGACGAGGACCGCGAATGGCTGCATGGTGCGGTCCAGGCCCATGTCGACGCCACCGATTCGGCGGTGGGACAGCGGGTCCTGGCGGATTGGAACACGGAATTGGAGAAGTTCGTCAAGGTGATGCCGAAGGACTACAAGCGGGTCCTCGAGGCCATCGCCGAGGCCGAGCGCAAGGGTGTCGACGTGGACGAGGCGATCATGGCGGCGGCAAGTGGCTGACCCGAAGGGCTTCCTCAAGTACACCCATCGCGAGACCCCGCAGCGCAGGCCCGTCGACTTGCGACTGCGCGACTGGAAAGAGGTCTACGAGGACTTCTCCCACGAGACGCTGCAGTCACAGGCCGCGCGCTGTATGGACTGCGGTATCCCGTTCTGTCACAACGGCTGTCCGCTGGGGAACCTGATCCCCGAGTGGAACGACCTGGTGTTCCGCGACCGCTGGCGGGAGTCCATCGAGCGGCTGCACGCCACCAACAACTTCCCGGAGTTCACCGGGCGGCTGTGCCCGGCGCCGTGCGAGGCGTCGTGCGTGCTCGGCATCAACCAGGATCCGGTGACCATCAAGCAGGTCGAGGTCGAGATCATCGACAACGCCTTCGAGAACGGCTGGGTGGTGCCGCTTCCGCCCGACCGGCTGACCGGCAAGAAAGTGGCCGTCGTCGGATCCGGGCCGGCCGGCCTGGCCGCCGCGCAGCAGCTGACCCGTGCCGGGCACGAGGTGACGGTGCTGGAGCGCGCCGACCGGATCGGCGGCCTGCTGCGGTACGGCATCCCCGAGTTCAAGATGGAGAAGCGCCACATCGACCGCAGGCTGGAGCAGATGCGGGCCGAGGGCACGCAGTTCCGCACCGGTGTCAACGTCGGCGTCGACATCACCGTCGAGCAGTTGCGGGCGGACTTCGACGCGGTGGTGCTCGCGGGCGGCGCGACGGCGTGGCGCGACCTGCCGATCCCCGGTCGCGACCTCGAGGGCATCTACCAGGCCATGGAGTTCCTGCCCTGGGCCAACCGGGTGCAACTGGGTGATCCGGTGGTCGGCGACGACGGCGAACCGCCGATCACCGCCAAGGGCAAGAAGGTGGTCATCATCGGCGGCGGCGACACCGGTGCCGACTGCCTCGGCACGTCGCACCGGCAGGGCGCGGAGACGGTGTACCAGTTCGAGATCATGCCCCGGCCGCCGGAGACCAGGGCCGACACCACCCCGTGGCCGACCTACCCGCTGATGTACCGGGTGTCGTCGGCGCACGAGGAGGGCGGCGAGCGGGTGTTCTCCGTCAACACCGAGGAGTTCTGCGGTGAGGACGGCAAGGTCAAGTCGCTCAAGGTGCACGAGGTCGAGATGAAGGACGGCAAATTCGAGCGGGTCGAGGGATCCGACTTCGAGCTCGAGGCCGACCTGGTGCTGCTGGCGATGGGCTTCGTGGGCCCGGAGAAGGACGGCCTGCTCACCGAGCTGAAGGTGGAGCTCACCGACCGGGGCAATGTCGCGCGCGACAAGGAGTTCGCGACGTCGGTGCCGGGCGTGTTCGTCGCCGGTGACATGGGTCGCGGGCAGTCGCTGATCGTGTGGGCGATCGCCGAGGGCCGCGCCGCCGCGGCGGGCGTGGACCGTTACCTGATGGGTCAGACGGCGCTGCCCGTACCGATCGAGCCGACGGCCGCTCCCCAGCGGTAGGGGATGAGCGCGGCGGCTGTGAATGGTCACAGCCGTCACGCCAGCCCCACCAGAAACAGCAGATGATTATTCGGCGCGCCTCCCACCATTTGCCGGCGAAGTGTTTCTAATAAAAGTCTGTGGGTAATGAGGTAAAGTACGACCACGGGTCAGCAATCACGACATCGCAGGAGTGATCACCGTGCACATCAACCCGATTTCGCGATCCCGGGTGAGTCGAATCGCCTGGTCACTGCTCCGTCATCCGGTCAAGAGCCGTGAGTTCCCGGAGAAACAGGAGCGACTGATCACTCCCGACGAGCTACTTCGCTTCGGCGTCTGACCCGCTGTTTCGAGCCTGACGCCCGCCGTCTGCGCGGCGAACGCAGGTTTTGCTTGATCGTTATCGCTTCGTGATCGTCATTGCTGCGGCCCCAGAAACCGGCGGTGACGCCGATCCCTCGCTATTGCTGAGCCGACCGAGCGCGTCAGCCGGTGAGCAGTCCGGAATCCCGGATCGCCTCGGCCAGCGGTTCCAGCACCGCGGTGTCGTACGGCGGCGGTAGATAGATGATGGCGAGATCGAGACCCTCCGCGCCGAGTGCGATGCAGTCCTCGATCAGCGCGCGGTAGTTCCGGTCCTCGCCGAGCCGGACGTGCGCCGAGAGGGTGATCTCCTTGGGGTCGCGGCCGATGTCGTTGCACCGGGCGGCCAGCACGTCCCGCTTCTGGGCGAACTCCGCCGGCGTACCGCCGACGAAATTCCAGTGGTCGGCGTACTTCGCGGTGATCGGCAGCGTGCGCTTCTCGCCGCTGCCACCGATGCAGATCGGCGGATGGGGCTGCTGCGGGCCCTTCGGCTCGTTACGGGCGTCCTTGAGCTGGTAGTACTTGCCGTCGAACGTCGTCGTCTCCTTGGACAGCAGGCTGGTCAACACCTCACAGGCCTCCTCGAAGCGGTCGAACCGCTCCTTGAGGCTGCCCAGTTCGATGCCGTAGGCGCCCGACTCCTCCTCGTTCCAGCCTGCCCCGATGCCCAGTTCGAGCCGGCCATTGGAGATGACGTCGAGGGCCGCGGCCATGTTGGCGAGCACGGCGGGATGCCGGTAGTGGATACCGGTGACGAGCACACCGACCCGAAGCCGGGTGGTGGCCTGCGCGAGCGCGGTCAGCGTGACCCAGCCTTCGAGGCACGGCCCGGTGGAGTCGGAGAAGATCGGATAGAAGTGGTCGAACGTCCAGCCGGACTCGTAGACGTCGATCCCGTCGGCCACCTGCCAGATCGGCAGCATCTCGGCCCAGGTGGTGTTCTGCGGTGAGGTCTTGAAGGCGAATCGCACGTTGTCCGAGCGTAGTCGCGTCGGCTGTGAGCCGCCGGTCAGTCGGCGAGGGCGTAGCGATCGGCGAACAGCGCGGCCCTCGCCGCCAGCACCGACTCCGGACTCGGCAGGCCGACCTGGCGTTCGAGCAGGTTGCGGGTGGCGACGACGTCGTGGCCGAGCTCGGCCATGTAACCCGCGATCACGACGTGCTGCGCGGCCATCGACTGCTGCCGGGCCAGCGCCGCGATCACCACGATCTCCTCGGCCAGTTCGGCTTCGGTCATCTCGACGACGCGCGGCGCCAGTGCGACGCCGACGAGGTGGCCGCCGAACGTGACGGTGGCGGACACGCTGTCGTGCGGATTGCTCGCCGTGAACAGCAGCGGCCGGCCGTCGGTTTCGCCGTCCACATCACCCCCTCGTCTCCCGATCGAGCGTATGGCAGCCCCGGCCGCCCCCTGCGCGGCAGTTTCGTGCGCCGGGCGCGGCGGGCACACTGGAGGCATGGATCCGGTGACCGCCCTGCGCCAGATTGCGTACTACAAAGACCGGGCCCGGGAGGACTCCCGGCGGGTGATGGCCTACCGGAACGCCGCCGACATCGTCGAGCGGCTGACCGATGCGGAGCGCGAGCGGCACGGCACCGCCAACAGCTGGCAGTCGCTGCCCGGCGTCGGTCCTAAGACCGCCAAGGTGATCGCCCAGGCCTGGGCGGGCGGCGAACCCGACGCCCTGGTCGAATTACGGGACAACGCAGCCGATCTCGGGGGTGGCGAGATCAGGGCCGCGCTGCGCGGTGACCTGCACGTGCACTCCAACTGGTCGGACGGTTCAGCGCCGATCGAGGAGATGATGCTGGCCGCCCGCGACCTCGGCCACGAATATTGCGCGCTCACCGATCACTCGCCGAGGCTGACCATCGCCAACGGGCTGTCGCCGGACCGGCTGCGCAAACAGCTCGACGTCATCGACGAACTCCGCGAACGTGTTGCGCCGCTTCGGATCCTCACCGGCATCGAGGTCGACATCCTCGAGGACGGTTCCCTCGACCAGGAGCCGGAGCTGCTCGAGCGCCTCGACGTGGTGGTCGCCAGCGTGCATTCGAAGCTCGCGATGGACGCGCCGTCGATGACGCGCCGGATGATCAAGGCGGTGTCCAACCCGCACGCCGACGTCCTCGGGCACTGCACCGGCCGGCTGGTCACCGGGGGTCGCGGCATGCGCCCCGAGTCGAAGTTCGACGCCGAGAAGGTGTTCACCGCATGCCTCGAGAACGGCACCGCCGTCGAGATCAACTCCCGCCCCGAACGCCGTGACCCGCCCACCCGGCTGCTCGAGCTCGCCTTCGACATCGGTTGCCTGTTCTCCATCGACACCGACTCCCACGCTCCCGGCCAGCTCGACTTCCTCGGCTACGGCGCGCAGCGCGCGCTCGATGCCGGGGTTCCGGCGGAACGCATCGTCAACACGTGGTCGGCCGACGACCTGCTGGAGTGGACTACCAGCTGAGTACGGGCGCGAGGAGTCGGGCCGCTTCTGAGCCGACCGGCCGGCCGGGTCCACCGAGCACCGTCAGCTGGACGTGGTCGGCACCGGCGACCAGGAGCGTGCGGGCGTGGGCGGCGACGCGCTCCGGTGCACCCCATGCGACGAGCTCGTCGATCAGCGCATCGCTCAGCGTGGCGACGTCCTCGTCGGAGAAGCTCTGGCGCCGAAACGAATTGATGTAGGGCGCCAGCGTGGCCAGGAAGCCCAGCGGTTCCCGGGCGGCCGCCCGCGCCGCCACGGGGTCGTCGTCGAGCACCGCGTAGAGCCCCACCACGAGGGTCCGGTCCGCGCCGAGACGTTGCCGCGCCGCGGCGGTGTACGCCGCAGTGAAGAGGCCACCGATCGCGCCGGCGAAGCGGTCCCGCGCGATGTCGAGCGCCTTGGGGCCGAAGGCGGCGAGCAGGCGTCGCCGCTGCGGGACCGGCGCGGTGGCGGCGTCGAGCGCGTCGACGTACCCATGGACCGCCGCCAGCGGTCGGGAGCGCTGCGGCGAGCCGAGTCCGACGAGCAGCCGCCCCGGCGCGGCGAGTTCCGCGCGGCGGAAGAAAGTGGTCACGGCGTCGGGGTCGTATACGTCCGGCGGGATGATCGTCGGCGCCACGACCGCATGCTCGGTGGACGCGATCACCTCGGTGAGGCGGTCGAGCCGGTCGAGTTGACCGCCGTTGACCCACAGCGTCCGGTACCCCGCCCGTTCGATCTCGGCAGGCGCGCTCGCGCGGCCGACGTCGACGGAGAAGCCGTACGGTCCCAGTGCATCCATGTCGCCGACGGTAGGACCTCAATGATCCTTGAGGTCAACCTCCTGATTCAGTCCGGCAGGTGCGGCACCTCCAGCCCGGGATCGCGCCCGACGAGCACACCCCTGGTGAGCGCGGCGTTGCCGTACCGGGTGCGGACCTGGTCCATCGCACTGTCCAACGCGATCGGGTCGGCGACCGCACCGAACGGCAGCTCCAGCTGCTGCGCACCGGCGGAGTCGATGTTCGTCACCGCGAACCCCACCAGCGTCAGCCCACGTTCGGCGGTCAGCGGCGCCGCGGCGGCGACGAGCTCCCGTGCCGCTGCGAGGACGGCCTCGGTGGACGCCGTCGCCCGCGGCATCGTCAGCGAGCGGGTGGCGCGGCCGAAGTCGTCGAACCGCAGCCGCAGCACCACCGTGCGGCCGGTGCGGCCCGCCTTGCGCATCCGGCGGGTGATGCGATCGACGAGATTGACCACGACGGCGTCGACCTCGGCGGCCGACATGGTGTTGCCCGCCCGACCGAGCGCCCGCTGCGCGCCCACCGAGCGGCGCCGCACGCCCGTCACCACCCGGCGCCGGTCGATGTTGCGCGACAGCGCGTAGAGCTGGCGGCCCATCGCCCCACCGACCATCGACGCGAGGGTGGCTTCGTTCAGCTCGGCGACGTCGGCCACCGTCTGGATGCCGTGCGCGTGCAGCTTCTCGGCGGTCTTCGCGCCGACCCCCCACAGCCGGCGCACCGGCAGCGGATGCAGGAACGCCAACTCCCGGTCGGGCGGCACCAGCAGCAGGCCGTCCGGCTTGGCCTCCTGGCTCGCCACCTTGGCGAGGAACTTGGTGCGCGCGATGCCGACGGTGATCGGCAGCCCGACCTCGTCACGCACCCGGTCCCGCAGCCGCGCGCCGATCTGCACCGGCGTGCCCGACACCCGGCCCAGCCCGCCTACATCCAGGAACGCCTCGTCGACCGAGAGCGGCTCGACTAGCGGGGTGGTGTCCCGGAACACCTCGAACACGTCGTCGCTGGCCTGCGAGTACGCCGACATCCGGGGCGGCACCACCACCGCGTGGGGGCACAGTCGGCGGGCCTGGTGGCCGCCCATCGCCGTGCGCACCCCGTAAGCCTTGGCCTCATAGCTCGCCGCGAGCACGACCCCGCCGCCGACGAGGACGGGCCGACCACGTAGCGCGGGGTCGTCACGCTGCTCGACCGATGCGTAGAACGAGTCGAGATCGGCGTGCATGATGGTCGCCGCGCCGCTTCTACGCGCCGCGCCGCTTCGCTCCTGCCCGCCGGACACGAACACATGTTCGCATGAGGGTCCGACGCGTCAGCCGCATTCCCCGTAGACGGCGCAGGTCCAGACGTGCACCAGTGAATCGAGCACCCGCTCGGTCGGGATCGCCGGCGTCTCCTGGGCGAACGCCGCCAGCAGGGTGCGTTCGTTCATCAGGTTCAGCGCGGTGGCGATGTCGCGCGCCGGGATGGTGTTCGGCGCGGCGTTGCGGTTGCGCTCGGCCTCGATGGTGGCCGCGGTGAAGTCGATCCACTTCTGCATGAATGTCGAGAACACGCCGCGGATCTCGGCGTTGTCAGAGCTGGACGCCGCAATGGTCACCCCGCGGTGCGCGCCGAAGGTGTCGAAGAAGACCTTGATGCCGGGCCGCCAGACGTCGCGACCGTCGGGCGCCTGCGCCGCCGACGCCTCCAGTGCGGTGTCGGCCTCCCGGATCACCCGTTCCCACAGCGTGAGCAGCACCGCCTCTTTCGAGGGGAAGTAGAAGTAGAACGTGGGTCGGGAGATGCCTGCGCCCCTGGCCAGGTCGTCGACCGAGATCCCGGCGAACCCGCGCTCGTCGAGCAGACGCTCGGCGGTCGCCAGGATGGCCTGCTCACGGTCGTCACCCGAGGGGCGAGCGGGGCGGCGGCCACGCGACGCGCGGGCCTGGCTGGCAGTGGTCACGACGGTGACTTTACACGGTGTCGACAATTCTCGACACACTGTTGACCAACTCAACACTGTGTTGATACCTTGACACCATGACCGAATTTGTCGACGTTGTCATCGTGGGAGCCGGCATCTCCGGCATCAGCGCGGCCTGGCATCTGCAGAACCAGAACCCCGGTAAGAGCTACGCGATCCTCGAGCGTCGGGAAAGGCTCGGCGGGACCTGGGATCTGTTCAAGTACCCGGGCATCCGTTCGGACTCCGACATGTACACCCTCGGATTCCACTTCAAGCCGTGGGCGACCGACCAGATGATCGCCGACGGCCCCTCGATCTGGAACTACCTGAACGAGGCCGCCACCGAGAACGGCATCGACAAGCACATGCGGTACGGCCACAAGGTCGTCGCCGCCAACTGGTCGGATGACGACAGCCGGTGGGAGCTCACCATCGAGCGCGGCGGCGAGCAGATCGAGCTCCACGCCGGCTTCCTGTGGGCCTGCAGCGGCTACTACAACTACGACGAGGGCTTCTCCCCGGAGTTCCCCGGCGCCGACGAGTTCGGCGGCACGGTCGTGCACCCCCAGCACTGGCCGGAGGATCTGGACTACCAGGGCAAGAAGGTCGTCGTGATCGGCAGCGGCGCCACCGCCATCACCCTGATCCCCGCGCTGATCGACAACGGCGCCGGTCACGTCACGATGCTGCAGCGCACACCCACCTACATCGGATCGCTGCCCGACAAGGATCCGTTCGCCAAGCGGGCCTACCGGCTGCTTCCGGAGAAGCCGGCCTACACCGCGGTGCGCTGGAAGGCGATCCTGCAGGCCACGGCGCAGTACCAGCTCGCCCGTGCGCTGCCGAACGTCTTCCGGAAGTTGTTGCGCACCATGGCCGAACGGCGCCTGCCGGAGGGTTACGACTACGACAGGCACTTCAGCCCGGACTACAAGCCGTGGGATCAGCGCGTGTGCCTGGCCCCCAACGGCGACATCTTCAAGGCCATCCGCAAGGGCAAGGCCGACGTCGTCACCGATGCCATCGAGACGTTCACCGCCGACGGCATCCTGCTGAAGTCCGGCGAGCGCATCGAGGCCGACATCATCGTCACCGCAACCGGATTGAACGTACAGTTCTTCGGCGGCGCGAAGGTATCCCGCAACGGCGCACCGCTGGATCTCGCGGACACCGTGGCCTACAAGGGCATGATGCTCTCCGGTGTGCCGAACATGGCGTTCACCTTCGGCTACACCAACGCGTCGTGGACGCTCAAGGCCGACCTGACCTCGGAGTACGTCAGCCGTCTGCTCAGCTTCATGGGCGAGAAGGACTACGTCACCGTGGAACCGCGCGAACCCGGCAGCGATATCGAGCGGTTGCCGTTCGTCGACTTGAGCTCGGGTTACATCAAGCGGGCCCTCGACACGTTGCCGAAGTCGGGTTCCGAGACGCCGTGGCGGCTCAAGCAGAACTACCTGGTCGACCTGCGGGTCATCCGCAACGGCAAGATCGACGACGGCACACTGGAATTCAGCAAGCTGCGGGCGTCCGTCTCGGCCTGACGACCCCCGCACACGGAAAGCCCCCGACCTGTGTCGGGGGCTTTTCCGCGCTACTGGCCGACCACCACCACGCCGTCGTCGTCGCTGTAGGCGATGTCGCCGGGCACGAACGTCACACCGCCGAACTCCACGGCCACATCACGCTCGCCGGCACCGGTCTTCGAACTCTTGCGGGGGTTGGTGCCCAGCGCCTTGATCCCGATGTCGAGGGTGCGCAGCACCGCGGCGTCGCGCACCGCGCCGTTGATGATCAGCCCGGCCCAGCCGTTGTCCCGGCCCAGCGCGGCGATGACGTCGCCGACCAGCGCGGTGTGCACCGACCCGTCGCCGTCGATCACCAGGACGCCGCCGTCGCCCGGTTCGGACAGCACCGACTTGAGCAGGGCGTTGTCCTGGAAACAACGCACTGTGGTGATCGGGCCTGCGAATTCTGCCCGGCCGCCGAACTGCCGCAGCTGCAGATCGCAGCTGCGGACGTCGGGGCCGATGTCGTCGACGAGGTCAGCGGTGGCGCGCGGTGCGATGGTCACCCGCCGATTATCTCAGCCCGGTCGCGTGCCGCGTCAGTCGTCGTCGGCGTACCGGCGTGCGATCAGCACGAGCAGGATCGCCAGGACGCCGGCGGCGACGGCCGCGGCGACCGGCATCCGAGACACCTCCGCCGACCTCAACGGCATCGGCACCGCGCCCGACACCGGGTTGGCGGCCGTGGCAACCGTCGACTTCGCTTGAGCCGCAGCCTCTTTGGCCGCGGCGGCGATGTCGGAGGCGGACGGCGTCGGCAGGGCGGGCTCCGGTTGCACCGGGGTCGCGGCAGCCGATGCGGCCTCAGGAGCAGCGGCCTTCGCCGGCGGCGCTTTCTTCGCGGGGGCCTTCTTCACGGCCTTGGCGGGAGCCTTCTTCGCCGGCGCCTTCTTGGCGGGCGTCTTCTTGGCCACGGCCTTCTTGGCGGGGGCCTTCTTCGCCGGAGACTTCCCGGCGGGCTGCACCGGCGGCGGAGCGGGATCAGCTGCGCCCGACAACGGCGGGGGAGCGGCCGGTACGGCGGCATCCGGGGTCTGATCGGGGCGACCCTGCTGGTCTGCCATTCGGCTGCTCCTTTGCGGTGTCTCTAGCCTCGTGCGCGATCGCGTGAGTGTCGAAGCCGGCAGTGGTGCCCATCATGCCAGGCCGGATCGGCGGTCAACCCGTCACTGCCAGCGCGGCGGCCAGGGCCAGCGCCACGGCCATGATTGCCAACTCGATGAGCGAACGGGTCCGGGACAGTCCGGCCGTCGCGCGGTGCGCTCGTGCCGCCGGGAGCCACCCGGCCCGGTTCCGCCACGCCAGCGCCATCAACGCGGCGGTGACCACGATCTTCGCCGACAGCACGCGACCGTATCCGGTCGAATAGAACGCCTCCCACGAATCCACGGCCGCCACCGCACCGGCGGTCCCGGCTGCCAGCAGCACCGCCACACAGATCAACGACAGCGCGGAGAACCGCGGCAGCACCCGGGCCCACCGCCCGCGGTGCCCGACCGTGAGGACCAGTGCGGCGAGGGCACCGCACCACACCGCGGCGGCCAGCGCGTGGACCGCCACCGCCACCCCGCCCCACGGACTCTCCGAGAGGTGGCCCGCGAGTGTCCGGGCGGTCAGTCCGGCGGCCGCCAACCCACCCGCCGCGACAGCGGTCGCCGCCGTCCGCGGTGCGGCCAGTGCGATCAGGCCGACGGCCAGCGCCGCCGCGATGCTGAACAGGCCTGCCCGCCCGACGGTCGTCTGCAGCGAGAACTGCACGAAGTCACGCACGCCGACCCGGTTCAGCGGTAGCGCCGCCGCCTGCGCGGTCACCACGATCAGACGCACCACCTCCGCCAGCAGCCAGACGGCCGCGGTCACCCCGAGTGGGGTCGCCGACGAGCGGACGAGTTCGTCGCGGTGTCTGCCGTCGTCGAGCATCGGCACGACCGTCAAGCCGAGAGTGACCACCGCCGCGGAGTCGGCCACGGCACGCACCGTCGACGCGGCCAGCGAGTTCGACGGCTGGCCCAGCGCCCACGCGAGCACCGAGGCCGCCACCACGACGAGCGCACCGGTGACCGCCACGCGACCGCCGACGATCGCGGGTGCGGTCACGTCCGGCGCCGCACCGCCCACCACACGCCCGCGCCGAGGACGAGGGCACCGCCCACCACGAACGGCCAGACGGGAACGCCGCGATCGGGCGGAGCGGCGGGAGTGGCGGTCGCCGAGGGGCCCGGTGTGCCGGTGCCGGCCACGTCGAGCGCGAACGACCATGATCCGTTCACCACGTGTCCGTCGGCCGAGGTCAGCCGGTAGTTGACGGTGTAGGTGCCGGCCGGACCCAACGGCCGCACCCCCACACTCACCTCGGCGTCGGCGACCTCGGGTTCGCCCGTCGACCAGAGATTCCCGTCGGGGCCGACGACGGTCATCGCGGCGAACGCCTTCTGCATCGGCTCGTTGAACGTCGCGGTGACCCGCTGCGGCGACGCGGTGAGGACGGTGTCCTCGGTGGGGTCGGCGGCGATGCGGGCCGCGTGCGCGGCGGCCGGCCCTGCGCCCGTGAACGCCAGCGCCGCGAGCACGAGGGTCACCAGGGCGGTCAGCGCGTACAGGCGCATCGGCGGGTGCGGCATCGTCGTCAGACGACGCCCAGGCGCGCCATCAGGTCGGCGTCGATCCCGTCGAGCTGGGTGGCGATGGCCGAGTGTGCGGCCCGCCGACGCGTCGTCGGCATGTTCTCCGCGGCCGTGACCGCGGCCGACAGGTCGCTGAGCCGCTCGGTGATCGCGGCGACGAACTGTTTGGTCTCGGCGTCCTTGGGCTTCTTCTGCGCGACCAGCCGCAGGGACTGCTCCGCCCCGGTGATGCGCGCCGACAGTTCGGCGCCGTGTCCTGAGAATTGGCCGAGCTGGCTGAGCGGGACGCCGAGGCGGTCGGCGCGGCGCTCGTCGACGAGCCCGCGCGCGGAGATGGAGGCCCGGTACACCACCGGGACGACGATCGGCGCCAGCAAACGTGCCACGGTCAGCACCCGGCGAATGCGGGTGGCGGAGAACAACTTGCCCTCCCTGGCGGCCTTGAGCTGGGTCTCAGCAACGCGCAGGGCCGCCCGGTCGCTGTCGCGCTGGGCGCGCAGCTGCGCCTTGAGCGCCCGCGTCTCGGCCTTGTTGGCGGACTTGATCCGTCGGGTCTCGTTCTTGGCCGCGAGCTTGGCCTCCATCTTGGCCTTCACCTTGATGGCCCGGGCCTCTGCCCGGCGGGTAGCGCGGCTCTTGCGTCGCTTGAACAGGGCCATCCCGGCGTGCCTCCCGGTTGATTCGTCAGTTGATGCGCGTGCGGCCACAGCGCCGCGGAACAACAGTATCGTTCGGGCGCAGCGCCGCCCTGCCGCGCCCCTGCGAGGAGCCGGGGCTATTCCTTGCAGTAGCAAACCATCACCTCGGACTATGCGACAATCGGTGCACCGCCAGAGAGGCCGGCGGACGGGGCGACGAGGGGTGGTGGCGCAGTGGGCTCGCGCGTTCGCGTCGCCACATCGGCCGGCCTGGTCGCTTCCGGCCTGTTCCTCACTGGTCTGGGCGGAGCACTCGCGTTTGCCGACTCGGACCACGGCCCCGGCGGCGACGGCCGGCCGTCGCAGGACGCCCGCGGCGATGACCGCGGCGACAACCCCGATCGGCCCGGTCGCGACGGCCCCGGCCGTGAAGGGCCCGACCGCGGCGACGACGGACCGAGGGGTCCCGGCCGCGGCGACGGACCGGGGGGTCCTGGCGGCGGCGACGACGGCCCAGGCGGCCCCGGCCGCGGTGAGAACGGCCCGGGCGGACCCGGCCACGGGTCGGGCGGACCACGCCCCGGTCACCCGGGCCCGACGAGGCCCGGTTCCGGCGAGGAGCATGATGGCGACTGGGGGCACGGCCATCCGGGACATCCTGGCTGGCCGGGTGGCCACGGTCCGACGAAGCCGACCAAACCGACGAAGCCCACCGAGCCGACGGGTTCGACCGAGCCGACAGAGCCCTCGGGTTCGACCGAGCCGACAGAGCCGACCGATACGACCGATCCGTCGGAGACCACCGATCCGTCTGAGACCACCGATCCGTCTGAGACCACCGATCCGTCCGAAACCACGGACCCGTCCGAAACTACGGATCCGTCTGAGACCACCGACCCGTCCGAGACCACCGACCCGCCGACGACCACCGTGCGGCCCACGTCTGACGGCTCGGGCGGTGGCGATGGCGACGGATCGCAGGGCTCAGGACAGCCCGAACCGCCGGACGAGGAGACTCCGCCGGTCGGTGAGCCCGAGCCCGAACCGCATGTGCTCGACGCGGCGCCCGGCATCGGCGCGCTCGCCCAGGCGCCCATGGCGCCGATCGCCATGCCGATCATCGTTCCGCCGATCGTGGTGCCGCCGGTCGCCCTGCCGCCCCTCGTCGCACCGCCGGGACTGGGTTTCGGTGGCGGGTCCGGTGGCCCGGGAGGGCCTCGTGGTCCGAACCCGGGTTCCGGTCCGCGCGAGGTGAACAGCGATCCGCGCACCGGACGTCAGCCCGAGGTGCCGGTACGCGGTGGTGACCCCGGGGTGCCGCCCGCGACGACGTTCCGGGTCGGATACGTGGAATACCTGCGAACTGCGGGTATGTCTCAGATCGCAGCGGTGGCGGTGCCTGGTGTCGCGGGGATCCTGGTTCTCACCGGCGCGGGGGGACTCGTCGGTTACCGGCAGGCGAAGGCCGGCCGGGCGGTGCGCAGCGCCGGTACTGCGCGGTTCGTCGAATAGTCACGGACGCCCGCCGAAGACAAGGCGGCGGGCACATAGGGATTGAGTCGAGAGGGGGTTCCATGCCTGCAAGCCGTCGCGTGACGCGTGCAGTGAGTGCTGTGCTCGATCTTGCGCCTCGCCGGGGCGAGGTGTCGTTGACCCGTCTGGTCCAGGCGGTCAGCGAGGATCGCGGGCGTCCCATCGAACTCAAGACCGCCGAACTGCCTCCCGGTGTGTGCGGCCAGTGGCGGCAATACACCGACCGCGACGTCTTCCTGTTGCAGAACGGCCTGCCGGCGTGGGATCGCACCCTCGCTCACGAGCTCGGCCATCTCGTCCTGGGCCACGAGGGGATGCCGGTCGCCGAGGCGGCACGCGCCACCGCCGAGGTCGCCAGCTCCGAACTGATCGGCTACATGCTCAATCAGCGCACCGGGTGCATGGGACCCAGCGGCGAGGACGCCGAACAGGAGGCCGAGGACTTCGCGGCACTGCTCATCTACCGGCTCGGACGCCTGCCCTCGGACCGTTCCTCGATAGTGCAGGTGCGGCTCGGAGAGGCGTTTGGTTGATCATCTGGGTGATCGCCGGGCTGCTCGGCCTGGCGACCGGACTTCGCATCGGATGGGCCCTGGTCAACAAGCAGTCGTTGGTCAGCACCGCGATGATCCTTGCGCTCGGCAGCCTGGGCCTGGTGGCGGCGCTGAACTGGCAGCCGCTCACCCTGCTGATCGACGACGTCCTGCACTGGCCGAACATCGCCATGGGATTCAGTCAGGTGGCGCTGATCGCCTGCGCCGCAGGCAGTTCGGTGATGATCACCACGGTCGCGTCCGGGCGTAAGGCGTCGACCACCCGGCGGCTCGCCCTGGCGCAGTACGGCATCGCGACCGTCATCGCCCTGGGCAGCCTCGGCATGTTCTTCGCCGAGGGCAAGCAGCCCCAGATGGCCCCGGAGGAGTACCTCAAGAACAACCTCGGCTCGTCGTGGCTGCCGCCACTGCTGTACGTCCTGGTGGCGCTGTCACTGGTGTCCTGGGCGGGTATCCGGCACTCCAGCCGCAGCCGACGGGGCCGGGCGCTGTTCGTGTTCACCATCGGCATCGTGCTGATCATGCTGGCGAGCGGGTTCTTCGTGGTGCGCGCCGCGGGCCAGTCGTCCATCGGCGTGGGCACCGCCGCGACGCTGCTGGGTTGCGCGATGGTGGTGGTGGCCGCCGGGTCGCTGCTGCCGAGCATCGAGGACTGGTTCGGCGCCCGCCGCGAGTTGCGGACGATCCAACCGATCCTGGCCGAACTCGGCCGTCGCCATCCCGACGTCGGGATCGGTGTCCGGCCGCGCGGCCCGTTGGTCTTCCGGGTGGCCGAGCGGATGTCGCTGATCTCCGATGCGCTGTTCCTCGAGGCCACCGTCGCCGCCAACACCAGGCACACCGTCGGCACCGAACAGGGCCGCGGTGGGAGCCTCCGGGACGACGACAGCACGATCGACGAATTGGATCTGTCCGGGGTGGATGCGCCGCAGGTACCGCCGCGGGTGCAGGCCCGCGCCATCGCGGAATGGATCTACGCGGGTCGTGCCGGTGCCACCCGCCAAGGCCGGAAGTCCTTCCCGGGTCTTGGCTGGTTGCGGCAGCCCGAGTCCTACTCGGACCGGGAGTGGATCCTGGCCATCGCCCAGGAGTACCGCGCGCTCGACAGTGCCGCCTCAGACACCGAAGACTGACGGGTCAGTCGCTTAGTTCGCCACGGGTCGGATCGGCCCCGGCGACGGGCTAACTGTCGAGATTCTCCCGGCGGCGCAGTTCGTCGACCTTCTGCGCGATGTCCTGCTGTGCCTCGGGAGACAGCCCCACCGTCCGCGCCGCAATACGGCGGATGCCCTCGTCACGCATGCTCGCGAGCCACGTCAGCTCCTTGTCGAGCTTCTCGTAGTACTCGTCGTCGGTGAAGTACGCCGGCTTGATCCGGAAGAAGTTGGCAAGGGCGGCCATGGTGGCCACCGACGGGTTCGTACGGTTGCCCGAACGGAGCTGGGACAGGTAGGGCGCTGACATGGTGATGCCCTCGGCCTTCAGTGCAGCGATCACTTCGGCCGACGTGTGAGGGCCACGTCCCGGCGGATAGACGGTGTCGAACAGCCGGTTCAGACGTGCGGCAAACGTCGTGCTCATCGAATTGACCTCCACATGCGTGACGAGCGGCGGTTTAGGCGGCGGTATTTGCTGACCATCGTAGCGACAGTTGTCCCGTCAACCAAGTGCAAACCGCCGGAAAGTTAACTTGGCTTCAGTTCCACTCGAGCCGCCGATACAGCTACCAGCGACTTTGTGTTGTGTCCGCACCCTGTCCAGATGGTGCCTGGAAGCAAATAATAACGGGTGCGTAGGCTCGGGTCAGTCGAACGTGAAACAGCAGCTCCGACGGGAAACGCCGGGTACCCGACAAGCTACCCGCGATCTGCCGCCGACGGCGGATCCAGGCGTTTGCTGTGTCTGTTGTGACGTGGCCCACTCGGCTGCGGCGCCACCGGATTCCTCCGCCGTGACCTGCACGAGCGCTTTTCGGGGTTGATACGAGGGTGGAAACGACCCCGCGGTAGCCGGGCGGGTTCAGGCCGATTCGGGCGACGATTCCAGCGGTACCGACGGCTCGGCGCCGTCGTCCGCACCGCCGCGGCGCCGGCGAAGGGCGCGCATCCCGACCACGATCGCGATCGTGACGGCGGCGCCTCCGGTGGCCGCGAACGCCACCGCCCGCCAGCCCAGCGCGGCGTCGAACAGCATCCACAGGCCGAAGAGCAGGAACAGCAGGCTGGCCACGCCGTGCAGGAAGCCCTCGGGCAGCCGCTTGTGCAGCAGCGCGCCTACCAGGATCGCGACACCGTCGGCGAGCACCATCCCGATGGTCGCGCCGATCCACACCCCGACCGCATCGTTGTCGCTGGCGAGGGCGACCGTCGCCAGCATCGTCTTGTCGCCGAGCTCGGCGAGCAGGAACGACGAGACGATCGCGAACACCACGAACCGCGGCTCGGCCACCCGCACGTCGTCGTCGGCGTCGTCGGTGCGGCCTTCTCGCCAGGTCCACACGGCGAAGAGCAGGAATGCGATCGCCGCGGCGAAGGCGATGGGGCGTTCGGGCAGCGTCATCCCCAGGAAATGGCCGATGGTGACCGACAGACCGTGGACGAGGCAGGCGGCGATGCCGACGCCGGTGAGCACCACCCACCACCGGTGCCGCAGCGCGTAGGTCATGGTGATCAGCTGCGACTTGTCGCCCAGTTCTGCGACGAACACGACCGCGAGGCTGAGGAGGGCGGCGGTGAGCACTGTGAGCACCTTTCGACACGCAGCCGGCGGGGCCGTTTGCTCACGGCTCGCCGAGCTTCCGGTCGAAGGTCTCGCCCACCGCGTCGTGCGGTTCGCGTGCCGGGCTCTCGCCAGTATGTCGACACGACGATTCGGGGCTACTCCCCTTCGCTGATGAGTAAACCCTAGCGGGCGCGCGGCGGGTACGCCACCGCCGTAGACGATTTCGGGAACCCGTACTTTCCGTTTCGATCGACTGATCGAACTATTCGAAAAGCCTTATGCGGCAAGCAGCATCGCCAGGATCGCGGTATCGGGGTGGCTGATCGGGTCGACGCCGACCCGGCTCACCATCGAGGTGACGGTGCCGTCGGACTCGGCCTCCACCCACGCGGCCCGGTGCTCGAGACCCAGATGCGGCAGGCCGGGCAGGAGTACGCATCCGGACGCCGCGCCGCTGCACTCCGGCAGCGACGGCATGGTCTCCGACGGCGGATGCAGCATCAGTAGTGCCGGCGGCTGGCGGTCCGCGAAAAACCCTGGCGGAACGGCTGATTCGCCGACGACGGTGCCCTCGGCCAGTACCAGGCCCACGGTGCCTGGTTCGGGCTCGTCGGGGAGCTCCTCCCTGACACCGAATATTGTTGTCGTGGAGAGCAATCCGGGCAGTGATGCGACGCGCACGGTGACCATCAACAGCTGCGCCCACTCCTTCGTCGAATCCGGCCACCGGCCGGACACCACGAAGCCCTTGAGCACACCTGAGGAGTGAAAGGGCGCAATCTCGATCGCCCTACCTGACCCTGTCTCCATCTCGCCTCCGGGACATCGGTGTTCGGACATTACCCCGACTCGCCTGTGGGTCGATCCGTTCAGCATGCGCCAGCGTCGGTCTGGCACGCAAGACGACACGAGTGCTAACGGCGAAGAGTCTGGTGGCGAAAACGTCCCCGAGACAGAGGCGGGGGGGGGGGGGGGGGGGGGGGGGGGGGGCGGGGGGGGGGGGGGTGGGGGGGGGGGGGGGGGGGGGGGGGGGGGGGGGGGGGGGGGGGGGGGGGGGGGGG
>NZ_JBMVDG010000007.1:0-322766 GCF_049541695.1 Mycobacterium sp. NPDC050041 | reverse complement strand
CTGCACCCCCAAACGGGAAAATGCGGACACAACCCCAAAAAACAACAAACAAAAACCACCAAACACACTATTGAGTTCTCAAACAACACACCCGCTCCGCGGGCAACCCTGCCACTGTACTGCATGTGAACAGAGAGGTCAAACCGCGTCCGCCGGGCCTTTCGGCCGGGGCCGTCGGTGTTTCACAAGCATACGCGCTGATGCCGTGAGCTCAAAATCGGCTGGCCACAAGGCAAATCGGCGGAGCGCCGACCGCCGCGGCGGCTAAGAGACCCGTTCGATCTCCGCGCCGAGACTCACCAGGTTCTCCACGAACAGCGGATAGCCGCGGTCGATGTGGAACACGTCGTGAACCTCGGTGTCGCCGTCGGCGACCAGGCCGGCGAGCACCAGTCCGGCACCGGCCCGGATGTCGGACGACCAGACCGGCGCGCTGGAGAGCTGCGGTATCCCCCGGACCACCGCGTGGTGACCGTCCGTGCGCGCATCGGCGCCGAGCCGGATCATCTCCTCGACGAAGCGGAACCGGGCCTCGAACACGTTCTCCGTGATCATCGACGTCCCGTCGGCGATCGCCGCCAGCCCGATCGCCATCGGTTGCAGGTCGGTGGGAAACCCGGGGAACGGCAGGGTCGCGACGTTCACCGCTCTGGGGCGCTCGTACTGAACGACCCGGAAGCCGTTGTCGTGCTGCGTCACGGTCGCACCGGCGTCGTGCAGCTTGTGCAGCACCAACTGCAGGTGCTGCGGGTCCACCCCGGTCACCGAGATGTCGCCGCGTGTCATCGCCGCCGCGATGCCCCAGGTGGCGGCGACGATGCGGTCGCCGATCACGCGGTGCTCGGTGGGATAGAGCCGGTCGACACCGGTGATCGTCAGCGTCGAGGAACCCGCGCCGGATACCTGCGCGCCCATCTGGTTGAGCATCGTGCAGAGGTCGACGACGTCGGGTTCGCGAGCCACGTTGTGAATCGTCGTCACGCCCTCGGCGAGCACCGCGGCCATCAGGATGTTCTCCGTGGCGCCCACCGACGGGAACTCGAGCTGGATCTCCGCCCCGTGCAGATGATCGGCCTCGGCCACGACGCAGCCGTGCTCGATGTTGCACCGCGCCCCGAGCTGTCGCAGGCCTGCCTGGTGCATGTCCAACGGCCGCGACCCGATCGCGTCGCCGCCGGGCAGCGCGACCTTCGCCCGCTTACAACGGCCGACCAGAGGTCCGAGCACGCACACCGACGCTCGGAACTGACGCACCGCGGCGAAGTCGGCGTCGTACTTCAGTTCGTCGGGCGACGTGATCCGAACGGTGTCCCCGGTCAGTTCGACCGTGGCACCCAGGCCGCGCAGGACCTCCGCCATCAACGGAACGTCGAGGATGTCGGGGCAGTTGGTGATCGTGCTCGTACCCTCAGCCAACAGCGACGCGGCCATCAGCTTGAGCACACTGTTCTTGGCGCCCCCGACGGCAACTTCGCCCGATAACCGGCTACCGCCGGTCACCACGAATCGCTCGCTCACGCCGGTCAGTGTAAACAGCGCACGGGGCTAAAACAGAAATGCGAGCCGAGCTCCCCGGTGCCGCGTGCCGGTACGGTTTGTCCATGGCCGTGCACCTGACCCGTATCTACACCCGCACCGGCGACGACGGAACGACCGGTCTCAGCGATTTCAGCCGGGTCGCGAAGAACGACCCCCGGCTGGTGGCGTACGCCGACTGCGACGAGACGAACGCCGCGATCGGGACGGCGATCGCCCTGGGCAACCCGGAACCGCGTATCCGGGAGGTGTTGCTGCAGGTGCAGAACGATCTGTTCGATGCGGGCGCCGACCTCTCCACGCCCGTCGTCGACAATCCGGAACACCCGCCGCTGCGCGTCCCGCAGAGCTACATCGATCGGCTCGAGACGTGGTGCGACGAGTTCAACGAGCCGCTTCCGGCGTTGAATTCCTTTGTCCTGCCCGGTGGTACGCCGCTCTCGGCGCTGCTGCACGTTGCCCGCACGGTCGCCAGGCGCGCGGAAAGGTCGGCGTGGACGGCAGTCGACGTGCATGGCGATTCGGTCCACGTGCTGCCGGCCAAGTACCTCAACCGGCTGTCGGACCTGCTGTTCATCCTGTCGCGGGTGGCCAACCCCGGCGGCGACGTGCTGTGGCAGCCCGGCGGCCCGGCAGGTACCAAGGCGACCTAGCGCGTCAGTAGTTGCGGCGCCTGGCCCGTGGGGACGGCCGGGACTCCAGCCAGGACAGGAACGCCGTCAGCGCGCCGCGGTCCAATGCCACCTCGTAGCCCTGCCGTTCGTCTCCGGTGTCCCGCAGTTCGAGCACGACGATCTCGTCGGTCATGATGTCGAATTCGTCGCCGCGAGGGGCCCGCCGCGACACGATCTCCACGCCACGGCGGCTCAACCGCCGGTCCGGCCACCATCGCAGGCTCGACAGCCGGTAGAACTCGGCTTCCCCACCGCGGTACCGCATCACGCCGTGCCGCCAGCCGTGACCGCCGACCGCAGGGACATCGCGCAGGATCGCGCCGGTACCGCCGACCTGCCTAAGCTTCCACAGCCGGTAACACAGGACGGCGACGACCGACGCCAGCACACCGGTGAGCGCAACCATGATCCACATGGACGCGCTCATGGCCGGAATCTAGTCGATCTGGCCCAAGGCGCGAAGCCTCGCGCGCCCTCTGGCCGCGGTCGCCTCGTCGTCGGAGTCCGCGTCGGTCTTCGCCTGCTCGGCGTTGATCTCGGATTCCACCTCAGCCGATTCCGCGAGGATGATCACGCCTTCGTCGGTGACCGACATGAAGCCGCCGTCGACGGCCACCCGCAGGTCCTCTTCGCCCTCGCGTTCGACGCGCACCATGGCGTCGTCGACGAGTTGCGCCACCAACGGGATGTGCCGGGGCAGGATGCCGATCTCACCGGAGGTGGTGCGGGTGAAGACGAATGTCGCCTTCCCCGACCAGATCTCCCGCTCGACGGCGACGATGTCAACGTCCAGTTCGGAGTCAGCCATCGCTAGTCGTCCTTGTCAGCGTCATCGCCCTTGCTGTCGCCGCCCTTCTTGGCGTCGTCCTTCTTGGCGTCGTCCTTCTTGGCGTCGTCCTTCTTGCTGTCGCTGTCCGAGTCGCCGCCGTCCGAGTCGCCATCGGAGTCGCTGCTGTCCGAATCGCTCTCGACCGGCGCACCATCGCTGGCGTTGTCGTCCATCTTGGCGCCGAGGCTCTCCGCCTTCTTCTGCAGATCCTCGAGACCGCCGATGAGGAAGAACGCCTGCTCCGGCAGGTGGTCGAAGTCGCCCTTGGACAGCTTGTCGAACGCCTCGATGGTCTCCTTGAGCTCGACAGTCGAACCGGGCTGGCCGGTGAACTGCTCGGCAGCCATCATGTTCTGGCTCAGGAAGCGCTCGATACGACGGGCGCGCTGCACCAGCTGCTTGTCCTCCTCGGCGAGTTCGTCGATGCCGAGGATGGCGATGATGTCCTGGAGGTCCTTGTAGCGCTGCAGGATCCGGATGACCTCCTGGGCAACCCGGTAGTGCTCGTCACCGACGACCGACGGGTCGAGGATGGTCGAGCTCGAGGCCAGCGGATCCACCGCCGGGAAGATGCCCTTGGAGAACACCGAACGGCTCAACTCCGTGGTGGCGTCGAGGTGGGCGAACGTGGTCGCCGGCGCGGGGTCGGTGTAGTCGTCGGCGGGCACGTACACGGCCTGCATCGAGGTGATGGAGCGGCCACGCGTCGAGGTGATGCGCTCCTGGAGCTCACCCATCTCGTCGGCCAGGGTCGGCTGGTAGCCCACCGCGGACGGCATACGGCCGAGCAGCGTGGACACCTCGGAGCCGGCCTGGGTGAACCGGAAGATGTTGTCGATGAAGAGCAGCACGTCCTGCTGCTGCTCGTCGCGGAAGTACTCGGCCATGGTCAGCGCCGACAGGGCGACGCGCATACGCGTGCCGGGCGGCTCGTCCATCTGACCGAACACCAACGCGGTGTCCTTGAGGACGTTGGCATCGGCGAGCTCGACCCAGAGGTCGTTGCCCTCACGGGTGCGCTCACCCACGCCGGCGAACACCGAAGTGCCGCCGAAGTTGCGGGCGATGCGGTTGATCATCTCCTGGATGAGCACCGTCTTGCCGACGCCGGCACCGCCGAACAGGGCGATCTTGCCGCCACGCACGTACGGCGTCAGCAGGTCGACGACCTTGAGGCCGGTCTCCAGCATCTCGGTGCGGGGTTCCAGCTCGTCGAACGGCGGCGGCTTGCGGTGGATCGACCAGTGGTCGAAGTCCTCGCCGTATCCGGGCTCGTCGAGGCAGTCACCGAGCGCGTTGAACACGTGGCCCTTGACGCCGTCACCGACCGGCACGGAGATGGACTTTCCGGTGTCGGTCACCTCCACGCCGCGGACCAGGCCGTCCGTGGGCTGCATCGAGATGGTGCGCACCAGGCTGTCGCCGAGGTGCTGAGCGACCTCGAGGGTCAGCGTCTTGGCGAGGTCGCCGTAGGTGATCTCGGCGTGCAACGCGTTGAACAGCTCGGGCACCGATCCGCGCGGGAACTCGACGTCGACGACGGGCCCGGTGATGCGTACCACGCGACCGGCGGTGTCGGTGCTGGTCTTCTTTTCAGCAGTAGCAGTCATGTCTCTTCTTCGCTTCCTAGCTTCTTCGCTGGGCTTCCGGGCCTGGGTTTACTTCTTGGCGGCGTCCGCGAGCGCATTGGCGCCACCGACGATTTCGCTGATTTCCTGGGTGATCTGGGACTGCCGTTCACGGTTGGCCATGAGCGTCAGTTCCTTGATCAGATCGTCGGCGTTGTCCGTCGCCGACTTCATCGCACGCCGGCGCGATGCCGACTCCGACGCCGCCGCCTCGAGCAGCGCGGCGAAGATCCGGGTGGACACGTACCGCGGCAGCAGTGCGTCGAACAGCGTCTCCGCGTCGGGCTCGAAGGAGAACAGCGTGTGCGGCTCGTTGTCCTCCTCCTCGCTGTACTCCACCACCAGCGGAGCGATACGGCGGGCGATCGCCGACTGCGACAGCATCGACTTGAACTCGGTGAAGACGATGTGCAGTTCGTCCAGACCGAGGATGCCGTCCGCGCCGGCGTCGTCGCCTTCGTCGTCCTCACCCGCCATGAACGCGTCGACCAGGGTGGACCCGATCTCCTGCGCGTGAGAGTAGTCGGGCCGCTCGGAGAAGCCGTTCCACGACTCGGCGATGTCCCAGTTGCGGAAGCTGTAGTAACCCAAGGCTTTACGGCCGACCGTGTAGAGGACGGGCTCCTTGCCCTCCTCGCGCAGCAGCGAGAACAGCTCCTCGGAACGCCGGAACACGTTGGCGTTGTAGGCCCCGGCCAGCCCCCGGTCCGAGGACACCACCAGCACACCGGCCCGCCGCGGATTCTCGCGCGCGACGAGCAACGGATGGTCCAGCGCACTGGCGCTGGCGAGCTCGGTGAGCATGTTGGTGATCTCGCGGTCGTAGGGCCGAGCCGCCTGGACTCGGGCCTGCGCCTTGGCGATACGCGAGGTCGCGATCAGCTCCTGGGCCTTGGTGATCTTCTTGATCGAGCCCGCGGAGCGGATGCGGCCGCGCAGTTCGCGCAGTGTGGCAGCCATGGGTTATGAACGCCTTACTTCTTCTTCGGGGCGGGCTTGCGGACCTTGACCGATTCCTTCTCGAGGTCCTCGTCGGAAAGGGCATCGACGTTCTCGTCGGCGACGACGGACTCGCCGGTGGAGCTCTCGAAGCCCTTCTTGAAATCGTTGACGGCGTCCACGAGCTTCGTCTCGAGCTCGTCGGACAGCTTCTTGCTGTCCCGGATCTCGTCGAAGATCTCCTCCTTGGAGGACTTCACGTGCTCGAGGAATTCCTGCTCGAAGCGCTGCACATCCTCGATCGGCACCGAGTCGAGGTGCCCACGGGTGCCGAGGAAGATCGCCACCACCTGCTCCTCGACCGGCATCGGGCTGTTCTGCGGCTGCTTGAGCAGCTCCACCAACCGGGCGCCGCGGTCCAGCTGGGCCTTCGAGGTCGCGTCCAGATCCGAGGCGAAGGCCGCGAACGACTCCAGCTCGCGGTACTGCGAGAGGTCGAGGCGCAGCGAACCGGCCACCTCCTTCATCGCCTTGATCTGGGCGGCGCCACCGACGCGGGACACCGAGACACCGACGTTGATGGCCGGCCGCACACCCTGGTTGAACAGGTCGGTCTCCAGGAAGCACTGGCCGTCGGTGATCGAGATGACGTTGGTGGGGATGTAGGCCGAGATGTCGTTGGCCTTGGTCTCGATCAGCGGCAGCCCGGTCATCGACCCGCCACCCAGCTCGTCGGAGAGCTTCGCGCAACGCTCCAGCAGCCGCGAGTGCAGGTAGAACACGTCGCCGGGGAACGCTTCGCGGCCCGGCGGACGGCGCAGCAGCAGGGAGATGGCGCGGTAGGCCTCGGCATGCTTGGTCAGGTCGTCGAACACGATCAGCACGTGTTTGCCGTCGTACATCCAGTGCTGCGCGATGGCCGATCCGGCATACGGCGCTAGCCACTTGAAGCCGGCCGAGTCCGAGGCCGGCGCGGCGACGATGGTGGTGTACTCCATCGCACCGCCGTCCTCGAGCGTCTGCCGCACGCTGGCGATCGTGGTGCCCTTCTGGCCGACGGCGACGTAGACGCAGCGCACCTGCTGATCCGGATCGCCGGTCTCCCAGTTCTGCCGCTGGTTGAGGATGGTGTCGACGCAGACCGCGGTCTTGCCGGTCTTGCGGTCACCGATGATCAGCTGCCGCTGGCCACGGCCGATCGGCGTCTGCGAGTCGATCGCCTTGATGCCGGTCTGCAGCGGCTCGCCGACGCCTTGGCGCTGCACCACCGACGGCGCCTGCAGCTCGAGGGCGCGACGCTCGGTGGTCTCGATCTCGCCGCGGCCGTCGATCGGCTGGCCCAGCGGGTTCACGACGCGGCCCAGGAAGCCGTCACCGACGGGTACCGACAGCACCTCGCCGGTCCGCTTGACCTGCTGGCCCTCTTCGATCTTGTCGAAATCGCCGAGGATCACCGCGCCGATGCTGTGCTCGTCGAGGTTGAGTGCCACGCCGAGGACACCGCCGGGGAACTCGAGCAGTTCCTGCGTCATCACCGAGGGCAGCCCCTCGACGTGCGCGATACCGTCACCGGCGTCGATCACGGTGCCGATCTCTTCGCGGTCGGTGTCGGTGGCGAAGTTGGCGACGTAGTCCTCGATCGCCCCCTGGATGTCAGCAGCCGAGATGGTCAACTCTGCCATGCGTTCGTCTTCCTGCCTCTTGTGTTCGTGGTCTGTGGTGTGGTTGTCAGCCCGGTAACCGGGTCTCGGCCGCGGCGAGCCGCGACGACAGCGAGCCGTCGATGACCTCGTCGTTCACTGCGATGCGCAGTCCGCCCAGGATGTCGGGCTCGATCTGCATCTGGATCGACACCGGGTGACCGTAGATACGGCTGAGCACCTCGGTGAGCCGGGTGCGCTGGTTGTCGCTGAGCGCGGCGGCGGCGGTCACGTGGGCCACCACCTCACCCCGCCGGGCCACGGCGAGCTCGGCCAGCTCACGCACGACCTCGTCGGCGCGTTCACCGGTCAGCAGTTCGACGGCCTGGGCGAGTAGTGCCTTCGTGGTGTCGCTGGCTCCACCGGCCGAACTCCCGAGCACCGAGTCGAGCAGTGCGATCCTGCCCTCCGCGGGCGTGGTGTAGTCGCTCAGCAGTGCGCTGAGCTGATACTCCTCGTCGATGATCCGGCTGAAACGGAACAGCTGATCCTCGACCTCGGCGGTCTCGTCGTTGCGCTCGGCGCGCACCAGCAGCGCGACCCTGGCGGCATGCCGCAGCGCGAAGACCAGATCGTCCGAGTCGGACCACCGCTGCAGCGCCGCCGTCTTGACGACCTCGAGCGCGGTGTCGGACACCTTGCCCGACAGCAGTGTCTCCGCCAGATTCGCCCTGCCCTCGGAATCGTCCGTCGACTCCGCCAGGTGTTTGGCCAGCACAGTCTCGGTGCGCAGCAGCTTCGTCACGGCGACCAGATCGTCGGCCAGCGTGGTGAGCCCGTCCGCGTCGGCGCCGTCGGTCAGTTCCTCGAGACGGGCCACCACTGCGTTGAGCGCTTCTCGGCTCGTCGCCCGCAGCCGTGCGCCGACGGCTTCGTCGACCGAAGCCTCCGACGGAGCCATCGCGTCGAGTTCGTCGAGGAACCGGTCGACGGTGGCCGACTGACGGCCGTCGTCGGACACGTGCTCACGAACGATTTCGCTTGCGCGCGCGACTGATTCGGTACCGAGATGCTGTCGCAGCTCGCGGATGAGCTGCTGGCGCAGGAGCTGGACCTGCTGCGCGCCCTGCACCTTGATCCGCTCGACTTCGCTGTCGGCCTGGGCCCGCATCTGCTCGGCGATCTTCTCGGCGTCGGCGCGGGCCTCCTCGACCACCCTGGCCGCGTCGGCCTTGGCCTCCTCGACCGCCTTGGCGTGCTGGGAGTCGGCCTGATCGACCTTGTTGGAGGCCGTCGCGCTCTCCTCCAGCTGCCGGCGCACCGTCTCCTGCTGCGTGGTCATCATCCGGCGAACCGGAGGAACGACGTAACGCCAGAGCAGCCAGAGGATGACCACGAAACCGATGAGCTGACCGATGAATGTCGACATGTGGTTACCGTCCCTGACTGGTCGCTGCGGACCCGCTGGTGACATCGACTCCGAGCACGCGGCTCGCCAGGGTCGCCGACAGCGTCTCGATCGACGACTGCAGTTCGGCCGAGGTCTGCCGACCCTGTTCGGACAGTTCGTCGTTCGCGCGCGAAAGCGTTTCCGCCGTCTCGGCGCTCGCCCGGCCACGCATGTCCTCGAGGATCTTGCGACCCTCGCCGCGGGCGTCGTCGCGGATCGCCGCGGCGTCGCGCCGGCCCTTCCCCATCACTCTGCGGGAATCGGCCTGCGCGGCCGCGAAGAGTTCGGCCGACTTCCGGTTGTCGTCGTTGGTCTTGGCGACCATCGCCTCGCGGTCGTTCAGCACCTTGCTGATCGGTGGCACCACGAACTTGGCGATGACGAACAGCACGATCAGGAAGATGAGCAGCACGAAGAAGAACGTGCCGTTCGGGATGAGGAAGTTGCCGCCGCCCCCGCCGCCTTCTTCGGCGGCGAGGATGGCGGTGCTCAGGTCGCCCATGCCGCGAATGGCTACTTGACCGGGGTGGCGAACACGAACAGGGCCATGAACGCCAGGTTGATGAAGTACGCGGCCTCGACCAGACCCACCGTGATGAAGAACGGCGTGAAGAGTCGACCCTGTGCCTCCGGCTGACGGGCGATTCCGGCGATCAGCGCGTTACCGGCGATACCGTCACCGATACCCGCGCCGATGGCGCCGCCGGCCATGATCAGTCCACCGCCGATGAGTGCGCCGGCAGCGATAGTGGGATCCATTCCTTATCCTCCTTGATAACTGGTAGTGGCCTACCAGGACGTGGGTCGTGCTCGTGCTCGTGCGGTAAAGCGGTGGCGCGGTCGATCAGACGATCAGTGATGGTCCTCGTCGAGTTCCATGGACTGACTGAAGTACAGGATGGTCAGCAGCGCGAAGATGAAGGCCTGGATCGCGCCGACGAAAAGGTCGAACATCTTCCAGATCGCGTTCGGCGCCCACATGATCCAGGGCGGGAACAGTGCGATCAGGGCGACCAGGATGCCGCCGGCGAAGATGTTGCCGAAGAGTCGCAGGGACAGCGAGATCGGCTTGGCCAATTCCTCGACCAGGTTGATCGGCGCCAGGATCGCGACGTGGCCCTTCAGCAGTTTCTTCGGGTGGCCGAGCGGGCCACGGCGCCAGAAGCCGGCCGCGTGGTAGGCGATGAAGACGAACAGCGCCAGCGCCAGCACGAAGTTGATGTCCGACGCCGCCGGTTTGAGCAACTCGTGGACGCCGGTCGCGTCGGAGTACTGCACCGGCAGGACGGACAACCAGTTGGCGACCAGGATGAAGGCGAACAGCGTCACGGCGAGCGGCAGCACGAACGGTGCGATCTTCATGCCGATGGCGGCCTCGATCTGATTGCGCATCTGGACGGTCAGCGCCTCCCAGAACAGCTGTACGCCGTTGGGCACGCCGGTCGAGGTGACCTTGGCCCGCAGGAAGAAGGCAAGCCCCAGCACGATGGCTGCGGCGATCGCCGTGGAGAGGATCGTGTCGGTGTTGACGGTCAGCCCGAACCAGTGGGCCTCGGTGTGGTGGCCGACCTGAATGCCGCTCTCCGCGGCCAGGATGGTCTGCGTCATTGCTGTGGAGTCTCTCCTTCGAGTCCGTCAGCGGCTTGGGCTTTGAGCTTTTTCACGACCGGCAGTGCCGTCGAGGCCACCAGGATGACCTGGAACAGCGCCATGCCGAACACCACTCCGAGTCCCTGGGGCTTGAAGATGTAGGCGATGGTCAGCCCGATCACCGTCATGACCAGCAGGCGAGTGGCCGAGTTCAGCGCCATGTTGCGCTTGAGCGGGTGGTCCTTCGCGGTGATGGACTCCACCGACCGCTGGATCAGCACCGCGTTGATGAGACCGAGCGCGAGGCCGATCGCGAAGAAGGCACCCACCATGGGGTGACCGAGCAGTGCAGCGGCCCCGGTCGCGAGCGCGGCCAGCGCCACGCAGATGATGAGCAGCCGCACCGGCCGGAAAGCGACTGCGGGCAACACCAACGGCGCGTCCTGCGCTGGCGTCGTCACGACTTCACCTCAATCCCGCGAATCTGAGAAGTTGTCCCGATGTTCCTGTGCGTGCCCGCCGAGCGTATCGGAGGGCGAAAAGCTCGCTGGAATCACCCAAGGGGCAGCTCCCTTTGTCGGTCGTTCTTCCGCGTCGTCCGGCTGTGAAACCGACGACCCGGGGGCCGGCAACCCGCGAGGTCTTTCGGGTTCTGGAGGAAAGGTACCACATGGTAGGTGGCCCTAAACCGGGCCTACTACTTTTTGTCGTACATGGCCGGATCGGCCGCTTCCACGGGGTCCTGCCCGCGTCGCAGCAGCGGGATCAGGGTCGCCACGATCGCCACCGCGATGGCGGCGAGCATCACGCCGCCGGTGTATCGCGGATCGAAGAAGATGGTGCTCGCGGCGCCCAGCGCGATGATGCCCACCCACAGGTAGATCAGCAGCACCACCCGACGGTGCGAGTGGCCGATCTCCAGCAACCGGTGGTGCAGATGCATCTTGTCGGGGCTGAAGGGGCTGAGCCCCGCCCGGGTGCGACGGATGATCGCCAGCAGCATGTCGAGGGCGGGCACCAGCATCACCGCGACCACCAACAGGAACGGCGACAGCAGTGCGAACACGTCGCGCGCGCCGTAGGCGGTCTGCGAGATCGGGCCCGCCGCGGTGGTCGACGCCGCGGCGAGCATCAGGCCGATCAGCATCGACCCGGAGTCGCCCATGAAGATCTTGGCGCGGTGGAAGTTGTGTGGAAGGAACCCCAGACACGCACCGGCGAGCACCACCGAGATGACTGCCGGCGGGTAGAACAACACGTCGCCGCCGTGATCGCGGAGCAGTCCGACGGAGAAGATGCAGATCGCCGACGCGGTGATCAGGCCCAATCCGGCGGCCAGACCGTCCAGACCGTCGACGAAGTTCATCGCGTTGACGATCGCCACGGTCAGCGCGAGGGTGAGCAGGATCGACGACACCTGGTCGAGCACGATGGTGCCGACACCGCCGATCGGGATGTAGAGCACGCTCCACGCCACCCCCATCGTGACGAGCACGCTGGCGGCGGTGATCTGGCCGGCGAACTTGGTCAGCGCGTCCAGTCCCCAGCGGTCGTCGATCAGGCCGATCGCCATGATCAGCCCGCCCGCGACCACCACCGCCGGCATGCCGGTCGAGTAGACGAATCCCCTCGTCAGAGCGGGAAGTTGGGAGGCGAGCAGGACGGCTGCGGCGACACCGACGTACATCGCCAGGCCGCCCATCCGAGGCGTCGGCTGCACGTGCACGTCGCGCTGGCGGGGAACGGCCACCGCGCCGAGGCGGGTGGCCAGCACGCGCACCCATCCGGTGGCGAAGTAGGTGATGATGGCGGCGGTCAGGCCGACGAGCGCGAGCTCGCGCAGCGGCACGCCCGCACCGCGGTCGGACAGCGCCAGCAGTTCCTGCGACGCATGATCGAGCACTGCTGTCATTACCGCGCCACCGTACTGCAACCGCACGGGCTCACTCGGTGAGCAGGCTCTCGGTGTTCACCCCGAGGACCTCGGCGACCGACTCCGCACTGACCGGCCCGACGCGCAGGATGCGCGGGTGGGCGCCGGTGAGGTCGACGATGGTGGAGGCCGACTGCTGGGCCGACGGCCCGGCGTCGAGGTACACCTCCACCCGGTCGCCGAGCTGGGCTTGGGCATCGGCGGCCGTCACGGCGGCGGGCCGGCCGGAGATGTTGGCGCTCGACACGGCCATCGGGCCGACCTCGCGCAGCAGTTCGATGGCCACCGGGTGCAGCGGCATCCGCAGCATGACGGTGCCGTCGGCGTCGCCGAGGTCCCAGGCCAGTGACGGCGCCTGCCGCACGACGAGGCTCAGCGCCCCCGGCCAGAATGCCCGGATGAGTTCGCGGGCTGTGCGCGGCACCGTGTACACCAACCCGTCGATCGTGTGCCAGGAGCCGACGAGCACGGGCACCGGCATGTCGCGTCCGCGGCCCTTGGCGGCCAGCAGGGCGGCGACCGCGTTGCTGTCGAAGGCGTTGGCGCCGATGCCGTAGACGGTGTCGGTGGGCAGTACCACCAGTGCGCCGCCCTTGAGTGCGCTGACCGCGGAGTCGATCCCGGTGTCTCGCTCGTCGGGGTCGGTGCAGTCGAAGTATCCGGTCATGTCGTGCACTCGATCATGTGGTGGGCCTCCGGATCGCGGTGACGAAGCGCGGCCGCCCGGCCAGATCCCGGTGCGCGGCCGCGTCGGTGAAAGCGCCGTGGTCGGTGAATGCCGCGACAGTCTGCGCCGAGGTGGTGTCGTCGTGTTCGATGCCGCACCGCCCGCCGGACCGCAGCAGGCGCGCCGCCACCCCGACGATCGGCCGGATCACCGCCATGCCGTCGGGTCCGCCGAAGAGCGCGTGCGCGGGATCGTGGTCGGCGACCTCGGGCTCGAGCACCGCCCCGTCGGGGATGTACGGCGGGTTGGAGACGAGAAGGTCGACGCGGCCGTCGAGGTCCGGCAGCAGGCCCGGGGCCGTCACGTCGGCGCGCATCACCTCGACGGCGGTGCCTGCCAGGTTCTGCGCGGCATAACCGAGGGCCGCCTCGCTGTCGTCGACGGCCACCACCCGGGCGTCCGGCCGGACCCGGGCGAGCGCGAGAGCCAGCGCACCCGATCCGGTGCACAGGTCCACGATCACCGGGCGGTCACCGAGCGGCTGCGCCAGCGCCCATTCGAGCAGCGACTCCGTCTCGGGCCGCGGAATGAACACGCCGGGGCCGACGCGGACCTGCACGGGTCCGAACGCCGCCGTGCCGAGCAGGTGCTGCAGGGGTATCCGCCGGCTGCGGGCGGCGACCAGCTCGCGGTAGCGCTGCAGGACGTCGTCGGCGGGGGTGTCGATCAGGGCCAGCCGGCCGCGGTCGGTTCCGGCGGCCTCTGCGGCGAGGTCCATCGCATCGACGCGCGGGGAACCGATGCCGGCCGCGGCGAGCGTCGCCGCGGCCTCGTCGATCGCCTCACGCATGCGCGTCATGCCTTGTTGAGTCGGGCCTGCTTGTCGGCGGCGGCGAGCGCGTCGAACAGCGCGTCGAGGTCGCCGTCGAGCACCTGGTCGAGGTTGTGGGCCTTGAAGTTGATCCGGTGGTCGGCGATGCGGTTCTCCGGGTAGTTGTAGGTCCGGATGCGCTCGCTGCGGTCGACGGTGCGGATCTGGCTGGCCCGGTCGGCCGACGCGTCGGCCGACGCCTGCTCCTCCGCGACCGCCTGCAGGCGCGCGGCCAGCACCTGCATGGCGCGCGCCTTGTTCTGCAGCTGGGACCGCTCGTTCTGGCAGGTGACGACGATGCCGGTAGGCAGGTGGGTGATGCGCACCGCCGAGTCGGTGGTGTTGACGCCCTGACCGCCCTTGCCGGACGAGCGGTAGACGTCGATGCGCAGATCGGACTCGTCGATCTGCACCTGCTCGACCTCTTCGGGTTCGGGGTAGACCAAAATGCCTGCGGCCGACGTGTGCACCCGACCCTGCGATTCGGTGACGGGCACCCGTTGCACCCGGTGCACGCCGCCTTCGAATTTGAGCCTCGACCAGACGCCGTCAGCCGAATCGCCCTTGCTGCGGATCGACAGGGTGGCGTCCTTGTAGCCGCCGAGGTCCGAGGTGGTCTCGTCGAGCAGGGTGACGGTCCAGCCGTGCCGTTCGGCGTAGCGGATGTACATCCGGGCCAGGTCCGCGGCGAACAGGGCCGACTCTTCGCCGCCCTCACCGGATTTCACCTCGAGGACGATGTCGTCGGCATCGTGTGGATCGCGGGGGGCCAGCAGATCGGACAGCTGGGTCTCCAGCGCGTCGACGCTGGCGGCGAGTTCGGGCACCTCGGCAGCGAACGAATCGTCGTCGGCGGCCAGTTCGCGGGCGGCCTCCAGGTCACCCCGGGCGGCCTCCAGTTTGCGGTGCGTGGCGACGATGGGCGCGAGCTGCGCGAAGCGCCGGCCGGCCTTGCGGGCCCGCGCGGCGTCGGCGTGCAGTGCGGGATCGGACAGCTGGCGCTCCAGGTCTGCGTGTTCGGCGATCAGCGCGTCGACCGCGGTGGGTGCGCTCATGTGTGCCGATCTCCTCTCTCACGTCCCCGTAACGCAACCGACGCCCGGCCTGCGCTGACAGCGACAGAACGGGCGTCGGAAGGGCAGCTACTTGTCGGCGGCCTTCTTCTCCGCGGCACCAGCGCGCTTGCCATAGCGCTTCTCGAAGCGGGCGACACGGCCGCCGCTGTCGAGGATCTTCTGCTTGCCGGTGTAGAAGGGATGGCACTGAGAGCAGACCTCGACCACGATCTGGCCGCTGCCCTTGGTGCTGCGAGTCTGGAACGAGTTGCCACAGCCGCACTGGACGGTGGTCTCGACGTATTCGGGGTGGATTCCCGTCTTCATTGGTGTCCTCTTCATTCGTTGGCCGCCGGGTCGCCTGCCATTGACCTGGTAGATCAGGCGTGAACCGGAACCGAGGGTGACTAGCGGTCGATTATGCCAGGTCAGCCGCCAACCTCCTAAACACCGGCGGAGGCTGCCGCTATTCCTTGGCCGGACAGGCCGGGCAGGCCCGCGCGCCGGCCCGAGAGCACCAGCAGGATGTCGCGGATCGGTCCCCGCACCGACGCGCCGTCACCCACCTGGAAGTCGGCGTCGGTGGCGGTGAACTCGATCCCGGCGAATCGCTTCCGCGCGTGCATCGGGAAACCCATGTCCCACACCCGCCGGGCTGCGACGACCGCGGCATCGGGCGGCATCGGACGGTCGACGCCCAGCGGTACGGCGATGTCCTGACCGTGCACCAGCGCGTCCATCAGCGGGTCGGCCACGGCGGTGCCCGGTGGCCGCCGCCGGCTGCCCGCCATGGCGCGCAGTGTCGCGACGATCTCCTCCGGCGTGCTGGGGTCCTCGCGTGCGACACGGTGCACCATCGCGTTGAAGCGGAAGCCGGAGCGCAGCACCTCGCGGACCAGGCGGTGCCATGGCGCGCCGGACTGGGTGATGTGCACGGCGACGTCACGGACGGTCCACCCCGCACACAGTGACGGTGTCACCCACCGGTCGGCGTCGAGCGTCTCGAGGAGGTCGGCCAGGGAGGACCGCTCGGTGTCGATGTGATGCCAGATCTCGTCGGTGTGCACGACGCGCCTCCTTTTAGTCAGGATTCCTGACGAAATATAGACAGGATTCCGTACTAAAGTCAACGGGGTGACCGAGGCGCCCAACACCGCGACCCTGTTGTTCATCGCGCATCGCGCCGCCGAGACGCAGATCTTCCAGGCGCTGCGGGCCGCGGGCTTCGACGACCTGACGGTGGCGCAGTGTCGAATCGTGCAGAGGTTGAGCCCGAACGGCATCCGCGTCACCGAACTCGCCGAGCAGGCGCAGGTGACCAAGCAGACCGCGGGAGCGTTGATCGACGAACTCGAGCGGAGCGGTTACGTCATGCGCAGACCCGACCCCGCTGATGCGAGGGCACGCCTGGTGACACTCAGCGCCAGAGGCAGAGCACTGTGTGCGGCGGCAGCCGGCGAGGTTGCCAAGGTGGAGGCCGAATGGCGCACCCACGTCGGCCCGGAAGCCTACGAACAGTTGCGCGGGATGCTGATGTCGCTGCGCGAGATCACCGATCCGTACCGCTGACCGCCGGCTGACCGTGGGCCGCGTATCCGGTCCCGGATCGCTTCCAGACCACCCTGCCTTGCGGATCCGTCCCACGGGCCACCAGCTCGCGCTTGAGGACCTTGTTGGTGGCCGTGCTCGGCAGGTCGTCGGCGATCCACAGGTAGCGGGGCCACGCCTTCGGCGACAGGTCGAGCTGGGCGGCGAGGAACGCCTCGAACTCCGCCGGTGTCAGCGTCGCGTCGTCCTGCAGCACCACCGCGGCCATCACCTGGTCGCCGACGAGGTCATCGGGCACCGGATACACCGCGACTCTGTTGATCACCTCCAGCCGCAACAGGATCCGCTCGATCGGCGCCGACGTCAGGTTCTCGCCGTCGACGCGCATCCAGTCGGCCGTGCGGCCCGCCAGGTAGATCCAGCCGTCGACGTCCCGGTAGGCCAGGTCCCCTGACCAGTACATCCCGTGGCGCATCCGGTCCGCCGTGGCGTCAGGATCGTTGTAGTAGCCGCGGAACAGCCCGCTGCCCGCGGTGTTGACCAGCTCCCCCACCGCGTCGTCGGCGTTGACCAGCGCGCCGGTGGCGTCGAACTCGGCCACCGCGCACTCCTGCAGGGTCTCGGGGTCGTAGATCGCCACGCCGGGGAAGCCGCGGCCGATGGACCCCGATGGGCAGTCGTCGGGCCGGGTGATGATCACCGCGGTCTCGGTGGAGCCGAACCCGTCCCAGACCGTGCAGCCGAAGCGCCGGCCGAAGGCCTCGATGTCGCGATCGGCGGCCTCGTTGCCGAAGGCGATACGCAACGGGTTGTCATGGTCGTCCGGATGCTCGGTGGTGGCCAGGATGTAGGCCAGCGGCTTGCCGACGTAGTTCATGTAGGTGACGCCGTAGCGGCGGATGTCGGTGAGGAAGCGTGACGCCGAGAAGGACGCAGGCGCCATCGCCGCCCCTGCGCCGACGGCGACGCTCCAGCCGGCGTACACGGCGTTGGAGTGGAACAGCGGCATCGCGAGGTAGCAGACGTCGTCCGGACCGAGTTCGTAGCGTTGCACCAGCGCACTGCCGGCGAACAGCACCATCGTGTGCGGCACCTCGACGGCCTTGGGTTCGCCGCTGGTGCCCGAGGTGAAGATCATCATGAAGGTGTCGTCCGGCGCGACCTCGCGGTGCGGCGTCAGCGCGGGCGCTGCGGCGAGACGTTGCGCCCACTCGGCGCTCGACGTGTCGAACACCGTGACACCGGGCAGTTCGAGGCCGTCCAGCAGGGGGCGGTGTTCGGCGTTGGTGAGCAGTATCTGGCAGTCCACCCTGGCGACGTCTCGGGCGAGTGCGTCGCCGCGGCGCGTGGTGTTCACACCGCACAGGACGTATCCGCCGAGCGCCGCGGCGGCCAAGGCGGTCAGCATGTCGGGGGTGTTGCCGAGCAGGACGCCGACGTGCAGCGGCCGCTGCGGGTCGGCCGCGGCGATCAGTGCGGCCGCCTGGGTGGTCGCGTCGGCGATGTGCTCGCGCCAGGTCCAGCTGCGCTCCCCGTGGCGCACCGCGACCGTGTCCCGGTCGGCACGTTCGCGCAGGAGTTGCTGCAGGGTTTCGGTCATGCCCGGCCGCCTCGTCGAGTTGTGAACAGATTCGCAGAAGTGTCTACCATGGTTGTCTACCATTCCGGTGTCGCGGACCGTGCGCGGCAAGTCACTTGACAGAATGCATCCGACGCGGGCGGCTCCGCGGCAGATTGCGGAAGGGAACCACAGGTGACGGCGAGCACTCCCACCCCGACGGTGCGCGATCGGTTGATCGACGCCGCAGAGGAGTGTCTGCGCGCCAACGGCATCCGTGCGACGACGGTGTCGCAGGTCGCCGAACAGGCCGGGGTGTCGCGCGGCTGGCTGTACCGGCACTTCCCCGACAAGGTGTCGCTGCTCGGGGCCGCGATCGTTCGCCTCAACGACGCGTACTGGTCGCAGGCGCACGCGATGCTGGAGTCCGTGACCGGCCTCGACCGCCAGCTCGTGGCAGGCATCCGGCACGGCCGCACCGCCTACGACGACCCCGGCGCGCTGCTGATGAAGCTGCGGATCGACGAGCCCGAGGAGTTCGCGGCGTGCGCGGGCGCCGGTGTGGCGGGGCTGGTGCCAGACCTCGCCGACTTCTGGTCCCGCTACCTCGTCGCCGCCCGCGACGCCGGCGAGATCCACGCCCAGACGGACATCGCCGAGGCATCGGAATGGATTGCGCGAGTGATCCTCTCGTTGGCCACCGTGCCGGGAAACATGCTCGACGCCGGCGATTCCGAAGCGATGCTCAGCCACGTCCGGCGCTATGTGATGCCCGGCCTGCGGTCCGATCCCGCGATCTGATCCCGGTCCGGCCGGGCTTGCTCGTCGTCGTCGAAGGTGAACTGACCACCGGCGATGCGGCCGAGCATCTGCGCCGTCCAGTCCGAGGTGGCGGCGAACGATCCGCGCCACAGATCCAGCAGGTGCTGGGCGTGCGGCGGCTCATCCGCTTCGGGCCACTGCGTCTTCATGTCCTGCAACTGATCGCCGATGGTTCGCGTGACACCCAGCTGCGCCTCGAGCAACTCGACGACCCTGCGCCTGGGCAGGAAACGCATGAAGGCGATGCCCGCACCGAACTCCTCGATGTCGGGACTGAGCAGGGCCGCCTCGAGCAGCCGGTAGAACTCCTGCTCCCCCGCCGCCGTGACGCGGTACGACAGGCGCGCCGGCCCGCGTGAAGCCTCGGTGCGGCCTGCGTCCACCAGCAGTCCTTCACGCGCCAGTTGTTTGACGGCGTGGTAGATCGACGGCGGCTTCACCCTGGTCCAGGTGTCCACCCGCCACGACGTCAGCTCCCGGTGCACGGCGTAACCGTGTGCGGCGCCGTGCATCCGCACGACGCCCAGCACGAGCAGACGAACGGTCGACATCAGTCCGACAGCCAGCGTTCCAGCCGGGCGGCCGCCGCCAGGTCGTCGGCGAGCGCGGCGCGGTCGGCCTGGGTCAGTGGCAGGGTGTTCAGTTCGGCGTCGATCTCGTCGGCGCGCGCCCGGTCCCCCAGTGCGACAGCGACTTCTGCGCGGGCGGCCAAGGCGCGGGCGACGTCCCGCAGCGGCGCGTCGGCACGGTGACGGCGCAGCCCGGAGTCGAGCGCCCGGGCGGCCGCGCGGGGATCGGTCTTGAAGTCGCGGAAGATCCGCGCGTTGTCGATGACCTTGGCCAACCCGGTCAGCGCCGCCGAGCCGCCGTACTCGAGTTCGATGGGCTCGTCGCGGCTGATGAAGACCAGGCTGTTGCCGGATGGGTCCACCGCGGAGAACCGGGTCTGGCCCGGCCGGAAGTAGGTCATCCGCGGTCTGCCCGTTGCCGGCACCTTGCCGTAGTGGCCGCGCAGCGCGGCGGTGAAGTCGCGGTGCAGCGCAGCCAGGGTGTCCTGGTCGTCGACCATCACCACGCAGCCACCGGAGCTCTCCTCGGCGGGGTCGAGGTTCTTTGGCGCTCCCACGTACTGGATCTCCAGTTCGGCGCGACGGAACCACAGCGACAGGTACGGACGGGTCTGGCTGTAGACCGTCTCGAAGCCGAGCGCGGTGAAGAACTCGACGGTCTGGTCGGGTGCCACGCAGGGCAGCATCGGAATCGTTGTCGTGGCCATGCCGCCAGACTACTCAACCCTGAGTACTGACGCAGGGCGAAGAAAAGCCCCCGCCATTCGGGCGGGGGCTTTTCTGCTCAGCCGTTCTCAGTCGTTGTCGACCGATCCCGGCGTGTTCTTGGAAACCTGCACCAGGAACTCGTAGTTGCTCTTCGTCTTGCGCAGCTGGCTCATCAGCAGGTCGATGGCCTGATGGCTGTCCAGGCCGGACAGCACCCGGCGCAGCTTGTGCACGACGCCGAACTCGTCGGTCGACAGCAGCAACTCGTCCTTGCGGGTGCCCGACGGGTTCACGTCAACCGCCGGGAACACCCGGCGCTCGGCGATCTTGCGGTCGAGCTTGAGCTCCGCGTTGCCGGTGCCCTTGAACTCCTCGAAGATCACCGTGTCACCGGTGGAGCCGGTCTCGACCATCGCGGTGGCGATGATCGTCAGCGAGCCGCCGAACTCGATGTTGCGGGCGGCACCGAGGAAGCGCTTCGGCGGGTACAGCGCCGTGGAGTCCACACCACCGGACAGGATGCGACCCGAGGCCGGCGACGCGTTGTTGTACGCGCGGCCCAGGCGGGTGATCGAGTCCAGCAGCACGACGACGTCCTTGCCCTGCTCCACGAGCCGCTTGGCCCGCTCGATCGCCAGCTCGGCGGCCTGGGTGTGGTCTGACGGCGGCCGGTCGAAGGTCGAGGCGATCACCTCGCCCACCACCGAACGCTGCATGTCGGTGACCTCTTCAGGCCGTTCGTCGACGAGCACCACCATCAGGTGGCATTCCGGGTTGTTGACCGTGATCGCGTTGGCGATGTCCTGCATGATCGTGGTCTTACCGGCCTTGGGCGGCGAGACGATCAGGGCGCGCTGGCCCTTGCCGATCGGCATGATCAGGTCGATGACGCGGGTGGTCAACCGGTCCGGGGTGGTCTCCAGACGCAGCCGCTGATTCGGGTACAGCGGCGTCAGCTTGTTGAAGTCGGGCCGCTTCCTGGCGTCCTCGACCGGGCCGCCGTTGACGCTGTCCAGGCGCACCAGCGGGTTGAACTTCTGCCGCTGATTCTGGTTGCCGCCATCACCACCCTCTTTGGCCACCCGCACGGCACCGGTCACCGCGTCGCCGCGGCGCAGGCCGTTCTTGCGCACCATGTTCATCGACACGTAGACGTCGTTGGGGCCGGCCAGGTAGCCGGAGGTCCGCACGAACGCGTAGTTGTCGAGCACGTCGAGGATGCCCGCCACGGGCTGCACGACGTCGTCGTCACGCAGTTCGGTGTCACCGCCACCGCCGCCAGCGCCCTCGGCGCCTCGTTCCCCGCGGCGCCGGCGGTCGCGGAACCGGCGGCCGCGCCTGCCGCCGCGTTCGTCGTCGTCGTTGTCGTCGTTGCGGTTGTCGTTGTTCCGGTTGTCGGCGTTGCGGTTGTCGGCGTTGCGGTTGTCGGCGTTGCGGTTGTCGTTGTTGCGGTTGTCCGCATTCCGATTGCCGCCGTCGCCGCGGTTCTCCGCGTTGCGGTTGCCACCACGATTACCGCCGCCGTCGCCACGATTGCCGCCGTCGCCACGATTGCCGCCGTCACCACGATTGCCGCCGTCGCCTCGGTTACCGCCGTCGCCGCGGTTCTCCGCGTTGCGGTTGCCACCACGGTTCTGGTCACCCTGGTCGCCATCGGACTTGTTGTCGCGCTTGCGTTCCTGGGCCGCGTCGGCCGGCGCCTTGTCGCGGTCGTCGCGCCTGTCGCGCGCCTTCTCGCCGTCGGCGGTCTCGGCCTCCTGCGTCTTCACCGCGGACTCCGCCTGCGCGGGCTTGTCCTCGGTCTTGACGTCGCCGTCGCTCTCCGCGGCCGGCTGCTGCGGCTCGCCGTCGGCGGGCGCACCGGCGCGACGGGAGGCACCCCGCCGTTCGCGGCGGGGCCGCTGCTGCTGAGGCGCATCCCCCTCGGCCGGAGCCGTCTCGGCGCTGTGGCCGTTGGCCTGCCCGGTGTCGGCCTGCTGGCCGCCGTTCTGCTGCTCGCGCCGGGCGCGGATCGCGGCGACGAGGTCGCCCTTGCGCATGCCGGAGGCGCCTTCGACGCCGATCTGCCTGGCCAGGGCCCGCAGTTCGGGAAGCACCATGGTGCTCAGCGACGCCGACCGGTCACCCGACGCCACGTCGGCCGTGGGCGCAGTCTCCGCCGCCGACGTGGCGGCGGGGGCGCCGGCAGCCGGTGCGGGAGTGTTGTCTGAGGTCACAGTGTCGGACAGTGCGCCGTTCTCGGCGCCGCCGCCAGCTGTGAAGAGGTCCGTATCAGTCACGGATTTCCTTTCTTCCCTCGCTCGCTATCGCATCTCGCAAGGGGTCATCTGCATTCAGCGGATTCGCTGAACGCGAAGGTCCCACCGCCGCCTGTGCAACGGTGATCGCCGGAATTCGCCGCCCGACTGCGAGTCGTCAATCCACGAGTGGAATTTCGAGAGAATGAGTGGTCGTCCTAGTGTCGGCGCAGGCAGAGACGCTGCGATTGCTGGACGAGAGCGAGAATAGCCCCCTTCTCAGCCGGAAGCAAGAACGTCGCCTTTCAAAGGGTCCGGCATGTCAGCTCCTGGCAGGAACGCCGGACGTCCAGCTCACCCCACGGCCGACCGCCATCTTCTCGACGGTGAACCCGTGTGCGGCGCCGTACTCGTGGACGGCCGCCGGAAGAACAGACTCGGTGCTCAGGCCCAAAACCGATGGTCCCGCCCCGGAAAGCACGGCTGGAACACCACAACGGCGCAACAGCTGGAGATATTCCGCCGAGGCCGGCATGGCCGGGCCACGCTGAGGCTGGTGCAGGACGTCTTCTGTCGCGGCCATCAGCAGGTCGGGCCGGTCGGTGAGCGCGACCACCAACAACGCCGCACGGCTCACGTTGAACGTGGCGTCGGTGTGATCGACCTGCTCGGGTAGTAGCACGCGGGTCTCCGCCGTCGACGACCGCTGCTGGGGAATGGCGGGGAACAGGTGGATGCCGGGGTGCAGGCGCAGCGAGGCCGCGGCGTAGCGCCGCGAACTGGCGTCCACCTCCGTCCACGACACCACGGCGCCACCCAGCACGGCGGCCGCCGCGTTGTCCGGATGCCCCTCGAACTCCGACGACAGCTGGATCAGCCGGTCCTGTGTCATCGCCGTCGCGCCGGCCTGCACGATGAGTCCGTTGACCGCCGCGAGTCCGCCGACTACGGCCGCTGCCGAGGATCCCAGCCCGCGCGAATGCGGAATGTCGTTGCGGCACCTTACGATCAGACCCGGTGCGCGAAATCCCGTTGCGCGCAAGCCTGCCTCGACGGCCCGCACCACCAGGTGCGTCTCGTCCAGCGCCACCTGGCCGGCGCCCTCCCCCTCCACCTCGACCGTCAGACCGGACTCGGTTGTCTCCAAGACGATCTCGTCGTAGAGACTGAGCGCCAAGCCCAGGCTGTCGAAGCCGGGGCCGAGGTTCGCGCTGGACGCGGAAACCACCGACGTCGCGGTCAGCCCGACGGGCAGCGTATCGGTCACCGGCGATCGTCCCGTCAGCCCAGTCCCAGTTCCGCGACCACCGCGGCCGGGTCCACCGCGATCGCGGTGACCGGCGGCATCCCGCGAAGCGCGGTGTCGGGATCTTTGAGGCCGTTGCCCGTGACCGTGCACACCACGGTGGATCCGCGACGCACCCAGCCGTCCTCGACCGACTTCAGCAGCCCCGCAACGCTGGCCGCCGATGCGGGCTCGACGAACACCCCTTCGGACTGCGCGATCAGGTGGTACGCCGTCAGGATCTCCTCGTCGGTGGCGGCCAGGAAACGGCCCTCGGACTGCTGTGCCGCCTCGACGGCCGACGTCCAGGACGCGGGCGCGCCGATGCGGATCGCAGTGGCAATGGTCTCGGGGTTCTTCACCGGCTGGCCGTGTACCAGTGGCGCGGCGCCGGCCGCCTGGGTGCCCAGCATCCGGGGCAGCCGGTCGGCCAGGCCGTCACGGTGGTACTCGCTGTAGCCCTTCCAGTACGCGGTGATGTTGCCGGCGTTGCCCACCGGCAGCGCGTGCACGTCGGGCGCGTGGCCCAGCGCGTCCACGATCTCGAATGCGGCGGTCTTCTGCCCCTCGATGCGATAGGGGTTCACGGAGTTCACCAGCGCGATCGCGGGATGGTCGCTGGTCAGCTTGCGCGCCAGTTCCAGGCAGTCGTCGAAGTTGCCGTCGACCTGAATGATCTTGGCGCCGTGCATGACCGCCTGGGCGAGCTTGCCCATCGCGATCTTGCCCTGCGGAATCAGCACCGCGCAGGTGATGCCCGCGCGGGCGGCATAGGCGGCCGCGGACGCCGAGGTGTTGCCGGTCGACGCGCACAGCACCGCCTGCTGGCCGCGGGCCACCGAGTCGGTGACGGCGACGGTCATGCCGCGGTCCTTGAACGAGCCGGTGGGGTTGAGCCCTTCGACCTTGAGATGCACCGTGCACCCGGTCTGTTCGCTGAGCCGCCGGGCGTGGATCAGCGGTGTGCCGCCCTCGAGCAATGTGACGGGCGTCCAGTTGTCGCCGATGGGCAGGCGGTCGCGGTAGGCGGCGATCAGGCCGGGCCACGGCGTGTGCACCGCGTGGGAAGGTGCGCTCATTCGGTGAAGCCTTCCATCCGCAGGACACTGTTGATGCTCTGCACCACGTCGAGATCGCCGAGCGCGTCGACGGTCTCGGACAATGCGGCGTCGGTGGCCCGGTGGGTGACCACCACGATCCGCGCCCCGCAGGGCTTGCCACCCTCGTCGACCATGCCCTCCTGGCGCACCGAGGCGATGCTCACCTCGCGCTTGCCGAATTCCGCTGCGACCGAGGACAACACCCCGGGGCGGTCGGCGACGTTCATGTTGACGTAGTAGCGGGTCGGGATGAAGCCGATCGGCGACACCGGCAGTGCGGCGTACTTCGACTCGCGCGGACCGCGCCCGCCCTGCACGCGGTTGCGGGCGGCCATCACCAGGTCACCCATCACCGCCGACGCCGTCGGGGCGCCGCCGGCGCCCTGGCCGTAGAACATCAGCCGGCCGGCCGCCTCGGCTTCCACCACGACGGCGTTGAAGGCGCCGTTCACGGTCGCCAGAGGATGGCTCAGCGGCACCAGCGCCGGGTAGACGCGAGCCGAGACACGTTGCTGTCCCTCGTCTGTGGTGAGTCGCTCACAGATGGCCAGCAGCTTGATGGTGCAGCCGAGTTCCTTGGCGGATTCGAAGTCCTCGGCGGTGACCGCGGTGATCCCTTCGCGGTACACGTCGTCGGCGGTGAGCCGGGTGTGGAAGGCGATCGAGGCCAGAATGGCGGCCTTGGCCGCGGCGTCGTAGCCCTCGACGTCGGCGGTGGGATCGGCCTCCGCGTAGCCCAGCGCACTCGCGTCGGCCAGTGCGCTGTCGTAGTCCGCACCCGTCTCGTCCATCGCGGACAGGATGTAGTTGGTCGTGCCGTTGACGATGCCGGCCACCCGCAGGACGGTGTCGCCGGCGAGCGACTGGGTCAGCGGACGGATCACCGGGATCGCGCCGGCCACCGCGGCCTCGAAATACAGATCGACGCGAGCCGATTCGGCCGCCTGCGCGAGTTCACCGGTGGACTGCGCCATCAACGCCTTATTGGCGGTGACGACGGACTTGCCCTGTTCCAGTGCGGCGAGGATCGCCTTGCGTGCCGGTTCGACGGGGCCCATGAGTTCCACGACGATGTCGACGTCGTCGCGCGAGACGAGTGCCTCGACGTCGTCGGTGAGCAGGTCGACCGGCACGCCTCGATCTCCGGCGACCCGGCGCACGCCCACTCCTCGCAGCACCAGCGGGGCGCCGACGCGGGCAGCCAGGTCGGCGGCGCTCTGCTCGATGATGCGGACGACCTCGCTGCCGACGTTGCCCAGGCCCAGAACGGCTACGCCGACGGCTTTCTCACTACTCATGAACTCACTTCCAGACTCAACAGATCTTCGACCGTCTCCCGGCGCAGGATGAGCCGCGCCCTACCGTCGCGGACGGCCACCACAGCCGGACGGGCCAGCATGTTGTACCGGCTCGACATCGAGTAGCAGTACGCACCGGTCGCCGCGACGCCGACCAGGTCGCCCGGGGCGACGTCGTCGGACATCCAGGCGTCTCGCACGACGATGTCGCCGCTCTCGCAGTGCTTTCCGACCACCCGGCTGAGTGTCGGCGCGGCGTCGCTGATGCGCGAGATCAGCCGCACGTCGTACTCCGCCCCGTACAGCGACGTCCGGATGTTGTCGCTCATCCCGCCGTCGACGCTGACATAGCGGCGGTGCGCGGTCGCGCTGACCGCGACGTCCTTGGTGGTTCCGACCCGGTAGAGGGTGATGGTGCCGGGACCGGCGATCGCGCGGCCGGGCTCGACCACCAGGCGGGGCGCGGGCAGTCCGACGGCGGCCGATTCCTCACCAACGATGGCCAGCAGCCTGTCGGCCAGCACCTTCATCGGCGGCGGATCGTCCTGCGGCAGATAGGAGATGCCGAGGCCGCCGCCGAGATCGACGGTGGCGATCTGCGCGGTCTTGTCGACGCCGAACTCGGCGACGACGTCGCGCAGCAGGCCGATCACCCGATGCGCGGCGATCTCGAAGCCGGCGACGTCGAAGATCTGCGACCCGATGTGGCTGTGCAGGCCGACCAGGCGCAGGTTGCCTGCCTCGAAGACCCGCCGCACCCCGGTCATGGCGGCTCCACTGGCCAGCGACAGCCCGAACTTCTGATCCTCGTGTGCGGTGGAGATGAATTCGTGGGTGTGGGCCTCCACACCAACGGTCACCCGAACGAGCACATCCTGGACGACGCCGTGCCGCCCGGCGATCTCGTCGAGGCGCTCGATCTCGATCATCGAGTCGACGACGACGTGCCCCACCCCGGCTGCGACGGCAGCGGTCAGTTCGTCGACGCTCTTGTTGTTGCCGTGCAATGCGATTCGCTCCGGCGGGAAGCCGGCGTGCAGCGCGACGGCGAGTTCGCCGCCGCTGCACACGTCCAGCGAGAGCCCCTCCTCGTCGATCCAGCGGGCGATCTCGCCGCACAGGAACGCCTTCGCGGCGTAGCGGACGTTGTCACCGCCGCCGAACGCCGTGGCGATGTCGCGGCAGCGGGAGCGGAAGTCGTCCTCGTCGATCACGAACACCGGTGTGCCGAACTCTGCAGCGATGTCGGTCACGGGGACGCCCGCGATCGACACCACCCCGTCGGCACCGCGGACGGCGTTGCGTGGCCACACGTTCGGCGCCAACTCGAGCACATCGGCGGCCGCGAGCGGCGGTGGCGGCGTCCCGCCGTGGCGGACTTCTTCGGCGTGCCGTGGGCCTGCGGGGTGCGCCATCACATTCGCTCCGGGGCCGAGACGCCGAGGATGGCCAGACCGTTGGCCACCACCTGGCGCGTCGCGTCGCACAGCGCGAGCCGCGCGGCGTGCAGGTCACCCGGCGCCTCGTCGCCCTGGGGCAGCACGCGGCACGAGTCGTAGAACCGGTGGTAGTCGCCGGCCAGGTCTTCGAGGTAGCGGCACACCCGGTGTGGTTCCCGCAGCGCCGCAGCGGCATTGAGCACCCTGGGGAACTCCCCGAGGTTGCGGATCAGGGTGCCTTCCTTGTCGTGCACGAGCAGTTCGAGGTGCTCGGTGCTCGCCACGAGGCCGAGGTCGGCCGCATTGCGTGCCAGCGCCGAGAGCCGGGCATGCGCGTATTGCACGTAGTAGACCGGGTTCTCGCTGGACGCCGACGACCACAGTTCGAGGTCGATGTCGATCGGGGTGTCGACCGAGGACCGGATCAACGCATAGCGGGCGGCGTCGACGCCGATCGCGTCGACCAGGTCGTCGAGCGTGATGACGGTGCCCGCCCGCTTGCTCATCCTGATCGGTTGGCCGTCGCGCACCAGGTTGACCATCTGGCCGATCAGCACCTCGACGGTGTCCGGATCGTCGCCGAGTGCCGCGGCGGCGGCCTTGAGCCGGGCGATGTAGCCGTGGTGGTCGGCGCCGAGCATGTAGATGCACAGGTCGAAGCCGCGCTGGCGCTTGTCCAGGAAGTAGGCGAGATCACCGGCGATGTAGGCGGCGTTGCCGTCGCTCTTGATGACGACGCGGTCCTTGTCGTCGCCGAACTCGGTGGTGCGCAACCAGGTTGCGCCGTCCTTCTCATAGATGTTGCCGGTTTCGCGGAGCTTGGCGATGGCCTGCTCGACGCGGCCGCTGGTGTGCATTGAGTCTTCGTGGGTGAACACGTCGAAGTCCGTGCCGAACTCGTGCAGCGACTTCTTGATGTGGGTGAACATCAGGTCGACACCGATGGCCCGGAACGTCTCGCGCGTCTGGTCGTCGGGGTACGTCAGCACCTCGGGATCCTTCTGCAGGATCTGGGCGGCGATGTCGGAGATGTAGCTGCCGGCGTAGCCGTCCTCCGGTGCCGGCTCGCCCTTGGCGGCGGCGACCAGCGAGTTGACGAACCGGTCGATCTGCGCGCCGTGGTCGTTGAAGTAGTACTCGCGCACCACTTCGGCGCCCTGGGTGGCCAGCAGCCGGCCCAGTGCGTCGCCGACGGCGGCCCACCGGGTGCCGCCGATGTGGATCGGGCCGGTGGGGTTGGCCGAGACGAACTCGAGGTTGACCTTCTGGCCCGCCAGCACCGCGGAGTGCCCGTAGCCCTGGCCGCCCCGCAGCGCGTTCGCGATGATGACGCCCTGCGCGGACGCCTCGATACGCAGGTTGACGAAGCCGGGACCCGCGACGTCCGCCGAGGCGATGCCGTCCCGGTCGGCCAGTGCGGTCGCAAGCCAGCCGGCCAGCTCGCGAGGGTTGGCGCCGACCTTCTTACCCAGCTGGAGGGCGATGTTGGTGGCGTAGTCGCCGTGCTCCGGATTTCGGGGGCGCTCGACGGTGACCGTGGCCGGCAGGGCGGAGGCGTCCAGGTCGTGCTCGGCCAGCACCGCGGCGGCGGTGGACTTGAGCAGCTCGGCGAGGTCGGCGGGTGTCACGGGGGTCCATCCTATGGTCTGGGGTGGTCACCGCCCGAATCGATTACTCCCCGCCGCGAGTGGGCGCGGATGGACTGCGACACGCCGAAGACGGCGTACGTCAGCGCACACTCGCCGAACAGCGGTTGGGAGTGGGCGACTCCCATGCGCTAATCTGTCTTGGCCCAACGGCGCATCGCGTGCGCCCCCGTAGCTCAGGGGATAGAGCGTCTGCCTCCGGAGCAGAAGGCCGCAGGTTCGAATCCTGCCGGGGGCACCCAGTCCACATCGGCTTCCATTCACGTCGCTCCGAGACTCTTGGCGAGCCGACGCTCCGTCAACATCGCGCCAACTTCGAGGCCCAGGCTTCTCCTTTGCCGACTCAACGGCGCCCGACTGGCGTCATTCAGCTAATCCGGTACAGCGCACTCGTCGCACCGAAACGCATTTCTACATGCGCTGAACAACGCACAATCCGCCGCCCGGGTTAATTAGCTCATTATCGCTTCTAGCAGCCCTATCGGAAAGATGTTGAAATTTCCGGTCATTTATTCATTGATCTTGGGCGCGAATGGGTACGTCTCTCGGCACCATTCTGATGACCAGTAGCTCCGGCGTCAGCAACGTCGGACACGGCGACGGGAGACCGCGATGAGTAGCCAGGGACTGACACCGGAGGAAATCGAGGCGGAGGTCGCCACGGCGCTTCCGGACAAAGAGGTCGTGACGATCCTCGACCTCAACGTCGACGTGGACGTGTTCATCGACGCCGCCGCGCCGATCGACCTGGCCGCGGCGGCTCAACTCAACGTCGCAGCACCGCTCGAAGCTTCGGCAGCGGCCAACGTGTTGTCGCAGGACTCCGGTGCGCAGGCCGAGACCATCCAGACCGCATCGGTCAACCAGGTGCTGCTGGCCGATGCCTACGCGCAGGCCGACCAATCCAGCGACATCGGCCAAGCGGATGAGGCCGACGGCGATCCCGCGCCGCCCCCGCCCGACGATGGTGGCACGGTCGAGGTCGGCGACCTCGCCACGCTCGAAGGCCCGCTGCTGAACGTCGATGTCAACGTCGACCTCGACACCGACCTGGCGGCACCGATCGCCGGCGCCGTCGCCGCCAACGCCAATGTGGCCGCGCCGATCGATGCGGCCGTCGCCGCGAACGTCGGTTCAACCAATTCGGACGCCATCGCGTTCTCCAACCAGGATGCCGTCATCAACCAGCGCCTCGAGGGTGTCGCCAGCGCGAACGCCGTTCAGGACTCCACCATCGACCAGGGCACCACACAGCCCGACACCACCGCCGACGACTCCACATCGGGAGAGTCGAACAGCACCACAAGTGCTGGCACTTCAGGTGATTCGAGTGGTGGAACCGACGGCGGCGGGACGTCTGGTGGTGACAGTTCCGGCGGTAGCACCACCTCCAACGGCTGACGTCACGGCCCGCTGACACGAGGAGCACCCAGGTGACCGCGACCACCGACGGCGCAGGCCCGACACGGACGGCCCTTCGTCGCGCGGATGGTGTCGAGCTGATCGGGGAGATGGCGGGCTCGGGATATCGGGTCCCGCCGTCCCTCGTTCGCCGCGCCGACGGGCAGACCATTCAGCTCACGCCGCTGCTGTACGCGACGCTGCGGGAGATCGACGGTCACCGTCCTCCGGAAGAAGTGGCCGCCGCGGTATCCGCGTCGACGGGCCGGACCGTGAGCGAGGACAACGTCCTGCACTTCTGCGATCAGCAACTGCGGCCGCTGGGTCTACTGGTCGGCGTGGACGGCTCCGAGCCCACAGTCGCCAAGCGGAACCCTCTCCTGGGCTTGCGATTTCGCTATGCGGTCACCGAGCCCGACCGCACCCGGCGGCTGACCGAACCGTTCCGGTTCCTGTTCCGGCCGGTGATGGTCTTGCCGGTGCTCGCGGCCTTCGCCGTTGTCTGTTGGTGGGTGTTCTTTCGCAAGGGACTCGCCGCGGCCGCATATGACGCCTTCGAGCGGCCAGGGCTGCTGATCCTGGTCTTCGTCGTCACTGTGCTGTCAGCGGGATTTCACGAGTTCGGGCACGCGGCTGCCGCCAGATACGGCGGCGCCACACCCGGGGTCATGGGATTCGGGCTCTACCTGGTGTGGCCCGCGTTCTACACCGATGTCACCGATTCCTACCGCCTCGGTCGCGCTGGACGCCTGCGCACCGATCTCGGTGGGTTGTACTTCAACGCCATTGTCGCGGTGGCGATCACCGGTGTGTGGCTGGGACTGCGCTACGACGCGCTGCTGCTCGTCGTCGCGACCCAGATCATCCAGATGCTCCGTCAGCTCGCACCGCTGGTGCGATTCGACGGCTACCACGTCCTGGCGGACCTCACGGGCGTGCCGGACCTCTACGGCCGCATCAAGCCGACGCTGCTCGGCGTATTGCCGTGGCGGTGGCGTGATCCGCAGGCACGGGCACTGAAGCCGTGGGCTCGAATCGTGGTGACCGTGTGGGTTCTGGTCGTCGTCCCGATGCTGATCGCCTCCCTCGCCGTGGCGGTCTACGCCCTGCCCCGTCTGATCGGCACCGCTTGGGCGAGCCTGAACAAGCAGCAGGACGTCTTCGCCGCGGCCTGGACCGACGGCGACTTCATCCAGGCCGCCGCCCGGGTGCTCGCCATGGTCGCGATAGCGATTCCGATGGCAGGAATCATCTACCTGCTGATCCGGGTCGTCCGCCAGATGGTCCAAGGCGTCCGGCACGCGACGACGGGTAGGCCCGCGCTGCGCCTACTGGCGGTCGTCTGCGGCGCGGCCGTGGCGGCCGGGGTGGCCGTCACGTGGCTCGACCAGGAGAACTACCGGCCGATCCAGGCGAGTGAACGCGGGACGATCGGTGACATCGCGTTCGCGCTCGGCGTCGATCGACTGGGCGAACCCCGGACCGTCACCGAGGCGCCGCAGCCGGTCGCGAGCACGAGGCTCGTCCCCGGGGGACGCGGAGTCATCCAGGCGCTCTGGGACACCAGCACCCCGCCGCCGACCCAGAGCTCGCCACAACTCGCGGTCATCCTCGTCCCCAAAGCGGCGCCGACCGCGGTGGAGAGCAATGGCGGCGGCGGATACATCGCGAACCCTGCTGCTGCGCAGGCTGCCGACGAAGGCTGGGTGTTCCCGGTCGACAAGCCGCTCGCCCCGGACCCGGGTGACAACCAGGCCCTCGCCGTGAACACCACCGACGGCACGATGGAATACGAGGCGGCGTTCGCCATGGTCTACGTCGAAGGATCGGAGGCGATGAACGTCAACGAGGCGCACGCCTACGCCTCGTGCAATTCCTGCGGCGCGGTCGCCGTCGCCTACCAGGTGGTGATCGTCATCGACGAGGACGCCACGGACGACAACGTCGCCGTACCGCAGAATCTGGCGGGCGCGCTCAACTACGAATGCGTCAACTGCCTGACCTATGCGCTCGCACGGCAGCTGTTCGTCACATTGGACGAGCCGCTGTCGGAGGACGCCACCGCGAAGATCGACGCCGTCTGGAAACGAATCCAGGCCTACGAAGCGCAGATCGAGAAGGGCAAGGTGGACCCGGACGACATCGCCCCCCAACTCGACGCCTTCACCAACGAGATCAAGGCGATCATCGAGGCGGACCAGCCGGGAACCTTCCCGTCACCGACATCGACCGCGCCGCCGACGACCACCGCGCCGAGTACGACGGTCGCCGCCACGACATCAGCGCCGCCACCGTCGACCGAACTGACCGAACCGACGGCCACGACGGGCGCCACGGCGCCCACCGAAACCGCCGTGGACGAGACGGCCACCAGTGCCCCTGCGGCGCCTGAGGATTCGGCTACTGCCGAACCGGCCACCGAGGCCCCGACCGGCGCCGAGGACTCTTCGACCGACTCGACGTCGGACGCCACGCAGGACGGCACGGGCTCGGACAGCTCCACGTCAGATGCCGGCGGATCAGGCGACACGTCGGGCAGCACGTCCGGGTAGCGGCGGCGCTGATCACCGCCGGCCTTGATGGATGGGCGGACTACTCGACGCCCGCGAGGCGGGCGGTCAAGCCGCCGCCTTGTCGTCGTTGGTTTCGGCGTCGTTCTTCTCGGCGTCGTTCTTCTCGGCGTCCTTCTTGTCGCCGTCCTCGGCCTCGGCGTCCTTCTTCTCAACGTCGCCCGGCGTGACGTCCTTCTTCTCGTCGTCTCCGGGCGTGACGTCCTTCTTGTCACCGTCTCCGGGCGTGACGTCCTTCTTGTCACCGTCGCCCGGCGTGACGTCACCCGTGATGACGACCTGGTCGCCCGTCGGCGCCTGGGGCGTGATCGTCTTCTCGGGCACTGCAACCGGCTGAACAAGGGGCACCTCGGTAACCAGCTGAACCGCCGGCTTCTCGGTCACGATCTCGGCCTGCCCAACGTCTGAGACGACGGACACCTGGTCGACGACCTGCGGCACGGGAATCGGGGCGCCCTTCGGTGCCTCCACGAGATCAGGCACCAACCGGAGCTTCCCGAGCGCGTCCTCCGGTGCCGGCGTCTCCTCGTGGGGAGCCGTCTCGATGTCGGTCGGCGCCGGTGCCATCCGAAGCGTCGACAGCGGCTCCTGTGTCGTCACCGGGTCTACCGTGGCGTCCACACCGAAGTTGCCGAGGAAGGCCTCGATGCCCTGGATCGCTGCCGCGATCAGCTTCACGCCGACTTCGAGCCAGTTCTGATTCGGGTTGAACGGCAGGATCGACAGGCTCTGTGGCGTGTCGGGGTTGCCGCTCCAGTCGTAGCCGAGGTCGATGATCACCTTGGCCATCGGCGCCAGCAGGTCGACGAACGGTTTCACGAAAGGCTTGATGCCTGCCGAGTCGGCCAGACTCAGGATCAGGTCGGCAAGCGGCAGCGACTTCGCCGGGATCATGATGTACCGGTTGCCGTTGATGGGATCGCCGCCGCCGTAGCGGACGTTGGCCGGATCGGCGAGCGCCGCCTCCAGTTCCTCCTGCGTGTACCCGTAGGGCAGTGATCCACTGCCCGGGCGGTTCGGGCCTGCCAGGTACTGACCGTGGACGGTGTCGAACGCAGCCAGCGCGTTCAGCACCGCGAGAGGGTTGCCCCAGTACTTCGGGGAGTACACCACCGGGTCGTACTCGAATCCGATGACGGTGGTCTTGATCCCGCTGTCCGTGATCATCGGCGGACCCAGCGTCGCGTCGAGGAGAACCTGGGTGAGCAACGAGAACGGGCTGAGCCGCGGCCACAGCCCGCCGTCGGGATTGGCGATGCTGCCGATCATGACGACCTCGACACGCCCTTTCTGCTGGGCGTTCAGCCGCGTGGCCAATGCGCGCATCTCGTTGGAGACGACCTGGCCGCCCTGCGAGTAGCCGAAGATCACGAGTTGCTCGTCGTTGTCGGCGTTGTCGGCCAGCCACTCATTGACCTTCGCGTCGAGATCCTCAACGCCCTTCTCCACGGACACGTTCCACGTGTCGCAGCCATTCGCTCCGGATCGGCACCAGCCGGGGATTGGCAACGGCCAGAACGACGCGGGGTACTCGATGCTCTCGAGCGTGCAACTGCCGGGCTGACACGCGGTGTCGCCCAGGTAGTAGTCACGCACGTTCTCCATGTACGGGAGGTCGGCGACGGGTGTGCCGGTGCCCGGCACGATCAGGGCAGTGGCAGCAAGGCTGACCGCCGCGGTGACCGCCATCGCGGCGCCGAGGAAGACGGCGCCCAGCACCCCGAGCAGGAACAACACGACGCTCCGCATTGCTTTACGCATGTGACAACGATCACACACGCCGCGGGGCGACGATGGCGGATCCAGAATTTGCCGAGGCGGATTCCTCGGGTGACTACTCGACGATGAAGACCGGGATCTGCCGCGTCGTCTTGGTCTGGTACTCCGCGTACGGCGGATAGGCCTCGACGGCCAGCTTCCACCAGTGCTCGCGCTCTTCACCCTCGATCTCGCGCGCGGTGCCGGAGAACACCCTGTCGCCGTCCTGGACGGTCACCGCGGAATTGGCCTTGACGTTGAAGTACCAGCTCGGGTGCTTGGGGTCGCCGCCCTTGGACGCCACCATGGCGTACTTGCCGTTCTCCTCGACGCGCATCAGCGGCACGTAGCGCTTCTTGCCGGACTGCGCGCCGGTCGTCGTGAAGAGGACGATCGCGCGGTCGAGAACCTCGACGCCGTCCGTGCTGCCCTGCGCCAAGATGCGCTCGGTCTGTTCGCGTACCCAGTCGGTGGGGCTCAGTTCCGGTTGATCGGTCACGGTTCACCCAACCACAGCCACCCCGTGGGCTATTCCGCGGGACACCTCGCACCACTCGACGAGCACAATGCGCAGAACCGGCTTATCGCACGCTGCGCGGGTTGTGAGCACAAGCGCGCCAACGCCATTCGCACTCCCTAGCTTCGGATGTGACGCCGTCAGGAATCCCCCTGGAGGCCGACGACCGAGGAGCATCCCATGTCGACATACGACCCGAACACCCGCACCGAGAGCTGGTGGAACCCGCCTACCCGCCCCGCAGGCGTGTACCGCTTCGAACCGGCCGCCGCGACCGCGGCGCAGCCGACCCCGGCCCTCGCCGCACCACCGCCGTATGCGTGGTCTGCCGAGCCCGTCGCCGCCGAGTATCCGGCGCCCGCGCGGACGACGCGTTCTCTTCGGCCGGCGGCCCTGATCGCCGGTGCCGGTGGGGTCGCGGCGGTCGCCGCCACGCTGGCACTCGTCTTCGGCACGCCTCACACCGCCACCGCCGCCCCGGTCCCCGCTGCACCAGCGCCGGCAGCGGCCGCCCAACCCGCTGCGCCACCCCCACCGCCTCCGGCGCCGGCGCCCCCGCCGGCCCCCGCGGCCGCGCCCGCGATCCGGGCGGCGTCGGTGTCGTCGGCCCCGCCCCGCCGACAGGTCAGCCAGGCTGCGCAAGCGGACACGTCGTCCCATGAACCCGCACCTGCGCCGCCGAGCCCGCCCGATCCGTCCACGCAGTTCCAGCAGCACGGATACCAATGGCAGCCGTGGCGTGACACCTCGCGGCCCGACTGGGATTGGCGGTCGTTCCGGTCACACTCCGACCATTCGCGCGACCGCTCGGACTTCCGGCACGACGACCACGACTCGTTCCGTGGCCACGATCAGCGGTCCGGCGGACAGGACTCCTGACCACGCCCGCACCGGAAGTCGATGCCGACGGCGGCCTGCCACCCCGATTCTCCCGGGTTGCGCCCAAAACTGCAGGTAGGCTTCCGGGCCATGGCCAGGAAGGGCCGGATCGACGCGCGGCTCGCGACGCAGGTGCTCGTGCTGCAGTTCGCGGTGGTGGCGATCACCTTGGTCGCCGCGTTCGTGATGTTCGCGGTGCTCGGTCACCAGGAACTCCGCCAGGAATACGGTCTGCGCGCGCTCGACATGGCCCGCGTGCTCGCCGCAGCGCCCGCGGTGCGAGCCGACGTCACCGCGCTCGACGCGCAGCCGGGCCCGCTGGTGCCCTCCGCACTCGCCAAAGGCCCCCTGCAGACCGTCGCCACCCAGGTTCGGCAGCGCACCGACATGCTCTTCGTCGTCATCACCAACGACGAGGGCCTGCGACTGGCCCATCCGGACGTCGCCGAACTGGGAAAACGGACGAGCAGCGACCCGTCGCAGGCACTCGCCGGGCGCGAGGAAGTGGAACACGAGACCGGCACCCTCGGTCCATCGGTGCGAGCGAAAGTTCCCGTCTACGCACCGGATTCGCAGCGCGTGGTCGGCGAGGTCAGCGTCGGGGTGTCGACCAGGGCGGTGCATGAACAGCTGTGGAGCAACCTCCGCGCCTCGGCGCTGCTGGGTGGGGTGGCCCTGCTGCTCGGAGCGGTGGGATCCGTGCTGTTGGCGCGCCGCTGGCGCTCCCTGACGCTGGGACTGCGGCCCACCGAGATGGCCGAGATGGTCCGGGTCCAGGCGGCGGTGCTACACGGGATCGGCGAAGGCGTCGTCGCCGCGGATGCCGACTGGCGAACGGCATTCGTCAACGACAAGGCCTGCCGACTACTGGGAATCGGCGACGCACGGGGCCGGCCCGTGACCGACATCGGCCTGACGCCGCGGGTGCTCGCGGTATTCCGCGCCGCGGACCCCACCCCGACGCTGGCCACCGTCGGGGAGCATGTCGTCGTGGTCTCGGCCAGGCACGTCGAACGCAATGGGCGGAACCTCGGCACCGTGCTGGTGGTGCGGGACCGCACCGACGTCGAATCGCTGACGCGCCAGCTCGACGCCGTCCAGCTGATGAGCAGCGCGCTACGCGCTCAGCGCCACGAATTCGCCAACCGACTGCACCTGCTCAACGGCCTGCTGCACGCCGGGCACACCGACGAGGCGGCGAGTTATGTCGAGGAGCTGCTCGGCACCGGACCACTGGGCTCGGCTGTGCCGGGCATGGACGCGGTGCGCGACCCGTACCTGCAGGCTTTTCTCGCCGCGAAGGCAGCTGCCGCACGCGAAGCAGGTGTCACGCTCACGATCGGCGAGAACACCTGGGTCGCCGGGCGGTTGGCGCTGCCGGTCGACGTCACCACGGTGCTCGGCAACCTGGTGGACAACGCCATCGATGCGACGAGAAGCGCCTCGGGGGCGGTCAAGGAGGTCGAAATTGAACTGCTGCAGGAGAATTCGACGCTGCACATCACGGTCGCGGACAGCGGCTCCGGGGTGAAGGCCGAATTCGTCGACCAGCTCTTCGTCGAAGGCACCACCACCAAACCCGATTCCGGCATCCCCGGCGGACGCGGTATCGGGCTGGCCCTGTCCCGCCAGCTCAGCCGGGCACTCGGTGGCGAGCTGTTCCTGTCGAGTGCCGGTGACCCCGACGCCCGGCTGTGCGGCGCAGAATTCATCGCCCGACTGCCGGGAGTCATGATTGAGGAGGAGGCACAGTGGACGCCCCAGAATTGACGGTCCTCGTGATCGACGACGACTTTCGAGTGGCCAACATGCACGCCGAGATCGTCAAGGCGCTACCGGGATTCACCGTCGTCGAGACGGTGACCACGCTGGCGGCCGCGCGCCGGGTCGGTCCTGTGGACCTCGCCCTGGTCGACGTGTACCTGCCCGACGGGTCGGGCGTCGACTTCGTGCGTGAGCTGGCCGGTGACGCGATGATGCTCACCGCAGCCACCGAGTCGCGCACCGTGCGGGCCGCGATCGCCGCCGGCGCGCTCGGCTTTCTGGTCAAGCCCTTCCCGCCCACCGAGTTGGCCGCCCGGCTGGCCGGCTATGCGCGGTATCGCCGAATCCTCGCGGCCCAGACGCTGAGCCCCGCCGCCATCGACGCGGCCATCGACGCGCTGCGCCCGAAGATCGCGCCGGCGCCACAGTCCACGGCACCGCAGTCCCCCACCAGGAAGCTCGTGCTGCAGGCGTTGCACGGTGCCGAACACCCGTTGTCCGCCGCGGAGGTGGCCGATGTGACAGGGGTGTCGAGGGCGACGGCTCAGCGCTACCTGGCGACACTCACCGGTGCCGGCGAGGTGACCGTCGGCTTGAGGTACGGCACCACCGGTCGTCCAGAGCAGGAGTTCACCGCGGCGGCCGAACGACCGCCGCGCCCACGCCGCTGACGCGGCAACACCGACGGCCCGGTCACGCGAACGCCCCGACCGCGTCGGCCACCCGGCGGAGTTGGTCGATGTCGCTGCTCGTCGGGATCAGGTGCACCTCGTCGGTGCCGAGGTCGGCGAACTTGCCGAGCACCTCGACGAGTTGTCGCTCCGTGCCGGCGAATCCGGTGGTCGGGGCCATCGCGTCGACGTATTCGGCGGGAATCCAGTTCATGTACCGCCGCAGATGCCGGTGCACCTGCCCGCGCGCGACGTCGTCGTCACCGATGGCGAACCAGAACGAGGTACCCAGATGCGGCGCCGGCTTGCCCGCCTGCGCCCACGCATCGCGGGCGACGTCGAACAGCTCGCGCTGCTTGCCGAGGTCCATGTCGAGCGTGATGCCGGCCAGTCCCCGTGCCCAGGCGGCCGCGCTGCGCACGGTCTTCGGGCCGATGCTGCCGATGAGCAGTTCGGGCCCACCGGCCTGCACCGGCGACGGCCCCACCGGCAGCACGGAATCGGTGACCTTCTCCCCGGCCCACACCCGCTTCATCACCGCCACCCGCCGGGCCATCTCATGCATCGTCTGCGTCGCGGGATCCGCGCCTGCGGCCACGTAGTCCTCGTGGCGGCCACCGACGCCGATGCCGACCGTCAGGCGACCGCCGCTGAGCATGTCTCCCGTCGCCAGACCCTTGGCCAGCATCACCGGGTCGTGGAGTTGAGGCACCACGACGGTGGTCACCAACCGGACCCGTTCGGTCCAGGCCGACAGGGCGCCCAGCAGGGTCAGGCTGTCCGGATTGTCGAACGCGACGCGCTCGCCCCAGCACAGCGACGAGAACGGCCCCCCGTCGATCACTTCGGCCCAGGCGCGCAGCAGGGCCGCATCGAGGTTCGGCTCCATCACCGGCATGGTCATCCCAATCTGCACGCGGCGATTCTGGCACGGGTGGCAGCATCCAGGGCATGGCAATCGACGCATCGACCATCGGGCACATCAGGCTCACTGTCACCGACATCGACCGCTCGCGGCAGTTCTACGAGCAGGTGTTCGACTGGCCGGTGGCCCTCGAGATGCCCGCCGATGCCGACGCGACGACCCGGGAACGGCTGCACTTCCTGTTCGGCGGCGTCCTCTACCGCGTCGGTGATCTGCTCATCGGCCTGCGGCCCGTCGGCACCGACCGGTTCGACGAGGACCGCACGGGCCTGGACCACCTGGCGTTACGGGTGTCCAGCCGCGACGCGCTGGATCAGGCCGCGCGTCACCTGGACGGCCTCGGCATCGCCCACGAGCCGGTCAAGGCCATCGGGCACGGCTGGATCCTCGAGTTCCGCGACCCCGACAACATCGCGCTGGAGCTGATCGCCGAGGCGTAGGTCAGCGCCGCAGGCCCGCGACGGCGAGCAGCTGTGGCCGACGCAGCAACAGTCCCACCCACAGCAGCACACCGACGTACACGGCGAACAGCGTGTGGGAGAACAGTGGCGCCTCGACCCGCATGTTGGCGGTGACCGCGCCACCGAGGTAGGCGGTGATGCCGAGTGCCCCGAGCACAGCGGTCCGCGGAATCGCCCATACCGCAACGCATATCGTCAGCACGATGCCCATCACCAGCGCCTGCCCCTGCGGGAATCCGAGGGCGGCGGTGCCCTCTTCGACCTGGGACGCACCAGCGAGCTTGCCCAGCGCGTCGAACACCAGGAACGCCCCGACGAGGACGCTGATCGCGACGCCGGCGCGTCGGCCGGCCCGGCTGCCCGCGGCGCCGACGGCGTTGCTGTGCGGTGATGATGCGGCGACGGTCATGATGTGCTCCTCGGGTCCGGACTGATGTGTCACAGAGCAGACCGGGCGTCGCCGCGGAATTCATCGGTGCGGGGGTTTCCCCTACCGGATCAACGGGGAAACACTGTGTCGCGCGCCCCAGCGACTCCATAGGTTTGGGGGCATGGTCGCAGTCACCTCCAACCCCTCACCGGTGCCCGACGCCGCCGCCGGGAGCACCGAGCCCACCGCCGGCGACGTCACGCCGGCCGTCCGCCACCTGGGTGTGACGCCGACGGCGTCGATGATCACCGGCGCCGCGATCGCCCTCGTGTGGTTCTGGATTCCGCTCGCCATCCTGGTCCTGGGTGTCTCGTCGATCCCCTCGGGCGTCGGGTTCGTGCTCGCGGCCGTGGTTTTCATCTATCTGATGCGCGGTGTCGAACGACTCGAACGGCTGCGCAGTGAGGCGGTCTTCGGCATGGGCATCGGCGTGCCGGCACGCAAGGTGTCGCAGTACAGCGGATTCCAGCGCTGGCTGCACCAGCAGTGGCTCGACTTCAGCAGCGCACGGTTCTGGAAGGGCGTGGCACACCACTACCTGCGGATGGCGTACGACATGACGGCTGTCGGCGCCGCATTCGCGCTGACCGCCTTCGCCTTTCTCGCACCTCCGGCGGCGATGGCCGTCAGCGCCAGCGGCGACGACGCCGGCCTGCCTTCCCTGCCGCCGGTGCTGGCGTGGTTGCTCGCCGCCGTCGCGGTGCTCGCCGCCGTCGCCATCCTGGTCTTCGCGCCATGGCTCGACGCCAGGATCGACCGCTGGCTGCTGTCGCCGTCACCGACCGCCGCACTGCAGCACCAGGTGAGCGCACTGGCCGATGCCCGCTGGGGCGCGGTCTCCTCAGCGCAGACCGAGCGACACCGCATCGAGCGCGATCTGCACGACAGCGTGCAACCCCGCCTGGTGGCCCTGGCGATGACGATCGGCCTCGCGCAGACCAAGCTCGACACCGATCCGCCCACCGCCAGACAGCTCATCGCCGAGGCCCACGACGACGCCAAGAGCGCACTCGTCGAACTGCGCAACGTGGTGCGCGGCATCGCCCCCACGATCCTGTCCGACCGTGGTCTCGACGCGGCGCTGTCGTCGGTGGTGCAGCGATCCGCCGTTCCGACCACGCTCGACCTGCAACTGCCCCGCCGGCTGCCCGACGAGGTGGAGGCGTGCGCCTACTTCGTGGTGGCCGAGGCACTCACCAACGTCGCCAAACACGCGCAGGCCACCCAGGCGGTGGTCACGGTGCGGCTCGACGAGGTGTCGAACCAGTTGCACGTCAACATCTTCGACAACGGCCACGGTGGCGCCGGCATCACGGCGGACGACAACGCCACCGGCTTGCGCGGGCTCGACGAGCGGGTGCGGGCCGCCCGCGGCGCATTCACCGTCTCCAGCCCGGCGACCGGGCCCACCAACGTCACGGCGGTGCTGCCATGCGCGTCGTGATCGCCGAGGACTCCGCACTGCTGCGGGCCGGCATCGAGCGCATCCTCACCGACTCCGGGCACGACGTCGTCGCCGGCGTACCCGACGCCACCAACCTGCTGCGACTGGTCAACGAGCAACGTCCCGACCTCGTCATCGTCGACGTGCGGATGCCGCCGACCTTCACCGACGAAGGCATCCGCGCGGCCGCGCTACTGCGCAGCCAGAACCCCGAGTCGCCGGTGCTGGTGCTGTCGCACTACGTCGAGGAACGGTATGCCGCCGAGTTGATCGCCTCGGACACAAAAGGATTCGGCTATCTGCTGAAGGACCGGGTGGCCGATGTGCCCGCGTTTCTCGACGCCGTCGACGTGGTGGGCGGGGGAGGCACCGTGCTCGATCCAGAGGTGGTGTCGCAGATCCTGGTCCGTTCGCACCGGCGCAGTGTCCTCGAGCAGCTGACACCGCGCGAACTCGAGGTGCTGCAACTGATGGCGGAGGGTCGGACCAACTCCGCCATCGCCACCGCGCTGCACGTCTCGGTCGGCTCGGCCGAGAAGCACATCGCGTCGATCTTCACCAAGTTGAACCTGACGCCCGACGAGGGTGAGAACCGCCGCGTGCTGGCGGTGCTGCGCTACCTCGAGTCATGACCCACCCGGAAGGACCCTGCGCATGACCACCATCGCTCCCCCGACGCCCGCACCGGCCGGACCGCCGCCCGCCATGACGCCCGGCGGCCGTAATGCTCTGCGCGGGGCCCTGATCGCCGTCGCCGCGCTGCTGGTGATCGGCAGCGTGGTGGCGTTCGGCATCACCGCGTGGGGCGTCAGCACGGTCCGTGTGGTCGCCGACAGCCAGAACCTGCCGGCCGCGATGCGCTCGCTGGTCATCGACACCGCCGACGTGCCGGTCGCCATCCGCATCACCGCGGATCGGGCGGCCCGCGAACCGCGGGTAGATCTGCGACTGGTCAACACCAACGGCGGCGGCGAGCACCGGCTCGCGGTGACCGGCGGCGGCGCCGAGCGGCGGGTGACGATCGATGGGTCACCCTCGCCGATGCTGCCGTGGGCGCGTGGCGGCGAGGTCACCGTGACCCTGCCGCCGGATCAGGCACGCAGGCTCACCGTGCGGACCCAGCAGAAGACCGGCGTGGTGCTGGCGCAGGCCGACGTCGACCAGTTGATCGCACGCACCGACGACGGGGCGGTCGTCCTCAGCGGTGCCGCGCGCAGGATCGAGGTGCACACCGTCGACGGCGAGGTGACCGCGCACGACCCGATCTCGGTACGCGAGCAGTTCAGCGCCGTCACCTCCGACGGAGACATCGCGGTCGACTTCCGAGACACCGCACCGCGGATCGTCGACGCGGTGAGCCGCAACGGCGACGTGGTGATCGGACTGCCCGGACGCGGCCCCTATCTGGTGCGCGCACAGTCGGGTGAGCCGGCGACAGTCTCAGTGCCCGAGACCGATGACCCAACCGCCGCCGTCGGCGACATCACCGCGCGTTCCGACACCGGCGACGTCGTGATCGAGGGCGTGCACTTCCACCGCCGCTGAGTCGTCCCGCAAACCCAGGCCTCGGACAAGGGACTCGGCGCCGCCCGGCACGTTCACGCGCTGTCGGCGTTCGGCGACGGCGGTTGGACCGACCACTCAAGCATCCGATGCGGGTGACTGTGAGCGCCGGCCCGTGGAGGTTCCGGTCATCTACCAGGCGAAATATCGACCACCCCGTCAATATTCGTCGGCGGTGACGTCCGGCATCGACCTCCGCACGCCGGCGCCGAATTGACCTTGTTTCCTGAACAAACAACGAGCCGGCGTGCCACGATAAGCGGAATTACGTCGACATCGGCAAACGCCGGGACGGCTCGTTGGGTCCGCACGTGAGGAGCAGTGGATGGGTTGGGCGACGACTTCGGGACTCCGCGGCGCGATGGCCAGAACAAGTGTGGTCGTCGCAGGCATCGGCATCGCCGCCGCCAGCGCGATGGGCACCGCGAACGCACAGCCGAACCCGAACGATCCGGAATGCCAGCTGAAGCCGTGGCTGGCCAGGTGCCTGGACAACCCACCGGGGCCCGACGACCCCGCGCCGCCGCCGCCTCCTCCCCCCGGTTCTGGCATCCCGACTGGGCCTGCGGATACCGCATGCATCAGCCAACCCACCAATCCGATCTGTGCCGGCGGCCCATACGCGCCCCCGACACCACCACCTCCGCCGCCACCTCCTGGTGCGCCGCCACCACCACCTCCCCCGCCGCCACCACCGGGCGGCGCCGTCGCTCCGCCACCGGTCGCGCCACCGCCGCCACCCATCGCGCCGCCACCCGTCGCGCCGCCGCCGCCGCCCATCGCGCCACCGCCATTGGCACCGCCGCCGATCGCGCCACCGCCGATGGGCGGACCGGCCGGTTTGGGCGGACCTGCCGGCATCCCCGGCATGGGTGGACCCGGGGGCATCCCGGGCATGGGCGGGCCTGCCGGCATCGGCGGCCTGGGCGGGCCTACCGGTATCGGCCACATCGGCGCGCCCGGTGGCATGGGCGGCGGCATGGGGATGGGCGGCCTCGGCCACATCGGCATGGGCGGCGGCATCCACACCGGCGGCTTCGGCGGCGGCATGCACGCGGGCGGGATGGGCATGGGCATGGGCGGGCCGGGCCACATCTAGGCACGCCCGTCAGCGCACCGCCATCTCGAACAGCGGCATGTCCTGCGGTCGGCACTGAGCTCGTGCATCCTTGCCCCCGCGGCGCCGCACTGCTTGACTGATGTGACATGGCAATCACGTTCAACCACACCATCGTCGCCGCACGGGACCGCCAAGAGTCGGCGACCTTCTTCACCGACCTGTTCGGTCTTCCCGCCGCGCAGGAGTTCGGACCGTTCCTCGCCGTCACGCTCAACCACGGTGTCAGCCTCGACTACGCACAGGCCGCACCGGAGGACGACATCCACCCTCAGCATTACGCGTTCCTGGTGTCCGAGGACGAGTTCGACGCGATCTACGGCCGGATCCGGCAGCGGGGCATGCCGCACTGGGCCGACCCGCGGGGATCGCACCCCGGTGAGATCAACCACCACGACGGCGGCCGCGGGGTCTACTTCCAGGATCCGTCCGGCCACTACCTCGAGATCATCACTCGCCCATACGGATCAGGCAGTTGACCACCCGACCGCCCTACCGGGTGATCCAGTGGGCCACCGGAGCGGTGGGCAACGAGATCCTCGCCGCCGTCCTGGACCGGTCAGACCTCGAGCTGGTCGGCGTGCGGGTCTACTCCACGGACAAGGACGGCGCCGACGCCGGCACCCTCATCGGTCGCGCACCCGTCGGCGTCACCGCCACCACCGACGTCGAGGCGATCGTGGCCCTCGACGCTGACTGCGTGGTCTACACACCGCGCATCGTCGACCTCGACGACGTGTGCGCGCTGCTGGCCAGTGGCAAGAACGTGGTCACCACCGCCTTCCTGTTCCACCCCGACCGGATGCCCGTCGCCGACCGCGACCGTCTGCTCGACGCCTGCACGAAGGGCGCCAGCAGTGTGCACGGCAGTGGGATCAACCCCGGAAATCTCTCGGGCGCACTGCCGCTCGCGCTGTCGGGCATGTGCCGCACCATCGAGCGGATCACACTGCAGGAGCGGGCCGACTGGTCGGTCTACGACAGCACGGCCATCACGTTCGACAACATGTGCTTCGGCCGCCCGGTCGACGAGATCAGCCCCACCGCAACCGATTTCCTCGCCTTCAACAGCGGAATCTTCACCGAGCAGGTGTGGCTGCTGGCCGACGCGCTACACGCGGGCGTCGACGAGGTGACGGCCACCGTCGAGGCCGTCGGGGCCGTCGAGGACCATCAGATCTTCGACCACCTGCTGCGCGCCGGCACCACCGCGGGCCAGCGCTGGAACTGGGTCGGCCGCCGCGGCGGCCGGCCACTCGTCGAGATCGAGACGCTGTGGACGGTGGGCAACGAGTACCCGTCGCACTGGCCGAAGCCGCAGCACGGGTGGACGCTGACCATCGAGGGCGATCCGTCCATGCGCACCCACTTCATCTCGCTCGCGAGCTTCAACCGCACGGCCACCATGGCCGAGCACGTCAACGCCGCCAACATCGCCACCGGCATGCAGATCCTCAACGCCGTACCCGCGGTGTGCGAGGCACCGGCGGGCTTCGCCACCACGGCGACACTGCCGCTGATCCGCAGCGCCCGCGGCTTCGGGAACTAGACCGGCGGGTGGTGACCCCGCTGTCGTTCCTGGCCGAGATAGTCGGTGGCCAACGCTGCCACGTGCCCGGGTAGCGCCCCGGAGGCCACGTCGGCCAGCGTCGTCTGCTCGAGCACCGAACGCATGCTCGCCCGCAGTGCGCGCCACACGTCGGTGAGCGCCGCCGTGGGGCCCGAGTACGGCAGATCGCCGAGGCCGATGTCGCGCACACTGGCCAGCGGTCCGTCGATGCAGCGCAGCACGTCGGCCAGGCTGATCTCCGCTGCCGGGCGTGCGAGTTCGTAGCCACCCTCACGGCCGCGATAGCTACGCACCAACCGGTCGGTGCGAAGGTCGGACAGGATGTCGACGAGGAACTGTGCAGGGATGCCCTGCGCCTTGGCGAGATCGTCGGTCTTGACCACGACGCCCTCGTCCGTCGTGGCCAACTGCACCATGGCCCGGACGGCGTACTCCGCCTTGGCCGACATCCGCATGCCCGACACGTTAGTAGCCGCCGGCGGGGCTGTTTCGCCCGGACAGCGTGCGCACCGACTCCGGCACCGGCGTGGCGGGGTCACAGTCCGGCGCGGTCAGGGCAGCGCCGTAGCTCACCGACATCGGCACGACCCCCGCCCAGCCGCCTGCGGCGATGTCGTCCTCGGGGTCCTCGGGCCAGCCCGCGCTGACCTTCAGCGACCAGTTGTCGGTGCCGATCGGCATCCGCAGTGCCACGGTCGCGGCCAGTTCCTTCCGCGTGCTGGGCCGCAGCTCGGCGACCCGGCCCGGGACGAACGTGTCGGTCAACGTCTCCAGGCAGGCCGGCTTCTCGTCGTCGGGGACGCGGTCGAACACGCCGAAGAGGACGGCGCTGCGGTACCGGAAGGACGATTCGAAGGCGCTGCGGGCGACCACGACCCCGTCGAGCGTGGTCACCGAGACCGCTGCCGGGGCGCCGGCCGACAGCGCGCGCAACCACGGTGAGCCCGTCGACCCGTGGATGACGAGATGGTCACCGACGCGCGCGAACCCCGTCGGGAACATCACCGGATGCCCGTCGCGCACCAGCGCCACGGTGGCCAGCGGTGTGGCGGCCAGCAGTTCGTCGAGAGCGGCCCGCGACGTGGTCTGCTTGCCGCTGAGCCGGGTGACCTTCGTCGAGGGCTGCGTCATTCTCCGAGCGTAGTGACGGCCAGCACGGCCGCGGCGAGTTCGGGGCGGCACACCACCAGATCGGGCAACTTCGGATCGGCCGCGTTGTACCGCAGCGGCGACCCGTCGATGCGCGACGTGTGCAGACCGGCCGCACGCGCGACCGCCACCGGGGCGGCCGAATCCCACTCGTACTGACCGCCCGCATGCACGTACACGTCGCTGCGGCCCTGCACCACCGACGCCACCTTCGCACCGGCCGAACCCATTTCGACGAGCTCGCCACCGAGCGCGTCGCGCACCGCGAGCGCGATCGCCGGCGGCCGGGTGCGCGACACCACGATGCGCGGCGGGCCGTCTACGGCGCCCGGCAGGGCCACCTCGGGTGTGGCGAACGTGGTGTTCTGCGCGGGCAGGGCGACGGCGCCCGCCACCAGTTCGCCGTCCTGCCAGAGGGCCACGTGCACCGCCCAGTCGTCGCGGCCGAGTTCGGAGAACTCGCGGGTGCCGTCCAGCGGGTCGACGATCCAGACCCGTTGCGACCGCAGCCGGACCGGATCGTCGGCGCCCTCCTCGGAGAGCACCGCGTCAGCGGGCCGCGCGGATGCCAGCTCCGTCATCAGGAAGTCGTGGGACCGCTTGTCCCCCGCGGCCTTCCGCTCGGCGACCTCGGCGTCGGCGAACTCGGCCCGCACGTCGAGCAGCAGGTCGCCCGCCCTGGTCGCAAGCCGGGCGGCCAGCTCATGGTCGTTCACTCGCGGCTCTCCAGCAGATCGATCACCATGGCCGCGAGTTCATCAGGCGTGTGATCGGACGTCAACCGCAGGTCGGGGTTCTTCGGCCGCTGGTACGGGCTGTCGATCCCGGTGAAGTGGGTGATCTCCCCGGCGCGGGCCTTCTTGTACAGCCCTTTCGGATCACGCCGCTCGCAATCCTCGAGCGGGGTGTCACAGAACACCTCGAAGAAGTCCGTGCCGGCCTCGGTGTGCACCCGGCGCGCGAGCTCCCGGTGCTCTTCCAGCGGACTGATCGCCGGCACCAGCACGATCTGCCCCGAATCGGCGAGCAGCGTGGCGACGTGTGACAGCCTGCGGAGGTTCTCCGCGCGGTCGGCCATCGAGAAGCCGAGGTCGGCGTTGAGCCCGTGCCGCAGGTTGTCGCCGTCGAGAACGTAGGCGGGCACGCCCTTCTCCAGCAGCTTCTGCTCCACCAGCATCGCCACCGACGACTTGCCCGCCCCCGAGAGGCCGGTGAACCACACCGTCCTGCCCCGGGTGAGCCGGTCCTGGGTGCTCACCAGCGACTCGTGCCGCACCGTGTTGGGGCTGGCGACGTCGTTGCGGTTGTCGCGCAGCACCATCCCGGCCGCCACGGTGCCGTTGGTGTTCGGGTCGATCAGGATGAACGAGCCGGTGGCCGCATTGCGGCTGTACTCGTCGAGCAGCAACGGAACCTGGCTGCGCAGCGAGATGCGGCCCAGCTCATTGAGTTTCAGCGCGGTTGCGGACTTGTCGCGGTGCAGGGTGTTCACGTCGAGCCGGTAGTCAAGCGCGACCACCTTCACCCGCGTCGTGCGGGTGGTCTGCTTGATCAGGTACTCCCGGCCGGGTTCCAGCGACTCCTCGTCGGCCATCCAGCAGACCGTGGCGTCGAAATCGCGCGCCACCCTCGGCTGATTGTTCGGCCGGGCGATCAGGTCGCCGCGCGAGATGTCGATCTCGTCGGCCAGGCTGACCGACACCGCCATCGGCGGGAACGCCTCGTCGACGGGGCCGCCGGGTCCCTCGATCGCGGTGATGTGCGACGTCTTGCCCGACGGCAGCACCACCACGTCGTCGCCGGTGCGCATCACGCCACTGGCCACGGTGCCCGCGTAGCTGCGGTGGTCCTGGTGCTCGTGGGTCTGCGGCCGGATGACGTACTGCACCGGGAAGCGGACGTCGATCAGGTTGCGGTCACCGGCGATGTAGACCTCTTCGAGGTGCGACAGTAGCGCCGGGCCGTCGTACCACGGCGTGGCGGCGGACTTCGTCACGACGTTGTCGCCGAGCAGGGCCGAGAGCGGGATCGTCGTGACGTCGTGGATGTCCAGGCGTGCTGCGAAGTCGTGGAAGTCGTCGCGGATCTTCTCGAACTGCTCTCTGTCCCAGCCGATCAGGTCCATCTTGTTCACCGCGAGCACGATGTGCTGGATGCCCAGCAGCGACGCCAGGAACGCATGCCTGCGCGACTGCTCGAGCAGGCCGTGCCGGGCGTCGACCAGGACGATCGCCAGCTGCGCCGTCGAGGTGCCGGTGACCATGTTGCGGGTGTACTGGGTGTGCCCGGGGGTGTCGGCGATGATGAATTTCCGCTTGGGCGTGGCGAAGTAGCGGTAGGCGACGTCGATCGTGATGCCCTGTTCCCGCTCGGCGCGCAGGCCGTCGGTGACCAGGGCGAGGTCGGTGTAGTCGTTACCGCGCTCCTTGGAGGTGCGCTCGACGGCTGCGAGCTGGTCCTCCATCACGGCTTTGGAGTCATAGAGCAGCCGGCCGATCAGTGTCGACTTGCCGTCGTCCACCGAGCCCGCGGTCGCGAGCCGAAGCAATGTCGCCATGTCAGAAGTAGCCCTCTCGCTTGCGGTCCTCCATGCCGGCCTCGGAGATCCGGTCGTCGGCGCGGGTGGCGCCCCTCTCTGTGAGCCGGGAGATCGCGGTCTCGGCGATCACTTCGTTGACGGTGGCGGCGGTCGACTCGACGCATCCGGTGCAGGTGACGTCGCCGACGGTGCGGAACCGCACGGTCTTCTCCACGACGTCCTCGTCCTTACGCGGCTGCAGGTACCGGTGCACGGCCAGCCACATGCCGTCGCGCTTGAACACCTTGCGCTGATGGGCGTAGTAGATCGACGGCAGCGCGATCTTCTCCGCACCGATGTAGGACCAGATGTCGAACTCGGTCCAGTTGGACAGCGGGAAGGCGCGGATGTGCTCGCCCTTGTGGTGGCGGCCGTTGTAGAGGTTCCACAGCTCGGGCCGCTGCGCCTTGGGGTCCCACTGGCCGAACTCGTCGCGGAAGGAGAACACCCGCTCCTTGGCTCGGGCCTTCTCCTCGTCTCGGCGGGCACCGCCGAACGCGGCGTCGAACTTGTTCTCCCGAATTGCGCGCAGCAGAGTGAACGTCTGCATCGGATTGCGCGACGGGATGGTCTCGACCACGCGGCCTGCGTCGATGTCGTCCTGCACCTTGGCCACCACCAGCCGGACACCCGACGAGGCGACCAGGTCGTCGCGCGCCTGCAGCACCTCGTCGAAGTTGTGGCCGGTGTCGACGTGCATCACCGGGAACGGCAGGCGGCCTGGCCGGAACGCCTTCAGCGCCAGGTGCAGCATCACGATGGAGTCCTTGCCGCCGGAGAACAGCAGCACCGGCCGCTCGAACTCGGCGGCGACCTCGCGGATGATGTGGATCGCCTCGGCCTCCAGCACGCGCAGATGGCTCAGCTCGTACCGGGCCGTCTGGGCGAGGGTTTCCTGCGTCGCGGTCATCACTTCCCCATTAAGTTGGTAGAACTGACCGGGTTAATCTGCATAGGCGTTATGGAACCAGCCGACGGCGCGTGTGTCAACGCCCGGTACCGGCCCGACTGCGCGGCGAGTCGCCGATGTGCGGCCGATTCGCCGACGACGCGCCGGACGTTTGACGTGCTTCAGTCGTTCGGCGTGATGACGGCGCGGCCGTGGATTTTGCCCTCGTGGAGCAGGTGGTAGGCGTGGGCCGCGTCATGGAGAGGGAAGTGCTCGACGAGCATCTTGATCTTGCCGGACTGCGCGAGGTCGATCACCTCGATCAACTCCGGAATGGACCCCCAGAACGGTGCGGCCACCGAGCACTCGTTCGGCGGGCTGTGGAAGTTCACCGGCAGCGCCGCGCCGCCCACACCGATGATCGTGATGTGGCCGAGCACCCGCGCCACCTGCGCCGCCATCGTCAACGTCGGGTTCACGGCGACGAAATCCAGGACGACCTCCGCGCCGTGCCCCTTCGTGATGTCCTTGATTCGCTTGACCGCACCGTCACCGGACACGAGGGCTTCGTCGGCACCGAGTGTCTTCGCGATCTCCAGCTTGTCGTCCGAGGTGTCCACGGCGACAACGGTCGTCGCCGAGCACAGCGCCTCGAGCACTTGAATGGCCATCTGTCCCAGTCCACCGGCGCCGATGACGACCGCGGTCGATCCCGGGCCGAGGAGGTGAACGGAGCGCTTCACCGCGTGATAGCTGGTGAGCCCAGCGTCGGTGAGCGGCGCGGCGTCCCGGGGGTCGAGATCGCCCAACGGAATCAGGTAGCGCGTCGACGGCACGAGCAGGTACTCGGCCATGCCGCCGTCGGTGCCGCCGAGGCCACCCGGGCTGGGCTTGCCCGGTGTCTGGCAGTAATTCTCCATGCCCTTGCGGCAGTTCATGCACAGACCGCACCCCCACGGGCCGTAGACGATGACGGGGTCCCCCGGTGCGAAACCCGTTGTACCCGAACCCATCTTCTCGACCCAGCCGGCGTTCTCATGTCCCAGCGTGAACGGGAGCGTGAAGGCCGTGGTGTCGGGTGGCGACTCCAGAACGTGCAGATCCGAGTGGCAGGCGCCGGCGCCGCCGACCTTGATCAGCACCTCCCCCGGGCCGGGTTCCGGCACCGGCACGTCCCGGAGTCGGCCGGGCTGCTGCCATTCGACGAACTGAAAGGCCTTCACAGCGAGCTAGTCCGCGATCCGGTCGAACTCGACCTCGAGATGCAGCGGTCCGCGGAAAACCTGATTCTGGCGATAGGGCGGCGGATCCACGACCAGTCGGGGATTCTCGACCCGGCGCAGGAACGTCTCGACCGCGATGTTGACCTCGAGTCGCGCCAGTGGCCCACCGACGCAGCTGTGCACTCCCCGGCCCCAGCCCACGTGCTGGTTGTCGGGCCGCTCGATGTCGAACTTCTCGGGGTCCGGGAATCGCTTCGGGTCGCGGTTGGCGGCCCCGTAGAGCAGATGCACCGCTGATCCCGCCGGGATCACGGTGCCCCCGACCTCCACGTCGGCGGTGACACTGCGGCTGGGAAAGAATTGGACCGCCGACTGCAGCCGCAACACCTCTTCGATCGCCTTGGGAATCAGTTCCGGCTTTTCGCGAAGCAGGTCGAGCGATTCGGGGTTGCGCAACAGGAGCAACACACAGTGGGCGATGGTGTTGACCGTCGAGTCGTGTCCGGCGATCAGCAGGAGCATCGCGTTGGCCGCGGCCTCCTCGGGCGTCATCGGTCCGTCAGGACCGTCGTGGTCGTTCACCATCTTCGACAGCACGTTGTCCTGTGGGTCCGTCAGGAAGCCCTGGATCAGGTCGGCCATGTACGCGGTGAGCGCCGCGGTGCTCTCCTTGCCCTTCTGCTTGCGGGCCTGCCCCTCTTCGGTGGCGGCGTCCGGACCCATGTCGGCGCCCGCCATGAAATCGAAGATCCAGCCGTGGAACGTGGGCTCGTCTTTCAGCGGAACGCCGAGGATCTGGCAGATGACGGCCACCGGAACCGGGTAGGCGTAGTCATCCACGACGTCGAAGGTGTTGCCGCCCTTCGCCTTGGTCTTGTCCAGCGATGTGTCGCAGAGCGACTGGATGTCGGCGGCCATGGCGGGGATCACGTTCGGCGAGTGCGGCGGCGCGAAGTGCCGCATCACCTGCCGGCGCTGCCTGTCGTGTTTGGCTGGATCCGACACGATCAGGCTCGGCTCCCGGCCGTATGCCTGCATGTGCTCGGCGCCGACGTCGGCCTGCGTATGGGCCGCCGGCTGGGCCGAGATCGGACTCTTCGAGATGTCCGAGCTGACGTGCGGGTCGTGCGCGAGTTGCAGCAGCTCGCGGTATCCGGTGACGACATAGACCTTGTCGGCCACCTGCACCACGGGTGTCTTTCGTAGCTCGTCGAAGAACCGGTAGGGATCGTGGCGGTTCTCGTACCTCATCGCCTCGGTCCAGGCGGTCTCTGCGGTGGTCATGCGCCTCCAGTCCTAGCGGGCTTTGGGGCGGTACTCGGCGCCCCGTGACGTCGGATCATGGCCGGTGAGAACGACATCCGGGATCCCGGTCGGTGCGCGCGGATCGCCGAACCGCGCCGACATCGGCTCGGCGTCGGTGGGCACGTCGTAACCGGGTGGCGGCGGCGGGAACGGCGCCGACTGCTCGATGAGCCGGGCGTAGTACTCCAGCCACTTGCCGTGATTGAAGGTGATGGCACCGACGATGCGGCCGTTCTTGCCGAAGGCCGCAGCGAAGCGGAGATGCTCCACCGAGCCTTGGGTGAACACGATCTCGTCGCCGAAGGAACACACGCCGACCCCTTTGATGTTCACTCCGAACTGGCCGGACCAGAACTGCGGCAGCGGCAGGTGTGGACGCCGCCCCTTCTCGAGGTTGACCATGTTGTGCGCCGCGGTCCGGGCGCCCAGCACAGCGGCGTCGACGTGCTCGATCGCCATGAACTGGTACTCGTAGAGGACGTGCGGGGCCCGCGCGATGTCACCGGCGACGAAGATGTTGTCGGTCACCACGCCGTTGATGTCGAAGGCGCGGCAGCCGGCGTCGCACGCCACACCCCAGAACCCGCTGGCGAGCTCTGCGCCTTCGAGCCATTCGATGTTGCGGACGGACCCCAGCGACGCCACCACGACGTCGACGTCCAGCAGGGTGCCGTCCGAGAGCTGAGCTTGCCGGACATGACCGTCGGCATCACCCTTGAGGGCCTCCACCGCCACCCCGGTGCGCAGATCGACACCGGCGTCGCGCTGCATCTTGGCGGCGATGTCGCCGATCACCCCGCCCAGCGGTCCGACCAGCGGTGCGCTGGACCGCTCCGCGACCGTCACATCGAGCCCGAGATCCCGGCAGACCGAAGCCATCTCGGACCCGATGAACCCGGCCCCGACGATGAGCACCCGCTTCGGGCGAGCCTTGAAAGCCGCTTGTATCCGCGCGGCGTCGTCGCTTGTGCGCAGGGTGTAGAGGCCCTTGAGCTTCGCCTCTTCGGGGTTGAACCACCCGCGGGAGCGGACGCCGGTGGCGATCAACAACCGGTCATAGGGCACCTTGTCGCCGTTGGCGAGAAGCACTTCCCGGTTGTCGCGATCGAGACCGGTGGCCGCCACCCCCAGTTTCCAGTCGGCATTGACCTCGCGCAGGCGCGGCAGCTTGGTGTTCTCGGCCGGCACCCATCCCTTGAGCACCTGCTTGGACAGCGGCGGGCGATCGTACGGCTCGTGCACTTCGTCGCCGATGATGGTGAGCGAGCCGGTGAAGCCCTCGTCGCGCAGGGCTTCTGCGGCGCGCAAGCCCGTCAGCGATGCCCCAACAATGACGATCCGGCCCTCGGCTTTGAATGTCCTGACCAGGTCGTCGATCAGCGACCTCACAGTGTCACCCGATCCGAGGGCGGGTTCATCTCCGCGATGATCGCCTGCACCGGGCACGAAGCGACCGCTCGAGCGACCTGCTGGCGCTGCGAATCGTCGGGGTTCGGGTCGTAGGCGAGCGCCTCCTCGCCCTGCAGCTGGAGCACGTCGGGTGCCAGCGGGACACACTGCGCATATCCCAGGCACCTGTTCAAGTCCACGACAATGCGCATGCTTTTCGGCTCCTTCTCAACCGGCGCCGAGGGCTGGTCAGCGCTGCTCCCGAGCTCGGAGCGATTGTGCTGACGGTACGGTAAATCCGACGCGTGTGCTGCGGTAATGAAAGAGCTTCGGAGGGATGTGAACGTGGGGCAAAATTGAACCCTGGATTCGGCAAACGAGCTTCTGTGGTTCTCGGGCGACCCGGCCGTGGGGCGCGGCCTTTCAATCCGAGAGGCTCAGTTGCACCCGCCCGCGTTGACCCACCGGCCGTTGTAGCTCACGCACCCGGTGACGTTCGGAGGCGGCGGCGGGTCGTACGGCATGGGCGCGTAATAGGCAGGCGGCGGAACATACGGCGCGACCGCGTCGGCGACGTTGGCACAGCCGCTCACCGATACCCGTCGGCCGGCGCTGACGCACACGTCGGCGTTCGCGATCCCGGGACCGGCGACGGTGACGATCGCTCCAGGGATGGTCGCGAGGGCGAAGACGCACACCGAGGCGGCGGCCCACGTCCGTGTCGAGTGAGTCATCAGCCACCCACAGGGGCTGGTGCATCGCAGCGTGCCCGCAGGTCGGAAACCGGCCGACGGATCCCGTTGATCTCGGCCTCGACCTGGGGGTTGGCGTCCATATAGGTCTGGACCCTGCCGCGCACTTCCTCGTTCGGGAGCCCACGCAAGCTGGTGAAGAAGTTGTTGACGTCCGGGTGGCTGAACAGATACACCCCCATCGCGGTTCCTACTGTGCCCGAGGCTTGGGCAAGGTCCCCGGCTGTACAGCCAGGCGGCGCGGGCGGAGGAGGGGGCAGAGGTTGCGCGGACGCCAATGCGGCACCGCCGAACAACAACGCACCGGCCATCACCCCGCTGCCGATCAATCCGGTCACCGCACGGCGTGCGGAAGAGCCCGACAAAAACATGGGTGACCGCCTTTCCTCTGGTCTGGATCGCAACCGGACGGTTACTGACACCTGAAGCTAAGCACTACCAGCGGACCACCCGAACGGTATTGACGCGATTGGCAGTTCGCCGTCAGGCATCGCAGCGCCGTCGACTGCCGAAGCGCGCAGCCGACGACTGTGACGAACGCTTACGAATGGCTGGTCCGACGCGCGCTGACGCTTCAACCTTGGGGCCCGCGCCAAGCCGACCAAAGGTCAACTGGATCCCTTGGGATCGATCCGCTGTCATGAGCGAAAGGAGTTCTCGTGCGGAACGAGTCACGCGTCCATACGATGTTCCCGAACGTCGATAACGGTGACCAGCCGCTGCTCGTGAGGATTCTTCGATGAGGTTGCCGCCGTGTCCATGATCCGCCGTGTGTCGGCGCGCGTAGAGATCTTCGACCCCGGTTACGTGCGGACGCGCCGTGGCGCCCGGGCCGTGGGCGCGACCGTGCTCGCATGGGCCACCATGGTCGCGGTGACGTCCGCGTTCGACGTCGCGGATCCGGTGCGTATCACGCTGTTCGCGGCGGGTGCCGCTTTCGAGGGCGCGTTGCTGGCGCCCGATCCGCGACCCCGGGACCGTGCGGGCACCCTCGGCTGGGCGGTCGTGGTGTCGACGCTCGCCGTCATCCTGACGGTCGCCCTCACCCGCCAGGCAGTCTGGCTCGGTGCGATGCTGCTTGTGCTGCTGATGTTCTCGTCGTATGCGCTGCGGGCGTGGAGCACCCGGATCGCGAGTCTGGCGCTGATGGGTGCGATCACCGTCTATGTCACCGGCGCCGGGCACATCACCGTCGGCAGGGTCGGGTGGTTCGTCGTCGCCCTGGCTCTGGGGTTCGGCTGGCTGGCCATCTGGGAATCGGTGATCTTGCGCGATGTTCCGGTGCGGTCGCTGACCCGTTCGGTGCACGCCTTCGCTCGCCGCGCCGCCGAAACCGTCGCCGCCGCCGTCGACGTCCTCAACACGTCCCGCGACGGAACGCCCCCCGACCGTGCGGCGAGAGCACTGCATACGCGTCTCGAACGGGCGAAGTCCTGCCGTAGAGCGACCGAAACGCAGTTCGCCGGCGCCGTCGCGCACGGGATGTCGCCGCAGGACGTCGATCGGCTACGGGTTGCGCTGCATTCGGTCCAGAAGGGACTCGAGGACCTGGTCGCACAGGCCGAAGATCCGGGGTGGCTGCGGTCGCTGCCCGATGAGATCGCCTGGTCTGTCACCAGCACCCTGCACGGGCTCGCCGTTGCGTTCGGCGACGACTCCGACGACAGCGCCAGGGACACCGTAGCCGGCAGGGCCCGGGTGCTTCGCGGCCACATCCACGGCGCGCTCACCGAGACGACCGAATGCGGCGCGGCGCCGTTCCCGCCGCGAACGCTCCTCGCGGCACTGTCGCTGCTCTCCGCCGGCGAGGTCATCGCGCAATCCCTGACGCGGACACAGGATTTGGTAAGCGCGGCGTCCGCGGCGGTCGGCACGGCCACGACTCCGGCCGCCGACGCTCCGCAGACCGATCCAGCAGCTCGACTCGTCTCGCCCACCATGACACTCGCGATCCAGGCCGTCGTCGCAGCGGTGGGGGCCGGCCTGATCGCCAAGGCCGTCGGTAACGAACAGAGCCTCGTGGTGGCCTGGACGGCGTTCGTCGTCCTCGCCGGATCCGCGGGGCTCTCGGCGCGCCGAGCCTTCTCACGCCTGCCTGCAACAATTCTCGGCGCAGTAGGCGGAGTGGCCATCGCCGCCTGTGTGCCCCAGGGGGTGTTCTGGACCGTCGCCGTGGTCGCCATCGGCGTGTTCCTGACCATCGTCAGCGCGCCTGTCTCCTACCCCGCGATGGTGTTCTGGATGAGTATCGCGTTCGTGCCGCTCTTCGCCACCGAAGGCCGCTACCTCGATCTGGTCAGGGACAAGTCGGTCGCGGCCCTCATCGGTGGCTGCGTCGCGGCGGTCGTGGCACTCACCATCGCGCCGATTCGCGACACACGCGAAATCCGTCCGGCTGTTCTCACGTACCTGAAAGCTCTCGATGGTGCGCTCGAATCGCATCTGCCGGGCCGGGAATCCGACGTCCCGGCGGCCGAAGCGGAACTGGACCGCACTCACGCTGCAGTGCTGACGAAAGTCGCATCGGCCGCGACGGAGATCAGCGTCTTCTCGCAACCCGACGCCGTGCGGGACGAACAGGCTGTGCACATCGATGCCGTGCACGAGGCCTATCTGCGGCTCACCCCGCTGTTGTCCGACGGGTCACGGCGACTGCACGGGTGGACCGACGACCGGGTTTGCACGGGAATACGGCAGCTGCGCGAGGCCATCGCCGCAGCGCGCGGCGATGCCCCCGTGGAGGGTGAGTCGGATGCCAAGGACCCCGTCGTCCCCGAGACCGACGGCACCCTCGAATTGACCGACTCACTCCGGCGGGTGGATCAGCTCGAGTCCGATCTGAACAGCCTCGCCGCGGTGCTCAACGGCCGGGCTGACGCAACACGATTACCCCGGAGGTAATTGCCCGGCCTCTCACACTGGAGACATGACGACGATTCAGCCCCGCACCGGCGCCGAGGTGATGGCCGCCTTCATCCCGCAGTCCCCGTTCGCCGTCAAGCTGGGCATCGTTGCGGAGCGGCTGGACCCTGACGAGGTGCGGCTACTGCTGCCGTGGGACCCGACCAACACCACGATCGGCGACATGGTGCACGGCGGGGCCATCGCGGCGCTGGCCGACGTCACCGTGATGGCCGCGGCATGGGCGGGCGCCGACGTACCCGACGATCTGCGCGGGGTGACCACGTCGATGACCGTGCACTACCTCGCGCCGGCGCGGGCCACCGATCTGGTCGGCGTCGGCCGGGTGCTGCGGCGCGGCAAGACCCTCGTCAACTGCGACGTCGACGTCGTCACCCCCGACGGCATCGCGGTGGCCAAGGCGATCGCCACCTACAAGGTGGGCTGACGCAGGCTAGACCGTGACCTCGTTCAGCTTGCCGGTGGCGACGTCGAACACGAAGCCGCGCAACGACTCGTGCTTGGTGACGAAGGGGCTGGCCTCGATACGGCGGATCGACTGACGCACATCCTCCTCGAGATCCGGGAAGGCCTCGGCGGCCCACTGCGGCTTGAGGCCCGTCTCCTCCTGGATCGACCGCTTGAAGTCGTCGTCGGTGAACGTCAGCATGCCGCAGTCGGTGTGGTGGATCAGGATGATCTCGGTGGTGCCGAGTAGGCGCTGACTGATCGCCAACGAGCGGATCTCGTCGTCGGTGACCACGCCGCCGGCGTTGCGAATGACGTGCGCCTCCCCCTCGGCCAGGCCGAGGATCCGGTACACGTCCAATCTGGCGTCCATGCACGCCACCACGGCGACGTGCCGGCTCGGCGGCAGCGGCAGCGGCCCGCTGAAGTCCCTGGCGTAGTCCTCGTTGTTCTTCAGGTACTCGTCGGTCGCGGACATGGGTCCTCCTGCGGTCGCGGCAGCCAAACGCCCAGAAGATAACAACACACCCATGCGCATGACTGCATTGGGAATCAGCACGATTCTGTCTTCTCGGGCGGAGAAGCGGCGGTCAGCGGGTGCGCAGGTCGTAGACCGTCGTCCCGCCGACGTCGCCGGCCGGGAAGTTCTGCTCGACCCACGCCGTGATCTCGGCGGCGCTGCCGTCGCGGTGCCGGGGCGGCCCGCCGTGCTCATTGCTCGCGAGGAAGTAGCCCACCTGGCCGTCGGCGACGTACTGCTGGAACTGGGTGAGCGTCGGTGAGTCGTCAGATCCGGTGAACCCGCCGATCGCCATGATCGACGTGCCCGTTTCGAGTTCGAGCCCGCTCACGCTCATCGACCCGATTCCCGCTGCGGCCCAACGCCGGTCGACCGACGTCAGCAGCGACTCGAGCGCTTCGTTGTCGCTCGCCGCACCGGGCGGTGCGCCGCCGGGACCGCGTCCGCCCGGACCGCCGAACCCGCCATCACGCGCCGGTCCGGACATGGTGCCCGGACCGCTGGACGGATGGGCGACGTTGTAGACCGCGAACGCCGCCGGTGCGGCGAGCGCGGACAACGCCGCCGCCAGCACCACCACCGCGGTCGCGCGCCGCAATCGGTGCACGCGCAGCGCCAGCACCACGGTCGCGGCGACAGCGACGGCGAGCACGGCCCATCGCAGCGCAGGCACGAAGTCCGGTGTGCGGTCGAGCAGGACGAACGCCCACACCCCCGTGACAACCACCATCGCGGCCAGCACGATCCGCGGCAGCAGGTGCGCACGGTCCCGCCACAGTTCGGCGGCCGAGTGGCCGACCAGCGCCGCGACGGCCGGCGCCAGCGCCACCGTGTAATAGGGATGGATGGTGCCGTCCATGAAGCTGAACACCGCACCCGTCACCACCAGCCAGCCGCCCCACAGCAGCAGCGCCGCGCGCACCCCGTCGGTGCGCGGCGCGCGGCGGGTGAACCAGATGCCCGCCGCCAGGCCGATCAACGCGGCGGGCAGCAGCCACGACGCCTCGACACCCATGGACGCGCCGAACAACCGGCCGATGCCCGCCTGGCCGCCGAAGAACAGATTGCCGCCCGGGCCGCCGCCGGGTCCACCGGCGCCCGGCCTCTCGCCGCCGGCGATACGCTCGATCCCGTTGTAGCCCAATGCCAACTGCAACAGGCTGTTGTCCGTCGAGCCGCCGATGTAGGGCCGTAAGCCCGCCGGCCACAACTCGACCAGTGCGATGTACCAGCCTGCCGACACGACCATCGACACGGCTCCGACGAACAGCAGGCGGACGCGGTGCCACCACCCCACCGGTGCGGCGACCAGGAAGGCCAGCGCGAGGCCAGGGACGACCAGGAACGCCTGCAGCATCTTGGTCAGGAACGCGAAACCCAGCGCGCACCCCACGAGTACCAGCCAGCGGGTACCCGCGGTCTCGATGGCGCGCACCATGGCATAGGCCGCCGCGACGAGCAGCAGCACCAGCAGCGCGTCGGGATTGTTGAAGCGGAACATCAGCGCGGCGACGGGTGTCACGGCCATCACTGCGGCGGCGACCAGGCCTGCGGCGGGTCCGCTGGTGCGCTTCACGGCGGCGTAGAGCAGCGCGACGGTCGCCACCCCCATCAGCGCCTGGGGCAGCAGCATGGTGAACGGGCTGAACCCGAAGAGCCGACCGAACAGCGACATCACCCACAGCGCGGCGGGCGGCTTGTCGACGGTGATGGCGTTGCCCGCGTCCAGCGAACCGAACAGCCAGGCCGTCCAGCTCTGGGTGCCGGCCTGCGCGGCGGCCGCGTAGTAGTGGTTGGCCCAGCCGGACCGGCCCAGGCCCCACAGGTAGAGCACGGCCGTGGCGACCAGAAGTGCCGGCAGGGCCAGCCGCTGCCAGCGCGGCTTCTCGGCGGCGGTGATGGAGCCGGCGACCGGCTGGGGAGCGGTGAGTGTCATCGGAAGTCCTCGATCGTGTTCGGAGTCAGCGGGTTCGGCGGGGATGGAAGACCCAGCCGCGGAGCAGCAGGAAGCGCATCACGGTGGCGACCAGGTTGGCCGCGACCAGTACCGCGAGCTCGAGAGCGCGATGCGGCTGCGGAATCAGCCCATGCAGCAGGGCCAGCGATCCACTCGTCACACCCAACGCGACGGCGAAGACGAGCAGGCCTTGAACGTGGTGGCGGACCATCGAGGCGCGCCCGGCCACCGCGAAGGTGAACCGCCGGTTGGCCGCGGTGTTGCCGATCGCCGTGACCAGCAACGCCACCAGATTGGCCGCCTGCGCGCCGAACACTCCTCGGGTCAGCATGAACAGCGCCAGATAGGCGACGGTCGACACGACGCCGACCGCACCGAACCTGACCACCTGCCGCAGCAGCGACGTCCGCGGCGCGCACATCCGTGACGAGCCCAGCTGCGCGGCGAGCAGATGTACCGGGATCGAGCCGTCGGCGAAGCCGCGCAGCAGTCGGCCGATCCCCCTGAGATCGGCGGCGGCGGTCGCCACGATGTCCACCCGGCTGTCCTCGTCGTCGATCCAGTCGACCGGCACCTCGTGGATGCGCAGGCCGCTGCGCTCGGCCAGCACCAGCAGTTCGGTGTCGAAGAACCACCCGGTGTCGGTGACGTAGGGCAGCAGCTCGTGCGCGACGTCGGCGCGGATCGCTTTGAAGCCGCACTGCGCGTCTGAGAATCGCGCCGACAGCGTCGACCTGAGCAGGAAGTTGTAGCAGCGCGAGATGATCTCGCGCTTGGCGCCGCGCACCACCCGGGCACCGCGATTCAGCCGGGTGCCGATCGCGAGATCGGAATGGCCGGAGATGAGCGACGCCGTCAGCGGAGCCAGCGCCGCCAGATCGGTGGACAGGTCCACGTCCATGTACGCCAGGACCTGCGCATCCGACGCCGACCACACCGCGTGCAGCGCCCGCCCGCGGCCCTTCTCCTCCAGGCGCACGACGCGGACATCGCCGAGTTCGACGGCGAGTTCTGCAGCGATGCGCGGCGTTTCGTCGGTGCTCGCGTTGTCGGCGATCGTGATGCGCGCAGGGAACGGGAAGTCCTCCGACAGGTGGCGGTGCAGGCGGCGGATCGAATCCGTAAGCGCTGCTTGCTCGTTGAACACCGGAACGACGACATCGAGGGCCGGCACGCCTGCGGCACGGGCGGCCAGCGCGGCGTTCGGCCGGCAGGCGAAGCGCGTGTTGCGCTCCGCGGCGGGCGCTGCGGCGCGGGTGGCGCCGGGTTCCAGGGCGGTGTCTGTCATGGCTCCATCGTCGGGTCGTGGGGTGTGTTCGATGTGGGCACAACCTGTGCGGCGGCTATGAGTCGGCGGCCGGTGCGTCGAGGTCGTAGATCACGACACCGTCGAGGACCGTCGGCCGGAAATGCGCCGCGACCCACTCGGCGATCAGAGCCGCGTCGCGGCTGCCGCCGTCGCCTCCGGCCTTGGCGCCCCGCATCAGCCGGCCTTCCACGAAGTAGTGGATCCGGTGTGCGGCCACCAGCTGCTCAAATTCCGCCACGGTCGGCGCCGGGTCCGTGCCGTTGAACCCACCGACGGCCATCACCGGTGCGCCCGTGGCCAACTGATAGCCGGCGGCGTTGTTCGACCCGGCCACCGCGGCGGCCCAGGTGTAGTGCTGCGCATCGGCGGACAGCGCGGCGGTCAGCCGCGGTCCCGGCGTCGGCGCGGACAGCAGACCGACCGGCCCGGCGAAACCGTGGCCAGGGCCGACCGGCCCGGCGAATCCGTGCCCCGGGCCGCCGGGCCCGGCGAAGCCGCGGTCGGGGCCGACGGTCGGTATCGCGCCGGTGTGCGGTGTGGCGGCGGTGGCGATCGACCACACCGCGGGCGAGGTCAGGCAGACGGCCACGGCGATGGCCGCCGCCGCCCGCGCGAGCCGCTCCGGCAGTCGCCGGTTGACCAGTAACAGACCCGCTGCCACCACTCCCGCGCTCACCACCACCGTGCGCAGCCACGGCAGGAAGGTGTCCTGGCGGCCGAGGAGCACCGCCGCCACCCCCGCCGTGAGGAGTACCGTCGCCGACATCACCGCCGCCACTCGCGGATCGGAGCGGTTGCGCCACAACAGTATCGAGCCGATGCCGATCGCCGCGCCGATCGCCGGTGCGAGCGCCACGGTGTAGTAGGAGTGCACGATGCCGTGCATGAAGCTGAACACCACCGCCGTCACCACCAGCCAGCCGCCCCAGAGCAGCATCGCGGCGCGTACATCGCGTCGGCGGCTGAGCACGGCGGCCGCCACCAGGCAGACGATCGCGGCGGGCAGCAGCCAGGCGATGTCGGCACCCATGCCCGCACCGAACAGCCGCCCCCAGCCGACGTCGTGGTTCAGGTTTCCCAGCCCGCCCGTCTCGGCGCCGGTGAGCCTGCCGAAACCGTTGTAGCCCAATGCCAATTCGACAATGCTGTTGTGCTGCGAGCCACCGATGTAAGGCCGCTCCGACGCAGGCCACAGCTCGACCAGCAGCAGATACCACCCGGCGGCGATCACCATCGCCACTCCGGCGCCGAGCAGGTCTGCCGTACGACGGCCCAGCGACCGGTGACCCGTGCACAGGTAGGCCGCGGCGAAACCGGGCAGCACCAGCAGCGCCTGCAGCATCTTGGCCAGGAACCCGAAGCCGACGGCGACGCCCGCGGCAATCAGCCACCACCGGCTGCTGTCGGGCTCACACGCCCGCTGCACGCAGTAGGCCGCCGCGACCAGCAGCAGGACGAGCAGGGCGTCGGGGTTGTTGAAGCGAAAGATCAACGCCGCCACGGGCGTCAGCGCGAGGACAGTGCCGGCGATGAGGGCCGCGCCCGGCCCGCTCACCCGCCGCACCGCCGCGTACAGCAGTGCCACCGCGGCCACCCCCTCGATCGCCTGCGGCGCCAGCACGCTCCACGGGTGCAGCCCGAACAGCCGCACCGACAGATCCATCACCCACAGGGCGGCCGGAGTCTTGTCGACGGTGATGGCGTTGGCGGCGTCACTCGATCCGAACAGCATCGCCGTCGCGTCGGAGCCGCCGGCCTGTGCGGCGGCCGAGTAGAAGGCGTTGGCCCATCCGCTGGCGGACAGGTTCCACAGGTAGAGCGCGGCGGTACCGAGCAGCAGCACCGCGTGCGCGATCCGCTGCGCTGCGGCCCGAGGCGTCCGAAAATCCCGGCTCGGCGTGGTTGTCTGCGTCTCTTCGTGGGGAGGTGCCAGGGTCACCCGTCAATCCTGGTGACCCGGACTAGGTGTGCGATGAGGCCGCGCTGTGGGTCGGCTGTGTGGACCCGGGCAGCCGAACGACGAAGCGGGTGCGGCCCGGTTCGCTGTCCATGGCAATGGTGCCGCCGTGCGCGCGGACGACGGCGGCGACGATCGCCAGCCCCAGGCCGGTGCTGCCGCCGCGTCGCGAGCGGGACGAATCGCCGCGCGCGAACCGCTCGAAGACCTCGGGCTGCAGCCACTGCGGGATGCCGGGCCCGTCGTCGAGGACGGTGAGCACCGCGTCACCCGCATCGACGGCCAGCGACGCGGTCACCGACGTACCCGGGGGTGTGTGGGTGCGGGCGTTCGCCAAGAGGTTCGCCAGCACCTGCTGCAGGCGTGCCTCGTCGCCGGTGACCAGCACCGGCTCGTCGGGCAGGTCGAGTGACCACCTGTGCTCGGGGCCGGCGACATGAGCGTCGCTGACCGCGTCGACGGTCAGCCGCGACAAGTCCACCGGCTCACGCTCCAGCGGGCGGCCATCGTCGAGGCGCGCCAGCAGCAGCATGTCCTCGACGAGGCGGGTCATCCGCTGCGTCTCGGACTCGACCCGGTTCATCGCGTGCGCGACGTCGTCGGGTAGTTCGCCGGACTTGCGTTGCGCCAGTTCGGTGTAACCCCGGATGGCGGCCAGCGGGGTGCGCAGCTCGTGGCTGGCGTCGGCGACGAACTGGCGCACCCGGGTCTCGCTGGCGTGCCGCGCCGACAGCGCGTCGAAGATCCGATCGAGCATCCGGTTCAATGAGGTGCCGAGCTGGCCGACCTCAGTGTGCGCGCCGGCGGGATCGACCTCGACGATCGGTGTGGGCAGCCGCACCTCGCCGCGGTCGAGTTCCAGATCGGCCACCTCGCGGGCGGCCGTCGACACCCGCGACAGCGGGGCGAGCTGGCGGCGGATGACGACGATGCCCACCACGGTGCCCGCGCCGAGCGCCACCGCGCCGACGACACCGAAGATCAGCAGCACCGACAGCACGGTGTCGTCGACCGCCGATGTCGGCAGCCCGGCGACGATGACCCCACGCGGGCCGTGGGCGCGGCTGGCGATGACGCGGTAGCTGCCCAGCCCGTCGAGCTCGACGGTGGTCGGAGTCTCGTTCGCCGGCACGTCGGCGAGCTGGGCGGCCGCGGCGGGACTGATCTGCGCCGGGGTGCCGTCGGCAGTGATCACCCCGGCGTCCAGCCGGTTGCGGCCGATCACGGCGCCGACCGTCCCGGCGGCCTGCCCTGGTGCGTTCAGGAAGGCCGGGCCGGGGCCGGCTTCGTCGCGGATCATGATGCGCCGCGGGAACGGCGGCGGCGGAGGGAACCCCGGCGGTGGTCGCATGCCCGGCGGAGGGAACCCCGGCGGCGGCGGACCGAACAGACCGACCGACCGCCGGCCCGCCTCGACCACCTGGGCGTCGAGCTGATTGGACAGGAAGCGCTGCAACACGACGACGGTGCCGATGCCGACGACGGCGCAGACCAGCGCCAGCAGCACCACCTGAGTGACCAGCAGCCGGACGCGAAGCGACCAGGTGCGCGGAGACCAGATGTGGGTGCGGCCGTCGACGCCCGGGTCAGCGAGCGGGCTTGAGGACATAACCTGCGCCGCGCAGCGTGTGGATCATCGGCTCACGGCCGCTGTCGATCTTCTTGCGCAGGTAGGACACATACAGCTCGACGATGTTGGACCGGCCGCCGAAGTCGTAGCTCCACACCCGGTCGAGGATCTGCGCCTTGGACAGCACCCGCCGGGCGTTGCGCATCATGAAGCGCAGCAGCTCGAACTCCGTCGCGGTGAGTGAGATGACGTCGCCGCCGCGCGTCACCTCGTGGCTGTCCTCGTCGAGCACCAGGTCGCCGACGACGATCTGCGCGCCGCCCGACTCGCTGGCCACCCCGGTGCGCCGCAACAGCGCCCGCAGCCGCAGCACCACCTCCTCGAGGCTGAACGGCTTGGTGACGTAGTCGTCGCCGCCGGCGGTCAAACCGGCGATGCGGTCCTCGACGGAATCCTTGGCGGTGAGCAGCAGCAGCGGCAGCCCGGGGATCTGTTCGCGCAGACGTTGCAGCACGTCGAGTCCACTCATGTCGGGCAGCATCACGTCCAGCACCACGACGTCGGGCGGGTTCTCCCGCGCCAGCCGGATCGCGGTCGCGCCGTCCCCGGCGGTGGCGATGTCCCAGCCCTCGTACCGCAGCGCCATCGTCACCAGCTCGGCGAGGACCGGTTCGTCGTCGACGACCAGGACGCGGATCGGTGCGCCGTCGGCACGACGCATGACGACCCGCTCGGCGTCGCTCTTGTTCACCACGGACACCAGTATCAGAGGTCCGCGTAGGGGAAGGCTGTGCGCTGTCTATGCGCGGGCTGTGAAACCGGGCGCTAGTTCTTGCCCACTGCGGGAGGCGCGCTGCTCGGCGTCACGGCGGGGGCCTCCTCGGGCGGGGCCTCCTCGCTGGCCTGCGTCGTGGTCGTCGACCCCGAGTCCACCGGCCCCGGGGGCTGAGCCACACTCGTCGTGCTGAAGGCGACGGTCAGACCACCCATGGCGAGCAACGCACTGGTGCCCACGGCAGCGGACGCGAGTCTGATTCGATTCGACGGCATCGCTCGGTTACTCCGTTCGGTCTGTCGGACAGTTCGCAGGAGGCCCGGTGACCCCTCCGGGAGGATGTAACCGATCGCGCCGGAGCCGAAACGCCGCCCCATCCGGCCTGCTCTGCGCCGCGCGTGGACGCGCCGGGGGCACGGCCATGACGACCTCACCGGCGTGGCTCTTCTACCCTGTGCCCATGCAGCCGAAGGCCGGGGAGGTCATGCGCCGATGACGCGCTTCCTGGCGCGCCGGCTGCTCAACTACCTGATCCTGCTGGCGCTGGCGTCTTTCCTGACGTTCACGCTGACCTCGGTGACCTTTCAGCCGCTGGACAGCCTGCTGGAACGCAGCCCGCGCCCACCGCAGTCCGCGATCGACGCCAAGGCCGCCGAACTGAACCTCGACGCGCCGATACCGGTCCGCTACGCCGACTGGGTCACCGGCGCGGTGACGGGCGACTTCGGCACCACGGTCACCGGCCAGCCCGTCGCCGAGGAACTGTGGCGCCGCGTCGGGGTGAGTCTGCGGCTGCTGATCGTCGGGTCGGTGCTCGGCGCGCTCATCGGGGTGGTGCTCGGCGCGTGGAGCGCGGTGCGCCAGTACCGGCTGTCCGACCGGGTGATCACCGTGGCGTCGCTGCTGTTGCTCAGCGCGCCGACGTTCGTGGTAGCCAACGTGCTGATCCTCGGCGCGCTGCAGATCAACTCGGTACTCGGGGTGCAGCTGTTCGAGTACACCGGCGAGACGTCCGCCGATGCGGTCGGCGGGGCGTGGAACCAGTTCGTCGACCGGGTGCAGCACCTGGTGCTGCCGACGTTCACCCTCGCGCTCGGATTCGCCGCCAGCTACAGCCGCTATCAGCGCAACGCCATGCTCGACGTGCTCGGTCAGGACTTCATCCGCACCGCACGGGCCAAGGGCCTCACCCGCAGGCAGGCGCTGTTCCGGCACGGCCTGCGCACCGCGCTGATCCCGATGGCGACGCTCTTCGCGTACGGGATGAGCGGCGTGGTCACCGGCGCGGTGTTCATCGAGAAGATCTTCGGCTGGCACGGCATGGGCGAATGGGCGGTGCAGGGCATCGCCACCCAGGACACCAACATCATCGCCGCGGTGTCGGTGTTCACCGGCGCGGTGGTGCTGCTGGCCGGACTGCTCTCCGACGTCATCTACGCCGCACTCGATCCGAGAGTGCGGGTGACATGACGCAACCAGGCTTCTCCTCCACCCAGTCCGGCGTCGACGCCGCCTCGTTCGCGTCCCGCCGCACCCTGGTGACCCGGCGGTTCCTGCGCAACCGGCTCGCGGTCCTCTCGCTGGTGCTGCTCGCCGCGCTGTTCGTCGCCTGCTACGCGCTGCCACCGCTGCTGCCCTACGACTACACCGAACTGGACTACTACGCGCTGCAGCAACCGCCCAGTCCGGAGCACTGGTTCGGCACCAACGCGCTCGGCCAGGACCTGCTGGCACTGACGCTGCGCGGCATGCAGAAGTCGATGCTGATCGGGGTGTGCGTGGCGTTCATCTCCACGCTGATCGCCGCGACGGTCGGCTCGATCGCCGGCTACTTCGGCGGGTTCCGCGACTCGGCGCTGATGTGGATCGTCGACCTGCTGCTCGTGGTGCCCAGCTTCGTGATCATCATGATCGTCACGCCGCGGCTCGACCCCGACGCGCGGGTGTTCTGGCTGATCGTGCTGTTCTCGGTGTTCAGCTGGATGATCAGCTCGCGCATCGTGCGCAGCCTGACGATGAGCCTGCGGACGCGCGAATTCGTCGTCGCCGCGCGCTACATGGGGGTCCGGACACCGCGGATCATCGTCCGCCACGTCCTGCCCAACGTGGCCTCCATCCTGATCATCGACACCGCACTCAACGTCGGCGTCGCGATCCTGGCCGAGACCGGCCTGAGCTTCCTCGGCTTCGGCGTGCAGCCGCCCGACGTGTCGCTGGGCACGCTGATCGCCGACGGCACGAAGTCCGCGATCACGTTCCCCTGGGTGTTCCTGTTCCCGGCCGCCGTGCTGGTGCTGATCGTGTTGTGCGCCAATGCCACCGGCGACGGCCTGCGCGACGCCCTCGACCCCGGCAGCCGTGCGTTGCGACGTGCGCGGCGGACCAGGGGCGGTGCCCGGTGAGCCCGCTGCTGGAGGTCACCGACCTGCACGTGTCCTTCCCCACCGAGCAGGCGTCGGTGCACGCCGTGCGCGGGCTGACCTACCGCGTCGAGCCCGGCGAGGTGCTGGCGGTCGTCGGCGAGTCCGGATCCGGCAAGTCGGCCGCGGCGATGGCCGTCGTCGGTCTGCTGCCCGAGTACGCCGAGGTCACCGGGTCGGTGCGACTGCACGGCGAGGAACTCCTCGACCGCGACGACCGGGCCATGTCGGCCGTCCGGGGCGCCCGCATCGGCACCGTGTTCCAGGACCCGATGTCGGCGCTGACGCCGGTCTACACCGTCGGCGACCAGATCGCCGAGGCGCTGCGGATCCATCAGCGCGACCTCGGCCGGGCCGCGGCTCGGCGACGGGCGGTCGAGCTGCTCGAGCTGGTCGGCATCCATCAGCCGGACCGGCGGGCGCGGTCCTTCCCGCACGAGCTGTCCGGCGGTGAACGGCAGCGGGTCGTCATCGCGATCGCGATCGCCAACGATCCCGACCTGCTGATCTGTGACGAGCCGACCACCGCGCTCGACGTGACCGTGCAGGCACAGATCCTCGACGTGCTGCGCACCGCCCGCGACGTCACCGGCGCCGGCGTCATCATCATCACCCATGACCTCGGGGTGGTCGCGGAGTTCGCGAACCGGGCGCTGGTCATGTACGCCGGGCGTGCGGTCGAGGTGGCCGACGTCAGGACGCTGTATGCCGACCGCCGGATGCCTTACACCGCAGGGCTGCTCGGCTCGGTCCCGCGCCTCGACGCCGGCCAGGGCACCCGCCTGGTGCCGATCCCGGGTGCGCCGCCGGCACTCGACGCGCTGCCGCCGGGATGTCCGTTCACGCCACGCTGTCCGCTGGCCATCGACGACTGCAGCGCCGCCGAACCCGACCTGCTGCCCGTCGCGCCGGGCCACACCGCGGCCTGCATCCGCACCGAGGACGTCGCCGGACGCAGCGCCGCCGATCTCTACGGGGTGAGCATCCAACCCGTCCGCGTGGCCGATGCGGAACCCGAAGACGCTGTGGCGCTGCGTGTCCGGAATCTGACCCGCACCTACTCGCTCACCAAGGGCGTCGTGCTGCGCCGCAAGGTGGGGGAAGTGCGCGCCGTCGACGGCATCAGCTTCGACCTGCCCGCCGGGCGCACCCTGGGCATCGTCGGCGAGTCCGGTTCCGGCAAGTCCACGACGCTGCACGAGATCCTCGAACTCGCGGGCCCGCAGGGCGGATCGATCGAGGTACTGGGTCACGACGTGGCCGCGGCGGACAAGGCGACGCGGCGCTCGCTGCGCCGTGAGCTGCAGGTGGTGTTCCAGGATCCCGTCGCCTCCCTCGACCCGAGACTGCCGGTGTACGAGGTGCTCGCCGAACCGTTGTCGGCCAATGGTTTCGGCAAGGCAGACATCGAAGACCGGGTCGCCGATCTGCTGACCACCGTCGGCATGCACCGCTCGGACGCCGCGCGCTTCCCCGCGGAGTTCTCCGGCGGCCAGAAGCAGCGCGTCGGCATCGCCCGCGCGCTGGCACTGCAGCCGAAGATCCTCGCGCTCGACGAACCGGTGTCGGCCCTCGACGTGTCGATCCAGGCCGGCATCATCAATCTGCTGCTCGACCTGCAGGACCGGTTCGGGCTGTCCTACCTCTTCGTCTCGCACGACCTGTCGGTGGTGAAGCACCTGGCCCACCGGGTGGCCGTGATGCACCGGGGCGCGATCGTGGAGCAGGGCGACGCCGACGCGGTGCTCGGCGAACCGCAGCACGAGTACACCCGCGCGTTGCTGGCGGCGGTGCCCCGACCGCCCGCGGAACTGCACGGCAACCGCTGATCGGTGCGGCGCGCCGCTAGCATCGGTGCGATGACGCACACGTTCGGCGCCCGACGAGCCATCGCCGCCGCGGCCGTACTGGTCCTCACCCTGGCCGGTTGTTCCAGCCGCGACGATTCTGCGCCGTCGCCCGGCGGCAACGCCGAACTCGGCACCACCAGCGACATCAATCCGCAGGACCCGGCGGCACTGCGCGACGGCGGCAACCTGCGCCTCGCGCTCACCGGCTTCCCGCCGAACTTCAACACCCTGCACATCGACGGCAACCTCGGCGAGCTCGGTGGGCTGCTGCGACCCACCATGCCGCGGTCGTTCATCATCGCCCCCGACGGGCAGACCACCGTGAACACCGACTACTTCACGAATGTCGAACTGACGAAGACCGACCCGCAACAGGTCACCTACACGATCAATCCCAAGGCGACATGGTCCGACGGCACGCCGATCACGTGGGAGGACATCGCCTCCCAGATCAACGCGACCAGCGGCAAGGACAAGCGCTACCTGATCGCCTCCCCGAACGGCACCGAGCGCGTCGAGTCGGTGACCAAGGGGGTCGACGAACGGCAGGCCGTGGTCACCTTCAAGGCGCACTACGCCGACTGGAAGGGATTCTTCGCAGGCAACACGATGCTCTACCCCAAGAGCACGACCGCCGACCCGGAGGCGTTCAACCGCGGCCAGCTCAACGGTCCGGGTCCGTCGGCGGGCCCGTTCATCGTCTCCACCGTGGACAAGGCCGCGCAGCGAATCATCTTGACCCGCAACCCGAACTGGTGGGGCGCCAAGCCCAGGCTGGACTCGATCACGTTCACGGTGCTCGACGACGCGGCCCGGATTCCCGCCCTGCAGAACAACGCGCTCGACGCGATGGGGCTGGCGACCCGTGACGAGCTGAACATCGCCCGCGGCACGGCGGGCATCTCGATCCGGCGCGCGCCCGCCGCGAGCTGGTACCACTTCACCGTCAACGGCGCACCGGGTTCGATCCTGTCCGACCCGAGGCTGCGGCTCGCCGTCGCAAAGGGCATCGACCGGCAGGCCATCGCGACGGTGTCGCAGAACGGCCTGGTGAACGAGCCGCGACCGCTGAACAACCACATCTACCTCGCCGGCCAGGAGGGCTATCAGGACAACAGCGGGGTGGTGGCCTTCGATCCGGAGAAGGCCAAGCAGGAACTCGACGCGCTGGGCTGGCGGCAGAACGGCCCGTTCCGGGAGAAAGACGGTAGGCAACTGCGCATCCGCGACGTCTTCTACGACGCGTTGAGCACCCGGCAGATCGCCCAGGTGGCGCAGAACAACCTGGCGCAGATCGGCGTCAACCTCGAGCTGGTGCCCGCCTCGGGCGGCCGGCTGTTCACCGAGTTCGTCACACCCGGCAACTTCGACCTCGTCCAGTTCGCCTACGGCGGGGACGCCTTCCCGCTGTCGAGCCTGACCCAGATCTACGCGTCCACCGGTGAGGGCAACGTCGGCAAGATCGGCAGCCCGCAGATCGACGCGCAGATCGAGAAGACGCTGTCCGAACTGGATCCCGCGAAGGCCCGAGACAACGCCAACGAGCTCGACAAGATGATCTTCGAGACGGTGCACAGCCTGCCGCTGTTCCAGTCGGCGGGCAACGTCGCGGTCCGCAGCGATCTGGCCAACTACGGCCCGGCGGGGATCGGCGACCTCAACTACACCACGATCGGCTTCACGCAGTAGCGCGTTCGGTTCCGACTGATCCAAAGCAGTGCCCCCTGCCGGCGCCGTCGGTAGAACTGCGCCATGACCACCGTTGAGCGCGTCAACCCGCTGCTGCCCGACTCGCCGGAGTTCGCGATCCTGCTGGCACAGATCGCCGCGGGCGCGAAGGACCGCGACCTCGAGGACCAGAATCCCTTCGACCAGGTCGCTGCGCTCAAACGCGCCGGATTCGGTGCGCTGCGCCTGCCTGTCGAGCTCGGTGGCGCCGGACTCACCGTCCCGCAACTGTTCTCGGCGGTCATCGACCTGGCGCGCGCCGACCCGATCGTCGCCCACATCTTCCGTACTCACTTCTGGTTCGTCGAGGAGCGGCTGCGCGCGCTGCGCGCCGACCCCGCCGACACGGTGTCGCTGCGGTGGCTCGACGAGGTCGCCGCGGGCAAGGTGTTCGGCAACGCGTTCAGCGAGAAGGGCTCACTCGCGGTCGGCAGCCTGGTGTTCAAGACACGGCTCACACCCGACGGCGACGGGTACCGGCTCGACGGCGAGAAGTACTACAGCACAGGCACGTTGTTCTCCGATCACCTCACCGTCGCGACCACCACCGACCACGACTCGGTGGCCACCGTCGTGGTGCCCGCCGACCGCGAGGGGGTGGGGCTGGTCGACGACTGGGACGGCTTCGGCCAGCGTCGCACCGGCACCGGAACCACGACGTTCACAGCCGTCGCGGTGTCCGCCGACGAGGTGCTCAGCGACACGCCCTATGACGCAGAGCCCGCGCCGACGGTGCAGTACGCGGCGCTGCAGCTCTACATCCACGCGGTTGTCGCGGGCGTGCTGGCCAACGTCGTCGACGACGGTGTGGCGCTGCTGGAGTCGCGCGACCGCAACTTCAACCATGCGCTCGCCGAACGGCCGTCCGACGATCCCCTGCTGCAGCGTCAGCTCGGCGAACTGGCCAGCACGGCATCCGTGGCGCGGGCGGCCGTGCTCGACGCCGCCGCGGCGATCGATGCGGCCGACGCGTCGGAGATCGACGGTGTGCCCGACGCCCGGCTGGCGACCGAGGCGCAGCTGCGGGCCGCCAAGGTCAAGGTGCACCTGGATCAGGTGGCGCCCGAGGCCGCGACCCGGCTGCTCGAACTCGGCGGAGCCAGCGCCGCGAGCCGGCAGCGCAACCTGGACCGGCACTGGCGCAACATCCGCACCATCACCCTGCACAACCCGGTGGCGTACAAGGCCCGGGTGATCGGTCAGAACCTGTTGCACGGCACGCCCATTCCGGCCAACGCCTACTTCTGAGCGATTTGTGGAACCTGAGCCGCGCTGAGCGCGGCCAGGACTCCACAAATCACAACCAAGGAGCACTCGTGACTCGTCAACTGCACCTCGGCGGCTTCCAGATCGCGTCGCAGGTCACCCACTCGCACGCCGCGTGGCGACATCCCGCCAGCGACACCCGGTTCACCACGCCGGAGTACTACCACCGCCTCGGCCGGATCCTGGAGCGCGGCAAGTTCGACTTCGTGTTCTTCGCCGACCTGCTGGCCGCGCCGGTGCGGTACGGCGACGGGATCGCCGAGCCCTTGCGCCGCGGCACGCAGGCCACCGCGACGCTCGACCCGTCGATCGTGGCAGCCAGCATCGCCGCGGTCACCACGAAGCTCGGTGTCGCGATCACGAAGTCGGCCACGTACTTCCACCCTTACGAGCTGGCCCGGATCTTCGCCAGCCTCGATCACATCACCGGCGGCCGGGTGGCGTGGAACATCGTCACGTCGCTCACCCAGGGTGAGGCGCAGAACTTCGGCCGCGACGAGCACCTCGGCCACGAGCACCGCTACGAGCGCGCCGACGAGTTCGTCCGCACGGCCCTGGAGTTGTGGGCGAGCTGGGAGCCCGACGCGCTGGTGCTCGACAAGGCCACCGGTGTCTTCGCCGACCCGTCGCGGATCCGGCACGTCGACCACGACGGCGAGTTCTTCCGCACCCGCGGACCGCTCAACGTGCCGCACTCCCCGCAGGGCAGGCCGGTGCTGATCCAGGCGGGCTCGTCGAACACCGGCAGGGACTTCGCCGCCCGCTGGGCCGAGGCGATCTTCGAGATCGACCCGACGCCGGAGGGCCGGCGTGCCTACTACGACGACATCAAGTCGCGGGCATCGGATTACGGCCGCGATCCGGATCAGGTGCTCATCTTCCCGGCCTTCATCCCGTTCATCGGCGAGACCGAGTCGATCGCCCGTGAGAAGCAGGCGTTCCACAACGAGCTGGCCGACCCGGTGTCCGGCCTGATCACGCTGTCGGTGCACACCGACCACGACTTCTCGGTGTACGACCTCGATGCGCCGGTGGAGGACGTGCAGGTGTCCGGCACGCAGGGGCTGTTCGACACTGCCCGGCGGGTGGCCGACCGCGACAACCTCACGCTGCGCGACATCGGCAGGTGGTACGCCCAGGGTGTGCTGCTGCCCCAGTTCGTGGGAACCGCCGAGCAGGTGGCCGATCAGATCGAGGAGTCGTTCCACGCCGGTGAGGCCGACGGCTTCATGGTGTCGGCGGCGCAGACGCCGGGCACGTTCAACGACTTCGTCGACGCGGTGGTGCCGGAGTTGCAGCGGCGCGGGCTGTTCCGCACCGAGTACACCGGCACCACGCTGCGCGACCACCTGGGCCTCGATCCCGCGACGTTCACCGCGGCGCAACGGCTGAAGTCCGTCAGCTGACGGCGACTTCGCTGCGATTTGTGGAGCCGCAGCCGCGCTGAGCGCGGCCAGGCCTCCACAAATCGCAACGTTGACCGCGGCTAGGAGTGCGCGGCCAGCACCAGGTCGGCGGCCTTCTCGCCGATCACCACCGACGGCGCGTGGGTGTGGCCGCGGATGATCGCCGGCATCACCGAGGCGTCGGCGACGCGTAGTCCCTCGACACCACGCACCCGCAGGTCCGGGTCGACGACGCTGCCCTCGTCGGCGCCCATCCGGCAGGTGCCCACGGGGTGGTACAGCGTCTGCGACGTGACACGCAACGCCTCCTCGAGCGTCTCCTCGCGGGTGTCCTCGACGTCGAGCGGCCGCGCCACCCTGCCGAGCACGTCGCGCATCGCGGGCGCCTTGGCGATGTCGGCGGTCATCCGCAGGCCGGCCATCATCGCGGCGCGGTCGCGGCCTGCCGGGTCGGACAGGTATCGCGGGTCGATGACCGGTTTGGCGAACGGGTCGGCCGAGGCGAGGGTGACGGTGCCGCGGCTCTCCGGGCGCACGAGGATCGGCCCCATCACGATCGCATGCCCGTCGTAGGCGTCGCCGAGGCCCTCGTCGAAGAACGGCGCCGGGGCGAACAACAACTCGAGGTCGGGCAATTCGAGGTCGGGGCGGCTGCGCACGAAGCCGTACGCCTCGCCGACGTTCGACGTCAGCATGCCGCGCCGGCGCACCAGGTAGCGGACGAGTTCCAGCGGCTTCTCAGCGGTGAAGAGGCTGTCGTGGCGGACCTCGAAGCCCATCGGCGTGCACAGGTGGTCGGAGAGATTGCGGCCCACCTCGGGCACGTGCGCCACGACGTCGATGCCGTGCTCGGACAACTGGTCGCGGTCGCCGATGCCGGACAGCATCAGCAGCTGCGGGCTGTTGACCGCGCCCGCGCACAGCACGACCTCACGCCGCGCACGGACCTCCTGGCGACCGGAACCCGACTGGTACTCGACGCCGACGGCCCGGCCGCCGTCCACCACCACCCGCGTGGCGTGCGCACCGGTGACCACGGTGAGGTTCTTCCGGCGGGCCGCCGGCTTCAGGTATCCGTCGGCGGTGCTCCACCGCGCGCCGCGGCGCTGGGTGACCAGCGTTTCGCAGAAACCCTCGGGCTGTGGCGCATTCGGCTTCGCCAGCGCGTGGCCGCACTCCTGCACGGCGGTGAGGTAGGCCGCGGTGGAGCTGCGCGGGCTGCGCTGCCGACAGACGTGAAGCGGCCCGTCATTGCCGCTGCAACCGCCCTCGACCGCCTGCGCCGCGTCGCTGGTGTTCTCGATGCGACGGAAGTACTCGACGACATGCGCGTAGTCCCACTGGGAGCCGGCGAGCTCGCCCCACTCGTCGTAGTCGGCGGCGAATCCGCGAACCCACATCATCGCGTTCATCGACGACGACCCGCCCAGCACCTTGCCACGCGGCCAGTAGATGCGGCGGCCGCCCAGCTCGGGTTGCGGCTCGGTGGAGTAGTCCCAGTCCATCTCGCTGCGGAACAACTTGGAGAACGCCGCGGGGATGTGAACGAATTTGTCCTTGTCCGGCGGGCCCGCCTCGAGGACCACCACCTCGACGCCGGGATCAGCGCTGAGGCGGTTGGCCACGACGGCGCCGGCCGAGCCGGTTCCGATGACGACATAGTCGGCTTCCATCGGGCGAAGTCTAGATTTCCCCTGCGCGAGCAGACGCATAATGCTCCGACACGCCGGGATTTGCGAGCACTTCGCGTCTGCTCGCGGGCTCATCAGCTCGCGAGGACGGCGCCGTTCAAGTGGCCGAAAATCCTGGCAACAAGATCAAACCGGCGTCGTCGCACGTCATCCACGACGATAGGCACCACCGTGTACCCGCACTCCTGGAGTCGAGCCGTCTTGATGCGATCGTGCTTGAGCGCTTCGGGACTGGCGTGCCATTCCATGCTGTCGTATTCCGCAACGACCATGGCGGTCGGCCATGCGAAATCCACTCGCCACAGCTGCCCGCACCGATCGCGGATCTCGAACTGAAGTTCGGGCTTCGGCAGTCCGCCGTCGATGAAGAGCAGCCTGGCCTCGCTTTCCATCGGTGATTCGGCGCGACCGTCGGCATGTTCCAGAAGCTCACGCACTGCGACGATCCCACGGCGCCCCCTCTGTTCGCGAACGGCGGTGTCGAGTTCGGCGACCGAGCAGGATTCACAATGCAGTGCGGCATCGAGGGTGGCGAGCGCACGTGGACGCCGCAACGTCCGCGCGATCTCGACCGCTGTCCACGCCGGAGTCGTCACCAGGCGTTCCTCGACTCGCCGTAACGGAGCGCCGCTGCGTTGATGCACCATGAGCTCGGCATTCGGCCGCATCCGCACGCCGGGGTCAAGGATGTGAATCCGACCGTCGTTCTCGGTGTCGAAGCCGTACAGGGCTGCCGCCGTCCCCATACAGGCGACGGTTCTTCTGGCGGCGAGCAGATCCAGGCCTGCGAGTTGGTCGCGCAGGGTGGGCGGGCGGAGTGCATACACTCCGTGCCAGACCCGGATGATCGCGCCGGCACGTACGTGGGCGTCCAACGCAGAGCGGGACATGACCGAAAGCAGCTGATTCCTCTTCGCCAGCCCGCCGTTCGCCTCGAACAATTCGTCGATGAACACCTCGTCACAATGTTCGGCCAACCGTGTCTCGCGAAAGTGGCGGTGATCAATCTGTGGATAGATCGCCATGGCCGGATCGCGAGCAGACACTAATTGCCGCGACACGCCGCGAGAAGGGCGCAATTTGCGTCTGCTCGCGGAAGGAGCTGCCGCCGGAAAAGGGCTAGGGCACCAGCTCGATGTGGTGGGCACCGCCGATGGCGGCGTAGCGCTGCGGGTCGCAGGTCAGCACGATGACCTGACCGTCGCCGCCCACCACGTCGAAGACCGCCCCCATCTTCGCCAGCCGGTCGCGGTCGGTGAAGCCGAGCGCATCGTCGATGAGCAGCGGGACGCCGTCCTCCTTGGCGACCAGCACCGCGCCGGCCAGCCTCGCCACAATGCCCAGCTGTTCTCGGGCGCCGCCGGACAGCGACTCGTAGGGCACCGTTCGGCCCGCGAGCGTGCGACTGCAGATGCGCAGGTCGGTGTCCACCTCGACCTCGAAGGTGTCGCCGAACACGATGCGGCCCAGCCGTTCCACCTGATTGCGGAACGGGTCGACGTAGCGCGACCGGGTGGCGTCGCGGTGGCGCGCCATCACCTTCCGCAGCAGTTGCGCCGCCCGCGCCCGCCGGTGCACCCGCAGGTACTCCCCCTCGGCGTGCTGACGCTCGGCCTCCGCGGCGTCCAGGCTGCCCCTGCGGCCCTCGGTGCCGAACACCTTCAGCTGCGTGGTCACCTCACGCAGTACCTCGGCCAACTCGTCGTGTCGCCGGCCGAGCGCCTCGGCGCCGCGAGTGGCGTCGGCCAGCGCGGCCGCGACGGCGTCCGGGGCGCTGCGCTCCAGTTCGGCCCGGGTCTCGGCAGCGCGCGCGGCGGCAGCCCGGGCCGCGTCGCCGTCGGCCTCGGCCGCGACGGCAAGGGTGTCGTCCGCCGCCTGCGCCCGCTGCGCCTCCAAACGCGTGGTCGCCGCCGCGCGTTCGGCCTGGGCGGCGGCCAGCTTCTCCTTCAGCACGGACGCCTGGGTCGCCCTGTCCCCCAGCCGCTTCGAGGCCACGATCGCGACCTTGCGGTGTGTCTCGCAGTCCACCACGGCCTGCTGGTGGGCGGCCACCGCCGCGGCGAGTTCGGCGCGGGCGGCCACCGGGTCGGTGGCACTATCGCCGGTGACGTCGAACAGCCCGTCCTCCGCCGGCTGCGTCGCCAGCAGTTCGGTCAGCCGCGCCCGCAGGTGCTCGACGGTGTCGTCACCGAGCACCGCCTCCAGCGTCGCGGTCAGCCGGTCACGCGCCGCCACCAACTCACGGCGCCGCAGATCGAGCGCGCGCGCGGTATCCACGTCCTGGGCGCCCGCGGCCGAGAGCGCCTCGGCAAGCGACCCCTGCGCCGCGTCGAGGGTGGCCTGCGTCTGCGCGGCCGGCGTGCCTGGCACCACGCGCAGCGTCAGCACACCCGGCAGCTCGACCGCGGTGTCGGCGGTGGTGTTCACCGCCCATGTCTCGCCGGCCCCCAGCGTCACCGGCTCCCCCGTGACGGCGACTGTCACGTCGGCCAGTGCTGCGAGTTCGATTCTGGCCGAGGCCAATTCGGCCTGACCGGCGGCCCGTTCGACGGCCAGCACGGCCTGCTCGACCGCCCGCATCGTCGCATCGGTCACCGTGATGCCGGCCAATTCCGCAGCGGTCCGGTCGAGCTCGCGTCGTGCGGCGTCGATCTTCGCCACCCGGCCCGCCAGCCGGTCGGCCTCGTCGCGCTGTGTCAGCCGGTCGACGACCCCGCGGGCCGACTCGACGCGTGCCTGAGTGGCCGTCACCGCCTCGCGGGCCTTCTCGGCGGCGACCTCGGCCGCCTCGTGCACCTCGCGCGCGGTGGACTCGTCCTCGGCGGCCTCGGCGACAGCGGCGTGCAGCGCGGTGACCGCCGTCCCGCGTTCCTCGACGTCGGCGCGCAACCGGCGCCGTTCCGTCAGCGCCGCAAGGGAAGCCGCGTGCGTCTTGCTCGCGGCGCCGGCGACGACGTCGGCCTCGGCGAGCTGCCTGCGCAGCGCGGCCACCGCCTCGGCCGCCGCGCGGGACGCGGTGAGTCGCGCGTGTGCCTGTGCCCGCTGCGCGGCGACCTCGGCGAGTTCAGCGGTGAGCGCGCTGTGCCGGGTGACCGCGTCGTCCACCTCGGCGACCCGCGCCGCGCACCGGGCCACCTCGGCGTCGGCCGCGTTCAGCTGCTTGGTGGCCGTGGCCCACTCCCCCGTGGGCCGTCCGGTGGCGGTGAAGTAACGGGCGTACTCCTGGTCGATGCGGTCGACCAGGAGGGGTTCGGCGCCCGACAGGGTGGCGGCCTCACCGGCGGCGACGTCCAGCGCGCGGGCCAGCGCGTCCGAGCCGGACAGGTCGACCGCCGCGGTGGACGCGGACTGCAGCACCCGCTGCGCCTGCCACAGCTCGAGGTCGACGGTCTCGGCCAGCATCGACCGGACCCGGTCGTGCGCCTCGTCGCCGGAGAGCTGCTCGCGGCGCGGCGCCAGAACGGTCAATTGCGTCTCGGCCCGCTTGTGAAACCGCTTGCGGTACACGAACCGGTAGGCTCCGGCGGAGATCTCGGCGGTGATCTCCGCACCGACGTCGGCGTGCGTCGGCTTGACCTGCTTGACCTCTTTCTTGGCGGACCGGTCCTTGGCCTCCAAGAGCAGGTCCAGCGCCTCGATCATCGACGACTTGCCGACCTCGTTCGCGCCGGTGACCACCACCACCCCGTGGTCGGGGAAGTCGATCTCGCGATGGGCGATCCCGCGATAGTTGGTCAGCACCAGCCGATGGAGTTTCACGCCACTCCCCGGTCGGTCAGACGCAACAGCAGGGCCAGCGCGGCGCGGGCGTCCTCGGCGTCCTCGCCGTCGGAGCGCGCGGTGGCCACCAGGTCATCGACGGCGGCGGCGGCGAATCCGCCGATGCCGAGGTCGGCGAACTCTCCGTCGGCGGGCATCACGGCGATGTCGGTGTTGCGTTCCCACTCCGTCAGCGCCGCGAACCGGCGGCTGTACCGGTCGAGGCACGCGTCGAGCGCGGCCTTGTCGGTGACGGTCAGCGACCCGGTGAGGCCCAGCCGCACCACGGTGCGCTCCTTGTCCGGCAACAGGTCGAGGTTGATGTCGAGGTCGGCGATGTCGCGGGTGTCGTCGACCGACCGGTTCAGCGACACGAACCGCCACCGGCCGACCCGGCGGGCGTCGATCCGCACCGGCCGTGCGGGATCCGCCTCGTCGACCTCGACGACGAGCACGTGGCCGGGATCGGGTTCGACGTCGTCGTAGTTGGTGACCTCCGGTGAGCCGGAGTACCAGACCCGCCCGGTGGCGCCGACGTCGGTGCGGGAGTGCTTGTCGCCCAACGCCACATAGTGGACGGCGCCGCGGGCCAGGGCGGCCTCCACGGCGGCGAGCCGGATCAGCGACGGCTTGTCGTGCCCGGGGTCGAGGATGTCGACCGCACCGTGGCCCACCACGATGCGGGTGACGCCGTCGGCGGGCAGACCGTCGAGCACGTCGCCGGTCAGGTCGGTGGTGGGCCGCTTCGACCGCCACGGCGCGGCGACGATCTCGAGCCCCTGCCGCACCTGGTGCACCCCGGCCCGGTCGAGAACCACGACGTTGTCCGGGCATTCGGCGCGGAACAGGGCGCTGGTGTACACCGACGACGCGTCGAGAGGATCGTGGTTGCCCGGCAGCAGGTACACCGGAATCCCGATGGCGCGCATCGCCTCCAGCGACTGGCTCACCACCTGCGGGGCCAGCTGGTTGTCCTCGAACACGTCACCGGCGACGACCACGAATTCTGCGCCCGCATCGGCGGCGAGCGGGCCGATGGCGGCCACCACGTCGCGACGCGCGGCCGAATACCGGGGCTGCGCCTCGCCGTTGAGGAAGTGCCGGGTCATCCCGAGCTGCCAGTCGGCGCTGTGCACGAATCGCATGTCGGCCCGTCCTTTCCGGCTCGTGATGGGTCCTCGTTTTCGAGAGCATGGCGAGTGTATGACCGCGCTCCGACAAGTCGGCGGACCTCGACCGGCACGTTGCCCGGTGGCCTACCGTGGGGCGGGTGAGCACCCGCTACCGCACCCTGCTGCTGCTGCGGCACGCCAAGTCGGACTACCCGCCCGGCGTGGCCGACCACGGCCGGCCGCTCGCGCCGCGGGGACAGCGCGAGGCCGGGCTGGCCGGCGACTGGCTGCGCGCGCACGCGCCCGCCGTCGACGCGGTGCTGTGCTCGACCGCCACCCGCACCCGCGAGACGTTGCAGCGCACGCTCGTCACCGCACCCGTGCAGTTCTCCGACCGCCTCTACGACGCCACACCCGGCACCGTCATCGACGAGATCAACGGCGTCGGGTCACACTTCGACGTGGACGTCGAGACCCTGCTGGTGATCGGCCACGAACCCGCGATGTCCGCGGTGACGCTCGGACTGGCCAGCTCCGAGGGCAGCAACAGCGTTGCCGCGCAGCATGTCTCGGAGAAGTTCCCCACTTCGGCGATCGCCGTGCTGCGCACCGCGCACAGCTGGGATCAACTGGCGCTGCAGGGCGCCACGCTGGTCACCTTCCACAAAGCCCGGTAGCGGTGGCTACGAGCTGGTGGCCAGTGTCAGCTCCATCAGCTTGATCGCCATCCCGCACGCGTCGATACCGGGCGACTGCGGGTTGACCCACCAGCCCACCGCACCGCCGGCATCGCTGGCCACGCCGCACGCGCCGTTCGGGTCGTTGGGCTTCATCACGATCGACGGCACCCCGGCCACCGAGCGCTCTTCGATGCCGTACTGGAGTTCCTGTGCCGTGCGGCGCTCGTTGTCGAGGTCGCCCTGCTCGAACCAGAACCGGGTGATGTCGACCAGGCCCGCGGGATTGGCGGCCTGCCAGCGGCACACCGCGCCCACGAAGGTGCTCTGGATGTCCAGCGGGTCGGCGCCCACCGTCTCGGCGAGGATGTCCTCGGTGAGCACGTCGCACTCCTTGAGCAGGTTGGGGTACTGCCGTTCGGAGTTGTTGTTGCTGGGCCCGCCGCCGGTGCCCTCTTTGGCGGCGGTGCCGTCGACGGTGCGGCTGCAGCCGGTCAGGATCGACAGCGTGGCCAGCACGGCGCCGGTGCCGGCGAGCACGCGCCTGCCGTGGGGAAAGCGCCTCATTTGGAATTCACAATCGACTGACGGGTGAGCTCGCGGGCCACCTGGCACGGATCGGGGAACGGCTTCTGGTCGTAGCTGACCGACCACTCGATGAAGTCGTCGTCGAACTGGATGCCGATCTCGCAGAGATTGATCCCGCCCTCGATCAGGTCCTGGCTGCTGGCGATGAAGCCGTCGTGGCCCTCGATGTTGACGTCCTCGACCGTGTCGCGCGAGAGTTCCTCGGTCTTGCGCTCGCGCCCGATCGGGCTGCCGCGGAACCAGGTGAACGAGAAGTGCGGGCCGAGGATGCTTCCGCCGGCCAGCCACTGGCACCCCACCGACGTCTTGGCGGTGTTGACCAGGGTGGGCCGCTCGGTCAGCTGGTTCATCACCTGATCGCTGATCCCGCCGCACTCCGGGAAGAACGGCCCGTGCGACACGTCCTCTTGGGTCTGGGTGGGCCCGGACTGCTCGGGCGAGGACGGCTCCGGGTCGCTGCATGCCGCGAACAGCGGAATCGTCGCCGCGGCCAATGCGGCCAGCGCCCTGGCAGGGCGGGCGCGTCCTGTCGCGCTCGTGCTGGGGGTCACGCCATGCACTGTAGCGGCAGCGTTCCGCCACAACCACCGACATGCCGGTTGACCTGCAGCTATCACACCGTGTGCGACAGTATCGAAATGCTCTGGGCGCTGCTGCGACGGTTCGTGCGGCCGTACCGGGGGTTGCTCGGGGTGGTCGCGGCCCTACAGGTGGTCAGCACGCTGGCCTCGCTCTACCTGCCCACCATCAACGCGGCGATCATCGACGACGGCGTGGCGAAGGGCGACACCGCGACCATCGTCGACCTCGGCATGATCATGCTGGCGGTCTGCGCACTGCAGGTGGCGTGCGCCGTCGGCGCGGTGTACTTCGGCTCGCGGGCCGGGATGGGGTTCGGTCACGACCTGCGCGGCGCGATCTTCCGCCACGTCATCGGGTTCTCCGCCGAGGAGACCGCCCGGTTCGGCGCGCCGTCGCTGCTCACCCGGACCACCAACGACGTCCAGCAGATCCAGGTGCTGGTCCAGGTGACGGCGACCATGCTGATCACCGCGCCGATCATGTCGGTCGGCGGCATCTTCATGGCCGTGCACCAGGACGCCGGTCTGTCGTGGCTGCTGCTGATCAGCGTGCCGGTGCTGGCCGCGGCGAACTACTGGATCGTCACGCGGCTGATGCCGATCTTCCGCAGCATGCAGCGGCTGATCGACAACATCAACCGGGTGATGCGGGACCAGCTGTCCGGCATCCGGGTGATCCGTGCCTTCGCCAGCGAGCCGTTCGAGCGCGAACGCTTCGCCGGGGCGAGCGCGGCACTGTCGGACACCGCGCTGGCGGCGGGCCGCTGGCAGGCGCTGATGCTGCCGGTCACCACGCTGGTCATCAACATCTCCAGCGTGGCGCTCATCTGGTTCGGCGGGCTGCGCATCGACGCCGGGCAGATGCAGGTCGGCTCGCTGATCGCGTTCCTGTCCTACTTCATGCAGATCCTGATGGCCGTGCTGATGGCGACCTTCCTGCTGATCATGTTCCCCCGGGCGTCGGCCTGCGCGGAGCGGATCACCGAGGTGCTGTCCACCACGCCCGGCATCGCCAGCCCCGACGATCCGGCCGGACCCGACACCGTCGCCGGCGAGATCCGGTTCGACGCCGCCACATTCACCTACCCCGGCGCGGACCGCCCGGTGCTCCAAGATGTCTCGCTGACCGTGCGGCCGGGCAGCACCACCGCCGTCGTCGGCTCCACCGGCTCCGGCAAGACCACGCTGATCGCGCTGATCTGCAGGCTCTACGACGCCACGGCCGGATCGGTCAGCGTCGACGGCGTCGACGTGCGCGACTGGGACGTCGAACGGCTGTGGTCGGCAATCGGGCTGGTGCCCCAGCGCGGATACCTGTTCTCGGGCACGGTCGCGGACAACCTGCGCTACGGCAAGGCCGATGCCACGGACGCGGAGATGTGGGCGGCGCTGGAGGTGGCTGCCGCCGACGACTTCGTCCGCGCGCACCCCGACGGGCTCGGGATGCGCGTCGCCCAGGCCGGTGTCAACTTCTCCGGCGGTCAGCGGCAACGGCTGGCGATCGCCCGCGCCGTCATCCGCCGGCCCGCCGTGTACCTGTTCGACGACGCGTTCTCGGCACTCGACGTGCACACCGACGCCCGGGTCCGGACGGCGCTGCGCGTGGTGTCGGCGGGCGCGACGGTACTGATCGTGTCGCAGCGCATCTCGACGGTCGCCGAGGCCGACCAGGTGATCGTCGTCGAGGACGGCCGGGTGATCGGCGTCGGCACCCACGAATCGCTGCTCACGGACTGCCCCACCTACGCGGAGTTCGCCGACTCCCAGTCGATCGGTGTGGGGGGCACGCCATGACCGGCCCGCTCGGCCGCCCGTTTCGCGGCGCCATGGCCGCGCCGGCCGAACGCACCCGCGACTTCCGCGGGTCGGCGGTGCGACTGGTCAAACGGCTGACGCCGCAACGCGGGCTGGCCGCGCTGGTGATCGGCCTCGGTGTCGGCGGCATCGCCATCGGGGTCATCGGCCCACGCATCCTCGGCCACGCCACCGACCTGTTGTTCAACGGCGTCATCGGCAGGCAGCTGCCGGCCGGGCTGACCAAGGAGCAGGCCGTCGCGGCGGCCAGGGCGCGCGGCGACGCCACGTTCGCCGACCTGCTCTCCGGGATGGACGTGATCCCCGGCCGCGGTGTCGACTTCGACGCGGTGGCGCGGACCCTGCTCCTCGCGCTCGGACTGTATCTCGTTGCCGCGCTGATGGTCTGGATGCAGGCCCGGCTGCTCAACGTCACCGTGCAGCGCACCATGGTGGCGCTGCGTTCCGACGTCGAGGACAAGGTGCACCGGCTGCCGCTGTCGTACTTCGACGCCCGTCAGCGCGGCGAGGTGCTCAGCCGGGTCACCAACGACATCGACAACATCTCCACGTCGCTGTCGATGACGATCAGCCAACTGCTCACCTCGGTGCTGACCGTGGTGGCGGTGCTGGTGATGATGCTGACGATCTCGCCGCTACTCACCTTGCTCACCGTGGTCACGGTGCCGCTGTCGCTGCTGACGATCCGCTGGATCACCCGTCGCTCGCAGCGGATGTTCGTCGCGCAGTGGCGCAACATCGGCCGGCTCAACGCCCACATCGAGGAGACCTACAGCGGTTTCACCGTCGTGAAGACCTTCGGCCATCGCGCCGCCGCGCAGGACCGGTTCGACGAGCTCAACGCCGACGCGTATCACAGCGGGTTCGGCGCGCAGTTCTTCTCCGGCCTGGTGTCACCGGCGACGGTGTTCATCGGCAACATCAGCTACGTCGCGGTCGCGGTGGTCGGCGGCCTGCAGGTCGCCACCGGTCAGATCACCCTCGGCAGCATCCAGGCGTTCATCCAGTACGTCCGTCAGTTCAACCAGCCGCTGACCCAGGTCGCAGGCATGTACAACACGCTGCAGTCCGGCGTGGCCAGCGCGGAGCGGGTCTTCGAACTGCTCGACGCCGACGAGCAGTCCCCCGACGCCGCAGCCGGCCTGCCCGGCCCGGCCGACCGGCCCGGCCGGGTGGAGTTCGAGCACGTCACCTTCGGCTACCGCCCCGACACCCCGGTGATCGAGGACCTGTCGCTGGTCGCCGAACCGGGCAGCACGGTCGCGATCGTCGGGCCCACCGGCGCGGGCAAGACCACACTGGTCAACCTGCTGATGCGGTTCTACGAGGTGGACTCCGGCCGCATCCTCGTCGACGGTGTGGACATCTCGACCGTCAGCAGGCAGTCGCTGCGGTCGCGGGTCGGCATGGTGCTGCAGGACACCTGGCTGTTCGCCGGCACCATCTACGACAACATCGCCTACGGCAGGCCGGGGGCCGGCGAGGACGAGGTGGTCGCCGCGGCGAAGGCCGCGTTCGTCGACCGGTTCGTGCACAGCCTGCCCGACGGGTACCAGACCGTGGTCAGCGACGACGGCGGCTCGATCAGCGCAGGCGAGAAGCAGCTCATCACCATCGCGCGCGCCGTGCTGGCGCGCCCGCAGTTGCTGATCCTCGACGAGGCGACCAGCGCGGTGGACACCCGTACCGAGCAGCAGATCCAGCACGCGATGGCCGAACTCCGGCGCGACCGAACCAGTTTCATCATCGCCCACCGGCTGTCGACGATCCGCGATGCCGACCTGATCCTGGTGATGGAGGCCGGCCGGATCGTCGAACGCGGCACACACGCCGAACTGCTCGCCCGCCACGGCGAGTACTGGGCGATGACCAGGGCCTGAGACTAGGCGTTCCGCTTAACGGCGCCCCAGCCGCGTTACAAACCGTAGGCTCGCCGTAATGAACACGAACACCGTCCACACCTTCTGCAGGTACTGCATGGCGTCCTGCGGGTTGGAGGTGACGGTCGAGGACAACCGCATCCAGAAGATCTCCGCCGACAAGCAGAACCCGCACAGCTGGCACGACTTCTGCGCCAAGGGCCGCACCGCCAACCAACTGGTCGAGCACCCGCGCCGGATCGTGCGGCCGATGCGCCGGGTGGGCGACTCCTACGTCGAGGAGAGCTGGGACGTGGCGATCCGCGACATCGCCGCGCGGATGAACGCACTGATCGAGCAGGACGGACCGGACGCCATCGGCGCGTACTACGGCAACCCGTCGGGACACTCGTCGTCGAACGTGATGTTCATGAACGCCTGGATGGACGCGATCGGCACCCGCAGCCGCTACGCCGTCGGCTCGGTCGACCAGAACGCACTGCACGTGGTCGCCGAAGCGATGTACGGATCGTCGCTGATGGTGCCCGTGTCCGACGTCGACAACTGCGACTACTTCCTGCTGATCGGCACCAATCCCGCGGTGAGCGCCTGGAATTGGCTCGAGACGGTGCCGGGCGGCTGGCGCCGGGCGCTGGCCCGCCAGCAGGGCGGCGCGACCATCGTCGTCGTCGACCCGGTGCGTACCGAGACCGCGGAGAAGGCCGATGTGCACCTGGCCGTGCAGCCCGGCCAGGACTGGGCGCTGCTGCTCGCGCTGCTCAAGGTGATCCTCGACGAGGGCCTCGAGCACCGTCGCGACTGCGCCGATCTCGCCACCGGTGTGGACGAGTTGCGCCGCCTGGTGGCCGACGCCGACCTCGATGACCTGGCCATCCGCTGCGGCATCGAACGGTCCCGGATCGTCAGCACGGCACGGGACTTCGCCGCAGCCCGGGGCGCGATGGTGGTCACCCGCACCGGGATATCGCTGCATGCAGCGGGCACCGTCGGCGAATGGCTGGGTCAGGTGCTCAACGTCATCACCGGCCGGATGGACCGACCGGGCGGGCGGCGGTTCGAGCCGGGCTACTTCGACGCGCTGAAACTGGCCGAGTTGGCCAAGACCAAACCCCACACGAGTCGGGTGGCGGGACGGGAGATGGTGGCGGGTGCGCACGGGCTCGCCGAACTGCCCGACGAGATCACCACCCCCGGCCCCGGTCAGATCAAGGCGATGCTGATCAACTGCGGCAACCCGGTGGTGTCGGGTCCCGACGGGGGCAAGCTCGACGAGGCGCTGGCACAACTCGACCTGCTCGTGGTGATCGACCTCGTACAACGCGAAAGCCATCGGCACGCCCACTGGCTGCTGCCGGCCGTGCACTGGCTCGAACGCGACGACCTGCTGGCGTTCACCAGCAACATGCACGACGAACCGTTCGTCCAGTACGGCCGCAAGGTCGTCGAACCGCCGCCGGACACCCGCCAGGAATGGGAGATCTTCGTCGACCTCGCCCTGGCGATGGACCGACCGTTGTTCGGCGCCAAGGGCCTCAACGGGTTCGTCAAGGCGACCCGACGGGCGGCGGCCTTGACCCGTCGCCCCACGTTGGCCTTCGGCCCGCACTGGCTCGACCGTCTCATCGTCCGGATGTCGCGAAAGTTCAACGGCCGCAGGCTGACCTGGCGCGACCTGATGTCCCACCCGCACGGGATGGTGTTGGGACCCCGCGAGTTCGGCCATTTCAGGGGCGCACTGCGCACCGACGACAAGAAGGTGCACGCGGCGCCGCCCCAGTTCATCGCCCGCGCCAGGGAACTACTGGCGGAGGCGATCCGCGTCGCGCCTCAGGGGTTTCCCTTCCAGCTGGGGAACCGGCGCAACCGGCACTCGATGAACTCCTGGCTCAACGAGTTGCCGGGATTGCACCGCTCCGGCAAGGGCAACGACGTGATGATCAACGCCGAGGACGCCGCGACGCTCGGCATCGGCGAAGGCGACCGGGTCCGGGTGTACTCCCCGATCGGCGCCGTGGAACTGGCCGCGACGCTGTCCGACCGGCCGCGGCGAGGCATGGTGATCATCGATCACGGCTGGGGTTCGCGCATCTTCGACCCGCGCGGCGGCGCAGCGCCGGACTCGTTCGGCGTCAACCGCAATCTGCTGGTCGACGGCTCGACGGTGGACCCGCTGTCGCAGACCGCGACGCTGAGTTCCTGCTACGTCGGAGTGGAGCGGCTCTAGACCCCGGGGCCCTCGGCGCGCACGTCGTCGACGGCGGTCATCGCCGCGCGCAACTTGGCCAGCCACTCGTCGGTGTGTTCGCCGACCAGACGCACCGACCAGGCCAGCGCGTCGGAGCGCGAGCGCGCCACACCGGCGTCGACCAGTGTGTCGAGCACCTGGCGTTCGGACTGCCGCAGCCGGGTCATCACCGGAACGGCGATGTGGGTGAACAGGATTCGCTCGGGATCGGCCGGATCCCCCACCTCGACGCCCCAGGACACCTTGCGGCCGTACCGGGCCTCGGCCTCGTCGGCGATCCGCATCCGGTCCTGCCGGGTCTCCTCGCGGAACCGTGCCGCCCGGCCCGAGGCGTGAGCGTCGCTCTCTCCGCCGTCGGGTTCGGGCAGCCGCCCGATGACGGTGATCTCCTCGCGGTCGACGACCACGGTGGTTTCGCCGGCGAACCAGCCTTCCGGCATGCGCCCGGCGAACCAGTCGGAGGCGTCGCCGGCATCGGGTTGTTGTGACTGCTGCCAGCCGCCGGATCGTCCCCGTCGGCCGTGGGTGTGTTGATGTCGCATGATTACATGCTTACACCGTTACAACGGCCTGCGGCCGCGTTTCTCCGCGGGCGAACACCGCCCGGTTCGAACCTGCTTCTACCTGCGCTTGGACACCAGCGAGTACACCGCCGCGCCGCCCGCGAGCACCAGCGCCACCAGCAGCAGCGCGGCCCAGCCTGCGCCCGCCAGCCACCACACCAGACCCAGTGCGACGACGGCCGGGGACACCACGAACAGCACCATGCCCGGGTGCTGCTTGAAAACGGCCATCGCGCCCCTGGCCCGGTCCCGGTCTATTTCCTTGCCCGCCATGGCACAAGGATGCCCTAATGTCGTCACGGTGACTGCGCAATGGCTACCGGACCCCGAAGGCCGCTACCAGTACCGCTGGTTCGACGGACAGAACTGGACCGATCAGGTCTCCCACCAGGGCCAGGTGGGCCGGGCGCCACTCGGCGGCGGCTCCGGCGCGCCACCGGACCAGGGCCAGCAGCCCCAGGCCACCACTCAGGGCGGCCCGCAGTACGGCGGCGCCCAGCAGCAGGCCGGTGACGGCTTCGCGGGCATCACCGGCGATCTGGTCGACGGCCGCTTCAGCGAGAAGGAAGCCAAGCCGATCGGCAACCAGAACACCAAGCTGCTGAGGGTGCGCCTCGGCGAGCCGTTCATGGCCAGGCAGGGCTCGATGGTCGCCTATCAGGGCAACGTCGACTTCGCGTTCGAGGGTGGCGGCGCGTCGAAGTTCATCAAGAAGGCGCTGACCGGTGAGGGCCTGCCGTTGATGCGCTGCCAGGGCCAGGGCGACGTGTTCCTCGCCGAACGGGCCTACGACGTACACCTGTTGAACCTGAACAACTCCGGGCTGTCGATCAGCGGCAAGAACGTGCTCGCCTTCTCGTCCAGTCTGGACTGGAACATCGAGCGCGTCCGCGGCGGCAGCATCGCCACCGGTGGCCTGTTCAACACCACGCTGCGCGGCACCGGCTGGGTGGCGCTCACCACCGACGGCCCCCCGGTGGTGCTCAACGCCGCCGAGGCGCCGACCTTCGCCGACACCAACGCCGTGGTGGCCTGGTCGGCCAATCTGCAGACCCAGTTGAAGACCAGCTTCAAGGCGGCGGCGCTGATCGGCCGCGGCTCGGGCGAAGCGGTGCAGGTGTCGTTCTACGGCCAGGGCTTCGTGATCGTCCAGCCGTCGGAGGGAATCCAGATCCCGACCCAGGCATGACCGCGCCGTGGGACAGCGACGTGGTGGCCGGCCGCTACGGCGGCCACGACGGACTGACGTACCGCCGGTCGCCGTCGACGTTCGGCGAACTCGTCGACGCGACGACGCGCTGGACCGACCGCACCTTCCTGGTGCAGGGCGACCGGCGGATCTCCTTCGAGCAGTTCCGCGCCGCCGTGTCCGCATGCCGGAATACGCTGCGCGACACTGGGATAAAGCCCGGCGACCGGGTGATGGTCTTCGGTTACAACAGCCCGGAATGGGTGCTGGCACTGTGGTCGCTGTGGCTGGCGGGTGCGGTGCCGGTGCTGGCCAACCGCTGGTGGAGCGACGCCGAGATCGACCACGCCGTCGGGCTCGTCCGGCCGCGGCACGTCTTCTCGGACACGCCGCTGACGACCGACGTGCCCGGCAGCGCACTGGTGGAACTGGGTGCGGCGTTCGACGCCACGCCGACCGCCGAACCCGGACCCCTTCCCGAGACCGACGAGGACGGGCCCGCCGCGGTGCTGTTCACCTCGGGAAGCTCGGGGCTGCCGAAAGCCGTTGAGCTCTCCCGCCGTTCGGTGATCGTGAACCAGCACAACATCCTGGGCCGCACGAATCGTTTCCCGCACCTGCTCGACGCCGACTCACCGCAGGCCGTCAGCCTGGCGTGCACGCCGATGTTCCACATCGGCGGAATGTCCAGCCTGCTCACCCATTTCCTGACCGGCGGCCGGATCGTCCTCACCGAAGGCCGCTTCGACCCGAAACAGGTGATGGAGCTCATCGAGCGGGAGCGCGTGCAGATCTGGGGCGCGGTGCCGACCATGGCGGTCAGGGTGCTCGAGCATCCCGACTTCGGCCGCCACGACCTGTCGAGCCTGCGGTCGTGGCCCCTCGGCGGCGCGCCGGTCACCACCGAACTGCTCGACCGGATCAGGGACAGGTTGCCGAATCTGCGGTCGCGGGGGCTGAGCAACACCTGGGGCATGACCGAGGCCGGCGGATTCCTCACGGTCGCCGACGGCCGCGACCTGCTCGACCATCCCGGCACCGTCGGGCGGCCCTACCCGGTGGTCGAGCTGAAGATCGCCGAGCCGGACGCCGACGGCACCGGCGAGGTGCTGACCCGCTCCCCCACGGTGATGCGCGGATACCTGCGCGGCGGCTCCGCTGACGCCGCGGGAGACGTGGACGCCGACGGCTGGCTGCACACCGGCGACCTCGGCCATCTGAACCCCGACGGATATCTGTTCATCGACGGCCGCAGCAAGGACGTCGTCATCCGCGGCGGTGAGAACATCGCATGCCCACACGTCGAAGCGGCTCTGGCGACGCACCCCGACGTGATCGAGGTCGCCGCGCTCGGAGTGCCCCACCATGAACTGGGCGAGGAGCTGGCCGCGGTGGTGGTGTACCGGACCGAGGCGCCGCCGCCCACCGAGGAGGAGATGCGTCGCCACCTCGACGGGGTGGTCTCCTACTTCGCGATCCCGACGCGGTGGCGCATCCGCACCGAACCGCTGCCGACCCTCGCCGGCGAGAAGGTCGACAAGAAGAGGCTGCTGCAGGAGTTCCTGACCGGGACGTAGCCCGCCACCCATACCCCCCATGGGTATATACTCGGGGCATGGGTATGACGCTGAACGTCCGCGGGATGAGCTGTGGCCACTGCGTGGCGGCGATCACCTCGGCCGTATCGCCGCTTCCGGGCGTCACCGAAGTCACGGTCGACCTCGAACGCGGACTGGTCACGGTGGACGGGACTGCGGACGGGGCGTCGGTGGTGGCCGCCATCGAGGACACCGGCTACGACGTCGACCGCGCGGCATGACTGCTGTCACCCTCGCCGTCGGCGGGATGACCTGCGCGTCGTGCGCCGCACGGGTCGAGAAGCGGCTCAACCGGATCGACGGTGTGTCCGCGACCGTGAACTTCGCCACCGAGCAGGCCACCGTCGAGTACCCGGACACCGTCAGCGCGGACGACCTCGTCGCCGCCGTCGAGGCCACCGGCTACACGGCGAGCCTGCCCCGCACCGCCACCGACGACCCGGCGCGCGACGACGAGGCGACCGGGTGGCGACGGCGCCTGGTCGCGTCCGCCCTGCTGACCGTTCCGGTGGTGCTGTTGTCGATGGTGCCCGCATGGCAGTTCGACTACTGGCAGTGGCTGGCCCTGGCACTCGCCACCCCGGTCGCGGTGTGGGGGGCGTGGCCGTTTCACCGCGCGGCGTTGGCGAATCTGCGGCACGGTGCGGCGACCATGGACACCCTGATCTCGGTCGGGGTGTCCGCGGCCTACGGGTGGTCGGTGTGGGCGCTGGCCTTCACCCACGCAGGCACGCCGGGGATGCGGATGTCGTTCGACCTGCTGCCGTCGGGCGCCTTCGAACCGCACCTCTACCTCGAGGTCGCGGCCGCGGTGACGACGTTCATCCTGGCCGGCCGCTACGTCGAGGCGCGCGCGAAGAAACAGTCCGGCGCGGCGTTGCGGGCGCTGCTCGACATGGGCGCCAAGGACGTCGCCGTACTGCGCAACGGGCAGGAGGTGCGGCTGCCGGTCGACCGTCTGACCGTCGGCGACGAGTTCGTGGTGCGCCCCGGCGAGAAGATCGCCACCGACGGCGTGGTCGTGTCGGGCTCCTCGGCCGTCGACGCCTCGATGCTGACCGGAGAGCCGGTGCCGGTGGAGGTGGCGCCCGGTGACGCGGTGGTCGGGGCGACGGTCAATGCGGGCGGCCGCCTGCAGGTGCGCGCCACCCGCGTCGGCGCGGACACCCAACTCGCGCAGATGGCACGCCTGGTCGCCGAGGCGCAGAGCGGCAAGGCCGACGTGCAGCGGCTGGCCGACCGGGTGTCAGCGGTGTTCGTCCCGGTGGTCCTGGCCGTCGCGGCGCTCACGCTGGCGGGCTGGCTGCTCGCCGGCGCCGCCGCGGGAGCGGCATTCACCGCCGCAGTGGCGGTGCTGATCATCGCCTGCCCGTGCGCGCTGGGGCTGGCGACGCCGACCGCGCTGCTGGTCGGGACGGGCCGCGGCGCCCAGCTGGGCATCCTGATCAAGGGCCCGCAGATCCTCGAGTCGACGCGGCGGGTCGACACGGTCGTGCTGGACAAGACCGGCACCGTGACGACCGGCCGGATGGCGGTGGCCGCGGTGCACCCCGCCGACGGTTCGACAGTGGCCGAGCTGATGCGACTCGTCGGCGCCGTGGAGGACGCGTCGGAGCATCCGATCGCCCGGGCGGTGGCGGCGACCGCCGCCGAGGCGGGTCCGCTCCCGGCGGTGACGGAGTTCGCGAACCACGGCGGCAGCGGTGTCACCGGTGTCGTCGAAGGCCGGACGGTGGCCGTCGGGCGGCTCGGCTGGCTGGCCGCCGACGCGCCGCCGGGACTCCTCGACGCCGCGGGCGCCGCGGAGGCCGAGGGTCGAACGCCGGTGTGGGCCGCGGTCGACGGCCGCGTCGCCGGGGTGGTCGTCGTGTCCGACAGCGTCAAGGAATCTGCGGCGCAGGCGATCTCGCAACTCACGGACCTGGGTCTTACGCCGGTGCTGCTGACCGGTGACAACAGCCGCGCCGCCGAGGCGGTGGCTGCTCAGGTCGGCATCGACGAGGTGATCGCCGACGTGCTGCCCGCCGACAAGGTCGACGTCGTCAAGCGCCTGCAGGCCGAGGGCAGAACGGTGGCCATGGTGGGCGACGGCGTAAACGACGCCGCGGCCCTGGCTCAGGCCGACCTCGGGCTGGCCATGGGCACCGGCACCGACGTCGCGATCGAGGCGTCCGACCTCACCCTCGTCACCGGCGACCTGCGTGCCGCAGCCGATGCGATCCGGTTGGCCCGCAGCACTTTACGCACTATCAAGGGCAACCTGTTCTGGGCGTTCGCCTACAACGTGGCCGCGTTGCCGCTGGCCGCGCTCGGCCTGCTCAACCCACTGATCGCCGGCGCAGCGATGGCGTTCAGCTCGGTGTTCGTGGTGACCAACAGCCTGCGACTGCGGGGCTTCACGCCGCTGCGGTGAGTCCGCCTGCGCCAGTGTGACTCTCACGACGATTTCGGGCCGAATCCGTCGTCACGTTCACACTCACGGGGCATCGCCCGCCGCGCGGCGGGCGCGGAAGAGCTTGACCTCGTCCTTGATGCCCTTGAGATGCCGGCCGCCGGCGAAGGACCAGGCGAATGCGCCGTCGTCGCCGATCGCATCGCGGGTCGATTCGGCGGCCAGCACCGCGCCGGGGCGGGCGGTGCTCGTCACCCGGCTCGCGAGGTTCACCGAACTGCCGAACCAGTCCCCCGCACGGCTGACCGCCGGACCGGTCGCCAGACCGACCCGCAGGGACGGCAGGTCGTCGTCGGATTCGGTGGCGTCGACCAGATCCAGCACCGCCTCCAGCAACGCCGCCGCCGACGTGCTGACCAGCATCACCTCGTCACCGATCGTCTTGATGAACCGCACCGGCGGCACCGCGACGTCGCGGGCGAGGTCGGCCAGCCGGTTCGCCAACCGCTCGAGGTCCTCGGGCGGCACCGCCTCGCCCAACCGGGTGAAGCCGACGAGGTCGGCGAAAGCGACGGTGACCACCCGGGCACCCGGCAGCGGTCGTCCCTCGGCCCGCTCGCTGGCGCTGACCCCCTCGGTCTCCATCGTGTGCCGCAACTGCAGCATCAGCATGTCCTGGATCATCGGCCCGAGCAGCGGTGCGATCTCGCGGGTCAGCGCCTCGGATCCCTTGGCGATGTCCAGTTCCGTCGCACCGGGTTTGAGCACCGCGGCCAGCGCGACCGCCCGCATCACCTCGGCGGCCCGCGAGAGTCCCTCTGACAGCTGCCGCACGGTGATGACGATCTGCTCCGGCGTGAGGCCGAGGTCGATGAACCGCTGGGCATGCGCGGCGGCTTCGGCGTCGGCACGCATGTGCACGGCGGCATCCGGATCGTCGACCCGCGGCAGACTCATCGCGCGCTGCACCTGTTGCAACAGCTCGAGGTCGATCCCGAACTTCTCGCTGGTCTCCCGCGCCGACACGTACGTGCCGTCGTCGCCGATGAACCGGCGCGACGCCAGCACCGTCGGCGCGGAGGCGTCGGCGATCTCGGCCACCGTGATGCCGCGTCCGAGCAGCCACTCGATCAGTTCCGCACGTTCGGCCCGGGCTCTGCCCTCAAGTCCCTCGAGCAGCCCCGAGGCTTCGATGTCCACCTCGTCGGCCACCCGGCCAACGTATACCGCCGGTCCGGCTTGCTATACAGCACACATGACCACACCGGTGTCGCACGGCTTCCCGCCGCTGGTCGGTGCACGCCCGCGGCTTCTGGTGCTCGGCAACATGCCGAGCGTGCTGTCGCTCGGGGCACAGCAGTACTACGCGAATCCACGCAACGCGTTCTGGCGCATCGCCGCGGACCTCTTCGGGTTCGACGCCGACGCCGGATACGACGAGCGGGTGGCCGCCCTGCTGGGTCACGGCGTCGCCGTGTGGGACGTGCTGCGCTCCTGCCGCCGGGCGGGCAGCCTGGACTCCGCCGTCGAACGGACGAGCATGGTGGCCAACGACTTCCCGGCGTTCTTCGCCGGGCAGCCGTCGATCTCGCGGGTGGTGTTCAACGGCGCCGCGGCCGAACAGAACTTCCAGCGGCTGGTGACGGCACCGCCGGACCTGTCCTACGTGCGGGCACCGTCGACCAGCCCCGCCCAGACGATGCGCTACGCCGACAAGCTGGCGGCGTGGCGGCGGGCGGTCGGCTGACCCGTCATCCGCCGTACCGTGATGCGTACTCGCCCGGGGTGCAGCCGAGCATCGAGCGGAAGTCGTTGATGAAGTGCGCCTGGTCGTACCACCCGAGTTGGACGGCGAGGTCGGCGAAGTCGACGCCACGCCGGGTCTCGATCTCCAGTGCCGCCTGCTGCAACCGGTACCGGCACAACACCCACTTCACCGGGACCCCGACGTAACGGCGGAACACCCGCTGCGTGGTCCTGGCGCTCCACGGCGACTCCGTCATCACCTGCTCGACGCGATGCAACCGGGCGTCGTCACGGATCCTGTCCACCAGGTCGCACAGCGCGCCGAACGTCGGATCCACCGGACCGGGGTGCGCGGCGATCACCTGGTCGAGACGACGGCCCGCCTCAGCCACGTCATCCACGAGATCCAGTGCGGCACCGGCCAACTCGCGCACCGGCTGAACCCGGCCGGTGAGTGTCGCGGCGTCGCCGCCGAACCGGGCGACGAAGCCACCCGGGCGGAATCGCGCCCCCACCACCGCACCCGACTCGGCGATCGTCACCTGGAACACGTGGTCAACCACGCCGTGCAGAAGCGTGGCAGGCAGCGGGTGCCCGTGCCGGGCGCCGTCGGTGCCCCACTCGCGGGTGAGGTGCATCGACGGGAAGGTGATCACCGTGCTGTCGAAGGACGGACGACCGCGCAGGTCCCAGGTGACCGACCAGAAGTGCTCGACGAACCGGGCGGCGCCGTCCGACGGGGCCCAGCGGTGCAGATCGAACGCCGACGCGGACGCCGCCCGCCCGACCAACCCGCGGATCGGGGTCGCTGGCGTGTTTTTCCAAGCGCCCATGTCCACCAACCTACGAAACTCGACGCCATGAGCGTCCAACCCATTCCGGAGGGCTACACCAGCCTGACCCCGTTCCTGGTGATCGACGGCGCCGCGAAGGCGATCGACTTCTACGTCGACGTGTTCGGCGCCGCGATCGTCGAGAAGATGGACGGCCCCGACGGCACCGTCCCGCACGCCGAGCTGGACTTCGGCAACGGCCGGCTGCAGCTGGGCGACCCGAACCCCGAATACCAGCTCGAGGCGCCGCCGCGTTCGGAGTCCGTCACCCATTCACTCGTGCTGTACTGCGCCGACGCCGACGGGGTCGTCGCGCGCGCCGAGGCCGCAGGCGCGACGATCCGCGAACCGATCCAGACCTTCGTCACCGGCGACCGCTTCGCGTCCATCCTCGATCCGTTCGGTCAGCGGTGGGCGGTGATGACCCGCGTCGAGGACGTCTCGGCCGAGGAGCGCGACCGGCGGCTGGCCGAGTGGGCCAAGGACAACATCTGACCGTCCCCCGCTAGCGTGGGCGGGATGTCCTGTGTGTTCTGCGCCATCGTGGCCGGCGAGGCCCCCGCCATCCGCATCTACGAGGACGACGACTACCTGGCGATCCTCGACATCCGCCCCTTCACCCGCGGTCACACCCTGGTGTTTCCCAAGCGCCACCTGGTGGACCTGACCGACACGCCGCCGCAGACCGTCGCCGACATGGCGACCATCGGTCAGCGCATCGCCAGGGCGGCGCGCGCCTCCGGATTGCACGCCGACGGCAACAACATCGCCATCAACGACGGCAAGGCCGCCTTCCAGAGCGTGTTCCACATCCACCTGCACGTGCTGCCCCGCCGCGACGGCGACAAGCTGTCGTTCGCCAAGGGCATGCTGCTGCGCCGCGACCCGGACCGGGAAGAGAGCGGCCGTCTTCTGCGCGAAGCGCTGGAACAACTCGACTCGGCGGGGCAGGATTGAGCCATGGGCATGCCGTGGTGGGAAAAGAACATCGGATACCGGCTACTGCTGCTGCACGACAAGCTCTACAAGGCCACCAACGGCCGCGTCGGGCACACCATCCCGGGTGGCCCGTCGAACCTGCTGTTGCACACCATCGGCGCGAAGACCGGCCAGCAGCGGGCCAACACCCTGAGCTACGCACGCGACGGTGACGACTACCTGGTTGTCGCGTCGATGGGTGGCGAACCGCGGGCGCCGGGCTGGTACCACAACCTCAAGGCGAACCCCGACGTCGAGATCAACGTCGGACCCAAGCGGATTCCGGCAACCGCCCGCGCCGTCTTCCCCGACGATCCCGAGTTCACCCGGCTGTGGCCGATCGTCAACAACATGAAGGGCAACAAGGACCGCTACATCGGCTACCAGAAGCGGACCACCCGGCCGATCCCGGTGGTCGTGCTGACGCCGCGCGGCTAGAAGAGTTCCTTCGCCAGCAGTTCGAGCGTCGTGTCCCGGCCCGGCGCGCTCGCGGGGTCGGTGCCGCGACGGGCCGAGGCCACCGGGTTGACCATCACCTCGTCGACGCCGAACTCCTTGGCCAGCGCGCGGACCTGGTCGGCCGCCTCGGTGGGTGACCCCACCACCGCGCGGGCCAGTCCGTGGTCCACCACCGCCTGCTCGCGGGGGCCGAACCGGATCTGCTCGGCGTCCTCGACCAGTTCCAGCGGACCCAGCGGTTGCCCGGTACGCAGCCGCGCCATCATGTGCAGATTCGGCAGCAGCAGCGCCATCGCCTCGTCGCGGGTCTCGGCGACCGAGGCGTTGACGGTCAGGAACGTCACCGGTTCGGCCGCCAGCTCGCTGGGCCGGAACTCCGAGCGGTAGGCCGCCAGCGCCTCCTTGGTCCCCTGGCCGGAGAAATGGTGGGCGAATACGTAGGGCAAGCCCTTGGCCGCCGCCAGATGCGCCGAGTACATCGACGAGCCGAGAAGCCACAGCCGCGGCTCGCTGGCCGCCGCGGGCGTCGCCTTGAGCACGTAGTTCTCCCGCATCAGGTCACGCGGCAGCGGCACCCGCACCCCGCGCGCACCCATCAGCGCGACGACGTCGTCGAGGTACTGCGGGAACGCCTCGATGTCGCGGTCGTCCCGCCCGGCGGCGCCGCGCAACGCCATCGACGTCACCGGATCGGATCCCGGCGCCCGCCCGATGCCCAGGTCGATGCGGCCGGGGTGGGCGGCTTCGAGCAGCGCGAACTGCTCGGCCACTGCCAGCGGCGCGTGGTTGGGCAGCATCACCCCGCCCGAGCCCAGCCGGACCCGCTGCGTCTGCGCGGCGAGGTGCGCGATCACCACCGGCGGGCTGGTGGCCGCGACGGCGGGCATGTTGTGGTGCTCGGCGATCCAGTAGCGGGTGTATCCGAGCTGGTCGGCGGTCTGCGCGAGGTGGGTGGTGGCCGCGAGCGCGTCCGACGTGGTCTGGTCGGTGCGCACCGGTACGAGGTCGAGTACGGAGAGCTGCACCCGAAATTCAACGCGCCGCGACACCCGGATAGTCCTTCGGTGTGAACATCACAGTCCCGCCTCCTGTTTCGCCAGGGTGAAAACGTCGTCCATCATGGCCGGAGTGAGCCTGCCGGTGAACGTGTTCTGCTGGCTGGGGTGGTAGCAGCCGATGAGCGCGAGCGGGCCGTGCGGGGTCGTCAGCCGGGCGGTGACGGCATGCCCGAACGCCGGCGCGGGGGTGGCGACGGTGCCGCCGCCGGTGCGCACCATCTGCAGTGCCGCCCGCCACGCGAACCCGCCGAGCGCGACGACGACGCGCACATCGGCGCTCACCAGCCGCCACTCGGCGTCCAGCCACGGCGCACACGCCGACCGCTCCGCGGGGGTCGGCGCATTGCCGGGCGGGGCGCAGCGCACCGCGGCCGCCATCCGGGTGTGCAGGAGCGTCAGCCCGTCGGCGGCGTCCACCGACGTCGCCTGATTCGCCAGCCCGGTGCGGTGCAGCGCGGCGAACAGGAAGTCACCGGACCGGTCCCCGGTGAACACCCGGCCGGTGCGGTTGCCGCCCTGTGCGGCGGGGGCCAGGCCGACGACCATGATGGCCGGCCGCGCCGCACCCCAGCCGGTGATCGGCCTGCCCCAGTACGGCTCGCCGGCGAACGACTTGCGCTTGGTGACGGCCACCTCCTCGCGCCATTCGACAAGCCGCGGGCAGGCCCGGCACACCGACACGACGGCGTCGAGCTCGTCGAGCGTCCCGGTCGCCGCGGCCATCGCCACCACCTGCGCAGGGGACGACGCCACCGCGATGTGCGTGGTCGCCGGATCACCGGGCCACCCCGAGCCGGGTGGCACCGGGGAGCCGAAGAGCGCTCCGGTACGTGGATGGGGCAGTGGCACGACTCCACTGTGCCCGAGCCGGAAAACCCGTCGCCGCGGCGGTGCCCGCGCTGCTAGATTCGGCCGCGATACCCCATGATCACCACTTCGCGCGGTCCGCTCCACCTCATCCTGTTCGCGGCGCTGACCGCCGGTGCGGGTAACGGCATCTCGATGGTCGCCTTCCCGTGGCTGGTGTTGCAGCGCAACGGTTCTGCGGTGGACGCCTCGATCGTCGCGATGGCGGGGACGCTGCCGCTGCTGGTCGCCACGCTGATCGCGGGCGCCGCGGTGGACTACCTCGGCCGGCGCAGGGTGTCGATGATCTCCGATGCGCTGTCGGCGATCTCGGTCGCCGCCGTGCCGATACTCGCCCTGTCGTTCGGCGTCGAGGTGATCAACGTCGGCGTGCTGGCGGGCCTCGCCGCCCTCGGGGCGTTCTTCGACCCCGCAGGCTTGACCGCCCGCGAGACGATGCTGCCCGAGGCCGCACACCGGGCGGGCTGGACGCTGGACCGCGCCAACAGTGTCTACGAAGCGGCGTTCAACCTGGCCTACATCGTCGGCCCGGGCATCGGCGGACTGCTGATCGCCACACTCGGCGGGGTCAACACCATGTGGGTGACGGCCGGGGCGTTCCTGCTGTCGATCGCCGCGATCACGGTGTTGCGGCTCGAAGGTGCGGGCACGCCCGACCGGGCCGAGCTGCCCGAGGGCGTGTGGGCGGGAATCGTCGAGGGACTCAAGTTCGTGTGGCACACACCGGTGCTGCGCACGCTGGCGTTCGTCGACCTCGCCGCCACCGGGCTGTACATGCCGATGGAGAGCGTGCTGTTCCCCAAGTACTTCACCGATCGCGACGAGCCGGCCCAGCTGGGCTGGGTGCTGATGGCGTTGAGCATCGGCGGGCTGATCGGCGCGCTTGGCTACGCGGTGCTGTCCCGGCACATGTCCCGGCGCGCGGTGATGCTCACCGCGCTGCTCACGCTCGGCGTGGCGATGACGGTGATCGCCTTCCTGCCCCCGTTGCCGATCATCCTGGTGCTGTCGGCGATCGTCGGTTTCGTCTACGGGCCGATCGCCCCGATCTACAACTACGTCATGCAGACCAGGGCGCCGCAGCACCTGCGCGGCCGGGTGGTCGGCGTGATGGGGTCGCTGGCCTATGCCGCAGGACCACTCGGACTGATCCTGGCCGGACCGCTGGCCGATTCGGCGGGCCTGCACATCACGTTCCTGGCGCTGTCGGTGCCGATGCTGCTGCTCGGCGTTGCGGCGGTGTTCCTGCCCGCGCTGCGCGAGCTGGACCGGGCGCCGGTCGCCGGTCGAGGCTAGACCCGCTGCGGCAGCAGCAGTTTGGCGAACCGGCGGACCGCGGCGGGCTCTCCGCCGATGTGCAGGCGGCCCGCCGACATCAGCCCAGGCACCTGGTCGGGGTCCAGCGCGGCGCCCAGCACCTCGATGTCTCCGGTCAGCATGACGTCGGCGACGGTGTCGTCGGGTTCCTCCTCGACCGTCTCGGCGGTGATGCGCATCGTGGTGCCGCCCTGGGGCGTGGCGAGACGCACGACGAGGTCGGGGCCGCCGCGGTCCGGCCGCAGGTAGGCGCGCAGCGCGCGGGCCAGCCACTGCGGGCGCACCACCGCCCTCGGTTCGCGGGTGGCGAGCAGCGGGCGGCCCCACCGCGCCAGCGCGTCGATCACGTCTTCGAGTGCCCGCCCGTGGTCGGTGAGTTCGTAGACGCTGCCCGACGCCGGCTTCGGGAGTTCCCGCTTGACCACCAGCCCGTGCCGTTCGAGATCGCGCAGCCGCCCGGCCAGCATGTCGGTGGCGATCGGCGCCAGCCCGCTGAGCAGATCGCCGTAACGCTGTGGGCGGTCGAGGAGTTCGCGCACGATCAGCAGCGTCCAGCGGTCGCCGACGACGTCGAGGCTTTTGGCCACGGCGCAGTGCTGGCCGTAGGAGCGATTGGGCACCCGGTCATCCTACCCGCAACTTGACTTGTCCAAGCACATACTTGTTTTTTCCAAGCAATATGGTTACGTTGCAGAAATGCACTCGCTGCTCCCCCTCGCCGACGCCGTCGCCGCAGAGGCCCTCGCCTTCGCCGACCGGTTGGACACCGTGCACCCGGACGGACGAGGCGCGCCCACGCCGTGCGCCGACTGGACGATCGACGACCTCGCCACCCATGTCGCGGTCGGCGTCGTCCGTGACGCCGAGGCGTTTCACCGGGCCCGCTTCGGCGTCCCGTCACCGCCGGGCGAGGTGATGCTGGGTGGCGCCGACCCTGCCCTGGTCGTCCGCGCCGCCGTGGAGCACCTCGTCGGCGCGATCACCCGGGGTCCGCAGACGTGGCCGACCATCCCGCTGCCCTTCGGCCCCTACCCCGTCACCGCCGCGCTGCGGAGCCTGATCGTCGAATTCGGGGTGCACCGCAACGATCTCGAGATCGCGACGGGGCGCGGCATCATGCCGTTCTCCGACGCCACGCGCACCGCGCTGTTCGGCTTCGGCGAGCACTACCTGCTGCGGCAGGCGGCACCGCTCGAGGCGTCGGCGTGCGCCTTCACGCTGGCCGCACCGTCGGCGACGCTGTCGGTCACCTGGACCGGCGACCGCTGGATCCGCGGGGCCGACGCCGCAAGGGAGTGCCGGATTGCCGGGTCCGACGACGCGGTCGCCCGGTTGATGCTGCGCCGGCTCGACATCACCGACCCGCGGATCGACCTCCTCGACCCGCACCACCTGGCACCGCTGTTCCCCTCCGCCATTACACCCCTGTGACGAAAGGCTCGCCATGACAACCGCTCTCACCGATATCGACATCGCCCCCACGCTGGAACACCTGCTGGACATCCGGATCGGGTTCGATCCCGTCCAGATCTTCGACACCCCGGTCGGCACCCGCTTCACCTACGTGGTCCGGCACGGCCGCTGCGAGGGCCCACGCATCGCCGGCGACATCCTGCCCGGCGGCGGCGACTGGATCCTCTTCGGCAGCGACCGCGTCGCCCGCCTCGACGTGCGCGCCACCATGCGCACCGACGACGGTGCGCTCATCCACCTCACGTGCACCGGACGGGTGCAGATGCCGCCAGAGGCCGCCACGAGATTCGCCGCGGGCGAACTGATCCGGCACGACGAGATGGTGGCGCACTCGACCCCGCTGTTCGACACCGACGACGAGCGCTACCGGTGGATCAACGCCGTCCACACGGTCGCGATCAACCAGGCCTCTCTCAGCGAGGTGCACTACCGGGTGTTCGAGGTCCGATGAGCGCGCCGCAGTCACTCGCCGAGCTGTACGACGAATACGTCGCCGCGTGGGCCGCCCGTGATCCGGACGCCATCGTGGCGCTGCACGCCGAGCAGACCCGGTTCTGGCTGCACCACGGCAGGCCCGCGGTGGACGGCCGCCCCGCGGTGCGGGCCGCGTTCGCGGACATGTTCGCCGCGCTGCCGGACTTCGGCTTCGTCGTGCACCGCACCGAGTTCGGACCGCGGCACTGGGTGCTGGACTGGACGTTGACGTGCTCGGGACCCGACGGTCGCCCGGCCCGCTGGGACTGCATGGACCTCGTCACCGTCACCGACGACTGGCGGGTCGCCCGCAAGGACACGTTCGTCGACGGTGTGCAGTTCGCCGCGGCCCTGGCCCGCTGAATGTGCGTTTACCGTGACCACCGAAGCGGGTAGCCACCCGAGGTTGTGACCCACACCACACCCGAGGTGAGCCGTGTACCAGCAGGTTCTCGATCCAGTCGCAGGTTCCCTCGCGTGGAGCGCCGTCGTGGCGGCGATACCTCTGCTGCTGTTGTTCGTCCTGCTCGGCGCACTCAAGATGACGGCGTGGAAGGCGTCGCTGATCTCGCTGGCCGTCAGCATCGCGATCGCCGTCTTCGTCTACGGCATGCCGGTCGGCCAGACCCTGCTCGCCGGTAGCGAGGGCGCGGCATTCGGCTTCTTCCCCATCCTGTGGATCGTCATCAATGCGATCTGGGTGTATCAGATGACAGTCGAGACAGGGCATTTCGACGTGCTTCGGCGGTCGTTCAGCTCGGTCAGCGACGACCAGCGAATCCAGGCGATCATCATCGCCTTTTCGTTCGGCGCGTTGATCGAGGCGCTCGCCGGCTTCGGCACCCCGGTCGCGGTGACGTCGGTGATGCTGATGGCGCTCGGCTTCCGCCCGCTGAAGGCGGCCGTGCTGGCGCTGGTCGCCAACACCGCGCCCGTCGCGTTCGGCGCCATGGCCACGCCGATCATCACACTGAGCAAGGTGACCGAACTGCCGGTCGACACACTCGGCGCGATGGTCGGAAGACAGACGCCGATCCTGGCGCTGCTGGTGCCGCTGGCCCTGGTGGCGATCGTGGACGGCAAGCGCGGCATGCGCGAGACATGGCCAGCCGCAGTGGTGTGCGGCGTGGTGTTCGCGGTCGCGCAGTACGCGACGTCGAACTTCGTCTCGGTGCCGCTGGCCGACGTGGTGGCCGCGCTGCTGTCAGCGGCCGCGGTGGTCGTGCTGGTACGGGTGTGGCGGCCGCGGCACGCCTACACCGAGCCCGCGGAGACTCCGGTGACCGCAGGCGCGACCGGCCCCGGTGAGCCCCCCGCCCCCGCTGTCGGTGTCGGTGACGACGATGGAGCCGACCGCGAGGTGGAGGACTCCCGCGCCGACGTCGTCAAGGCGTATGCGCCGTATGGGATCATCATCGGGGTCTTCGTGATCTGCCAGATCCCCGCGGTGAAGAGCCTGCTCGATTCGGCGACCTTCGCCTTCACCTGGCCAGGCTTGAACGTGGTCGACGCCGACGGCGACCCGTCCACCCTGACGAAGTTCAACTTGAACCTGCTCACCACCCCGGGCACACAGATGCTCATCGCAGGCGTGCTCACCATGGTGGCGCTGAAGCTCTCGGCGGCACGGGCGCTGAAGGCCTACGGGGTGACGCTGCATCAACTCCGCTGGGCGATCGTCACCGTGATGACGGTGCTCGCCCTGGCCTTCGTGATGAACCTGTCCGGACAGACCATCACCCTCGGCACCTTGCTGGCCGGCACGGGTGGGGCGTTCGCGCTGCTGTCGCCGATCCTGGGCTGGCTCGGTGTCGCGGTCACCGGATCGGACACGTCGGCCAACTCACTGTTCGGCGCGCTGCAGGTGACGGCCGCGAATCAGGCCGGACTGTCCGACGTGCTGATGGCCGCATCGAACAGCTCCGGCGGCGTGCTCGGCAAGATGATCTCCCCGCAGAACCTGGCGATCGCCGCGGCGGCGGTGGGCCTCGACGGCAAGGAGGGCGACATCTTCCGGCGGGTCGTCCTGTGGAGCCTGGGCTTCCTCGTGCTGCTGTGTGCGCTGTCGGCGCTGCAGGCCTCGCCGGTGCTGTCCTGGATGGTGCCCTCATGACGACTCGTAGCATCTCCCCCATGACCGATCAGCGGGTTGCCGAACTGGTCGACGAACTGCCAGACGGCGTCGTCGTCACCGATCCCGACGTCGTCGCCGCCTACCGCCACGACCGCGCCGCCGACCCCGCAGCGGGTACCGCGCTGGCGGTGGTCCGGCCGCGCCGCACCGAGGAGGTGCAGACGGTGTTGCGGTGGGCAAGTACGCACGGCGTGCCGGTGGTACCCCGCGGCATGGGCACCGGACTGTCGGGCGGGGCGACCGCGCTCGACGGCGGCATCGTGCTGTCCACCGAGAAGATGCGCGACATCACCGTCGACCCCGTCACCCGCACCGCGGTCGTGCAACCCGGACTGCTCAACGCCGAGGTGAAGAAGGCGGTGGCCGAGTACGACCTCTGGTACCCGCCGGACCCGTCGTCCTACGAGATCTGCAGCATCGGTGGAAACATCGCGACCAACGCGGGCGGGCTGTGCTGTGTGAAGTACGGCGTCACCACCGACTACGTGCTCGGCCTGCAGGTGGTGCTGGCCGACGGCACCGCGGTGCGGCTCGGCGGCCCGCGGCTCAAGGACGTCGCCGGCCTCAGCCTGACGAAACTGTTCGTCGGCAGCGAGGGCACGCTCGGCGTGATCACCGAGGTCACCCTGAAGCTGCTGCCGCCGCAGAAGGTCGCGAGCACGGTGGTCGCCTCGTTCAACTCCGTGGCCGCCGCTGCCGACGCCGTCGTCGAGATCACCGGGAAGATCCGGCCGTCGATGCTCGAGTTCATGGACTCCGTCGCCGTCAACGCCGTCGAGGACAAGCTCAAGATGGGCCTGGACCGCAACGCCGCGGCGATGATGGTCGCGGCGTCCGACGACCGCGGCGCGGCAGGCACCGAGGATGCCGAGTACATGGCCCGGGTGTTCACCGAACACGGTGCGACGGAGGTGTTCTCGACCGCTGATCCGGACGAGGGCGAGGCCTTCGTCGCGGCGCGGCGCTTCGCCATCCCGGCCGTCGAGGCCAAGGGGTCGCTGTTGCTGGAGGACGTCGGGGTGCCGCTGCCCGCGCTGGCCGACCTGGTCGCCGGAGTCGAGAAGCTGGCCGCCCAGCACGACGTGATGATCTCGGTGATCGCGCACGCCGGCGACGGCAACACCCACCCGCTGATCGTGTTCGACCCCGCCGATGCCGACATGGCGCAGCGGGCCCAGACCGCCTTCGGTGAGATCATGGACCTGGCGATCAGCTTGGGCGGGACGATCACCGGCGAGCACGGCGTCGGCAGGCTCAAGCGGCCGTGGCTGGCGGGTCAGGTGGGGCCCGACGTGATGGCCCTCAATCAGCGCATCAAGGCGGCGCTCGATCCGGCCAACATCCTCAATCCCGGCGCAGCCTTCTAGCGTTTCGGGTTTCTCGCGAATGGCTCACGCGTCGGTGGCGCGTCCCAGGCCTGCGAGTCGGACGAGCGCGGCGAATCCGTCCTCGCTGCCGGGCCAGTGCGCCCGGACGGCGTCGATCCCGGCGCGGCGCACGACGCTGCGTAGCACCGCAGCGACGATGATCGCGTCGTCGGCATATCCGAGAACCGGGACGAAGTCAGGGATCAGGTCGAACGGCAGCGCGAGGTAGATCAGCAGCAGCGCCATCCGCACCCGTACCCCGCGCGGCAGTGTTTCGTCTGCGGCGAGGCGGCGAATGAGCCGCAACGCGTCGGGCAGAATGCGCAGCGCCTCGCGCAGCAGCCCGCCGCGGGGCCGCACGACCACCAGGGCGATGACGAGTGCGAGCCACGCCAGCACCAGTGCCCCGGCGAGACCGATCGCAAGGTCCCACCGCAACGAGCCGGTCATGACTACTGACTACTCTCCGCAGCGAATACCTCATCAAGCAGGTCCAGTACCGCCTGCCACGCTCGTGTCGACGACGGAGCGTGGTGTCCTACGCCGGGCACAGTGGGAGCAGATGAGTCGACAAGTTGGTGGGGATCGGCCCAGAACGCGTGCTTGGCTCCGCCGTAGATGTTCACCCGCCAGTCAACCCCGGCGTTCTGAAGTCCGCTCGCGAACTCCATGAGTTGAGCGGGGGTGCACAGTGGATCCTCGGAACCCGTGCAGAGCAGGAAGGCGCCGCCCACGTCGGGCCACACCTCGGCATGGGCAGCGGGCAGGCCCGGATGGATCGCGGCCAGTGCTTTGAAAGGAACCTCGGCCTTGGCGAGTTCCAGCACGATGGAGCCGCCGGCGCCGTAGCCGAGCGCGGCGAGCCGGTCGTGGTCGACGCCGGGTACATCGAGTAGGACGTCGAGCGCGGCACGGCCGATCGCGTGCATGCGGGTCGGGTCGGCCAGCAATGGCATGACGCGAGCCAGCATCCCTTGCGGGTCGCCGAAGTACGTCTGGCCGGCGTGGTAGTCCATCGTGAGGGCGATGAAACCGTGCGCGGCGAGGATGTCGGCGCGGCTGCGTTGATAGTCCTCGAGTCCGATCCCGTCATGTCCGATGAGCACAGCCGGCGAGGGGCCCGTGCCAGACGGCTGCGCCAAGTGCGCGATCATCGTCAATCCGTCGGCCTCATAGGTGATTTCGCGTGTGACGATCATTCGATGACAGTACCGAAGCTCGGTGCGAGCTCAGCCCGTGTTCGCCCGTAGCTGACCGGCCGGGCCGACGTGCGCGGGTCCGGTAGTACAGCACCGCGGTGGCGGCGATGACCTCGACCGCCGCGAGTGCGGTGGCCAGGGTCATGACCGTCGAATGGTGCGCTGACGCATCTGCGTTGACACCGCCCCCGTGGTGATGCGTCGCCGACAGAGGGGCGTGGACGGCGATCATGGCGAGGTTCATCAACGCAACCAGGACCCAGGCCCGCAGCGTGCCGCGCGTCCACAGGTCACGCGCGCAGAACAAGCACGCTGCGAGCATCACCACAATCAGCGCGGCCGCAGAGACGCTCGTCGTGTGCGGGAGCGCAACGCCGTGCAGCACAGCTGAACACGCTGCCAGTGCGGCACACGCTCTGCGCCCGAAGACGGCGGCACGGTCTTTCATGTGGCGCGGGCCTTCGGATCCGTGCGCAGCAGGGCCTGTGCGGCAGCCGACCGTTGCTTCCATTCCTCGGACGACGACGCGGGGTCACCGTATTCGTCGTGCCAGTTCCACCACTCATAGGGCGGGGTCTGCGGGTAGCCGTCGGGTGAGTCTTCCCAATTCTCCTGCCGCCCGAGGGCGGTGATGTCGAGGTAGCTCCACGTGCTGCCCAAGGACTCGTCGCCGCGGTTGTTGACGAAGTAGGTGCGGTACACCGTGTCGCCGTCACGGATGAACGCGTTGGTTCCGTGCCATTGGTCCACCCCGAAGTCGACGTCGAAGTCGTCGGTGAGCGTGTACCACGGCATCCGCCAGCCCATCCTCGCCTTCACCCGCTCGATGTCGGCCTGCGGTGCGCGTGAAACCAGCACGAGCGTGGTGTCGCGGGCGTTCAGGTGGGCGACGTGGCCGATGTTGTCGGCAACCATGGAGCAACCGCGGCAGGCATGGTCGGGCCATCCGTGCACGCCGGGTTCGAAGAAGGCGCGGTAGACGATCAGTTGACGGCGTCCGTCGAACAGGTCGTGCAGAGTGGCCCGGCCGCTGGGCCCGTCGAATTCGTACTGCTCGTCCACGGGCAGCCATGGCATCCGTCGACGCGAGGCGGCCAGCGCGTCTCGGGCGCGCAGGATCTCCTTCTCTTTGACGAGCAGCTGCTGGTGTGCAGCCTCCCACTCCTGCGCCGACACGATCGGTGGTGTGTTCATTGCGGTCTCCGCCTTTCGAGTCTCACGATTTCGCCTGTCTGTATTGACTGCGGCCGAGCCGAGAACTGGGCGCTGGAGGGAGGGCCGACTTTCTCCGTGTGGCCTCTGATCACGACGTGACCGGCTGTGCGTTGTGGAGTGCCGCGAACTGACGCTCGAGCGCTTTGGCCGCACTGCTGCGCCAGCTCTCGGCCATTGACTGCGACATCGGATCGGGGAAGATGTCTTCCTCCCCGATCTGCAGTCCGTCCAAGATGGCGCGTGCAACGGACTCCGGGGAGGCCTTCGGTACGTCGAGGTCTCGGGACATGTCCGTGTCCACCGGGCCGGCCAGAACGGCGTGCACGCTCACGCCATGTCCGGCCAAGAGAGCACGCAGCGATTGCGTCAGGTTGAAGACGGCTGCTTTTGAAATCGAGTAGGCCGGTATGACCGGCAGGGCGGCCAGGGCCGTCACCGATCCCACGTTGACGATCGCTCCGCGGGAACGAGTGAGCATCGGCAGGAAAGCCCGGGTCACGCCGTACGTGCCGAAGAGATTGACGGCGAGTTGCTGTTCGAGCGCGGCGGGATCGCTCAAGTCGTCGTACAGCGCCAGGCCGGCGTTGTTGATGAGGATGTCGAGAGATTCCACGTCATCGACGGCCCTCCGGATCTGCGCGGGGTTGGTCACGTCGAGGGTCAGGGGTGTAACGCGCCGATCCGAGTGCGTCATCGGCTGACGCGCGGCGGCGTACACCCGTTTCGCGCCTCTCGCCAGGGCTTCCTCGATGAGTGCCCGTCCGATTCCGCGATTGGCCCCGGTCACCAGAACCGCCTTGTCTGAGATGGTCATGCGTCCTCCTACTGAGGGATTTCGAACTGTCGAAGATGTAGGCGCAGCGACACCGCGAAACTGGGCGCGGATTGTGCGCCCAGTTGGCGGCCCGGCCGGCGTCGATACTTGTGTAGGTGCAATCAGAGGGAGTGCCGTGACGCGAGGGCGAAGTGGTGACGCGTGGTGACAACCGAGCTGATCGCGAGGGCGCGGGCCGGAGACGGCGACGCGTTTCAGACGCTGACCGAGCCGTACCGCCGAGAGTTGCTGGTGCACTGCTACCGGATGCTCGGTTCCTTTCAGGACGCCGAGGATGCCCTGCAGGACACACTGCTGTCCGCCTGGCAGGGGCTCGAACGGTTCGAGGGACGCGCCTCGATCCGCACCTGGCTCTACCGAATCGCCACCAACCGATGTCTTGACGCGCTTCGCTCGGCCAAACGCCGCCCGGCCAAGGAGTGGAACATCTCCGAGATCGAACTGCCAGAACCGAGTCGGCTGGGCGAAATCGTCTGGCTGGAGCCCTTTCCCGACGCTCTCCTCGAGGGTGCGGCCGACACGCAGCTGGGCCCGGAGGCTCGCTACGAGCAGACCGAAGCCATTTCTCTTGCCTACGTGACCGCGCTGCAAGTCCTGCCGGCCCGCCAGCGGGCGGTGCTCGTCCTGCGCGAGGTGCTCGGATACCACGCCGACGAGGTCGCCGACATGCTGGGGGCGACCGTCGACTCGGTCAACAGCGCGCTCAAACGAGCCCGTAGCACGCTGCTGCGGCGCCTACCGCCAAGAGGCGAAGACTCCCCGCCACCCGCTCCCGACTCCCCCGCCGAGCGGGAGCTGGTGGCGAAGTTCGTGCGCGCGTACGAGTCTGGTGACGTCAATGAGCTGGTCGCCCTACTCACCGCCGACGTCTCCGTGTCCATGCCGCCGATTCCTCTCGAGTACCACGGCCGCGACGTCGTGGCACGCTTCTACGCCAGCATCTTCGGCCGTGGGCCGAGATATGACCTCATGCCGACGCGGGCCAACGGCCAGCTGGCGTTCGGGGCCTACCTCCGCACCCCCGCCGGCGGCATCCGGCACGGGTCAGGCCTGCTCGTCCTCACTGTCTCGGGCGACCGGATCTGCGCGTTGACCCGCTTCGACAACGACGTGCTGCCGTCGTTCGGGCTACCACGATCGCTCCCCGGCTGAGGATCGCGGCAAAGCAGATCCAGCCGCGCAACCCTTGACATTCACGCTCTACTGTCGTAGGCATGAGACATGACAGCGACTTTGTCTCATGAGTCGTCGGCGCGGTTCGAACTCGCCGACGCCGAGACCTGGCCGGACCCGTGGCCGATGTACCGCGCGCTGCGGGATCACGACCCGGTGCATCACGTGGTCCCCAGCAACCAGCCCGAGCACGACTACTACGTGCTCTCCCGGCACGCCGACATCTTCACCGCGGCCCGCGATCACGAGACCTTCTCGTCTGCCCAGGGCCTGACCGTGAACTATGGCGAGCTCGAAATGATCGGCCTGCAGGACAATCCGCCGATGGTCATGCAGGACCCGCCCGTGCACACCGAGTTCCGCAGACTGGTGTCACGTGGCTTCACCCCGCGGCAGGTCGAGGCCGTCGAGCCGAAGGTCCGCGAGTTCGTCGTGGAGCGCATCGAGGGGTTGCGCTCCAACGGCGGCGGGGACATCGTCGCCGAACTCTTCAAACCGTTGCCGTCGATGGTCGTCGCGCACTACCTCGGGGTGCCCGACGCCGACCGCCACCAGTTCGACGGATGGACCGACGCGATCGTCGCCGCCAACACCGCCGAGGGCGGGCTCGGCGGCGCGCTGGAGACCCTCGGCGATTCACTCGGCGCGATGATGGCCTACTTCACGGCGCTGATCGAACGCAGGCGCGTCGAGCCGGAGGACGACACCGTGTCGCACCTCGTCGCGGCCGGTGTCGGCGCCGACGGTGACATCGCCGGAGTGTTGTCCATCCTCGCCTTCACGTTCACCATGGTCACCGGCGGCAACGACACCACCACCGGAATGCTCGGCGGCGCAGTGCAACTCCTGCACCAGCGGCCCGACCAGCGCAGGCTGCTGGCCGAGAACCCCGAACTGATCCCGGAGTCCATCGACGAGTTCCTCCGACTCACCTCCCCCGTCCAGATGCTCGGCCGCACGGTGACCCGGGACGTCACCATCGGCGACACCACCATCCCCCAGGGCCGCCGGGCCATGTTCCTCTACGGCTCGGGCAACCGCGACGAGCGCCAGTACGGCGACGACGCTGGCGAACTCGATGTGGCCCGCCGGCCGCGCAACATCCTGACGTTCAGCCACGGCGCACATCACTGCCTCGGCGCCGCGGCCGCGCGCATGCAGTCGCGGGTGACACTCGAGGAATTGCTCACCCGCATACCCGAATTCGAGGTGGACGAGGCGGGCGTCGTGTGGGCCGGCGGCAGCTACGTCCGGCGACCGCTGTCCGTGCCGTTCACCGTCACCGCCTGATGCCGGGCGACTGGCTGGCCGACCGGCGCACCGAGGTTGCCGCCGACCGCATCCTCGACGCCGCGGAGCAGCTGTTCACCGAACGCGACGCCGCCACCGTGGGCATGCACGACATCGCCAAAGCAGCGGGGTGTTCGAGGGCCACGCTGTACCGGTATTTCGAGAACCGCGACGCGCTGCACGCTGCCTATGTGCACCGCGAGGCCCAGCGGCTCTACCAGGAGTTGGCGCGTCGGGTGGGCGGACTGACCGATCCGGCGGAGCGGATGGTCGAAGGGGTGCTGACCGCGGTCGCCAGCGTCCGCGACAGCCCGGCGATGTCATCGTGGTTCGCCTCGACGGAGCGGCCGATCGGCGGCCAGATGGCCGAGCAGTCGGAGGTGATCAAGGCACTCGTCGAGTCGTTCGTGAGAGCGCTGGGCGTCGACGACGATGACGACGTCGAGCGGCGGGCACGCTGGCTGGTGCGTGTGCTGACGTCACTGCTGATGTTCCCCGGCCGCGACGAGGCCGACGAACGGGCGATGCTGACCCAGTTCGTGGTGCCGACGGTGGTGCCGGTGAACGAAGCGACGCGCTGACTACTGCCGCGCCATCGCCACCCGGAAGCGCTCCTCCGGGTCGATGTAGTGGTCGGCATCCTTCGAGTCTTCCCCGAGATCGATGCGCACCCAGTCGATCCTGCCGTTGAACGCACTGGTGTGGGCGGTGTACTCCGGGCTGACCGTGGTCCCGGACTCGTAGCCGACGTCGGTGGTCTCGTCGGCGGAGAAGATGAAGCCCTGCGTCTGGTCGACGCGTCCCCTGCCGACCTCCTTGCCGTCGTAGTACAGCGTGACGTCGCCGCCACGACCCATCCCGCCACCGTCGTAGGCGAACTCCATCCGTACCTGGACGCTGCCTGCCGGGATGGGCTCGGCGGCCTCGATGTCGTATGACGTGATGCCGAGCACGTTGTAGTGGAACTTGGCGCGACCGTTCGCGGCATACAGGCTCCAGCCACCGAATCGCCCGCCCTGGGCGATGATCACACCGCCGGCGCCGCCGTCGGGGACCTCCACTTCGGAGGTGACGGCGAACGACTTGTTCTTGATGTCGACGACGCTGTTCTCCGACAACCGGCCCATGCCCGGAAAGAGCATCTGACTGTTGCCCTTGATCAAGGACGGTCTACCGGCCAACGTGGGGTTGATGCGCTCGATCTGGCGATCGTCGAGCGGCAGCACGTTGTACTTGACCGCCTCGATCAACCAGAGCCGTTGCAGCTCGTGGAGTTTGTCCGGGTTCTGCTCCGAGAGGTCGTTTGCCTGTGTCCAGTCGACGTTGCCGTCGTAGAGCTCCCACACGTCTTCATCGAAGGCGGGCATGACGGCCCCGCCCATTGCCCAGGGCGTGCGATGTTTGGTCACCGCGCTCCAGCCCTTGTGATAGATGCCGCGGTTGCAGAACATCTCGAAGTACTGCGTCTGATGTCGTTCGGGCGCGTCGGCCTCGTTGAAGCTGTACACCATGCTGGTGCCCTCGTACGGACTCTGCAGGACACCGTTGACGATCGTCGGCGCCGGGATCCCCGCCGCTTCGAGCACGGTCGGCGCGAAGTCGATGACGTGGCTGAACTGGTTGCGGTGTCCACCCTTGTCCTCGATCCCCTTCGGCCAGTGCACGATGGTGCCGTTGCGGGTGCCGCCCCAGTGCGACGCCACCTGCTTGGTCCACTGATACGGCGTGTCCATCGCCCACGCCCACCCGACGGCGTAATGCCCGTAGGAGCCCTCGCCGCCGAACTCGTCGATCTTCGACATCAGGAACTCGGGGGTCTCGATTGCCGCCATGCCGTTGAAGTTGGCCATCTCGTTGAACGAACCCTGCAACGTGCCTTCGGCCGACGCTCCGTTGTCGCCGATGATCAGGTAGACCAGGGTGTCCTCGAGGACGGGCCCGAGCGAGTCGAGCAGTCGGCCGACGTGGTGATCGGTGTGCTCCAGGAAGGCGGCGTACACCTCCATCTCGCGCTCGAGGACGGGTTTCAGCGCCGGGTCCATGTCGTCCCACGCTGGGATCTCCGGATCGCGTGGGGTGAGCGCGGCGTCCGGCGGGATGACACCGAGTTCCTTCTGTCGTTCGAAGGTGATCTCCCGCTGGCGATCCCAGCCGTGGGCGAATTTGCCACGATACCGTTCGATCCACTCGGCCGGCACATGGTGCGGAGCGTGGGTGGCGCCTGGTGCGAAGTACATGAAGAACGGCTTGTCCGGAAGCAGGGCCTTCTGCTGACGTGCCCAGTTGATCGCCTTGTCGGTCAGGTCCTCGGTGAGGTGATAGCCCTCGGCCGCGGTCTTCGGCGGCTCGATCGGCGTGGTGCCCTGATACAGCGCGGGGTCCCACTGATTGTTCTCGCCACCGATGAAGCCGTAGAAGTACTCGAATCCGCCACCGCCCGTCGGCCATGCGGTGAACGGCCCGGCGGGACTGGTCTGCCAGACGGGCACCTCGTGGCACTTGCCGAACTGCGCGGTGGAGTAGCCGTTGAGCTTCAAGGTCAATGCCAAGGGTGCCTTGGTATTGGGCAGAACCGAGGTGTACCCGGGTGCGGCGGTGGCGGTTTCAGTGATATTGCCCATGCCCACCGAGTGGTGGTTGCGTCCGGTCAGCAGCGCCTGGCGCGTCGGTGAGCACAGGGCTGTGGTGTGAAAGCGGTTGTACTTGAGGCCACCCGTCGCGAGCTTCTCGAAGTTCGGGGTTTCGCAGGGCCCCCCGAAGGCGCTGCTGGCGCCGAAGCCGACGTCGTCGATGAGGATGACCAGCACGTTGGGCGCACCATCGGGCGGCCGCACGTCGGAGATCGGCGGATAGCTGGTGTCGGGATCCTTGGCGTCGTAGGTGGTGAGACCGACATGGGCGACGTCGGGGATCGGCAGGATGTCGCGCCGAAGGTCAGGGTTCATGAATGTCCGATCGACGCAGGCACCACCGCGGGTGGCACGGACCACGTGTCTGTAGCCCGAGGGGGCCAGCCTATGTCCGCCGACTCCGGGCCGCCCCGTAATCGACCCGCCGAAAGAACTGTTCGCCGTCAGGCCACCCAGTAGGCCTGCGCCTTGATCGACTTGCGCGGAATCCGGTACTCCTCGCGCAGCACCTTGGCCACCGCGCGGGTGGTCCGGTTGTCGCTGGCGACCCAGCCGAAGTGGTCGGTGGCGTCGAACGCCGAGGAGGTCACCGCATCGACCAGTCCGGCGCCGGCGTTCTCCCGGTCCACCCAGGTGATGTCGACGGCGCGCGCCACCGGCAGTTCTCTGTCGTCGGCGTGGCCGGCCTCGAGGAACACCCGCGCCGGCGCGTCGCCGATGGCGTCGAGCAACGAGTTGATCGCCGGCAGCGACGCGGTGTCACCGACGATCACGTAGCCGGCGGGCCGTGGTTCGGGCAGGGCGAAATTGCTGCCCAGCACCGTCACCTCGATGGTGTCCCCCGGCTCGGCGTCTTCGGCCCACTGCGACGCAATGCCCTCGTGCAACGCGAATTCGACGTCGACGGTGTCGGCTTCCGGGTCGGGGTCGACAAGCGTGTAGCCGCGCTGATGCAGCCTTTCGCCGTCGGCGAACCACATCCGCACCCACTGCGTCGGATGTGTCGGCCGCCCGGCCAACATGCCGCCTGCGGTGAAGCTGACACGCAGGTAGTGCGGGCCGACCTGCCGCTTGCCGGTGACGGTGAACTCGTGGTCACCCGCGCGGAACAGCTTGAGGACCGTGCCCTGCCAACCGCGCGTCGCCTTCTGATCAGCCATGCAGGTAAGGGTACCCTTAGTCGGTCCCCGGTTGGCTCGTCCGTCAGCGCGCAGGGCGCACGCGAGTGCAGCGGTGCAGCAGCCACGCGAGCGGGATGGTCACCACCAGCGTGCCGACGGACAGCGCCGGCATCGACCCGGTGTAGATCGGAAAGCCCAAGATCTCGACCATCACCAATTCCATGGTGACGAGGTGGATCAGGAAGATCTCATAGGAGATCTCGCCCAGGAACACCATGGGCCTGCTGGCGAGGAATTTCGAGTACAGCCCCCGGTCGCCGAGTGCCACCGGCGCCACGATGAGCGTCGCGATCACGGCGTAGAAGGCCGCCTTCCACATCGCAGGCGCCAACGCGTAGGGCGACGTCGTCGGTTCTCCCGCAAGCGGTGTCGAGGCGATGAAGTAACTCACCACCGCGATGGGCAGCACCGCGAAGGCGTAGCAGCGGACACCCATCACGGAAAGGACCGCGAGCAGCATGCCACCGACGAACCAGAGCAGGTAGGTCGGCAACCACAGACGCGCCCCGTCGGGTAACCCGTCGACGGTGTGCACGAAGATCAACCAGGCGGGCGTCACAGCGCCCAGCAGCACCAGGCCGCCGAGCAGCAGCCACGGCCGCCACCGGCGGCGGCACAGCACCGCCAACAACAGCCAGGCCAACAGCGGCAACACCACATAGAACGCGGCTTCCACGGCCAGGCTCCACATCTGGGTGAGGCCTTGGTGCAGAAACGAATACATGTACTGGTCGGTGTAGATCTGCGTCAGGGTGAGGTTGCGGAAGAGCCCCTCCCAGGTGTGCCCGGGATTCGGCCCGGCCATGCGCCAGTGGTAGACGAGATACGCCGCGATGACCGTCACCGCGTAGGCCGGCATGATCCGTCGGACCCGGTGCCAGGCGTACCGGCGCACCGACGGCCAATCAGCCTCCGTCGCCGTGGCTTTCACCCACGGCCGGAAGAGCAGGAAACCCGACAGCACGAAGAAGACCGGGACGCCGATTTCCATGCGGGCGTAGACGAGCCCCTCGTACCCGTGGGTGTACTTGCCGGTGGTGTAGGCGGCATGGGTGAGCACGACCAGCAAGGCGGCGACTGCCCGCACACCGGTGAGCGAGGCGACCCGCTCGGCGGCGCTGACGGACTCGAGCCCGCCTTGGGCGTCGTTCTGCTGCCCGGTGTCTTGAACGCCTCGCGGTGCGGTCACTTGTCCTTGCGGTGCGCCTTGGGCCCGCTGTCGGGTTCGAGGTGGATGAGTTGACCCTGAATCCGGGTCTTCTCCAAGGCCTTCAACGTCTGCTTCGGCAGGTTCGCCGGCAGCTCGACCAACGAGTGGTCGGGCTTGATGGTGATGTGACCGAAGTCGCTGCGGTTGAGCCCGCCCTCGTTCGCGATGGCGCCGACGATCGCGCCGGGCATCACCTTGTGCCGCTTGCCCACTGCGATGCGGTACAGCGCGAGATCGCTGCGCCGTTCGCGCGGCCTGCCCTCACCGCGTTCCTTGCGGGGACGTTCGTCGCGTTCCCGCTTCTTCTCCGGCGGCGGCTCGACCATCAGGAACTCCGCACCGTCGCGGGCCTGCACCGCAAGCGCCGCCGCGATGTCGGCCAGTGGGACGTTGTTGTCCCGCTCGTAGTCCTCGATGAGGCGGCGGAACAGGCTGAGCTCGGGAGCATTGAGCGATTCGCTGATGGAGTCCCGGAACTTCTCCACGCGTTGGGCATTGACGTCGTCGACCGACGGCAGCGGGGACTCGACGAGCTTCTGCCGGGTGACGCGTTCGATCGAGCTGAGCAGGTGGCGCTCGCGCGGGGTGACGAACAACAGCGCGGTGCCCGAGCGGCCCGCCCGGCCGGTGCGGCCGATGCGGTGCACATAGGACTCGGGGTCGTGCGGGATGTCGTAGTTCAACACGTGTGAGATGCGCTCGACGTCGAGGCCGCGGGCGGCGACGTCGGTGGCGATGAGGATGTCGAGCTTGCCGTCCTTGAGCGAGGCGATGGTGCGCTCACGCTGGGCCTGCGCGATGTCGCCGTTGATGGCCATCGCGGAGAACCCGCGGGCGCGCAGTTTCTCGGCGACCTCCTCGGTGGCCTGCTTGGTCCGGACGAACACGATCATCGCCTCGAACGGTTCGACCTCGAGCAACCGGGTGAGCGCGTCCATCTTGCGATGTCCGGAGACCTGGATGTAGCGCTGGGTGATGTTGTCGGCGGTCGCGGTCTTGGATTCGACCTTCACCTGAACCGGGTCGTGCAGGTACTTGTTGGTGATCTTGCGGATGGCAGGCGGCATGGTGGCCGAGAACAGCGCCACCTGCTTGTACTCCGGGGTGTCGGAGAGGATGCGTTCGACGTCCTCGGCGAAGCCCATCTGCAGCATCTCGTCGGCCTCGTCGAGGACCAGGTAGTCGAGGTGCGACAGGTCGAGAGTGCGCTTCTCGAGGTGGTCGATGACCCGGCCCGGCGTTCCGACGACGACCTGCGCGCCGCGCTTGAGGCCGGCCATCTGGGGACCGTACGGCGAGCCGCCGTAGATCGGCAGAACGTTGACCTTCAGGTGAGCGCCGTACCGGCTGAACGCCTCGGCGACCTGCAGTGCCAGCTCGCGCGTCGGCGCCAGCACCAGCGCCTGCGTGGTGCGGCTCGAGGTGTCGATCTTCGACAGGATCGGAATGGCGAATGCCGCGGTCTTGCCGGTGCCCGTCTGCGCCAGGCCGACGACGTCTGACCCCGCCAGCATGGCCGGGATCGTGGCGGCTTGGATGGGCGACGGCGACTCATAGCCGACGTCAGCGACTGCCCGCAGCACCTCAGGGTGAATGTGCAGGTCAGCGAAGGAAGGTTCGGCTCCGGATTCTTCCGGCTCAGGCGGCGTCATAGCGAGGCAAGTCTAATGCGCCGAAGCACGCCGGTCGCCCAGCGCGCATGTTCGATGACTTTCGACCCGCCAGGTCTGCGACGTGACATCCTGCGTGGGTGTCCGCTCCGGTGGGGCCCTCGGGAATCGTGACGTTCCTCTTCACCGACATCGAGGGTTCGACGCGTCGGTGGGAGGCCGACGCAGGCAGGATGCGAGTCGCCCTGGCCGAGCACGACGAATCGTTGCGGCAGGTGATCGACTCGCATGGCGGCTGGCTGTTCAAGCACACCGGCGACGGTGTCTGCGCCGCGTTCGCCTCACCGCGTGCGGCAGTCGACGCGGCGGTGGCGGCGCAGCGGGCACTCGAGTTGCCCGTGCGGATGGGCATCGCCACCGGCGAGGCCGAGCGGCGCGGCCAGGACTACTTCGGTGTCGTGCTCAATCGGGTCGCAAGAGTGATGGCCGCCGGTCACGGTGGCCAGATCCTGCTCGCCGAAACCACGGCGGCCCTGATCGGCGACGTCGAACTCATCCGCCTCGGGCCGCGCCGCCTGCGCGACGTCCCCGTCCCGGTGACGATCTTCCAGGTCTGCGCCGACGGCCTGCAGGCGACGTTCCCGCCGCTGCGGGCCGGCGGCCCGACACCGGGGAATCTGCGTCCGCAGGTGGCCAAGCTGGTCGGCCGCGACGCGGACCTCGCCGAGATCACCGACACCGTGCGCAGTCACCAGTTGGTCACGCTGACCGGCGTCGGCGGTGTCGGCAAGACCCGGCTGGCGCTAGCCGTCGCGGCGCGGCTCGAGAACGAGATGCCCGACGGCGTCTGGGTGATCGAACTGGCCGCGGTGGCCGACCCGGCCGCGGTGCCCGACGCGGTCGCCACCGTGCTGGGCATCACCCAGGAGCCGGGCGAAAGTCTGGTCGACACCATCGGCGCCGCGCTCCAGGACCGGAACCAACTGCTCGTGTTCGACAACTGCGAGCACCTCCTCGAGGCGTCCGCGGCTTTGATCGACGTCGTCGTCGCGCACTCGGCGACGGTGAAGATCATCACGACCAGCCGGGAAGGCCTCGGCCTTGCCGAGGAACGCGTCCGCACCGTGCCGTCCCTCGCGGTCGCCGGAACCGACTCCGCTGCGGTGACCCTGTTCGTCGAGCGCGCCGACGCCGCGTCACAGCGCTTCTCGATGCAGGACCAGCGAACAGCCGACGCCGTACTCGAGATCTGCCGCCGCCTCGACGGCATACCGCTGGCCATCGAACTCGCGGCGTCACGGATGGCGTCGATGTCGGCGATGGACATCCGCGACCATCTCGACCAGCGCTTCCGGCTGCTCACCGGTACGCGGCGCGGGCTGCAGCGGCACCAGACGCTCCGGCACGCCGTCGGCTGGTCCTACGAACTCCTCGACGATCGCGAGAAGGCGATGTTGACGAGGTGTTCGGTATTCGTCGGCGGCTTCACGCTGACGAGCGCGTGCGCCGTCGCCGGACCCGGCTGCGACGACGAGGTCGCGGTGCTGGACGTCCTCGACGCCCTGGTGCGCAAATCGCTGCTCAGCGCCGATCAGCGCGCGGGCGCGACGCGGTACTCGATGCTCGAGACCATCCGCGAGTTCAGTGAGGAGCAACTCGCCGCCGATGGCGACGCCGCCGCGACGAGATCGGCTCACTCACGGCACTTCGCAGGCTGCGAACACGATCTGCTGACTCTGTGGGACGGCCCGCGCCAGCGGGAGGCCTACGCCTGGCTGGATGCCGAGTGGGCGAACCTGCGCACCGCGTTCCGGTGCGCCGCGGACAGCGGTGACATCGAGGCGGCCGCCGCGATCGCCTGCAGCTGCGCGCCGCTCGGATACATGGTGGAGAACTTCGAGGCGATCGCGTGGGCCGAGGAACTCGTCGAGCCGGCGCGAGACACGGACCATCCCCGACTCGCCGCACTCTGCGTCGCGTCGGCGCTGTCCATGTGGCCCGGCCGCTTCGAAGACGCTGTCCGCTACAGCGAGTGGGGACAGCTCGCGATCGGCGACAGCCCGGGAATGGCCTTCGGTCTCGAGGGCTGGCTCGCCGGTCCCCTCCTGGCGATCGGCGAACCCGACCGCGCCGCCGCGTGGTGCCGCAGCCGGCTGGCCCGCCACCCCGATTCCCACGGCCTGGTGCGGGCCTGCCTGGTGATGGCGTTGTGGAACCTCGGAACGGTCGAGGAGGCGACGGCGGCCACCGAAGGCCTGCTGGAAACGGCGGAAGGCACGGGCAATCCGCACATGATGTCTTTCGCGCTGTTCGCCTACGGCCGCGCGTTCAGAAGCGTCGATCACATCCGCGCCCTCGACGCGATGCGCCGCGGCCTGACGATCGCCAGGGAGAGCGGCAACCGCACCAACGAATCGCACCTGGCGGTCAACATGGCGATCGTGGAGGCCACCCACGGCGACACCATGACGGCGCTCGACCACGTCGCGATGGCCATCGGCAACCAGGGTGACGCCGCGAACAGGATCGTCGCGAGCCGCCGGCTGGCGATACTCGCCTACCTCTTCGATCGGATCGGGCGCTACGAACCGGCGGCGCGCCTCGCCGGCTTCGCGGCCAGTCCGTTCGCGACCGCGGTGTTCCCGGAGATCCAGGACGCACTCGAGCATCTGCAGGAGGCTCTCGGCGAGACGCGGTACGCATCGCTGGCGCACGCCGGGGCGACCACCTCGACGAACGAGATGGTCAACTTCGCCCACGAACAGATCGATCAGGTGCGCAGTGCGCTGACGCGCCCCGCATGACCTCCCCGGCGAGTCGCGAGCCGGCCGGTACGGTGCCTGGTGTGAAGTGGCTCGTGACACCGGTCGCGGCCCTGGCGCTGGTCGTCGTCGGGTGCGGATCGGGCGATTCGACGGCGTCCAAGACACCCGAGGCCGCGACAGCGGCCCCGAGCGCGGCACCGCCGCCCGCCGTCCGGCCGACCATGGGCCCGTCGACCGCCGCGACAGCGGGCCCCGTCGACCCGTGCGCGGTCAACCTCGCGGCGCCCGAGATCGCCAAGGCGGTGTCCGAACTGCCCCGCGACCCGCGCAGCAATCAGGCCTGGAGTCCGGAGCCGGTGGCCGGGAACTACAACGAGTGCGCCCAGCTGTCCGCGGTGATCGTGCGGGCCAACACCAACGCCGAAGGTCCGAACACCCGCGCGGTGATGTTCCACCAGGGCAAGTTCATCCCGACCGGGGTGCCCGACACCTACGGGTTCAACGGGATCGAGGACTCCGCGTCGACCGGGGACACCGTCGCGCTGCGGTACTCCGGCGGCATCGAGGGCCTCGACAGCGTGGTGCGCTTCCGCTGGAACGGCAATGGGGTCGAGCTGATCGGCAACACCGGCTGACCAGCCACAGCGCGGTTGTGGTTTACATCACACCCGCCCGGGTATGACGCCGGTGTCAATAGTTCGGGGACTCCGGTGAAGGGATAGGTCCAATGGAGGACGCACTCCGAGACATGTGGCGGTCGGTGGCCACATTCGCACCCAAACTCCTGGCGTTCATCGTCATCCTCATCGTCGGCTGGCTGGTGGCGAAGCTCGTCGCCAAGGCCATCGACAAGGTGCTCGAGCGGGTCGGATTCGACCGGGCCGTCGAGCGCGGCGGCATCAGGAAAGCGCTGCAGCAGAGCAACTACGACGCCTCGACCATCGTCAGCAAGATCGTCTATTACGCACTGCTGCTGTTCGTCCTGCAGCTGGCGTTCGGGGTGTTCGGCTCCAACCCGATCAGCGACCTGCTGGCGGGAGTCATCGCCTTCCTGCCCAAGCTGCTGGTCGCGCTCATCATCGTCGTCGTGGCGGCCGCGATCGCCGCGGCCGTCCGCGACATCGTGTCGAACGCGCTCGGCGGCCTGTCCTACGGGCGGATGCTCGCCAACATCGCCAGCATCTTCATCCTCGGGCTCGGGATCATCGCGGCGCTGAACCAGGTCGGTATCGCGCTCACCGTGACGCTGCCCGTGCTCGTCGCGATCCTCGGCACCATCGGCGGGATCCTCGTGGTCGGCGTCGGGGGCGGCCTGATCAAGCCGATGCAACAGCGCTGGGAGGACTACCTCGACAAGGCCGAGCGCGAGGGCCGCAACATGCGCGAGCACCTGGACCGGCGCTCGTCGGGCGGTTCGGCAGGCGTCCAGCAGCCGACCCAGCAGCTGCCTGCCTACAGCGCTGCGCCCTCGGGCCCGACGCCCACCGGTCCCACGCCGACGGCCCCAGGGCAGCAGCCTTACCCGCAGGGTCAGGGCGGCGCGTCCTATCCCCCGCCGCCGCAGCACCAGGCGCCGCCGCAGGGCTACGGCGACTACCCGCAGCAGGGCTACGGCCGCGGCCCGCAGAGGTAACCCGAGGTACACCCGGGCCGCGACACTGCGGTGGGAGCGCCGATCAGGTGGGTGACGCGCTCTCACCGCAGACTCGGCGTGGGGTCTTGCTGTCGGCCCGCTCCCCTAGCATTGCCCTCGTGTTCGTCATCGACGACGACGGCCCGGGCGCCACGTCCGGACCACTGGTCGTCTACAGCGCCTCCGACCTCGCCGCGGCCGCCCGCTGCGAGTACGCGCTGCTGCGCTCGTTCGACGCCCGGCTGAGCCGCGGGCCCGCCGTCGCCGCCGAAGACGAATTGCTCGCGCGCACTGCGCAACTCGGTGACGACCACGAGCAGCGGCACCTCGATGCCATCCGCGCGACGGCCGACGCGACGGTCACCGTCATCGGCCGTCCGCGGTACACCATCGCCGGGCTGACGGCCGCGGCCGAGGCCACCCGCAGCGCGGTCGAGCGGCGGGCCCCGGTCATCTACCAGGCCGCCATGTTCGACGGTCGCTTCGCCGGGTTCGCCGACTTCCTGCTCCTCGACGACGACGGCCGCTACCGGTTGCGGGACACGAAGCTGGCCCGCTCGGTGAAGGTCGAGGCCCTGCTGCAGTTGGCCGCCTATGCCGAGACACTGACCGCCGCGGGCATCGAGGTGGCGCCCGAGGTCGAACTGGTGCTCGGCGACGGTGCGGTGGCCCGGTACGCGGTCGACGAACTGCTGCCGGTGTACCGGCCGCGGCGCGCCGCGCTGCAGCGCCTGCTCGACCGCCATCTCGCCGGCGACGCCGCCGTGTCGTGGGAGGACACCGAGGTGCGGGCCTGCTTCCGCTGCCCCGAGTGCACCGCCCAGGTGCGGGCGCACGACGACCTGCTGCTGGTCGCCGGCATGCGGGTCAGCCAGCGCGCCCGCCTGATCGACGCAGGCATCACCACCGTCGCCGAGCTGGCCGGCCATCACGGTCCGGTGCTCGAGCTCCCGGCCCGCGCCGACACGGCGCTGAGTGCGCAGGCGCGGTTGCAGACCACCGCCCGGATCGACGGCAAGCCGCCCTACGAGATCGCTGATCCGCAGCCGCTGATGGCGCTGCCCGAACCCGATCGCGGCGACCTGTTCTTCGACTTCGAGGGCGATCCGCTCTGGACGGCCGACGGCCGCGAATGGGGTATCGAGTACCTCTTCGGCGTCCTCGACACCGCCGACACGTTCACCCCGCTGTGGGCGCACGACCGCGGGCAGGAGCGCCGGGCGCTGCTGGACTTCCTCGCAGTGGTGCGCAAGCGCCGCAAGCGCCACCCCGGGATGCACGTCTACCACTACGCCGCCTACGAGAAGACGGCGCTGCTGCGGCTGGCCGGCCGCTACGGCGTCGGCGAGGACGAGGTGGACGACCTGCTGCGCAGCGGCGTGCTCGTCGATCTCTACCCGTTGGTGCGCAAGAGCATCCGGGTGGGCACCGAGAACTACAGCCTCAAGTCGCTGGAGCCGCTGTACATGGGCGCCCAGCTGCGCAGCGGTGACGTCACCACCGCGACCGACTCCATCACGCAGTACGCCCGCTACTGCGAGCTGCGCGCCGAAGGGCGCGACGACGAGGCCGCGGTGGTGCTCAAGGAGATCGAGGAATACAACCGCTACGACTGCACGTCCACCCGCAAGCTGCGGGACTGGCTGATCTGCCGTGCCATCGACTGTGCGGTGCCGCCGCGCGGGCCCCAGCCGGTCACCGACGGCGCGACGGTGGACCCCGATGACCATCTGGCCCGCCGGCTGGCCCGATTCGTCGGCGACGACGCCGCTCTGCGCACCCCCGAGCAGTCCGCGGTCGCGATGGTCGCCGCCGCCCGCGGATACCACCGCCGGGAGGACAAGCCGTACTGGTGGGCGCATTTCGACCGGCTCAACAACCCGGTCGACGAGTGGGCCGACACCACCGACGTCTTCCTCGCCGAGCACGCCGAGGTGCACACCGACTGGCACACCCCGCCGCGGGCGCGCAAGCCGCAGCGCTGGTTGACGCTGACCGGGTCGGTCGCCGCCGGCGGGCTCGGCCGCGAGATGTACGCCCTCTACGAACCCCCCGCGCCCGCCGGACTGTCCGACGATCCCGACCGGCGGGCGTTCGCCCCGGTGCGGGTGGAGGCGTGCGACGACCCCGAGGCGCCAACCGAGGTGCTGGTGATCGAGCGGGAACCGAAGGGCGGCGGCACGTTCGACGCACTGCCCTTCGCGTTGACCCCAGGCCCGCCCATCCGCACGACAGCGCTGCAGGATTCGATCGAGACCACGGCGACGGCACTGGCCGCCGGGCTGCCGCGGCTGCCGGTCAACGCCGTCGTCGACATCCTGCTGCGCAGGCCGCCGCGCACCCGCTCCGGGGATCCGCTGCCCGGCACCGACGCCGGCGCCGCCGAGGCGATCACCGCCGCGCTGCTCGACCTGGACTCGTCGTATCTGGCCGTGCACGGTCCGCCGGGTACCGGCAAGACCTTCACCGCGGCGGCGATCGTCACGCGGCTGGTCAACGACCACCGCTGGCGCGTCGGTGTGGTGGCGCAGTCGCACGCCGTGGTGGAGAACCTGTTCCGCGATGTGCTGGCCGCGGGTGTGGACGCCGTCCACGTCGCCAAGAAGAAGGGCGGCGCCGACCCCGGCTGGACGGTGCTCGACGAAGCCAAGTTCCCGGCATTCCTCGCCGAGCACGCCGCCGCCCGCACCGGTTGCGTGATCGGCGGCACCGCATGGGATTTCGCCAATGACTCCCGGGTTCCCCGCGGCTGCCTCGACCTGCTGGTGATCGAGGAGGCCGGCCAGTTCTGCCTGGCCAACACCATCGCGGTGGCGCCTGCCGCCGCGAATCTGCTGCTGCTGGGCGATCCGCAGCAGCTGCCGCAGGTCAGTGCGGGCACCCATCCCGAGCCCGTCGACTGCTCGGCCCTGGGCTGGCTGGTCGCCGACGCGCAGACGCTGCCCGCCGAGCTCGGTTACTTCCTCGACCGCTCGTACCGCATGCATCCCGACGTGTGCACGGCGGTGTCGCGGCTGTCCTACGACGGGCGGCTGCGTTCGTTCGAGGCCGTGACCGCGGCCCGTCGGCTCGAGGGTCTGGCACCGGGCGTGCGGGTGCTGCCCGTGCGCCACGACGGCAATGCGACCGAGAGTCCGGAGGAAGCCGCGGCGATCCTCACCGAGATCTGGCGACTGATCGGCTCGGCGTGGTCGGACGAGGACGGTACCCGCCCGCTGGACCAGCACGACGTGCTGATCGTCACGCCCTACAACGCGCAGGTGACGTTGCTGCGCAGGCACCTCGACGCCACGGGCCTCGACGGCGTGCGGGCAGGCACCGTCGACAAATTCCAGGGCCAGCAGGCGCCGGTGGTGTTCGTGTCGATGGTGGCCTCATCCATCGACGACGTTCCGCGCGGAATCTCGTTCCTGCTCAACAGGAACCGGCTCAACGTGGCGATCAGCCGGGCGAAGTACGCGGCGTTCGTCGTGCGGGCGGAGACACTCACCGAGTACCTGCCCGCCACCCCCGACCGGCTCGTCGAGCTGGGCGCGTTCCTGACCGTGGCATCGCAGTGACCGGCTCGCTGCCCCGCACGCTGTCCGAGGTCGTCGGCGCGGCGTACGTCAGCACCGACGCCGACCTGCTGGCCGGGCGCAGCGTGGACTACACCGGCAGATACCGCGGCCGGGCCGCGGCGCTGGTCCGGCCGGGCGACGCGGCGCAGGTGGCACAGGTGCTGCGGGAGTGCCGGGACGCCGGCGCCCACGTCACCGTGCAGGGCGGCCGGACGTCTCTGGTCGCGGGCACCGTGCCCGAACACGACGACGTGCTGCTGTCCACCGAACGGCTCACGCAGACAGGCGAACTCGATGTCGCAGACCGACGGCTGCGGGTGGGTGCGGGCGTGACGCTCGGCGCCGTGCAGCAGGCCGCCGTGTCCGCGGGGTTGGTGTTCGGCGTCGACCTGGCGGCCCGCGATTCGGCGACCGTGGGCGGAATGGCGTCGACGAACGCCGGCGGGCTGCGCACGGTGCGCTACGGCAACATGGGCGAGCAGGTGCTCGGGCTGGAGGTCGCGCTGCCCGACGGCACGCTGCTGCGCCGGTTCAGCCGGGTGCGCAGCGACAACACCGGATATGACCTGGCGTCGCTCTTCGTCGGAGCGGAGGGCACGCTGGGTGTGCTCACCGAACTGGAGTTGCGGCTGTATCCGACACCGGCACACCGGATCACCGCCGTCTGCGGGTTCACCGACCTGTCGGCACTCGTCGCCGCCGGCCGCCTGTTCCGTGACCTCGACGGGATCGCGGCGCTCGAGATGATCGACGGGCGCGCCTGCGCGGTGACCGCCGAGCAGATGGGCGTCGCGGCGCCGGTGGACGCGCCGTGGCTGCTGCTGGTCGAACTCGCAGGCACCGACGATCCCGGCGAGCGGCTCGCGGCGGCGTTCGACGACATCGACGTCAGCGGAGAACCCGCCGTCGGTGTGGACGTTGTTGCGCAGCAACGGCTCTGGCGGGTGCGCGAGGCGGTGTTGGAGATACTCGGCGTGTACGGCCCGCCGCTGAAGTTCGACGTGTCACTGCCGCTGGAATCGGTCGCCGGGTTCGCCGCGGCCTCGACCGACCTGGTGGGCACGCACGCTCCCGACGCGATACCGGTGCTGTTCGGCCACATCGGCGAGGGCAATCTGCACCTCAATGTGCTGCGGGTGGACACCGCCGCCGAGCGGCACCTGTACGCGGCGATGATGACGCTGATCGCTGAACACGGCGGCAACGTCAGCTCCGAACACGGCGTGGGGTCACGCAAGCGCGACTATCTGACGATGTCGCGCACCGAGGACGACGTCTCCACGATGCGGGCGCTGAAGTCGGCGCTCGATCCGACCGGCTACCTGAACGCGGCGGTGCTGTTCCGCTGAGGCGTCCGGTGCCGCATCACGGCCGGGAGTGACGGCCGCGTGGGGCTGAGTCGTGGTCGTCGTGCCGGTAGTGCCGTCCGTTGCCGGCGGACCCGTTCGATCGCGGCGCCTCGACGTGTCGGTCGCGAGGGTGGCCGTTGGTCTGGAACGGGTCGCGCGGCGGCGCAGGCGGCTCGACGGGCGGCGGCTCGACCTGCGGCAGCAGTTGCAGGCGCTGCTCCTCGTCGACGTGGAAACCGTTGTGCGCGCGCCCGTTTGCTTCGCCCGACGGCTCCGGCGGAGCGTCGGCCATCAACGCCTCCAGGATGTTGCGCCAGGGGTCGGGCTCGGATTCGGCCCGCATCGGGATGAACGCGGGCTCCGGAGCGGGATCTGTGTCGGCGGGCGCGTCGGCCGGTTCGTCGGCCGGTTCGTCGGCGGCGAGCAGGCTGTGCCACGACTCGACCGGATCGCTGTGCCACACCTCGGCGGGGGCGGGCAGCGGATGCTCGACTCGCGACGCCAGGGGTTCGGTCACCGCATCGTCGACGTCCGCGACGGGTGCGGGCCGCGCGGGCGTGGGCGGCGGGTCGTCCCACTCGACGGTGTACTCGAGGTAATCGTCGTCGTCGAAGTCGTAGGCGTCGTACATGTCGTCGGCGTGCGCGGCCGCGTGCATCACGTCGGTGCGCGCCTCGGGATCCACCTCGCCTGCCGCGCCGGACGTCCGCCCCGACCGCCCGCCGAAGCCCAGCAGGAACAGTGCGGCCACCACCCCGAAGAGCGCCACGAACGCGGGCAGCAGGATCGACTGGGACATCGCCGCGGCGAACGGCTCGTGCAGGAACGCCGGCAGCGCCGTGACGGCCCCCTCCCCGACCGGCGCCGACCCGCCCCCCGGCAGCTCCGCGCCGATCCGCGACGTCATGAACGCCGCCATCCCGGCGCTGCCCAGCACCGAGCCGACCTGGCGGGTGGCGTTGTAGACCCCCGACCCGGCACCGGCGAGCGTCGGCGGCAGGTTGCGGGTGGCGGTGGCGGCCAGCGGTGACCAGATGAAGGCCATGCCGATGCCCATCAGCATGATGGGCAGCACCAGCCGCCAGATCGGCGTGGACGGCGTCATGTCGATCGACAGCCAGGTCAGCGCGATGGCAAGCGCGGAGAAGCCGAACCCGACCACCGGCCGCGGGTGCGAGCGGTCCACGATGCGCCCGACGAGCGGCGCCAGCACCCCGGTCGCGATCGCCATCGGCGCGGTGAGCAGTGCCGCCCGGGTGGGTGACAGGCCGCAGACGGCCTGCGCGTAGAACATCAGCGGCAGGATCATCCCGGTGACGACGAAGCCGATCGTGGCGATGCCGAGGTTGGACAGGCTGAAGTCGCGGTCCCGGAAGATCTGCAGCGGGATCAGCGGCTCGTGCGGGGTCACCGACTGCCAGTAGACGAACCCGGCCATCGCGCCGATACCCAGTGCGACGCAACCCCAGATCCACGCCGCCCAGCTGTGTGACTGGCCCTCCTGCAGGGCGAAGACGATGAGGAACATGCCCAGCCCGGAGAGCAGCACACCGGGGATGTCGAAGCCGTTCTTCCTGGTGGGCAGCGCAGGCACGAACCGGGCGGCCAGCAGCAGACCTGCCACGCCGACCGGCACGTTGACGATGAAGATCCACTGCCAGCCGAGGGTGTCCACCAGCACGCCGCCTGCCAGCGGACCCACCAGCGTCGCGACGCCCGCGGTGGCTCCCCACACGCTCATCGCCACACCGCGCCGCTCGGGCGGGAAGATGCGGGTGATCGTCGAGAGGGTCTGCGGGGTGAGCAGCGCCGCCCCGACACCCTGGACCACCCGCGCGGCGATCAGCATCTCGATGCTGCCCGCCAGGCCGCACCCCAACGAGGCGACGGTGAACACCGCAAGCCCGGCCAGGTATACGTTGCGCGGACCGAACCGGTCGCCGAGCCGGCCCGCGAGCAGCAGGGGCACGGCGTAGGCCAGCAGGTAGGCACTGGTCACCCAGATCACCGCGTCGTAGTCGGTGCGCAGGCTCTGCATGATCGACGGATTGGCGACGGCCACGATGGTGGCGTCGACGAGGATCATGAAGAAGCCGATCATCATCGCCCACAGGGCATGCCACGGGTTGGCCGCCGGCTCGTCAGGGGTCACGGCATCGCCCGGTCGCGGCATGGCCGCACCGTCACGTCCCGGCCTCCGGGCAGCAGGTGAAGAGAACATATGGCGTCGACTCGCTAACCAACGATCCACCGACGCTACGTACCCGCTGCAGGCACGACAAGTCCGGGTCGGCGCTGCGCCGCCGCTCACACGGCTTCGGCGACCGCCTCACGCTCGGCGTCGGCCTCGTCTTCAGAAGCCGGTGCGCCCACTGCGAGCAGGGCTAACAGGGCGATCACCATGCCCGCCGTCATCACCACGGCCAGCGCGAACTCGCCGTTGCCGAGCACACCGACCAGCGGTGCCACGGCGGCGCCGAGCCCGAACTGGGCGGCGCCCAGCAACGCGGCGGCGGTGCCCGCGGCCTCGGAGTGCCGCGACAGCGCCACGGCGGGTGCGTTCGGGATCACCAGTCCCATGGCGGCGAGGATCGCCCACACCGGCGCCAGGAAGCCGAACAGTCCACCGACCTGGGCGACGGTGATCCCCACGAACACCGCTCCGGCCAGGGACGCCGCGGACAGCGCCCACACGACGATGGTCTGCGGCGTGAACCGGCGCAGCAGCACGACGTTGAACTGCGTCGCCCCGATCAGCGCCACCGCGCCCGCGGCGAACAGCAGCGCGAAGTCCTGCTGGTCCACGCCGTAGCGGCCCTGCAGCACGAACGGAGCGGCGGCGATGTAGGCGAACAGGCCCGACATCCCGAGCGCGGCGACCAGCACCAGGATCACGAAGCGGGCGTCCCGCAGCAGGCCCGCGTAGGTGGCGGCGATGCCGCGCACCCGCAGCGGCCGCCGGTGTGCGACCGGCAGCGTCTCCGGCAGCGCCAGCGCGGCGAGAAGCAGCAGCAGACCGGCCAGCAGGACCAGCGCGAGGAACACCCAGTGCCAGGAGGCGTGCAGCAGCACAGCGGCGCCCAGTGAGGGCGCCAGCACCGGCGCCACGCCGAGCACGAGCATCAGCCGCGACATGACGGTGGCGGCGGCCGACCCGGAGAACAGGTCACCCACGACGGCGATCGCCACCACGGCGGCGGCCGCGGCGCCCATCCCCTGCAGGCCGCGGGCCACCCCGAGAACGGCGATGTTCGGCGCCAGCACGCACAGCACCGACGCCAGCATGTGCAGCACGATGCCGACCATCAGCGGCCGGCGGCGGCCCAGCGAGTCCGACAGCGGGCCGACGATGAGCTGGCCCAGCGCCAGGCCGGCGAGCGTGCCCGTCAGGGTCAGCTGGACGACCGACGACGACACCCCGAGTTCCTCGCCGATGCTGGGCAGGGCGGGCAGGTACATGTCGATGGTGAGCGGACCGAGCGCGACCAGGGCGCCGAGCACGAGGATCATCTTCACCCGCCGCGGCGAGGCGTCGCGCCGCGAGGCGCGGGTTGCTGGCACAGGCGGGCTCACGCGTGGGGATGATGCCATGCAATTGGTTAGCACCGCATATCAATATTTTCTTCCCGGCCGTGACCGCGATCACCGCCGGGCACCCGCGCCGGTCGCCGCTCGTTGTCGACCCGATAGCCTGGACAACCACGGCTCACGCACTGTTCGCCCACGGGGAGGCCCGGAATGAGCGCTCGGTCCCGCAAGACCAAGCTGCCTGCGACCACGGACGGCTCGGCCGAGAGTCCTGGCACCGCCGCGCGGGTGCTGTCCCAGATCATCGAGGGCAGTACGCGGGTGCAGGCGCCTGCGGTGCGCGCCTACGTCGACCGGTTGCGCAAAGCCCGTCCGGACGCCGGACCGGCCGAGATCATCACCTCGCTGGAGAAGCACTACGTGGGCGCGGTGATGGCCAGCGGCGCAGCCGTCGGATCGGCCGCGGCGTTCCCCGGCATCGGCACGCTCACCGCGATGTCGGCGGTGGCAGGCGAGACCGTGCTGTTCCTCGAGGCGACGTCGGTGTTCGTGCTCGCGGTCGCCGAGGTGCACGGCATCCCCGCCGAGCACCGCGAGCGCCGCCGCGCGCTGGTGCTCTCGGTCCTGGTCGGCGAGGACAGCAAGCACGCCCTCGCCGACCTGATCGGACCCGGCCGCACCAGCGGCGGGTGGATCAGCGACGGCGCGGCGACACTCCCGCTGCCCGCCGTGACACAACTCAACTCGCGGCTGCTCAAGTACTTCGTCAAGCGCTACACCCTCAAGCGCGGTGCGCTGGCGTTCGGCAAGGTGCTGCCGGTCGGCATCGGCGCGGTCGTCGGCGGTGTGGGCAACCGCATGATGGGCCGCAAGATCGTCGACAACGCCCGCAAGGCGTTCGGTGCGCCGCCGCCGCGGTGGCCGTCGACGCTGCATGTGCTGCCGTCCGCGCAGCCCTGACTCGGCGCAGATCGATGCGCCCCGCGAGACCACTAAGACCATAAGTGCATCGACGTGGTCCGGCCGATGCCAGAGCGCTAGCCTTTAGGCGGCGGACGAGCGGGTAACCGCAACGTAGGCCGCGAACACGAGGACGCTAAACCAGGACACGAAAGCGGCGAGCACCTTGCCAATGCTTGCCCGAGGCGACGGAATCGAGGCGAGTAGCTGCCGTGAGCAGTTCACCTTCACCATTCGGACAGAACGAGTGGTTGGTCGAGGAGATGTACCGCAAGTTCCGCGAGGATCCCTCGTCGGTCGACCCCAGCTGGCACGAATTCCTGGTCGACTACAACCCCGAGCCGACCGGGGACTCGTCAACGGCCAGGGCCGGTAACGGCCAACCGGCCCGCAGCGCGTCGCCGAAGTCTCCACCGGAACCCGCACCCGCGCCGCCGCCGCAGGCCAAATCGGCCGACAAGTCGGCTGACACATCAGCTGACAAGGCCGCCGCCAACGGCACCGCGAAATCGGGATCGGCACCCGCCAAGGACGACAAGCCGGCACCGGCCAAGCCCGCCGAGAAGCCCGCCGAGAAGTCCTCCGAGAAGTCCTCCGAGAAGCCTGCCGACAAGTCCTCCCAGAAGCCTGCCGCCAAGAACGACAAGCCCGCCGAGAAGAGCGACAAGAACGACGACAAGAACGACAAGGCGCCGGCCGCCAAGCCGAAGGCCGCCTCGAGTGACGCCGACTCCGACGAGAACCAGGTGCTGCGCGGCGCCGCCGCGGCCGTCGCCAAGAACATGTCCGCCTCGCTGGAGGTGCCGACCGCCACCAGCGTGCGCGCCATCCCCGCGAAGCTGATGATCGACAACCGCGTCGTCATCAACAACCACCTCAAGCGCACCCGCGGCGGCAAGATCTCGTTCACCCACCTGATCGGGTACGCGATCGTGCAGGCCGTCAACAAGTTCCCGAGCATGAACCGGCACTTCGCCGAGGTCGACGGCAAGCCCAACGCCGTCACGCCCGCCCACACCAACCTCGGTCTGGCGATCGACCTGCCCGGCAAGGACGGCAACCGTCAACTCGTGGTCGCGGCCATCAAGAAGTCCGAGTCGCTGGCGTTCGGCCAGTTCATCGCCGCCTACGAGGACATCGTGCGGCGCGCCCGCGACGGCAAGCTGACCGCCGAGGACTTCTCCGGCGTCACGATCTCGCTGACCAATCCGGGCACCATCGGCACCGTGCACTCGGTGCCGCGGCTGATGCGCAACCAGGGCGCCATCATCGGCGTCGGCGCGATGGAGTACCCCGCCGAGTTCCAGGGCGCCAGCGAGGAACGCATCAACGACATGGGCGTCGGCAAGCTCATCACGCTGACGTCCACCTACGACCACCGCATCATCCAGGGCGCGGAGTCCGGCGACTTCCTGCGCACGGTGCACCAGCTGCTGCTGTCCGACGAGTTCTTCGACGAGATCTTCCGTGAGCTCGGCATCCCGTACGAGCCGGTGCGCTGGCGCATCGACAACCCCGATCCGATCGAGGACAAGAACGCCAGGGTGATCGAGCTGATCGCGGCGTACCGCAACCGCGGTCACCTGATGGCCGACATCGACCCGCTGCGGCTGGACAAGAACCGGTTCCGCAGCCATCCGGACCTCGACGTCAACAGCCACGGCCTGACGCTGTGGGACCTCGACCGCGAGTTCAAGGTCGGCGGCTTCGCCGGCGCCGAGCGCAAGAAGCTGCGCGACGTGCTCGGCCTGCTGCGGGACTCCTACTGCCGCCACGTGGGCGTCGAGTACACCCACATCCTCGAGCCCGAGCAACAGACGTGGATCCAGGAGCGCGTCGAGGTCAAGCACGAGAAGCCGACCGTCGCCGAGCAGAAGTACATCCTGAGCAAGCTCAACGCGGCCGAGGCCTTCGAGACGTTCCTGCAGACCAAGTACGTCGGGCAGAAGCGGTTCTCCCTGGAGGGCGCCGAGACCGTCATCCCGATGATGGACGCCGCCATCGACCAGTGCGCCGAGCACGGCCTCGACGAGGTCGTCATCGGCATGCCGCACCGCGGCAGGCTCAACGTGCTGGCCAACATCGTCGGCAAGCCCTACTCGCAGATCTTCAGCGAGTTCGAGGGCAACCTGAACCCGTCGCAGGCGCACGGCTCCGGCGACGTCAAGTACCACCTCGGCTCGACCGGGATCTACCTGCAGATGTTCGGCGACAACGACATCGCGGTGTCGCTGACCGCCAACCCGTCACACCTGGAGGCCGTCGACCCGGTTCTCGAGGGCCTGGTGCGCGCCAAGCAGGACCTGCTCGACAAGGGTGACGGCGACGACGCGTTCACCGTCGTGCCGATGATGCTGCACGGCGACGCGGCGTTCGCCGGCCAGGGCGTGGTCGCCGAGACACTGAACCTGGCGCTGCTGCGCGGCTACCGCACCGGCGGGACTATCCACATCATCGTCAACAACCAGATCGGATTCACCACCTCGCCGCACGACTCGAAGTCGTCGGAGTACTGCACCGACGTGGCGAAGATGATCGGTGCGCCGATCTTCCACGTCAACGGCGACGATCCCGAGGCCGCCGCGTGGGTGGCCAAGCTCGCCGTCGACTTCCGGCAGAAGTTCAAGAAGGACGTCGTGATCGACATGCTGTGCTACCGCCGCCGCGGGCACAACGAGGGCGACGACCCGTCGATGACGCAGCCCGGCATGTACGACGTGATCGACACCAAGCGCGGGGTCCGCAAGACCTACACCGAGGCGCTGATCGGCCGCGGCGACATCTCGATGAAGGAAGCCGAGGACGCCCTGCGCGATTACCAGGGCCAGCTCGAGCGGGTGTTCAACGAGGTCCGCGAACTCGAGAAGCACGACATCGCGCCCAGTGAGTCCGTCGAGGCCGACCAGGTGCTGCCCGCGAAGCTGGCGACCGCGGTCGACAAGGCGGAGCTGGCCCGCATCGGCGACGCGTTCCTCAACGTCCCCGACGGCTTCACCGTGCACCCACGGGTCAAGCCGGTGCTGGAGAAGCGCCGCGAGATGGCCTACGAGGGCAAGGTCGACTGGGCCTTCGCCGAACTGCTCGCGCTCGGCTCGATGATCGCCGAGGGCAAGCTGGTGCGGCTGTCCGGTCAGGACACCCGACGCGGCACGTTCACCCAGCGCCACTCGGTGATCATCGACCGCAAGACCGGGCAGGAGTACACGCCGCTGCAGATGCTGGCGACCAACCCGGACGGCACGCCCACCGGCGGCAAGTTCCTGGTGTACGACTCGGCGCTGTCGGAGTTCGCGGCGGTCGGCTTCGAGTACGGCTACTCGGTCGGCAACCCCGACGCAATGGTGCTGTGGGAGGCGCAGTTCGGCGACTTCGTCAACGGCGCGCAATCGATCATCGACGAGTTCATCAGCTCCGGTGAGGCCAAGTGGGGTCAGCTCTCCGACGTGGTGCTGCTGCTGCCGCACGGCCACGAGGGGCAGGGTCCCGACCACACGTCGGGCCGCATCGAGCGGTTCCTGCAGCTGTGGGCCGAGGGCTCGATGACCATCGCCGTGCCGTCGACCCCGGCGAGCTACTTCCACCTGTTGCGCAGGCACGGCATGGACGGCATCCAGCGGCCGCTGATCGTCTTCACGCCGAAGTCGATGCTGCGCAACAAGGCCGCGGTCAGCGATCTGCGCGAGTTCACCGAGGGCAAGTTCCGCTCGGTGTTGGAGGAGCCGACCTACACCGATGGCGACGGCGACCGGTCGAAGGTCAAGCGGGTGCTGCTGACCAGCGGCAAGATCTACTACGAGCTGGCAGCCCGCAAGGCCAAGGAGAACCGCGACGACGTCGCGATCGTGCGCGTCGAGCAGTTGGCGCCGCTGCCGCGGCGGCGACTCGCCGAGACGCTCGACATGTACCCGAACGTCGAGGAGAAGTTCTGGGTGCAGGAGGAGCCGGCCAACCAGGGTGCGTGGCCGTCGTTCGGCCTGATCCTGCCCGAGTTGCTGCCGGACTACTTCACCGGCATCAAGCGGGTGTCGCGGCGGGCCATGTCGGCGCCGTCGTCCGGGTCGTCGAAGGTGCACGCGGTCGAGCAGCAGGAGATCCTCGACGAGGCCTTCGCCCCGTAGTTCTGGTTCACCAGAGAGCAGTCAGGGTCGTGATCCGTAGCGGACCACGACCCTGACTTCGCTTTCGAGACTTCAGAAGCCCATCATCGGCAGCGGGAACGGGGTCTGGCCGTTGGCCAGCGACGCCATCGCGCCCGGGCAGAACGCCGAGATCGCCAGGCCGGTGAACATCGTGGCCGGGCCGAGCGGGCGGCCGAGCGCGTCGGACACCTCGCCGGCGACGTTGGCCGCATTCTGGCCGGGCTCGACGAGCATCGGGCAGATCTGCTGGCCGACCTGAGTCGCGGTCGCCGGGTCGATCCCCGAGAGCCCCGGACCGCCGAGGCTGTCGAGGAACACATCGGTGGCGGGATCGGCCTGGGCGGGAGCCGCCCCGACCGACAGGGCGGCGCCGAACACGCCTGCCGTCACGGCGAGCGCGGCGGCCGCCACGCGGTGGTTGCGCTTGTTTCGCTGCATGACTTGGCATCGCGGCCGGCGGCGGCGCCGTTACGCCTCGCCCCCGCGGGAGTGGTACCGCGGGTACCGACTAACCTCGTCCCGAGGCAACGACAAGAGGAGTGCACACATGGACGGCTTCGCCGGAAAGGTCGCCGTGGTGACCGGAGCTGGATCGGGCATCGGCCAGGCGCTGGCCATCGAACTGGCCCGCTCGGGAGCCAAGCTGGCGATCAGCGACGTCGACACCGAGGGGCTGGCCGCCACCGAGGAGCGGCTGAGGGCCATCGGGGCATCGGTGAAGGCCGACCGCCTCAACGTCACCGAGCGCGCGGCGTTCCACCTCTACGCCGACGAGGTCAAGAACCACTTCGGCAAGGTCAACCAGATCTACAACAACGCCGGGATCGCCTTCACCGGTGACGTGGTGGTCAGCCAGTACAAGGACATCGAACGGGTGATGGACGTCGATTTCTGGGGCGTCGTGAACGGCACCAAGGCGTTCCTGCCGCACCTCATCGAGTCCGGTGACGGCCACGTGGTGAACGTCTCGAGCGTGTTCGGGCTGTTCTCGGTGCCCGGCCAGGCCGCCTACAACGCCGCCAAGTTCGCGGTCCGCGGATTCACCGAGGCGCTGCGGCAGGAGATGATCCTGGCCCAGCATCCGGTCAAGGTGACGACCGTGCACCCCGGCGGCATCAAGACCGCGATCGCGCGCAACGCCACCGCGGCCGAAGGACTCGACGCCGAGCAGTTGGCGAATGTCTTCGACAAGAAGCTGGCGTCGATGTCGCCGCGCCGTGCGGCCGTGGTCATCCTCGACGGCGTGCGCAAGAACAAGGCCCGCGTCCTGATCGGCAACGACGCCAAGGTGCTCGACGCGATCGTCCGCATCACCGGGCCGCACTACCAGCGGCTGTTCGCGGCCTTCACGTCGCGGATGATGCCACCGCCGCCGAAGTAGCCGCACGCCCGGCAGGCACGGACGCGGGCAGACGTCAGTCGCGCAGCGGGTGGGCGGACAGCCAGTCGTCGGCCACCCGCCCCGGGTCGGCCCCGTCGTCCACTGCCTGCTGCATCTCCGCCAGCGCCGCGGTGTCGAGCACCCCGGCGACCTCGTTGAGCGCCAGCACCTGTGACTCGTCGAGTTCGTTGCGCCGGTACAGCGGCACCACGTTCTCGGCCCGGATCAGCGCCGATCGGTCCGCCAGCACCACGATGTCGTCCGGGATCGCGGCTGCGGCGGTGGTGGTCCAAGCGGCGTTCACCCGGCCACCCCGCAGCGCCGTCCACAGCGCGGCCTCGTCGGGGAACTCGCGCGGCGCAGACAGCCGGCAAGTGCCCACCACCGACGGCGTCTGCACCCCGGCCACCCTCCCCGGGCGGACCTCGGCGCAACGGCCGGTCAGCGCGGACAGCCGCTCCCCCTGCGCCTCGGCGGTCGCCTCGGTGACCGCGAGCGCCGGCCGGTCCTGCGCCGACATCGCGTAGTCGCCTGCGGCCACCCCCTCGGGCAGCGCCCCCAGCAGCTGCCGGTACACCTGCTCGCCCGCACGGGCGGTGGCGCCGGGTTCGAAGCGCTGCAGCAGGCGGCCGGTCAGCCCGGGCACCACCTCGACCTCGGCGGCGTCCAGCGCAGTCAGCGGATCGTCCGACGGCAGCACCACGGTGGCCGTGCCGTAGTTGCGCAGCGCCGCCGCATACAGGTGCGCGATCACCACCGACTCGGTGTCGGTATAGGAGCCGATCGTGATCAGCGGCGGCGCGGGCGGACCGCCGCAGCCGCTGAGCACGAGTGCGACGAGCGCCAACCCCAGCCGGCGCATCGTCGGCTCAGGCCTGCGACGCCGCGGCCACCGCTTCGGCCACCGCGGGCCCGACCCGCGGGTCGAGCGCGCTCGGGACGATGTGGTCGACGGCCAGGTCGTCGCCGACCACGGAGAAGATGGCCTCGGCGGCGGCGACCTTCATCTTCTCGGTGATGCGGCGGGCGCCGGCGTCGAGCGCACCGCGGAACACACCGGGGAACGCCAGCACGTTGTTGATCTGGTTCGGGAAGTCGCTGCGCCCCGTCGCCACCACCGCCGCGTGCCTGCGGGCGGCGTCGGGGTGGATCTCCGGATCCGGGTTCGACAGGGCGAACACGATGCCCTTGGGCGCCATCGTGGCGATGATCTCCTCGGGCACCACCCCGGCCGAAAGGCCGAGGAACATGTCGGCCCCGTTGACGGCCTCGGCGATGCCGCCGGTCAGATTCCGCGGATTGGTGCTCGCTGCCAGTTCGGCCTTGAAGGTGTTGAGGTCGTCGCGCCCGCTGTGCACGATGCCCTTGGAGTCCAGCACGACGATGTCGCGGATGCCCGCGGCGATCAGGATGTTCGCGCAGGCCACCCCCGCGGCGCCGGCGCCGGAGATGACCACCTTGAGGGCGTGCATGTCGCGGCCGAGCACCTGGACCGCGCCGAGGAGCGCGCCCAGCACCACGATGGCGGTGCCGTGCTGGTCGTCGTGCATGACCGGGCAGTCCAGCGCCTCGATCACCCGGCGCTCGATCTCGAAGCAGCGCGGGGCGGAGATGTCCTCGAGGTTGACCGCGCCGAATGTCGGGCGCAGCCGGATCAGGGTCTCGACGATCTCGTCGGGATCCTTGGTGTCCAGCACGATCGGGATCGAGTCGAGCCCGCCGAACGTCTTGAACAGTGCGCTCTTGCCCTCCATCACCGGTAGCGACGCGGCGGGACCGATGTCGCCGAGGCCGAGAACCGCGCTGCCGTCGCTGACGACGGCGACCAGCCTGCTGGCCCACGTGTACTTCGCGGCGAGGGTGTGGTCGGCGGCGATCGCGCGGCTGACCTGAGCCACCCCCGGCGTGTAGGCGATCGACAACGCGCGCTGGGTGTCCAGCGGCGAATTCATGCCGACGGAGAGTTTTCCGCCCTCGTGCGCCGCGAAGATCTCGGCGTCATCGATGACGACCTGTGGGGTGCGCGCCTGCGACTCACGGTCAGGCGAGGAGGCGACGATGCTTTCCGACACTGCGCAAGGGTATCGGACCGCGAAATCTCACAGTGCCCCATTCCCCCCGCGTGAGTACCGCGGCGCGCAGGTGGGCCCCAGCTTCGGCGCGTAGCATCTGTACGGCCCGAACAGGGGTTTCGACCGTGTCGCAGGAGGTGGGCCCATGCCGTCGTTCCGCTCCCTGCCGCCGTCGATGGTGCGAACCTCCACCCGCAACAGGTCCGTGCATCCCGACGCCTCGACCATCCACGTCCCCGTCGCGCGGGCGATGGTGGACTGCGGGGTGTACTGCGAGGGCAGGCGGCTGCCGGGCAAGTTCACCCACGCCGCGGCGCTCTCCCGGGTGCGCGAACTGGAGGCCGACGGCCGCCCGGCGTTCGTGTGGATCGGGCTGCACGAGCCCGACGAGCACCAGATGCAGTCTGTCGCAGAGGTTTTCGGCCTGCACGAACTGGCCGTCGAGGACGCGGTGCACGCCCACCAGCGACCGAAGCTGGAGCGCTACGACGACACCCTGTTCCTGGTGCTCAAGACCATCAACTACGTCGAGCACTCGTCGATCGACAACGCGCGGGAGATCGTCGAGACCGGCGAGATCATGGTGTTCGTCGGCGCGGACTTCGTGGTGACCGTCCGCCACGGCGACTTCAGCGGGCTGGCCGGGGTGCGCAAGCGGATGGACGCCAACCCCACCAACTGCGCGTTGGGTCCGTACGCGGTGATGCACGCGATCGCCGACCACGTCGTGGACGGCTACCTCGACGTCACCGACCTCGTCGAGACCGACATCGACGCGATGGAGGAGAACATCTTCTCCCCCGCCAGCACCACCGACATCGAGCACATCTACCTCCTCAAGCGGGAAGTGGTGGAGATGCGCCGCGCGGTCACCCCGCTGACGCTGGCGTTGCAGCGGATCGGCACCGATCACAACGACCTCATCTCCAAGGAGGTCCGGCGCTACATGCGCGACGTGCTCGACCACAACACCCAGGCCGCCGACCGGATCGCCAGCTACGACGAGGTGCTCAGCTCACTGGTGCAGGCGGCGGTGGGCAAGGTGTCGATGCAGCAGAACACCGACATGCGCAAGATCTCGGCGTACGTGGCGATCGCGGCGGTGCCGACCGCGATGGCGGGCATCTACGGGATGAACTTCGACAACATGCCCGAACTGCACTGGACGTACGGCTACCCGGCGGTGCTGCTGGTGATGGTCACGGTGTGCTTCCTGCTGTACCGCACGTTCCGCCGCAACCACTGGCTCTAAACGGGGCGCGCCGCGGGCCTGTCCGGGTCCAGGATGTCGACCCCGTCGGCGGTCCAGGCGTCCCGCATCGCGTCGGCGCCCTTGAGTCGCACCCACGCCGCCTCGGTGGGAGTGATGGGTGTCGCCGTCAGCACGGCGACCGGGGCGATCGGCCCGGGCAGTGCGATCTCGCCGATGTCGCTGTCGCTCAACAGGAATGCGGTGAAGGGCGCCCGGTCGAACAGCGGCTCGCCGAGGTCGACGAGTGCGCCGGGTTCGAGCACCAGCCCTTCGACAGCGGGTGCGGCGGCCAGTACCGCCACCGAACGGGCGAGGCCCTTCGGGGTGGTGCCCCGCAGGGCGACGGTCACCTCGGCGCGGGGGCCGTGGATGGCGTCGGTCACCAGTTCGGTCGGATCGAACATCGGGTGTCGCGAACAGCCAAGGGAGACGAAGTGATTGACGCCCTCCATCCCGGGCCGGCCGTCCGGACCGAAGCGCAGCACGTCGATGCGCTCGGTGCCCAGGAACGTGATGCTGGCCGCGGCGGGGTCCGCGACGATGCCGGCCCGAGCGAAGTGCTCGCCCAGCCGGGCGCGGACCACGGCCAGGACGTCGGTCACTCGGCAGGCGGTTTGGTCGGCTGGTCGGGGTCGCGCTCCTCGGCAGCGTCGGCAGGCGCCTTGTCGTGCTTGTCGTGCTTGTCGTGCGCCCCCTCGGCGGATGTCTCGGTGGCGGGCGCTTCGGCAGGCTTCTCCGCAGCAGGCTTCTCGGCTGCGGGGACCTCGTCGGCGGCCGCGGGTTCCGTGCGCTCCCCCGCAGGCGGGATGGTCAGGTTCGCACCGGTGTCCGCGTCGAAGATCACCAGCTTCGACGTATCGAAGGCCAGCTGCAGCGACTGGCCCACCGCGACCTTGGACTCCGTGGAAACCCTTGCCACGAACTCGTTCTCACCGGCTCCGGACTCGGCCGCGAGCTCGGCCAGCTGAGCGGACTGCGCGCCTGCTCCTTCGGACCTGAAGTGTACGTACTTGTCGGCGCCCAGCGACTCCACGATGTCGACCTCGACGTCGAAGGTCAGTGCGCGGATACGGGCATAGCCGTCGAGCAGGGCCGCGTCCTCGAGGTGTTCGGGACGGATCCCGACGATGACGTTGGCCGGCCTGGGGTGGCGGGCGAGCATGTCGTGCACGTGCTGTGTGAGGGTGATGTCGCCGAACGGCAACCGCACCCCGACGTCGGTCATCGTCGCCGGGAAGAAGTTCATCGCCGGGGAGCCGATGAAGCCCGCGACGAACAGGTTGGCCGGCCGGTTGTAGAGCTCCTCGGGGGTGCCGATCTGCTGAGCCACACCGGCCAGCATCACCACCACCCGGTCACCCAGGGTCATCGCCTCGGTCTGGTCGTGCGTGACGTAGACCGTGGTGGTGCCCAACCGGCTCTGCAGACGCGAGATCTCCGAACGCATCTGGACCCGCAACTTGGCGTCGAGGTTGCTCAGCGGCTCGTCCATCAGGAAGGCCTTGGGGTCGCGCACGATCGCGCGTCCCATCGCCACCCGCTGCCGCTGCCCGCCCGACAGCTGACCCGGCTTGCGGTCGAGGAGTTCGGTGAGGTCGAGGATCTTGGCCGTCTCGGCCACCTTCGAGGCGATCTCGTCCTTCTTGACCTTCGCCAAAGTCAGCGGGAAGGCGATGTTCTGCCGCACCGTCATGTGCGGGTACAGCGCATAGGACTGGAACACCATCGCGATGTCGCGGTCCTTGGGCGCCTTCTCGTTGACGCGCTCGCCACCGATGCGGAGTTCACCCGACGAGATCTCCTCCAGCCCGGCGATCATGTTGAGCGTGGTGGACTTTCCGCACCCGGACGGGCCGACCAGGATGATGAACTCGCCGTCGGCGATGGAGATCGACAGGTCCTTGACCGCCGTCGCGCCGTTCGGGTAACTCTTCGTCACCCCGTCCAACACTATTTCGGCCATCGACTACCCCTTCACCGCACCGGACGTCAGGCCAGCGACGATCCGTCGCTGGAAGATGAGAACAAAGATAATGATCGGGATGGTGATCACCATCGCCCCCGCCGCGATCGACCCGGTGGGCTCCTCGAACTGCGAGCTGCCGGTGAAGTTCGCGATCGCCACGGGCGCGGTGATGGCCCGCTGAGTGGCGGTCAGCGACAACGCGAGCAGCAGGTCGTTCCAGGCGAAGATGAACACCAGGATCGCGGCGGTGACGATGCCCGGCGCCGCCAGCGGCGCGATCACCTTGCGGAACGCCTGGGCGGGTGTGGCGCCGTCCATCTTCGCCGCCTTCTCCAGGTCCCAGGGGATCTCCCGGAAGAACGCCGACAGTGTGTAGATCGCCAGCGGCAGCGCGAAGGTGATGTAGGGGATGATCAGGCCGGGCCAGGTGTCGAACAAGCCGATCCGGCGCTCGATGTTGAACAGCGGGGTCACCAGCGAGATCTGCGGGAACATCGCGATCAGCAGCGCGACGCCGACGAGCAGCTTCTTGCCCGGGAACACCAGCCGCGCCACCGCGTAGGCCGCCATGCCGCCGACGAGCACGGCGATCGCCGTGGTGATCAGGCCGATGCCGATCGAGTTGATCAGGGCCGAGGAGAAGGCGTCACCGGAGAAGATGCCCTTGTAGTTCTCGAAGGTGATCTCGGACGGAATCAGCTTGCCGTCCTTGACTGTTGACGTCGGCTTCAGGGACAGGCTCAAGATCCACAACACCGGCACCAGCGCGTAGATCACCACGAGGACGTTCGCGACGGCCCACCCGGCGCCGCGTCCGGGACCAATCCGCTCGGCCACGTCAGCGCCTCTCCTCGTCGGATCCGGGCGCGGACGCCCCGAAGAGCTTGATGTAGATGAACGCGATCAGCGCCACGCACAGGAAGATCAGCACACTGATCGCCGAACCGAGCCCGATGTTGAAGGCCTTGAACAGGTTGTCGTAGCCGAGAATCGACACCGAACCGGTGTTGTTGGCGCCCTGGGTCAGTACGTAGATGTTGTCGAAGATCCGGAACGCGTCGAGCGTACGGAACAGCAGGGCCACCAGGATCGCCGGTTTGATCAGCGGCAGAATGACTTTGACCAACCGCTTCCAGGCGCCGGCTCCGTCCATCTGCGCGGCGCTGAGCAGATCCTGGGGCACCAGCGCGAGCCCGGCGAGCAGCAGCAGCGCCATGAACGGGGTGGTCTTCCACACCTCGGCCAGCACGACGATCGCCAGCGACGGCAGTTGTTCGGTCAGCGGTGCGCTGCCCTCGGGCAACAGGTTCGCCAGGTAGCCGGTGCCCGGCGTCCACGCGTAGTACCAGCTGTAGGACGCCGCGACGGTGACGATGCCGTACGGGACGAGGACAGCGGTGCGCACCACGCCCTTGCCGAAGATGGTGCGATGCATGACCAGGGCGAGCGCCATGCCGAGCACGAATTCGATCGCGACCGACACCACGGTGATCGCCAGGGTCACCAGCAGTGCCGTCCACCAGTAACCGTCGGTGAGGACCGTGACGTAGTTCGACAATCCGACGAACTCGGTGTCGTCGGGGGTGGCGAGGTTGTAGCGCTGCAGGCTCAGCCACACCGCGTACCCGATCGGGTAGGCGGTGACGGCGAGCATCAGGAGCACGGCCGGGGCGATCAGCAGGAACGCGAGCCGACGCTCCGACCTGGTGTCGTCGGTACCGGTTGTCGCCACGGAGTCCACTCCGGCCGTCACGGGATGAGTCCCTTACCGTCGATCGCCTTCTGAACCTGTTCGGCGAGTTCGTCGGCGGTGCGTTCAGGATCGATCGCGGTGATCGGCGCGAGGGTTACCGAGATCCGGGTGGACACCGCTTGATACTGCGGGCTGGCCGGTCGGACCGCGGCGTCGGTGAGTTGTTGACGGATGATCTCGTACTGCGGGTAGCGCGCCTGGAAGGCCGGGTCGTCGTACAGCGAGGCCCGGACCGCGGGCAGGCCGCCCTCGACCGACGTGTACCGCTGGTTCTCCGGGCTGCGCAGGCAGCGGACCACCTCGAACGCCTCCGCCTTGTGCCGGCTGGTCTCGGCCACGGCGAGGTTGAGCCCGCCGAGGGTGACCTTCGCGGGTCGGCTCGGGTCGACCCTCGGGAAGGGTGCGAACCCGAACACCTCGCGGCTGGCGTCATAGGCGGTGCGGAACTGATCGTCGCTGGGCGAGAACGTCCCCTCCTCGTTGATGGCGCTCGTCAGGTCCGGTCGCTTGTCCAGCGGGAGGAAACCGACGCCGCCCTTGACCGCGTTCTCCAGCATCGACGGCAGCACGAAGGGCCAGTTCACCTCCAGTGCGGCTTTGCCCTGCTCGAGCGCCAGGCGGGCGGTGCTCTCGTCGGTCTGGGTGATCGACGGATCGGCACCCGGTGCGGTGGCAACCGACTTGATGGTCTGCAACGCCTTGACGGTCGCAGCCCTGTGCTCCGGCGTGTCGGTGAGCGTGACCGTCTTGCCGTCGTCGGAAAGCACCTGTCCGCCCGCGCTTTCCAGAAGCGTGTTGAACCACACGACCAGACCTTCGTACTGCTTGCCCTGCACGGCAATCCAGCTCGGCTGACCGGCCGCCTTCAGCCGGCCCGCCTCCGCGACCATCGCGTCCCACGTCGCGGGTGGCTCGGGCATGAGATCGGCGCGATACCAGAGCACCTGGGTGTTCGTGGTGACCGGCGCCGCGTACAGTTCGTCGTCCCACGTCGCCGTCTCCAGGGGCCCGGGCAGCGTGTCGGTGGTGGCATCGGTTTCCGCAAGCCCGGCGGGGTCATCGGAGAGCGGGACGATCCAGCCGGCTTCGGCGAACTCTGGCGTCCAGACCACGTCCATCGCCATCATGTCGAGCGTCTTGTCGTTGCCGGTCAATCGGCGGGCGAGTTGCAACCGCTGCTCATCGGCGCTCTTGGGCAAACTGATCTGTCGGATGGAGAAGCCGTTGTCCAGCTGCTCCTCGCACCGCTTGGCCAGTGCGGAGAACGTCGCGAGTTCGTTAGCCGAGGTGTACAGATTGATGACATTGCCGCCGCCATCCGATCCGCACGCCGACACCACCGACGCCGTCGACAACGCGGCGACTGCTGCAGCACATAGCCGCCGAGCGCGCACCACCGGTCTCCCGTCCACATCCGATGTCACCGCCGAGGCGGCTCCGCTGCGGGAACCTCCCGCGCGCAAACCGTAGAGCGATTCGCGCGTGATGCGCAACACTTTCGGCGCGTGCCGGGATATCGACGGGCAATCGTGACCTGCGGACGCCTCCGCGCCCGGCCGTTTCCCGGGCGGGCCACGGGTCCCCCGGGGGACGTCAGATGGTCAAGCGGGCCAACAAATCCCGGCCCCGCTCGGCGCCCTGCGGATCGCACAGCACGTCGTAGCGTCCGGCGACGAGCTGCATGGTCGAGCTGAAATCTCTTGTGCCGCGCGCCATCGCGTAGGGAATGGCCGAGGTGATCAGCCCGAAGAACACGCCGGCGATCAGGCCGGTCAGCAGCGCGCCCCAGGGGCTGGGGCTGAAGAAGCCCAGGATCAGACCGATGAACAGGCCGAGCCAGGCACCGGAGAGCACCCCGCCGCCGAGCACCTTGGGCCAGCTCAGCCGGCCGGTGACCCGTTCCACCTGCATCAGGTCGACCCCGACGATGGTCACCTGCTGCACCGGGAATTCCTGGTCGGACAGGTAGTCCACGGCCCGCTGCGCCTCGGCGTAGGTGGGGTACGAGCCGATCGGCCACCCCTTCGGCGGGGTGGGCAGCGCGGCCGGCCCGCCGCGCACCGGCGAAGGGTTGGCGGGCGTCGCGCCGGGGGTCTGGCCGGCGGAAAAGGGGCTCGTCATCGGTGGTCATTCTCCTCTATGAAGGCCTCCGTCGCAGCCTTCTCACACCAGTTCAACGCCCCTGCGGCCGACTTGGTGCCCGCCGCGCACATGATCACGGGCGATGGGCGTGTTGCGCTAGGTTGAAACCCATGACCAATCCGGACGGGAACGCAGGCGAGACGTCATCATCCGAGTCCTCCTCCGGGTCCGCCGAGCCGGCCTCGGGCGGCTACGAGGCGCCCGGGACCAGCGGATACGAGGCGCCGCCGATCGAGCAGTCCGCCCAGGCCGACGTGGCTCCCTCGTCGGCCGGGCCCACCGACCTGCCGCCCGCGTACGCCGCTCCCCCGAGCTATCCGCCGCCGGGCTTCTCGCCGCCGGACTACCCGCCGCCGCCGGCCTACCCGGGTTCTTCCTACCCGCCGCCGTCCTACCCGGATCAGTCGTACCAGGGCCAGGGCGGCTACCCGCCGCCGCAGTACGACGCCGGCGGCTACACCGCGCCCGGGGGCGGCTACGGCACCCCGGGCGACTATCCGCCGCCTGCGGGCTATCCGCCGCCCTCCGGCTACCCGCCGCCCTCGGGGTACCCGTCGCAGCAGGGCTACCCGGCTCAGCCCGGATATCCGCCACCGGCCGGCTACGGCTCGCCCGCCGGCTACCCCCCGCCCGACTACTACGGCGCCTACGGCGCGCCGGGCAAGACGAACGGTCTGGCCATCGGCTCACTCGTGGCCTCGGCCGTCGGGTTGCTGTGCTTCATCGGGTCGATCATCGGCATCGTGCTCGGCATCGTCGCGCTGAACCAGATCAAACAGGACCAGGAGGGCGGTAGGGGCCTCGCCATCGCGGGCATCGCGGTCGGCGGAGTCACGCTGTTCCTGAGTCTGATCGTCTGGGGCGCGATGATGAGTTCGGCGTGACCGGCGACCCGGAACCGCACGCGCGCGGCATCGAGTACCCGTCGCTGGGAAACTCGCCGCGTCCACCCGAAGCGCCATGGCCCGGCCAGTGGGCCGCGACTCCGAATCACCCGTCGGGCCATCCGGGCTATGCCGGGTATCCCCCACCGCCAGGTGGGTACGGCCGTCCGCCGGGCACCAACACCAACGCGATCATCGCGTTGATCGCGTCGGCGGTGGGCCTCGTGCTGTGCGGCGTACCGGCGATCGTGGGCGTGGTCCTCGGCGTCATCGCGATGCGCGACACCCGCCGCACCGGCCAGGAGGGTCACGGGCTGGCTCTGACGGCGGTCATCCTCGGCGCCGTGGTACTGGCGTTCTACGCGATCTACCTCATCGTCATCGCGGGTCTGGTGTTCATGAGCCCGCAGTGGGCGCCGTAGCGCTACCTGCCTGAGCGGGCGGCTCGAACCGCTCGCCGGTACGGCTCATCCCTGCGGCACGGCCCTTGGCGGCGATCACCAAAGCCATCTTCCGGCTCGCCTCGTCGAGCATCTCCTCGCCGAGCATCACCGCACCGCGTGCACCGCCCGCGCGCGACGTGTGCCACTCGTAGGCCTCGAGGATCAGCTCGGCGCGGTCGTAGTCGTCCTGCCGCGGGCTGAAGATCTCGTTGCCCGCCGCGATCTGCCCGGGGTGCAGCACCCACTTCCCGTCGTAGCCCAGCGCTGCCGACCGGCCGGCGACCCGGCGGAAGGCGTCGACGTCGCGCACCTTGAGGAACGGACCGTCGATCGCCGCCACCCCGTGTGTGCGCGCGGCGATCAGGATGCGCATCAGCACATGGTGATACGCGTCGCCCACGTCGTAGCCCTCGGGCTGTTCACCGACCACCAGCGTGCGCATGTTGAGACTGGCCATCATGTCGGCGGGGCCGAGCACCAGCGCCTGCACCCGCGGGCCCGCGGCGATCGCGTCGATGTTGGTCAGCCCCTGGGCATTCTCGATCTGCGGCTCGATGCCGATTCCGCCGATCTCGAGGCCGTGCATCGTCTCCAGCTGCGTCAGCAGCAGATCGAGCGCCTGGACGTGCGCCACGTCGGTGACCTTGGGCAGCACGATGAGATCCAGCGTCGCGCCGGCTTCGGCGACGGAGGTGACCACATCGATCACGTCGGCGTGGGTCCACGGCGTGGTCCAGTCGTTGACCCGGACACCGCGCAGCTGACCCGACCACCCCGGGCCGGCCAGGGCGGCCGCCACCTGCCGTCGGGCGTCGGCCTTGGCGTCGGCGGCCACCGCGTCCTCGAGGTCCAGGAACACCTCGTCGGCGGGCAGGCCCTTGGCTTTCTCGATCATCTTGGCGCTGCTACCGGGAACGGACAGGCAGGTTCGGCGGGGTCGATATGCGTTGTGCACGGGTCCACTCTTTACCCTTTGAGGCATGGCGTCGGTGAACAGGGTCTATGCGGCACGGCTGGCGGGCATGGCCGTGCTCGGTCCCGACGGCGAATCGATCGGCCGGGTGCGCGACGTCGTGATCAGCATCAGCATCGTCAGGCATCAGCCTCGTGTTCTGGGTTTCGTGGTCGAACTGCTCACCCGCAGAAGGATTTTCGTGCCGATCCTGCGGGTGACGGCGATCGAGCCGAGCGCGGCGACACTCAACACCGCGAACGTGTCGCTGCGCAAGTTCTCGCAGCGGCCCGGTGAGGTGCTGGTGCTCGGGCAGGTGCTCGAGACCCGGGTCAGAGTCGACGATCCCGATCTGCCGCAGCTCGCCGGAATCGACGTCGTGGTGGTCGATCTCGGCATCGAGCAGACCAGGACGAGGGACTGGAAGGTCACCCGCGTCGCGGTGCGCCCGCAGCGAAGACTCGGCAGGCGCAGCAATATCCACATCGTCGACTGGCAGAACGTGCACGGCTTGACGCCGTCCGGGCTGGCCATGCCCGACCAGGGAGTGGCCTCACTGCTCGAGCAGTTCGAGGGCCAGCGGCCGATCGAGGTTGCCGACGCGATCCGCGAGCTGCCCGCCAAGCGGCGCTACGAACTCGTCGCGGCCCTCGACGACGAACGCCTCGCCGACGTGTTGCAGGAGCTGCCCGAGGACGACCAGGCCGACGTGCTGAATCATCTGAAGACCGACCGCGCCGCCGACGTGCTGGAGGCGATGGACCCCGACGACGCTGCCGACCTGCTGGGCACCATGACGCCGGCCGACGCCGAGGCGCTGCTGCGGCGGATGGATCCCGAGGATTCCGAGGACGTCCGACGCCTGCTCAGCCATTCACCCGACACGGCGGGCGGACTGATGACCTCCGAACCGGTGGTGCTGGCCCCCGACAACACCGTCGCCGAGGCACTCGCCCGGGTGCGCGACCCCGACCTGACGCCGGCGGTGGCGTCGCTGGCGTTCGTCGCCCGGCCACCCACCGCCACCCCGACCGGCCAGTACCTCGGTTGCGTGCACCTGCAGCGGCTGCTGCGGGAGCCGCCGGCCGCGCTCGTCAGCGGCATCCTCGACTCCGACCTGCCGAGCCTGGCGCCCGAGGACTCGCTGGCCGCCGTCACCCGCTACTTCGCCGCCTACAACCTGGTCTGCGGTCCGGTGGTCGACGAGGAGAACCATCTGGTCGGCGCGGTGTCGGTCGACGACGTGCTCGACCACCTGCTGCCCGACGACTGGCGCGAGCGTGCCGACGAACCGGAGCTCTCCGGCACCGAGGGTTCGGCATGAGCGACTCGTCGGCGCGCAGCCGGCTCGACACCCCGCGGTCGTCGCGGCGGCGCTTCTCCGTCAACTTCGACCGCGAGGTCGTCGGGCAGTACGGCGAGAAACTCGCGCGCTTCCTCGGCACCGGCCGCTACCTGGCGGTGCAGACGATGATCGTGATCGTCTGGATCGCGCTGAACCTGTTCGCGGTCGGCCTGCGGTGGGACCCCTACCCGTTCATCCTGCTCAACCTGGCGTTCTCCACCCAGGCGGCCTACGCCGCGCCGCTGATCCTGCTGGCCCAGAACCGGCAGGAGAACCGCGACCGGGTGTCGCTCGAAGAGGACCGGCGCCGCGCCACCCAGACCAAGGCGGACACCGAGTACCTGGCGCGTGAGCTGGCGGCGTTGCGACTGGCCGTCGGCGAGGTGGTCACCCGCGACTACATGAGGCGCGAACTCGAGGAGATCCGCGAAATGATCGCCGCGCTCGAACCGGCCGGGGATGCAGCGACAAGGGACGCGAGGCCCGACGGGAGCGAACGCCGGGGCAAGCGGTCCAGTTAACGCATCAGTGGACCAATGCGATAACACGCGTAACAAGAGATGGGTATGGTGACTTGGTTCACACGTCACCGCGGACCGAGGACGGTTGAGTGCGCATAGGGGGAGGGGCGGCCGTCGCGGCCGCACGACGTCACGCAGGGCGGGCCTTGGGCTCGCCCGCGTTCGGTATCGCCGTGCTGATACCCGTCATTCTCGTCGGCGCCGTCGGCGCCTCCGCACCCGATGCGAGCTCCACGACGCGGGACTCGGCGGTGACTCCCCTGGCCGCCGTCGAGCCTTCTCCCCGAGACCGGGTGGGTCCCAACGTGATCGCGGTCAAGATGGCGCCGCGGGATTACCGGATCGCCGCCTCGTCGGCGTCCGCCCCGCCCCCGGCCGCAGTCGTCAACGCGCCGGGCAGCCTCGGCATCCCGGCCATGGCACTGAGCGCGTACCGCAATGCCGAACGGATGATGGCGAAGACGTACCCCGGGTGCGGCGTGAGCTGGAACCTGCTGGCGGGAATCGGACGCATCGAGTCCATGCACGCCAACGGCGGCGCCACCGACGCCCGCGGCACCGCACGGCAGCCGATCCTGGGTCCGGCACTGGACGGCACCCTGGCGGGCAACGAGGTCATCGTCCAGAGCCGCACGGCCGACCGGGTGACGTACGCCAGGGCGCAGGGTCCGATGCAGTTCCTGCCCGGCACATGGGCCCGCTACAAGTCCGACGGCGACGGCGACGGCAAGGCCGAGGTGCAGAACCTGTTCGACGCGACGCTGGGCGCCGCGCGTTACCTCTGCAGCGGCGGGCTCAACCTTCGCGACCAGTCCCAGGTGATGACGGCGATCCTGCGGTACAACAACTCCGTCGCCTACGCCCGCAACGTGCTGAGCTGGGCCGCCGGTTACGCGACCGGCGTGATGCCGGTGAACCTGCCGCCGATCACCGGGAGCGCGCCGGTACTCGGCCCGCTGGATGCCGGTCACCTCGCCGCCTACCAGGGACTGGGCCCGGGGATGCCGCGCGACGCGTCAGGCCTGCCCGCCGACGACCCGCTGGCTCTGATGCCGCTCATGGGCCGCGCCGGCGCCCCTCCCGGAGACGTCCCCGGCTTCGCGCCCGGCCAGTCACTCGGCCCGCTGCCCGGACCGGCACCGGCATCCGTCGCCTCCGCACCCCCCGCGCCGGTTCCGCCGCCGTGGACACCGCCGTGGATGCAGCCACCGCCGGCACCGCGTTGCGTGGTGTTCTGCCTCGACGGGAACGCCACTCCCGCATCGGCTCCCGCTCCCGGCCCCGGTGTTCCGGCATCGGCTCCTGCGCCCGGCCCCGTCGCTCCCCCGGCGGCCGGCCCCGGGCCGGCGGCAGGCGCGGCAGCTCCACCGGCGCCCGGCCCGGCACCGGGCCCGGCGCCCGGCCCTCCCGCCTGACCGGCCGCGGTCACGACGGACCGCAGCAGCGGCCTACACTCGCGGGTGATGTCTTCTTCTTCCTCTGAGCTCGAGAGTGCGGTGCGCGCCGCGCTGACCAAGGTCATCGACCCCGAGTTGCGACGGCCGATCACCGAGGTCGGCATGGTCAAGGACGTGACGATCGAGGCCGACTCGAGCGTCCACGTCGAGATCTACCTGACCACCTCCGCGTGTCCGAAGAAGACCGAGATCTCCGAACGCGTGCAGCAGGCGGTCGCCGACGTGCCCGGCACCGGCGCCGTCAAGGTCAGCCTCGACGTGATGAACGACGAGCAGCGGGCCGAACTGCGCGTACTGCTGCGCGGCGACTCCCGCGAACCGGTGATCCCGTTCGCCCAACCCAATTCGCTGACCCGCGTGTACGCGGTCGCCTCCGGCAAGGGCGGCGTCGGCAAGTCCAGCGTCACGGTGAACCTGGCCGCCGCGATGGCCGCGCGTGGACTCGCCGTCGGTGTGCTCGATGCCGACATCTACGGCCATTCGGTGCCCCGGATGATGGGCACGACGGACCGGCCCACCCAGGTCGACTCGATGATCCTGCCGCCGATCGCCCACGAGGTGAAGGTCATCTCGATCTCGATGTTCACCCAGGGCAACACCCCGGTGGTGTGGCGCGGGCCGATGCTGCACCGCGCGTTGCAGCAGTTCCTCGCCGACGTGTACTGGGGCGATCTCGACGTGCTGCTGCTCGACCTGCCGCCCGGCACCGGTGACATCGCGATCTCGGTGGCACAGCTGATCCCGGGCGCGGAGATCCTGGTGGTGACGACGCCGCAGGCGGCCGCCGCCGAGGTAGCCGAGCGGGCGGGCGCGATCGCCCTGCAGACCCGTCAGCGAATCGTCGGCGTGGTCGAGAACATGTCGGGACTGCTGCTGCCCGACGGGTCGACCCTGCAGCTGTTCGGCGAGGGCGGTGGCCGCAAGGTGGCCGAGAGCCTGTCCCGTTCCGTGGGCGCCGACGTGCCACTGCTCGGTCAGGTGCCGATCGACAAGGCGCTCGTCGACGCGGGCGACTCGGGCGTTCCGCTGGTGCTCAGCGCCCCGGATTCGCCGGCGGGCAAGGAGCTTCGCGGCGTCGCCGACGCGCTGTCGGCACGCAAGCGCGGGCTGGCAGGCATGTCGCTGGGCCTCGATCCCGCCGGCCGCTGAGGGTCGATTTTCTTACCATCAACACCAACAGCCCCACACCACGCGACCCACGACACTAGAGTGCTGACTCGTGACTAGCGCACCTTCCGCCAACGGCCGCGGCCGGTTGCTGGCGCTGGCGGGTTCCGTTGTCGTCTCAGCAGCGCTGCTCTACGTGCAGGCCGCCAAGCCGCCGTCCGCCGAGGCACCCCCCGAGGCGGCCAGCCAGCAGGCCATCGTCCCCCCCGGGCCGCCGCCTGCCGGCAATCCCGCGCCGGTCGCCGAGTTGCTGGCGGCACAGGCGCCGGTCGCCACCACCCCCACCCTGTTCGAGCTGCCGCGCGGCATCGCCCCGGAATCCGGTCTGCAGGTGAACACCATCCGCGCCGCGCGTGCCATCAGTGCGCTGTTCCCGGAGATCAAGACCATCGGCGGATACCGGCAGGACGCGCTGAAATGGCACCCCAACGGTCTGGCGATCGACGTGATGATCCCGAACCACGGCAGCGAGGAAGGCATCGCGCTCGGCAACCAGATCGCCGGCTACGCCCTCGCGAACGCCAAGCGCTGGGGCGTCATCCACGTCATCTGGCGGCAGGGCTTCTATCCGGGCGTCGGTGCCCCCAGCTGGACCGCGGACTACGGCAACCAGACGCTCAACCACTTCGACCACGTCCACATCGCCACCAACGGCGGCGGATACCCGAGCGGGAACGAGAAGTACTTCGTCTGATCCCGCGGCTGTTACGGAACGGATCGACGGGCGCTGATCAGGTCGCGTCGGTGTCGAACCGCGTGGTCGCCGGCGTACTCGGGCTCGGCGGCTCGGTCGCGGCCTGCGGCGGGACCGGCGGAGTCGGTGCGCTCACCGGTTTCTCGGTCGGCTTGTCGAACGCGGTGAAGATCGAGTCGTCGCCGTCGAGCAGGTGTTTGGTCAGCGCGGCCCGCGGCGTCATCCCGCGCAGCTTCTGCAGCTCGCTGAGCGGCTCGCGCAGGTCGTCGAACTCCGGTCCGAGATCCTGGCGCAACTGGGTGGTGGCGCCGCTGACGTAGTCGCGGGCCTGGCGCAGTGCCCCCGACGTCCACCGGATGGCGCCGGGCAGCCGCTCCGGGCCGAGGATCACCAGACCCGCGATCACCAGGAGCAGCATCTCGCCCCAGCCGATGTTGGCGAACACGGTCAGACGGTGTTGTCGGGCGTCGGGGTCACGGTCAGCGTCACCGGACGGCCTTCGCGCATCACCTCGATCGGCGCGGGCTCGCCGATCTTGAGCTGCCGCACCGCGACGACGAACTCGTCGGCGTCGGCCACTTCCCGCGACCCGACCTTGACGACGACGTCGTTCTCCAGGATGCCGGCCTGCTCCGCGGCACTGCCTGCCTTCACGTTGGCGACCTGGGCGCCGGACGCGACGTCGTTGCTGACCGACCGCGCGGTGAGGCCGAGGGTCGGATGCGAGATCCGGCCGTCCTTGATCAACGCGTCCATCACCATCTTGACCTCGTTCACCGGGATCGCGAAGCCGAGGCCGCTGGCGCTGTCGGAGAGTGACTTGCCCGCGGTGTTGATGCCGATGACGTTGGCGTTCATGTCGATCAGCGGACCGCCGGAGTTGCCGTGGTTGATCGACGCGTCGGTCTGGACACCGTCGATCACGGTGTCGGTGTCGGAGCCGTCACCCGACAGCGGCACCGGCCGGTGCAGCGCGCTGATGATGCCCTGGGTGACCGTGCTGCGCAGGCCGAGTGGCGCGCCCGCGGCGATCACCTCTTCGCCCACCCGCAGCTTGTCGGAGTCCCCGAGCTTCGCGACGCTCAGGTCGTCGACGTTGTCGACCTTCAGCACGGCGAGGTCGGTCTTGGGGTCGCGGCCCACCAGGTTGGCCGGAACCTCCTTGCCGTCGTTGAACACGACCTTGATCTTCGACTCGGCCGGTTTGGTGGCCGCCTCGGAGATGACGTGGTTGTTGGTGACGACGTAGCCGCGGGGGTCGACCACCACCCCGGAGCCCTGGGAGCCCTCCTTGCCGACGGTCGCCTCGATGGTGACCACCGCGTCGGCGACCTCGGCGGCCACCTTCATGAACCGGCCCTCGGGCGGGTCGTCGGCGTCGGCGGTGTCGAGCGTCGCCTCGGAGGTGGTGAATGCCGACACCGGGTCGGCCGTCAGGTAGCCGATCCAGCCGCCGAGCACGCCGACGACGAGGGCGATCACGCCCACGATCGCGAGTGCCACGAACGACACCCGCCGACCGAAGACCACGTCACGGACGCCGAGCCGGCCGGCAGGCGCGGCAGCGTGCGTCGCCGTGGACTGCGGCATGGCGGGGGTGCCCAGCGACGCGGCGGACGCGGGATTGCGCCAGGGGTCGTCGGTCTCGTCGGCGAGTCCGGCGTCGCGTTCGGCATCCAGTGCGCCGGCGTCCGCAGGGTGGCGCTGCAGGGACTCGCCGCCTGCCCGCGGCCGCCCGAACGCCTCGGCCAGCACGGGGTCGGCCGCCTTGTCCCTCGGCGTGTACTCGCCGCGGTCGCGGAATTCGGCCTCGGCCACGAAGGAGCCGCGGAACCCGTCGGGGCGGCCGAACGCGCGCTGGGCAGCGGGGTCGACTGCGGGGCGGTCGACAGGGCGCGGGTCCAGACGCTGGCTGTCGCCGGACGGGTCCTGGTTGGTCACGCGTCATTCACCTTCTGCTGGGAGCGCCCGCCGTCGCCGGCGCAGGTCGAGCTGACTCGCATCTAGCCTACCGGCGCTTGCGACGGGCTCGGCTCGGGTCGTCAGCAAACTGCGGCTGTGCCGGCTCTTCGGCCGACTGAGGCGGGGTGCAGTGCGGGATCTGCGACAACATCCCGAGCAGGGAGGTCGGCACGGCGATCGGGCGCGAGTCCCGCAACGCCGAGCGGGCCTGGCCCTGCGCCTCCACCTCGGCTGCGCACTGTGCGCACAGCGAGAGATGCGACGCGGCGCGCAGGTGGGCGTTCATGCCGAGTTCGCCGTCGACGAACGCGGCTACCGCCTCGATCGAGAGGTGCTCGGTGGAGCCGAACTGCCGCGGCGCTCCGACCGGCGCGTCGTTCTGCGACGCGAACGGGGTGGGTAACCAGGAGAAAGCGCGACGGAACACATGTCCCGGGTCGACCATCACCCAGCTCCTCTCCACTCATCACGGCGCGCGGTGCTCACTTCGAATGTAGCGCGAGACGTCCCGCCGGACACCTGTGACGGTCAGGCGGATCTGGCCGTTTCCGACGAGTGGCGGGCCAGGTGGTCACGCAGCGCCTGCCTGCCGCGGTGGATGCGACTGCGCACGGTGCCCAGTTTCACTCCGAGCGTGGCGCCGATCTCCTCGTACGACAGGCCCTCGATGTCACACAGCACAACCGCGGCCCGGAACTCCGGCGGCAGCGAGTCGAGGGCGGCCTGCAGGTCGGGGCCCAGGCGCGAGTCGTGGTAGATCTGCTCCGGGTTGGGGTCGTCGGCCGGGACGCGGTCATAGTCCTCGGGCAGCGCCTCCATGCGGATGCGGCCGCGACGCCGGACCATGTCCAGGAACAGGTTGGTGGTGATGCGGTGCAGCCAGCCCTCGAAGGTGCCGGGCTGGTAGTTCTGCACCGACCGGAACACGCGGATGAACGTCTCCTGCGTGAGGTCCTCGGCGTCATGCTGGTTGCCCGACAGGCGGTAGGCCAACCGATACACCCGATCCGCATGCTGGCGGACGAGCTCGTCCCAGGACGGCATCGACGACTTGTCGCCGGTGGCGTCGAAGACCGCGGTTCCGGTCAGCTCGTCGGTCGTCTCCACCCAGTCCGAGTCGGCGTACTGCTCGAGGTGCGCCATCGTGACGGGAGCCGGTTGTGCAGCGGTGGTGGTCGTCAGATCCTCCAGGTCAGGGCCGTCGTCAGACGACGACTGCTCGATGTTCGCGGCAACGCGACCGTCCAGGTCGTTATTCCCGAAGCGCCAGCGTCCGCCGTTCTCCATGCCGATACCGTTCCTCATCGCTGTGTGCAGCGCGTATGAGCACACTGAAGTTTCCCTGAGAAACGTGTCTACCCCTAGTCCAACCAGCGAAAACCCGGGATTTACGACGCAAATCACACGTTGCCGCGCGGGCGTGTCGACGCTTTGGCCGCAGGACGCGCGATCTACGCTGCGGGCATGGCCAGCACCGACGACCCGACCGCGCAGCCGTCCAGCCGTGCCGCGGCGATCGTCAACCATGCCGAGCAGTCCATCTCGGAGGATTCCATCGTCGCGGCCGCCCGTGAGCGCGCGGTCGACATCGGCGCCGGCGCGGTCACGCCCGCGGTGGGCGCGCTGCTCAGCGTGCTCGCCCGGCTGACGGGCGCGCGAGCGGTCGTCGAGGTCGGCACCGGCGCCGGGGTGAGCGGCCTGTGGCTGCTGTCGGGCATGCGCGAGGACGGCGTGCTCACCACCATCGACGTAGAACCCGAGCACCAGCGGATCGCCAAGCAGGCATTCGGTGAAGCGGGAATCGGGCCGGGCCGCAGCCGGCTGATCAGCGGCCGCGCCCAGGATGTGCTGACCCGCCTCGCCGACGAGTCCTACGATCTGGTGTTCATCGACGCCGACCCGATCGACCAGCCGCAGTTCGTCGTCGAAGGCGTCCGGCTGCTGCGCTCCGGCGGCGCGATCGTGGTGCACCGGGCGGCACTCGGCGGCCGTGCCGGCGACGCGTCGGCGCACGACGCCGAGGTCAGCGCGGTGCGCGAAGCGGCCCGGCTGATCGCCGAGGACGAGCGGTTCACCCCCGTTCTGGTACCGCTCGGTGACGGCCTGTTGGCCGCCGCGCGCGACTGACACCCTCTGCACGCCCCTGATCTCAGCGCGAGCAGACACAAAGTGCGCCGGTTCGACGGCGTGTCGGGCCACTTTGCGGGGGGCACCTCCCGCTTGCGGGGGCCTTCTCGTGGTCAGCTCTTGACCGTGGGCTGAACGCGCGTTTAGTCTACTGAACATGCGTTCAGCACCGGAGGACAGGACGGCCGTCGCACGCATCCGCGACGCGGCGATCGACCAGTTCGGTCAGAACGGCTTCACGGTGGGACTGCGCAGGATCGCCGACGCCGCCGGGGTGAGCGCCGCACTGGTGATCCACCACTTCGGCTCCAAGGACGGGTTGCGCAAAGTGTGCGACGACTACATCACCGAGCAGATCCGCAGCACCAAGTCGGCATCGATCCAGAGCAAAGACCCGTCGACGTGGTTCGCCCAAATGGCCGAGATCGAGTCCTACGCGCCGATGATGGCCTACCTGGTGCGCAGCATGCAGTCCGGCGGCGATCTGGCGAAAGCGTTCTGGCACAACATGATCGACAACGTCGAGCAGTACATGGAGGAAGGCGTGCGCGCCGGCACGATCAAGCCGAGCCGGGACCCCAAGGCGCGGGCCAAATATCTTGCGATGACCAACGGCGGCAGCTTCCTGCTGTACCTGCAGATGCACGCCGACCCGACCGATCTGCGCGCCGTGCTGCGCGACTACGCCCAGGACATGGTCGTCCCCGCGCTCGAGGTGTACTCCCACGGCCTGATGACCGACTCGACGATGTACGACGCTTTCGTCGCCCAACAGGCGACGGGTGAGCCCATCCCCACGTCGAAGGAGAAGTGATGGCCACGACACCCGGCAACCAACCCATCGAGATCCACGGCCTGGTCAAGAGATTCGGCGCGGCCCGCGCACTCGACGGGCTCGAACTGTCCGTCGCCGAAGGCGAGGTGCACGGCTTCCTCGGCCCCAACGGCGCGGGCAAGTCGACGACCATTCGCATCCTGCTCGGCCTGGTGCGCGCCGACGGCGGCACCGTGCGACTGCTCGGCGGCGACCCGTGGACCCACGCGGTCGACCTGCACCGGCAGATCGCCTACGTGCCCGGCGACGTGACGCTGTGGCCGTCGCTCACGGGCGGCGAGACCATCGACCTGCTGGCCCGGATGCGCGGCGGTCTCGACGAGACGCGCCGCCGGGAGCTCATCGAGCGCTTCGACCTCGACCCGTCGAAGAAGGCCAGAACGTACTCGAAGGGCAACCGGCAGAAGGTCTCGCTCATCTCCGCGTTCTCCTCACGCGCCCGCCTGCTGCTGCTCGACGAGCCGAGCACCGGACTCGACCCGTTGATGGAGAACGTCTTTCAGCAGTGCGTCGCCGAGGCGCGCGACCGTGGCGCCACGGTGCTGCTGTCGAGCCACATCCTCGCCGAGACCGAGGCGCTGTGTGAGCGGGTGACCATCATCCGCGCGGGCCGCACCGTCGAATCCGGCACGCTGGAGTCGATGCGGCACCTCTCCAGGACGTCGATCAAGGCCGAGATGGTCGGCGACGCAGGTCAGCTCGAGCGCCTCCTGGGCATGGACGGCGTGGCCGACGTCTCGGTCGACGGGCACACGCTGCGTGCGCAGGTCGACGCCGAACGGCTCGGTGAGGTGATCAAGGCGATCGGCGACGCCGGGGTGCGCAGCCTGATCAGCCAGCCGCCCACGCTGGAGGACCTGTTCCTGCGGCACTACGACACCAGCGACACCTCCGACGACGAGCCCGAGAAGGTGACGGCGTGAGCACCACACTGGACCGCCCGCACCACCAGCCCGCCCATCAGGCCCCGCCACGGGGCTCTCATTTCTCGGGAACCGCTGGGCTGCTTCGTCTCTACCTCCGTCGCGACCGCATCGTGGTGCCGCTGTGGGTGCTGCTGCTGTCGGTCCCGCTGGCCACCGTGTACGTCGGCAGCACCGAGGCCGTCTACCCCACGCAGGCCGACCGCGCGTCGCTGGCCGCGACCATCATGGCCAGCCCGGCCCAACGGGCGCTCTACGGCCAGGTCTACAACGACAGCCTCGGTGCCGTCGGCATCTGGAAGGCCGGCATGTTCCACGTGCTCATCGCAGTGGCGGTGATCCTGACCGTCATCCGGCACACCCGCGCCGACGAGGAGACCGGCCGCACCGAACTCCTCGACTCGACCGCTGTCGGGCGGTACGCGAGCCTCACTGCGGCGCTGCTGCTGTCGGCCGGTGCGTCGGTGCTCACCGGGGTCATCGGCTTCGCGGGCCTGGCCACCCTCGACATTCCCGTCACCGGCTCACTCGCCTTCGCACTGGCGCTGGCGTGTTCGGGCCTGGTCTTCACCGCCGTCGCGGCCGTGGCGGCCCAGCTCTCGCCGAGCGCCCGCTTCGCCCGTGGCGCCGCATTCGGTGCGCTGGGCGCGGCGTTCACCCTGCGCGCCGTCGGCGACGCCGGACCTCGCGCGGAGTTCCTGACGTGGCTGTCTCCGCTGGGCTGGTCGCTGCAGGTGCGCCCGTTCGCAGGCGACCGGTTCGCGGTGCTGGCGCTGCACGTGCTGCTCACCGCGATCCTGGCGGTCGTCGCCTATCGGCTGCTGGCCGGTCGCGACGTCGGCGCCGGATTGATCGCCGAGCGGCCCGGCGCACCTCGCGCTGGTGGCGGCCTGCGCGGCGCGACGTCGCTGGCATGGCGCCTCAACCGCGGGTCGATGCTGGTCTGGACGGTCGGCCTCTGTCTGTACGGACTGCTGATCGGCAGCATCGTCAACGGCATCGGCGAAGAGATCGGCAACAGCGAGATCTCCCGTGACATCGTGAGCCGTCTCGGCGGCAGCGAGGTCATGGAACAGGCGTTCATCGCGGTGGCCTTCAACATGCTCGGCATGGTGACCGCGGCGTTCGCGATCTCGCTGACCCTGCGGCTGCACCAGGAGGAGAGCAGCGCGCGGGCGGAGACACTGCTCGCCGGCGCCATTGCCCGAACCCGTTGGCTGGCTGGTCATCTCGTATTTCCCATCGTGGGATCGGCAGTCGCACTGCTGCTGTCGGGCGCGGTCACCGGCCTGGTCTACGGCGCAAGTGCGGGAGACGTCTCCGGCACGCTGCCCACGGTGCTGGGCACCGCCGCGGTGCAGCTGCCCGCGGTGTGGCTGCTAGCGGCGGTGACGGTGGCGATCTTCGGGATCGCGCCGCGGTTCACGCCGGTCGCGTGGGGTGTCCTGGTGGTGTTCGTCGCCGTGTTCCTGCTGGGATCGCTGGGCAATTCACCGCAGTGGCTGATCGATCTCGAACCGTTCGTGCACATCCCGCATGTCGGCACCGGTGGGTTCACCGCGACGCCGCTACTGTGGTTGCTGACGATCGACGCCGCATTGATCGCTGCGGGCGTCCTCGCCTTCCGCCGCCGCGACGTGCGCTGAGGAGCACCGTGAAGATCGCACTGCAGACTTTCGGATCGGCACTGTTCTCCTTCGCCTTCTTCGGGCTGGCACTGTTCGTGCCCGCCGGCACCGTCCACTACTGGCAGGCGTGGGTGTTCATCGCCGTGTTCGTGGTGTCGACGATCGGGCCGAGTCTGTACCTGGCGATCCGCGATCCCGCCGCCATGCAGCGCCGGATGAACGCAGGCCCGACCGCCGAGGCGCGTCCGGTGCAACGATTCGTCGTCGCCGGTGTCGTGCTGCTGGTCGTCGCGATGCTCGTGGTCAGCGCCCTCGATCACCGGTTCGGCTGGTCGTCGGTGCCGGGACCCGTCGTCGTCATCGGCTACGTGCTTGTCGCGGTGGGCCTGTTGGTCGCCCAGCTGGTGGTGATCCAGAACCGCTACGCCGCAGCGACGGTGACCGTCGAGGCGGACCAGCCGCTGGCGTCCACCGGGCTGTACGGCATCGTGCGGCACCCGATGTACACCGGCGCGGTCGTCATGCTCCTCGGCACCCCGCCGGCCCTGGACTCCTACTGGGGTCTCGTCGCGATCGTGCCGGGACTGGCGCTGCTCGCCCTGCGGATCCTCGACGAGGAGAAGCTGCTGGTCGAACAACTCGCCGGGTACCGCGAATACACCGGGCAGGTGCGCTTCAGGTTGCTGCCCTTCGTGTGGTGACGCGCTCATAATGACCCAGTGGAGCTGCTGACCGGCCTCGGCCTGGCGACCGCCGCGGGACTGAACGCCTACATCCCGCTGCTCGCTCTCGGGCTGCTGGCCCGGTTCACCGACCTGGTGTCGCTGCCACACACCTGGTCCTGGCTGGAGAACGGCTGGGTGATGGTGATCGTCGCGGCGCTGCTGGCCGTCGAGGTGGTGGCGGACAAGATCCCGGCGCTCGACACCGTCAACGACATGATCCAGACGTTCGTGCGACCCACCGCCGGCGGCATCGTCTTCGGCTCCGGCACCGCGGCACAGACCGGTGCGGTCACCGACCCCGGCGCGTTCGCCGAGTCCGGTCAGTGGGTGCCCGTCGCGATCGGCGTCGTCACCGCGCTCGCCGTGTCGCTGACCAAGTCGGCTATGCGGCCCGCGGCCAACGTCGCCACCGCCGGTGTCGCCGCGCCGGTGCTCTCCACACTCGAGGACGTCACCAGCATCGGCCTGGTGTTCGTGGCGGTGTTGCTGCCCGTGCTGGTGCTGGTCGCACTGGTGCTGCTGGCGTGGATGGCGGTCGCGCTGCTGCGCCGCCGGCGACGGCGCCGCCGAACCGAGACGGCGGGCACGGCGCTCGAGCCGCCCAGTTGAGCGCCGGGAACGCCGTTCCGCGGCGGGTGACGAGCTAGATCCAGACGCCCTTACCGACGGCGACCACTCCGCCGGCGCTGATCGCGAAGCGTTCGCGGTCCTTCTCCAAGTCGACGCCGACCATCTCCCCCGGCCCGACGACGACGTTCTTGTCCAGGATCGCGTGGCGCACCACCGCACCCCGGCCGACGCGGGCGCCCGGCATGACGACGCTGCCCTCGACGATCGCGCCGTCGTCGATGACGACGTTGCTGGACAGCACCGAGTTGCGCACCGACGCCGCGGAGATGATGCTCCCGGCGCCGACCACCGACTCCTGCGCGGAACCGCCGTTGACGAACTTCGCCGGCGCCAGGTTCCCGGACTCCCCGCGGATCGGCCAGCGCTTGTTGTAGAGGTTGAACACCGGGTGCACCGACACCAGGTCCATGTGCGCGTCGTAGAACGCGTCGAGGGTTCCGACGTCGCGCCAGTAGCCGTGATCGCGTTCGGTGGCGCCGGGCACCTCGTTGTTGGAGAAGTCGTAGACGGCGGCCATGCCGTCGGACACCAGCCGCGGAATGATGTCGCCGCCCATGTCGTGGTCGGAATGGTCCTCGTCGGCATCGGCGCGGATGGCGTCGATGAGCACCTTGGTGGTGAAGATGTAGTTGCCCATCGAGACGAACGCCTCGTCGGGATTGTCCGGCGTGCCCGGCGGATCGGCGGGCTTCTCGATGAAGCTGCGGATCCGTCCGGACTCGTCGGCGTCGATGACCCCGAACGCACTCGCTTCGGCGCGGGGCACCCGGATACCGGCCACGGTCGCCCCGGCACCGCTCTCGATGTGGAACTGGACCATCTGCTCAGGGTCCATCCGATACACGTGATCGGCGCCGAACACGACGATGTAGTCGGGATCCTCGTCGTAGATCAGGTTCATCGACTGGTAGATCGCGTCGGCCGACCCGGTGTACCAGCGCGGCCCGAGCCGTTGCTGGGCGGGCACCGGGGTGATGTACTCGCCGGCCAGGCCGCTCAGCCGCCAGTTTTGCGAGATGTGGCGGTCGAGTGAATGCGACTTGTATTGCGTGAGAACGCAGATCCGCAGATACCGGGCGTTGACCAGGTTCGACAGCACGAAGTCGATGAGCCGGTAGGCGCCGCCGAAGGGAACCGCGGGCTTCGCCCGGTCAGCCGTCAGCGGGTAGAGCCGCTTGCCTTCCCCGCCGGCCAGGACGATGCCCAGCACATGTGGCAATTCCCTCATGATCCAAACCTATCCGCCGGTACCCACCAGGGCCAGCCATTGACCGTTTTGAAGGCCGGTCTGTCAAGGCGTTTGGCTCCGCAACGGCATAGGCGTACCCGGCTCACGGCAGCTTCAAAACAAGCCTGCGGTGGCGCGTCGCGACAACTACCGTCGTAGGCATGCGGGTGGCGATGATGACGCGGGAGTACCCACCCGAGGTGTACGGCGGAGCCGGCGTGCACGTGACCGAACTCGTCGCCCAGCTACGCAAGCTGTGCGACGTCGACGTGCACTGCATGGGCGCCGAACGCCCCGGCGCATTCGTCGCGCAGCCCGATCCCGCGCTCAAGGGCGCCAATCCCGCGTTGTCCACGCTGTCGGCCGATCTCACCATGGTCAACGGCGCCGGCCAGGCCGACGTCGTGCATTCGCACACCTGGTACGCCGGGCTGGCCGGTCACCTCGCGGCGCTGCTCTACGGCGTTCCGCACGTGCTGACGGCGCACTCGCTGGAGCCGATGCGGCCCTGGAAGGCCGAACAGCTCGGTGGCGGCTACCGGGTCTCGTCCTGGGTCGAGCGCACCGCGGTGGAGGCCGCCGACGCCGTGATCGCGGTCAGCGCCGGCATGCGCGCCGACGTGCTGCGCACCTACCCGGCGTTGAGTCCCGCTCGGGTGCACGTCGTGCGCAACGGGATCGACACCGAGGTGTGGTACCCCGCCGAGCCGCAGCGAGGCGAATCGGTGCTGGCCGAACTCGGCGTCGACCCGAGCCGGCCGATCGCCGCCTTCGTCGGTCGGATCACCCGCCAGAAGGGCGTCGCCCATCTGGTCGCCGCCGCCCACGGGTTCGCCCCCGAGGTCCAGCTGGTGCTGTGCGCAGGCGCCCCGGACACACCGGAGATCGCCGCCGAGGTGACCGCCGCCGTGCAGGAGCTGGCGCGGGCGCGCACGGGCGTGTTCTGGGTGCGCGAGATGCTGCCGATCGGCAAGATCCGCGAAATTCTCTCTGCCGCGACGGTTTTCGTGTGTCCCTCGGTGTACGAACCGCTCGGCATCGTGAACCTCGAGGCGATGGCGTGCTCGACGCCGGTGGTGGCCTCCGACGTCGGCGGCATCCCTGAGGTGGTGGCCGACCACCAGACCGGGCTACTGGTGCACTACGACCCCACCGACACGGCGTTCTTCGAGACCAGGTTGGCCGACGCGGTCAACTCCCTGGTCGCCGAGCCGGCCAAGGCCCGCGAATACGGGCAGGCTGGCAGGCAGCGCTGCATCAAGGAGTTCTCGTGGGCGCACATCGCCGAGGAGACCCTGCAGATCTACCGCGACATCTGCCCGTAGCGGCCGAAGCCGGCTGACCGACTAGCTGGTGACGCCCTTGAGTTCGTCGCCCAGGGCGGCCGCCTCATCGGGTGTGAGTTCGACGACGAGTCGACCACCGCCTTCAAGTGGTACCCGCATCACGATGCCGCGCCCCTCCTTGGTTGCTTCCAGAGGACCGTCGCCGGTCCGGGGCTTCATCGCCGCCATCGAGTGCTCCCTCCACCATGAACCATCCCGCCGGGTGCGGCTGCGCCACACCTGGTCGGCCGGGCTGCCCACTCGTCGGCAGCACCCGGAGCTGAACTGCTACGACCTCTATTGTTCCCTATCCACCGGGGTGGATGTGCAAGACCCGTCGATGACGCGCCCAGGACGACGCCAAGATCAGTCCGACGCGGCCCCCGCCCGATGCCCGGCGGCGACCGGAACCCAGCAGTCCGCGACGTGGTCGTCGACCATCCCGGTGGCCTGCATCAACGCATACGCCGTTGTGGGACCGACGAACCGGAACCCGCGCCGCTTGAGGTCCTTGGCCATCGCGGTGGACTCGGGCGTGACGGCAGGCACCTGCGAGAGGTCGGCGGGGCGCGGCCGGGCCGCGGGCGCGAACGACCACAACAGTTCACCGAGGTCCACTCCGGCGTCGTTGAGGTCGGCGACCGCGCGGGCGTTGGCGATGGTGGCGTCGATCTTCGCGCGGTTGCGCACGATGCCGGTGTCGGCCAGCAGGCGTTCGACGTCGCGGTCGGTGAAGCGGGCGACCTTCTCGGCGTCGAACCCGGCGAAGGCGCGCCGGAAGTTGTCCCGCTTACGCAGGATGATCAGCCAGGACAGCCCGCTCTGGAACGCCTCGAGGCTGATGCGCTCGAAAAGGGCGCCGGCATCGTGCAGCGGCCTGCCCCACTCGGTGTCGTGATAGTCGCGGTAGAGAACGAAATCCGGCGGCGCCAACCGGCTCTGGTCGATCCAGCCGCACCGCGTCCGGCCGTCGTCCGCGGTGGGGGTGGTCACGGCTGTTCCGGCTCGCCCGAAGGTGCGGCGTGCGCGCCGGCCTCGGCGGGGTCCCGTCGGGCCCCGGTGTCCGCGTCGAGTCCGTGTGCACCGCGGACCGCGGCGAGTTCACCGCGAAGCTGGTCGAGTTCCTGGCCGAGCCGGTCGAGCACCCAGTCGACCTCGCCGGCCTTGTAACCGCGCAGGGTCTGGGTGAACTTGAGCGCGTCGACATCGGCGCCGGTGACGCCGGAGGCCGGCAGCACCGTGGCGGTGGTGTCGCGGGGCAGGGGTGGCAGCGACTCCCCGCGGCCGAACAGCGCGCTGCCCACGGCGAACAGCACGATGGCCACCAGTACCAGCACCACCAGGTAGAGCAGGATCAGGGTCACGTCCTCGATACTGCCTGACCGGTGTGACAGCCTGCAGCAGGGTCAGCGGGGGCGCAGCGTCACCATCGGTGGCCGGTCCTCCAGCGACACGCCGGACGAGCGCGGCGTGTAGCCGTCGCCGTCGGCGAAGAACTGGGTGAGCCCGACCCCGGAGTCGGTGATGCCGCAGCGGGTCAGCAGGGTGGCGATCACCTGACGGCTCATCGACGCGAGTTCGGTGAGCGGACGGTTCCGGTGCACCCGCACGCCGAGGTTCACCTGGGCCAGCGCGTCGAGGCCGAGCCGGTCGTAGGCGTCGACCAGCAGGCCGATCTCCACCCCGTAGCCCGGGGCGAACGGCACCGCGGTGAGGAGTTCGCGGGTGCCCGCGTACTCGCCGCCCAGCGGCTGCAGCACACAGGTCAGTTCGGGGCGCAGCGCGGCCAGAAGGGGACGCGCCACCAGTTCGGTGACCCGGCCGCCGCCGTTGGCGTCCTCGCTACCGCTCACCTTGAGCGGACGCCGGTAGAAGCCCTTGACCAGGTGCACGCCGTCGCAGGTCAGCAGCGGCCCGAGCAGCTTCGGCACGAACATCGGGTCGGGGTCGATCAGGTCGGAGTCGACGAAGGCGATCACGTCACCGGTGGCGGCCGCCAGGGACCGCCACAGCACCTCGCCCTTGCCCGGTTGCGGCGCCACCTCGGGCAGCGCCGCCTCGCGGCTGATCACCCGGGCGCCTGCGGCCATCGCGCGGATGGCGGTGTCATCGGTGGATCCCGAGTCCAGCACGATCAGTTCGTCGACCAGCCCGCCGAGCAGTGGCGTGATGGTCTCCACCACGCTCGCCACGGTGGCCTCTTCGTTGAGTGCCGGCAACACCACAGAGACGGTGCGGCCGGCCTTGGCGGCCTCGAGTTCGGCGACGGTCCACGACGGTCGGTTCCAGCTGTGGTCGGCGAGCCACCGGTGTCGTGCGATCGCCTCGGCGGCTGTCAGATCGGATATCGCAGTCATGCCAGTCCCCTCACCGTGCGCGTCGGTGGACGCACGCCCTGTATCGACGCGACCATCTCGAGTACACGTCGAGTGGGTCCGACCTCGTGCACACGGAACATCGCCGCTCCTGCCGCCGCCGCGAGTGCGGTGGCGGCGAGCGTGCCCTCCAGGCGTTCGGTCAGACCCACACCGAGAGTCTCCCCGACGAAGTCCTTGTTGCTCAGGGCCATCAGGACCGGCCATCCAGTTTTTACAAGGTCTTCCACGTGACGCAACAAAGTAAGACCGTGGTAAGTGTTCTTGCCGAAATCGTGCGTCGGATCGATCAGGACGCGGTCTTTCGGCACTCCGGCGGCGACAGCCCGCTCGGCGGACTGCGTCACCTCGGCGATGACGTCGTCGACCACGCCGCGCTCGGAGATGCCGTAGCGCACCCGGAACGGCCGGGTCCGCGGGACGGCGCCGCCGGTGTGTGAGCACACCAGCCCGGCGCCGAACTCGGCGGCCACCTCGGGCAGATCCCGATCGTGCCCGCCCCAGGTGTCGTTGATCAGGTCGGCCCCCGCCGCGCACGCCGCCTTGGCCACCTCGGCGCGCCAGGTGTCGACACTGATCACCACGTCGGGGTACGTGCCGCGCAGCCACTCGATGAACGGCACGACCCGGGCGATCTCCTCGGCCGCGTCGACCACCGTTCCCGGCCCCGCCTTGACCCCGCCGATGTCCACCACGTCGGCGCCGTCGGCGACCACGCGGTGCGCGGCTGCCTTGGCGGCGTCGTCGCTGAACGTGGCGCCGCGGTCGTAGAACGAGTCCGGCGTGCGGTTCACGATCGCCATGATCAGCGCCCGGTCACCGGTGACCGGGCGGCCGAGGAATGTCGCCGCCACCCGTCCAGGCTATCGACGCCGGCGATTACGGCGTGATTCAGCACGCTGAGGGCGCCTTTCCACGCCGAGATCACCCGCTACTTGGGCTTCTTGCCGTCCTTCACCTCACTGAGGTACTCGTCGTAGTACTCGACGTATCCCTCGTCCTTGCCGGACAGCACGTAGATCGGGTCCTCGATGTCGTTCGCCTCTTCGTCGCCCTCGCCGGAGTTGCCGCCGTAACCCTCCTTGCGCAGGTCGACCTTCTGACTCTTGAAGGTCGACGTGTGCGCGAGTTCCTCGACCACCCGGACGAACAGCGGCACCGCGTAGACCGGCAGCTTGTCGAAGGCCGCCTTCGCCAGCGCCTTCCCGTCGAACTCCTTGCCGTCCTTGAGCTGGATGGCGACCATGCCCGCCTTGCCGCCGGTGTCGGGCACCTCGACGCCGAACACCGTGCACTCCTCGACCTGGGGGTCGCTGGAGACCGCGGCCTCGACCTCGGTGGTGGCGACGTTCTCGCCCTTCCAGCGGAACGTGTCGCCGAGGCGGTCGGTGAACGCGGCGTGCCCGAAGCCCTGCGAGCGCATCAGGTCGCCGGTGTTGAACCACACGTCGCCCTTCTTGAACGCATCGCGGACGAGCTTCTTCTCCGACTCCTTCTCGTCGGTGTAGCCGTCGAACGGCTGGAAGTTGCTCACCTTGGACAGCAGCAGGCCGGGCTCGCCGTTCTTGACCTTCTTCACCCGGCCCTTGTCGTCGCGCACCGGGTCGCCGGATTCCTCGTCGTACTCGACGAACGCCACCGGCGTCGGGCAGATGCCGGTGGTCTTGTCGACGTTGAAGAAGTTGACGAAGGCGGTGTTGCCCTCGCTGGCCGCGTAGAACTCACACACCCGGTCGATACCGAAGCGCTCGGTGAAGTCGTCCCAGATGGCCGGCCGCAACCCGTTGCCGCCGATCACCCGCACCCGGTGCTTCCGGTCGGTGTCCTTCTCGGGCTGGTTGAGCAGGTAGGTGCAGATCTCGCCGATGTAGACGAACGCGGTCGCGTCGTACCGGATGACGTCGTCCCAGAACTTCGACGCGGAGAACGACTTGCCGAGCGCCAGCGTCGCGCCGGAGTTGAGCACCGACGACAGCGCGACCGTCAGCGCGTTGTTGTGGTACAGCGGCAGGCAGCAGTACAGGATGTCGTCGCTGTTGAGCCGCATGCCGAGGCCACCGAATCCCGCCAGCGCGCGCAGCCAGCGGTAGTGGGTCATCACGCTCGCCTTGGGCATCCCGGTGGTGCCGGAGGTGAAGATGTAGAACGCCTTGTCCTTGGCCAGCACCGCGGAGGCGGTGGCGGGATTCTCCGTCGGCGCCTCCTCGGCGAGACGCTTGAGCTCGTCGAGGGTGAGCAGCGCGTCGGTGTCCGCGCCGCTCTCCTTGATCGGGTCGACGAAGTCCGGGTCGGCGACGACGACGGTCGCCGAGAGCAAGCCAAGGCTGTGCTCGAGAACGTCGCCGCGCTGGTTGTAGTTCAGCATTCCCGAGATGGCGCCGCACTTGACCGCGGCCAGCATGATCAGCACCGGTTCCGGCGAGTTCTTCAGCATGATGCCGACGACGTCTCCGTGGCCGACGCCACGGGCCGAAAGCACCGCCGCGTACCGGTTGACGGTCTCGTTCGCCTCGCGGTAGGTCAGCTCCTGATCCTCGAACTTCAGGAACAGGTTGTCGCCGTAGCGGGCCGCCCGGTCCTGAAAGACCTTTCCGATCGACGTCTTGGCCGACGGGCGGGCGCCGAATCCGGTCACCACGCCTCGCACGATGGTCGGCACGTCCATGATCAGGCCCGGCACGCGGCTGGCGATGTCGAGCAGCCCCACGCTGCTGCGGGTGCCGGATTTCTCGTCGGTCATGCGGTGCGTCCCCTCCGATGGTCGTATGTGCGCAACACCCTATCCCCGCGTGTGACCGCCATCACCCGACCGGTGCGCATACCGCCATGGCGGCGTCGACGTCGTCGACGACAACCAGCCGGTCGAGCGCCCCGGGAGAGACATAGCCGCTGTCGACCAGGCCGTGCAACCACGCCATCAGGCCGGCGTAGTGCCCGAACGGGTCGAGCATGACCAGGGGTTTGCTATGCATACCCAAATATCCGGCGGTCCAGGCTTCGAAGAATTCCTCGAGCGTCCCGATCCCGCCGGGCAGCGCGACGAAGGCGTCGGCGCGGTCCTCCATGACCTGCTTGCGCTCCCGCATGGTGTCGGTGACGACGAGTTCGTCGGCCTCGACGTCGGCCAGCTCGCGGTGCACCAGCGCCTTGGGGATGACGCCGATGGTCCGGCCGCCGCGTGAGCGCGCGCCGTCGGCGACCGCTCCCATCGCCGAGACGTTGCCGCCGCCGGACACCAGCGTCCAGCCGCGGTCGGCGATCGCCGCCCCCACCCGGGTGGCGAGATCCAACAGTTCGGGGTGCGTCGGACCCGACGCGCAGTAGACGCACACCGCCCATTGGCGGTCGGCGACGGGATCGGCTGGGGAAGACATTCCGCCAACCTAGACGAGCCACACCGGCCCGGACGCACGGCCGGCATCGGGATTCCGCGGTCGCAGTTGAGCTGCTGGCCATAGGATCCGGCGGTGCCTGTCGACTGGGTTACCGCTGACCACGAACCGGCGCTGCGAGCGCTCGAGGCGGGCGTGCGAGACCGCGGCGGGGTGGTGCTGGTCGGTCCGGCCGGGGTCGGCAAGACCACGCTGGCGCGGCAGACCGTCGAGCACCTCGGGCCTGCCGACTGGGTGATCGCGACGGCGCCGGCGAGGGCGGTGCCGTTCGGGGCGTTCCGCGATGTCGTCGACATCCCGGCGCACGGCAAGACGGCGGCGGTGCTGCGGGCCGCCGAGGCGGCGCTCGCCGGGCGGCTGATCGTGGTCGACGACGCGCATCTGCTCGACCGGCTGTCGGCGACGCTGCTGTACCGGCTCGCCCTGCGTGGGACGACCCGGCTGGTCGTCACCGTCGGCGGTCCGGCGCCCGACGAGGTGTCCGCGCTGTGGAAAGACGACCTGCTGGCCCGGGTGGACGTCGATCCGGCGGCTCACGACGATGCCCGGCTGGAGACCCAGGTGGCCGAGTTCCTCGCCGACCTGCCTGCCGCCACCCGCAGGGCGGTGCACTACCTGGTGGTCACCGACCCGGTGCCGCTGCCGGTTCTGCGGGCGCTCGTCGGCGCCGACGCGGTCGCCGACGCGCAGCGCCACGGCCTGATCGCCGTCGACGACGAACTGGTGCGAGCCGGGCACCCGCTGTTCGTCGACGCGGCCCGTGACGAACTCGGCGGACCCGACCTGCGCCGGATGCGCACCGAACTCGTGGAGAAGCTGGCGGCGGCGGGGCCGGGTGGGGTGGTCGACCGGTTGTGGCTGGCCGTCATCGCCGCCGAGAGCGACTACGCACTTCCGGCGGATGTGATGGCCGATGCGGCCGCCGAGGCACTGCGGCTGGGCGACCTGCACCTCAGTGAGCAGTTGGGCCGCGCGGCGGTCACCCCGGCCAGTGGGTTGGCCACCCGGCTCCCGCTGGCCTACGCGCTGGCGTGGCAGGGGCGCGGCCGCGACGCCGACGCTGTGCTCGCCGCGGTCGACCCCACCGATCTCAGCGAGGACGACCTGATGGAGTGGGCGCTGCCGCGGGCGGCGAACCAGTTCTGGATGTTGTCGGAGCCCGAGCGCGCGACGGCATTCCTGCGGACGGTGCGGGCCCGGGTGTCCGCACCGGGCGCCCGCGCGACGGTCGACGCGCTGTCGGCGACGTTCGCGATGAACGCCGGGACGCCGGCACGGGCGGTCGAGATCGCCACCGAGGTGCTGGCCACTCCCGAGGCCGACGGCACGGCGGTGGGCTGGGCCGCCTCGGCCGCCGCACTCAGCTGTGCCCGGCTCGGCCGGTTCGACGAGGTGGACGCGTTGGCCGAGCGGGCGCAGGCCGCTGATCACCCGGGGTTGCTGCGATTCACCAGTGGCTTCGGCCAGACCACCGCGCTGCTGATGGCCGGCGAGCTGCAGCAGGCGTTGGAGCTGGCCCGGCAACTGGCCGATGTCACGCAGCTGCAGCAGCCGGGCCAGGCGATCGGCGAGGTCGTGGTCGCCGACGTGCTCATCGCCCGGGGTGAGCTGGTGGCTGCCACCGAACTGCTGCGCCGGGCGACGGCGGAGTTGGCGCCGACCGGCTACTCCTGGGCGTCGCTGGCGTGGATGTTGTTGACGCAGGCGCTCGGTCAGCAGGGCGCCACGGTGGAGGCGGGGAAGGCGTTGGCGCGCGCGGAGTCCCGGCACGGCCTCAAGTCGATGCTGTTCGCTCCGGAGCTGGGGCTGGCCAGGGCGTGGACGCATCACGCGCGCCGGGACGTGCACGCCGCGGTGGCGGCCGCGAGAGATGCCGCCAAGACGGCCGAGCGGGGCGGGCAGACGGCGCTGGCGCTGCGGGCACTGCTGGACGCGGTGCGGTTGGGCGACGTACGGGCGGCCGGCACGCTCGCCCGGCTCGACGTGCGATGTGTGTTCGGCGGGCTCACCCTCGAGTACGCGAAAGCTCTGACTGCAGGGGACCATTCGGCGCTGAACGCCGTCGCCGGGCGTTTCGATGCGGTCGGGATGCACGGCGCCGCGCGCGATGCCCGACGGCAGGCGGCGGATTCCCGTCCGTCCTAGTCCCGGCCGCCGTCGGAATTTGGTGCACAGGGCGCACACAGCCCCCGCTTAAGCTCGAAACACCAGCCGATCCGGGAGGTGCGTCGTGTTCAGTGAGCCGTTGTCCGTGGAAACCGGCGACCTGCGCGCGTTTTCGCGCAGGCACGCCGACGTCGCGTCCGACATCACGCAACTGGCCCGGCGCGCGCCCGACGGAGCCGAGGTCGCGTCGACGCACGGCACCATCGGGTTCGGCATGCAGGCCGCGCTGAAGGAACTGCTCGGAGCGCGTCTGGGAAGCCTGCAGACGACGGCGGGCAGCGGCGACGGCATCGCCGAGATGCTGCAGACGGCGGCGCGCGAATACGCCGGCCTGGACGACGACGGGGCGCAGCGCATCGAAGGCGCCTGGGGTGGCGGCGTGGACTTCCCGTTCCCCGACATCACCACCACACCCCCGGCCGGCGCGCCCGCTCCTCTGCCGGTCCCGGGTGGTCGCCCCACCTGACGCCACATCGGTGCGAGGAGCAGCGACCGCGCGGCTTTAGGATTGCTGCACGTCGCCGTCGAACCGAAAGAGTGGCACATGTCAGGGTCGCTGTCCGTCCAACCCGGGAGCCTGCGGACGTACTCCCAGCAGCATGGGGACGTCGCCAGTGCCGTCACGCAGGTCTCTGCGAACACTCCCGACGTCTCCGCGATCTCCACGACCTACGGAAACATCGCCTCGGGTGTCTCCACGGCACTGGGTGATCTGCTCGGCGCACGGGGCGGCGCACTGACCTCGACGGCGTCCAAGGCCCGGCAGCTGGCGGATGGTCTGATGAACTCGGCGGGCCTGTACGAGCAGAGCGATCAGCAGGGCGCCGAGTCGATCAACGCCGCATCGACCGGTTCCACCGGATCGCCGTCGACCGCGAACAGCGCCTCGTCGGGGGCGGGCCAGATGCTGAGTCAACTCGGACAGCAGGCCGGCCAGCAGGTCGGTCAGCTCGCGCAGACGGCCGGTCAGGCCGTCGCCGGCATCGGCCAGATTCCGGCGCAGGTGCTGCAGGGCGTGCAGGGCATCGTCGAGGCCGCCACGGGCGCAGGCACGGACACCGCCGCGGCGGCCACCGGCCCGGCCGGCGGCGACACCCCTGCGGCGCCCGCCGATCCGGCCGGCGGTGGCCCGGCCGGTGCGGACGACCGGCAGCCCGGCGACGAGAAGGACGCGGATGACCGGCAGCGCGGCGAGCAGGAACCCGCGCCGGAGAAGAAGCCCGAGGACGAGCGGCCTGCGCCCGCGCCGACACGTCCCCCGGTTGCCGACGCGACACTCACCTAGGCACCAGCACCCCGTCGGCGAGATGCAGTCGGCGCTGCACCGCGATCTCGTCGAGGAAGCGGTCGTCGTGACTCACCACCACGAACGCGCCCCGGTAGGCGTTCAGCGCCGCCTCCAGCTGCCCGATGCTCACCAGGTCGAGGTTGTTGGTCGGCTCGTCGAGCAGAAGCAGCTGCGGCGCCGGCTCGGCGAACAGCACGCACGCCAGGGTGGCGCGCAGTCGCTCGCCGCCGGACAGCGCCCCGACCGGCAGGTGGATGCGGTCACCGCGGAAGAGGAACTGCGCCAGCAGGTGCATCCGGCGGGTGTGCGACAGGCTCGGTGCGAACGCCGCCAGGCTCTCGGCGACCGAGCGCTGCGTGTCGAGCAGGTCCAGTCGCTGCGACAGGTACGCGACCCTGCCCTCGGCCCGTTTCACGCTGCCCGCGTCGGGCGGCAGATCACCGGAGATCAGGCGTAGCAGAGTCGACTTCCCCGCCCCGTTCGGACCGGTCAGCGCGATGCGCTCCGGACCCTGGACGGTCAGCCCGACTCCGTTGTCCGCGAACAGCTTTCGGTCACCACGCGTGACCTGCAGCCCCTCGGCCGCCAGCACGGTTCGTCCGGCGGGCACGGCGGTCGCGGGCAGGTCGAGCACGATGGCGTCGTCGTCGCGCAGCGCCCGCTCGGCATCGTCGAGTCGGGAGCGTGCGTCGTCGACGCGCTTTTCGTGCACGTCGTCGGCCCGGCCCGCCGACTCCTGCGCCTTGCGTTTCAACGCACCGGCGATGATCTTCGGCAGGCCGGCGTCCTTGACGTTGCGCGCAGCGGTGCCCGAGCGGCGGACCGCGCGTTCGCGGGCCTGTTGCATCTGCCGCTTCTCCCGTTTGAGCTGCTGCCCGGCGTTGCGCAGGTTGCTCTCGGCGAGCTGCTGGTCCGCCGCGACGGTCTCCTCGTAGGCGGTGAAACCCCCGCCGTAGAACCGCATCTCGCCGCGGTAGAGCTCCGCGATCTGGTCCATCCGGTCGAGCAGCATCCGGTCGTGACTCACCACCACCAGACACCCCGCGAAGTCGTCCAGAGCGGCGTACAGCGCGTGCCGGGCATCGGCGTCGAGATTGTTCGTCGGCTCGTCGAGCAGCAACACGTCGGGCCGCTTGAGCAGTTGCGCGGCCAGACCCAGGGTGACCACCTCACCACCGGACAGCGTGCCCAGGGTGCGGTCCAGCGCGACGTGCCCGAGTCCGAGGCGGTCGAGTTGCGCGCGGGTGCGCTCCTCGACATCCCAGTCGTCACCGATCGCGGTGAAGACCTCCTCGCGTGCGTCGCCGGCGGCCAGGGCGGCCAAAGCGTCGCGTGCACCGGCGATTCCGAGCACATCGGCGACGCCGCGCTCGGCGGTGAAGGGCAGTGCCTGCGGCAGGTAGCCCAGTACCCCGTCGACGGTGACCGCGCCCGAGGTCGGGTCGTGTTCGCCGGCGATCAGTCTGAGCAGGGTGGTCTTGCCTGCACCGTTGGGCGCGACCAGGCCGGTGCGCCCGTCACCGAGCGCGAAGGACAGGTCGGCGAACTGGAGCGACCCGTCGGGCCACGCGAAGGACAGATTCGTAGCGATGATCGAAGACATGAGGAGGCTTTCGTGGGGTCGCGGACAGACCGGTGCCGCGACAAGGACGATGGACGACTGCGATCTCTCCGGATCACCCGGAGATGTCGTCGTCTCCCCACATGTCTTCAGCCCACCTCGATCGGGAACATTCGTCCGCTGCCCACTCTAGGAGCGCCGTCAAGCGGATATCCGGACCGTCAACCCAGCGAGGCGGCCAGCCCGACGAAACTGACGCACACCGCTATCGCGGCGAACACGACCGCGGCGAAGGCCCCTTCGGCCACCTCGAGCAGTCGGCGGCATCGGGGCAGGAGGGACAGCAGGCTGCACAGTCCGGCCAGGATCAGCGGCGCCAGCCAGGCGTACAGCCAGAAGTACAGGAAGACGTTGCTGGACGCCGCCAGGACACCGAGCCCGAACCCGACGAGCATCAGTGGCGACCCCGGTGACCGGTCGAGCGAAGGACGCTTCGCCGCCTCCGATTCGTAGGACACCGTGCTCAGATTCCACTGACTTGCACGGCAACCCAGCCGATCACCAGCCAACCGCTGAGCACGGCCACCGCGACGCCGACTCCCGCGCTGCGTCGACCGATCGACTGCCCCCGCATTACCAGCGTCGCGGCCACCGTCAGCGCCAGCACCGTCGCGATGGCCGCCGCGAACCACTGCCCGCCGCCGAATTCGCGGTCTCTGCCGGGGCTGTCGGCACCGAACCCGACGAACAGCGTGGTGAGTACGCCCCACAGCAAGCCGCCCCCCGCGGCGCCGGAGTACAACGCCTGACGCCAATTCACGCTCCGCATCGGCCCACACCCCCGTCTCCTGCCTCGAGGCTAATCCGCGGTACCGAGGTGAACGTGACGCTGATTTCGGGAGTCGTCAGGCCGTCAGGTAAGCCCGCAGCATGTCCGTTGTCTCGGTGATGCGGCCGATCTGCACGCGCTCGTCGGCGCGATGGGCGAGGTTGGGGTCGCCGGGCCCGTAGTTGACCGCCGGGATGCCCAGCGCCGCGAACCGCGCCACGTCGGTCCACCCGTACTTGGCCCGCACCTGTCCGCCTGCGGCCTCGACCAGCTTCGCCGCCGCCGGTTGGGTGAGCCCGGGCAACGCACCCGGCGCGGCGTCGGTCTGCTCGATCCGGACGTCGAGGCCGTCGAGGACCTGGTGCACGTGGGCGAGGGCCTGTTCTACGCTGCGATCCGGCGCGAAGCGGAAGTTCACCGTCACCGACGCGGCGTCCGGGATGACGTTGCCGGCCACGCCGCCGTCGATCCGCACCGCCGACAGCCCCTCTCGGTAGACGCAGCCGTCGATGTCCACACTGCGCGCCTCATATGCCGACAGCCGGTCGAGGACCGCTCCGAGCTTGTGAATCGCGTTGTCGCCCAGCCATGATCGCGCGGAATGCGCCCTGGTGCCCGTCGCGCTGACCACCACCCGCAGCGTGCCCTGGCAGCCCGCCTCGATATAACCCCCGGACGGCTCGCCGAGGATCGCGACGTCGGCCTGCAGCCAGTCCGGCAGCTCCCGCTCGATGCGGCCGAGGCCGTTGGCGCTGGCCTCGATCTCCTCGCAGTCGTACATCACGAGGGTCAGGTCGTGGCTGGGCTCGGCGATGGTGGCGGCCAGGTGGAGGAAGACCGCATCGCCGGACTTCATGTCCGATGTGCCGCAGCCGTGCAGTTCGTCGCCGTCCATCCGGCTCGGCACGTTGTCGACGGCGGGCACGGTGTCGATGTGCCCGGCCAGCAGCACCCGCGACGGCCGGCCGAGGTTGGTACGCGCCAGCACCGCGTCACCGTTGCGGACGATCTCGAAGCCTTGGGTCTGTGCGCGCAGCGCGGCCTCGATCTCGTCGGCGATGCGCTGCTCGTGCCGCGATTCGCTGGGGATGTCGACCAGCGCGGCGGTGAGCGCGACGGGGTCGGCATGCAGGTCCAGGGCCACAGCACTAGACCCTATTCCAGTAGCCTGGGGCACCGTGACTTCTGCTGTAGGAATCGGCCTGGCGACGCTGGCGGCCGACGGGACGGTGCTCGACACCTGGTTCCCGGCTCCCGAACTGGACATCGACGGCGATCCGGGCACGGTGCGGCTGTCGGTGGCCGAGGTGCCCGAGGAGCTGGCGGTGCTGGCCGGGCGTGACGAGGAGCGCGACGTCGAGACCATCGTGGTGCGCACGGTGATCGGCTCGCTGGCCGACAAGCCGGTCGACGGCTACGACGCCTACCTGCGGCTGCATCTGTTCTCCCACCGATTGATCAAGCCGCACGAGGCGAACATGGACGGCGTGTTCGGCGTGCTGGCCAACGTGGTGTGGACGAACTTCGGCCCGTGCGCTGTCCCCGGCTTCGAGACCGTGCGGGCCCGGTTGCGCCGACGCGGGCCGGTGACGGTCTACGGCATCGACAAGTTCCCGCGCATGGTCGACTACGTCGTCCCGACGGGCGTGCGGATCGCCGATGCCGACCGCGTGCGGCTGGGCGCGCACCTCGCGACCGGCACCACGGTGATGCACGAGGGCTTCGTCAACTACAACGCCGGAACGCTGGGCAATTCGATGGTCGAGGGCCGGATCTCGGCGGGTGTCGTCGTCGACGACGGATCGGATGTCGGCGGCGGCGCGTCGATCATGGGCACGCTGTCCGGCGGCGGGAAGGACGTGATCTCGGTCGGGAAACGCTGCCTGCTGGGCGCCAATGCCGGGCTGGGTATCTCGCTGGGCGACGACTGCGTGGTGGAGGCAGGCCTGTACGTCACCGCGGGCACCAAGGTGCAGACCACCGACGGGCAGACGGTCAAGGCGCGCGACCTGTCCGGCTCGAACAACTTGCTGTTCCGCCGCAATTCGCTGTCCGGGGCGGTCGAGGTGGTCAAACGCGACGGCACCGGCATCACGCTCAACGAGGCGCTGCACGCCAACTGACCGACGGGCCCGTCTACGAGGCGGCGAGGACGCAGAACTCGTTGCCCTCGGGATCGGCCAGCACCACCCAGCTCCGGTCGCCCTGCCCGATGTCGACGTGACGCGCCCCGAGGCCGATCAGCCGGTCGACCTCGGCCTGCTGGTCGGCTGGGGTGAAGTCGAAGTGGATCCGGTTCTTGACGATCTTGTCGTCGGGGACCGCCAGGAACAACCAGTCCGGGCCCGCGCCGTCGGGCGCGCGCAGCAGCACGTCGCCGTCGTCGTCCACCTCGTGCGGCCAGCCGAGCACCCGGGCCCACCAGGCGCCGAGAGCGCGGGGGTCGGCCGCGTCGACGCACAGCTCGGTGAACCTCAATCCCATTGTGCGAGTTCCTTCTTGAGCACCTTGCCCATCGCATTGCGGGGAAGCTCGGCGACCACCCGGACCTCCCGCGGCCGCTTGTGCACCGACAACTGGTCGGCGACATAGGCGATCAGCGTGTCCGGATCCGCCGTGCCGACGACGTAGGCGACGATCCGCTGCCCGAGGTCGGTGTCGGGCACGCCGACGACCGCGGCCTCCGCGACGCCGGGATGTCCGAGCAGTGCGGCCTCCACCTCGCCGGCCCCCACCCGGTAACCGCCCGACTTGATCAGGTCCACCGATTCGCGGCCGACGATGCGGTGCATGCCGCTGTGGTCCACCACCGCGACGTCACCGGTACGGAACCAGCCGTCGCCGTCGACGGCCGCGGCCGTCGCGTCGGGCAGGTTCAGGTAACCGTCGAACATCGTGGGGCTCGACACCAGCAGCCGGCCGATGGTTTCGCCGTCGTGCGCGATCTCGGCCCCGGCCTCGTCGACCAGCCGCGTCCGGACACCGGACACCGGGAGTCCGACCCAGCCGGCCCGGCGCTCGCCATCGACCGTGGTGCTCACGGTGATCAGGGTCTCGGTGCTGCCGTACCGCTCCAGCGGCGCCTGGCCGGTGAGCTCGGTGAGCCGCTCGAACACCGGCACCGGCAGCGGCGCGCTGCCCGAGACCAGCAGCCGCGCCGACGACAAGGCGCGTGCCGCGTCGGCGTCGGCGGCGATGCGCGACCACACCGTGGGCACCCCGAAGTACAGCGATCCCCGCGCCTCGGCGTAGCCGGCCGGGGTGGGCCGCCCGGTGTGCACGAACCGGTTCCCGATGCGCAGCGAACCGAGCAGGCCCAGCACCAGGCCGTGCACGTGGAACAGCGGGAGGCCGTGCACCAGGGTGTCGTCGGCGGTCCACTGCCACGCCGAGGCCAGGGCGTCGACGTCGGCGGCGACCGCCCGCCGGCTCAGGATCACGCCCTTGGGTGGGCCGGTGGTGCCGGAGGTGTACATGATCAGCGCCGGCGCCTCGGGCGGCGGTTCGGCGTAGCGGTGCCAGGACCGCGCGTGCATCCGCACCGGCACCACCGGCAGCCCGCCGTCGTCGGCGGGCGGGGTGCCGAGCCACGCCTGCGCGCCCGAGTCGGTGAGGATGTGGCGGCGTTCTGCGGCGCCGACGTCCGCGGGCACCGGCACGACGGGGACACCGGCGATCAGGCAGCCGGTGATGGCCAGCACCGTCGTCGCGGTCGGTGTGGCCAGCACCGCGACCCGTTGCGCGCCGCCGACACGTTCGGCCACCGAGGTCGCGGCGCCGACGAGATCGCTGCGGCTGAGCACTGCGCCGTCGATGCGGACCGCGTCGGCGATGTCGGCTCCCCCGGCGACCGCGGCGGGATTCAGCGAGGCCAGCAACACGCCAGCGAGGCTACTCGCCGCGGCTCGGCGATACTGTGCCGGTGAGTTCCATCGAACGCGTCGGGTCGCGAGAGGTGTACCGCAATCCGTGGTTGACGCTGCGTGAGGACGACATCCGCCGCCCCGACGGCAGCCCCGGCACCTACGCGGTGGTCGACAAGCCGACCTACGCGCTGGTGATCCCGCGCGACGGTGACCGGTTCACGCTGGTGGAGCAGTACCGGTATCCGCTCGGTCTGCGGCGTTGGGAATTCCCGCAGGGCACCGCGCCCGGGATGGCGGCGATGGACGCCGAGCCGCTGGCCGCCCGCGAACTGCGCGAGGAGACCGGGCTGCGTGCGGCGACGCTGACACTGCTGGGCCGGCTCGACGTCGCCCCCGGGATGAGCAGCCAGCGCGGTTGGGTGTTCCTGGCCACCGGCGTCACCGAGGGCGACCACGACCGCGAGCACGAGGAGCAGGACATGCGCAGCGCCTGGTTCTCCCGCGCCGAGGTCGAGACGATGATGCGCGACGGCGACATCACCGATGCTCAGTCCATGGCCGCGTGGACCCTGCTGTCGCTCAGCGAGCACGCCTGGCGGCCGATGACTCGGGCGGCCGGGTGAGGTCAGCACTCAGGACGAAAGGAAATCCCATGAGTTCCGACGACACCGAGATCCGCGACGTCATCACCCGGTGGGCCGCCGCCATCCGCGACTGCGACCACGACGGTGTGCTGGTCGACCACGACCGCGACATCGTCATGTTCGACGTCCCACCGCCCTTCCGCGGCGTGCGCGGCATCGACGAGTACCGGGCGTCGTGGCCGCCGTTCTTCGAATACATCCGCCAGGGCGCGCAATTCGAGATCGAGGAGCTCGACGTCACCGCAGGCGATGATGTCGCCTTCGCGTGGGGCCTGCTGCGGTGCGGGAAACCTGCGGAGTTCGAGACGAACCCCGACAATCGCCTGCGGATCACGATCGGCCTGCGCAGGGTCGACGGCCGCTGGCGGGTGACCCACGAGCACCATTCCTTCCCGATGCTCGACTGAGCGGAGTAATACAACGGTCATCGGCGCGGAAAAGCCGCGAAACAGCGCCACCTCAAGATGGGTGCACCATGGCCACGTTGACCAGAACGCTCATCGACGGCACGGCGAACGGCCGCCCGGTCGACGAGATCCCGCCGCTGCGCCGGCTCGTCCCGCTGGCGTTGCAACACGTGCTCGCGATGTATGCCGGCGCTGTCGCGGTGCCCCTGATCGTCGGTGGGGCGATGGTCGCTGCCGGCCGGCTCGAGCAGTCCGACATCGTGCACCTGATCATGGCCGACCTGTTGGTGGCAGGCATCGCGACGATCGTGCAGGCGGTCGGCTTCTGGCGGTTCGGGGTCCGGCTGCCGCTGATGCAGGGCGTCACCTTCGCCGCCGTCGGGCCGATGATCACCATCGGCACCAACCACGGCATCACGACGATCTACGGGTCCGTCATCGCGTGCGGGCTGTTCATGATGGCGCTCGCACCGGTGTTCGGGAAGCTGATCAGGTTCTTCCCGCCGCTGGTGACGGGCACGATCATCCTCATCATCGGGGTGTCGCTGATGCGGGTGGCCGCCGGCTGGTTCGGCGGCGGAACGGGTCCCGACTTCGGTGACCCGAAGGCCGTCGGCATGGGCTTCTTCACCCTCGCCGTCATCATCGCCCTCGAACGCTTCGCCCCCGAGAGTGTGCGGCGGGTGTCGATCCTGCTCGGCCTGATCGTCGGCACGGTGGTGGCTATCCCGCTCGGGATGACCGACTGGAGCCACATGGGCGAGTACGGCTGGGTGGGCGTGGTGACACCGTTCCAGTTCGGGCTGCCGACCTTCGAGATCAGCTCGATCATCGCGCTGCTCATCGTGGCGATCGTGATCATGACCGAGACCACCGGCGACATCGTGGCGGTGGGCGAGATCGTCGACGAGAAGATCACACCCAGGCGGCTGGCCGACGGGTTGCGCGCCGACGGGCTCGGCACGGTGCTCGGCGGCGTCTTCAACACGTTCCCGTACACGGCGTTCGCGCAGAACGTCGGCCTGGTCGCGATCACCGGCGTGCGCAGCCGCCATGTCGCGACGGCAGCCGGGGTGATCCTGGTGCTGCTGGGCCTGCTGCCGAAGATGGCCGCCGTGGTGGAGGGCATCCCGCTGCCGGTGCTCGGCGGCGCCGGGTTGGCGCTGTTCGGGATGGTCGCCGCGAGCGGGGTGCGCACCCTGGCGAAGGTGCGATTCGACAACACCAACGTGCTGGTGGTGGCCATCTCGGTGGGTGTCGCGATGCTCACCGAGGCCAAGTTGTACTACACCGACCGCGCCCTGGCGGGCAGCCCGGTCAACGTCTCACTCGACCTCTACCACCGGTTCCCCGACTGGTTCCAGACCATCTTCCATTCCGGCATCTCGGCGGGAGCCGTGACGGCGATCGCGCTCAACCTGCTGCTCAACCGCCACCGGGCCGCCCCGGACGAGGACGACAGCCCGGCCGCCTACGACGCGCCGCGCGGCGCGCTGCCCGATCCGCTCGACGCACTGCGGGCGGCCGACCCGTCGACCTCGCCGCAGCAGTTGCGCGAGCTCGCCGAGGAACGGCCCGAACTGCACACCATCATCGTCACGAACCCGTCCACCGACGTCGCGACCTGTGAATGGATCAGACAGCAGGGCGACCCCCGGGTCGAGGCGGTGTGCCAGAAGTGGGACGAGGTCACCGACGGCCGGTTCTCCCGGCGCAGCCGCGAGTAAGGCGTGGCGTAACCGGCTGCTCGGCGTTCACCGTCATACGGTGGGTCAATGCACATTCGCCGCCTCGGCGCGGTCCTGCTGGCCGCCGTGTCCGCGGCCGCGTTCGTGATCCCCTCGACCGCCCAGGCGGCGGGACAGGTGTGGTCCGGCCGGTACTCGCTGGTGCGCTACGCCGCCGAGAAGACCGGGACGAGCCTGGCCGCCCAGCAGTGGGAGCCCACCTTCAGCGACGTGTACCTCTTCAGCACCGACTGCTCGACGGGACGGTGCATCGCCACGGTGATCGGCGGGCCGAAGCCGCAGAACCCGACCCTGCCCCAGCCGCCCCGCTATACCTGGGACGGCGAGAAGTGGGTGCACGTCTACGACTGGCAGTGGGACTGCTATCAGGGCCCGGGCGTGGAGAAGGTGTGGGCGCCTGCCCGATCGGTGGCGTGGTACGCGCCGAGCTCCGACGGCGTCCTGCGGGGCAACTGGCGCACCGACATCCAGGGCGGGCCGTGCAACGGCTCGGTCGAGATGGCCGTCGACGCCTCCCCCGTCTTCTGAGAGCCTCTGCGCGTTGAGTTTGCACTCAGATCGCGAAATGCCGCGTTGCGGCGATCTGTGAGCAATGTCAATGCGCCCTGGGCGCAGAGTCAGCGGCGTTCGGCGAGCGCGCGCAGGAAGAACGTCAGGTTGGCGGGGCGCTCGGCCAGCCGGCGGACGAAGTAGCCGTACCACTGGGTGCCGAACGGCACGTACACCCGCACCGGGTCACCGCGTTCGGCCAGCCGGACCTGCTCGGGGTCCCGGACGCCGTAGAGCATCTGGTATTCGAATTCGTCGGCGCCGCGGCCGGATTCGCGCACCAGGGCGGGCACCGCGTCGATGATCGCCGGATCGTGGGACGCCACCATCGGGTAGCCCGATCCGTTCATCAGCACCCGCAGGCAGCGCAGGTACGAGTCGGTGACGTCGTCGGCGTCGCGGTAGGCCACCGCCGCCGGTTCGTCGTAGGCGCCCTTGCACAACCGGATCCGTGCCCCGGCCGCCGCGAAGTCCTCACAGTCGCCCTGTGTCCGGCGCAGATAGGCCTGCAGCACCGTGCCCAGCCAGCCGAAGTCGGCGCGCAGTTCCCGCACGATCGACAGTGTCGAGTCGGTGGTGGTGTGGTCCTCGGCGTCGACGGTCACCCAGGCTCCGACCTGCTGGGCCCGCCCGCAGATCGTGTGTGCGTTCTCCAGTGCGATCTTCTCGCCGTCGCGCGGCAGCGCCTGCCCAAGCGCCGACAGCTTCAGCGACACCTCCAGTGGCCGCACCGCCGTACCGGTGTCACCGCGCCGGCCCAGCGCGTCCAGCAGACCGAGGTAGGCGTCGACGTTGGCGGTGGCGGCCTCGGCGTCGGCGACGTCCTCGCCGAGGTGGTCGATGCTGACCATCCGACCCGAGTCACGCAGCGCCGCAACGGAGGCGAGCGCATCGTCGACCGTCTCCCCCGGGACGAACCGGTGCACGACGCTGCGGGTCAGCGGGATTCGTTCGGCGGTGCGCCGCAACCGCTTCGACCGGCCGGCCGCGAGGATCGCCGGACGGGCCACCCGCTGGAAGACACCCATGTCAGGCGCCCATGTGCGGGTAGCGGTGATCGGTGGCCGGGACGAACGTCTCCTTGATCGACCGGGCGGACGTCCAGCGCAGCAGGTTCTGCATCGACCCGGCCTTGTCGTTGGTGCCCGACCCGCGGGATCCGCCGAACGGCTGCTGGCCGACGACGGCGCCGGTCGGTTTGTCGTTGACGTAGAAGTTGCCCGCCGCGTGGCGCAGTCGGCGCTGTGCGGCCAGCACCGCTGTGCGGTCGGTGGCGATCACCGCGCCGGTGAGCGCGTAGGCGGCACCGGCGTCGACGGTCTCGAGGATCTGCTCGTAGTCGCCGTCGGGGTAGACGTGCACGCTGAGGATCGGCCCGAAGTACTCGGTGCTGAAGGACTCGTCGCCGGGGTCGTCGGACAGCAGCACGGTCGGCCGCACGAAATAGCCTTCGCTGTCGTCATATTCACCGCCGACGGCGATCGTCACGTTCGGCGCGCTCTTGGCCCGCTCGATCGCGGCGACGTTCTTGGCGAATGCGCGGTCGTCGATCAGCGCGCCGCCGAAGTTCGCCAGGTCGGCGACGTCGCCGTAGCGCAGGGTCTCGGTGGCGCCGAGGAAGTCGTCACCCATCCGCTGCCATACCGACCTGGGCACGAATGCCCGCGAGGCCGCCGAACACTTCTGTCCCTGGTAGTCGAACGCGCCACGGATGAGCGCGGTCCGCAGCACGTCGGGGTCGGCGCTGGTGTGCGCGAGCACGAAGTCCTTGCCACCGGTCTCCCCCACCAGCCGCGGATAGGTGCGGTAGCGGTCGATGTTTCCGCCGACCTCGCGCCACAGGTGCTGGAAGGTCGCCGTCGAGCCGGTGAAGTGGATGCCCGCCAGCCGCGGATCGGACAGTGCCACCTCGGAGACGGCCTGACCGTCGCCGGCGAGCAGGTTGATCACCCCCGGCGGCAGGCCCGCGGCCTCGAGCAGCTGCATGGTCAGGTAGGCGGCGAACGTCTGGGTCGGTGACGGCTTCCACACCACGGTGTTGCCGAGCAGGGCGGGGGCGGTCGGGAGGTTGCCCGCGATCGCGGTGAAGTTGAACGGGGTGATCGCGTAGACGAACCCCTCGAGCGGTCGGTAGTCGGTGCGGTTCCACACACCGCGGGTGCTCAGCGGCTGCTGTTCGAGGATCTGCCGGGCGAACGCCACGTTGAACCGCCAGAAGTCGATCAGCTCGCACGCCGCGTCGATCTCGGCCTGGTAGGCGGACTTCGACTGCCCGAGCATGGTTGCCGCACAGAGCTTCTCCCGCCACGGCCCGGCCAGCAGGTCGGCCGCGCGCAGGAACACCGCGGCGCGTTCGTCGAACGGGGTGTCCTCCCATCCGGCCTTGGCGGCGAGGGCCGCGTCGATGGCGGCGGTGGCGTCGGCGTGCTCGGCGTTGGTCAGCGTGCCGAGCCGCGCGCCGTGGCGGTGCGGCTGCACCACGTCGATGCGCGCCCCGCCGCCCATCCGGTGTTCACCGCCGATGACGTGCGGAAGGTCGAGGGGGTCGGCGGCCAGCGCCGCGAGTGCGTCGGTGAGGCGGGTGCGTTCACCCGAGCCGGGGGCGTAGTCGTGCACCGGCTCGTTCGCCGGCAACGGCACATCGGTGATGGCGTCCATGGAATGAGGATCCCCGAACCGGGCCTCCAGCAGACTGGCCGATCGGCCAAGAGATAGTGGCGTCGGCTATAGAATCGGACAGTATGGCGTCGGCCCGCATACCGCTCGGTGAGCTGCTGTTGGCCCTGGACCGCACCATGGTCGGCCTCGAGCACGCCCCGCGCGGCCTCGACGTCCCGGTCGGTTCGGTGGCGCTGGTCGATGCCGACGACGTCCGGCTGGGTCTGGCGCTGGGCGCGGGCAGTGCCGATCTGTTCTTCCTGCTCGGTGTGCCCGACGACGCGGCGGCGCGCTGGCTGGCCGGCCAGTCCCGGCCACCGGTCGCGATCTTCGTCAAGGCGCCGGCGCCGCGGCTCGTCGAGCACGCCGGCGCGGCGGGGGTGGCCGTGGTGGCGGTGGACCCGCAGGCCAGGTGGGAGCGGCTCTACCGGCTGGTGAACCACATCTTCGACCACCGCAACGACCTCGCGGACACGCAATTGCCCGGCGGCACCGATCTTTTCGCGCTGGCCCAGTCGATCGCCGACCGCACCCGCGGCCTGGTCAGCATCGAGGACGCGAGCTCCCACGTGCTGGCGTACTCCTCGTCCAACGCCGAAGCCGACGAGTTGCGGCGGCTGTCGATCCTCGGTCGCGCCGGGCCGCCGGAGCATCTCGAGTGGATCGGCCAGTGGGGCATCTTCGACTCCCTGCGGGCCGGCGGCGACGTGGTGCGCGTCGCCGAGCGCCCGGAGCTGGGCCTGCGGCCCCGGCTCGCCGTCGGCGTCCACCTGCCGTCGGCCGGTGATCGCCGCCCGCCGGGGTTCGCGGGCACGATCTGGCTGCAGCAGGGCGCCGGGCCGCTGGCCGACGACGCCGAGGACGTGCTGCGCGGTGGGGCGGTGCTCGCCGCACGGGTGCTGTCGCGGCTGGCCACCGCGCCGTCGTCGCACAGCCGCCTGGTGCAGCAGTTGCTCGGCCTCGCCGGCGACGACCCCGGGGACGTGCTGACGGCCGCCCGCGAACTCGGCATCGACGCCGCCGGCCGCGCCGCGCTGATCGGCTTCCACGGCGCCGGGGCAGCGGTGCCGCCGGAGGTGATCGCGTTGAGCGCGGGCGCTTTTCGCGGCGACGCGCAGGTGGCCTCGTCGGGCGACCGGGTGTACGTGCTGATCCCGCGTGCCGGCGCCGTGTCGACCATCGGTTCGTGGGCCCGCGGCGTGGTGGCCGCGCTGCGCCGCGAACTCGGTCTGAGCGTGCGCGCGGTGGTCGCCCACTCACCGGAGGGACTGGCCGGGATCGCCGCCGCGCGCGCCGAGGTGGATCGGGTGCTGGACAGCGCCGCACGCCATCCCGGCGCCATCGCCGAGGTCACCACGGTCGACGAGGCCCGCACCACCGTGCTGCTCGACGAGATCGTGTCCCAGGTCGCCGCCCAGCCCCGGCTGGTGGATCCGCGCGTGCGGGCGTTGCGCGAGAAGGACCCGATGCTGGCCCAGACACTGCGTGCGTATCTCGACGGGTTCGGTGACATCGCCGCGGTGGCGCAGCGGCTGCACGTGCACCCCAACACCGTGCGCTACCGCGTCCGGCGCATCGAGACACTGCTGTCGACGTCGCTCACCGACCCCGACGACCGGCTGGTGCTGGCGCTCGGCCTGCGTGCGACCGAACCCACCTAGCGCAAGAGAACTAGACCCGCAGCGCGCCGGCGGCCAGCTCGTCGAACCGTTCGATCGCCTCGTCGCCGTCGGCGTCGATCCCCCGCAGCGGTCCGTGGTCGGCGAGGTGTCGCTGCGCATACAGGCGCGCCACCAACGCTTTCCGTTCGCCACGACCCTCGGCCCGCTCCCAGGCCGCCTGTTCGGTCAGCAGGGCGCCGGCATAGACGTCGCCCATGAACCGGGTCAGCGGGAACAACCGCGCCTCGGCGACCGCGCCGTCGAGCTTGGTCCACGCGGTGATGGCGGCCTCGAGGTCGCCGATGCGCTGCGCCACCAGCCCCGTCACGTCGTCGCCGTCGGACACCGAGACCGCGTCGTGCATGCGCGACAGCAGCGGTTCGTGCGCCTGCGCGCGTTCGATGCCGCGGCGCACGTCGAGGCACAGGATGTTGTCCGGTCCCTCCCAGATCGTGTTCACCTGTGCGTCGCGCAGCAGCCGCGCCACCGGCCAGCTCTCGATGTAGCCGTTGCCGCCGTGGATCTCGATCGCGTCCGAGGCGATGGTGATGCCGAGCCGGCACACCTTGAGCTTGGTGACGGGCACCGCGATGCGCTGCCGGATCCGGCGGGGCTGACGATGGTTGGCCGCGCCGGTGCCGTCGAACACCATGGCCTGGGCGGCCTCGACGTCGACGATCATCTCGGCGAGTTTGCGCCGCATCAACGGCTTGTCGATCAGCGCGCCGCCGAACGCCTGCCTGCGCCGGGCATAGCACAGCGACTCGACCAGGCCCCGGCGCGCGTTGCCGAGCGCGAACAGCGCGATGCCCAGCCGTGCGGAGTTGGTCAGCTCCATCATCCGGCCCAGGCCCTTGCCGTCGGACGGACCCGCATCGTCGCTGGGCTCACCGGAGAGCAGGAAGGCCTGCGCGTCGACGAACTCGATCTCACCCGAGGCCACCGACTTCGTGCCGAGCTTGTCCTTCAGCCGGCGGATCCGCACGCCGTTGCGGGAACCGTCGCGGCGGGTGCGCAGCACCAGGAAGGTGGCCACGCCGCGCGACGAGTCCGGCGCGCCTTCGGGTTTGGCGAGCACGACGAACGCCTCGCCGTTGCAGTTGGAGGCGAACCACTTGAAGCCGTTGAGCAGCCAGGCGTCGCCGCGGCGGGTGGCCGTGGTCTCCAGGGCGCCCAGGTCGGATCCGCCCGTGCGCTCGGTGAGCAGTTGGGCCGTCTCGCCGGCCCACTCACCGGAGCCGAACTTGGCCAGCACGTGCTCCCGCACGTCGTCAGGCGCGTAGGCCGCGACGAGCGACTGCACCATGCCGCCGCCGGTGCCCAGCGCGCATCCCATTCCGATGTCGGCCTGGTCGAGAAGATAGTTCGACGCGAACAGCATCAGACCCGAACTGTGCCCGCCCGCACGCGCATCGGCGCGCAGCGACTGCTGGGCGTCGAGCACCGCACGCTTGGCCGCGGTGAACGACTCCGGCATGACGACCCGGCCCACGTCGTGTCCCCAGCGGTCGTAGCGTTCGAGCCGCGGCGGGTTCCGGTCGGTCTCCTCGGCCCAGCGCGCGACCGGGCCGCCCATCAACTCGCCCATCCGGGTGAGGTGCGGTTCGGCGAAGGCGAGTTCGTCGGGCTGCAGGTAGTAGGCCATGGTGGCCTGCAGCGTGGGATCGCATGCGTACCAGTTCAGTCCGACGGCGCCACCGAAGTCCTCAGTGCGGTACCGGTCGGCCTTCTCCTCGGTGCTGAACGGAAGCCGGTCGACGGCTTCGACGTCGTAGTCGCGCATGCGACGACCGTATTACGGCGCGGGCCTCCACCGCGGCAGGTCAGGCCGATCGCCGGGTGAGCAACAGGGCGCCCGCCCCGATCACGGCGCTGACCGTCATCGCGACCGCCATCGGCACCGCCGTGTGGTCGCCACCGACCCCGACCAGCGGTGAGACCACCGCGGCGAGACCGAACTGCAGCGCGCCGAGCACCGCCGATCCGGTGCCCGCCGTGGCCCGCACCTCGTCGAGGGCCAGCGACGTCGCGTTCGCCATCACCAAGCCCAGCGAGGTCACCGTGCCCCACAGCAGCACGAGCGTCGCCCACAGCACGGGGCCGAGCACGGCGTCGACGAGCAGCAGCGCGGCGAACACGACCAGCAGCGAGGTGCCCAGCGCGAGCAGTCGGCGCTGACCGAAGCGGCCGACGATCCTGGCGTTGAGCGCGTTCATCAGTACCAGGCCGACGGCGTTGGCGGCGAACGCGATCGCATAGGTGATCTCGGAGAGCCCGAGGACGTTCTGCAACACGAACGGCGAGGCCGCGATGTAGGCGAACATCACCGCGAAGCTGAACGCGAAGGCCGCGGTGTAGCCGATGTAGTGCCGATTGGACAGGACCGACCGGGCGTCGCGCAGCATGGCCGTCACCCCGCCGGTCATCCGGCGTTCCCTGGGATGGGTCTCGCCGAGCACCGCGACGACGCCGACGAACATCGCCGCCGCCAGCCCGGTGATGATCCAGAAGACGCCGCGCCACCCGATGTGACTCATCAGCGATCCGCCGAGCAAGGGTGCCACCACCGGGGCGACGCCGTTGATGATCATCATCAGGCTGAACACCCGCGCCGCAGCGGCGCCGTGCGCCCGGTCGGACACCACGGCGCGGCTGAGCACCACGCCGGCCGCCCCGCTGAAACCCTGCAGGAAGCGGAAGGCCGTGAGCAGTTCGATCGTGGGCGCCAGCGCGCATGCCGCGCCGACCAGCACGCACACCAGCGTTCCCGCCAGCATCAACGGGCGCCGGCCGAACCGGTCGGAGAGCGGGCCGATGACCAGCTGACCGATGGCGAGCCCGATCATGAACGTGGTCAGCGTCAGCTGGATCGCCGACGCCGTGGTGCCGAACTCCTCGGCCATCGCCGGGAACGCGGGCAGGTACATGTCGGTGGCCAGCGGAGCGACGGCGGTCAGCAGCGCGAGCACGCCGAGCCAGCTCAGGGGCAGCGGGCGGGTAGCGGCGTGCGTCGCTGGAGCGTCGACGCCGACGGTGGTCTGGGAACTCATCACACTCGATTCACTATGTATAGATTTATAGCTATTTCTAGAGCTAATATAGCGGCATGGCTCCCGTCCGAGAAGACGTCAGTGCGCGTGATGTTCGCGACATCGCCGTGGCCGTACGGACCGTGGTGTGGTCGCTGCGCCGGTTCGGCGAGCGCCAGGCCGGGCTGGAACCGCTGCCGCACTCCGAGTTCGAGGTGTTGCGCACCGTCTCCGACCACCCGGACATCAGCGTGTCCGACGTGGCGCGCATGGTGGCCGTCCAGCCGAGCAACGTCAGCACCACCGTCCGCCGACTCGTCGACCGCGGGCTGGTCGAGCGTGCGGTCGACGCCAACGACCGTCGGTCGATCCGGCTCCGGCTGACGGCGAAGGCCGCCGGACACAAGAAGATGATCGACGCGGTCTGGTCGGACGCCGTGCGGGATCAGCTGGCGGAGATGACCGGCGAGGAGGCCGATCTGCTGATAAAGGCCGCCCCGGTGTTCCAGCGGCTGGCGGCGATGGGCTGACGCCCGGTCAGCTCAGCCGGTCGACCGCCGCCGAGATGGCCTCGTCGGTGGCGGTCAGCGCGATGCGGACGTATTCGCCACCGCGCGGCCCGTAGAACTCCCCGGGCGCGACCAGGATGCCGAGCCGGGCGAACCAGGTGACGGTGTCGCGACACGGCTCGCCGCGCGTGGCCCAGATGTAGAGCCCGGCCTCGGAGTCGTCGACGCGCAGGCCGGCCGCGCGGACCGCGGGCAGCAGGGCGTCCCGCCGACGGGCGTAGCGCTCGCGCTGCAGGCGTTCGTGCTCGTCGTCGTCGAGTGCGGTGACCATCGCGACCTGCACCGGCGTCGGCACCATCATGCCCGCGTGCTTGCGGACCGCCAGCAGCTCGGCGACCACCGCCGGATCACCCGCGACGAAACCGGCGCGGTATCCCGCCAGCGACGACGTCTTCGACAGCGAGTGGATGGCGAGCAGTCCGGTGTGGTCGCCGTCGCAGACGCTCGGGTGCAACACCGAGAACGGCCGCTGGCCCCAGCCGAGGCCGAGGTAACACTCGTCGGAGGCGACCAGTACGCCGCGCTCGCGTGCCCAGCCGACCACCTTGCGGAGGTGGTCCACACCGAGCACCTTGCCGGTCGGATTGCTGGGCGAGTTGAGGTAGATCAGCGCGGGCGTCTGCGGTCCGAGCTGGGTCAGGGAATCCGCGCGGACCACCTGGGCTCCCGCCAGTCGCGCGCCGACGTCGTAGGTCGGGTATGCCAGCTCCGGCACCACCACCACGTCGTCCGCGCCGAGGCCGAGCAGCGTCGGCAGCCACGCGATCAGTTCCTTCGTGCCGATCGTCGGCAGCACGGCGTCGGGCGTCAGGCCGGTGACGCCGTAACGGCGACGCAGTGCGTGCTCGGCGGCGGCGCGCAGTTCCGGACCGCCGGCGGTGGTCGGATATCCGGGCGCGGCACTGCCTGCGACCAGCGCATCGCGGATGACGGGCGCCACCGGGTCGACGGGTGTGCCGACGGAGAGGTCGACCAGGCCCCCGGCGTGCGAGCGCGCCTGGGCGGTCGCCGCCGACAGGGTGTCCCACGGGAAGGTCGGCAGCTTCGCCGACACCCGCTGCCGGGCCCGTTCGCGGGCCGGGTCAGGCGACGTGATCAGCCCTCACCCTGCGGAGGCATCTCCTTGACCGCCGCCGGGTCGTTGTCGGTCTGGCCGACCTTCGAGGCGCCGCCCGGAGAACCGAGCTCGGTGAAGAAATCGGAGTTGATCTGGGTGTACTGGCTCCACTGGTCGGGGACATCGTCCTCGTAGTAGATGGCCTCCACGGGGCACACCGGCTCGCAGGCGCCGCAGTCGACGCACTCGTCCGGGTGGATGTACAGCATGCGTGCGCCCTCGTAGATGCAGTCGACAGGGCATTCCTCGATGCACGCCTTGTCTTTGATGTCCACGCAGGGTTCGGCAATCGTGTACGTCACCGGGGTCTCCTCAGTCTTCCTGTCTGAATGTCCAGTTGGGCTGCGGTATATGGCGGGCCCTGAGAGTTCGCCGCAAGTATGAAGGAGCGATACCTGGACGTTCGTCTCAGTGTGCCCTAACTTCACGCGCCGCCCTTACGGGTGGCGCGTGGTTACTGATACTAGACGTCGCACATACAAGTGCCTAGTCGCCACACCACCTCGATACCCAACTGCTGGACGATCGCTCAGCAACGCCATGCGTGCATGCCGCACGTCGTGCCGGCCGGTGCTCAGGCAGCCGCCTACGGATCGGGCGTCGTCACCAACCGATGCCGGCGTAACCGACGGTGCCCCGGCGCCGGTCGGCGTCGGGCAGGCGGACGAGGTCGATGATCAGCTGATCGGCCTTCGCCCGGTCGACGGCCTTGACCACCTCGCCAGACCTCGAGCCCGCGATGAGGACTTCGCCGTGTGCGAGCACGGCGTCGACGTCGTCGGTGAGCAGCTCCGCGATGTGCGGCAGCCGTCTCTTCAGGTAGGCCATGTCGGCGTCGAGCGGCCGGGACAGCCTGGCGCTCGGCTCGTAGATCTTCACGTCGAAGCCCTTACCGATGAGACGGTCAGCCAGTTCGACCATGGGGTTGTCACACAGGTCGCCCGCGCCCGGCTTCGCGAAGAGTCCGAAGATGCCGATGTTGCGCCGCCCGCGTGCGATCACCATGTCCACGGCGCGACGCAGGTGCGTCTCGTTCGATGCCAACAGGTTCGCCAGCAGAGGGGTGTCGACGTCGTTGTGGCGGGCGGTGTGGGTGAGCGCGCGGACGTCCTTCGGCAGGCATGACCCGCCGAAGGCGAAGCCCGGTCGCAGATACGCGGCGCTGACGTTGAGTGTTGTGTCGGCGAGGAACACGTCCATCACCGCGTGCGAGTCGAGGTCCACGGCGGCACAGATCGCCCCGATCTCGTTCGCGAATCCCACCTTCAGCGCGTGGAAAGAGTTGTCGACGTACTTGGCCATCTCGGCGACCGCGACGGGCACCCGCAGGCGGGGCCCCGGCAGGCCGCGATAGAGCTCCATGACCATGTCGCCACTGCGGGTGTCGCTCTGCCCGACGACGGTCTTCGGCGGGGCCATGAAATCGCGCACCCCGGTCCCGTCGCGGAGGAAGTCCGGGTTGACGCAGACACCGAAGTCGATGCCTGCGCGCTTGCCCGACGCCGCCTCCAGCCGTGGCACGAGGTGCTTCTCGCAGGTGCCGGGCACCATCGTGCTGCGGTACACGACGACGTGCCAGCCGTCCTTGGCGGCCAGCGCGGAACCCACCTCGTCGGTGACGGTCTCCAGGTTCGCGACCGACGGTTCGCCGTCGGTGCCCGACCGTGTACCCACACAGATCAGCGAGATGTCCGTGGCAGCGACGGCCGATCGGGCGTCGGTGGTGGCGGTGAGCCTGCCGCTGTCGACCACGCTGGCGGCCATCTCGGGGAGCAGCTGCTCGCCGACGGCCGCCGCACCGCTGCCGAGGGTCGCCACCTTGGCCGCGTCGATGTCCACGCCGACCACGCGGTGGCCACGACTGGCGAGGCAGACGGCGCTGACCCAACCGACATACCCCAGCCCGAAGACGCTGACCGGCGCCTCGGTGCCACCGTCGGATCGCTCGTAGAGCGAAGTCACGATATCTCGGACCAAAGGCCCTTTGGGCGCGCTTTGCGTTGAGGTCGTCGGCATTGGCAAAGCGTAAAGGACTACGAACCATCTGCCAATGCCTTCCTATACAGGCTGTTGAATGGCATAGCCGTGTGATCTACTGCACACAGGGATGCAGATCTGGCGAAGTCAGCAAACTGGTTGCGGTTGCCACGATGTGAACGCCGATTCGGCCATGTATGCACCTCGTTGCTGTGCACTCAGTTGCATATGGCCGTCGGGCGTTCTACCGTGCGCAGGTGGCACTTCCCCACGCGATCCTGGTGTCGCTGTGCGAGCAGAGCGGTTCCGGCTACGAGCTGGCCCGCCGCTTCGACCGCTCCATCGGCTACTTCTGGTCCGCGACCCACCAGCAGATCTACCGCACACTGCACACCCTCGAGGACAACGGCTGGGTACAGGTCACCCCCGTCGTTCAGCAGGGCAGGCCGGACAAGAAGGTCTACACCGTGTCCGCGGAGGGCCGCGCCGAACTCGCCCGCTGGATCGCCGCGCCGCTGACCGGGCGCGGAGGCTCGGTCGCCGACAACCGCACCCGCGACCTCGCCGTGAAAGTTCGCGCAGCGACCTACGGCGACGTCGCGGCGCTGCAGGTCCAGGTCGCCGCGCTGCGCACCGAACGCGCGGCCCTGCTGGACACCTTCCGCGTCTTCGAGAAACGGCAGTTCCCCGACCCCACCCGACTCGCCGGCAGTGCACTGCACCAGTACCTGGTGCTGCGCGGCGGCATCCGCGCCGAGGAGAGCGCCGTCGACTGGCTCGACGAGGTGGGCGCAGCCCTGGCGCGCGGAACCGAGGAGACGCGATGAACCCGTATCCGACTCTGTTGTCGCCGCTGGACCTCGGCTTCACCACGCTGCGCAACCGCGTGGTGATGGGGTCGATGCACACCGGGCTGGAGGACCGGGCGCGCGACACCGACAGACTCGCCGCCTACTTCGCCGAACGTTCCCGCGGCGGCGTCGGCCTGATCATCACCGGCGGATACGCGCCCAACCGCACCGGGTGGCTGCTGCCGTTCGCATCGCAGCTGACCTCCTCGTCCGAGGCACGCAGGCACCGCACCGTCACCGGGGCGGTGCACGACCACGGCGGCAAGATACTGCTGCAGATCCTGCACGCGGGACGCTATGCGTATCACCCGTTCTCGGTGAGCGCATCGGCCGTCAAGGCGCCGATCAATCCGTTCCGCCCGCGGGCGCTGCGCGACGTGGACGGCACGATCGACGACTTCGTCCGCTGTGCGCTGCGCGCCAGGGAAGCCGGCTACGACGGTGTCGAGATCATGGGCAGCGAGGGATACCTGCTCAATCAGTTCCTGGCGCCTCGCACCAACAGGCGCTCCGACGCCTGGGGCGGCAGCCCGGAGAAGCGTCGCCGGTTCCCGGTGGAGATCGTCCGGCGCACCCGGCGCGCGGTGGGCGACGACTTCATCATCTGCTACCGGATGTCGATGGCCGACTACGTCGAGAACGGTCAGAGCTGGGACGAGATCGTCGCGCTCGCCACCGAGGTGCAGACCGCGGGCGCCACCATCATCAACTCCGGATTCGGCTGGCACGAGGCGCGGGTGCCCACCATCGTCACCTCGGTGCCCAGCGGTGCCTTCGTCGACATCAGCAGCGCACTGGCCGACCACGTGCGCATCCCGGTCGTCGCGTCGAACCGGATCAACATGCCGCAGGCCGCCGAGCAGATCCTCACCGACACCCACGTCCAGTTGGTGTCCATGGCGCGCCCGCTGCTGTCGGACCCCGACTGGGTGAACAAGGCCGCCGGGGACGCCGCCGCCGAGATCAACACCTGCATCGCCTGCAACCAGGCCTGCCTGGACCACGCGTTCGCGCACAAGAAGGTGTCCTGCCTACTCAACCCCGTGGCAGGCCGGGAGACCGAACTGGTGCTGAGCCCGACGCGGCGCGCCAGGCGGGTGGCCGTCGTCGGCGCCGGACCGGCGGGCATGGCCACCGCCGTCGCGGCCGCCCAACGCGGCCACCGGGTCACGCTGTTCGAGGCGGGCGACGCAGTCGGCGGCCAGTTCGACCTTGCCCGGCGGATCCCGGGCAAGGAGGAGTTCACCGAGACGCTGCGCTATTACGCCACGATGCTCGCCAAGCACGGCGTCGACGTTCGGCTGCGCACCCGGGCAGGTGTCGACGATCTCGCGTCGTTCGACGACGTCGTGCTGGCCACCGGGGTGACCCCGCGCATTCCCGCGATCCCGGGTATCGACCACCCGAAGGTGCTGTCCTACGCCGAGGCGATCATCGGCGCCCGGCCGATCGGCAGGTCGGTCGCGGTGATCGGCGCAGGCGGCATCGGGTTCGACGTGAGCGAGTTCCTGGTGACCGACGAGTCGGCCACACTCAACCTCAAGGAATGGAAGGCCGAGTGGGGCGCGGCCGACCCGCAAGAGGCCCGCGGCGCGCTGGTGACACCGATCCCCGCACCCGCGGTGCGCGAGGTGTACCTACTACAACGCACCGCGGGCGCCCAGGGCCGCCGGCTCGGCAAGACCAGCGGCTGGGTGCATCGGGCGTCGCTGAAAGCCAAAGGGGTGCAGCAATTGTCGGGAGTCAACTACGAGCGGATCGACGACGAGGGGCTGCACATCACCTTCGGACCCAAGCGACTCGACGCCCGGCTGCTCGCCGTCGAGACCGTGGTGATCTGCGCGGGCCAGGAGTCGGTGCGCGATCTCGAGGACGGCCTGCGCGGCCGAGGCGTCGAACCACACGTGATCGGTGGCGCCGCACTCGCCGCCGAACTGGACGCCAAGCGGGCCATCCGTCAGGGCACCGAACTGGCCGCCCGCCTCTAGCCGACGAGCGGACGACTTAAGCGAAAAGTGTAAACCGCCCGAATGCCGCGGCCCGCCTGCCAAACTGGCGGAGGTTCCACTTCGGCACCGCTGGTCGGCGTGTGGAACCCGCAGGGAAAGGCGGGATCTCGTGTCAGTCAGCACCGAGGACGGCGTCCGGGACGGGGCTCCGCCGGACATCCACTACGACCCGTACGACGTGGCGCTCAACCTCGATCCGTACCCGATGTTCGCCCGGATCCGCGAGGAGATGCCGCTCTATCGCAACGACCGGCACGACTTCTACGCGCTCAGCCGCTTCGACGACGTCGACGCCGCACTGATCGATCACGAGACCTTCAGCTCGGCCCACGGCGCGGTGCTCGAGATCATCCAGTCCGGGATGGAGATCCCGCCCGGCACCCTGATCTTCGAGGACCCGCCGATCCACAACGTCCACCGCAAGCTGCTGTCGCGGATCTTCACCCCCCGCAAGGTCAGCGCGCTGGAGCCGAAGATCCGTGAATTCACCGCAGGCTGCCTCGACCCGCTGGTCGGCACGGGCCGCTTCGACTTCGTCAAGGACCTCGGCGCGCAGATGCCGATGCGGGTGATCGGCATGCTGCTGGGGATCCCGGAGGCCGACCAGCAGCATGTCGTCGACCACGGCGACTCCACGCTGCGCACCGAACGCGGCGGCAAGATGACCGAGAACCCGGACGGCGCCATCGCCACCGGCGAGGTGTTCGCCTCCTTCATCGACTGGCGCGCCGAGCACCCGTCCGACGACATCATGACCGAACTGCTCACCGCCGAGTTCGCCGACGAGACCGGTGCCACCCGGCGGCTCCGGCGCGACGAACTCCTGCTCTACCTCCAGGTGATCGCCACCGCGGGTGCCGAGACCACCACCCGGTTGCTCGGCTGGGCCGGCAAGGTGCTCGCCGAACATCCCGACCAGCGCCGCACCCTGGTCGCCAACCGGACACTGCTGCCCGCCGCCGTCGAGGAGCTGGTGCGCTTCGAACCGCCCGCCCCGCACATCAGCCGCTATGTCACCCGCGACGTCGAGTACCACGGGCACACCGTTCCGGCAGGCAGCGCGATGATGATGCTGCTCGGCGCCGCCAACCGCGACCCACGCCGGTTCGGGCCAGACAGCGAATCGTTCAACATCCACCGCGAACCGCACCAGCACGTCGGGTTCGGCGTCGGCACGCACTTCTGCCTCGGCAATGCGCTGGCCCGGCTCGAGGGCCGGATCGCGCTCGACGAGATCCTCGACCGCTTTCCGGAATGGGAGGTCGACCTCACCGACGCCGAACTCAGCCCGACGTCGACGGTGCGCGGGTGGGAATCGATGCCGGCGCTGCTGCCATGACGGGCCGCGTCGAGGGCAGGGTCGCGTTCATCACCGGCGCGGCGCGCGGGCAGGGCCGCAGCCATGCCGTGCGCCTGGCGCAGGAGGGCGCCGACATCATCGCGATCGACATCTGCAGGGCGATCGACGACGTCGTCTATCCCGCGTCCACGCCCGCCGACCTCGCCGAGACGGTGGCCCTGGTCGAGGCCCAGAACCGGCGCATCGTCGCCGCGCAGGTCGACGTCCGCGACTACGACGCGCTGCAGGCGGCGCTCGCCGCCGGTGTCGACGAGCTCGGCCGCCTCGACATCGTCGTGGCCAACGCGGGCATCGGCAACGCCGGCAACAAACTGCACAAGCTGCGGGAGCACATCTGGCAGGACATGATCGACATCAACCTCACCGGCGTCTGGCACACCGTCAAAGCCGCAGTGCCGCATCTACTCTCCGGCGCCAGGGGCGGATCGATCATCCTGACCAGCTCCGTGGGCGGCATGAAGGCCCACCCGCACACCGGCCACTACATCGCCGCCAAACACGGCGTCGTCGGCCTGATGCGGACCTTTGCCGTCGAGCTCGGCCCGCAGTCGATCCGTGTCAACTCGATACACCCGACACAGGTCAACACGCCGATGGCGATCAACGACGCCACCTTCCGGCTGTTCGCACCGCACAAGGAGCACCCGGGGCCGGAGGACTTCGCGCCGATCTCCCAGATGATGCACACGCTGCCGATTCCGTGGGTGGAACCCGAGGACGTCAGCAACGCCGTGTTGTTCCTCGCCTCTGACGAATCCCGATACGTCACAGGCGTTCAGCTGCCCGTCGATGCGGGCTGCCTACTCAAGTAACCGATCGAACCGAAAAGAGCGGAGACACCCATGCCCGAGCACGATTACGAAGAGATGAAGAAGGAAGCCGAGCAGTACATCAAGTTCGAGAAGGACACCAAGAACCGCATCGCCTACATCACCTTCGACCGCCCCGATGCGCAGAACTCGGCGACGCTGGGGATGCGGCAGAACTATGCCGACCTGATCCACAAGTGCAACGTCGACGACGATGTCAAGGTCGTCGTGATTCGCGGCGAGGGCGAGGATTTCGGCAGCGGCGGCGACCTGCCCGAGCAGCGCGGCATGCTGGAGAACCCGGGGATGCCGCTGCTGCACGAGCTGGCCATCAACGACGACAGCGTCAAGTACCCGCCCGGCGGGTCCTACCGGTATCTCTCGACGGTCACCGATTTCTACGCCAAGGCGCCCGCGGGCAACCGGCCGCTCCAGGAGCTGCGCAAGGTGAGCATCATCGAGGCGAAGGGGTACTGCTACGGCTGGCACTTCTACCAGGCCGGTGACGCCGACCTGGTGATCTCCTCCGACGACGCGCTGTTCGGCCACCCGGCGTTCCGCTACGTCGGCTGGGGTCCGCGGCTGTGGTGGTGGGCCGAGACCATGGGCCTGCGAAAGTTCTCCGAGATGCTGTTCACCGGAAGACCGTTCAGCGCCAAGGAGATGTACGACTGCGGTTTCGTCAACAGCGTGGTGCCGCGCGAGGATCTCGAGGCGGAGACCCTCAAGTACGCGATGGCCTGCTCGCGGTCGCGCCCCACCGACACCGTGGCCGTGCAGAAGACGTTCCTCGAGCTGTACAAGCAGCACAAGGGCGAGTACTTCGGCAGCCTGCTGACCGGCATGGTGGAGGGCATGCTGCCGCTGATCCAGAACGACCAGCAGAACGACGTCGACCTGACGGCGGGCACGTTCGAGAAGGGGCTCAACAACGTCGTCAAGGACAACGACATGAACTTCCCGCCGGAGTGGCGGTTGAGCCGCTCGGGCCGCGCCAAGCCCTGACCTGCCATGTCGGCACTGACGGGCATGCGGATCGTCGAACTCGCCGAGTCGGTGGCCGGCGAGTACTGCGGCAAGCTGCTCGCCGACTTCGGCGCCGACGTGGTGAAGGTCGAACGGCCCGGGTGGGGCAGTCCCACCCGGGCCATGGCACCCGTGATCGACGGCGAGAGTGTGGTATTCGCCTACCTGAACACCAACAAGCGATCCGTCGCACTCGATCGCGTCGACGACGCCGACGCCGTGAACGCCCTCGTCGCCACGGCCGACGCCGTGATCGACGACCACGATCCCGAGTGGGCCGCCGAGGCGCACCGGCGCCATCCGGCGGTGGTGTTCTGCTCGGTGACGGCCTACGGCCGCGGCGCGTCACCCACCCGGCAGAACGCGCGCGGCATCAACGTGTTCCACAGCAGCGGCTGGGGCTACCACACACCCAGCCACGCCGATCCGACCAGGCCACCGCTTCAGGCGCCGGGCCGGCTGCTCACCGACTACGAGGCCGGGCTGGACGCGGCGATGTGTGTCGCCGCGTGCCTGTACTCCCTATCACTCTGCGGGGCAGGCGAGTTCGTTGACATCTCGCAGCAGGCCGTGCTGGTCTCGCGCGCCGACTGCATCCTCGGCAGATTCGTCGCCGGTGAGATCGCACCGGAGAACACCCGCGACGATTTCGACCAGCAGGGCCCGGCGTCGTTCTTCACCTGCGCCGATGGCCACGTCTACCTGTACATGACCAGCGGCACCCACTGGGCGAACCTCAAAGTGCTGATGGGCCACCCGGCGTGGCTGGACGCCTTCGAGGACGACTGGCTGGAGTTCTCCGTCACTCCCGAGAAGGTGGCCACCTTCCACCGCGGCTTCGCCGGCTGGATCGAGGGCCGCCGCCGGGAGACCGTCGCCGAGCAGGCTCAGCGCGCCGGCGTGCCGCTGGTGCCCGTCAACGACGCCGAGGACCTGCACCGCTCGCCGCAGTACCGCCACCGCGGCTTCTTCCGCGACGTGGTTCACCCGGTCCTCGGCGTCGGTCATCACCCCACTGTCCCCTACGTGATGAGCGCGTCGCCGGCACAGGTGCCCTGCGCCGCACCGGCTCTCGGCCGCCACAGTGCCGAGACACCGTGGCCCCCGCGACCCGACCGGCACGGGCCTACGCACCCGCCGGCGACGACGCAGCGCGGCGGACCGCTGGCGGGGGTGCGCGTCGTCGAGCTGACGAAGGTGTGGGCCGGGCCGTATGCCGGCAAGCTGCTGGCTTTCCTCGGCGCCGAGGTGATCAAGGTCGAGAACGCCGCCCGGCCGGAGGAGATGCGGGCCTACGGCGGCACCGACGTCAACCACGCCCCCTACTTCCTCAGCATCAATCCCGAGATCCTCAGCGTCGACCTCGACATCAAGACGTCCGACGGGATGGGCCGGCTGCGCGAGCTGATCGCCCACAGCGACATCGTCCTCAACAATCTTCGGCCCGGCGCGATGGAACGTCAGGGCCTCGGCTACGCGGACCTCACGGCCATCAGACCGGACCTCATCTCGGTGTCGATCAAGATGTGGGGCAACGACGGACCGCTGGGCTACCAGACCGGTTACGCGCCGTGCTTCGCCGCACTGGCCGGCCTCGCCTCGCTGGTGGGTTACGAGGGTGGCCCACCGCTCGGCGCCAGCATGCGGTACGGCGATTCCACGGTCGGCGCCGCCGCAGCCTTCGCCGCCGTTGCGGCACTGTTGCACCGAGACCGCACCGGCGAAGGACAATTCGTCGACGTGTCCGCGGTCGAGGTGCTGTCGTCGATGATCGGCGACAGCCTGCTCGCCCACGACCTGACCGGACGCGTTCCCGCACCCGCCGGGAACCGGCACCCCGACATGGCGCCGCACGGCTGCTACCCCTGCACGGGCGGGGACTGGGTCAGCATCGCCGTCGACGGTGACGCCGAGTGGTCGGCACTGTGTGCCGCGCTCGGCGCCGACGACCTCGGGGGCGACGAGCGGTACCGGACCAAGCCGGACCGGCTGCGCCATGCCGCCGCGCTGGACGCCGCCCTGGCCGGTCTCACCGCCGGCCTGGACGCCGGGCCGCTGGCGATCCGCCTGCAGGACGCCGGGGTTGCGGCCGCCAAGAGCGCCACGGCGCTCGACGTGATCGGTGACGAACTCCTGTGGGAGCGCGGCCTGTACCGATTCGTGTCCGACCACCGGGAAGGCGCACGGCCGGTGCTCGGGCCGTCGTGGCGGATGGCACGGGACCCCGCCCGCGTCGAACGAGGGGCACCCGACCTCGGCGAGCACAATGACTACGTGTTCGGTGACATCCTCGGCGCGCAGGAGATGCGATGACAGCAGCACTGACCGGCACCGTCGCCCTGGTGACCGGCGCGAGCAGCGGCATCGGCGCGGCGACGGCGCGGATGCTCGCGGCACAGGGAGCGAACGTGGCGCTGCTGGCTCGCCGCGCCGACCGCCTCGCCGAGGTGGCCGCGGCCATCGAGGCCGACGGCGGCGCCGCGCTGGCCGTGCCCGCCGATGTGAGCGACAGGGAGCAGGTCACCGCAGCCGTGGCCGCCGCGGTGTCCCGGTGGGACAGGCTGGACATCCTGGTGAACAACGCCGGGCTGATCCGCACGGGCGAGGCGGTCGGCGCCTCCCTCGACGACTGGGACGACCTGGTCACCGTCAACGTGCAGGGGGTGTTGTACGCGACGCGCGCCGCGCTGCCGCACCTGGTCGACGCGGCCGCCGACTCGCCGCGCGGTGTCGCCGACGTGGTCACCGTGAGCTCCACCGCAGGCTGGGTGGCCCGGCCCGGCACCGCGGTGTACTCGCTGACGAAGTTCGGCGTCAACGCATTCAGCGAGGGACTGCGGCAGGAACTCGTCGACAGCCGGGTACGCGTCGGCGTCGTCGGCCCCGGCACGGTCGACACGGAGATCAACGACCACCTGCCCGCCGACTCCCGCGCGGCGATCGAACAGCGCACCGCCGGGATGGTGAAGCTGCGGTCGGAGGACGTCGCCGACGCGGTGACCTACATGGTGACGCGTGATCGGCGGGTGGCCGTCAACCACATTCTGGTGCGTGCCGCCGAGCAGACGTGGTGAGCGGCGCCTGGCCCACCGGCGACCACCTCGGCATCGCGTTCCCCGCACACATAGCCGCCCTGCGCGACGGCGGCGCGGCGTTCCTCACCGAGGCGTTCCGGGCGGCAGGGGCGCTGGACGCCGACAACCGGATCGTGCGGGTCGTCGGCTGCGACGAGGTGCCCGGCGGCAGCACGGGGCGCAAGGCGTCGCTGGACGTGGAGTATCAGCGCGCAGGCCCACCCACGGCGCTGTTCGTGAAGTTCTCCCGCGACTTCGACAATCCGGTACGCGACCACGGCAGAACGCAGATGGCAGCCGAGGTCACGTTCGCGATGCTCGCCCAGGCGCCCGGTTTCCCGATCGCGGTACCGCGCACCATGTTCGCCGACTACCACGGCGCCAGCGGCACCGGGGTGCTGATCACCGAGCGGATACCGTTCGGCCGCAACGGCATCGAGCCGCAGCATCACAAGTGCCGCGACGACGAGATGGCGTCGCCCGAGGAGCACTACCGGGCGCTGCTCACCGCCCTGGCCCGGCTGGTGGGGGCGCACAGGTCCGGGCTGCTGCCCGCCCACCTCACCGGGTCCTTTCCCGTCGACCTGCAGGCCGCCGCCGTCGGCGAACCCGCGCCGTTGACCGCCGACCGCCTCGATCGACGATTGGCCCGGCTCGGCGAGTTCGCGCGCGCCCACCCCGCGCTGCTGCCCACCGGTACCGGTGCGCCGGATTTCCTCGACCGGCTCGGCGAACAGGCCCACGAGGTGATGCGCCGCGAACCGGACATCTGGCACAGCCTGGCCGCCGCGTCGGATCACATCGCGCTGTGCCACTGGAACGCCAACGTCGACAACGCCTGGTTCTGGCGCGACGCCGACGGCACCATGCGCTGCGGACTGCTGGACTGGGGCTGTGTGAGCCGGATGAACGTCGCGATGGCGATCTGGGGATCGCTCAGCGGCGCCGAGACCGCGTTGTGGGACGAGAGTTTCGACGAGCTGACCCAGGTGTTCTGCGCCGAGGTGGCCGCCTCGGGCGGACCGCACCTCGATCCCGCCGGACTGCGCCGGCACGTGCTGCGTTACACCGCATTGATGGGCATCACCTGGCTGCTCGGTGTGCCGGCGCTGGTGGCGGCCCGGGTGCCCGACGCCGGCCCGGACACCACCCGCTTCGACCCGCGCATCCGTGACGACGAGAGCGTGCGGGCACCGCTGCAGATGCTGAGCAACGTCCTCAACCTCTGGCGTACCCGGGACCTGGCCGCGGCCCTGACCGAACTCGGGTAGCGCGCTTGGGAGTGACGTCCTCAGCCCGCTTTGCTATCGTCACGATCGGTGCCTAGCAAACACACGGCGGCATCGTCCAGTGGTTCTGTGACAATCGACGCGGTCGGGAAGGGTATGGAGCAAATCTTGTCCGCTGGAAACGAAAGTGCGCCGGAGGTCGCGGACCCTCCGCGTGCCGGCGGGCGCGACCGTCGCAGGCAGCTTCGCGGACCGCCGACTCCACGCTCGTCAGACATCGAGAGCATCGTGCGCGATGCGCTGAACGATGTCGATGTCCTCCAGGCGGTGCTCGACAGTTCACCGGACATGGTGACCATCTCGGAAGCCTCGGGACACGTCCTCTACATCAACTCGTCCGGCCTGGCCATGGTGGGAATGACGGCATTGTCACCGGTTCGGCCGCTGACAATGGATGAATTCTTCGTTCGATCCGGAAGCACGGTCGAGACGGAGATGCCCGTCGACTTCTCGAGGGAGGGGCACGGATTCTCGGAACTGAAGAACTTCTCCTTCGCCAGCGACGGGCCCATACCGGTCGAGATCACGACTTTCGTCGTCGACCGACCCGATGGCCGGGGCAATGTCGTCGTGTCCGTCATCCGGGATCGCAGAAGCGCCCAGAGTCACGACAAATGGCATGCTGCCGCGCGGGAATCGACCTACCTGGCCGCTGAGCAGAGGGCGGTGGCCAAATTGAGCAGGCTGGCCCTCGATGGGGACCTCGATCAGCTACTCGACTCGGCCACCACCGCGGCCTCGACGCTCATGGGCGTCAATCGATCGATGGTCACCTGCCCGGTCGAGGGCGACGACGAATCGATTGCCGTGGTGGGGTTCTCCGGTCAACCGCCGAGACCGCTGCTCCTGCCCGCCGGACACCGGTCGCTGATGGGATACACACTCGCCGTCAACGACGTGGTGGTGTGCGAAGACCGCGACCAGGAATCACGATTCTCCACAGAGGGAATGGCAAGTTACGGCTTTCGCAGCGGCGCCTGCGTACCCATACCCGGAACCGACGGCCCGTGGGGAGCGTTGTCGGTGCACAGCAACGACAATCGCGTGTACAGCGAACGCGACGTGGCCTTCCTGCAGACCGTGGCAGACGTGCTCTCGGCAGCGATCCGGCGCGTCGAACTCGATCGGCAACTGCGCGAGCGCAGTATGCATGATTCGCTGACCGGACTGCCCAATCGGACACTGGCCTACGAACGCATCGAACACACGCTTGCCCGCGCACAACACGACGGGACGACGATGGCGGTGCTCGTGCTCGACATCGACGACTTCAAGATCATCAACGACAGTCTCGGGCACGAAGCCGGCGATCGCGCACTCGTCCGTCTCGCCGGTCGTCTCGCCACGGCCGTCCGACCGCAGGACACGGTAGCCCGCGTCGGCGGCGACGAATTCCTCGTCATCGCCGAGGACATCCGGGGAATCGACCAGGCATGCGAGTTGGCGAGCGCGCTGACCACCGCGGTCAACAGTCCACCACCGACGGGCGTCGACCCGACACCGCTCAGCGTCAGCATCGGCATCGCGGTCTCGGAAGCCGACTCCACGCGGCAGCAGCTGATCCACCACGCCGATCTGGCGATGTATCGGGCCAAGGATTCCGGAAACGGTGGCAGCGCCGTCTTCGACCACGGCGACCTCTACGACGCCGAACGGACGCGACGCCTCTCGGTCGATCTGCGCACCGCGCTCGGTGATGGCGAGCTGAATCTGTTCTATCAACCGATCTTCTCCATCGCCACCGGCGAGCTCGTGGCCATGGAAGCTCTGGCCCGATGGTCGCACCCGGACCTCGGCGTGATCGACCCGACCGAGTTCGTCGCGGTTGCCGAGCGCACCGGTGTGGTCGGCGATCTCGGCGAATGGGCGCTCTACACGGCTTGTGCGCAGGCGACCTCGTGGCGCACGTTCTGTGATGTCGGTGTCCGCGTCAACGTGAGCGCGCTGCAGCTGCGCGACGCCGCATTCGTGAACAAGGTGGTCGCCGTCTTGGTGTCCACCGGGCTCGATCCCGCCGCTCTGGGGCTGGAAATCACCGAGACGGTGTGGGTTTCGGACACCGCGCGGGTAGCGGGCACGCTGACGGCATTGCACGACATGGGCATCGGGATCTCGCTCGACGACCTCGGCAGCGGATACAGCTCGATCGCCTATCTGACTCGCTACCCCGTGTTCGAGTGCTTCAAGATCGACAAGTCGTACATCCAGGACCTTCCCGCCGCTCGCCCGAGTGCAATCGTCGCCGCGGTGGTGATGCTCGCCCGCGCTTTCGATCTCACCGTCGTCGGCGAAGGCGTCGAAACGGTGCAGCAACTGGAGATCCTGCGGGCGTGCGGATGTGACCTCGCGCAGGGCTTCCTCCTCGGCAAGCCGATGACCGCCGACCAGGCAACCGCGGAACTGAGTCGAGCGGCGAAGGGATAGCGGTCAGCGGGACGAGACGTCCGGGTCCGACGAGCGGATGAGCGACCGGACCTGCTCGCGGGCGAAGAATTCCTGGTCCTCGCCCCAGCCCTGCAGGCCGTCCCACCGCCAGTCGGTCAACGTCCAGAACGTCATGCGGCCCGGCCAACCGAGCCAGCGCAGCGCGGTGCGGACCTCGCCCTCGGCATGCAGGCTGCGGCCCAGGTGGTCCTCGGCGTCGAGCACCACCTGCGCGGGCGCGCCGGCACGTCGACTCAGCACGCGCCGGGTGCCCTTGACCAGCTCGCCGAGTTCACCGTCGCGCATCAGGTAGCCACCGATGACGACGTCGCCGCCCGGTTCGCGGCCGGCGATCGTGATGGTGTGCCAGTGCGCTTCGGGTGAGGCGATCGCCCACAGGTAGTCACCCGGCCGCCTGGCGCCGGGGTCGTGCGGACCCCACGTGCGGTCGCGCATCGAGTAGCAGTCCACGTCGGTTCGCTCGCCGTCGAGCACGAGCGATCCCGTCATCCGGCCCGGCTGGTCGAAGTGGTGCGGCGCACCGCCGGTGCCGTCGCCCAGCGTGTGCGGCGCCATCAGCGACGACCATTCCAGGTCGAGTTCGAACCCGAGCGCGTCGTACGACAGCCGGTAGCGGTGCGTGGGTTCGACGACCTTGTGGCGCAAGGAGTTCGGCAGGGTGAAGTCGCCGAAGTCCAGGGCGCCGGTCGGTGGTTGCTGCCACCGCCAGTCGTAGAAGAGGCAGTCGTAGACCTCCTCGCCCGTCGGGTCCCACAGTGCCGGTCCGCCGCCGGAGATCCCGGTGCGTGCGTCATGGAAGTAGTAGATGAACCCGTTGATGTCGCGCTCGGGCACGGCGAAGCCGAACCAGCCGCTCTCGTTCCAGTACGGGTCGTCCCCCGGCGGGTGGAACAGCTCGTCACCCGCCATAGCTGATCCCGGTGAGCCGCTCGGAGAGGGCCCACAGTTCGCGGCAGTCGTTCTCGCTGTGCGCCCGTCGTGGCACCTTGGCGAATGTGACTCCCCCGCCTGCAGTTTCGTAGAACCCGCGCGGCCCGTAGTAGGCGGCGCCGTCGGCGGCCGATGACACGGCGGCGTACAGCGTCGGCTTGATCGCCTCGTCGACCTCGAGCCACATGAACGGCAGCAGCTGCCACGTCAGCTGGGTGAGCCGGGCCTGCAGCGTAGGGGCGTCGCGACCGTAAGAGGCGCCGCTGAGCAGGTTGGTCTTGGCCAGGCCCGGATGCGCGGCGTTGGAGCTGACGGTCCAGCCGTTGCGGCGGCTGCGCCGGTCGAGTTCCATCGCGAACATCAACTGCGCCAGCTTGGCGATGCCGTAGCTCTGCATCGATTTGTAACCGCGCTCGGCGTTCGGGTCGGTGAAGTCGAGGTGGCGCTGGGTGGCGGCGATGCTGCTGACGGTGACCACCCGCGCGGACGGCGCCGCGCGCAGCAGCGGCAGCAGATGACCGGTCAGGGCGAAGTGCCCGAGGTGGTTCGCGCCGAACTGCAGCTCGAAGCCGTCGCCGGTCTGCTGGCGGTGCGGTGGCGTCATCACCCCGGCGTTGTTGATCAGTATGTCGATCGGCCGGCCCTCGGATCCGAGGTACTCCCCCAGCGCGGCAACGCTTTCCAGGGAAGCGAGGTCAAGCTGCGCGATGGACAATTTCGCGGCGGGCATGGCGGCACGGATGTCGGCGGCGGCCGTCTCGCCTTTGGCGCGGTTGCGGACCGCGAGCACCACGTCGGCGCCGGCCGCTGCCAGTGCTCGCGACAGCCCGAGGCCCAGCCCGCTGTTGGCGCCGGTGACGACGGCGAGTCTGCCGGTGAGCTCGGGAACGTCGAGGGTCAGGCCGTCCTTCACCAGGTGACCGGCAGCTCGTAGAGGCCGTAGGCGAGGGCGTCGTGTTTGAACGGCAATTCGTCGAGCGGCACGGCGAGCCGAATCGTGGGGATGCGGCGCAGCAGCGACGGCAGCACGATCTGCAGTTCCATGCGGGCCAGCTGCTGACCGACACACTGGTGGCGGCCGTACCCGAAGCCGACGTGGGGGCCATTCTGGCGCAACAGGTCCAACCGGTCCGGGTCGGGGAACTGGCGGGGGTCCCAATTGGCCGGGGCGACGTCGAGGATGATGCCCTCGCCGGCCCGGATGGTTTCGCCGTCCACCTCGATGTCCTCGACCGCGATGCGGCGCTGGCCGGTCTGGATGATGCTGCAGTACCGCATGAGTTCCTCGACGGCGGCGGCGATCACCTTCGGGTCGTCGGTGTCGCGCAACAGTGCCTGCTGTTCGGGGTGCTCGAGCAGTGCGGCGACGCTGACGCTGAGTTGACCGGCAGTGGTCTCGTGGCCGGCGATGAGCACGCCGGTGGCGAGTTGCGCCGCCTCCTTCACGCTGATCTCCTCGGCCTTGACCCGCTCGGCGAGGTCGGACACCAGATCCTCGGCGGGATCGGTCATCTTCGTGGTGATGAGGTTCATCAGGTACTTGAACAGCGCGCCTGCGCCTTTCGCGGAGTCCTCGGCGCTGGCGTAGCGGCTCATGCCCCGGTTGGCCTGCTCCTGGAAGAATTCGGCGTCCTCGTACGGCACGCCGAGCATCTCGCTGATCACCAACGACGGGATCGGCAGCGTCAACTTGTCGACGAGGTCGGCCGGTTGCGGGCCGGCCAGGATCGCGTCCATGTGGTCGTCGGTGATCTTCTGCACCGCGGGCCGCAGCGCCTCGACGCGCTTGAAGGTGAACGGCCGCGACAGCATCCGGCGATACCGGGTGTGCTCCTCGGCATCGGAGGTGAACACCGAGCGGGGCCGGCGGTCGACCGTGGCCAGCATGCCCTCGTTCCAGTGCGGGTAGCCGGGTAGACGGTCGTCGACACTGGCGCGTGCGTCGGCGAACAGCGAGCGGATCGCCTCGTAGCCGGTGATCAGCCACGGCGTGCTGCCGTCCCAGATGCGCACGCGGCTGAGCTGACGGACGGCGTTGGCCTGCAGCGCTTCCGGCGGCGGCGCGAACGGGCAGCCCGGCGCGCGGGTCATCGGGAAGTCGGGGACGGTGTCGGCGTCGTGCAGCACGTCGGTCATGGGCGCTCCTTTGATCGGGCGGTTCGGACGGGCGCCTGCCACAGCCCGGCGATGGCGTCGACGAGGCCCTCCGCCGCGACCGGCCACGGCGATCGCGCCCGGGAACCGTATTCGGCCAGCGCACTCTCGTGTTCGGCGCAGGTGTGCATCAACAGGTTGCGGGCCATGACGATGCGTTCGAAGCGGACCCGTCGGGGCAGGTCCGGCAGGCAGCGGGTGATGCCGTCGATGGCTTGCACGAGCAGCGGCGAGCCGAGCGCATCCCTCGTGACCAGTTGGCGGCACTGCGGGTCGGCCATCGCCTGGGCGGCGAAGCGGGCGTACCAACTCGGGCTGCCGAGCGTGTCGAGGTGGTCGGTCAGCGGTGTGACCAGGGCGCTGACCCAGTCGCTGAGTTCGGTCGATCCGGCGATCTCGGCGAGCCTGCGGGCGCGCAGCGACTCGATCGGGCCGCGGTGTTTGGCCTCGATGGCGCGCAACAGGTCGGTGCGGGTGCCGAAGTGATAGCAGACCGCGGCGTTGTTGCCCTGGCCTGCGGCCTCACTGATCTGCCGGTTGGACACGGCGTGCATCCCGCGCTCGGCGAACAGGCGCTCGGCGGCGGTGAGGATCAGCTGGCGTGTGCCCGACGAACGATCGCTGCTGAGCACTCGCGCGGCAGTCACGGTTCTGAGTGAACTACGTCACCCGACTTAAATCAAGCAGTTTATTTAGTTTTCATTCGCGGGGCCCCCCGCGAGCCGGGGGCACCACCCGCTTGCGGGGCCCCCGCGAGCGTGCGTGTCTGCCCCTCGACACGCCGCGAATCGGCGGCATTCTGCGCACGCTCGCGGACGACGAGCGGCGGGTAACGATCATGACTGGCACGCCGATGATCCCCTCGGCGGCAACGAGCCGCCTGCTCGATTCCTGGGGGAAGAATGTTGAAGATTGCAATCGGTATGGGCTGCGCGGCGCTGGCGGTTCCGGCCTTCGCGCTGGTCACCGCGCCGTCGGCGGGGGCATATGGCAGCTGCGCCGAAGCCAGGGCGGCCGGCGCCGCGCCGCTGTTCGCGGGCCAGCCCGGCTACAGCCGCAAACTCGACCGAGATGGCGACGGGGTGGCGTGCGAGTCGGGCGGCGGCGGTGGCGCACCGGTCTACGCGCCGGCGCCGTTCGTACCGGTTGCGCCGTCGCCGACGCCCGATGCCCCGCCTTCGGCTGCGCCCGCTGCCCTCGGCGCGAATGTCGTCGTCGACTGGACGGGCACCGACTGCATCGACATCACCATCCCGACGCCGGACGGCGCCTCGACGCAGACCGTCAACCGCTGCGGCGGTCACGCCGACTTCTCGCAGCCCGAGGGCGACCCGACCGCCGCCATCGGCGCCGATCCCGCGATCGGCGGGGCGCAGACGCTTTCGTGCGAGATCCTCGACGACCGCCTGCTCGACAGCGGCGACGCCGGCGACGGCCAAGACGTCAACTGCCTGACGACGGTGGGTCAGCTGCCGTAGCGGCGAAGCGCACGGTCACCCCGCCGCGAGCGTGCGCAGTCTGCGGCACGTCACCGGCGTGTCGACCAGCAGACACGCACGCTCGCGGAGAAGGACGGAGGGGCCTAGGCCTGCTTGAGGGCCTCGATCTCCAGGGTGATGGTGATCTTGTCGCCGACGACGGCGCCGCCGGTCTCGAGCGGCATGTCGAGGTCGATGCCGAAGTCCCTGCGGTTCAACACCCGACGCCTCGAAGCCGGCGACCTCGCCGTGGCCCATGCCGGGGCTGACGCCGTTGAACTCCAGGTCGAGGCTCACCGGCTTGGTGACGCCCTTGAGGCTGAAGTCACCGTCGAGGACGTAGCGGTCGCCGTCGGCGCGCACACCGGTCGAGGTGAAGGTCGCGGTCGGATAGGTGGCGGCGTCGAAGTAATCGGCCGACTTCAGGTGTGCGTCGCGCTGCTCGTTGCGGGTGTTGATCGAGTCGACGGCGATCTCGGCGGTGACCGACGGGGTGCCGTCCTCGGCCACGGTGATTGCGCCGCTGAACGTGTCGAACGTGCCGCGCACCTTGCTGACCATGAGGTGGCGTACCGAGAAAGCGATGGTGGAGTGCACCGGGTCGATGGCCCAGGTGCCGGTGGCGAGTGCGGTGGTTGCGGTGGTCATGTCAGTCTCCTGATCCGAGCGCCGGTACTTCCGACGTCTTCTCCCGTATCAAGCGGACTGCGGTCCGATTCATTCCCGAGGGGCGGCGCCGCATCTATTCGACCACTTCGCTTCGACACGAGCGTGCGCGTCTGTACGCCCGACGCGGCGTGTCGGCGTGCAGACACGCACGCTCGCGGAGGTACCGCTGCGGAACGCGCTCAGGCGGCCAGCGGGGTGTAGGTGGTGGTGCGCTGACGGGCCGGACGGCCGATGCCCTCGGCGATCGCGACGAGTTCCTCGACCGACTTCGCCGACCCGTTCTCCGACCCGGCCATCCGCGAGATGGTCTCCTCCATCAGCGTCCCGCCCAGGTCGTTGGCGCCGCCCTGCAGCATCACCTGGGTGCGTTCCACCCCAAGCTTCACCCAGCTGGTCTGGATGTGAGAGATCCGCCCGTGCAGCATGATCCGGGCCAGCGCATGCACGGCGCGGTTGTCGCGGTGCGTCGGCCCCGGCCGGGAACCGCCGGCCAGATACAGCGGCGAACTCTGGTGGACGAACGGCAGCGGCACGAACTCGGTGAAACCACCGGTGCGGTCCTGGATCTCGCGCAGCACCCGCAGATGCCCCACCCAGTGCCGCGGCTGGTCGACGTGGCCGTACATCATCGTCGAGCTCGACTGCAGGCCCACCTCGTGGGCGGTGGAGACGACCTCGATCCACATCGACGTCGGCAGCTTGCCCTTGGTGAGGATCCAGCGCACCTCGTCGTCGAGGATCTCCGCGGCGGTGCCGGGGATCGATCCGAGACCCGCTTCGCGCAGGGCGATCAGCCACTCGCGGATGGACAACCCGCTCTTGGTGACGCCGTTCGCGATCTCCATCGGGCTGAACGCGTGCACGTGCATCGACGGCACCCGCGCCTTGACCGCGCGAACCAGGTCGGCGTAGCCCGTCACCGGCAGCTCGGGGTCGATGCCACCCTGCATGCACACCTCGGTGGCGCCGGCGACGTGGGCTTCCCACGCCCGGTCGGCGACCTCGTCAGTGGACAGCGAGAACGCATCGGCGTCACCCTTGCGCTGGGCGAACGCGCAGAACCGGCAGCCGGTGTAGCAGATGTTGGTGAAGTTGATGTTGCGGTTGACGACGAAGGTCACGTCGTCGCCCACCACGTCGCGGCGCAACGAATCCGCAAGCGCGGCAACGGCGTCCAATGCCGGGCCGTCGGCCGTCGCCAGCGCCAGATAGGCGTCGTCGGACAGGCCGCCCGGGTCGCGCTCGGCGGCGCGCAGGGCCACCAGCACGTCGGTGTCGATGCGCTCGGGTGCTCGCGCCGCCAGATCCTGCACCTTCTCGCGGATCGACTCCCAGTCGCCGAAGGCGCTGCCGAGGTCGCTGCGCGTCTCGGTGCGGCGGCCCTCGCTGTCGATCGTCTCGTTCAGGTCGATCCGGCCGAGGGACTGCAGCGCTTCGTCGGGTTCCTGCCACGGCCGTCCGACCGGGTTGACGTCGAGCGCGAGACCGGTGTCCGGGTCGGCGAGTGCGTCGACGTGTCCGCGGACCCGCGGGTCGATCCATGCGGCGCCGCCCTGCACGTACTGCGGTTGCGCGGTCAGGCGCTGCGTCAGGTCGTAACCGGCCTCCGCGGTGACCTCGGCGAGGTCGTCCAGCGCCGGCCACGGCCGCTCCGGGTTGACGTGGTCGGGTGTCAGCGGTGACACGCCGCCCCAGTCGTCGACGCCGGCGCCGATGAGCGCGAGGCACTCCTCACGCGAAACCAGATTCGGCGGCGCCTGGATGCGCATCTTCGGGCCCAGTACCAGTCTCGTGACCGCGATCGTCGCGAGGAAGTCGTCGATCCCGGCGTCGGGTGTCGCGGCCATCGCGGTGTGGTCCTTGGCCCGGAAGTTCTGCACGATCACTTCCTGGACATGCCCGAACTCCTTGTGCGAACGGCGGATCGCGTGCATCGTCTCGGCGCGTTCCGTCAGCGTCTCGCCGATGCCGACCAGCAGTCCGGTGGTGAACGGGATGGACAACCGGCCAGCGTCGTCCAGGGTGCGCAGCCGGACGGTGGGGTCCTTGTCCGGACTGCCGTAGTGAGCGAGGCCCTTGGTCTCGAAGAGCCGACGCGACGTGGTCTCGAGCATCATGCCCATTGACGGCGCGACCGGCTTGAGCCGCGACAGTTCCGACCAGCTCATCACTCCGGGATTGAGGTGCGGAAGCAGGCCGGTGTCCTCGAGGACCCGGATCGCCATCGCGCGCACGTAGTCGAGGGTCGAGTCGTAGCCGCGCTCGTCGAGCCACTGGCGGGCCTCGTCCCATCGCGCCTCCGGCCGATCGCCGAGAGTGAAAAGCGCTTCCTTGCAACCGAGTTCGGCGCCACGACGGGCCACCTCGAGGATCTCGTCGGGCTCCATGTACATGCCGTGGCCCTGTTGGCGCAGCTTGCCGGGCACGGTGACGAAGGTGCAGTAGTGGCAGGTGTCCCGGCACAGGTGGGTGACGGGGATGAACACCTTGCGTGAGTAGGTGACGGGCAGCCGGCCGTGCGAACCGTGCCGCCCGGCGGCCTCGAGGCCGGCGTCGCGGACACGTGCCGCGCTGGCACACAGATCGTCGAGGTCCTCGCCACGGGCCGTCATCGCGATCGCGGCTTCGTCGACGTTGAGGGCGACGCCGTCGCGGGCGCGCTTCAGCACGCGTCTCAAGGCTGCGGGAGTGGGCGCTGCGGCCGTAGGGGGAACTACCGGGCTGGGCAGATCGGCGCCACGCTGGGGGTTCAGAGCCACTCCGGTGTAACCCCGCCGGTGTCGGAAATCATCCGCGCGTCTCACATCGTGAAACCACTGGTCCTGGCATACCGGCCACAGTAGTCCGAGCGACCTGCGATGTGACGGCCCGCCGGAGCAAAGTGCCGCACCCGGCCCGGCAGTCGCGTATTTTAAGAGCTTCGACCGCGAGGAGCAGCCATGTCCGTCTCCGTCCGCTCATATCTCATGGCGGGCGTGGCAGCTGTCGGCGCTGTGACTATTGCGATCCCGTCCCTGCACGTGGCGCCCCCCGACATCGCCGTCGACTCCACCCACGCTCCCCAGGCCCCGACGGCGCTGACCGAACTGCTGGAGTCCGCGCAGCGGCAGATGGAGCCGTTCCTTCCGGAGCCGCGGCGATCGGGCATGCCCGCGTTGCGGCCCGACGGCGTGGTCATTCCCGGCGCGCTGAGCGCGGTTCCCCCGCCGCCCGCGCCACCGGCGTTGCCGGGTGCCGGCCCCGCCCCGCTCAACGCGGCCAGTGATCTGCTGATCTCCTCCTACCAGTTCATCCAGGAGTGGATCGACTGGGGCGTGGACGTCGCCATCTACGCGACGCAGTTCTTCGGTTGGGTCCCGTTCGTTCCGCTGGCCGGCGCCCAGATCAACCTGTTCTACTACGAGCTGATCAGGCCCATCGCCGACAACGTCGTCTACGACTTCCTGGCTCCGGTGCTCAACGATCCGCTCAACCTCGGTGTGTGGGTCGACGGCGCCGCGAACGCCATCGGCGACAGTGTCATCGATGCGATCAACTTCGGCATCCAGGAATTCAATTACTTCTTCGGCTGGGCCATCCCGCCGGTGCCACCGATCGGGCCGTTCACCGCGGAAGAGGGTCTGCTCAGGACGGTCGCGCTGGAGGACGGCCTGGCGGAGGTCACCACGGAAGCCCTGCCGCCGGTCGTCGACCAGCCGACCGCAGCCGTCGTGGACGAGGCCCCGCCGCTCGACGAGAAGCCGTTGCAGGTCGAGGTCGAACCACAGCCCGTGACCGGCGACGCCGGCGTCCTGCCGGAAGCAGGGCTCGTGGTCGAGCCCGCGCCGGAACTCGTCGTTCCCGTGGAAGACGAACCCGTCGACCCCGCGAGCACACCGGAGATCGTCGAGGACACCGAGGAACCTGCCGGCGCCGAGCCGCCGCGGACGACCAAGCGCGTGAACGAGCGCCTGCGCAAAGCCGCCGACGACGTCCGCACCGGAGTGCGGGGAGCCGTGCGTGAGGCGACGAAGGCCGCCGACCGCATCCGCAGCTCACTCACACCGAAGCGGCGGACGTCCGAGACGACGAGCGAGCGGTCCGACAGCGCGGATCCCGGCAACAGTGACAGCGGCGACGTCGGATAGCGCGACTCAGGAGCGCTGGTTGTGGCGCCAGAGCACCCACACCGGCGCGGCGGTGCCGACGGCGAGGTACAGCAGAACGGCGTAGGCCATCACGCCGGGACCGCCGAACACGATGTCGCCGCCGGGTCCTCCGAGCGTCAGCGCGGCAACGGTCAGGAGCCACGTCCACAGCGGCGTCGCCGCCATCCGGGTCGAGTCGGTCCAATAGGTGGCTGCCCACACCAACCCCGCGTTGACGGCGCCCGCCGCGATCGCGCTGATCGGGAACGGCACCGCGCCGAAGCGCAGGGGTAGGAACAGCGCGCCGAGCGCGGCGCAGACGACGCCGTCCACTGCGAGGACCGCCAGCACGAACGCCCGCACCACGGGGTCGGTCAGGGTGCTGTCCGCGGCTGGAAGCGCGCGGGTCTGTTGAGCGGTCAGGTCGGGATGCTGTCGAGCAATCCGGACAGCGAACCGATCACCCATTGGAAGTTGTCCAGGCGGTCCTGCCAGTGCTGCAGGTTCGGGTCAAGGTCGGGATCCATGGCTGTCCCTTCGGCTGTCGCTGGTTGACGTGGAGCCTACTCCGTCGGAGTTCGGCTGAGCCAGGGTGAGACCGGCGAGTAGGTCGGTTTCCCAACCGCGGGCGTCGCGGTCGCCGGGTTCGCCCGAGACGAGTATGTAGTGCTCGTGCGCCAGAACTGGCATGGCCAGTGTGTTGGACAGCGCGAAGGACTGTCCGTTCGGTGCGACGATGACCTGGGTGGCGTGTGCGCGAAGGGCCGCGATCTTCGCCGGGAGGACGTCGGTGGCATCGACGGCGGCGCCGATCCTGTCGTCCGGATAGCCGAACGGCACCTGCTCGATGCGGGTCCAATCGGCAGGGACGTCGCTCATCGATGCGAGACCCTGCTCGGCGGCGCTGGTGGCGATGACCGTCCAGTAGAACTTGGGCACCCGCCAGGCCGCCGCCTCGATCGCGGCGGTCGTGATGCGGTGTGTCTGGACGTGGTCGGGGTGGCCGTAGCCGCCGTCGGGGTCGTAGGTGACGACGACGTGTGGTCGAAGGTCGTCGATGATCGCGGCGAGTGCGCCGACGGCCTCGGCCGGATCGGCGTCGACGAAGCGTTGGTGGCGCCGCGGCGGTGTGCCTGCCATGCCGGAGTCGCGCCAGTGTCCGGGCCCGCCCAGGTAGTGCGGTGAATCCAGGCCGAGCGCGCGTAGCGCGGCGGTCAGTTCGGCGATCCGGTAGCCGCCGAGTTGGTCGGCCCGGTCCACGGCGAGCTGGCTGTATTGCTCGCCGATGACCTCGCCCTCTTCGCCGAGGGTGCAGGTGACGACGTGCACCTGCGCGCCGCGGGCGACGTAGTGGGCGATCGTCCCGCCGGTGGTGATCGTCTCGTCGTCGGGGTGGGCGTGTACGAACAGCAGTCGCGGCGTCTCAGGCATCGTCGGTGACCCTAGTCGCCGGCCGGTTCACTTGAGGCGGCAACCGGCCGCTTCGACGTCTTTCGGCCGGGCGGTGACGTAGGTTCACCAGGTGAGTCGGCGGAGCCTCGAGTTCGGTTGCGCAGTAATACTCGTCGGCCTCCTCGCCGGCGTCGCGGGGATGGCGACCACGCTGCTGCTGCACGCTGTCGAGCACCTCACCTACCACTACTCGTTCGGAACGCTGCTCGAAGGTGTGGACAGCAGCAGCCCGGTGCGCCGGGCGCTCGGCCCGATGGTCGGTGGCGCGCTCGCCGGGTTCGGCTGGTGTCTGCTGCGCAGGCGCACCGAGGTGCCGAGCCTGGCGGGCACCATCTCCGAGCACCGGCCGATCCCCCGCGTCGCGATGTCGATCGATGCCGCACTGCAGGTTCTGGTCGTGGGGTCGGGCGCGTCGCTCGGCCGCGAGGGGGCGCCCCGCCAGTTCGCGGCCGCGCTGGGCGACGCGGGCACCTCGCGCTGGGCGCTCACACCGCACGACCGGGAGATCCTGCTGTTCTGTGCGGCGGGGGCGGGACTCGCCGCGGTCTACAGCGTTCCGCTCGGCGGGGCGTTGTTCGCCACCCAGATCTTGATGCGAACCTGGCATCCGCGCGCACTCGGCACGGCGCTCATCACGTCGAGCCTGGCCGTCGCGGTGGCCTCACCGGTGACGCACGAATCGCCACCGCTGGACTGGCCGGATCCCTCACTGTCCTATCTCCTCATCGCCGTCGCGCTTCTCATCGCGCCACTCGCGCTCGGCGTCGGCCTGCTGTTCAACCGGCTGATGAGCGCGGCACGGCCCGCGGCTGCGGTGACGTCCTGGCTGCTGGTGCCCGCGATCGCGGCGGTGGGCCTGCTCGTCGGGATCTGCTCGCTGTGGTGGCCCGAGCTGCCGGGCAACGGCAAAAGCATCCTGACCGTCAGCCTCGACAGCGGCATGACGCTGGGCGCCGCCGCGGCGATCCTGCTCCTCAAGCCGCTGCTGACTGCCTCGTACCTACGCGCGGGAGCGGTCGGCGGCCTGCTCACACCGGCGCTAGCCACCGGTGCCGCAATGGGATCCGTTGTCGCGCTCGCTATTTCGGCATGGACAGAGTTCGCCCTCAGCGTGCCGGCCGTGTCACTCGCCTGCGCCGCAGGCGTTCTGGCGATCACACAGCGGGCTCCGATGTGGGCGGCGCTGTTCATCTGGGAACTGGCCAGGCCGCCGTGGTGGCTGCTCGTCGTCTTCCTGGTGGCCGCGCTCGCCGCACACGGGCTGCGCGTCCTGACCGAACGGGCGCGGACTACGGGGTCTTCGCCCAGGCCCCCGCGTCGCCGACGATTCCCACCGGCACCGCACCGCTCAGGCTGACGTTCTCCACACTCGGTCCGGCGGCCACGATCGTGGTGTCCTGCAGGATGGGCAGCACTGTCGACATGTTCCACAGCCGTGGTTCGACGGCGTCGATCACCTCGGCGATCGGCTCGGTGCCGTCCAGCGCCGCATCGATCTTCGGTTGCAGGCTGCGGTCACAGATGCCGGTGATGTTGCTCGGCGCCTGCACGAGTTCGCCCGACTCGGGATCGGGCGGGGGCGCCGACGGTGTCCCGGTGGCGCTCGGCGGGGGCGGCGGGGGCGGGTCATCGGTTCTGGGCGGCGGCGTTCCCGCGGGCGACGCAGTCGGAACCGGTGTGGCCTCGAGCGCCCGGCAGCCGTAGCGCGAGGCCAGTGATGTCGCGAGGTCTCCCCCGGCCGCATGCCATCCGACCACCGCGTCCACCCGGTTGTTGGCCAGCGCCTCCCCGTAGAGGGTGACCGGGTCGAGCGCCAGCACCGAGGCCTCGATGCCGACATTGCGCAACTGGTCGGCGGCCGTGTTGGCCACCGCCACGGACGTCGGATCGTTCGCCGCCACTCCCAGAACCAGGGACAGCGGCACGCCGTCCTTGGTGATCCGCCCGCGATCATTGTCGGGCGCAGGCGTTCCGGGCGTCGGAGGCTGCGGGTTCTCCACCGGCGCCACCTCGTAGCCGGCGTCGGCGAGCAGACCGAGTGCCGCCTCGGTGCCCAGTGCGGGTGGCGCGGTCGGCACGTATCCCGGGTCCGACGGCGACCGGACCTGAGCCTGCGCCAGCGTGACGGTGTTGTCGTCACCGGCGCCGACCGACGCCAGCAGATCGACGTCGAAGAGACCCAGGATGGCTTTGCGCACCTGCGCTTCGGCCAGCTTCGGTTGGCCCGCGCGCAGCGTCACCTGCATCACCCGGGGAGTCACGATCCGGGCGGTCCTGACGTCGGGTATCGCGCTGAGTTGCGCGAACGTCGCTGCGCCGCCGTGGATCTGGGCGACCTGCGTGTCACCGTTGCGGATCGAGTCGGCGAGCGCGGCCGGCGTCCCGCCGCGGCGGAACAGCACCTGGTCGGGCTTGGCCGGGCCGCTCCAGAACCTGTCGTTGCGGGCGAGCAGGATCTCGTCACGCTGCGGGTCGATGTCGTCGACCCGGAACTTGCCGGCCGTGACGGGCATGGCCCGCGCCAGCCCGGCGCCGAACCCGCCCGGCACGTCCTTGACGATGTGCGCCGGGAGGATGTTGTTGAACAGTTCCCGCCACGCCGGGTAAGGCTGAGAGAACGTGACGACGGCCTGTTTGCCGCCCTCGACCGACTGGACTCCGGTGATCAGGTCATAGCCGGCGGGGTCCACGACACCCGGCTGGCTGACCATCTGCTGCCACAGGTACCAGTAGTCGTCGGCCGCGACCGGCGCGTTGTCGGTCCACTGCGCCTCGGGCTTGATCGTGTAGGTGACGGTGAACGGATTCCGGTTGGTCACCTCGGCCGATTCGAGCAGGGCGGTGTCGAGTTCCCATCGCGAACCGGTCGGTGACGCCGGATCCGGCACGGGCCGGAACGAGCTCGGCAGGACGAGCGCGGCGATCGCCGCGTTGACCGGGGACTGGTCGGACAGCAGATGCGGGTTGAATCCCGGGCCGATCGAGTCGATGGCCATGATGATCTGAGTCGCCTTGGGCGGCGGCGGTGTCACGGACTCGGTGGTCTCGGTGCTCTGCGGCGCGGGCGGTGGGCTCACCGTGCAGCCGCCGAGCAGCAACGCCGGCACCGAAACCAGTGCGCCGAGCCTCGCGCAGGATCGGCGAGTTCGGTTCGGCACGCCACTCAGGGTATCGGCCGCCCGCCGGGCCACCGCACACACTCATTTCGTCGGCTAGTTGTGCGCCTTGGCCCGAGCCTTGGCGCGCGCCCGCAGGCTGGCGGTCAGCTCCACCTTGCGCACCCGGACGATCTCCGGCGTGACCTCCACGCACTCGTCCTCGGCGCAGAACTCCATGGCCTGTTCGAGGCCGAGTTCCAGCGGGCGGGCCAGCGTCTCCATGACGTCGGCCGTCGAGGACCGCATGTTGGTCAGCTTCTTCTCCCGGGTGACGTTGATGTCGAGGTCCTCGGCGCGCGGATTGATGCCGACGACCTGTCCCTCGTAGGTGTCATCGCCCGGTTCGACGAAGAACTGCCCCCGGTCGGAGAGCTGGATCATTGCGAACGGCGTCACCGATCCCGTGCGGTCCGACACCAGCGACCCGGTGTGCCGGGCGCGGATCTCCCCCGCCCACGGCCGGTAGCCGTCGAACACCGCGTTGGCGATACCGGTGCCGCGGGTGAGCGTCAAGAAGTCGGTCCGGAAGCCGATCAGCCCGCGGCTGGGCACGATGAAGTCCATCCGGACCCAGCCCGCCGCGTGGTTGGCCATCTCCTCCATGCGGCCCTTGCGGGCAGCCATCAACTGCGTGATGGCCCCGACGAACTCCTCGGGGCAGTCGATCGTCATCGCCTCGAACGGCTCGTGCAGCTTGCCGTCGATCGTGCGCGTGACCACCTGCGGCTTGCCGACCGTCAGCTCGAAGCCCTCGCGGCGCATCTGCTCGACGAGCACGGCCAGCGCGAGCTCACCTCGGCCCTGCACCTCCCAGGCGTCGGGGCGGCCGATGTCGACGACCTTGATCGACACGTTGCCGATGAGTTCGCGGTCCAACCGGTCGCGCACCATCCGGGCGGTGAGCTTGTGCCCCTTCACCTTTCCAGCCAGCGGCGAGGTGTTGGTGCCGATCGTCACCGAGATCGCCGGCTCGTCGACGGTGATCCGCGGCAGCGCGTGGGCGTGCTCGGGATCGGCCAGCGTGTCGCCGATCATGATCTCGGGCAGGCCGGCGACCGCCACGATGTCACCGGCGATGGCCTCGTCCGTCGGATTGCGCTCGACGCCGACAGTGGCCAGCAGCTCGGTGATCTTGGCATTGGTGACCACCGGCACGCCGTCGACCTCACGCATCCACGCCACCTGCTGACCCTTGCGCAGCTTGCCCTTGTAGATGCGGATCAGTGCGAGCCTGCCGAGGAAGGCCGACGCGTCGAGGTTGGTCACCAGCGCCTGCAGCGGCGCCTCGGGATCGCCCTGCGGCGGCGGGATGTGTTGCAGCAGAACGTCGAACAGCGGGTCGAGATTCTCACCCTCGGGGTTCTCGCCGTTGGCCGGCTCGACGGTGCTCGCGATGCCCGCCCGGCCCGAGGCGTACAGCGTCGGCAGGCCGAGTGCGAACTCCGCCGCCTTCTGCGCCTCCTCGTCGAGGTCCGACGCGACGTCGAGCAGCAGGTCGTGACTCTCGGAGACGACCTCCGCGATGCGCGCGTCCGGACGGTCGGTCTTGTTCACCACCACGATCACCGGCAGGTGCGCGCCGAGCGCCTTACGCAGCACGAAGCGGGTCTGCGGCAGCGGCCCCTCCGAGGCGTCGACGAGCAGCAGCACACCGTCGACCATGGACAGCCCGCGTTCGACCTCACCGCCGAAGTCGGCGTGGCCGGGCGTGTCGATCACGTTGATGACCGTCATGCCGCCGTCGGCATGGTGGCGGTGCACCGCGGTGTTCTTGGCCAGGATGGTGATGCCCTTTTCCTTCTCCAGGTCACCGGAGTCCATCAGCCGTTCGATCGCGTCGTCACCGCGGTGCGTCAACGCACCGGACTGCCGCAGCATCGCGTCCACGAGGGTCGTCTTGCCGTGGTCGACGTGGGCGACGATGGCGACGTTCCGAAAATCCACGTCGCTCAGTGTGGCAGCGCCGGACAGCGATCGCGAAATGCAGCAAGGCAGGTCACACCGCCCGCGCGGGCCGTGGCACAGTGGGTAACCGCATTACCACCACGATCGCGACCGGCAGGGATCCCCAATACGTGACGACGTCCAAGTACGCCGACCTCAGGCCGAAGAAGAAATGCTGCCGCAGCAAGCCGCGGTGCAAGCGCTGCCCGCTGGTCCTGCATCGCGTTCACAAGGCCGAACTCAACGGCATCCGGGGCAAGGAACTGGAGAAGGTGTTCAAGCGCGCCCGTAAGCACTGACCTGCGAGTATCGTCGATGACAGCCGTCGAAAGGCGTCATTCCGGCGGCCGGAGGTACACCATGTCGGTCTATGAAGTGCTCACCGTCACCCTGATCGTCGTGCTGGCAAGCGCCACCGTCATCGCGCTCTACGTCGGGATGATGAATTGGTTCCGTGCGGCCTACGTCGTGCGGTGCGCCGCTTGTCACCACCTGACGGTCTCGTCTGCGAACGAGCCGCAAGAGTCCTGCCCGCACTGCCGCCACCCGGTGCTGCTGCACCCGGTGCACGCGGTGCACCACCCGCGCAGCGTGCGCCAGTTGCGGGTGGTCGGCGACCGCCTGCGCTACTGACGAGTGCGGGCAGCAGAAGCAGTGCGGCCGGCAGGACGCAGACCGCACCGCTGAACGTGCCCGCGCCCGGCGACGCACGCACGTCACCGATCGGGCATCGACTCCAGCGGCCCGGGTGACCCCAGTGCGACGGCCAGATCGGGCAGCCATGCCCGATCGGCGGGCACCCACGACAGATCGCCGAGTTGATCGGCGCCGACCCACCGCAATGCGCGGTGGTCGTTGGGCGCCAGCACGCCGCCCGCCTGGGTGACGAGGTACGCCCGCAACAGCATCGAGTCGGTCAGCGCGACGTCGGCGCCGAGCCTGGCGCCCACGGTCACCTCGATGCCGAGTTCCTCACGAAGCTCACGGATCAGCGCCGCGGCGTCGCTCTCCCCCGGCGCGGCCTTGCCACCCGGCAGCTCCCACAGCCCGGCCAGTTCGGGCGGCCGGGCGCGCTGCGCGACCAGCAGGGACGTCCCCGAGATCAGTGCACCCGCAACGACGATCTGCCCGCTCATCGCCGCCGACGGTATACCGTCGATCGCATGGCTGTGTTAACGGACGAACAAGTCGACGCCGCACTGCCCGACCTCAACGGCTGGCAGCGCGCCGACGGAGCGCTTCGGCGGTCGGTCGAGTTCCCCGCATTCCTCGACGGCATCGACGCCGTGCGACGGGTGGGCGAGCACGCCGAGGCGAAAGACCATCACCCCGACATCGACATTCGTTGGCGGACAGTCACTTTCGCCCTGGTCACCCACTCCGAGGGTGGCATCACGGAGAAGGACGTGGAGATGGCTCGCGACATCGACGGGATCGTCGGCCAGTCGTAGCGATCCAGGCCAGGGTCGCCAGCGTCGCGACGATGTAGATCAGGCCCGCCCAGGCCAGGTACCAGGGCCTGCCGATCTCCCAGATGGTCGGCTGGGCGAAGCTGAGCAACCACGGCACGCCGATCAGGGTGAGCGCGAGCCAGCCCCAGCCCAGGATCCGCGCCCCCGGCAGATCGCTGCGCGGGCCGTGCAGCAGCCAGATCATCAGCGGCAGCACCCACACCCAGTGATGCGTCCACGAGATCGGTGACAGCAGTAGGCCGAACAGTTCGACCACCACGATCGCGCCGAGGCGGTCGGCACTGCCGCCGATCGCCCGCCACGCCAGCACCGCCAGTACCGCGGTCACCGCGATGCCCGCCACCACAGCCGGTCCGTAGCCGGCGTCGTGTCCGAGGATTCGTGAGATCCCGCCGCGCCAGGACTGATTGAACGACGTCCCGATCGGCCCCACCCGATCGGCGTCGCCGAGCAGTTCGGTGAAGTAGCGCCGGGTCTGATCGCCGACGACGAGCGCGGCGACCCCGATGGTGCCGGCGAAGACGACCGCGGAGAACACCACGGCGCCCCACCGGCGGGCGCCGACGAGGTACAGGCCTGCGACCGCGGGCGTCAGCTTCACCCCGGCGGCCAGTCCGACGAGCAGACCCGAGAGCCACCACCGGGTGGAGAGCACCGCGTAGAGCACCGCGAGCACCAGCAGGACGTTGACCTGTCCGTAGTCGAAGGTGCTGCGCAGCGGTTCGAGCCAGATGCCCACCGCCGTCCACAACATCGCGATCCGCCGGTCGCCTGGCGCGCCGCCCGCCAGCAGGCGCTGACTGACCCGCACCACGCCGTAGAGCGCCGCGATGATGCCGACCTGCCACGCGAATGCCACCAGCCCGAACGGCAGCAGGTGCAGCGGATAGAAGACGATCGCGGCGAACGGCGGATAGGTGAACGGCAGCGGGAAGTCCGGCGTCTGATCGGCGTAGACGTAGTCGTAGAGCGTGCCGGGTCGGTCGAGCGCGCCGGCGCCGCCGACATAGACGTGCAGGTCGACGAAGTTCGCGCCGTTGTCCGCCAGGTAGGTCCAGGCGAAGCGGGCGGCGACGCTCAGGACCAGCAACACGGGTGCCGCAGCCGCGAGTCGCGTGGCGAGCGGGCGGTGCGTCGGCCCCGGGCGGGCAGCGGGTGAGGCGTCTATGCCGACGACTTTAGACATCGGGCGCCGAGTAACCGATTACCTACACCTCAGTCACGGTTGCATAAATGCCACACGTGTCACTTGAGTACCACCAGTAACTCCGTAGCTTCGGGTGCAGGCCTGCTGACAACCGATTGGGAGAATCATGAAGTTCACCAGAAAAGCGTTCGCCACCAGCGTTATTGCCGCCGCGGGCGCCCTTCCGCTCGCGCTGGCGTTCAGTGCAGTCGCCACGGCGCAGCCGGCCGCCCCGGCGCCCGTTCCGACGGTGCCGGGCCTCGAGCAACTCGCCAACGCGCCGCAGATGCTGCAGGGCGTCGCGTCGGCCCTGACGGGCACCCCGGCCGCGCCGGTCACCCCGCCGCCCACCGCCAGCGCTCAGCTGACGCTGCCGCAGACGCCCACCGCGCCCGCCGCGACGGCACCCGCCGCGACGTCGGTGCTTCCGGGGATGCCCGCCACCAGGCCCGCAACGGCGGCGCAGCCCGCAAGCGGACCTGCCGGGGCACTGCCGTCGGCGGACATCAACATCCCGCAGGTGCCGGGCATGCCGGTGCCGCTGCCGCAGAAGATCTCGCTGCCCGGTGACCTCGGCGGGCTGGCGTCGCTGATGCCCGGCGGCTCGCCGCTGGCCAATCTCGCGCCGAAGGCCGCCCCGGCTGTGCCCGCAATCGCGGCCGCGCCCGCAATCGCGGCCGCGCCGGTGGCAGCTGCCGCACCTGCGGCGCCGGTGCTGCCCGCAGGTCCCGCGGCTGCGGCGGCGATGTTCCCCGTCTCCGCCCTGCCCTGATCACGCCCCACCACACCGTCTAGGAGTGCCATGTCACGGATCAGGACACTGCTCGCCGCAGCGGCCGCGGTCGGCTCGTCGGCCGCCCTGCTGCTGAGCAGCGCAACAGCCAATGCCCAGCCCGCTCCCCCGCTGCCGATCGACGCGTTGCAGGCGCCCGGCCTGCCGGCGATGGAGAGCCTCGGGCCGGCCATCCAGCAGGCGGCGGCCGACCCGAACAACGCCGTGTCGATGCTGATGGCCGCCGCTGCGGCGTTCGCCGGAAACTCGTCGGCACCGCCTGATTCGCGCAATGTGGCCACCGCGGTCAATCAGTTCGTGGCCGAACCGGTTGCCCATGTCCCGGCGGCGGGGGCGCTTCCGGGCACCGAGGCGCATCTGCCTGCGGGCGTCGATCCCGCGCATGCGGTCGGCCCGGCACCCGAGGCCGCGCCGGACGCCGCTCCGCTGGCGGCGCCGGTGCCTGCTCCCGAGGCGGCACCGGCTCCGGCACCCGAGGCGGCTGCACCGGCTCCGGCTCCGGCTCCTGAGGCGGCTGCACCTGCCCCCGCTCCCGAGGGCGCCGCGCCTGCTCCGGCGCCCGCACCGGGCGGCCCACCGACCTTCAGCCCGGACAGCCCGCCGACACAGGACTTCATGTATCCATCGATCAGCAACGGGTGCACGAAGGACGGCGGAAACGTTCTGGCGACTGCGATCTCGGTGGCCGGGCCGGCGAAGATCCCGACGCCGGGGCCGGGCCCGGGGCAGACCGCCTACGTGTTCACCGCGGTCGGCACGCCCGGTCCCGCGGCCGAGCAGGCGTTGCCGCTCAATGTCACATGGGTCAACCTGACCACCGGCAAGTCCGGGAGTGCGACGCTCAAGCCGCACGCCGACATCAATCCGCAGGGGCCGACGACGATGACGGCGATCGCCGACACCGGGTCGGGCAGCATCATGTCGACGATCTTCGGTCAGATCACCACCACCGAGAAGCAGTGCCAGTTCATGCCGACCATCGGGTCGACGGTCGTGCCCTGACCTCTTACGCGAAAACGGAATTCCCGGTCGTCAGGCGTGTACCGCCCGGCGGCCGGGAATTCCGTTTCTCGGGTGGGTCAGTAGGCCATGAAGAGGATGGCGTCGCGGTCGTAGTCGCGACCGGGATGCGCCTCGCTGAGGTGGGCCTGAGCCTTCTCGACCAGGTCGTCCTCGTCCTTACCGGTGATGGCTTCCCCGCACGGGCAACTCAGATGTGTCTTCATGGGTCCATTCTGCACACATGCGTCACCGGGCATGTCGGGATACGCCGACGCCGAAACTGCGCCCAGGGCTGCCGGGCGCCGCGGCTGACGACCCTGTGCGCAGTCTCGCGGCAGGGTCACAGCCCACGCTCGCCCAGCCACCCGTCGATCCGCTCCGCAACGTCCACCCAGCCCGGCTCGAGCATCATGTTGTGCGCCATGCCCGGGAAGATCTCCGCCTCGGTGCCGTAGGCGCGCGCAGTCGACTCCACCTCGGCCACCGTGAAACACCGGTCGTTCTCCCCGCCGAGCACCAGCATCGGGGCCGTCACGCGCTCCGGTCGACACTTGTCCCATCCGAGTGTGTCGAGGGTGAGTCGCCCCACCAGTTCCTCACCGAGCCGCGCGGCGTAGCGCGCCACGTCCGCTTCGGGCAGCGACGCCGAGAAGAACATCTCGCGGGCCCGCGTCGCCGTGCCGACCGACTGTCTACCCCGCAGCGTCACCCCGGCCGCCTGCACCGGGTGGTGACGCCAGAGCCGTCCCATGTACCCGACGATGCCCGACACCGGCATCGACGCGACCAACACACCGGCCTGCGCACGGTGGGTTTCGAGGTACTTCTGCACGACGGCGCCGCCGAGAGAGTGTCCGATCAGGACCGGCTCGGACCCCAACTCATCGGCCACCGCGGCGACGTCCTCGACGAAGTGGGCCAGTGCGCAGGAGCGCGGCCGCGGATGAGCGCGGCTACCTCCGTGGCCACGCAGACTGACTGCCAGTGCGCGGTAACCGCGCTCGGCGAAGAAGCCGAGGAAGTGCTCGTCCCAGCACCACGCGGCGTGCCATGATCCGTGGACGAACAGCAGCGGCGCCGGGTGCGCCGACGTGCAGCCGCCCTTGTCGATCACCTCGAGCCCCTCGACCATGCCCCGAGCAGATCACGGAAACCCGTCGCGCTCGCGAGTATTCGACTACTCGAAGTTCAGGCCTTTTCGGCCTTGGCCGCCGCCTTGGCCTGCTTCTTGTACGAACGCACCCGCTCCAATGATCCGGCGTCGGTGACGTCGGCTACCGACATGTGCGAGCCCGCCTTGCCGTAGTCACCCGCCGCCGCGCGCCAGCCCTTCGGCGTCACGCCGTACTGCTTGCCGAGCAGCGCAAGGAAGATGCGAGCCTTTTGGTCGCCGAACCCGGGCAGTGCCTTCAGCCGGCGCGCCACCTCGGTGCCGTCGGGATCGCCGTCGGTCCACAACGCCGCGGTGTTGCCGTCGTACTGGTCGACGATCACCTGGGCCAGCGCCTGGATGCGCTTGGCCATCGAGCCCGGGAACCGGTGCACCGCAGGGCGTTCGGCGCACAGCGCGGCGAACGCCTCCTGGTCGTATTCGGCGACCCGACGGGCGTCGAGACCGCCGAGGCGGTCGGCGAGCTTCTTCGGCCCGGCGAAGGCGACCTCCATCGGAATCTGCTGATCCAGCAGCATCCCGACCAGCAGGGCGAACGGGTTGTCCTCCAGCAGAGCATCGGCCGCCGGATCCTGAACCAGCTGCAGTTTCGGCACGGCGCCAGTCTAAGGTGACCAGAGGCTGGTGAGGTGACATGTCTGGCGAGCTCGCTTTGGTGCTGGCGGCGGTCCTGCTGCTGGCGGCGGTCGCCGCCGCGGTCGCGGTGGTGCGCACCCGCCGCGTCGTGGCCACTCCGACCGAACGCGCGGTGCATGCAGCCCTGCACACCGCGTCGCTGGCGGCCCGCGCCCTGCGACAGGGCCTCGACACCGAATCCGCACAGACGTCGGCGCCGTTCCTGCGCGGCCTGACCGGTGCCGACGGCGTGGCGCTGTTCGGCCGCGACGGCGATCTCCTGGCGCGCGATCCCGCTGACGAGCCTGTCTGGACGGCCGACGTGGTCGACGAGTGCGAACGCACGGCGGCGCAATCCATCTCCGGCGAGCGCCGGGTGCTCGAGGCCGGCCGGACGTCGGCAGTGGTGGCCCAGCCGCTGCTGGCCGAGGACGGCGACGTGCTGGGCGTCCTGGTCGTGGTCACCACCCGCACACCGGGGCCGGGCCTGCTGGGCGCCGTCGGAGAGGTCGCCCGGTATGCGGCCAGTCAGCTCGAACTCGCCGAACTCGACGCGTCGCGGGCCCGGCTCGACCGCGCCGAGGTGCTCGCGCTGCGCGCCCAGATCAGCCCGCACTTCATCTACAACGCGCTCAACACCATCGCCTCGTTCGTGCGCACCGATCCCGACCGGGCCCGTGAGCTGATCCTCGAGTTCGCCGACTTCACCCGCTACTCGTTCCGCGCGGCGGGCCCGTACACCACGCTGGCAGAGGAGCTCCGCAACATCGACCGGTACCTGACGCTCGAGCGGGCCCGGTTCGGCACCGCGCTGGACGTCCGCCTGCAGGTGGCCCCGGAGGTGCTCAACGTCGTCGTGCCGTTCCTGGCGCTGCAGCCGCTGGTGGAGAACGCGGTGCGGCACGGCCTGGTGGGGCAGGCCGGCGGTTCGGTGGAGATCATCGCCCGCGACGAAGGGTCGGACTGCGTCATCACCATCGAAGACGACGGCGCCGGAATGGATCCCGCGGCGCTGCGGGCCGGATCGGGCGACGCCCTGAACGCCGCCGCCAGCGAGTCCGCACACGTCGGGCTGACGAATGTGGACCATCGGCTGCGGGCCGCATTCGGCAACGATTACGGTCTGGTGGTCGAAACCGCGATCGGTGCGGGCACCAAGGTGATGATGCGGGTGCCCAAGTTCCGCTCCGGGGTCCGGGCCAGCGGAGGTGCGTTCGGGTGAGGGTCAGATGACCGGCCTGACGGTGCTCGCCGTCGACGACGAGGCGCCCGCCCGCGACGAACTGGTCTATCTGCTGAGCCGCCACCACGGCATCGCCCGTGTGCACAGCGCCGCCGACGCCACCTCGGCGTTGCGGGAACTCAACCAGCGAGCCATCGACGCGATCTTCCTCGACATCAACATGCCGGGCCTGTCCGGCATCGAACTCGCCGGTGTGCTCGCCAACTTCGCCCATCGCCCGGCAGTCGTGTTCGTCACCGCCCACGAGGACAAGGCGGTCGCCGCCTTCGACGTCGGCGCCGTCGACTACCTGCTCAAGCCGATCCGCGAGCAACGGCTCGACGAGGCGGTGCGCCGCGTCGCCGCCGCGCGGTCGGCCGAACCTGCACCCGCCGAGACCGCTCCGGCGCCCGACTCCGACGTCATCCCCGCCGAGGTCGGCGGCGTCACCCATCTGGTGCCGCGCGAGAGCATCGGCTGGGTGGAAGCGGACGGCGACTACGCCCGGCTGCACTCGGCGTCCGGCTCGCACCTGGTCCGGATTCCCCTGAGCACTCTCGAAACACAGTGGCGCGATTACGGATTCCAGCGCATCCACCGCTCCTACCTGGTGGCACTGCGGCTGGTGACCGGGCTGCGCACCGCCGACGGCGCGGTGCTGGTGCGACTGCGCGCCAACGGCTCGTCGCCCGCCGTCGAACTGCCGGTGAGCCGGCGCCAGGCCCGGGAACTCCGCGACCGCGTGGTGCGCGACCCCATGCGGCACCTCAAACCGGCCGGTGGCGATGACTAGCGGCGGCCACCCCGACCGCCCGCAGCGCGAGCGCGTCGTGCTGGCCCACCGCCGCGGCGCACGCATGGTGCGCACCCGTGTCGAGGTGCAGGAGCAGACCCAGGTCGGCGACGCCCTGGTGCGCGGCCTGGTGCGCGCGCAACTGGGCCTCGCCCTGCGGCTGGCCGCCGTGGTGCTGTGCGCTGTCACCGCGATCGTCGTGGTGAACAGCGCGTTCCCCAGCTTCGCCGACATCGACGTGGCCGGTGTCCGGGCCAACTGGCTGATCCTGGCGGCGCTGGTCTATCCGCTGCTCTACGGGGTCGGCCGCCTCTACGTGCGGCTCGCCGAACAGGCCGAGCGGGATTTCGTGCGCGTCGTCGACAGCGAACCATGACCGGCTCCCCACTGACCGCGGCCGCGCTGCTCGCCTCGGCGCTGGCCACCATCGCGATCGGTGCGTACGGAGTCCGGTTCTCGCGCACCACCTCCGACTTCCTCGTCGCGTCGCGCAGCGTCGGCTCCCAGTGGAACGCCGCTGCCATCTCCGGCGAATACCTCTCGGCCGCATCGTTTCTCGGCGTCGCCGGCCTGATCGCCAAGTACGGCGCCGACGCGCTGTGGTATCCCGTCGGCTTCACCGCCGGTTACCTCGGGCTGCTGCTGTTCGTGGCGGCGCCGCTGCGCCGCTCGGGCGCCTACACGGTGCCCGACTTCGCCGAGTTCCGCCTGGGGTCGGCCCGGCTGCGCAAGGTCGCGATGCTCACCGTCGTCGTCATCTGCGTGTTCTACCTGGTGCCGCAGTACCAGGGCGCCGGGCTGGCGTTGAAAATCCTTCTCGGCGTTCCCGTCTGGATCGGTCCGCTGGCCGTCGGCGCGATCGTGGTCACCAACGTGGTCGCCGGCGGCATGCGGTCGATCACCTTCGTCCAGGCGTTCCAGTACTGGCTGAAGCTGACCGCCGTCGCGGTCCCCGCCCTGGCACTGACCGGGTTGTTCTTCACCGACGGCGGCGAACTCGGCGGGCCACTGCCACCGACCGTGCAACAGGACACCACCGTCGCGATCGAGACCGACGTGGTGGTGCAGGTCGCCGCGCCGGCCGGGATCACCGTCACCGGAACCCTCGACGGGACCCCGGTGACCGACGCCGGCATCGGCGCGACGGGCGAGCACACCCTCGGCGCGGGCAGCACGCTGAGTCTTGCCGCCGGAACGGCCACCCCCGTTGTCGCAGGCACCCCGGGCGCAGGCTCGGAATGGCTCGCCTCCGGCGGCGGCCTCGGCGGCGATCATCCGCTGTACCAGGTGGTGTCGATCATCATCGCGACATTCCTGGGGACCATGGGCCTCCCGCATGTGCTGGTGCGCTTCTACACCAATCCCGACGGCCGGGCGGCGCGCCGGACCGCGCTGGCGGTGATCGCGCTGCTGTCGCTGTTCTATCTCTTCCCGACCCTGCTCGGGGTGTTCTCCCGGTTGTACGTGCCGCAGCTGCTCATCACCGGCACCGCCGACGCCGCCGTGCTGCTCGCCCCGGGCGCGGCTGTCGGCGGGGCGGGCGGAGAACTACTCGCAGCGCTGGTGGCGGCCGGGGCGATCGCCGCCTTCCTGGCGACGTCGTCGGGCCTGCTGGTCAGCATCGCCGGCGCCCTGGCCACCGACGTGTTGCGCGGCCGGGTGCGTGACTTCCGGGTGGCCGCCCTGGTCGGCGGTGTCATCCCGATCCCGTTGTCGCTCATCACCTCCGGCCTGGAACTGTCGCGCAGCGTCGGCCTGGCGTTCGCGGTGGCCGCTTCCACGTTGTGCCCCCTGCTGGTGCTGGGCATCTGGTGGCGTGGACTGACCGCGCTGGGGGCGGCCTGCGGACTGGTAATCGGGGGGCTGGTGTCCGGGACGGCGGTCACCCTCGCGATCACCGGCGCCGTCGACGAACGGGCGCTGGCAGGCTGGCCCGCGGTGGTGACCGGTTATCCCGCTGCCGTGAGCGTGCCGTTGGCCTTCGCGACGATGATCGTCGTCAGCCTCTGCGACCGCCGCGGCGCACCGCGCGACGTCGCGCAGATCTTCGCCCGTATGCACGTCCCCGAACGACTCGGGATGGGCATCGAACGGGTGCCTCGAGGCTGAGGCCCCGGCAGCGCACCGTTCGTCGTGGCCGATCGACCGCTCACCGCAGCCGACCACGTCCTTGCCGTGTGACCTGCGGGAAAGGCGGGTATGTGACCCACATCTCAGCTAGCTTCGCCGATGAGCCGGTTCACATACACGAGGTCAGGAGTCACCGTGCCCGAGACCATGCCCTCGGATCCTGCGGCCGCCATCAGCGGCCAGCGGTATCTCGAGGTCCAAGCCAGTCCGGAATTCCAGGAGCTGCGAAGCAGGCTGCGCCGCTTCGTGTTCCCGATGACCGCATTCTTCCTCGTCTGGTACGGCTTCTACGTCGTGCTCGGCGCCTTCGCGCACGACTTCATGGCCATCCAGGTGTGGGGCAACATCAACGTCGGGTTGATCGTCGGCCTCGGGCAGTTCCTCACCACCTTCCTGATCACCGGGCTCTACGTCCGCTTCGCCAACCGGGAACTCGACCCGCGCGCCACGAAGATCCGCACCGAACTGGAAGGTGAGCTCAAGTGAGCGTCCTGGCCGCCGAGACGGTGGGCAACACCGCCGCCAACATCGGCATCTTCGCGCTGTTCGTGGTGATCACGCTGATCGTGGTGATCCGGGCCAGCCGCAACAACCGGACCGCCGACCAGTTCTTCACCGGTGGCCGCGGATTCTCCGGGCCGCAGAACGGCATCGCGATCGCCGGCGACTACCTGTCGGCCGCGAGCTTCCTCGGCATCGCAGGCGCCATCGCCGTCTACGGCTACGACGGCTTCCTCTACTCGATCGGCTTCCTGGTGGCCTGGCTGGTGGCCCTGCTGCTGGTGGCCGAATTGCTGCGCAACACCGGCAAATTCACCATGGCCGACGTGCTGAGCTTCCGGCTCAAGCAGCGGCCGGTCCGGGTGGCGGCCGCGACGACGACGCTGACCGTGTCGCTGTTCTACCTGCTGGCCCAGATGGCCGGTGCCGGTGGGCTCGTCGCCCTGCTGCTGAACGTCACGAGCAAGAGCGGGCAGGCCGTGGTGATCGCCGTGGTCGGTCTGCTGATGATCGTCTACGTGCTCGTCGGTGGCATGAAGGGCACCACCTGGGTGCAGATCATCAAGGCGGTGCTGCTGATCACCGGCGCGGGCCTGATGACGGTCATGGTGTTCGTCGAGTTCGGAATGAACTTCTCCGAGATCCTCGGCTCGGCACAGACCGCCATCTCCGGCGCCACCACCGAGGGTGTCGCCAGTCGCGACGTGCTCGCCCCGGGCGCGCAGTACGGCGGATCGCTGACGAGTCAGATCAACTTCATCTCACTCGCGCTCGCCCTGGTGCTCGGCACCGCGGGCCTGCCGCACGTGCTGATGCGGTTCTACACCGTGCCGACGGCCAAAGAGGCCCGCCGGTCGGTGGTCTGGGCGATCGCCCTCATCGGCGCGTTCTACCTGTTCACCCTGGCGCTGGGCTACGGGGCGGCGGCCATCGTCGGACCCGACCGTATCCTCGGCGCCCCCGGCGGGGTCAACTCCGCCGCTCCGCTGCTGGCGTTCGAACTGGGCGGGGTGATCCTGCTCGGTGTCATCTCGGCGGTCGCCTTCGCGACCATCCTCGCCGTGGTGGCCGGATTGACGATCACCGCGTCGGCGTCCTTCGCCCACGACATATACGCGTCGGTACTCAAGGCGCACAAGGTGACCGAAGCCGAACAGGTGAAGGTCTCGCGTATCACGGCCGTGGTGCTCGGCGTGGTCGCGATCGGCCTCGGCATCCTCGCCAACGGTCAGAACGTGGCGTTCCTGGTCGCGCTCGCCTTCGCCGTCGCCGCGGCGGCCAATCTGCCGACCATCGTGTATTCGCTCTACTGGCGCCGGTTCAACACCCGCGGCGCGCTGTGGAGCATGTACGGCGGCCTCCTCTCGACGATCGTGTTGATCGTGTTCTCCCCCGCCGTGTCGGGGTCGAAGACGGCCATGATCCCGGGCGTCGACTTCGCCTTCTTCCCGCTGGCCAACCCCGGCATCGTGTCGATCCCGCTGGCGTTCATCCTCGGCATCGTCGGCACCTTCACCTCGCCCGACGACGAGAACCGCGAGGTCGCCGCCGAGATGGAGGTGCGGTCGCTCACCGGCATCGGCGCGGAGAAGGCCGTGTCGCACTGACCACGAACGGAATAACCGGGGCCGCCGGCGTCGCTGTCATCAGATATGTCTGACAACGCGCCGGCGGCCTCGCCTCCCGCCACCGACTGCCGGCAGGCGGTCGGCCGCTTCGCCCTCCCGTTGCTGGCCTACGCCTTCGCCGCGATCATGGTCGGCACCACGCTGCCGACGCCGATGTACGCGCTCTACGCCGAGCGCATGCATTTCGCGGTGCTCACCACCACGGTCATCTACGCCACCTACGCCGGCGGCGTGCTCTTCGCGCTGCTGGCGTTCGGCCGCTGGTCCGACGCGATCGGCCGACGCCCGATGCTGCTCGCGGGTGTGGCGTTCGCGGTGGTGAGCGCGGCGGTGTTCCTGGTCGCCGACTCGGTGCCGATACTGCTGGTAGGCCGGGTGCTGTCCGGACTGTCGGCGGGCATCTTCACCGGCACCGCGACCGCGGCGGTGATCGAGGCCGCGCCGCCCAATTGGCGCGACCGGGCGGCCGCGGTGGCCACCGTCGCCAACATCGGCGGCCTCGGCCTCGGTCCGCTGCTGGCCGGGTTGCTCGTGCAGTACGCCCCGCAACCGCTGCATCTGGCATTCGCGGTGCACATCGCGATGGCCGCACTCGCCGGGATCGCGGTGTTCGTGGTGCCTGAGACGTCGAGCCGCGCCGGACGGATCGGTGTGCAGCGGCTGTCGGTGCCCCCGGAGACCCGCGCGGTCTTCGTCGTCGCCGCGCTGGCGGCGTTCGCAGGATTCGCCGTCACCGGATTGTTCACCGCCGTCGCGCCGTCGTTCCTGACCGGCGTGGTGGGCATCGACAACCACGCGGTGGCCGGAGCCATCGCGTGCTCGATCTTCGCGGCTTCCGCGGTGGCCCAGGTGGTGGCCCGCCGGACCGCACCGCAGCGGGCCGTCGCCCTCGGCTGCGTGATCCTGTTCGCCGGCATGGTCATACTCGCTGTCGCGCTGGCCAGTTCGTCACTGCCGGGACTGCTCGCCGCTGCGGTGGTGTCCGGTGTCGGTCAGGGCATCAGCTTCAGCCGCGGGCTGGCCGCCGTCGCCGAGCGCACGCCGCCGGATCGCCGCGCGGAAGTCAGCTCCACATACTTCGTGGTCGCCTACATCGCCATCTCGGTTCCCGTGGTGGGCGAGGGCCTGGCGGCTCAGCACCTCGGACTTCGCACCGCGGGCGTGAGTTTCGCGATCGCGGTGGCGGTACTGGCCGCGGTCTGCCTGCTCGCGATCCTCGCCCAGGAACGACGGATGAGGCCGAGCACCGCCGCAGGCTGAGTGACGTCACGGGTAGGGCAGCGGGGCGCCGTCCCGCTGTGCGAGCAGGGTCGTCATCACCTGGATGTCCTGCGCCTGCTCGTTGATCATCACCCCGGCGGCCCGCCGTACCGCGTCAGTGGCGCTCTGCCGTACCACGGATGACGCCATGTCGATTCCGCCCTGATGATGCCGCACCAACAGTTGCAGGAACAGCACCTCGTTGTCGCGGCCAGTGCTGCGCTGCAGCCGGGTGAGCTCGGCGGGTGAGGCCATCCCCGGCATCCCCGTCGGCGCGTCACCGGGGCGGTGCTCGTCGTGGCCCATCCATTCCATCGGGGTGGTCGCGGCAGGCGGTGCGTCGACGAGCTGAAGCCAACCGGTCATCTGGCCGATCTCGGTGAGCTGGGTGAAGCGGATCTGCTCGGCGAGTGCGCGCACGTCGGGCCCGGCATCGCCGACGAGCATGTCGGACATGGTGACCGCCTGTTGGTGATGGGCCGCCATGTCCTGGGCGAAACCGATGTCGACGGCCGTCATCAGCACCGGGCGCGGCGGTGGCTGGCGGTATGCGAGCACGATCGCACCGCCGAGCACCGCAGCGGCGAGCAGCGCCACAATACGCACCACGACCGTCCGCGTCATCGCGGCGGGTACACGGCGGGGTCGAGCCGCAACGCCATGAAGCCGTTGTCCGAGCAGGACACGAAGAGCGTGTTGCCGCGGAACTCCGGCGGCGACATGCACCAGTCGGCCGACAGGTCGAGCCCGATGATGCGGCCGTCCCGGATGATGTCGTTGCCGTTGATCTGCCCGTTGAGGATCGCCTGGGCGATGGCTACCGCACTGCTGGCAGGCGGCACGATGATGCCGCCGAACCGGACGTGCTGCGAGTTGGGCAGCCGGTCGTTCTTGCCGGTCTGCGCCGGCGGATTGAAATAGGCGATCTCCCTGATGTTCTCGGGGTCACGGACGTCGAAGACCCGGATGCCGGACTGGGTCCACCCACACGCGAGCGCCTGCGGATTCTCCCGCCGGTCCACCGCGCAGTAGTGCGACTCGTAGCCGAAGGCGCCGCTGCTGGAGGCGGTCGCGGCCCACGTGTCGAGGTTCTGCGGCAGGTTGATCTCGAGCTTGACGGTGTTCTTCAGCCGGAGGTCCGCGGGGTTGGCGGCGTCGAAGACCTTGACACCGCCGGAGCCGAACTCGTCGACGTTGAACAGGTGCGGTGTGCCGCCATAGGTCACGTAGATGCTGTGCTGGCTGATCAGCCCGTCACGCCAGTGCTTGTACCCACGCAACGGCAACAGCTGGTGCATGGTCGTGCCGGGCGCTGCCCGGTCCTGCACCGCCGACGTGTCCAGGATGTTGAGGCCCTGGGCGGTGGACATGTACATGGTGTCGCCATCGGGGGTGAATTCCATGCCATGGCTGGCAAATCCGGCAGGCGCACTCCACACCACGGCCGGGTTCGCGGGATCGGCGATATCGACCGCGCTGGCCCACATCTGTCCCGAGGCCCAGTAGGTGTTCCCGTCGGGCGAAAAGCCCCCTTCGTGGGTCAGCATCGGGATCCGCACGCCGGGCAGCGAACCGCGCCCGAGGTTCAGCAGTCGTGGATGCGCGCAGTCGGTGGCGATGTCGTAGATCGAGATGTAGCCCAGCCCCATCACGAAGGGCACCCCGGTGCCGGCCAGTAGGCCACGGGCTTCGTTGACCTTCAGCGATTCCCAGGTGCCGTTCACCATGGCCGGTTCGCTGAGCATCGCGGTCAGTCGCGGATTGGCCGCATCGGAGACGTCGAGCACCTGCACGCCCTGGGTGTGGGGGAACGTCGATCCGATGTAGACGCAGTTCTTGTACGACGCGCTGGTCCACCCGGCCCCCGGGCCCTGGAACTGGCCCAGCAGATCGATGTTGCAGTGGTAGCCCTCGGTGCTGCGGCGCGAGTCGCGATCGGCGAGCGGCACCTCGCCCTGCAAGCCGGTCTCGGTGCGGTCTCCTGGCCGGCAGGTGGCCGTGGGCACCGCCGTCGGCCAGATGTCCTTCGCCTCGTCGAAGTCCGGCGGCAGCGTCGCCCAGGCGTTCGTCCCGCCGACTGCGACCAGCATCAGCAGCACCGTCACCACGACGAAGACACGGTCGAGCACCCGCCCGCCGATCCGGTGCCCATCCCCCGTCGGCACACATCTCCCCATGACCGGAACCTAACATTCTCTAATCTATTAGAGAATGAAATGTGGATAATGGATATCTGTCGCGAGCGATAATTGGCACGCCCGGCGGTGACGTGCGGGCCGGATGGAACCGTCCTCCAATAGACTCGAAAACATCGCCACACGCAGGAAGTACGACGCACCGCAGCGCCGGAGGGATCTCGCCGACGCGGGTATCACCCTGCTGGGCACTGACGGTTCGCGCGGTCTGAGTCATCCGCGGGTGGACCGGCATGCCGGCGTTCCCGCGGGCACCACGTCGTTCTATTTCCGCACCCGCAAAGCACTGTTGCAGGCGATCGGGAATCGCATCACCGAGCTCGATGTCGCCGACCTGTCGATGATGGCGGAGTTGGGGCATGACGAAGCCGGCGGCTACTCGGGCACCCTCGGACTCGCTCAACTGGTGATGCTGTCGAGCACCGAGCCGTACCTGACGCGGACACGGGCACGATTCGAGATCGTGCTGAGCGCCCGCCAGGACCCTGAGCTCGACGAGACGTTCCGGAATTACGGCATGCGCTTCTACGCTTTGGCGCGCGACGTCATCGCCCAGTGGTACGACGACCCCGACGTGCCCGACAGTGTGATCGAGGAGCGGGCCGTCACCGTGCTGACGTTCATCAGCGGTGTGATGACGAGCTTCGTCAACGGCTATTCCGTCGTCTCCGACGCAGCCCACCTCGACCGGCTGATCCGCCAGATGTTGCGCAGCAGCGACCTCGCGTGACGATCAGGCGAGGAAACGACTGACGTACGGCGCGAACCGCTCCCGCAGCTCCTCCTCGTCGATACCGAAGTCGCGCCACGACGTCGAGATCCGGCCCAGCCGGCCCCGCTGGTGTTCGTCGAGGTAGCCGGCCATCGCCGCCCGCGCGTCGTCGGTCAGCGGTTCGCCGGCCAGCCGGTACACCCCCTCGGCGACGCTCATCTCGTCGGCCATGAAGTCGTCGAACCGGACGTCGATCGAGCGGTCCGGTCCGAGCAGGTCGCGGTCCCGGATCAGCGCGGCGAGCATGCGCTCGAGCCGGTCGATCCACATCGCCGCCATGTCCCGCACCGGCACCGGATCGCGGTGCATGCGTGCCGAATACGTGATCATCGCGATCATGGACAGCGCCACCGGCAGCGGGTCGCGGTGCGTGCACACCACCACTGCGCCCGGAAAGACCCGGTCGAGCACCGGCAGCTGCTCGAGGTGCTGCGGCGACTTGAGCAGCCAGCGGCGACCGCCGCGCAGGAACTGCATCGCCTTCAGCTGCGTGGCGAGGTAGCGGTAGTGCGGTGCCTGATCGTGGCCCCGGTAGTGGTCGCGCCAGCGCGGCACGTCGGCCAGCGTCTCGAACAGCATCGTGGAGAAGTCGTTGGCCAGCAACTGGATCTCCTCGTGCACATGATCGGTGGTCATCTCGTGCATCAGCCGGAAGTGCGGCATGACGACGTCCATCACGGTCACGGCGGCGTCCATCCGCAGCCTGCGGGGATCGGGCACGACGCCCTGCTCACCCGGCATCGGGAACGGCTCGACGCTCTCCCAGTACGGCATCGTCCGGAAGGTGGTCGGCGCTGCCAGCAGATTGTGCAGATGGGTGGTGCCGGTACGCGGCAGACCGGCGATCACGACCGGCGGCAGGAGTTCGATCTCGTGGATCTCGGGATGGCGGGCCAGCAGGTCGGTGAGCAGTAGCCGGTTCTTCAGCAGCTGCACCAGCATGACGTGGAAGTTGACCACGCCGGGACCGTGCAGTCCGGAGATCTCCTGCAGCGCAGTGAGAAACACGTCGAGACGGTCGCGGTAGTCGTCGGCGCCGAAGTCGTGGAGCCCGGTTTCCGCACTGGCCTTGGCGTGCAGCGCGGCCGCGTCCAGCGGGCAGTCCGCGGCCATCATCGCCATCATGTCGCGGATCTGCTGCGCGTCGGCACTGAACTGCGGGTGCGCGAGATCGCCGAGCTCGACGACTGCGGCTGTGGTGTCGGTCACAGCGACTTATGTTACTCTGAGTTTCGTAATGACGACAGACCTGGGCCGCCCCCGGAATCCCCGCATCGACTCCGCCGTGCTCGACGCGACCGTCGACCTGCTGGGCCGGACCGGCTACGCCGCGCTCTCGGTCGACGCGATCGCCCGGCGGGCAGGCACCAGCAAACCGGCCATCTACCGGAGGTGGCCCAGCAAGGCGCACCTCGTGCACGAAGCGGCCTTCCCGCTGGACGCGGCGGTGGAGCTGCCCGCCACCGGATCCCTGCCGGACGACGTCCGGGAAATGGTGCGCCGCACCACCGCGGTGCTCACCACTCCGGCCGCCCAGGCGGCCCTTCCCGGGCTGATCGGCGAGATGGCCGCCGACCCCTCGCTGCACACCGCGCTGCTCGAGCGCTTCGGCGACATCCTGGGTCGCGGGCTGTCCGAACGACTGGCCGATGCCGGCGCCCGCGGCGAGATCCGGACCGACGTGACCGCCGTCGACCTCACCGAAGCGATCGCCGGCATCACCCTGCTCGCATTGCTCAGCCGGGGCGCCACCCTGGACGACGCCTGGGTCGAACGCACCGCCACCCTCATCACGAAAGGTATCAGCGCATGACCGGAGCCACCCACGAGTCGAGCGCCGCCTGGCGCGAACTGCTCGACACGCTCGGCAGTCTCGACCGCACCTTCCTCGAGGGCGACCGCGCCGTCACCGACGACCGCCACGTCGCGGACGGCTACCGGATGCTCGCGACCACCCTCGGGGTGGCCTTCGACACCTACCTGTTCGCCGACCCCGCCCGCCCGCGGTGGCTCGAGGTGAACTCGCCGTCGCGTCCCGACCGCCGGTGGGGTGGCGACAACACCGACGCCTACTACTTCATGTGCCCCGTCGACCCGCAGCGCCGCTACCGCATCAGCGGCAACCGCGGCGACAGCGTCTACTTCTCGGTCACCGCCTACAACGAACCCGCCCCGGGTGCGTGGTCGGACCGCATCGTGGCGATCGTGCGCGACGACGACCTCGAGTTCACCGCCGACGGCGACTTCACGTTCGACTTCGGCCCGGTCCCGGACGCCGCGGTACTGATGACCCGCGACTACCAGGCCGATCCGCGCACCGGGCGACCGGTGCGTTGGGAGATCGAGGCGCTCGACGAGCCACCACCGTTCCGGCACGGCGACGCCGAGACCGCCTCGGCATTGCGCGCCTCGGCGGCCTGGCTGCGGACGATGTTCGCCATCCTGCCGCTGGCCGTCGGCGTGCGCGTCGATGACGCACACTCGCACGGTCACGAGATCGCCTCGGCGGCCAACGAATTCGCCGACCCGTACCAGGTCCCGGACGCCAACTTCGGCTGGTCGGCGCGCGACGCGTGCTATGCCTACGGCAGCTTCGTGCTCGAGGACGACGAGGCCCTCGTGATCACCCACCGCCCGCCGCCCTGCCGGTTCTGGAACCTGGTGGTGTGGAACCAGTTCATGGCCACCCCCGGCGTGGCAGACGCCCGCAGCTCGGTCAACGGCCACAGCGCGGTGCCCAGTGCCGACGGCTCGGTGACGATCGTCGTGTCACCCGGCAGCACGGCCCACCCGAACTCGGTCACCACGCTCGGCTACCCCCGCGGCAATCTCGCGTTCCGGTGGTTCCTGGCCGACGGGGTGCCCGCCCGGCCGGAGGTGCGGTTGGTCAAGGCGGCGGACGCCCCGACCGAAATTTGAGTAGCACTACCTAGCCGGTCGCGGCTTACCGTTTTCCCATGCCAGAACGCCTTTCCGAACCCCGGGTCGCACAGCTCCTGCCCGCCGTCTTCCCCTCCCCCGCCGAGGTCGCCGCAGGCACCCCGGCCACCCGCGACCGGGCCATCGACGTCATCCGCATCACCGCCCTCGTCGGCGTGGTTCTCGGCCACACCGTGATGGCCACCAGCACCATCCGCGACGACGTGTTCATCTGGAGCAATCTGCTCACCGCCTCGCCGGTGTTCCAGGCGCTGACCTGGGTGTTCCAGATCATGCCGCTGTTCTTCTTCGCGGGCGTCGCGGCGTGCGTGGACTCGTGGCAGGCCGGCGGATCCTGGGGCAATTGGCTGCTGCGTCGCTGCACCCGGCTGTATCGGCCGGTGTTCTACTACCTGGCGTTCTGGGGTGTGGCCCTGGTGACGCTGCGCGTGGTGCTGCCCGAACACGTCTACGAACCGATCGCGGGGATCAGCATCCAACTGCTCTGGTTCCTCGGCGCCTACGTACTCGTGCTCGCCGCCGTCCCGCTGCTCACCCACATCACCACCACGGCCCGGCTGGCGGCGGCGGTGCTCGGCGCCTACGCGTTCGTCGCGGCGGTCGACGTCCTGCGCATCAACATGGAGATGCCGAAACTGGTGTCCTATCTGAACATGGCGGCCTGGCTCATCCCCGGCATGCTGGGAGTGGCGTACCGGCGACGGCTGCTCGACGGCCGCACCGCGCTGCGCGTCGGCGTGGCGATGCTCGGGGTGAACCTGGCGCTGCTGTGGTGGGGCCCCTACGAGCTGAGCCTGGTCGGCATCGAGACCCAGCAGCTCAAGAACATGACACCGCCGTCACTGCTGCTCGCCGGACACGCGATCATGATGTGCGCCTTCGCGATCGCCGCCGCACCCGCCATCAACCGGTGGGCACAGCGGCCCCGGGTGTGGTGGCTGGCCGCGATCGGCAACTCCGGGGCGATGACGCTCTACCTGTGGCACATGCCGGCCCTGCTGGCCATGCACCTGGTGTTCGACCACCTCGGCATGTCCCGATTCGACCCGGCCGCAGACGGTTTCGTGCTGCTGTCAGTGGTTCAGCTGGTGATCATGGCGGCGCTGATCGGCCTGGTGTTCGTGACGCTTCGCCCGCTGGAGAACAACCCGTTACCGCTGTGGGACGGCGGCCTGGTGTCGCGGCCGGGGCCGCGCAGCGCCGCGGTCGGCACCCTGCTCTGCGTGGCCGGCGCCGCCACCCTGGCCTCCGTCGGGTGGGGGCTCAAGGATCAGGGCCTGTGGTGCGTCGCGGTGATGCTGGTGGCGCTGGTGGGCGCCCGCGCGCTGGCCGGTGACGCGACGGTGATCGCGCCGCGGGTCACCGAACGTGCGGCCACGGCGATCTGACCGCCGGATCGTCGCAGTGACCGCACACTCGACGAGTGTGCGGTCCTCGCCGCGCTACCCGCTCTTGCGGCGGAACTCCCGACGGCTCTCCTGGGGGCCGTGCGCCCGGGGCTGCTTGCGGCCGCCGTCCTTGTGCGCGGCGCCGCCGCCGGCATTCGCCTTCTTGCGTTCCAGCGCTTCGCGGAACTTCTGCCTGGTGTCGTCCGGTGCGGCCGCCCCGGTCGTGTCGCCGTTGCTCTCGGTCACCGGTTCGTCAGCCATGAGCGCAGCGTAGCCTGCCCGCCCGCCGCCGTCGCGAGGTTTACCGGCGCCCCGGCGGCATGCCGTAGACATGCGAGATCGGCAGCGTCAGCAGCACCCGCCGGTCGTCGACCATCGCGCGCCGGTAGTCATCCCAGTCGGGATGCTCTCCGGCGATGTTGCGGTACAACGCAATCAGCGCCTCGACGGTGTCGTCCCCAGGATCGGCGGCCGGTGCGGTCAGGTTTGCCGTGCCCTCGGCCACCGCATATGACCACCCGTCGTCGGAGCTGACGTGCAGCGACGCCCGGGCGTCGCGGCGCAGATTGCGGGTCTTGGCCCGCGGTTCGGTGACCGAGACCTGGACGACGACCGCACGGGGGTCGAAGTGGTAGCTGACGTTCGACAGCTGCGGCCGGCCGTCGCGCTTGATGGTGGCCAGCACGCCCAGCGAGTTGTTCGCGATCAGCGCCAACAGCTTGTCGTCGAACACCTGACGGCCCATGGACCGAGCCTACGTCTTTACCATCGATCTGATGACGGCGATCGACGGCAACACTTTGGACGGCGTTTCGGCCACCACCCTGTGGACGCTGCACAACCGCGGCTCCGAGGCCAAGCGGTCCGACGGCGTGATCCGCGACCCGTGGGCGGTGGCGCTGCTGGACGCCATCGACTACGACTACCGCAAATTCGGCAAGCCCAACCAGTCGCACGGGCTGCGGGCCCGGGCGTTCGACGACGCGACCGCCGCCTATCTGCGCGCCCACCCCGGCGCGTCGGTGGTGGCGCTCGCCGAAGGCCTGCAGACCAGCTTCTGGCGCCTGGACCGCCGCGGCGTCGCCGGCGAGGTGAGCTGGTACTCGGTCGATCTGCCCCCGGTGATGGCGCTGCGCGAGCAGCTGCTCCCGCGCGACGACCGGATCGTCGAGCTGGCCCAGTCGGCGCTGGACCGCAGCTGGATGGACCGGGTCGACGCGTCGCGGGGAGTGTTCATCACCGCCGAGGGCCTGCTGATGTACCTCGATCCCGGCGACGTGCTCGACCTCCTCCGCGACTGCGCGGCGCGCTTCCCGGGCGGGCAGATGATGTTCGACTCGATTCCGCACTGGCTCAGCCGGCGCACGCTGAAGGGGCTGCGGCTGTCGGACCGCTACGTCACACCGCCGATGCCGTTCGCGCTCACCGCCGACGACGGTGTCGCCCTGGCCGGACGCATCCCCGGCGTGCGCGCGGCCCGCGACGTCGCCATGCCGCGCGGTCGCGGGCTGTTCAACGTGCTGTTCTGGCCCTCCCTGGACCGGCTCGGTTTCCACCGCCGCAACCGGCCGAGCATCACCCTGCTGGAGTTCGGCGGGTGACCCGCTTCGCCGCGTTCCTTCGCGGAGTGAACGTCGGCGGGGTGACTCTGAAGATGGCCGACGTGAAACGCGTCTTCACCGATGCCGGATTCGGTTCTGTGCGAATTATTCTGGCGAGCGGCAACGTCGTCTTCGACAGTCCGGCCGCTGTCGGCGCGGTCCGCGCGAAGGCCGAGAAGGCGCTACGCGACGCGTTCGGCTACGACGCCTGGGTGCTGGCCTACGACCTCGGCACGGTGGCGGCCATCTCCGAGGCGTATCCGTTCGAGCGCGAGGTCGACGGGCACCACTCCTACGTCACGTTCGTCAGCGATGCCGACGTGCTCGACGAGTTGGCCCTACTGGCCGACGAGCCGGGACCCGACGAGAAGATCGCCCGCGGTGACGGCGTCGTCTACTGGCAGGTGCCCCGGTCGGCGACGCTGCACAGCGCGATGGGCAAGACGATGGGCAGGAAGCGGTACAAGTCGTCGACGACCACCCGCAATCTCCGCACGCTGGACAAAGTGTTGCGGTGAGTACATTCGCGTAGGTGACAGGCACACCTACCCCGAAGGTCGACGCCAGCGCCCTGAAAGACGTCTCGGAGACGGCGCTGCTGACCCTGCAGGTCCGGGCCCACGAGGCCAGGCGCCCCGACTCCCTGATCGACGATCCGATGGCCGTGCGGCTCGTCGACTCGATCGACTTCGACTTCGCCAAGTTCGGCTTCGCCCGCCGCCAGGACATGGCGCTGCGCGCGAAGACCTTCGACACCTACACCCGTCGCTACCTCCTCGACCACCCGAAGGCGACGGTGGTGGCCCTCGCAGAGGGGTTCCAGACCAGCTTCCACCGGCTGGACGCCGCCGGAGTGGGCCACGACTTCCGTTGGCTCACCATCGATCTGCCGCCGATGATCGCGCTGCGCGAGAAGCTGCTTCCGCCGTCGGAGCGGGTGCGGACGCTGGCCCAGTCAGCGCTTGACTACTCGTGGATGGATGCGGTGGACGACTCCGACGGGGTTTTCGTCACGGCCGAGGGCCTGCTGATGTACCTGCCGCCGTCGGACGCGATGGGTCTGATCAACGCCTGCGCCACCCGGTTCCCCGGCGGCCAGATGATGTTCGACCTGCCGCCGCCGTGGTTCGCGGCGATCACCCGCCGGGGCATGCGGACGTCGACGCGCTATAAGGTGCCGCCGATGCCATTCAGCCTCACGGTGTCGCAGGCCGCTGAACTGGCCGACACGGTGCCGGGCGTGCGCGCGGTGCACGACGTGCCGATTCCGGAGGGCCGTGGGCGGCTGTTGAACGCCCTGGCCTGGACGGCGCAGCGATTGCCCCTCTTCGACTCGGTGCGTCCGGTGACCACGCTGCTCGAGTTCGGCTAGCGCTAGTCGAAGGCCGACTCGACGTAGCGCAGCGCTTCGGTCTTGTCGACGCCGAGTGCCCGCGCCGTCGCCGCGAAGGTGTGTGCCGCGGTCGCCATCGCGGTGTCGGCGGGGTCCACCCTGGCGACGAATGTGCCGAACCTACCCCGGGTTTCGAGAATGCCTGCGGCTTCCAGTTCGCGGTAGGCGCGGGCCACGGTGTTGACGGCCAGGTTGAGTTGACCGGCGAGTTCGCGCACGGTGGGCAGCCGGGTGCCCGGAGGCAGCCCGCCTTCGCGGACACCGTCGATGATCTGCTGCCTGAGCTGGTCGAAGAGTGGCCGTGCCGCTTGCGCGTCGATCCGCACCCAATCCCCCAATTCGGCCACGTGCCCAGTATTGCTCACAGCCGCTACTTTGGTCATGTGCAAGTGACGGTGCTCAGCGGGGCCGGCATCTCGGCCGAGAGTGGCGTGCCGACGTTCCGCGACGTCGAGACGGGTCTGTGGGCCAAGGTCGACCCCTACGAGATCTCCAGCGCCCACGGCTGGGCGAACCAGCCCGAGAAGGTGTGGGCGTGGTACCTGTGGCGCCACCACATGATGGACGCCGTTGAACCGAACAACGGCCACCGCGCGGTCGCAGCGTGGCAGGACTACGCCGACGTGCACGTCGTCACCCAGAACGTGGACAACCTGCACGAGCGGGCAGGTAGCCGCAACGTCTACCACCTGCACGGCAGCCTGTTCGAATTCCGTTGCGCCGCGTGTGGCGCGCAGTTCGAGGGTGTGGTGCCCGCGATGCCCGAACCGGTGGAGTCGGTGGATCCGCCGCAGTGTCCGTGCGGCGGGCTGATCCGCCCGAATGTGGTGTGGTTCGGCGAGGCGCTGCCCGAGGACGCGTGGCAGCGGTCGGTGGCCGCGGTCAACGCCGCGGACGTGGTGGTCGTGGTGGGCACGTCGTCGATCGTCTACCCGGCCGCCGGGCTCCCCGAAATGGCGCTGGCCAACGGCACGGCGGTGGTGGAGGTCAATCCGGAGCGCACCCCGCTGTCCGACGCCGCGACCGTCAGCCTGCGCGAATCGGCGGCAGGCGCGCTGCCCAACCTGTTGCAGCGGCTGCCGCAACTACTGCGCTAGGGCGCCGCGGCAGGCCCGGTCGAGCGCTGCTCGAAGTGGCGGCGCATGGCCGCGAGCATCTCCTGGTGCGCTCTCACCGCTTCGCGGTGCGCATAGCCGATCAACGGGCGCGGGGCGACGATCCGCACCCGCTCGACGATCCGGGTGCCGCCGTCGACGGCATCGAAACTCACGACGTCACGGAGTCGCACACCGAGGTGCGCCTGTGAATCACCGACCACGTGCCCATCAGCACCGACGCGCAGATTCGCCGTGTACGACGTGCGAAACGACAACGGACCGAACGTGTTCCGCTCCTTTATCCGCCAGTGCCCGGGTGCGACCTCGCGCACCGCCAGGATCAGCGGGTGAACCGTCGGCAGGTTCGTCAGGTCCGTGTAGAAGGCTCGCGTCGTGGCGGGATCGCTGGGCACCCACTCGGTCAGCGTCCACTCCGAGCGCGCACGCCACCAGCTCATGGTCAGTCCCGGACTGCCCGGCCCAGCGCCACTTCGGCGACCGGCGACGGCGCCCAGGCCGGTAGCGCCCATTCGCGTCGCGCGCCGTCGACGCGGAATCCCGCGCCGACGATCGACGATTCGGTGTCGCGGTGGGTGTGACAGTTCCCGAGCAGCCGCGGCCACACCGTGGCGTCGGCGAGCCGCTGCAGCCGCGCCCGTATGCCGGTACCTGCGATGTGTTCGAGGTAGCGCAGCTCACCGCCCGGGCGGAGCAACGAATACAGCTGTCGCAGAACACCGTCCGGGTCGTCGACCGAGCACAGCACCAGCGAGCACACCACCGCGTCGAACGGCTCGCGGGCGGCGAAGTCCTCGATGGCGTCGGCGGTGACGGTGACGGGGACCGGTGCGTGCGCGGCCGCCTCGCGGGCGGTTTCGGCGAGCCGGTGTTCGGGTTCGAGTGCGATGACCTCCGCCACCCCCGGCGGGTAGTGCGCGAAATTGGTGCCCGTGCCGGCGCCCACCTCGAGCACCCGGCCGGTCAACCCGGCCAGGTTCTCCGTGCGCAGCCGGCGAACGGTCTCCGGTTCGTGTCCGGACATGGCGGTCCACACCCGCGCGAAGAACGGATTGTCAACGAGTTCGCTCATCGGCCATCTCCTTCATCAGCGCTATCGCCTTCTGCGGGGGCGTCTCGACATCGATGATCGTCGACATGATGTGGCCGCAACACACCGCCCGCAGCACGCGGTCGGCGAACGCCTCGACGTCGCCCCACGGCAGATAGGGCCGTGAGATCAGCATCGCCGCCACCCCGTGGGCGGCCGTCCACAGTTCCAGCGCCAGCATGGTCGGGTCACCCGGCGGGTAGATGCCCTCGGCGATCAGCGCTTCGATCGAACCGCGCATGTGGACGAACGCCGAACTGTTGAGTGTCACGTCGACGTCGCTGCCCGGGCGGCCCTCCCCCATCGTCGCGATGCGGTACAGCTCAGGGGTCTCGGTGGCGAACCGGACATAGGCCAGGCCCTGGGCGCGCAGCACGTCGATGGCCGACGGCTGATCGGCCGACACCCGCTGCATCTCCTCGTCGAGTTTCTCGAAGTAGCGGGCGCACACCGCATCCAGGAGCGCATCCTTGTCGGCGAAGTGCAGATAGATCGACGGCGCGGTGACGCCGACGCGCTGCGCCACGGAGCGGATCGACACCGCCTTGGCGTGCCCCGTCTCCAGCAGCAGATCGGTGGTGGCGTCGAGTATCTCCTCACGCAGGTGTTCGCCGGACCCGCGTGGGGCCCGGCGACGCTTCACCCCGGTCGGCCCGCTCACGTCACCCAGTGTCCGACACGGCGACCCGCGGCCGGTCGTCGGCCCCCGCAGCGCGCTCGGGCGCCGACTCGCTGATGCCGATGCGCTCGTGCAACCGGGCCAGCGGCGCGGGCGCCCACCAGTTCCACCGGCCGAGCACATGCATGAACGCCGGCACCAGCAGCATCCGCACCAGCGTGGCGTCGGCGAGCACCGCCAGGGTGAGGCCCACCCCGAACATGCGCATGAAGGACACCTGGGCGGCGATCAGTGCGGCGAAGCTGATCGACATGACCAGCGCCGCAGCCGTGACGACACGGCCGGTGCGGGCCAGCCCGAGCGCCACGGCCTCGTCGTTGTCCTCGGCTGTCCTTCCGGGTGATGCCAGCCAGTGCTCCCTGATCCTGGAGACCAGGAAGACCTCGTAGTCCATCGACAGGCCGAACGCGATGCAGAACATCAGCACCGGCATGTTGGCGACCAGGGTTCCGGTCGGCGTGGTGCCGAACGCGCCGAGGTGGCCCTCCTGGAAGATCCACACCAGCGCGCCGAACGCGGCGGACAACGAGATGACGTTGAGCAGCAACGCTTTCAGCGGTATCACCACGCTGCCGCTGAGCAGGAACAGCAGCACGAACGTCACCGCGGCGATCACACCGAGCACCAGCGGCAGCCGGGACGTGATCGACTCCGAGCTGTCGCGGTTGATCGCCGCGACACCGGTCAACTGCACCGGCTTACCTTCGGGCGGCGCCACTGCTCGCAGTGCGTCGAGCTGCGCGTCGGACGCCGCGGTGAACAGCGGCGCCTCGCTCGTGACGGTGAGATAGGCTGCGCCGTCCCGCATTCCGGTCGATGCCGCAGGCGGCCCGACCGGTGCGCCGTCGACGAACGTGCCACCCGGTGCGGACGCCGAGGCGACCTGCGGCACCTCCGACAGCGCGGCGGCATAGCGGTCGAACTCCTCGGGTGTGACGCCGGTGGCGTCGGGCAGCACCACCGTGACGTTGGCGGCCGAGTCGACCGCGAAGTCGTTGCGCAGCCCGTCACCCACCTGGCGCGCCGAGGCCGATTCGGGCAACACGCGGTCGTCGGGGAACCCCCACTTGATGCCGAGGAACGGCGCTCCCAGCAGGAGCAGAAGCGTGACGACGGCCAGGCCGATGATGACCGAGCGGCGCATCACGAACTTCGTGGAGCGGTACCAGAAGGTCTCCTCGACCGGCCGCGGGACCGGCTCGGGCCGGCCCAGGAGCCGCCGCAGGCCGCGCCGCACGTCGAGGGAGTCGATGCGATCGCCCAGCAGCGCGATCGCCGCGGGCGCCACCACCAGTGCTGCGGTCGCGGCGAACACCACCACCGCGATACCGGCATAGGCGAACGACTTCAGGAAGTACATCGGGAACAGCACCATCGCGAGCATCGACAGCGCGACCGTCATCGCCGAGAAGAGCACGGTGCGGCCCGCCGTCACCATGGTGCGCACCAGCGCGCGGTCCCGGTCGGCGCCGTCGGCGAGTTCGTCGCGGTAGCGGCTGATGATGAGAAGCGTGGAGTCGATGGCGATCGCCAGACCCATGGCGATCGAGAGATTCAGCGCGAAGATCGACACGTCGGTGAACAGGGTGACGGTCCGCAGCGCCGCCATCGTGCCCAGGATCGCGAAGGCGCCGACGATCAGCGGCAGCGTCGCGGCGAACACGCCGCCGAACACCCACAGCAGCACCAGGAAGCTGAGCGGAATCGCGATCGACTCCATCAGGAGCAGGTCTTTCTCGCTCTGCCCGTTCACCTGGACGTAGGTCATGGCCTCGCCACCGGCCCGCACCACGACACCGTCGCGGTCATGCACCACCTGTTCGACCAGCGCCTTGGCATGTTTCTGTGCGTCACTCTCGCCGCCGGTGATTCCGGCGATGATCAGGCCGGTGCGACCGTCCTCGCTCACCAGGGCCGACGCCGCGGCGGGTGGCGCGGTCCACGCCGAGCTGACCTGGCCGACATCGGGCGAGGCCTCCAGTGCGCGGACGATGTCGTCTCCGGCGGCGCGGGCTGCGGCGTCTCGCGCGCCCGCCTCGGAGGTGACGCTGATGACGAGGTCCATGTCGCCGCGGTCGAACTTGTCGACCAGCACCGCGGTGGCTCTGGCCGATTCGGAGTCCGGGTCCTGGAAGCCACCGGCGGACAGGTTCTTGGCCACCGGGATGCCGAAGACTCCGGCTGCGACCATCACGAGTGCGGCGATGACGAGAATGCGGCGGGGTGCGGCGATGGCCAGCTCGGCGATTCGTTGCAGCATCGTCGCGTCCTCCAGACCCGAATACGGACTTACCGGCGCTAACTTAACAACGGTAACCCGAGACGTCAACGCCCCGTCCGCACGATTGCCGTCCGCGCCGGGAGCAACGCCGCCACCGCACCCGAATCGCCCGATCGGGCAAACAAAGGCCGTTCGGGGTGCCTACTTTATTTCCGCCTGCGATGATTCGCCCGTGACCACCTCAGTCGTCGGCCGCGCGAGTGACTCTCGCGTCGTCGCCGACTTCCTCACCGCCGCCTCCGAGCAACCATCGGGCCTCGGCATCGAGGGTGAGGCGGGCATCGGGAAGACCACCCTGTGGCTGGGTGTGGAGGACCTCGCGCGCACCACCGGGTTCCAGGTGCTGTCCGCGCGCGCCGTACACAGCGAGTCATCGCTGGCCTACGCGGCTCTGGCCGATCTGCTGCGCGACGTACCGGCCGCGGTCATCGACCGGCTTCCCGAGCTGCAGCGCATCGCGATCGACCGGGTGTTGTTGCGCGGCGACGACACCGGGCCGAGCACCGATCAGCGTGCGGTGGCCGCCGCGTTCGTCTCCGCGGTGGAGACGATGACGGCCGACGCGCCGGTGCTGGTGGCGGTCGACGACGTGCCGTGGCTCGACGCGTCGACCCGGGCGGTCCTCACCTACGCCGCGCGCCGGCTCTCCGGACCGGTCGGGATCCTCGTCACGGCGCGCACCGATGCCGACGAGCCCGACGCATTGTCGTGGCTGCGGCTGAGCCGGCCCGACGCCATGCGACGGCACCGGGTGAGCCCGTTGAGCCTGGGCGGTCTGCATCAACTGCTGGCGGAGCGGCTCGGCCGGACCTTCCCCCGGCCGACGCTGGTCCGCATCGCCGAGATCTCGCGAGGGAACCCGTTCTACGCGCTCGAGTTGGCGCGGGCCTCCGACGGGCTCCCACGGGCCGACGGGGAGCTGCCCGCCGGTCTCGCGGAGCTGATGCGCAATCGCATCGGCCGACTCGACCGTGACGCCGGCCGGGTGTTGCTCGCTGCGGCCTGTAGCGCCCAGCCGTCGATCGAGCTGCTCGCCGAGGCGACCGGCAACAGTGCCGAACGGGTGCTCGACGTGCTCGAAGACGTCGAGACCAACGGCATCATCACCATCGAGGGCTCCCGCGTGCGGTTCGCCCATCCGCTGCTTGCGCACAGCGTCTACACCGATGCCGGCCGCCCGGACCGTCGCCGGATGCACCGCACGCTGGCGCAGATCGTCACCGAGCCGGAGCTCAAGGCGCGACACCTGGCGCTGGCCGCGGTCAGCGAGGATCCGGCGACTCTGCAGGCGCTCGACGACGCGGCCGAGGTGGCGCGGCGGCGGGGTGCGCCCGCGGCAGCAGCGGAGCTGCTGGAGATGGCGTTCCGGCTCGGCGGCGACGACCCGATCCGCCGGCTGCGCGCGGCCGAACACCACTTCGAGGCGGGCAGCACCGACCGCGCCGTCGAACACCTCGACCCCACGATCGAGCGGCTGTCATCGGGGCCGATCCTCGCGATGGCGCTGATCCTGCGGGCCGGTCTGCGCATCTACGACAACCGCTTCGCACTCGCCGCCCGGCTTCTCGACCAGGCGCTCGACGCAGCCGGCGACATCCCGAAGCTGCGGCTGCGCACCCTGCTGCTGCTCTGCATGGCCCGCGGCATGGCGGGCGACTTCGACGCCTCCACCCGCGCCGCGAGCGACGCCGTGCGCATCGCCGAGGAGATCGGCCGCCCGGCGCTGCTGAGCCAGGCGCTGGCGCTGCAGGTGCATGCCGGCCTGCAGTTCGGGCAGCCCTTCGACGAGGCCGCCCTCCGTCGCGCCGTCGAATTGGAGAACCTCGACTACAACGGCCCCATCCTGTTCCGCGCCCACGTCGTCAACGCGTTGTCGATGGCCCACATCGGCCGGCTCGACGAGGCCGCCGTGCTCATCGCCGAGGCCCGCCGTCGATGCGACGAGCGGGGCGCGGAGAGCGATCTGATGGCCATCGCCGGCTGGAGCACGCTGATCAGCATCTGGCGCGGACGCTTCGAGGAGGCTGCGGAATACGCCGAGGAGGCCGTGGAGCGGGCCGAACAGCTCGGCGGCGATTCGGTGCTGGTGATACCGCAGACCGTGCGGGCGGCCGCCTACTCCTATCTGGGTCGCTTCGAGGAGGCCCGCGCGGACGCCAAGGCCGCCTACGAGTGCGCCGTGGAGTGCGAGGCGGTGCGGATGACGGAGTGGCCGCTGATGACGCTCGGCTTCATCGAGGTGTCGCAGGGCAATTACGCCGAGGCGCTCACCGTCATGGCCCCGTTGATCGCGATGTTCGACCGGATCCCGGGCACCGAGATCATGTCCTCGATGCACGTCGCCGATGCCGTCGAGGCGATGGCCGCGCTGGGTCGCCTCGATGAGGCCGAGCCGATGGTGACGGAGATGGAGCGCAACGGCCGGGCCCACGACCGCCCGTGGATCCTCGCCGTCGGCGGCCGCTGCCGCGCAATGATGCAGGCCGCGATGGGCGACGTGGAGGCCGCGGAGCGGACGGCGCGGCAGGCGCTGACCGAGCATGACCGGCTGCCGATGCCGTTCGAGCGGGCCCGCACCGAGCTTCTGCTCGGCCAGCTGCAGCGCCGACTGCGTCAGAAGGACCTCGCGGCGGGCACGCTGCGGTCGGCCCTGCGGACCTTCGAATCGCTCGGCACGCCGCCGTGGGCCGCCCGGGCCCGCGCCGAACTGGCCCGCACCAACGTCGGGCCCGGCGGGCAGGCCGCGCTCACGCCGTCCGAGAGGCGCGTCGCCGAACTGGCCGCCTCGGGCATGACGAACCGAGACGTCGCCGCCGCCCTGTTCATCAGCCCGAAGACCGTCGAGCACAACCTGGGACGCGTCTACCGCAAGCTCGGCATCCGGTCACGGGCCGAACTGGGGCGGCTGATGGGTGGCTCATAGGCCTCCCACCTGGGTACTTTCCATCGAAAACACCCTGTTCAAGATTAGGGAAACGCCCGATTCGAACGCGGGGAACCGACACTAATTTGAGTGGTATGGGCGCCTCCGCACCGCATCTCTGCTGTTTTCTCGCCGAGTGGTACCGGCCCGAGATGACCCGGCCGGGAGTCGAGGACCTGCTGGGCGAGCTGGACGCCGCGACCGCCGCGATGGCGGCCGAGGGCAAGTCGGTGCAACTGCTGCTGACCTTGGCCGTACCGACCGACGAAGTGCTCTACGGCGTGTTCACCGCCGACGCGCCGGAGGTCGTCAGTGAGGTGTGTGCCCGTGCCGGCATCCCGGTCGCGCGATTGAGCACCGATGTCGACGCCCGTCTCAGCTCCTGGTGACCAACCCGATCCACCTCACGGGACCTACTGGCCAGAAACCTACCGAGAAGTAGGATTGCCACCATTTTCCGAACCGTGACTCAAAGAACTCTTAATGGTGACCCATACGCTCAGTGTCATGTGGATCGACGACACCAGTGCCGATGTCATCAAGGTCGACTTCGAGGCGCTCTACCACGGGGACTTCCTCGTGGAGGGCGACACCTCGGAGCAACTGGACGACCTGGCCCAAGCCGTGTGACCACGCGCGCCTGATCGGCGCGCGTGTCACCCGTCAGCCTTTGCTGCCCGCCGGGGCACCCCTGGTCATCTCACGATGACCCGTGGAGCCTCAGGCGGGCACTTTTTGTTCTCGACCCGAGGTGACCATTCCGGCCAACCGGTCGGTGATCAGCTCCTCGGCGTCCGCGACCATCCGCGACACCAGTTCCCCGCACGTCGGGATGTCGTTGATCAGGCCCATCGACGTGCCCACCGACCAGATGCCTGCGTCGAGGTCGCCGAGCTCGTAGACCTTGTTGCCGCGCACGCCGGCCACCAGATCCTTGACGTCCGGGAACTGACCTCCGTTGTTCAGGATCTCGACGACCTCGCGTGACACCGCGTTGCTCGCCACGCGGGCGGTGTTGCGCAGCGGCCGGAAGATCAGCTCGGTGTCGAGCTCGGTGCCGGCGACGATGGCTTCCTTGACGTTCTGATGGATCGACGACTCGACGGTGCACATGAACCTCGAACCCATGTTGATGCCGTCGGCACCCAGCGCGAGTGCCGCCACCAGGCCGCGGGAGTCGGCGAACCCGCCCGAGGCGATCATCGGGATGTCGATCTTGGCCGCCGCGGCCGGGATCAGGATCAGGCCGGGGATGTCGTCCTCGCCGGGATGGCCCGCGCACTCGAACCCGTCGATGCTGATGCCGTCCACGCCGAGGCTCTGCGCCTTCACCGCGTGCCGCACCGAGGTGCACTTGTGCAGCACCTTGATGCCGTTGTCGTGGAACATCGGCAGATGCGGCGCCGGGTTGGACCCCGCGGTCTCGACGATCTTGATGCCGGCATCGACGATCACCTGGCGGTACTCGTCATAGGGCGGCGGATTGATCGTCGGCAGGATCGTCAGGTTGACGCCGAACGGCTTGTCGGTGAGCTCGCGAGTCTTGTCGATCTCCTTGGCCAGGTCCGCGGGCGTCGGCTGGGTCAGCGCGGTCAGGAACCCCAGCGCCCCGGCATTCGCGACGGCCGCCACCAGTTCGGCGCGGCCGACCCACTGCATCCCGCCCTGCACGATGGGATGTTCGATGCCGAACGTCTCGGTGAACTTCGTGTTCAGAGTCATGCGATCACCTCGGGGCCATGCGGATCGCGCCGTCGAGGCGGATGACCTCGCCGTTGAGCATCGGGTTCTCCACGATGTGCACGGCCAGCGCGCCGTACTCGTCGGGGTCACCGAGGCGGGCCGGGTGCGGCACCTGCTGGCCGAGCGACTTCTGCGCCTCCTCGGGCAGCGATCCCAGCAGCGGCGTCTTGAACAGGCCCGGTGCGATGGTGCAGACCCGGATCAGGCTGCGCGACAGGTCGCGCGCGACCGGCAGCGTCATGCCGACCACGCCACCCTTGGACGCCGAGTACGCGGCCTGGCCGATCTGGCCCTCGAACGCGGCGACCGAGGCGGTGTTGACGATGACGCCGCGCTCGTCGCCGTTCTTGCCGGCCAGTGGCTCGGTCTTGGCGATCCGCTCGGCCGACAGCCGCAGCACGTTGAACGTGCCGATGAGGTTGACCTCGATGGTCTTCTTGAACACGTCGAGCGGGAAGGGCCCGTCCTTGCCGAGGGTCTTGATCGCGCTGCCGATGCCCGCGCAGTTCACGTTGATCCGCACCGGGCCGAGCGACTCCGCGACGTCGAGCGCCTTGGCGACGGCGGCCTCGTCGGTCACGTTGGTCTCGACGAAGGTGGCGCGGTCACCGAGGTCGGCGACGGCCTCTTCCCCGCGCAGGTCCAGCACGACCACCTGTGCGCCCGCGTCGAGCAGTCGCTTCGTGGTTGCCAGGCCCAGGCCTGATGCCCCGCCGGTGACGACGGCTACGGCGTCCTTGATCTCCACTGATGTACTTCCTCTCCGGCCGGCCAGTGTCGCCGACCTACTGGTTGGTTGGGGACTATACCCAGTCGTTCAACACGGACTCGGTGTCCGCTCCGGGGGCTCCCGGCGGCTTCGGCAGATCGGGTGCGGTGCGGGAGAACCGCGGGGCGGGCGCGGGGTAGAGCGAGCCGTCCTCCCGGTAGAACGTGTCGCGCTCGGTGTTGTGCGGTTCGTCCTCGACCTCGGCGAAGCTCAGCACCGGCGTGACGCACGCGTCGCTGTCGGCGAACACCTTCGCCCAGTGGTCGCGGTCGTGGGCGGCGAAGGCCTTGGTGAACACCTCGCGCAGTTCGGGCCAACGGCCCATGTCGTTCTGGTCGGGCAGGTCGGCGGTGTCGAGGCCGAGCTTGGCCAGCAGTTCGGCGTAGAACTGCGGCTCGATCGCGCCGACCGCGACGTGGCGGCCGTCCGCGCAGGTGTAGGTGTCGTAGTACGGCGCACCGGTGTCGAGCATGTTGACCCCGCGCTCGTCGCTCCACATCCCCATCGACCGGAACGCCCACATCATCTGCGCCAGCACGCTGGATCCGTCGACCATCGCGGCGTCCACGATCTGGCCCTTGCCCGAGCGTTCCCGCTCCCAGAGCGCAGACAGGATGCCGACGAGCAGGAACATCGAACCGCCGCCGAAGTCGCCGACCAGGTTCAGCGGCGGCACCGGCCGCTCACCGGCACGGCCGACGGCGTGCAGCACGCCGTTGAGGGAGATGTAGTTGATGTCGTGGCCGGACCGCTGGCTGCGCGGACCGTTCTGCCCCCAGCCGGTCATGCGTCCGTAGATGAGGCGGTCGTTGACCTTGGCGCAGTCCTCCGGCCCGAGGCCGAGGCGTTCGGTGACGCCGGGCCGGAAGCCCTCGATCAGCACGTCGGCCTTGGCGATCAACCGCAGCACCAGGTCGCGCCCCTCGTCGCTCTTGAGGTCCGCAGACACCGAGCGCCGGTTCCGGAGCAGATGGTCGCGGCCCTTGGTCGGGATGCCCGGACCTTTGCCCGGCCGTTCGACGCGCACCACGTCGGCGCCCAGATCGCCGAGGATCATGGCGGCATGTGGCCCCGGGCCGATACCGGCCAACTCGACGACACGCAATCCCTGCAGTGGACCCGACATGCTTACCGCCCTTCACCTGTGGTTGACCGCCGACATAGCTTACTTGTATAACCTTCTCCAGTGATCGCGGGTCGTCGACCCGTCGAAACGCCTACCGGGACTGGTGCCGATATGACCTCCACCGAAACGTATGTGAGCCTCGACGACCTCACGGTCGTCCCGCGGGACGGCGTCCTGTCGATCACCCTGAACAGGCCGGACAGCCTCAACTCGCTGACCGCGGAGATGCTCGAGGGCATCGCCGACGCCCTGACCCAGGCGGCCGCCGATCCCGCCGTCCGCGTCGTCAGGCTCGGCGGCGCGGGCCGCGGCTTCAGTTCCGGCGCGGGCATCAGCGAGAACGACCAGACCGCCGACGGCCACGACGCCAAGGCGGTGCTCGACGCCGCCAACCGCGCGGTGGCCGCGATCGTGGCGCTGCCCAAACCGGTGGTGGCCGCCGTGCACGGACCCGCGGCGGGCGTAGGGGTGTCGCTCGCGCTGGCGTGCGACATCGTGCTCGCCTCGGAGAAGGCCTTCTTCCTGCTCGCCTTCACCAAGATCGGGCTGATGCCCGACGGCGGCGCGTCGGCACTGGTGGCCGCCGCCATCGGCCGGATCCGGGCGATGCGGATGGCGCTGCTGGCCGAACGGCTCTCCGCCACCGAGGCCCTTGAGTTCGGACTCGTCAGCGGGGTGCACCCCGCCGACGACTTCGAGACCGAGGTCGACCGGGTGCTCGCGATCCTGGTCGCGGGACCCGCCGTGGCGCTGCGCAAGACCAAGCAGGCGATCAACGCCGCCACGCTGACCGAACTCGACGGCGCATTCGACCGGGAGAGCGAGGGACAGCTCCAGCTGCTGGGCTCGCACGACTTCCGCGAGGGCACAAGGGCGTTCCAGCAGCGCCGGTCGGCGCAGTTCACCGACAGCTAGCCACACCTCCCGCGCGTGCGTGCGGGGGTTCGGCGCGGCTGACCGGCCGAAAATCGTTGGACCAAGGGCCAACCGGTCGGCGACCATCGACAGTGTGAGCACTCAGTTCGATATCGCGCAGCCGGCACCGGCCGGCGGCTGGCGCGTGCTCGCACCCTTCCGCTCCCGCGAGTACCGGCTGCTGATCGCCGCGGTCTCGCTGTCCATCTTCGCCGAGGGCATGTGGACGGTGGTGATGGCGCTGCAGGTCATCGCGATCGACGACGATCCGGCGTCGCTGTCACTGGTCGCGACCTGCCTGGCAGGCGGCCTGGTGGCGTTCGTGTTGGTCGGCGGTATCGCGGCCGACCGAATCCCTCAGCGCGCCATCATCATTGCCGTCGCGGCCGTGAACTTCGCGGCAGTCGCCACGGTCGCAGCGCTGGGACTGCTCGGCGCGTTGCAGATCTGGCATCTCGCGGTGGCCGCGGCCGTCCTCGGTATCGCGGCGGCGTTCTTCTTCCCCGCCTACAGCGCGATCCTGCCGCGGATCCTGCCCGCCGAACAGCTGCTCGCGGCCAACGGCGTCGAAGGCGTGGTGCGGCCGGTGTTCCAGCGATCGGTCGGGCCGGCGGTGGCGGGCCTGGTGATCGGCGCGACGTTCCCTTCGGTCGGCGCCGTCGTGGTCGCGGGACTGTTCGCGCTGGGCCTGCTGCTGCTCGTCGCAACCCGTCCGGCGACCAAGGCCGTCGAGGATTCCGTCGGCGAGAAGCCGCAGATGCTGCGCGACCTGCGCGACGGGTTCGTCTTCATGGTCGCCACGCCATGGCTGCTGTGGACGCTGTTGTTCGCCAGCCTGTTCGTGCTCGTGGTGCTCGGTCCGATCGAGGTGCTGCTGCCCTTCATCGTCGCGGACCGCTTCGCCGACGGCGCCCGCATGTACGGCTTCGTGCTGGCGTTCTTCGGGGTGGGCAGCGCGATCGGCGCGCTCGCGGTGTCCTCGCGGCGCCTGCCGCGGCGCTACCTCACCGTGATGATGGCGATGTGGAGCGTCGGCTCGATTCCGCTCGTCGTCATCGGCACCACCTCGTCGTTTCCGGTGATGGCGGCCGCGACGTTCGTCATCGGCGTGACCGACGGTGCGGGACTGGTCATCTGGGGCACGGTGCTGCAACGGCGGGTACCGCGGCACATGTTGGGACGGGTGTCGAGCCTGGACTTCTTCGTGTCCCTGGCGTTCATGCCGCTGTCGTTCGCGATCGTCGGCCCGCTGTCGAAGGTGGTGTCGATGCAGACCATCTTCTGGGTCTCCGGTGTGGTGCCGGTGCTGCTGGCGGTGGTCGCCGTGTGCGCGGCCCGGATGCCGCGCGACGAGGTGGCGAACCCGCTGCTTTAGACGCCGGCTGGGTCAGACGCCGAAGATCGGGGGTAGCGCGAGCACCATCACCAGGCCCCAGAAGAAGTGGGTGAGCATCGGGGCGAGCACACCGCCGGTCGCGCGGCGCTCGAACGCGCAGATGGTGCCGAGGATGATGGCCGCGAACGCCAGCATCGGGTTCTGCGTGCTGACACCGGTGACGACCACGTAGACGAGCGTCGTCACGATGAACGCGAACCACCCGTTGTTCCGCTTGCCCAGAGACGAGTACATCGAGCCGCGGAAGAAGATCTCCTCGGCGAGGCCGTTGATCACGGTGATCGCGACGATCACCGGCAGTGAACCCTGGTTCGCGAATTCGAGCACCTGCACGATGTAGTCACGGACCGCGGGGATCTCGCGCGCGACCAGGCCGCCGACCACGAATGCGCCGCCGAGCACCAGGCCGATCGCGGTGCCGGTGATCACGGGCCGTTGGTTGCGTCCGCGAAAACAGATGCGGCCCAGGTGAACCGGGCCGGAGACGAAGGCGCCCACGATCCACCAGGCCGCCAACCCCATCGTGAACCAGTAGAACGCCGGGTCGCCAGGGGGCAGCCGCAGCGAATACCCCAGCAGCACGAATCCGCCGACCACGAAGACGGCCACGAAGATCCGCCGTCGGCGGATGGTGCCCGGTCCCTCGTTGTGCGGTTCGGCGGTGCCGGTGAGGATGCGGCGGGCCTCGGAGAAGAAGCCACTGCGTTCGTCGCAGGACTTCGTCGACACCTCGGTCATCAGTGGCCCACCTTCGGGGCGAGAGCGATGACGGTGTCCAGGCCGGTGCGCACCGCCGCGGCCACCGGGCCGGGCACGGCGCCGAGCAGTCCGAGCGCCGGCCGCGCGATGAGCAGCGTGAACGGGCGGATCAGTTGGGTGATCCGTTGGACGTCACCGCCGGCCCAATCCGGATCGGTGTCGGCCAGCTGGTGGACGTCGGCGAGCGCGTTGACCGGACGCGGTCGTTGCCTGGCCAGCGAAAGGGTGATCGCCTCGTCGACCGAGGTGAGTCCGCCCGGCGGGTCGGGCACCAGGTCGCGCAGCCCGTCGCCGGACGCCGTCATCGGGTGGTCAAGGGACTCAACGAGATCGCCGGCCAGACCACCCGGCACGGGCAGCACCAGGCCGGTGACCTTGGAGACGATCGAGGTGTCGATGCCGCGGACCGGCAGCGGCGCCCGCCACTTGCCGGCGATGTGCGCGTACTTCGTCAGCAGTTCGCCGTAGGTGGTGGTCTCCGGGCCGGAGATGTCGTAGGCGCCGGCAGGGACCCGGTCGGTGTCCGCGGCGGCCACCAGGTAGTGCAGCGCGTCGCGGATCGAGATGGGGTCGATCGGGTTGGCCGCCCACTTCGGCAGCGGGATGACCAGGAACCGGTCACCGACGTAGCGCAGCATCTCGAAGGACGTCGATCCGGCGCCGATGATGATCGCCGCGCCCAGCCACACGACGTCGGCACCGCCCTCGATCTTCAGCGCCTCCGCCACCTCGGCGCGGCTGGCCAGGTGCTCGGACAGCGTGTCGTCGGTCGGTACGAAGCCGCCGAGGTACACGATGCGCTTGACGCCGGCGTCCCGGGCGGCGGCGGCGACGTTGGCCGCGGCACGGTTGTCGGCGTCGCGGAAGTCGGGTTGGCCGATGCCGTGCACCAGGTAGTAGATGACGTCGATGGGGCCGGCGTCGGCCAGCGCCTGCTTGACCGATGCGGGGTCTCCGGCGTCGAGGGAGACACCGGTGACGTCGGCGTGCCAGCCGAACGTCGCCAGCCGGTCGGGATTGCGGGTGGCGGCCACGACCGTGTTGCCCTGTTCGACGAGGGCGCTCACCAGCCGCGATCCGACATAGCCGGTGGCGCCGGTGACCAGGATCCGCATGTTGCTCACCGTAGGCCTGTACCCGGAGCGCAGCGTCGGGAACCCTGACGTGCGGGGGGTCACTGTGACGCGCCGCACAACGTTCACCGTGGCCGCGAGAACCGTTGCGCCGGCCGGGGATCGGCCCCGTTACTCCGGCGTCGGGCTGACCACGGTGGCCCCGCGGTGATGGTCGATGAGCCGCTGGTAGACCTCGGCGTTGTAGCGGTTGGCGGCGACCTCGGCGTCGCTGAGCTCGCGTCGCACCTTGCCGGGCACGCCCGTCACGAGCGACCTGGGCGGGATGACCGCACCCTGCGGGATCAGCGCACTGGCGGCCACCAGCGAGCCGGCGCCGATGTGCGCGCCGTTCAGGATCACGGCGCCCATGCCGATCAGGCAGCCCTCGTCGATCGTGCAACCGTGCAGCACGGCGTTGTGGCCGACGCTCACCGCCGAGCCGATGCACACCGGGAACTCGGGGTCGCAGTGCACGGTGACGCCGTCCTGGATGTTCGATCCGAATCCGATCTCGATCGGTTCCACCTCGGCGCGCAGGGTGGCGCCATACCAGACGCTGGCCCTGGCTGCCAGCGACACCTGCCCGATCACCGCGGCGTTCGGGGCGATCCACGACTCGGCGTGCAGCTTCGGGGTGTGCCCGCGTAGGGCCAGGATCAGCGGCTGCGACATGGCCGACATCGTAGGAGCCGATCGCGGTGACGTGGTCAGGAACCCCGAAAGACCTTGCGGTAGCCGGTCGGTGACATCCCCACGCCGCGGCGCAGATGATGCCGCAGGTTGCCGCTCGATCCGAGGCCGGACAGCCGGGCCACCTCGTCGACCGGGAGGTCCTCGGACTCGAGCAGTTCGCGGGCGCGGTCGACGCGGCGGCCCCGCACCCACGCGCCCGGTGCCTGGCCGGTCTCCTCGCGGAACCGGCGGATGAAGGTGCGCGGGCTCATGTGCGCGTGCCGGGCGAGGCGTTGCAAGGTCAGCGGCTCGTCGAGCCGGTGCAGCGCCCATTCCCGGGTGGGCGCCGTCGACACTCCCCCGCCGGCCACGTCGTCGTCGCGACGCTCGATGAACTGCGCCTGCCCACCTTCGCGCCACGGCGGGACGACGCAGTGCCGGGCCACCGCATTGGCGACCGCGGCGCCGTGGTCGGTGCGGATGAGGTGCAGGCACAGGTCGATACCGGCGGCCAGCCCGGCGGAGGTGAGCACGTCGCCGTCGTCGACGTAGAGCACGTTCTCGTCGACGTCTACGGCCGGGTAGAGCCGCCGCAACTCGTCGGCGTGCTGCCAGTGGGTGGTCGCGGGGCGGCCGTCGAGCAGGCCCGCCGCCGCGAGGACGAACGCTCCGGTGCAGATCGAGACCAGGCGCGCTCCGGGCGGGATTGCCGCCAGTGCCTGCTTCGCCTCGGGCGGCAGCACGCCGTCGACCCGGACCGCCGGGTAGCGAGTGCCCGGGATCACCACGGTGTCCGCGGTGGCCAGCGTCTCCGGGCCTGCGGTCGGGACGACGGCGAACCCGGTGGTCGACGGCACCGGACCCGCGGTGAGGCCGCAGGTGATCACCTCGTAGAGGGGTTCTCCGCCGGGGCCTGCGGCTGCGCCGAACAGCGTAGGCGCGATGGCGGCGTCGAATCCGATCACGGGCGGCAGCAGCAGGACGGCGATCCGGTGCACCGGGCCATCTTGGCATGTTTTTGACGAATGGTGTCATTCTTGCCACTGGCCGCCGCTCGCCGGCCGGGTGAGAGTGGCCAGGTGACTTTGACAGCGCGACCCGGCACGGCCAGCCGCGTGCACTGGGCGTGGGTGGTGGCGGCTGTCAGCTTCGTCGCCCTGCTGGGCGCCGCGGGCTTCCGCTCGGTGCCGGGCGTGATGATGAATCCGCTGCACCAGGAGTTCGGCTGGACGCACGGGACCGTCGGCCTGGCGATGTCGGTGAACATGACGCTGTTCGGGCTGACGGCACCGTTCGCGGCGGCGCTGATGGACCGACTCGGGGTGCGCCCCGTGCTGACGGGTGCGCTGCTGCTCATCGCGACGGGCTCTGCGTTGTCGGTGACGATGACGGCGAGCTGGCAGCTGGTGCTGCTGTGGGGCGTGCTGGTCGGTGTCGGGACGGGCGCGATCTCGATGGGCTTCGTCGCCACCGTCGCCACCCGCTGGTTCGACGCCCGCCGCGGACTCGTCACGGGCGTGCTGACCGCCGCGAGCGCGACCGGCCAGCTCGTCTTCCTACCGCTCGTCGCCGCGGTGACGACCGCGCACGGCTGGCGGTGGGCGTCGCTGATCGTGGCCGGGGCCGCGCTCGCGGTGGTGCCGCTGGTCGTCGCGTTCATGCGCAACGGACCGCAGGACAAGGGGCTGCTGCCGTACGGCGCGACGGCTGCGGCCCCGCAGGCGCCGGTTCCGGCGAGCGGATTCCGAGCGGCGTTCGAGGGTCTGGCGATCGGTGCGCGGGTGCCGGCGTTCTGGCTGCTGGCGTCGAGCTTCGCGATCTGCGGCATGACGACCAACGGCCTGATCGGCACGCACTTCATCCCGGCGGCCAACGACCACGGCATGCCCACCACCGTGGCGGCCGGTCTGCTCGCCACGATCGGCGTGCTCGACGTCGCGGGCACCGTGTTCTCCGGCTGGCTGACCGACCGGGTCGACCCGCGGCTGCTGCTGGTCGTCTACTACACCGGGCGGGGGGTGTCGCTGCTGCTGCTGCCGTCGCTGCTCGCGCCGCACACCGAGCCGGGCACCTGGGTGTTCGTCATCTTCTACGGCCTGGACTGGGTGGCCACCGTGCCACCGACGATCGTGCTGTGCCGCGAGTACTTCGGGGCCCGCACACCCGTGGTGTTCGGCTGGGTGTTCGCCTCCCATCAGCTGGGCGCAGCGGTCGCGGCGGCAGGCGCCGGCTGGCTGCGCGACCTCAACGGAAGCTACGACACCGCGTTCTTCCTGGCGGCCGGGCTGTGCGGGGTGGCGGCGGTGCTGTGCCTGGGTATCCGGCGGACTGTGACACATCCGACGTAACGATCGCTCGAACCCGTGCTCAGGATGGGTTTCGGCGCTCGAAGGAGGCCGCCAACCCTCGACCTCGACTTGGCCGTTACCAATTCGTGGCTTTACCCTACGAGACGGCGCCGAACCGGTAGCCGGACATCTCCGCCCATCGGGGAGGGCGTTCTGACGAGCTGAGGAGCCTGACGTGAAGACTCGCACCAGTAGAGCACTGGGCGCGGCCGTGGGAACCGCGGCCATCGCCCTGTCGCTGCCGTTGGCGGTCAATGCCTACGCGCAACCCGAACCGACGCCGTCGAAGCCGGTGGAGAACCCGCTGCCCAACCTCGAGGGCGACTGCGACCCGTTCCGGGAAGCGAACCCCAACTGGAAGAGCTACGCCGGCCAGCCGGTCAGCCAGGTGCTGGCGCAGATCCCGGACATCAGCACGTTCAACTCCGCGGTCTCGGGTCAGCTGAACCCCGCCGTCAACATCGCCGGGGTGCTCGACAACGGCCCGTACGTGGTGTTCGCGCCGACCAACGAGGCGTTCGCGAAGCTGCCGCCCGAGCAGCTCGAGTCCCTCAAGACCAATGCCGACGCGCTGACGGACCTGGACTACTACCACGTCTTCCTCGGCCTGCTCGGCCCCGCCGACGTGAAGGGTCAGCGGCCCACCCAGCAGGGCGCCGAGATCAAGGTCGAGGGCACCAACGGCGACATCAAGGTCAACGACACCGCCAAGGTGATCTGCGGTGGAATCCCCGCCCAGAACGCGCGGATCTACGTGATCGACACGGTGCTCGACCCGGCCGCCCCGCCGGAGGCGCTCACCCCGACGCCGAAGTCGCCGACCAGCACCACGACCACGACCACCACGACGCCGCCCCTGGCTCCGGCGGAGATGCCCGCCGCGGACGCCCCGATCGGCTAGCTGTTCCCTAGAGCGATTTCGGCGCGCTCACGTTCGTCTGACGAACGTGAGCGCGCCGAATTCGTTGTCTACAGGCCGAGATCGCGGCCGATGATCTCCTTCATGATCTCGGTGGTGCCACCGAAGATCGTCTGGATGCGTCCGTCGACGTAGTCGCGCGCGACGCGGTACTCCAGCATGTAGCCGTAGCCGCCGTGCAGCTGCACACACTGGTCGACGATCTTCTTGGCCGTCTCGGTGGCGAACCACTTCGCCTTGGCCGCCTCGACCGCGGTCAGTTCACCGTCGACGACGCCCTGCAGGCAACGGTCGATGTACTGCTCGGTCACGTCGAGCTCGGTGTCCATCTCGGCCAGCAGGAACCGGTTGTGCTGGAAGCTGCCGATGGGCTGGCCGAACGCCTTGCGGTCCTTGGCGTACTGCAGTGTCTGGCGCCAGGTTTCGCGCGCGCCGGCGATCGCGGAGATCGCGATGGAGAGCCGCTCGGACGGCAGGTTCGTCATCAGGTGGTAGAAGCCGCGGCCCTCCTTGCCGAGCAGGTTGGCGCTCGGCACCCGCACGTTCTCGAAATGCAGCTCGGAGGTGTCCTGGGCGTGCAGTCCCATCTTGTCGAGCTTGCGGCCGCGGGTGAAGCCGGGCATGTCGCGCTCGACGACCAGCAGCGAGAAGCCCTTGTGGCCGGCGTCGGGATCGGTGCGGGCGACCACGACCACCAGATCGCAGTTGATGCCCGACGAGATGAAGGTCTTGGAGCCGTTGACGATCCAGTCGTCGCCGTCGCGGACCGCCGAGGTGCGGATGCCCGCCAGGTCGCTGCCCGCGCCCGGCTCGGTCATCGCGACCGCGATGATGGTCTCGCCACTGGTGATGCCGGGCAGCCAGCGCTGCTTCTGCTCGTCGTTGGTCAGGTCCTTGAAGTACGGGCCGACGACGTCGTTGTGCAGGCTCAGCGCGGGCGCGGGCACACCGGACTTGGCGATCTCCTCGTCGATGATCGCGTTGAACCGGAAGTCGTCGCTGCCGCCGCCGCCGAACTCCTCGGGCATGTTGAAACCGATCAGCCCGTGCTTGCCCGCGGCCACGTAGGCCGACCGGTCGACGAGGCGGTCGGCCTCCCACTTCTCGGCGTTCGGGACGAGCTCACTGTCGATGTAGCCCCGCACGGTGTCGCGGAAGGCCTCGTGCTCGGCGTCGTAGATCGTTCTCTTCATTGTCGTTTCCTCACTTGGCTTTCCATACTGGCTCGCGCTTCTGCGCGAAGGCCAGCGGTCCTTCTTTGGCGTCCTCGGAGCTGAAGACGACGGCGACTTCGCGCCTCGTGCGTGTCCAGCCGGCTTCGTCGTCGGCCACGACCCGGTCGTCGGCACCGATGGCGACTCTCTTGCTGGCCTGCACGGCCAGCGGCGCGTTGACGGTGATGCGTTCGGCCAGTGCGAGCGCCGCGTCGAGCTCCTCGCCGTCGGGCACCACCTCGTTGATCAGGCCCCACTTCAGTGCCTCGGCCGAGGTGATCGGTTCTCCGGTGAACATCATCTGCAGCGCGACCTTGCGCGGGATCTGATCGACGAGACGGAACACCCCGCCCGCGGCCGCTATCAGTCCCCGCTTGACCTCCGGCAGACCGAACTTCGCACTCGAACCGGCGACGACGAGATCGCTCGCGAGCGCGAGTTCGGTGCCACCGCCGAGTGCAGTGCCGTTGACCGCCGCGATCGTCGGCTTGTCGATGAAGTGACGGACGTATCCTGCGAAGCCCCACGCGGGCCGGTCGGGGTGACCGATGTTCTCGCCGCGCGACAGGGCCTTGAGATCGGCTCCCGCACAGAAGGACTTGTCGCCCGCCCCGGTGACCACGACCACCCGGACATCCGGGTCCTGCTGCGCTTCTTCGAGTGCGTCGCCCAGGGCGATCGACACGGCGGAGTTGATGGCGTTGCGCGCTTCCGGCCGATTGATCGTGATGACCATGACGTTGCCCCGGCGCTCGACGAGAGCGCCGGGGGCCGTCGTGGTGTCGGCTCCTGTCACAGCAGCTCGAGGATGGTGGCGTTGGCTTGGCCGCCGCCCTCGCACATGGTCTGCAGGCCGTACTGAATTCCCTTGTCGCGCATGTGGTAGAGCAGGGTGGTCATGATCCGCGCACCCGAACCGCCGAGCGGGTGGCCCAGCGCGATCGCGCCGCCGTTCGGGTTGAGGTTCTTCTCGTCGGCGCCGATGTCCTTGAGCCAGGCCAGCGGCACGGGCGCGAACGCCTCGTTGACCTCGAACGCACCGATCTGGTCGATGGTCAGCCCGGATCGCTTGAGCGCCTTCTGGGTGGCCGGGATCGGGGCGGTCAGCATGATCACCGGGTCGGCGCCGGCCAGCACCGCGGTGTGCACCTTGGCCAACGGCTTGAGGCCGAGTTCCTTGGCCTTCTCGGCGGACATGAACAGCAGCGCCGCCGAACCGTCGGAGATCTGCGAGGAGTTGCCGGCGTGGATCACGCCGTCTTCCTTGAAGGCCGGCTTGAGCTGACCCATCTTCTCCAGGGTGGTGCCGCGACGAATGCCCTCGTCCTTGAGCACCGGGTTTCCGTCCTGGTCCCTGATCGCCACGATCTGATCCTCGAATGCACCGGAATCCTGCGCAGCAGCGGCCTTCTCGTGCGAGTCGAGGGAGAACTGGTCGAGCGTGGCGCGGTCGAGGCCCCACTGCTCGGCGATCATCTCGGCGCCGATGCCCTGGTTCGGGGTCTGCTGGTAGCGGTCCTTGAAGCCCTGCGGGTAGGGGTTGCCGCCACTGGCCAGCGACGCGCCCATCGGGGTGCGCGACATGGCCTCGACACCGCCGGCGACGACGACGTCGTAGTGGCCGGCGACCACGCCTGCGGCGGCGAAGTGCACGGACTGCTGGCTCGACCCGCACTGGCGGTCCACGGTCACGCCGGGCACGGACTCCGGCCAGCCGGCCGTCAGCAGGGCGGTGCGGGCGATGTCGAGCGCCTGCTCGCCTGCCTGCATGACGCAGCCCCAGATGACGTCGTCGACCAGCGCCGGGTCCACACCGGCGCGCTCCACGAGGCCGTTGAGCACCTGCGCGGAGAGTTCGGCGGGGTGCACGCCCGACAGTCCGCCGTTGCGCTTGCCGACAGGCGACCGCACGGCCTCGACGATGACGGCTTCAGCCATGGAAGTTCTCCTTTGAACGCGACCTGGGAGCCCGATGGGGCCCGTATGAGCATCGCCACCGAAGGTAGACGAGTAGGTTTACTAGGTCAACCTACTGGTTGGTAGAGTCGGACTCGACGCCGTCGCGCGACGCCACATGGTTTACTGAGTTGTACAGCTGGCTTGCATGCCAGGTCAAACACCCCACCGGAGAAGAACGCGTGCCTCGAACCACACCGCTGGCCCCGATGATGGGGGCGAGTGCCGTGACGTCGGGGAACACCGTGCGCTCCCCCAAGACCGCCGAACTGGTGGCGGGCACGCTGCGCCGCATGGTGGTCGACGGTCAGCTCAAGGACGGCGACTTCCTGCCCAACGAGGCCGAGCTGATGAGCCACTTCGGCGTCAGCCGTCCGACGCTGCGCGAGGCCGTCCGCGTGCTGGAATCCGAGCGCCTGGTCGAGGTGCGGCGCGGTTCGCGCACCGGAGCCAGGGTGCGCGTCCCCGGCGCGGAGATCGTCGCCCGGCCCGCGGGGCTGCTGCTGGAACTGAGCGGCGCCACGATCGCCGACGTGATGACGGCGCGGTCGGGCATCGAGCCGATGGCCGTGCGCCTGCTCACCGAGTCCGGCGACACCGCCGCCTACGACGAGCTGGAACGAACGCTGGCCGAGGACGTGCCGGTCGGCTGGGACACCGGTCAGCTGGCCGAGACCACGGGCGAGTTCCACCGCCGGATGGTCGAGCTGTCAGGCAACGCGACGCTGAACATCATGGCGGGCATGCTGCACGAGATCACGGTGCGCCATACCGCGTTCGCGATGAGCGAGAGCAATCCGCCGTCGAAGGCCGACTACGAGAAACTGATGCGGTCCTACCGCCGGCTGTTGCAGCTGATGCGTTCGGGTGACGGCGCGGCGGCCGAGGCGCACTGGCGCAAGCATCTCGACACGGCGCGGGGGTTGCTGCTGCAGGGACTGGAGACGGTCAAGGTCCGCGACGTGATGGGCTGACGAGCTGACGCTCACGTAGCGTCGGCGCCGTCCTTCTGCCACGTCACGTGCACCGGCGCGGTGTCGTCCCACGGCTGGCGGGTGACCAGGTCGGCCACGTTGACGTAGCCGCGTTCGAACTCGCCGGTGGCCGCGTCGACCAGGCGGTACTCCTGGCGCTGGCGGTGGATGGGCTGGCCGTCGATCAGCACCACCCTGATCTCGCCGGGTTCGAAGTGGCACCGCTTCTGCATCGCTGCGATCAACTGCTCGTTGTGCATGTGGCCGTCGCCGAAGTTCCACCCGATCGCGGTGCTGCAGATGCGCTCGCCGTCGGTCAGCACGTAATCGTCCTCGTTCAGTCCTGCCATGGCGCGGTGCGCCAGCGCGAACATGGCCCGGCCGTGGCTGTTGAAGGACCGGAACGCGTACCCCATGTAGAGGTACATCTCCGCGGTCTCCTTGCTGCCGTAATACTTCTCCATCTGCGCGGCGGGCATGGCGGCGATCGCGACGAGGCCTGCGGTGATCTTCTCGGCCGCCGACGGTTTCACACACCACAGCGTGGTGTCCCAGTTGCCTGCGTAGTAGCGCATGCCGGGCAGGAAGGACACCTTGCGCGGGAACAGGTTCCCCAGCACGACGGTGCCTGCGACGACGGCGAACAGCACGATCGGCCACGGGCTCTGCAGGTCGCCCAGGCCGATGCCAGGATGGCCGACGAACAACGCCAGCACGCTGAACATCATGAAGACGTTCCACTCCAGCGGCACCCCCATCGGGATCGACGACAGGATGCCGAAGTGGAACACCAGCATGATGAACGCCGCGATCGCGCCGGCCACGCCGCCGTGGCTGAAGAACAGCACCAGCGGCACCAGTCCCTCGACGGCGGTGCTGAAGTGGGCCAGCCAGCGCGAGGCCCGGCCCGGTCGCAGGTCGTCGGGGAAGTGTTCGAAGAACTTGCGCTTGATCCAGCGCGGGCGGAACACCGGGTTGTTGCTCATCATCGTCGAGATGACGAACGGGAAGTGCTTGTTGAGTTTCGACGTCGCCGCACCCAGCCAGATGACCAGGCACACCAGCTTGGCGGCGAGGATGATGTCGGCGCCGCTGAACAGGAAGCACACCGCGAGCGAGGCGTACACCTCGCCGCGGGCGGCCAGGAAGATCACCTTGTCGCGCAGGCCGGCGACGGCGAGCAGGCCCAGCACCGCCACTGTCTGCCAGATCGGCAGCACGCCGACCTCGGTGCCGAGTTCCGGGATGGGACCGGTGCCGTCGGAGAACAGCGCGATCACCAGCATCACCAGCAGCGCGCCGTAGACCGCGACGTCGAACGGGGTGCGGCTGTCGCCCTTGGTCAGCGGGATGCGACCGGGCCAGGGCGGCAGACGAATGGTCTTCGGCCGCAGCCAGTACAGGACGGACCCCATCGGCGGGAAGAACCGGTTGTTGAGCGGTCCGAAGCCGCAGCCGAGGCCGACCACCTCGAACAGCATCGTGTAGAGCACGACCTTCTGGAAGACGATGGGCTCGGCGTACCAGGTGGCCACGGCGGTGAACCCGTCGATGCCGTCGGTGCTCAGCACGATCAGCCACGCGACCAGCACATACAGCAGGATCTTGACGACGTAGAACAGGTGAAGCACACCCGGCGTGCCGAAGCCGACCTCGGCCCAGTGCCGGGCCATCGGCACGATCCTCTCGGCGCGGGTGCCCTTGCTCCATTCGGCGTAGTCGACGACGGGCGCGTCCTGTTTGAGAAAACCCATGCCGGACAGATTAGAACGTGTTCTAGTCCTGTGGTCCCACTTGGCCCGATGACCGCATACCGTGGCGGGTCAGCTCGCGGTCTTGGCGGGCGGCCGATAGAAGATCGCCAGCTGACCGATGCCGCCGGCCAGGCCGAGCACCACTGCCACCGCCAGCCCGCCCCAGCCCTGCACGTAGTCCCACAGCGCGGTGCCGTGGAACAGCGCGTAGTCGAGGCTCAGCTTGCCCGCGCCGACCCCGGCGATCGCGATGGCCGTCACGGCGAGGATCAGGTTGTACTCCCAGCCCTCCTTGACGATGAAGAAGCCGTTGTGCCGGTGCACCGTCCACGCGGCCACCAGCATCAGCGCCACGAAGCCTGCGGCGGGCACCGGGGTGAGCAGCCCGACGGCCAGGCCGATGCCCGCGGCCATCTCCGTGGTGGCGGCCACCCGGGCGTGGAAGGTTCCCGGCTTCATACCGATGCTCTCGAACCAGCCCGCGGTACCGGGGATGCGCCCGCCGCCGAAGAACTTGTTATAGCCGTGCGCGGCCATGGTCAGGCCGAGCACGACGCGCAGCACCAGAAGAGCGAAATCGTAGGCATCCACGTAACAGAATCTAGGGCATCTGTCACACGGCTGCCCACCCCCCGTCGATGGACAGCACGGCGCCCTGGATGTTCGCCGCGTCCTCGGCAGCGAGGAACACCACCGCGGCGGCGACCTCTTCGGGGGTGCTCATGCGCCGCGAAGGGATGCGCGCCAGCATCGGCCCGATGTGCTCGGCGAACTCCACCGCGCGTTCGGTCGCGATCGGCCCCGGCGCCACGGCGTTGACCCGAACCCCCGACGGCCCGTACTCGTCGGCCCACGACTTGGTGAAGGAGTGGATGATCGCCTTGTTGCCGGAATACACGGCTGAACCGGCGCTGCCGCGCAGCCCGGTGTTGGATCCGATGTTGACGATCGCGCCCTCACCGCGCTCGGCCATCGCGGGCGCGATCATCCCGGTCAGGAGTAGCGGTGCGAACACGTTGACGCCGAACACCTCCCGCAGTTCCTGCTCGGTGACGTCGGCGGTCGGCTTCGGCATCAACAGGGTCGCGGCGTTGTTGACGAGGATGTCGAGCCGGCCGCCCGCCGCAGCCACGGCCTGCTCGGCCAGTGCCCGGGCGGCCTCTGCTCCCCCGCCCAGATCAGCCGTGACGAAGGCCGCTTCGCCTCCTGCGGTGCGGATCTCGGCGACAACCGCATCGCCGCGTTGCTTGTTCCGGCCGGACACGACGACGAAGGCCCCGGCGGCGGCGAGCGCCTGGGCGATGGCCGCTCCAAGGCCTGCGGTGGAGCCGGTGACCAGTGCGGTGCGGCCCGCGAGCCGCGTATCGTTTTTGCTCATGAGTCCGACAGTGCGCCGATAAAAATGGACCCGCAAGTCCAGAAATTCACCGCGAAGGGACGCGCCACCCGGCAGCGGATCATCGACGGCGCCGCAGCCGAGGTCCGCCTCAGCGGTGCGGTCGCCACCACGCTCGACGACGTGCTGGCCCGCACCGCGACCTCCAAGGGTCAGCTGTTCCATTACTTCCCCGGCGGCAAGGACGAACTGCTGCTCGCCGTCGCGGCGCAGGAGGCCGACCGGGTGCTGTCCGACCAGCAGCCGCATCTGAGCCGGCTGACGTCGTGGGCGGCCTGGCAGCGCTGGCGCGACGTGGTGGTCGAGCGGTACCGCAGGCAGGGCCGGATGTGTCCGCTGTCCACGGTGATGTCCGAGATCGGCCGCACGCCCGGCGCGCAGGCGGTGACGACGACGCTCATCGATCAATGGCGAATGGAGATCGAGGCGGGCGTGCGGGCGATGCAGGCGCAGAACAAGATCGCCGCGTCGGTGGATCCGCAGCGTGCTGCCGCGGCGCTGCTGGCCGGCATTCAGGGCGGGGTGTCGGTGCTGCTCAGCACAGGCGACCTGAGTTACCTGGAGGCCGCGCTGGACGTGGGGATCGCATCGCTGCGCGCCACTCAGCCGAGCGCCGCGGCCAGTCGCGCCGTGTAGGCGTCGACGTCCCCGATCGCCGACTCGGCGGCGTGCACGCTGATCGCGACGGTGTCGCCGATACCGTGCACGCCGTGCGCCAGCCCCACCATCGGCGAGAGCTCGGGGAACCCGGTGGTGACCACCACTGGCGCGCCGCCGAAGCTCAGGTCGGCCGCGCCCCGGTTGACGCTGGACACGACGGTGTTGCCAATGACCAGCGGCGCCCGCACGTCGGGGTCGAACTGCGCGACGCCCCAGCGCAGCAGCGGGGCGGGGGTGGCCGCGAATGCCCTGCCGGCCGCCTGCATGCCCGGATGCGCGGCGCGGCGTCTGCGGTCCGCGAGGTCCTGCGCGATCCGATGGACCCGGTCGGCGACGTCGAGCTCCGGGTAGAGCCCAACGCCGACATTGCCGAAGTGGTTGTGCGCCAGACGTTGTCCGGCCGCGGCCATCGGCACTTCGGCGCCGAGGGTGGCGGGATCGTCGCCGAGTTCGCGCAGCTGTGCGGCCAGCGCACCCGACACGGCGGCCAGCACACCCGTCGTGACGGTCGGGCCGGGCAGCGCACGCCGGTGACGGACGATCGTCCGGACGTGCCGCACACCTGCCGGCCTGGCGTTGGTGCGCAGCGGTGGCCGGGTATCCGCTTGCGGCGGAACAATTCCGGCGGCCACATCGCGCAGCAACCGGCGATGAGCACGCGCAGCGGTGACCGCCCGCACCGGCAGTCGGGCTGCCGGAAAGCGCGGCACCGGCACCGGCTCGACGCCGCCGGGCCTGCCCAGCAGCAGCGCGGCCAGTGCCGAACCGCGGACGCCGTCGGCCAGGGCGTGCGCGACCTGCAGTACCACGACGGTGCCCGGGCGGCCGGCGCCGGGAATGCCGTCGACGGCCGCGAAAAGATGCAGCCGCCAGGTCATCTCGCTCGCGTCCAGCTGCCGCTCGGCGAGCCGGCGTACCGCGGCCAGGCAGCCGGGCCAGCTACGGTCGTCGAGGTCCTGCACACAGAACTGGCGGTCGTCGATGCCGGCCGGTGTCCACACGGGGTAGGTCAGTGCGCTGTGTTCCCGCACCCGCAACCGCAACTCGCCGTAGCCGCGCGCACGCTCACGCACCGGGGCGAGGGCCTCCCGCGGGTCGGCGGGGCCGCCCGCGAAGCCGTAGACCAGGAACTGGTCGCTGGGCATCTTGGCCGACAGCCAGTGGGTCTGGGCATCGGCCGCGGCGAGCCGGCGCACGGCTACCGTGCGGAGCCGACGAATCCGACGATGTGGCGGCCCACCTCGTCGGGCTGCTCGAGCTGCAGGAAGTGCCCGGCCCGCGCCACGATCGCCATGTCGCTGCCCGCGGGCAGCACGGGCCGCACCCAGTCCGCGTAATCCGGTGCGGCGCAGCCGTCGTCGGCACCGTGCAGGTACAGGGTCGGCAGCCGGGGCGCGGCCAGCCAGTGCTTGTGCAGTTCGGCGTACTGCGCAGGCGGGCGGGTGTTGCGCACGGTCGCGCGGTAGTAGCCCAGTGCTGCCCGCCAGCGCTCCGGCGCGCCGATCGCGGCGTCGACGTGGCGGAGGTCCTCGCCGGCGGGATAGCCCGGCGACCACTGCCGCCACAGCCTGGGCACCACCCACGACGCGGACCGGTCAGGCAGGAACGGAAGCTGGAAGTAGGTGATGTACCAGCTGCGCAGCAGTTGGCGGGGCAGCTGGGCCGCCAGCCTGCCGCGGTCGGGCAGCTTGCCGAACGGCTGGAAACTCGCCGGCGGCGGAACGGACATGATCACGGTCTTCGCGAACGGACTGTCGGGCATCGCTGCCAGCCCCGCCGTCGCGATCGCGCCCCAGTCGTGGCCGATGACGACGTCGCGTCCGGTCGGGCCTGCGGCCTGCAGCACCCGAAGGGCGTCGTCCATCAGGGCTCCGACGTGGTAGCTCCCGTCGGACGGCAGTGACGACGGCACGTAGCCGCGCATGAACGGTGCCACCACCCGCCAGCCTGCGTCGACGAGCGCGGGCGCCAATTTGCGCCAGCCGTACGCGGTGTCCGGGAATCCGTGCAGGCACAACGCAACCGGGCCGTCATCAGGGCCCCACACCAGTGCCCGAAGTCGCCCGGCGGGCACACTCACGTCCAGCCAGCGCGGTTCGCTCATCCGCTCACACCGGCTCGAACTGCGAGACGAGCCACCGGTCGCCGACCTTGTCGAGGGTCACCTTGACGGTCGACAGGTTGTCGGTGGGCATCTGCCCGCCGACGCTGACCTTCTGGTTGACGTAGAGCATGGTCACCGCGTGGTTCTTGTCGACCGATTCGATCGCGGCGCCGGGGACGGCGGCGACGGCCGTGATCCCCTGTGCCTTCGCGCCGGGGATGACGATCTCGTTGGTCATCCGGGTGTAGGTCTCGCGGAACGGGCCGGTGAGCAGATCGCGGGCGTTCGCGAGTTGCTCGTCGATCTTCGCGGGGTCGTAGGTCAGCATGACGGTCACCGTGTTGCGCGCGGCCTGCAGGCTCTCGGCGCGGGCCGCGTCGGTCTGGCGGACCTCACTGTCGTGCCACTTGAGCACGCCCGCGGCGACGGCGAGCACCAGCGCCAGCGCGGGCAGCACCCCGAAGGCGAACACCCTCGACCATTGGATCCCGGATGCGGCCTCGGGCTCGGTCTCTTCGGCCTCGTCCTCGGCGATTGCGGCGTCCTCGGGCTCCTCAGCCTCGGGCTCCGTGACCTCCGCGGCCTCCGGCTCGGTCGCCTCGGGCTCCGTGGTCACCGGCTCGGCGCTGTCGGGAGCGGGCGCGTCGGGGTCGACGGGATCGTTCTCGGTGGTCATTGCACGAACTCCACGTCCGACACCTTCATCTGGCCGTCGATCTCATCCACGGTCACCCGCATCCGCCAGTACCGGAGCGGTTGGTCGGGTGCGCCTGCGTTCGACGCCGCGATCGACACGGCCACCAACACCTTGGCCGAGTCGCCGGTGTCGGACACCGACTCGAGGCCGGCCTGCTGGATGGTGCCGACGGACTTCGACTTCGCCTGCTTGACCACCTCGGTGTACGGCGCGGCTCGCTTCTGGAACTGGTCGTAGAACCCGCCGGTCGACGCGTCGAGAATGCGTTGCACGTCGACGTCCGCCTGTTGCCAGTCGACCGAGGTCAGGTTGAGCACGCCCTGGCGTCCCGTTTCGACGAAGCGTTCGCGCTGCTGTTCGGCCTGGCGCGCCTGCCAGCCCTGGTAGCCGAGCCAGCCCGTCAGTCCGGCCAGCGCGAGCACCACGACCAGTCCGGCCACGGTGGCCAGCCGGACCAGTGACCAGGGCGCTCTGCGCTGCTTCTGTGGGACGTCGGCTTCGGTGTCGCTGCCTGCGTCCTCGGATTCGGACTCGACGGCAGCATCCGGCTCGTCGACGTCGCCGTCGACACCCCAGTCCGCCGGGGCGGCGTGCTTTGGCATTGGTCGCTCCTTCGCGGCACTCCGCCTTCAAAGTACGGGACGGCGATCCGCGGCCTCGGCGACTCCCCGGAGGATGGGCGGCTCAGACTGCGGCGACGGCGTCCTCCAATTCGGCGACGACGATCTTTCGCATGCCGAGCATGGCTTTCGTCGCGGCCTCCGCACGGGCCGGGTCAGCATCGTTCAGCAACTCGTAGAGCCGCTTCGGCACGATCTGCCAGCTCAGCCCGAAGCGGTCCTTGAGCCAGCCGCACTGCGACTCCTCGCCGCCGTCGACCAGGCCGTTCCAGTAGTGGTCGACCTCGTCCTGGTCGGCGCAGAGCACCTCGAAGGACACCGCTTCGGAGAACTGGAACGCGGGGCCGCCGTTGATGCCGAGGAAGCGGGTGCCGTCCAGGACGAACGTGCCGTATGCCACCTCCCCGGGCGTGCCGGGCCCGGCTTCGGTGTAGCGGTACATCTGCTCGACGTGGGAGTTGGGAAACACCGATGTGTAGAACGCGGCGGCTTCCTCCACGTTGTCGTCGAACCAGAGCGACGGCGTGATGGCGGGCATGGCGAATCCTTTCTGCTGGAGACCTCGTATGAAGTGAGACTCGACCCAGCCGGGAACCTCATCGCCGCCGCGATAGCGTGAGGCTGTGAGCACCGCGAAGTCCGATCAGATCCAGCCGCAGACCGTCACCTTCCGCGGCGCGGAGGGACTGTCGCTGGTCGCCGACGAGTGGAACCGCGGCGCGGACTCGGCCGGTAGGCCTACCGTTCTCATGCTGCACGGCGGCGGCCAGAACCGCTTCTCATGGAAGAAGACCGGCCAGATACTGGCCGATCAGGGGCTGCACGTGGTCGCGCTGGACAGCCGGGGCCATGGTGACAGCGACCGCTCCCCCGAGGCCAACTACACAGTCGAGGCGCTGTGCACCGACACCCTCGCGGTGATCGACCAGATCGGCAGGCCCGTCGCACTGATCGGCGCGAGCATGGGCGGGTTGACCGGCATCACGGTCGCCCACCGGGCCGGGCCCCAGAAGGTCACGCAACTGGTCCTCGTCGACGTCGTGCCGCGCTACGAGAAGGACGGCAGCGCGCGCATCCGCGACTTCATGTTCAGCCATGTGCACGGGTTCGATTCGCTCGAGGACGCCGCCGAGGCGGTCGCCGAATACCTGCCGCACCGCGCCAAGCCCCGCAGCCCGGAGGGCCTGAAGAAGAACCTCCGGCAGCGCGACGGCCGGTGGTACTGGCATTGGGATCCGGCGTTCCTCACCGCGCCTAACGACGACCCGTTCGTCCGGGAGGATCAGCTCGAACAATCGGCGATCGAGTTGACCATCCCGATCCTGCTGATCCGTGGAAAGCTCTCCGACGTGGTGAGCGCCGATGGGGTCAAGGACTTCCTCGCGAAGGTGCCTGCGGCGGAGTTCGTCGAACTGGCCGAAGCCGGCCACACCGCGGCGGGCGACGACAACGACGCCTTCACCGAAGTCGTGGTGTCCTTCGTCAGCCGGTGAGCAACGACCGCCGGACCGTCGGCTTCAACTTCCTCGCCGAGCCGGAACTGCCCGCACCGCAGGTGACCAAGGCGCAGGCCGACGAGCTGCTCGCCGCGCACTACGGCGTGAGCGGGCACGCCGAGTCACTCGGCAGCCAGCAGGACAAGAACTTCCTCGTGCGCGGCGACGACGGCGATATCGTCGGCGTGCTGAAGATCGCCAATCCCGCGTTCACGGAAACCGAACTGGCCGCGCAGGACGAGGCCACCGCGCTCATCGCCGCAGCCGAACCGGCACTGCGGATCGCGGTGCCCCTGCCCAACCGGACCGGTGACTCCTGCACCGCGATCGACGGGCTACTGGACCGCACGGCGTACGTGCGCTTGCTGCGGTTCCTGCCCGGCGGGACGCTGTTGGACGCCGGTTACCTGTCGCCTGCCGCGATCAGCGGGCTGGGCGACATCGCCGGGCGGGTCAGCCGCGCGCTGGCCGGGTTCGAGCACCCGGGTCTGGACCGGATCCTGCAGTGGGATCTGCGCTACGGCGCGGACGTGGTGGCGGCGCTCGGCAGTCACGTCGCGGATCCGGCCCGTCGTGCGCTGGTCGAGCAGGCCGCGCGGGAGGCCTGGACGCGGATCGAAGTGCTGACGGATGAGTTGCCCAGTCAGGCAGTTCATCTGGACCTCACCGATGCCAACGTGGTGGTGTCGCGCGCGGCGGACGGCTCGGTGCGGCCGGACGGGGTGATCGACTTCGGCGACCTCACCACGAGTTGGGCGGTCTCGGAGTTGGCGATCACAGCGTCGTCGGTGCTCGGGCACCCCGGGGCCGAGCCGACGTCGATACTGCCTGCGGTGCGCGCATTCCACGCGGTGCGATCGCTGAGTTCGGAAGAGGTCGACGCGCTCTGGCCGATGCTGGTGCTGCGGACCGCGGTGCTGATCGTGAGCGGCGCGCAGCAGGCGGCGATCGATCCGGACAACGACTACGTCACCGAGCACGCCGATGGCGAATGGCGGATGTTCGAACAGGCGGTGTCAGTGCCGCAGGAGCTGATGACGGCGCTGCTGCGGGCGGAACTCGGGTTTGCGGCGCCGGCCGCGCAACCTGCCGGGATGCTGGTCACCGGAGTCGATCCCGAAGCCATTGTCGCGTTGGATCTTTCGGTGACGTCGGATGTGTACGACGACGCCTTCGCACCGGGCGGATGGCTGCGGGAGGACGTCGAGGATGCGGCCGCACGCGCGGCCATCGGCGGCGGGGCGGCCCTGGTGGTCACGACGTTCGGTGAGCCGCGGCTGAGTCGTGCTCCGAGGCTGAGCCATAGCAGCGCCGACGTGGTCGCCACGGGGATCGGGATGTGGCCGGCGGATACCGTCGGCCTGGTGGCGCCGTGGGATGGCGAGGTCGAGCACGTCGACGGTGCCGCGGTGGTTCGAGGTGGTGACTTCACGTTGACGCTGACGGGCGTGGCCGGTGCGCCGGCCGGTCCGGTCGCCGCGGGCGCGCCGCTGGGCGAGGCGGTCGCGGGACAGTGGTGTGAGGTCACCGTTCAGCCGGCCGGAGCGCCGCGGGCGCCTGCGCTGGCGCGGCCGGAGCTGGCACGGGGCTGGCTGGCGCTGGCGCGGGATCCCCGGCCTCTGCTCGGACTTTCCGCGGTCGATGCCGATGCGCTCGACGACGATCTGATGGCCCGGCGCGACAGGAGTTTCGCGCCTGTGCAGGAGCACTACTACCGTCGGCCGCCGCGGATCGAGCGGGGCTGGCGGCACTACCTGATGTCGACGTCGGGGCGCTGCTACCTGGACATGGTCAACAACGTGACGGTGCTCGGGCATGCGCACCCGCGGGTGGCCGATGCCGCAGCGCGACAGCTGCGCAAGCTGAACACCAACTCGCGGTTCAACTATGAGGCGGTGGTCGAGTTCAGTGAGCGGCTCGCCGCGTCGCTGCCCGATCCGCTCGACACGGTGTTCCTGGTGAATTCGGGTTCGGAGGCCAGCGATCTGGCGATGCGGCTGGCACTGGCGGCGACGGGCCGACGCGACGTGATCGCGGTACGCGAGGCCTATCACGGCTGGACGTATGCGACAGACGCGGTGTCGACGTCGACGGCAGACAACCCCAATGCCGTTGCCACTCGGCCGGACTGGGTGCACGTCGTCGACTCGCCGAACAGCTTCCGCGGTACGTACCGGGGCGCCGACGTGGGCCGGTACACCGACGATGCCGTGGCGAAGATCGAGCAGCTCGTCGCCGACGGCAGGCCTCCGGCGGCGTTCATCTGTGAGGCGGTGTACGGAAACGCCGGCGGGATGGCGCTGCCGGATCATTATCTCGAGCGGATCTACGCCGCGCTGCGTGCGGCGGGCGGGCTGGCGGTGGCCGACGAGGTGCAGGTGGGTTACGGCCGACTGGGCCACTGGTTCTGGGGTTTTCAGCAGCAGAATGTGGTGCCCGACATCGTGTCGATGGCGAAGTCGACGGGGAACGGCTCGCCGCTCGGTGCGGTGGTCACCAGCAGGGCCGTCGCCGAGGCGTTCAGGTCGCAGGGCTACTTCTTCTCCTCGACGGGCGGCAGTCCAGTGTCGTGCGCGATCGGCATCACCGTGCTCGATGTGTTGCGCGACGAGGCCCTGCAGCAGAACGCGGCGGACGTCGGCGCCCACCTGAAGGCCCGGCTGCAGGAGCTGCAGACCCGGCACCCGATCATCGGCACGGTGCACGGCATCGGGCTGTACCTCGGCGTCGAGATGATCCGCGATCCGGACACTTTGGCGCCGGCCACGGAGGAGACCGCCGCGATCTGCGAGCGCATGCTGGAACTCGGGGTGATCATCCAGCCGACGGGCGACCATTCGAACATCCTGAAGACGAAGCCGCCGTTGTGCATCGACGTCGAATCCGCCGACTTCTACGTGGACACGCTCGATCGCGTGCTCACCGAGGGGTGGTGACCGCGCCCGCTAGAAGGGTGGTGGTTCGTCGCCGGGCTGCGGTGGTGGCTTGGGGGCGAAGAGTTTGTCGAGTGCTTGTCGGCGGGCTTGGCGGCGGGCTTCGCGGTGTTCACGGTTGGCTTGGCGTTCGGCGGCGATGCGGGCGGCTTTGTTCTGGGCTCGGGTGCGTTGCCGTTTGGGCATCATCGCGGTGCGTTCACCGCAGTGGTTCCCTGTCCGTGGTGTGATGACCGCCGCGGCGGTCGGGGTGCACAGGTACGGGAACAGCAGCGCCGCTCCCGGTCTGGTGGTGTAGGTCTGGCCGGCGGGGCTGGTCCAGATGACGGTGCCGTCGCGGTGTTGTTGGTCGTGCCAGCCCCAGAAGGTTTTGATCAGGTGGTGTAGGCGGCATAGGCATTTGAGGTTTGATGCCTGGGTCGGTCCGCCTTGGCTGTAGGGGATGGTGTGGTCGATGTCGGTGCTGAAGGCCGCCACGTCGCAGCCGGGGAATCGGCAGCCCATGTCGCGGCACCGCACGAACTCCGCCAGATTCCGCGACGGGGTGTAGCGCGGTTCGGGGGCGGCGTCGCCGGGGTGGATGAGTGGCCGGATGGTGGCGTGCTCGGCGAGGCCGGTGAGCTGTTCGGGTGGCAGGAGGCCGTCGTTGTGCACCAGGCTCGCCACCGAGTCAGCGGTACCCGGATCGGCAGTGGCGTCGGTGTCGGCGGCCGCGGCGTGCTCGTCGGGTCCCTCAACGACATGGATGACGAACGGGGCGGCGATCGCGTTCTTGTTCGGGCAGTCGGGGTTGCCGCATCGGCAGCCCAGGTGGTCGGCGCCACTGGAGATGGCCTCGATGGCGTCGACGCGGCGCTGCTTCTTGGTGCGCGGATCATCGGGGCAGACGGTGTCGGCGAGCGCGTCGAGGCGGTTGTCGAACACCCGGGCCCCGGCGGTGGGCATGGTGCCACCGAAACTGCTCATCCCGTCCAGGCCGTCGATGACCCACACCTCACGTTCGTCGGCGGCTTTCTGGCGGCGCCGCACCGCATCCCGATCGTGGGTGGCGATGACACGGTCGATGTACCCGCAGACCTGGCCGTAGCTCAGCCTCATCAACCGGGCCGCCGCGCCGGCCAGGGTGGCGTCGACGTGGGTCAAGACAGCGGGGTCGGTGATCAGGGTGGTGCGGTGCAGCAGGGTGTCGACGATGTCGAGGGTGAGCTCACCGGCGCGGAACATCGCCGCGACCAACGGTAGGCGTTCGCGCAGGCCGCGGGCGAGGCCGACCTGGTCCTTGGCCCGTTCGTAGGCGATGTTCAGTGCCGCGCCGATCTCGACGGCCACCGCGCTTTCGGTGTCCACGGCCCACTGGTCGCTGAGCTCGTCGCGCTCGGCGAACCGCACCGCATACAACTCGCCGATCGCGGTCAACCGCGCGGCGGCCTGCTGGTTCTCCCGACGGGCCGCCGCCATCACGGCGGAGATCAGTTCGCGCGCTTCGACCGACTCCGGGCGCGTCACGGCCAGCACCTGGTCGAAACTTGCCTGCGCCGGATCGAACATACATTCGATTATCGCAGGGGGGTCTGACACGGAGGCCCCGAGACCATGTCCGGATTCCAGCGGATCGTGTCCGTCCAGGCGGCGTTCGTTCGGCCCGCCGTCGCTTAACGTCGACGCCGATGTCCGCCGTCTTCCTCAGCCTCCACGTGGTACTGGCCATCCTCGCCATCGGCCCGATCGCCGTCGCGGCGAGCATCTTCCCGCGCTACGCGCGTGCCGCCGCAGGCCCGGACGCCGCAGCCGGGCCGGTGACCATTGCCCTGCACAGGATCTGCCGCACATACGCGATTGTCGGAGTGGCGGTGCCGCTCCTCGGTATCGGCACAGCGCTGTCGATGGGTGTGCTGACGCAGGCCTGGGTGCTGGTGTCGATCGCGCTCACCGCGATCGCCGCCGCCGTCCTCGTCGCGAGCATCCTGCCCGATCAACGCGCGGTTCTCGATGGTGCCACGGTGCCGCGACTCGCCATGACCACCGGCATGTTCAACCTGCTGTGGGTGGCGGTGACCATCCTGATGATCGTGCGACCGGGGTCGTCGACCGGCGTCTGAAGACTTGCTTTCCAGGCGGACGCTCGCGTTTAGTCGACGCATGACGCGATCCGCGGACGAAATCGTCACCGACTTCTGCGGCCGGTGGACCTCACCCGATCCCCACGAGTTGGCCGGCTTCTTCACCGAAGACGCTGTCTATCACAACATTCCGCTCCCCGCGGTGCAGGGCCGGGCGGCCATCGAGGAGTACATTCGCGACTTCCTCGGCAACTTCGAGGGCCTCGAGTTCCGGGTGCACCGACAGGTCAGCATGGGCGACCTGGTGATGAACGAGCGCACCGACGTCATGCGCCGCCCCGGCGGCACCGACATCGAACTGCCCGTGATGGGAGTGTTCGAGATCGCAGACGGCAGAATCGCGGCATGGCGCGACTACTTCGACATGGCCACGATCACCAACGCGTTCAGTTAGCCGGACAACGGTGAGCGGAGTGCAGATCGCGGCTTACGCGCTGGCCGTCGTCGCGGCCGCGGAGGCGGTGGCCATCGCGGTGCTGTCGGTGCTCCTGACGCGCAGCCGTCGTGAGGCCGAGGAGTTGCACCGCCGATACGACACCCGCAACATGCTGCTGAGCGGCGGTCGTGAAGCGGTCAAGACGATGTGGCAGACCGCCACCCTGGTTCGCGAGAAAGGGTTCGGCGGCGCCATCCGGACGTCGATCGAGGACCTCGCCGACTGGTTCGAGGTGGAGCGGCCCGATCTCGCCCGGCTTGCGCCCGACGGCCGGGTGGCGATCATGTTCTCCGACATCGAGGACTCCACCACTCTCAACAACCGGATCGGCGACCGCGCCTGGACCCGGTTGATCAGCGGCCACGCCCGCCTGGTGCAGCGGCACGTCAAGAACCACGGCGGTCACGTCGTCAAGAGCCAGGGCGACGGCTTCATGGTGGCGTTCGCCCAACCGAATCAGGCGGTGCTCTGTGCCGTCGAACTGCAACGCGCACTGGCCAAGCGGCCGAATGGTATTCGCGTGCGGATCGGCATTCACTCCGGCAAGTCGGTCCGACGCGGCGAGGACTTGTTCGGCCGCAACGTGGCCCTGGCCGCCCGGGTGGCTGCGCAGGCCGAAGGCGGCGAGATCCTGGTCAGCGATTCGGTGCGCGACGCCTGTGAGGGCGACGACTGCGACGGCGTCTCGTTCGACGAGGGCCGCGACGCCGAGCTCAAGGGGTTCAAGGGCTCGTATCGGCTCTACGCGGTCTCCGGCTAGGCGCGATCCGCCTCTTCGAGGCGCTTGTGCAGCCGGGCGCGAATGTCGTCGGCCGTGTACGCGTTGCGCCGACGCTGATCGCGCGCCACCAGCGCACCACCGGCCACCACGCCGGCGACACCGGCCAGCCCAACCCACTTCCAGATGCTCCGCATGATCGACAGTGTGCCTAAGCTGCGCTGGTGATTGCGAACACGGTGTCGCTGACGCAGGCGCTGAATGAGACCCGCACAGGTGACATCTGGCTGTTCCGCGGCGCTTCCGGGCCGGACCGGGCAATTCAGACCATGACGAATGCGCCGGTCAACCATGTCGGCATGACGGTGGCCTTCGACGACCTGCCACCGCTGATCTGGCACGCGGAACTCGGCGACAAGCTGCTCGACCTGTGGACCGGCGACCATCACCGCGGCGTCCAACTCAACGACGCCCGCGAGGCCGCCGAGCGGTGGATGCAGAACTACGGGCAGCGGTGCTGGCTTCGTCAGCTCAGTCCGTACGCGACGCGCGAGCAGGAGGATCTGGCGCTGAAGGTGATCGCCCGGATGGACGGCACACCGTTTCCGTCCACTGCCCGCCTGACGGGCCGATGGTTTCGTGGCCGCGTTCCCACGGCGAGTGACTGGGTGCGCGGAATACCGTTCGTGGACCGCAAGGTTCGCACAGCCGCGCAACGCAGGAAGGCCGAGAAGCTCAACGTCGGGCTGCAGACCGCCTACTGCGCCGAGACCGTCGCGATCACCTATGAGCACATGGGGTTGCTCACCACCGAGAAGCACTACAGCTGGTTCGACCCGGGCAAGTTCTGGAGCGGCGACGACCTGCCGCTCGCCGAGGGCTACCGGTTGAGCGACGAGATCCCGGTGACGCTGGACGGTTGACCCCGGCTACCCGACCAACACATGAGTGCGCCCACAACGGACCAGGTCCGTCATGGGCGCACTTCCATACCCGGCCAACCGCCGGGGGTGATGCGATTACTTCTTGAACGCGTCCTTGACCTTCTCGCCGGCGTCCTTGAGGCTCGCCTTCGACTGATCGCCGCGGCCCTCGTTCTCGGTCGTCCGGTCGCCCGTCGCCCGTCCGAGGGTTTCCTTGGCCTTGCCGCCGAGGTCTTCGATCTTGTTCTTCGCTTTATCGGTGCCGCTCACGGTGCCCACTCCTTCGTTGGCAATGCGGCCCTGGAAAGCCCGGGGCCGAACCTCAGAAGTACCCACCACAGCCCTCCACCGAAACCCGCACACGCATCCGGCGAGACGCAGCTAACATTCACGTCGGGTCCGGGATTCTGCGACGGGGTGGGAACTTTTCGGTGGCGCTTTTGACTACACAGGCACGGGTGAGCCCGTGGGCAGTGATGATCCGACGCGGTGCGATGGTGGTGGCTTCGGCCCTGACCTCCGTATCCGCGCTGCTTGTCGGGCCGGCACCGGCGTCCGCGCAGCCGCCGCCGTGCACCGACGTCGAGGTGGTGTTCGCCCGCGGCACCAATGAGCCGTTCGGCGTCGGCGCGCCGGGCCAGTCCTTCGTCGACGCACTGCGGTGGCACCTCGGCATGCGGACCCTGGCGGTGTATCCGGTGAACTACGCGGCCTCCGGCGACTTCGCCAGCCCGGATTTCCAGCGGACCGTCGTGGACGGCGCCCGGGACGCGGCCGTGCACGTCCAGAACACCGCGGCGGCCTGCCCGGCCACCCGCATCGTGCTCGGCGGGTACTCCCAGGGCGCGGTCGTGGCGGACTTCGTGGCCTCCGGAACCGCGCCTCAGGGCCTGCCGCCCGAGGCGGTGCCCGCGCCGCTGCTACCGGAGGTCGGTGAGCACATCGCCGCCGTGGTCTATTTCGGGAAGCCGACGGATCAGGTGCTGCGCAAGTACGGCGCCACCGCCGTCCCGCTCAGCGAGCCGCTTGCGGCGAAGTCGCTGAACCTGTGCGTGCCGGGCGACCCGATCTGCAGCCCCGGCACTGACGGCCATCTGCATGGCCTGTACGTCGCGAACGGCCTGACACAGCAGGGCGCCGCCTTCGCCGCGGGCCGGTTGGCCCCACCGCCACTACCTCTGCCGCCACCGCCGATGTAGACGGCGGTCAGAGCCGGGCGAAGCAGGGATCGGCGTCCTCCTTCGGGATCGACGCGTTCTCGCTGGAGAAAGTGCCCACGACGCCGGTGTCGGTGACCTCGACGCTGTCGGCGTGGATGCCGAGCGGGTAGTTGTCGTTCAGCTTCTTGGTGAGGTCGTTCAACGCCGACTGCACGGTGTCCTTCGGCAGCGGTCCGTTGACGTCGAGAACCTGCAGGTCGAGGTTGCCGTCGGCCACGACAGGCTTGGCCGTGACGCTGTAGTCGCCGGCGTCCAGGATGATCGTGCCCGCCGCCGGGTCCGTCCGTACGCCGGTGACCAGGCTTCCGACGCCGGGCAGGTTGTCCGCCACGGTGTCCTTGATGCCGGCCGACTTCCACGTCAACGTCGCGTTCAGCGAGCCGATGGTGCCCTTGGAGTCCGCGGTCTCCTGCAGCCGGATGTCCTCGAGCGTGACGTCCGCGGTCATCCCGTTGGCGCTCTGCACGCGGTCACCGGCGGTGACCACGGAGATGTTCGTGTAGTGGCCGGTGATGTGCTGCCACAGGAACGGCGGGTTCACTCCGAAGGAGATGGTGGCGCCGTCGTCGACCACGCATTCGGCGACCTCGACCAGGATGCTGTCGGCTCGGCTGCGGGCATACAGTTCGGCGCCCGCGAGGCCACCGATGATCGCCGCGACGGCGATCACCGCGATCAGGATGACGGACTGGCGGTTGCCCAACAGAGAGCGTCGCTTGCTCGGCTTGGGGGCGTCAGGTGGTGGCGGCGCTGCCGGCGGGAGCGGCGGGGCAGGCGGAGGCGTGCGGTATATCTCCTGCGTCGGGGAGATGTCCGCGGGTGACGGCGGGCGCCGCAGCTTCTCGGTGCGCCCGGCGTCGGATGGACGTCCCGCATCGGGAGGTCGTGGGACGTCGGGGCGTCGCGGCGGCGGGCGGAATCTCTCGGTCGGCGGTTCCGGACGGCCACGCGGGATGCGGTGCGTCGCCGGATCCTGCGGCGGCTGGCCGCGACCACGCCATCCGGGCTGCCCTGGGCGTGGCGGCGGGGGCGTCGTCATCGTCGCGATTCTGCCTCATCTACCCGGGCCAGGTCGTGGACGCGGCCGGTCCGCCGGTTACCTCGTGGTCGTCGGCGGCGGCGAGCTCAGCGACAGCCCGGCGTAGATCTCGTCGAGCATTGTCGGGAGCATCGCTTGCGCTGTGGTCCTGCCGTCCGGCGACAGCGTCAGATTCGTCCAGATGACGAGGGTGACGTCGTTGTCCGGGTCGAAGCCCATGAACGAGTTGAAGCCCGGCAGTTCGCCCCCGTGGTAGTACATCGCGGCCTCGGGACCGAAACGCTGGTACGAGATTCCATAACCGTATTTCTGGCCGTCGGGTGCGTCCGGATCCTCCGCCTGCAGCGAGTCCTGCCATCGGCGGTGGTGATCTGCGTCGAGGATCCGGCCGGAGACGAGTGCGCGCATCCAGGTGGCCAGGTCGTCGGCCGTCGAGACGGCACCCCCGGCGGCGGTGGCATACGACGAGTTCTGATGGGTGTAGTCGACCGGTTTCAGCGATCCGTCCCGCGCGGCGGCTTGGATGTCGGCGGGGTAGGGATCGTCGCCGAGGGCGTAGAAACTGCCGCCGTACATGTAGCCGTGCGAGAACGGTGCGGGCATCGAGGTGTCGTCGGCGGCGGGTAGTGAGGTCTGCGTCATGCCGGCCGGCACGAACAGCCTCTCCTTGAACTGTTGGGCCAGCGGTCGGCCGCCCGCCTTCTCGGCGACCAGGCCGAGCAGTGCGTAATTCGTGTTGCTGTATTCGTATTCGGCGTCCGGCGCGAAGTTCGGCGGGTGACGGAAGGCGATGGCCAACACCTCCCCCGGTGTCCACGCCCGGCCCGGATCGGCGTCCATCATGGCCGACAGGTCCGGGTCGCCGGTGTAGCCGTACAGCCCGGTGCGCATCTTCAGCAGCTGCGCGATGGTGATGTCGTCACCGCCCGGCACGTCGGCCACGAAGGACGACACGGGATCGTCGAGCCGGAGCTTGCCGTCCTGGGCGAGCAGCACGATCAACGCGGCGGTCATCGTCTTGGTGTTCGACGCGATCCGGAAGTGGGTTTGCGGGGTGGGCGGCGTCATGGTCCCGATCTCAGTGGTCCCGAAGGGCGCGACGAACCTTCCCTGCGGGGTCTGCAGCAGCACCATGGCGCCGGGCACCCGGAGGTCCTTCGCCGCGGCATCGACCACCCGTTGGAACGCCTCGCCGTCAATCGTTTTCAGCGCCGTCGGCCCGTCGGTGGACGACGAGCACCCCGCCACCGTGAGCAGCAGCGTGCCGGCGAGGCACCACAGGCGCGTCGTTCGGGTGCGAGTTCCGGTCATGAGCGGCCACCCCCGTCGGGATCGCTGGTAGCCGGACCCTACGCCGGTAGTGACGTCGCGTTCGGCGATCGGCCTCATCGGCGACACGCGGGAGGTCACCGCACCGGCGGTGGCCGCGACCGGCGCTAGCCTCAGCCCATGCCGCCCCGAAGCCGGACCCGCTCGGCGAGATACGCGCGCCGACGCAGCCGGCGGATGGCCGAGCAGGAACACGATCTGACAGCAGCCCAGTGGGCCGCGCTCAAGCTGGCGTGGGGCGGGTGCGCCTACTGCGGTGCGAATGGCACACCACTGCAGAAGGACTGCATGCTGCCGATCTCGCGGGGCGGCCGTTACGCGTTGGCGAATGTGGTGCCCAGCTGCCGCTCGTGCAACGCGAGCAAGTGCAACTTCGAGGTGACCGGCTGGATGCGCCGCAAGAAGCTGGACGAAGGTGCGTTCCTGGTCCGGCAGGCCGAGATCGCTCGCGAACTGGTCGATGCCGCGGCCGATGGCACCGTCGTTGCGCCTGGCCCTGAGTAGCCGGCATGCGTGTCCACGGCATGTGCCGCACACGCGCCCGTCAACAAGTGTTGACGGGGTGCGCAGGGCAATCACCCGACGATCTGTCGATCGTCGCCCAGTTTGCTCTTGATCTCCGTTGGGTACTGAGCTGCCAGCGCAGCGACGTTTCGTGCCGTCCCATCACGTTGCGATTTCGTCGCCGGGAGGAGATCGAATGACCGCATTCCAACGACGAGGGCGGGTCGCGTCATCGGTAGCCGTCGTGGCCGGCCTGATCGGAGCGTTGTGCTGTTGGGCCATGCCCACCGCTGCGGCGTTCGCGATTCAGAACCACGAGAGCATCACGCGGGCCGCGCTCCCACCGGATCAGGTCAATCAACTCGGCCTCGCGCAGATCCTCAACGGGCCGCCGCCCGGCGGCGGCGCCATGGGCAGTGACGCCTTCGCGCTCGACGATTGGCGACACATCGACAATGCGAGAAGCCCCGCGGAGGTCTGCGCCAAGGCGCAGCGGGCGTGGAACACCTTCTCACCGGTCCTCCTCAGCGGGTCGCTGCCTGCCGGCCCGGGTGCGACGGTATTGGTGAACGGACCCGCCGCGCGCGCCGCATTCGGCGGCTTACTGCACGCCCAGCAGGATTTCTACGCACACTCGAACTGGGTCGAGGAGAACATCGCGGCGGGGCAGCCGAACCGGTTGGCTCCCCCGCTGTTCCCGTCCTGCAATCCGGGCGCCTTTCCGGCCGGTCTTCACACCGGTTACTTCAATCTGTTGTTCTTCAATCAGTTTCCGTTCGACGGTTGTCCCCCCGGGGGGCCACCGCCCGGCTTCCAGGAGTGCCACTCGGCGCTGAACAAGGACGGCCCAGACACGGCGCGCGGGAAACAACCGGTTCCCGGGACCGGTATGAACATGTACTCGTTGGCGAAGAGTCTGGCCACCACGGCGAGCACCGACCTGTACAGGCAGGTGCGCACCCTGGTCGTCAGCACCGTTACCGCGAAATACCCTGCCGTGAACGGTGAATGCGTCGTGACGAAGCTCTTCCGTCCCGACCTGTTCGGGCCCTGCGCCCCGTTCTCGGTTCCGCTGCCACCCGCTCCTGCACCGCCACGCTGACTCGAGGACCTGTCTCAACTGTCGCCGAAGGCGTCCATGTCGATTTACCGTGAGTCATGGCTCATGGAACCGCATCAGTCGTCATCGCCCATCCCGCGCAGGTCGTCTGGGACTACATCGTCGATCCGGACTACACCTCGAACGTGTTGCCGGGAATCGTGGCCGTTCGCGCCGAAAAGCGACCACCGTACGTTCCCGGCGATGTCTGGCACGGCACTGCCCGGATGTTCGGCATCACCTACGAGTGGACCGGCGTCTTCACCCGCTTCGAGCCACCCAGGGTGATGGAATTCCGGTCGACGAAGTCCAGGTTTCCGTTCGTGACCATCGACACCTTGGAAGAGGTTCCCGGGGGGACCCGCTACACCTGCCAGGCCACGGGTGAACCGGCGTTCGGCGGACCCGTCGGTCGACTCCTCGACGCCGCAATGTCCACGGCCTATCAGCGTGTGCTGGCACGACATCTCGCCCGACTGCCGGCGCATGTCGATGGCTGGGCGGTCAACAGGCGCTGACGGTTGCGGGCCGCGCTTGCCGCTATGACCCGCGCACCACCTGCTCGCGGATCGCCTGCAGGTCGATCACCGACCACACCTCGGCGATCCGGCGGTCGTCATCGAATCTGTAGAAGACGTGCTCCGGGAACGAGACCTGCCCGCCTGTCGGTTCGAGACCCAGAAACGTCTGCCGCGGAGTGCATTCGAAGAACAGTCTGCACGCCACGACGTCGTCGGCGGCAATGAGGACCTCCGGCTGGTATTGCAGATCCGGAATCGCGTCGACGTCGCCCTCCAGCATCGTCCTGTAGTCGCGCAGCGTCATGCGTTGTCCGTTGTAGGTCAGCTCATCGGCGACGAACTCTCCGAGCCGCGGCCACTGTCGTTCGTTGAGGCACTGCAGATAGGCACGGTAGACGGCCAAGAGATCGCTTTCGCTCATCGGGCCGATCTCTCGGTCGAGCCGACGTCGCAGCAGAACCTCACCATCTCGGTCAGCCCCCTCCGCCGCCGCCGCAGCCACCTCCGCCACCGCAGCCGCCTCCACCGCCATCTCCGCCGAAGTTCCCACCGCCTCCGGCTCCCCCGGCCGACCATCGGCGGCGTGAACGCCGAGACATGAAGTGCGTGTTTGCGACCAGCAGCCAGTTCCTGGGCGGCCACAGCCGCCACCACCATCTGGACGACGAACCCACCGATTCTCCGGACATCGGACCCCCAACCGACTGATGGCGCAAGCCTATGCGCCCGTCAGCATTCGCGCGTTCACGATCGACCCATCTGGTCCAAGGCGACCCGCAGAGAAGTGCTGGGGATCTTGACCAGCCCGCCGTACGGCTGATCCATCTCGAGCATCATGAAGATCGGGCCGGCAAGTGCCACCGCGGCGACCACCAATGCCGCGATCACGCTCGCATTCCGCGGTGCGAACAGCCCGAAACTGGCGAAGATCACCGCCAGCCAAGCCACGACAACGACGAAAAAGGCCCATGGGAATCGGCTTCCGATCTGCTCGACGGTGGTCCACCGCGACAGGGCGATCGTGTTGGTGCTCTCGAGCGCGTTGGACCGCAGCCACTGCTGTCGCTCCGTCCGCGGCGACAGATCGAAGACGTCCCTCTGAACCAAGAGGATGCCGGCCCCACTGCTGAGCGCCGTGAGCGACACCGCACCGCCTTCCTCCGGCCAGATCTGATGTATTCGTTGCGCAAGCACATCCTTGGCCAATGCTCGGATCGGCGCGGTCTCCGGCCCGTACTCCGCCAAGGTCTGATCAAGCATGAGGAATTGGACTCCGGCACTCCGCAATTCACTCTCCTTCTCGGCGAGCGAGCCGATGGAGGAGCCGGTGAGAAGGCCGAGCACCACAGCCGACAGCGTCCCGAGCATGGCCATTATGGTCCTGATGGCGTCGCGCGACTCGGTGCTCAAATGCGGATCGGGAAGGACCTTTCCGAGAAACATTCCCAACATTGCGCCGCCGAAGATGATCGCGAAGACGACGACGCCGATCAGAACGTCTTTCATCAGCCCCTCGCTTTCCACCGCGAGAACGCGTCGAAGAGCGCCTGCGGTCGGCCGCGTTCAACGTACTGCCTGGCGTTCGGCTTATGACGATGATCGTCGAACTTGAGCTCGTATAGGAGCAAAAATGCAGTTCAGGCCCAAGGTTCAAGCGGAAATCAGGCTCGAGATCGGCAGCGCCCAAGGGGGAATCGGGTCTACGCTCGCTACGTGCCCAACAGCCACGATCTGGGCGGCAAGACCGAGCACTTCGGCTCGATCGCCCACACGCCGAGCGCGCCCGTGTTCCACGCGGTCTGGGAGCGCCGAATCTTCGGCATCAACTACTTCCTACAAACGATGCTCGGCCCTGACCTCGACACGTTTCGTGGGTACTTGGCACTCCTGCCGCCGGAGGAGTACTTCGGCCCGTATTACCGCCGGTGGGTCCCTGCCATCGAGCAGATGTTTGCCAAGCACCTCTCAGGTGAACGCTCGGTTCCGAAGCTCAAGTTGGTGGGCACGGCCCTTTTTCTGCAGCGGGTGGCGTTGCGTCCAACCTTGCCCCGCCTCATGAATGCCCGGGTGGCACCGAAGATCATTGGGACGCACAAGAAGACGAAGCGGCCCGCACGCTTCGCGATCGGTGATGCGGTGCGGGTCCGCCCGGCGCCCGCGGAGGGGCACAGTCAGCAGCCCGATTACGTCAGCGGCCGGCTCGGGCGAGTGACCGACCACCGCGGCGCCGCGATCCTCCCGGACCGACGTTTCGCCACCGGCTCAACTACCCCTGAGCACCTGTATACGGTCATGTTCGACGGAGCCGAACTGTGGGGCGACGAGGCCGAGCCCAACACCGAGGTGCGCATCGAGTTGTTCGAGCCTTATCTGGAGCCGGCATGAGTGAGCCTGACCCCATCGCCGTCCGCGTTGAAGCGTTGGAGTCGTTGCTCCTGGAGCGCGGGCTGATCGACCCGGCCGCCGTCGATGCGGTCATCGAGCACTATGAGAAGGATGTCGGTCCTCTCAACGGCGCCAAGGTGATTGCGCGAGCCTGGACCGATGACGCCTTCCGGAAACGGCTCATCGACCACGGCACCAAAGCCATCGCCGAACTCGGGTTCGGCGGTGTAGAAGGCGCGGACATGCGCGTTGTCGAGAACACCGGCGATGTGCACAACGTGGTGGTCTGCACCCTCTGCTCGTGCTACCCGTGGCCTGTCCTCGGGCTGCCACCGAGCTGGTACAAGTCGCCGGAGTATCGGTCGCGCATGGTCGTCGAGCCACGCAAGGTCCTTGCCGAAATGGGGCTGGTCGTCTCCGACGACGTTCGTATCCGCGTCTGGGACAGTTCGGCCGAAGCGCGCTACCTCGTGCTGCCCCAGCGACCGTCGGACACAGAAGGGTGGACGGCGGAACAACTGGTTCCACTGGTCACACGCGACTCGATGATCGGTGTCGCGCTGGCTTCCGAGGCAGCCGATGCCGGACGCTGAGATGCTTCTCGACGCCGAAGGCCCGGCAGCACCTCCGCGAGCCAACGGGGAACTGGCGTTCGATGCACCGTGGGAGCGTCGCCTGTTCGGCGTGACGATGGCGCTCTGCCAACGCGTGTTCAGTTATGCGGACTTCCGGGAACGGCTCATGGTCCGGGTGGGCGAGGCGCCGACCCGGCCCTACTGGCGCAGCTGGGCGGCGGCGCTCGAGGACGCTCTCGCGGACACCTGCGCGCTCGATCCAGGTGTCGTCGAAGCGCGACATCAGGCGTTCTTGGCGCGCCCGCACGGCCACGATCACTGACCGTTCGATTTGAAGAAGCGGAACTCCACCACGTCGCCGTCGGCCATCGCATAGTCCTTGACTTCTATCCGCACTTTGCCCGCCGCCATCGAGCCGGCCTGTACCAGGTCGTCCTAGGACACGATCTCGGCCTTGATGACGCCCTTCTCGAAGTCGGTGTGAATGACCCCGCGGCCTTCGGCGCCGTGTCGCCCTGGTGGATCGTCCACGCCCGCGACTCCATGGCCCCGCCGTCAGGAAGGTCTGCAGCATCAGCGTGTGAAACCGGCACGGGCCAGCGCGTCGAGGCCGCGTTCGGTCTACCCGATGGACTCCAGCAGCTCGGCCGCCGACTCCTCGTCGAGTTCCTGTAGTTCCGCTTCGATGCGGCAAGGTCGCGGATGTGTCGCGAAAACGGCGCGGTTGCGGCGGCACCGGGAATCGGTCGGCAAAAAAGACACATGCCATGCTGGTTTCCGCTAGGGTTTGACGGCGCAGTCAATTTGCTGTCACTCTTTGAGCGGCGTGATCGGGCTGGCACCGACCGAAACTTCACCGACCCCGGTTTCGCGGCGACGTCTGGGTCATCGGGGATGCAGACATGGGTTATGCGATTCACATCGGCCGGGTCGGTGCGTTGGCGGTGGCGCTAGGTGTCGGGGCGGCGGCGGCCACCGGATACGGCATCGGCAACCCGGCGGTGGCATGGGCCGAGGAGGGTGCGCAGTCCACCGGCGACAACTCTGACAACTCCGACGACTCCGACAAACCGTCCGACAAGCCGTCCGACGATCCGTCCGACGACGAGGCCGATACCGATACGCCGAAGTCAGATGCCGGCGCCAACATCGGCGGCACGCACCTATCCGGTGCGGACGAAGACTCCGATCTCGACGAGGAGTCAGATCTCGACGAAGACTCCGATCTCGACGAAGACTCCGATCTCGACGAGGAGAGCGCCGAGCAGGATGTCAGCACCCCGACCCCGGTGGTGCACACGCCAGAGACCGCCACGCCGCTGACCGAAACTCCCACACCGGCCGCAGTCACCGACACCACGGTCGTGATACCCGATCCGCCGGTGCTCACCGAGCCGCCGACCGGCTACCTCGCACCCGCTGACACCCAAACCCCGGTCCTGATCGAAGACCTCAACCTCCTCACCGACCAGGACAGCGACGCCGACGCCGGACAGTTCAGCGACGGGCAACCCAGCGCACGCACGATGGGCACGTTGACCCTCGATGACCCCGCCGCAACACCGCAGATGTTCATCGCCGCAGCAGCCGCGCCCGGCACCCCCGCCCCAGCGCCACTGACCACTCAGCCGGCCAACCTGTCAGAAGCGCTGCTGGGAGCCTCAGAAGTGCTGGGCAATATTTTCAATACCGCCATCACCACCCTGCTGAACTCCATTTTCTCCCCCGGCCCGACCACCCCCGCCCCGCCGATGATGCTGTTCATCGTGCTCGGGTGGGTGCAACGCGAACTGCAACGCAGCCTCTTCAACCAATCCCCGACCGCGGTGGTCGACGCGGTCACCACCTCTGAAGACACCGCCGTGGACATCGCGGTGCTGGCCAACGACACCGACCCCGACCTGAGCGCCCCGGTCGCCGGCCTGCCCGGCGGCGACGTGCTCACCGTCACCGACTACACCCAACCCACCCACGGCACCGTGGTGCTCAACCCCACCACCGGCGCGTTCACCTACACCCCGACCGCCAACTACACCGGCACCGATTCGTTCACCTACACCATCTCCGACGAAGCCAGCCCCTGGCACATCCACGGCACCGAGGGCCTGCTCTACGGCGGCCAACACACCTCCACCACCACCGCCACCATCACCATCACCCCCGTCGACGGCGCCCCCGTTGTCGGCGACCCGGCTTTCACCATCAACGGCGCCCCCGACCCCCGAACCGGCGCCGTGAACGTCACGCTGAACGTCGCCGATCCCGACGGCGACCCCCTCGTCTACACCGTCCCCACCGCGCCGACCCACGGCTCTGTGGTCGTCAACGAGGACGGCACAGTCACGTATACACCGAAGCCGCGAGAACGCCTGAACGCCTACGAATCCGCCGGCGAGGACGTCGACAGTTTCACCGTCGTGGTCACCGACGGGACCCACCCGCCCATCATGGTCACCGTCAGCAACGTGCCCATCGACCCAGCCGAAGCCGCCGTCACCGCCACTATCGCCGTCGGCCTCAATCCGAACGCGGTCGTCTTCAGCCCCGACGGCACCCGCGCCTATACCTCCGATTTCAGCTCTAACACCGTGTCGGTGATCGACACCACCACCAACACCGTCACCGCCACGGTTGAGGTCACCGGCAACCCATACGCGATTGCGCTCAGCCCGGACGGCACTCGCGCCTACACCGCCAACTACAACGGTCACACCGTGTCGGTGATCGACACCACCACCAACACCGCCATCGCCACCATCCCCGTCGGAAGATACCCACAGGGAATCGCGATCAGTACCGACGGCACCCGCGCCTACATCACCAACAATGGCGCCGGCACCGTGTCGGTGATCGACACCACCACCAACACCGTCACCGCCACCATCCCCGTCGGAAGATACCCGCTGGGGATCGCGGTCAGTCCCGACGGCACCCGCGCCTACGTCACCAACCAGATTGACAACACCGTGTCGGTGATCGACACCACCACCAACACCGTTACCGCCACCATCCCCGTGGGCACGGGGTCGCTTGGAGTGGCATTCAGCCCAGACGGCACCCGCGCCTACACCAATAACGGCACGGGCGGCACGGTGTCGGTGATCGACACCACCACCAACACCGTCACCGCCACCATCCCCGTCGGCGGTTACTTGTTGGGGATCGCGGTCAGTCCCGACGGCACCCGCGCCTACACCACCAACGCTGCGGGCGACACCGTGTCGGTGATCGATACCACCACCAACACCGTGATCGCCACCGTCCCCGTCGGCGACTACCCCATGGGGATTGCGGTCAGTCCCGACGGCTCCCGCGCGTACACCACCGACTACTCCGGCGCCACCGTGTCGGTGATCTCGTTCGCCAACCGTGCCCCGGTGGTCACCGCGCCGCCGACCGTCAACTCGGCCGATCCCCAATTCGGAGTTGTCACAGGCGATCTCAACGTCGCCGACAACGACACCCTGACCTACACCGTCACCACCCCGCCGGCTCAGGGCACAGTGGTGATCAACACCGACGGCGCCTTCACCTATACACCGAAGCCGCAGGCCCGCCTGGACGCCTACGATTCCGCCGGCGACGACGTCGACAGCTTCACCGTCACGGTCACCGACGGCACCTACCCGCCGATCACGGTCACGGTCACCAACGTGCCGATCGATCCAGTAAATGCAGTTGTCACCGCCACCATCACCGTTGGCAGCGCCGCTAGTGGGGTGGCCTTCAGCCCCGACGGCAACCGCGCCTACATCGTCAACAACGGCGACGACACCGTGTCGGTGATCGACACCAGCACCAATACCGTCACCGCCACCATCCCCGTTGGCGACTCTCCGAACGGTGTCGCGCTCAGCCCCGACGGCACCCACGCCTACGTCACCAATTTCATTGGTTACACAGTGTCGGTGATCGACACCGCCACCAACACCGTCACCGCCACCATTTCCGTCGGCGGGGGCCCGCGGGAGACCGCTTTCAGTCCCGACGGCACCCGCGCCTACATCACCAACAATCGCGACCACACCGTGTCGGTGATCGACACCACCACCAACACCGTCATCGCAACGATCCCCGTAAGTCTCAGGCCAGAAGGTATTGCGCTCAGCCCCGACGGCACGCACGCCTACGTTGCCAACACACAGAGCCGCGGCGTGTCGGTGATCGACACCACCACCAACATCGTCACCAACACCATCCCCGTCGGCAGAGGAGGCCCGTACGGGATCGCGCTGAGTCCCGACGGCACCCGGGCCTACACTGCCAACTCCGCCAGCAATACCGTGTCGGTGATCGACACCGCCACCAACACCGTCATTGCCACCATCCCCGTCGGCAACACCCCGGTGAATGTCGCGCTGAGCCCCGACGGCACCGGCGCCTACGTCACCAACTTTCGCGACGGCACCATGTCGGTGATCGACACCAGCACCAACACCGTCGCCGCCACCATCTTCGTCGGCGGCGCCCCGTACGACATCGCGCTCAGCAGCGACGGCACCAGCGCGCACATCACCAACTACACCGGCAACACCGTGACGGTGATCTCGTTGGCCACACGTGTCCCTCTCAGCGCACCGCCGGTCGCTAACAACGACAGCATCACCGTCGCCTAAGGCGGCGTCGCCATTGTCACGGTCACCGCCAACGACACCGACGCCGACGGCACGGTCGATACGTCCACGGTCGTCATCACTCGGCATCCTGCCGCCGGAAGCGTCACCGTCGGCGCTAATGGCGCCGTCACCTACACCTCCAACGGCGCGGAAGTTGCCACCGATAGTTTCGCCTACCGCGTCAACGACAACGCCGGTACTACCAGCAACGAAGCCACCGTCACCGTCATGATCGCCCCGGTCAACGATTCGCCGGTGGCAGTCAACGAGACCTATTCGACGAATGCGGACACCGCGCTGACGGTGGCCTCCCCGGGCGTGTTGTCCAATGCCAGTGACCCCGAGACAAATTCGTTGATGGCGGTGCTGGTGACGGACCCATCGCACGGAACGTTGACCCTCAACTCGAACGGGTCGTTCACCTACACCCCCGCCGCCAACTACATCGGGCCCGACAGCTTCACCTACCGCGCGTCGGACGGCACAGCCACGAGTTCGGTGGCCACCGTGAGCCTCACTGTCACCCTCGTCATCAGCTAGGTCGCGCGAGGGCGGCAGGGTAGATCGGTCTCAGCCCCCTACACGTTGAAGCGGAACTCCACCACGTCGCCGTCGGCCATCACGTAGTCCTTGCCCTCCATGCGCACCTTGCCCGCCGACTTGGCCGCCGCCATCGAGCCGGCCTCCACCAAATCGTCGTAGGACACGATCTCGGCCTTGATGAAGCCCTTCTCGAAGTCGGTGTGGATGACCCCCGCGGCCTTCGGCGCGGTGTCGCCCTGGTGGATCGTCCACGCTCGCGCCTCCTTCGGCCCCGCCGTCAGGAAGGTCTGCAGCTTCAGCGTGTGGAACCCCGCACGAGCCAGCGCATCCAGGCCGCGTTCGGTCTGCCCGATCGACTCCAGCAGTTCGGCCGCCGACTCCTCGTCGAGTTCCTGCAATTCGGCTTCGATCTTCGCGTCGAGGAACACCGCGTCCGCGGGCGCCACCAGCTCGCGCAGTTCGGCCACCCGCGCGTCGTCGGTCAGCACGCCCTCGTCGGCGTTGAACACGTACAGGAAGGGCTTGGTGGTCAACAGGTTCAGCTCGCGCAGCAGTGTCGCGTCGAAGCTCGCGCCGAACAGCGTCCGGCCGTCGTTGAGCACCTCCTGCGCGGCGAGTGCGGCCTCGTGCACGGGTCTGCGGTCCTTGTGCGTGCGGGCCTCTTTCTCCAGCCGCGGCAGCGCCCGCTCGAGGGTCTGCATGTCGGCGAGCATGAGTTCGGTCTCGATCACCTCGATGTCGGACCGCGGATCGATCCGGCCGTCGACGTGGGTGACGTCGTCGTCGGTGAACACCCGCACCACCTGACAGATCGCGTCGCATTCGCGGATGTTGGCCAGGAACTTGTTGCCGAGGCCGGCCCCCTCCGACGCGCCCTTGACGATGCCGGCGATGTCGACGAACGTCACCGGCGCGTGCACAATCTTGTCGGAGTGGAACATTTTCGCCAGCTCGTCGAGCCGAGGATCCGGGAGCGCGACCACGCCCTCGTTGGGTTCGATGGTCGCGAACGGGTAGTTCGCCGCCAGCACGTTGTTGCGCGTCAGCGCATTGAACAGGGTCGACTTTCCGACGTTCGGGAGTCCGACGATTCCGAGGTTGAGTCCCACAGGGATCACAGTCTGCCAGAGGGCGGCGCGCGCACCCGCGCGCGCTGGCAGCGCAGCACGCCGCGGAGCCGGTACGGTCTACCTGTGTCAGGACAGCGCGCCCGGCCGGCGGTGTCGGCCGACCATCGCTCTGTGCATCCCAATTTCCCGGGTGTGCCGTGGTGGGGTGCCGTGCTGCTGGCGGGCACGTTCACCGCCATCGGTTTCGCGTTCGACGCCGGATCGGGCGATCGTCAGCTCAGCGCCGTGTTCTCCGCCTGCTACGTGCTCGGTTGCCTCCTCGCGGTGCTCGCGGTCCGGCAGAACTCGATCTTCACCGCTGTCATCCAGCCGCCGCTGATCCTGTTCGCGAGCGTTCCCGGCGCCTACTTCCTCTTCCACGGCGGGCAGCTCAGCGGGCTCAAGGATCTGGCCATCAACTGCGGCTATCCGCTGATCGAGCGGTTCCCGCTGATGTTCTTCACCGCCGCGGCAGTCCTGCTCATCGGGATGGGCCGGTGGTATCTCGGCACGTCGGCACGGCGGGGCGCACCCGCCGCCGAGACCAGCGACACGAAAGACGCCAAGCCCAAGCGCAGCGCCTCGGGCGCCGGCCTGCTGTCGAGCGTCACCGCCAAGGTGTCGGCTCTCACCGGAGCCGCCGTCGAGGACGACGACGAAGAAGAACCGCCGCGCAAGCGCGCCGCTGCCGAACGGCCTCGCCGGTCCGCCCGCACGGCCGCCGGTGAGGCCGCGCTGGAAGCCCGCGAGGCCCGCGGCGCACGCAAGCCGGTGAGAAAGGCCACACCGTCGCGGTCGCGGCACACGCGCCCGCCGGAGACCGAGATCGTCGAGCCGGTCGAGGACCGTCCGCGCCGGACCAGGAGCGCCAGGTCGGCCGAGCCGCCGTCCGCCGAACCCCGCCGACGGCCGCGAAGCCAGTCGCCCCGCGAGCCGCGCAAGGAACCACCCGCCGAGCGACGGTCCTCCTACGACGCCTACGAGCGGCCGGAACGGCGCCGCCGCTACAGCGACTACGACGACTACGAGCCGCTCGAACCGCACCGGACCAACGGCTCCAACGGCAGTTCGACGCATCACCCGGTGTCACGGGTGCGCTACCGGGGCGCCGACGACAGCGACCGCCGTACGGAATACCGCACCCGCCCGCGGCGGCACAGCTGGGAAGAATACGACTCCGAGCGCTGAGCTCAGCTGCGCGACGGGCGGATCTCGCGCGGAAGCGCGAACACGAGTGTCTCGTTGGCGGTGGTGACGGGCTGCACGGTGTCGAACCCGTGCTCGGCGAGCCGGTCCAGCACGCCGCGCACCAGGATCTCGGGCACCGACGCGCCCGACGTCACGCCGACGGTGGTGACACCCTCCAGCCAGGCGGGATCGATGTCGTCGGCGAAGTCGACGAGGTGCGAGGCCCTCGCGCCGGCGAGCAGCGCAACCTCGACCAGCCGCACCGAGTTCGACGAGTTCGTGGAACCGACGACGATGACGAGGTCGCACTCGGGCGCCATCGCCTTCACCGCGACCTGCCGGTTCTGGGTGGCGTAGCAGATGTCGTCGCTGGGCGGGTCCTGCAGCGTCGGGAACTTCTCCCGCAGCCGGCGCACCGTCTCCATCGTCTCGTCGACGCTCAGCGTGGTCTGGGACAGCCAGATGACCTTGTTCGGGTCACGCACGGTGACCTTGTCGACCGCGTCGGGGTTGTCGACGACCTGGACATGGTCCGGTGCCTCACCCGCGGTGCCGACGACCTCCTCGTGACCCTCGTGGCCGACGAGCAGGATGTCGTAGTCGTCACGCGCGAAGCGCTTGGCCTCGTTGTGCACCTTGGTGACCAGCGGGCAGGTGGCGTCGATGGTCTTGAGATTGCGGGCCGCCGCCTCCACGTGCACCGTCGGCGCGACGCCGTGGGCGGAGAACACGACGATGGCGCCCTCGGGCACCTCGTCGGTCTGCTCGACGAATACGGCGCCGGCCTTGGCCAGCGTGTCCACCACGTAGCGGTTGTGCACGATCTCGTGCCGCACGTAGACGGGGGCGCCGTGCTTCTCGAGCGCACGCTCGACGGTCTCGACGGCCCGGTCCACCCCGGCGCAGTAGCCCCGAGGCTCGGCCAGCAGCACCCGCTTGCCGGCAACGCCGCCAGTGACCGAGCTGGAAGCACCCGGAATCCCCATGTTGATTGTCGACGGCATGACTCCAGGGTACTTACCCGCAGGGGTATCAGACCAGTTGGCGAGCCCGCCGTAGGCTGGTCCCCATGGCTACCGCACCCTATGGGGTCCGTCTGCTGGTCGGCGCAGCCGTGACCGCCATCGAGGAGACCCGAAAGCTGCCGCAGACCATCCTGATGTATCCGATGACGATCGTCAGCCAGGTGGCGCACCTGGTGATGAAGGCGCAGCAGGACGTCGCGGCCTTGGTGATCAAGGGCGACGAGACCCTCGAATCGATCTTCCCGCCCAAGGATGAGCAGCCGGAATGGGCGACGTTCGACGAGGACGCCGACGACGGGTCCGCTGATTCCGGTGACGACGGCGAGCGTCGGACCGAGGGTCGGTTCGCGCTCTACAGCACCGGTGAGCCCGAGTCGCCGGCCCCTGAGAAGCCAGCCGCCCAGAAGACCAAGCCGGACACGCCCGAGATCGTCACCGAGCTGGATTACGAGTCGCTGACGCTTGCCCAGTTGCGCGCGCGGCTGCCCTCGCTGCGGATCGCCGACCTCGAAGCGCTACTCGACTACGAGGGCGACACCAAGGCGCGCGCCCCGTTCCAGACGCTGCTGGCCAACAGGATCACCCGCGCCAGCGCGAAGTGACCACGTCCGAGCCGGGCCAATCGGCGGAGAACCCATGGCCGGTCCGTGCGGTCGCCACCCGGGTGGCCAAGTACATCGACCGGCTCGGCATGGTCTGGATCGAGGGTCAGCTCACCGAGTTGAAGCTGCGCCAGTCGACGGCGTGGATGGTGCTGCGTGACCCCGCGGCGGACATGTCGCTGTCGGTGAGCTGCCCGCGCGACCTGGTGGCCAACGCCCCGGTGCCATTGGCGGAGGGCACGCAGGTGATCGTGCTCGGCAAGCCGCAGTTCTACACCCGCAACGGCTCGTTCAGCCTGCGCATCACCGAGATCCGCGCCGTCGGCCTCGGCGAACTGCTGGCCCGCATCGCCCGGCTGCGCGAACTGCTCGCGGCCGAGGGCCTTTTCGATGCGCGGCTGAAACGGCCGATCCCGTTCCTGCCCGGCACCGTCGGCCTCATCACCGGGCGGGCCAGTCACGCCGAGCGCGACGTGGTCGCCGTCGCCACCGAGCGCTGGCCCGCGGTGCGCTTCGCGATCCGCAACACCGCCGTGCAGGGGCCGAACACCGTGCCGCAGGTGGTCGAGGCGCTGCGCGAACTGGACAAAGATCCCGACGTCGACGTGATCGTCATCGCGCGCGGCGGTGGCAGCGTGGAGGACCTGCTGCCGTTCTACGACGAGACGCTGTGCCGTGAGATCGCGGCGTGCACGACGCCCGTCGTCAGCGCAATCGGCCACGAACCGGACAATCCGCTGTGCGATCTCGTCGCCGACCTGCGGGCCGCCACGCCGACCGATGCGGCCAAGCGCATCGTCCCCGACGCGGCGGCCGAACAAGCCCTGGTCGCGGAGCTGCGGCAGCGCAGCGCGGGAGCACTGCGCAACTGGGTGAACCGTGAACAACACCTGCTCGCGCAGTTGCGCAGCCGTCCGGTGCTGGCGCAGCCGCTGCAGGCGCTCGACGCCCGCTCCGACGAGATCCACCGGGCGCTGGCGGCCGCGCGGCGCGACATCGGACGGCTCATCACGGCCGAGAGCGACCGCACCGGGCATCTCTCGGCTCGGCTCAAGACCCTCGGGCCGGCGGCCACGCTGGCCCGCGGCTACGCGGTGGTGCAGACGGGCGGCCGGGTACTGCACTCGGTCGCCGACGCGCCCGCAGGCACGCGGATCCGGGTGCGGGTGGCCGACGGCGCGGTGACGGCGGTCAGCGAAGGACCCGAAGGAGCCTGAATATGAAGCCCATTAGTCAGATGGGGTACGAAGAGGCCCGCGACGAGCTGATCGACGTCGTGCAACGTCTCGAGCAGGGCGGACTGGATCTCGACGCCTCGCTCAAGCTTTGGGAAAGAGGCGAAGAGCTGGCCAAATGCTGCGAGGAGCACCTGGCTGGCGCGCGTAAGCGGGTGGCCGACGCCCTGGCCGCCCGGGACGCCGAGGACGCCTGATCCCGGCGGAATTTCTGTCGACGCGCTTCAAACTAGAACACGTTTCAGTTATAGTCGCCGCATGGGCGATGCATCGTTGACGACTGAACTGGGCCGAGTGCTGGTGACCGGCGGCTCCGGGTTCGTGGGCTGCAACCTGGTGACCGAGCTGCTCGACAGGGGCCACCAGGTCCGCTCCTTCGACCGGGTGCCGTCGGCGCTGGCCGGCCGTCCCGGGCTGGAGACGGTCGAGGGCGACATCTGCGACGAGGACACCGTCGCGGCCGCCGTCGCCGGGATCGACACGGTCATCCACACCGCCGCGATCATCGACCTGATGGGCGGGGCGTCGGTCACCGAGGAGTACCGGGAGCGCAGCTTCGCCGTCAACGTCGGCGGCACCGAGAAACTGGTGCGCGCCGCGCGCGCGGCCGGTGTCAAGCGGTTCGTGTACACGGCGTCCAACAGCGTGGTGATGGGCGGCCGGCCGATCGCCAACGGCGAAGAGACCCTGCCCTACACCGCGCGGTTCAACGACCTCTACACCGAGACCAAGGTGGCCGCCGAGCGGTTCGTGCTGTCCCAGAACGGGGTCGACGGGATGCTCACCTGCTCGATCCGGCCGAGCGGCATCTGGGGTCGCGGCGACAAGACGATGTTCCGCAAGGTCTTCGAGGGGGTGCTGGCCGGCCACGTCAAGGTGCTGATCGGCAGCGAGCAGGTCAAGCTCGACAACTCCTACGTGCACAACCTGATTCACGGTTTCATTTTGGCCGGCCAACACTTGGTGCCCGGCGGCACCGCGCCCGGCCAGGCCTACTTCATCAACGACGGCGAGCCGATCAACATGTTCGAGTTCGCCCGCCCGGTGGTGCAGGCCTGCGGCGAGAAGTGGCCCAAGGTGCGGGTGCCCGGCAAGCTGGTGTGGCTGGTGATGACGATCTGGCAGTGGCTGCACTTCCGCCTCGGCATCGCCAAGCCACCGCTGGAACCGCTCGGCGTGGAACGGCTCTACCTCGACAACTACTTCTCGATCGCCAAGGCCGAGCGCGACCTCGGATACCGGCCGCTGTTCACCACCGAGCAGGCGCTGCAGGAATGCCTGCCCTACTACGTCGACCTGTACAACGAACTCAAGGCCGCGCAGCCGGTGCCCGCACGGGCCTGATCATCTGGGCGGCGCACAGACTCCAAATACGCCTCCCCGCAACGATTGTTCCCGCCCACCGGGGAGGCGGCAGCAGACGGCGACCGGTCGAGCGCCTTCCGTGCGGTCGGCCGAGAATTCACATTTCTTAAGCGGCAAGTCGACCTTTTCCAGCGCGGATCGCCCTAGAGTCGAGGCGACCGTCGATTAGGAGGAGTCGCCGTGCCGAACGGTAAGCCGAACATCCTGGTCATCTGGGGCGACGACATCGGGATCTCGAACCTGAGTTGCTACAGCGACGGCATGATGGGCTACCGCACCCCCAACATCGACCGCATCGCCGCCGAAGGCATGCGGTTCACCGACAGCTACGGCGAGCAGAGTTGCACCGCCGGACGCGCGGCGTTCATCAGTGGACAGAGCGTGTACCGCACCGGGATGAGCAAGGTCGGCATCCCTGGCGCCGACATCGGCTGGGCCGCCGAGGATCCCACCATCGCCGAGTTGCTCAAACCGCTCGGTTACTCCACCGGCCAATTCGGCAAGAACCACTTCGGCGACAAGAACAAGCATCTGCCGACGGTGCACGGGTTCGACGAGTTCTTCGGCAATCTCTACCACCTCAACGCCGAAGAGGAACCCGAGCAGTTCGACTACCCCCATAAGGACCAGTTCCCGCGCCTGCATGAGTTCGCCCTACCGCGCGGTGTGCTCAAGTGCAAGGCCACCGAAGAGGTGTCGACCGAACCCGACGATCCGAAGTTCGGTCCGGTCGGCAAACAGACGATCGAGGACACCGGCCCGCTGACCGCCAAACGGATGGAGACGATCGACGACGACATCGCCGACGCCACCGTCCAGTACATCAAGCGCCAGCACGACGCGAGCAAGCCGTTCTTCGTCTGGTGCAACTTCACCCACATGCATGCATTCACCCACACCAAGCCGGAGAGCCGTGGGCAGGCCGGACTGTGGCAGTCCGAGTACCACGACACCATGATCGACCACGACCGCAACGTGGGCACCGTCCTCGACGTGCTGGACGAACTCGGCATCGCCGACGACACCGTCGTCATCTACTCCACCGACAACGGGCCGCACCGCAACAGCTGGCCGGATGCGGGCACCACGCCTTTCCGCAGTGAGAAGAACACCAACTGGGAGGGCGCCTACCGGGTGCCGGAACTGATCCGCTGGCCAGGAAAGATCAAAGCGGGCAGCGTGTCCAACGACATCGTCCAGCATCATGACTGGCTGCCGACGCTGCTCGCCGCCGCGGGCGACCCCGATATCAGCGACAAGCTGAAAAATGGTCACAGGGCCGGGGCCGACGGCGACACCGAGTACAAGGTGCACATCGACGGCTTCAATCTGCTGCCCTATCTGACCGGCGAGGCGGAACACAGCCCGCGGCGCGGCTTCTTCTACTTCAACGACGACGCCGAACTGGTGGCGATGCGGTTCGAGAACTGGAAGATTGTCTTCGCCGAACAGCGCTGCCAGGGCACGCTGCGCATCTGGGCGGAGCCGTTCACGGAGTTGCGAGTACCCAAACTGTTCAACCTGCGCACCGATCCGTTCGAGTACGCCGACATCACCTCCAACACCTACTACGACTGGTTCATGCATCGAGACTTCTTCGTCTTCTATGCGACGGCCATGTGCTCGGCGTTCCTCGACACGTTCAAGGAGTTCCCGCCGCGGCACCCACCGGCCAGTTTCAGCATCGACCAGATCGTCAAGAAGCTCGAAGACTTCCTAGCAAAGGACTGACACCGTGCCCGACAGCAAGCCGAACATCCTGGTCATCTGGGGCGACGACATCGGCATCTCGAATCTGAGCTGCTACAGCCGCGGCATGATGGGCTACTTCACTCCCAACATCGACCGCATCGCCAACGAGGGGATGCTCTTCACCGACTCCTACGGCGAGCAGAGCTGCACGGCCGGCCGGTCGTCGTTCATCACCGGCCAGAGCGTGTACCGCACCGGGATGAGCAAGGTCGGCATGCCGGGCGTCGACATCGGGCTCCAGAAGGAGGACCCGACGATCGCCGAACTCCTCAAGCCGCTGGGTTACGCCACAGGACAATTCGGCAAGAACCACCTCGGGGATCTCAACAAGTACCTGCCCACCGCCCACGGCTTCGACGAGTTCTTCGGCAACCTCTATCACCTCAACGCCGAGGAGGAGCCGGAGAACGCCGACTACCCCACCGCGGAGGAGGCACCTCTGATGCGTGCGCGCCTGTTGCCGCGCGGAGTCATCCACTCCTGGGCCACCGACGAGGAAAACGACGAAGTCGACGAACGATACGGTCCCGTCGGTAAGCAGCGCATCGAGGACACCGGGCCGCTGACCAAACTGCGCATGGAGACCATCGACGACGAAACGACCGGCGCCTGTGCCGATTTCATCAAGCGCCAGCACGAGGCCGAGACGCCGTTCTTCGTCTGGATGAACATGACGCACATGCACTTCCGGACGCACACCAAGCCAGAGAGCCTCGGGCAGGCCGGCCGCTGGCAGTCGCCGTACCACGACACGATGATCGACCACGACCGCAACGTCGGTCAGCTGCTCGACCTCCTCGACGAACTCGGCATCGCCGAGGACACCATCGTCATCTACTCGACGGACAACGGGCCGCACGCCAACAGCTGGCCCGACGGCGCGACCACCCCCTTCCGCAGCGAGAAGGCGAGCAACTGGGAGGGCGCCTTCCGCGTGCCGGAGATGATCCGCTGGCCTGGGAGGATCAAGCCGCAGACGGTGTCCAACGAGATCGTTCAGCACCACGACTGGCTGCCCACGTTCCTGTCGGCGGCGGGCGATCCGGGCATCATCGACAAACTCAAGTCCGGCCACACCATCGGCGACATGACCTACAAGGTGCACATCGACGGCTACGACCTGCTGCCGTACCTGACCGGGGTGGTCGAGAAGAGCCCGCGGCGAGGGATGATCTACTTCTCCGACGACTGCGACGTGCTGGGCATCCGCGCCGAGAACTGGAAGGTGGTATTCCAGGAGCAACGGTGCGAGGGCACCCTGCAGATCTGGTTCGAACCGTTCACCAAGTTGCGGGCCCCGAAGCTGTTCAACCTCCGCACCGACCCGTACGAGCGCGCGGACATCACGTCGAACACCTACTGGGACTGGATGATCGACCGCATCTATCTGGTCCTCTACGGCTCCGCCATCGCCACCCAATTCTTGCAGACGTTCAGGGAGTTCCCGCCGCGGCAGGAACCGTCGTCGTTCACCATCAACCACGCGGTCGAAGAACTCGAGAAGTTCCTCGCGACCCGAGGGGGCTGATGCTCAACCACTGGAACGACGGTCCGACCAAGTCGGCGATCATCGCCTTCGTCGACGCCGTCGCGACCAAGGGCACCCCGGACTACACGGAGCCGGAGGAGCGCATCGCCGTCTTCGACAACGACGGCACCCTGTGGTGCGAGAAGCCGATGTACATCCAGCTCGACTTCATCGTGCGCAGGCTCGCGGAGAAGGCCTCGGCCGACTCCTCGCTGGCCGACCAGCAGCCGTATCAGGCGGCCCTGTCGGGTGACCTGGCATGGTTCGGCGGAGCGATCACCAAGCACTACCAGGGTGACGACGCCGACCTGAAAACCCTTGCCGGCGCGGTGATGGCGCTGCACGCCACGATGACGGTGCAGGACCACGCCGCCCTGGTCTCGGCGTTCTTCGCCGACGCCAGACATCCCACCCTCGACCGGCCCTACGTCGAGTGCACCTATGCGCCAATGGTCGAGTTGTTGCGCTACCTCGAATCGAACGGGTTCACCTGCTACATCGTCTCCGGCGGCGGCCGCGACTTCATGCGACCGGTCACGTCGGCGATCTACGGCATCCCGCCGGAACGGGTGGTGGGCAGCGCGCAGGGCCTGCGCTTCGACGGCGCCGACGGCGAGGGCGACCTGCTGATCGAACCGGTGCTCGACATCTTCGACGACGGGCCGGAGAAGCCGGTCCGGATCTGGAGCCGCATCGGACGGCGGCCGATCCTGGCCGCGGGGAACTCCAACGGCGACGACGAGATGCTGCAGTACACCCGTGGGCTGCGGCTGCTGGTCAACCACGACGACGGTGAACGCGAATTCGCGTACACCGCAGGCGCGGAGCGCGCACTCGAGCATGCCGCGGCCTACGGCTGGACGGTGATCAGCATGCGCGACGACTGGTCCGGCGTGTTCGGTACCGGCGCAGGCAGCGGCGTCGTCACAGAGGCCTGTGACTGACGACCTGATCCGGATCCCGGCGCAGCGAGTGGTGCTCGGCTCCGACGACCACTACCCCGAGGAAGCGCCGGCGCGCGAGGTCGACGTCGACGGCTTCTGGATCGAGGCCCACCAGGTCACCAACGCCCGGTTCGCCGAATTCGTCGACGCGACAGGCTACGTCACCGTCGCCGAGCGGCCGCTCGACCCCGCCGACTTCCCCGGTGCGCCGCCGCAGAACCTGCAACCGGGGTCGATGGTGTTCACCAGGACGGCGGGCCCGGTGGACCTGCGGCACCTCAACCAGTGGTGGACATGGACTCCCGGGGCCTGCTGGAAGCACCCCCGCGGGCCGAGGTCGTCGCTGAAGGGCCGCGAGCAGCATCCGGTGGTGCACGTCGCCTACGAAGACGCCCAGGCCTACGCGCAATGGGCGGGCAGGGCGCTGCCGACCGAACCCGAGTGGGAGACCGCGGCGCGCGGCGGACTCGCCGGGGCCGCCTACACCTGGGGTGACGAGCCGGAGGGCCGCGACCGGCAGCTGGCCAACTACTGGCACGGCGAGTTCCCGTACCTACCCGAAACCGGTTACGGCACAACCAAGCCGGTGGGCAGCTTCCCACCGAACGGGTACGGCCTCTTCGACATGGCAGGCAACGTGTGGGAGTGGACCGCCGACTGGTTCGGCAGCGACCGGACCGCGACACCGTGCTGCGCGGAGGACTCCTACGACCCTGCGCAGCCGCAGTTCGCCGTGCCCCGCAGGGTGGTCAAGGGTGGCTCGTTCCTGTGTGCAGACAGTTACTGCAGCCGATACCGGCCTGCGGCGCGACGGCCACAGCCGGTGGACACCGGCATGAGCCACATCGGCTTCCGGTGCGTCAGGCGCTGACCCTATTCGTAGGTCTCTGCGACCAGACTGTCGCTGTCGACGAACACGAGACCGCCGTCGTCGGTGCTCACCGCCCACCTGCGCGCCGCCTCGACGATCCTGTTCTCCGCGACGTCGACCGCCATTCCGGCGAGCTCAGCAAAATCTTCGACGACTACGCCGCGCATTTCATGATCAGTTCCCGGATGCACCACAACACGCGTATCGACGGCAATGTCGGAAGACCCGTTGCCGCTGGCCGCCTCATCGATCTCCGCAGTCATCACAACCTCCCATAAGTGCCCCGACAGCACTCGAAGTACATCACAGAAATTGACGGGCTACGCAAGTGGTATTGATTTCACGCAAATTCCAAGACGGTGATTTCCTTTCACCGTCCGCCGACCAATAACGAACCAATTACTTGCGGACAATTCGAGCAAACCCCGCGTCCGCCGCCCGCGGCGTCCCTGCCACCGGAGATACCCGACCGGGGCGGGGCCGCGCAGGTCACTGGCTAACAACCGTCCGCCGGCGTCTGCATGGGGCGCAGCACTCCCCGGCCGTCGCCGCGTTCGCTACTGTTGCAACACGTTCCAGTTCTGCGGGCAGGCGATCCCGGACGCAGCGCTGGTCAAAGGGGCGATGCAGGCCCGGACAGGAGCACCTCGTGAGTGAGCACCGCACTGCCGTCGTCATCGGCGGCGCCTCCGGGATCGGATGGGCCACCGCACGGGCACTGGCCGCCGACGGCTGCCGGGTCGTGGTCGCCGACCTGAACGCCGACGGCGCACGCGACCGGGCCGGTGAGCTCGGCGACCCGCATGTCGCGGCGACCGTCGACGTCACCGACGAGGAGTCGGTGCAGCGGCTGTTCGACGATCTCGGCACGGTCGACGTCGTGGTGAACTGCGCCGGATTCAGCAATGTCGGGCTGATCGTCGACATGCCGGTCGACCAGTGGAGGTCGGTGATCGACGTCTGCCTCACCGGTGCCTTCATCGTCGCCAAGCACGCCGGCAGGCGGTTGACCGAAGGTGGCGCGCTGGTGTCGATCTCGTCGCTGAACGGCCGTCAGCCGGCCGCCGCGATGAGTGCGTACTGCGCGGCCAAGGCGGGCCTGTCGATGCTCACCCAGGTCGCCGCCCTCGAACTGGGTCCACGCGGCATCCGCGTCAACGCCGTCGCGCCCGGCTTCGTGCACACCCCGCTGACCGAGCCCGCCGCGTCGATCCCGGGCGTGGTCGAGGAGTACATCGAGAACACCGCACTGGGCCGGGCGGGCACGCCCGAGGACATCGCGGCAGCCGTGGTCTTCCTGTGCTCGCCGCAAGCGTCCTGGCTGACCGGCGAGGTCCTCGACCTCAACGGCGGCGCACATCTCAAGCGCTACCCCGACGTGCTCGGCCATGTCATGCGACTCGCCGAGGCGCACTGATGGCGACCCCGGGTCCCGAGTTCACCGACTCGCAGAAGCGTGCGCTGGCCGTCGCGACAGTGATCGCGCTGGCGTTCGCCGCCTACTTCCTGCGCACCTTCTTCATCCTCGTGGTGGTCGCGGCCGTCGTCGCCTACCTGTTCAACCCGCTCTACGAGCGGTGCAGGCGACGGTTCGGCACGGGCCTGTCGGCGACCCTGACGCTGCTGGCGGTGATCGGCGCGATCATCATCCCGGTGAGCGGGCTGGTGTTCTTCGCCGTCGTCCAGATCACCAGCATGGTCACCAGCGTGTCGGCATGGATGGGCAAGACAGACCTCGGAGCTCTGGGCACCAGGGCGCTCAATGTGGTCAACGAGACGCTGGCGAAGGTCCCGTTCCTCGACGACTTCCGGGTGACGCCCGACATGTTGCAGGAACGCACCGCCACAGTCGCGCAGCACGCCGGCGAGTACCTGCTGGGCATCCTGCAGGGCGCCGTCGGCGGTCTGGTCGGCGGCGTCACCGCGGCCGTGCTCTTCCTCTACGTGTTCATCTCGTTGCTGACCAACCGCGACGAGGTCGTCATGGTGATCCGCAAGCTGAACCCGCTCGGCGAGGAGATCACCGACCTCTACCTGGAGAAGATGGGTGCGATGGTGCGCGGCACCGTCTTCGGCCAGTTCGTGATCGCAGTGGCCCAGGGCTTCGCCGGCGCCGCGTCGATCTACATCGCCGGATTCCACGAGGGCTTCTTCATCTTCGCGATCCTGCTGACCGCGCTGTCGGTGATCCCACTGGGCGGTGGCATCCTCAGCATCCCGGTCGGTATCGGCATGATGTTGTTCGGCAACGTCTTCGGCGGCATCTTCGTCATCGCGTTCCACCTGCTGGTGGTGACGAACATCGACAACGTGCTGCGGCCGATCCTCGTCCCGCGGCAGGCCCGGCTGGACTCGGCGCTGATGCTGCTGGCGGTGTTCGCCGGCATCGCGATGTGGGGCTTCTGGGGCATCGTGATCGGCCCGGTGGTGATGATCGTCGTCGTCACCACCGTCACCGTCTATCTCGCGGTCTACAAGGGCGTGCCGCTGGACCAGTTCGACGAGGAGGGCGAGGACAAGAAACCGGGTCGGTTGCGCCGGCTCCTCACCCGCGCGCGCAGGCAGGCGCCCGCCGCCGAGCCGGAGCACGACGACCCGGACGAGGCCGCGGAACCGGCTACTGCGAAACCAGACGCCGGGTGAGGAACTCGACCACCCGCTTGCGCGCCTCGTAGGCCGGATGCCCATCGACCTCGCGGACCTCGCGGGTCAGCACCGAGTGCGACATCACGCCGAAGCCGTGCTCGTTGCCCTTCCCGGCGTCGATCTCGATCACCTCGAACGCGTCGCCCAGCCGGTCCTTGAGAGTGCGGAACCGCTCACCCGGAGCCAGCGGGTCCTTGCTGAACCGCAACGCCAGCGCGCACAGCCCGTCCTCGTCGGCGCGCTGTTTGACGATCCGCAGTTCGCGCTCCGAGAGCCCCGGATCGCGCTTGTGCTTGCCGGTCAGGGGTATCGGCACCGAGGGCTGGCTGAGCACCGGCGCCAGCACGCTGTCGTCGACGGCGGCGGCGAGCGCGAAGCCGCCGGTGAAGCACTGCCCGATCACGCCGACACCGGGGCCGGGCGTGCGGCCGTTGAGGTCGCGGGCCAGCGCGCGCAGGTAGTGGGCCACCGGCCGGTCGGCGTTGGTCGCGAACGCCGCGAACTCCTTGGACACACAGCCCTTGAGCAGCACCGGCACCGCGCCCGGTCCGAGGGCGGGCTGCCCCGGCGTGCCGAAGAGTGACGGTGCGGCGACGGTGAAGCCGTTGTCGACGAGGTGGTTACCGAGCGCGAGCACGCCGGGGTGCAGGCCGGGCATCTCGGGGATGAGCACCACACCGGGCCCCTCACCCCTGCGGTACACGTCGTGGGTGTAGCCGGCTGCGGTGAACGGCTCGCGGGTCCATCCGGTCAGATCGGCTTCCGGAGCCGCTCCGGCGGGGACATTCGACTCCGGCGAGGTCATCGCAGCTCCTAGGCTAGGGGACGGTCAGCGGCCGCTGACTCTGGGTGGCCTGCGCCAGCGTACGGTACTCGTCTGTACCACCGGCGCCGGTGATCGCGATCTGAGCCGGGCCGCCCGCGCCGTCGAGCCTCGTGGTCCACACCGGCTCCGCGTCCTCGCCTCCCTCGTAAACCACCCACGCCCGGCCCGCGACGTCCTGGCTGCCCGTCGGGTAGGCGTCCGGATTGATCGAGCCGACCAGCGCGTCCTCGTCGGCATTGCTCTGCGTCAGGCTCAGGTACATCCCGTTGGGCGCCAGATAGCCGACCCGCGTCGCCACCGCGCGCACCGCCTGGCCGGTCGCGGGATCGGTGCGGCCGCCGTCGATGCCCTCGCGTCCACCGGAATTGGCCCGCCAGCCCTCCGGCAGCGCCGGCACCCGCACCGGGATGCGCAGTGCGTCGGCGTCGGCGCGCAGCGCGGCGGGAGCGTCGAAGTTCGGCACCCGGCCCTCCCCGGGACCGGCCGGTGCGAACGAGCACATGCCCAGCACACCGGCCAGCACGACGCACGCCAGCACCAGCGGCCCGATCGACCAGAACATGTCCCGGCCGTCGTGGAGCAGCCGTGACTTCGGCTCTCTGGGAGCGGGCTGCGGCTGCGTCATAGTTGCCAGTATCCCAGCTCCCACCGGCCCATCCGCTTCTGGGACAATCACCGCATGCCCGATCGCCGCCGTGAGGCCCCCGACCGCAACCTCGCCCTCGAACTCGTCCGCGTCACCGAGGCCGGCGCCATGGCGGCGGGCCGCTGGGTGGGCCGCGGCGACAAGGAGGGCGGCGACGGCGCGGCCGTCGACGCGATGCGTGAGCTGGTCAACTCGGTGTCCATGCGCGGTGTCGTCGTCATCGGCGAGGGTGAGAAGGACAACGCGCCGATGCTCTACAACGGCGAAGAGGTCGGCAACGGCGACGGCCCGGACTGCGACTTCGCCGTCGACCCGGTGGACGGCACCACCCTGATGAGCAAGGGCATGCCGAACGCGATCTCGGTGCTCGCGGTGGCCGAGCGAGGCGCGATGTTCGACCCCTCCGCCGTCTTCTACATGAACAAGATCGCCGTCGGCCCCGACGCCGTCGACGCCATCGACATCACCGCGCCGATCGGCGAGAACGTCCGCTCGGTGGCCAAGGTCAAGGGGCTGTCGGTGCGCGACGTCACGGTGTGCATCCTGGACCGGCCGCGCCACGAACAGCTCATCGCCGACGTCCGCGCCGCGGGCGCCCGCATCCGGCTGATCTCCGACGGCGACGTCGCGGGCGCGATCTCGGCGTGCCGGCCCGGCTCCGGCACCGACATGCTGGCCGGCATCGGCGGCACGCCCGAGGGCATCATCACCGCGGCGGCGATCCGCTGTATGGGCGGCGCCATCCACGCCCAGTTGGCGCCGACGGACGACGCGGAGCGCCAGAAGGCCATCGACGCCGGACACGACGTCGACCGCGTCCTGAAGACCGAGGATCTGGTGTCCGGGGAGAACGTCTTCTTCTGCGCCACCGGCGTCACCGACGGCGACCTGCTGCAGGGTGTGCGGTACTCCGGCGGCGGCTGCACCACCCAGTCGATCGTGATGCGCAGCAAGTCCGGCACCGTCCGCATGATCGATGCGTATCACCGGCTGTCCAAGCTCAACGAGTACTCCGCTGTCGACTTCACCGGTGACAGCAACGCCGCCTATCCCCTGCCGTAAGAACTCCGACAACCCAAGGGACACATCACACAATGGCCGACAAAGACGTCGAGTACCGCATCGAGCACGACACCATGGGCGAGGTCCGGGTGCCGATCGACGCGCTCTGGCGTGCGCAGACCCAGCGCGCGGTGGAGAACTTCCCGATCTCGGGCCGCGGCCTGGAGCGCACCCAGATCCGGGCACTGGGACTGCTCAAAGGCGCCTGCGCTCAGGTGAACAAGGATCTCGGGCTGCTCGACCCGGAGAAGGCCGACGCGATCATCGCCGCGGCCGGTGAGATCGCCGACGGCCGCCACGACGACCAGTTCCCGATCGACGTCTTCCAGACCGGGTCGGGCACCAGCTCCAACATGAACACCAACGAGGTGATCGCCAGCATCGCCGCGCAGAACGGCGTCACGGTGCACCCGAACGACCACGTCAACATGTCACAGTCGTCGAACGACACCTTCCCGACCGCCACACACATCGCGGCGACGGAAGCTGCTGTGCGGCACCTGATTCCGGCGCTGGAGGTGCTGCACGAGTCGCTGGCCGGCAAGGCGCGGCAGTGGCGCACCGCGGTCAAGTCGGGCCGCACGCACCTGATGGACGCGGTGCCGGTGACGCTCGGCCAGGAGTTCGGCGGCTATGCCCGCCAGATCGAGGCCGGCATCGAACGTGTGAAGGCGACGCTGCCCCGGCTGGGCGAGCTGGCGATCGGCGGCACCGCCGTCGGCACCGGACTCAACGCCCCCGACGGGTTCGGCGCCAAGGTCGTCGAGGTGCTGGTGAACCAGACCGGCGTGGCCGAACTGACCACGGCCAAGGACTCTTTCGAGGCGCAGGCGGCACGCGACGGGCTGGTCGAGGCGTCCGGCGCGTTGAAGACCATCGCGGTGTCACTGACCAAGATCGCCAACGACATCCGCTGGATGGGCTCAGGGCCGCTGACCGGGCTCGGCGAGATCCAGCTGCCCGACCTGCAGCCGGGCAGCTCGATCATGCCCGGCAAGGTCAATCCTGTTCTGCCGGAGGCGGTCACGCAGGTCGCCGCGCAGGTCATCGGCAATGACGCGGCCATCGCCGTCGGCGGGCTGTCCGGCGCGTTCGAGCTCAACGTCTACATCCCGATGATGGCCCGCAACCTGCTGGAGTCTTTCAAGCTGCTGACCAACGTGTCGCGGCTGTTCGCTGAGCGGTGCGTCGACGGCCTGGTCGCCAACGAGGACCACATCCGCGAGCAGGCCGAGTCGTCGCCGTCGATCGTGACGCCGCTGAACTCTGCGATCGGCTACGAGGAGGCGGCCAAGGTCGCCAAGGAAGCGCTCAAGGAGAAGAAGACGATCCGCCAGACGGTCATCGACCGCGGCCTGATCGGCGACAAGCTGTCGATCGAGGAGCTCGACAAGCGCCTCGACGTGCTCGCGATGGCGAAGGTCAAGGACGGCGACTGACGTGTGATTTCGGCGCGCTCACGTTCGCCGAGCGAACGTTTCCGCGCCGAAATCGCTGATATGGGGATCAGTTTGTCAAGTGGGCAGGATGAAGCGGCGGCCGCAACCGTCGTTGCGGCCGCCCCTTCGTATACCGGTGTGTTGGTTTCGGTTTGGTGCGTTTGGTGTTTGAAGGCGGGGAGTG
>NZ_JBMVDG010000006.1:0-323862 GCF_049541695.1 Mycobacterium sp. NPDC050041 | reverse complement strand
GGAAACGCCCGGACCCATCCCGAACCCGGAAGCTAAGCCTGCCAGCGCCGATGATACTACCCATACGGGTGGAAAAGTAGGACACCGCCGAACACCATTTAAGGATCACCCCCCACGTTCACGTGGGGGGTGATTCTCTTTCTATCCGGCGCCATTTTTCGAAAGCCAAATTGTCGCCGAATGCGCCGTGGCCGTAAACTTCGGGCGGGGCAACCAGCGGAAGGCACACGTGGGCGACGACAGGCACAGCGGACGCGGCGACCAGCGACCCGGACGGACCTCGGACGGCGGCCGGCCACGCAATCAGCGTTCGGCGCCGCGGTCGTCGGGACCCGGAAGGGCCCGCAGCGCACAGCCCGCGGGTACCGACCAGGCGGGACCCCCCATTCCTCGGGACATCGAGGCCAAACAGCTGAATCCGGAGGTCCGCCGCGAACTCACCACGCTCGACAAGTCCACCGCCGACTTCGTCGCCCGCCATCTGGTGGCCGCAGGCACACTGCTCGACGAGGACCCCGAGGCCGCACTGGAGCATGCGCGGGCGGCCCGTGCCCGGTCGAGCCGGCTCGCGGCGGTGCGGGAGGCCGTCGGCATCGCGGCCTATCACTGCGGTGACTGGAATCAGGCGCTCGCTGAACTACGCGCGGCACGCCGGATGGGCAGCAAGTCGCCGCTCCTTGCGTTGATTGCCGACTGTGAACGCGGCATCGGCCGGCCCGAGCGCGCGATCGAACTGGCACGGAGCCCCGAAGCCGAGCAGCTGACCGGCGACGACGCCGACGAACTGCGGATCGTCGTCGCCGGTGCCAGGTCCGACCTCGGTCAGGTCGAACAGGCGCTGGCGATTCTCTCCTCGCCTCCGCTCGACCGGACCCGGACCGGTCAGACCGCGGCCCGGCTCTTCTACGTCTACGCCGAGACGCTGCTCGCGCTCGACCGTCGCGACGAGGCACTGCAGTGGTTCATCAATGCCGCCGCCGCCGACCTCGATGGCGCCACCGACGCCGAAGACCGCATCACCGAGCTGAGCTGAGTCGGTCGTGACAAGCATTGCAGCGCAACATGACTGTCTGCTGCTCGATCTCGACGGCACCGTCTTCCGCGGCCACGAGCCGACGACCGGCGCCGTCGACACGCTTGCGGCGGTCGAGGCACGGGTCCTCTACGTCACCAACAACGCCTCCCGCGCCCCCGGTGACGTCGCCGCACACCTGTCCGAGCTGGGGTTCCGAGCCCACGCCGACGATGTCGTCACCAGCGCGCAGAGCGCGGCCAGTCTGTTGGCCGACCAGCTTCCGCCCGAGTCCAAGGTGCTGATCGTCGGCACCGAGGCGCTGGCCGACGAGGTCGCCGGCCGCGGACTGCGGCCGGTCCGCTCGGCGGACGACGACCCGGTCGCCGTAGTGCAGGGCCACAACCCGCAGACCGGCTGGTCCGATCTCGCCGAGGCGGCGCTCGCCATCAGGGCCGGCGCCCTGTGGGTGGCGGCCAACGTCGACCTCACACTGCCGTCCGAGCGCGGCCTGTTGCCCGGCAACGGTTCGATGGTCGCGGCGCTGCGGGCGGCCACCAACCAGGAGCCGCAGGTGGCGGGCAAGCCGCAGCCCACGCTGTTCTCCGATGCGCTCAGCCGGGGCAGCTACGCCACCCCGCTCACTGTTGGCGACCGCCTCGACACCGACATCGCCGGCGCCAACGCCGCAGGCCTGCCCAGCCTTCTCGTGCTCAGCGGCGTCAGCACCGCCGACGACACCGTGCGCGCACCCGTCGACCTGCGTCCCGGTTTCATCGGCGCCGACCTGCGCTCACTCACGCGGCCCGCCGACGAGTTGCGTGTGGGACCGCACCCCGGGTGGCAAGTCGACGTCGACACCACCGCGGTCACGGTCCGCGCGACCGGTCACGACCACGGCGACGGCCTGTCGGTGCTGCGGGCCCTGGCCGACGCGGTGTGGTCGGCGGACATCGCTGGGGATTCGCTGACTATCGACGCCGGTGACGACACCGCACGGGAGGCGCTGCAGCACCTGTCGCTGCTGTGATGGCCGATCGACTAGCGTGAACGTCGACATGATTACCGACCCCGATCAGATCCGCTCCGAGATCGCGGCTCGGCTCGCCGAGTTGCCCGATGTCGGCCCCGATTCGGCCGAACTGGCCGACGCGGAGGTCGACGCGATCGCTGCGCAGCTGGAGCAGGCCCACGATCTGCTGGTACATGCGCTCGAGGCGGTGGACCGGGGTCCCGCGGCCGCTTCGGGCTTCGAGAGGTGAGCGCACGTGGCACGGCGCGCTCGTGTTGACGCGGAACTGGTGCGGCGCGGACTGGCGCGGTCGCGCCAGCAGGCGGCCGAACTGATCGGCGCGGGCCGAGTGTCCATCGACGGGATGCCGGCGGCGAAGGCGGCGACGGCGATCGCCGTGGACGCGAACCTGACCGTGACCGCCGCAGAGCGGACCTGGGTCTCGCGCGGCGCACACAAGCTGATCGGCGCGCTGTCGGCGTTCGGCCTCTCCGCAGACGGCAGGCGCTGCCTGGATGCGGGCGCGTCGACCGGCGGGTTCACCGAGGTGCTGCTCGACAGCGGCGCCCGCGAGGTGGTCGCCGTGGACGTCGGATACGGACAGCTGGCCTGGTCGTTGCGGTCCGACGAGCGGGTGACCGTGCTGGAGCGGACGAACGTGCGCGAGATCACCGCGGAGACCATCGGCGGTCCGGTCGACCTCGTGGTGGCCGACCTCTCGTTCATCTCACTGGGCACCGTGCTGCCTGCGCTGACCGCCTGCGCGTCACCCGCCGCCGATATCGTTCCCATGGTGAAGCCGCAATTCGAGGTCGGCAGGGGCCGGGTCGGCGCAGGCGGAGTGGTCTCCGACCCGGGCCTGCGGGCCGAGGCGGTGCTGCAGGTCGCACACCGCGCCGCCGGACTGGGCTGGCACACCGCCGGCGTCACCGCGAGCCCGCTGCCCGGCCCGTCGGGCAACGTGGAGTACTTCCTCTGGCTACGCAGCGGCGCGGACGACGCCTTGGCCGCGGGCGACCTCGAGCACGCGGTGACGCGTGCGGTGACGGAAGGGCCGCAATGACGGTCGAACGAACCATGCTCATGGTGGTGCACACCGGGCGCCCGGACGCCATCGACGTTGTCCGGCGGGTGCAGAAGGTGTTGAGCAACAACGGAGTCGGGCTCCGGGTGCTCGCCGCGCAGGCCGTCGACAAGGCCCCGCTGCATCTGGCGCCCGAGGAGATGGGCGCCCTCGGTGCGGGGTTCGAGGTCGTCGACGCCGAAGAGCGGGCCGCCGAGGGTTGCGAGCTGGTGCTCGGCCTCGGTGGTGACGGCACGTTCCTGCGCGCCGCGGAACTCGCCCGGAACGTCGAAATCCCGGTGCTCGGCGTCAATCTCGGCCGAATCGGCTTCCTCGCCGAGGCCGAGCTGGAGGCCCTCGACAGCGTCCTCGACCACGTCATCAACCGCAACTACCGCATCGAGGAGCGGATGACGCTCGACGTGGTGGTCCGCGCTGGGGGCGAGATCCTGCACCGGGGGTGGGCGCTCAACGAGGCGAGCCTGGAGAAGGGACCGCGTCTGGGCGTGCTCGGCGCCGTGCTGGAGGTCGACGGCAGGCCCGTGTCGGCGTTCGGCTGCGACGGCGTCCTGGTGGCGACGCCGACGGGGTCCACCGCCTACGCGTTCTCGGCCGGTGGCCCGGTGCTGTGGCCGGATCTCGAGGCGATCCTGGTGGTGCCGAACAATGCGCATGCGCTGTTCGCCCGGCCGATGGTCACCAGCCCGGACGCGGCGATCGCCATCGAGATCGAGGGCGACGGCCACGACGCGACGGTGTTCTGCGACGGCCGTCGCGAGATGGTGCTGCCGGCGGGCGGCCGGCTGGAGGTGACCCGCTGCGGCACGCCGTTGAAATGGGTGCGCCTGGACAGCGCGCCGTTCACCGACCGCCTGGTGCGCAAGTTCCGGCTGCCCGTGACCGGCTGGCGGGGGCAGTAGTCACCGGTGCTGGCTGAAATCCGAATCGAGTCGCTGGGCGCCATCAGCGCCGCCACCGCCGAGTTCGACCGGGGGCTGACCGTGCTCACCGGCGAGACCGGCGCGGGCAAGACGATGGTTGTAACCGGCCTGCACCTGCTCGGCGGCGCCCGTGCCGACGCCACGAGGGTGCGGTCGGGTGCGGGCCGAGCCGTGGTCGAGGGGCGATTCACCACCACCGACCTCGGCGACGGAACGGCAGGCCGTGTCGACGGCATCCTCGACTCCTGCGGCGCCGAGCGCGACGACGACGGCAGCGTCATCGCGGCGCGTTCGGTCAGCCGCGACGGCCCGTCCCGCGCCTATCTCGGCGGCCGCAGTGTGCCTGCGAAATCGCTGAGCACCTTCACCACCGAGCTGTTGACGCTGCACGGCCAGAACGACCAACTGCGGCTGATGCGGCCCGAGGAGCAGCGCGCGGCGCTCGACCGGTTCGCCGGCGTGGACAAGCCGCTGCAGAAGTACCGCGCGGCGCGCGAGGCGTGGCTGACCGCCCGCCGCGACCTCGCTGACCGCCGCGAGCGGGCGCGTGAGCTCACCCTGGAGGCCGACCGGCTGAAGTTCGGCCTCGACGAGATCGACGCGGTGGACCCGCAACCCGGCGAGGACGAGACGCTCGTCGAGGACATCCGCCGCCTGTCGGAGCTCGATGCGCTGCGCGAAGCCGCCCGGACCGCACGCACCGCGCTCGCCGGGGTGTTCGACGACGCCGCCGCGCCGGGGGAGTCGTCGGCCGTCGACGGGTTGGGTCACGCCCGGGCCGCGCTGGAGAGCACCGACGACGCCGCGCTGCGCGCCCTCGGCGGCAGGCTGGCAGAGACGCTCGCGGTGATCAACGACGTGGCCGGCGAGCTGGGCGACTTCCTGGCCGAACTTCCCAGCGACGCCAGCACGTTGGAGACGAAGCTTTCACGACAGGCCGAGTTGCGGACGCTGACACGCAAGTACGCCGCCGACATCGACGGAGTGCTGGCGTGGGCCCGCGAATCGCGCGACCGACTCGACCAGCTCGACGTGTCCGAAGAGGCGCTCGCCGGCCTCGACCAGCGGGTGCGCGAACTGCAGACCGACGTCGTCGCGGCGGCGGCGGAGCTGACCAGAGTGCGCGCCAAGGCGGCGAAAGGTCTGGCGAAGGCGGTCACCGCCGAGCTGTCCGGACTGGCGATGACCGGTGCCGACTTCACCCTCACCGTGGCAGCGCTTCCGGCGCGAGCCGATGATTCCGCGCCGCTGACACTGGCCGACGGCACGGTCGTGCATGCCGGACACGACGGTGTCGACGCCGTCGAGTTCGGTTTCGCCGCCCACCGCGGCACCGACGTCCTCCCGTTGTCCAAGAGTGCGTCGGGCGGCGAGCTGTCCCGGGTGATGCTCGCGCTCGAGGTCGTCCTCGCCGCGTCCGACGCCGGAACCACGATGGTGTTCGACGAGGTGGATGCGGGTGTCGGCGGCCGCGCGGCCGTCCAGATCGGGCGCCGGCTGGCCCGGTTGGCGCGCACTCACCAGGTCATCGTGGTCACCCACCTGCCGCAGGTCGCCGCGTACGCCGACGCGCACCTGGTGGTCGACGGCGGCGGCCGCGGCAAGGCCAGCGGTGTGCGCCGCATCGACGACGACGACCGGGTCGCCGAACTGGCGCGGATGCTGGCCGGGCTCGGCGAATCCGACAGCGGACGGGCCCACGCGCGCGAACTCCTCGACGCCGCACAGCAGGAGCGCACCGCCGCCCACTGATGTGACAGCTGTGACAGAACGTTACTTCTGAGGCAGATGTTACGGCGCGCCTCCACCTCTACTTGAGGGTTGCCCGACAGAATCGCCGCATGAAGATGTCAGCGCTGCTAACCCGAAATGCCGGCACGCGCCCGGGCCTCACCGGAACCGCACGAGTCGACCGCGACATCGACCGGCTCCTCCGTCGTGTGGGACCCGGCGACATCGTCGTGATCGACGCGCTCGACCTGGACCGCATCACCGCCGACGCACTCGTCGAGGCCAACGTCGCGGGTGTGGTCAACGCGTCGCCGTCGATCTCCGGCCGCTATCCCAACCTCGGGCCCGAGGTGCTGGTGGCCAACGGCGTGCTGCTCATCGACGAGACCGGACCGGACGTCTTCAAGAAGGTCAAGGACGGCGCCCGGGTGCGCCTGCACAACGGCGGCGTGTACTCCGGTGACCGTCGCCTGGCGCTGGGCACCGAGCGCACCGACCAGGAGATCAACGAGCTGATGCACGAGGCCAAGAGCGGCCTCGTCGCACATCTGGAAGCCTTCGCCGGCAACACCATCGAGTTCATCCGCTCGGAGAGCCCGCTGCTCATCGACGGCATCGGCATCCCCGACATCGACGTCGACATCAACCGGCGTCACGTGGTGATCGTCGCCGAGGAACCCGACGCGGCCGAAGACCTCAAGGCCCTCAAGCCGTTCCTCAAGGAGTATCAGCCCGTGCTGGTGGGTGTCGGCACCGGCGCCGACGTGCTGCGGAAGGCGGGTTACCGGCCGGCGCTGATCGTGGGCGATCCCGACCGGATCAGCGCCGAGACGCTGCGCGGCGGAGCCCAGGTGATCCTGCCCGCCGACGCCGACGGCCACGCCGCCGGCCTGGAGCGGATCCAGGACCTCGGTGTCGGCGCGATGACCTTCCCCGCGGCCGGGTCGGCGGCCGATCTGGCGCTGCTGCTGAGCCACCACCACGGCGCGTCGCTGATCGTCACGGTCGGCCACTCCGCGAGCATCGAGGAGTTCTTCGACAGGTCCCGCCAGCACAGCAATCCCTCGACGTTCCTGACCCGCCTCAAGGTCGGCGAGAAGCTCGTCGACGCCAAGGCCGTCGCCACGCTGTACCGCAGCAGGGTCTCCGGTGGCGCCATCGCGCTGCTGATCATGGCGATGCTGGTCGCGGTGATCGCAGCGCTGTGGGTGTCGCGGGCCGACGCAGCCGTCATCGACTGGGTCGTGGAGTACTGGAACCGGTTCACGCTGTGGATCCAGAGTCTGATCACCTGAGGGGTATCGATGATCTCGCTTCGCGCGCATGCGATCTCGCTGGCCGCGGTGTTCCTCGCGCTGGCGATCGGGGTAGCGCTGGGATCCGGCCTGCTGTCCAGCACGGTGCTGTCCGGACTTCGTGACGACAAACAGGATCTGCAGCACCAGATCGACACGCTGACCGGCGAGAAGAACGGGCTGAACGAGAGGCTCAGCGCCGCCGCCGAATTCGACGCGCAGATGTCGCAGCGGATCCTGCGTGACGCGCTGGGCGGCAAGTCGGTGGTGCTGTTCCGCACACCCGACGCCGCCGACGACGACGTCGAGGCGCTGTCGCGGCTGATCGGCCAGGGTGGCGGTTCGGTCACCGGCACCGTGGCGCTCACCGAGGAGTTCGTCGAGGCCAACTCCGCGGAGAAGTTGCTCTCGGTGGTGAACTCGCCGATCGTGCCCGCCGGCACCCAGCTCAAGACGACGTCGGTGGACCAGGGCTCCCAGGCCGGGGACCTGCTGGGCATCGCCCTGCTGACCACAGGCAAACCGGATGCGCCTGCGGTCGACGACATGTCCCGCGACACGGTGCTGGCCGCGCTTCGTGACACCGGCTTCCTCACCTACGGCGACCAGCGCATCGGCGCCGCCAACGCGGCGGTGGTCGTCACCGGCGCCGGGCTCGCCGACGATGCGGGCAATCGGGGCGCGACCGTCGCGAGGTTCGCGGCGGGCCTGGCACAACACGGGTCGGGCACCGTGCTGGTCGGCCGCGACGGGTCGGCGTCGGGCACCGGATCGGTGGCGGTCACCAGGAGCGATGCCGCGCTGTCGGCGGCGGTGAGCACGGTCGACGACGTCGACGCGGAGTCCGGGCGTCTCACCGCGGTGCTGGCCGTGCAGGACCTCGTCAACGGCGGACGGCCCGGCCAGTACGGCATCGGGCAGGGCGCCACCTCGGTCACCGTTCCCCAATAGGCCGACCCCGTCGGTCGCAGCTACGGCGCGTCAGTGACGTCATGTCGGACTCGCTGTTAGGGTGGGGTTCCGTGGGTCGGCAGGCCCCAGCAGTCCTTGCATCGTCCTGCGCCGGTCATCACGGAGGTCGCTCTTGCCATCGTTACGCAAGCACCCGCAAACGGCCACCAAGCATCTCTTCGTCACCGGCGGCGTGGTGTCCTCCCTGGGCAAGGGGCTGACGGCCTCCAGCCTGGGCCAGCTGCTCACCGCCCGCGGGTTACAGGTGACGATGCAGAAGCTCGACCCGTACCTCAACGTCGACCCCGGCACCATGAACCCGTTCCAGCACGGTGAGGTGTTCGTCACCGAGGACGGCGCCGAGACCGACCTCGACGTCGGACACTACGAACGGTTCCTGGACCGCAACCTCTCCGGCTCGGCGAATGTGACCACCGGTCAGGTGTATTCGACCGTGATCGCCAAGGAGCGGCGCGGCGAGTATCTGGGCGACACCGTGCAGGTGATCCCGCACATCACCGACGAGATCAAGAGCCGGATCCTCGCGATGGCCATTCCGGACGCCGACGGCAACCGGCCCGACGTGATCATCACCGAGGTCGGCGGCACGGTCGGCGACATCGAGTCGCTGCCGTTCCTGGAGGCGGCCCGCCAGGTCCGCCACGAGGTGGGCCGGGAGAACTGCTTCTTCCTGCACTGCTCGCTGGTGCCCTACATGGCGCCGTCGGGGGAGTTGAAGACCAAGCCGACTCAGCATTCGGTGGCGGCCCTGCGCAGCATCGGCATCACGCCCGACGCACTCATCCTGCGCTGCGACCGCGACGTGCCGGAAGCGCTGAAGAACAAGATCGCGCTGATGTGCGACGTCGACATCGACGGCTGCATCTCCACACCGGACGCGCCGTCCATCTACGACATCCCGAAGGTGCTGCACCGCGAGGAACTCGACGCCTACGTGGTGCGCCGGCTCAACCTGCCGTTCCGCGACGTCGACTGGACGCAGTGGAACGACCTGCTGCGGCGGGTGCACGAACCGCAGGAGACGGTGCGGATCGCGCTGGTGGGCAAGTACATCGACCTCTCCGACGCGTACCTGTCGGTCGCCGAGGCGCTGCGCGCGGGCGGCTTCAAGCACCACGCGAAGGTGGAGATGCGGTGGGTCGCCTCCGATGACTGCGAGGCCGACGGAGCCGCCCTGGCACTGGGCGATGTGGACGGGGTGCTCATCCCCGGCGGATTCGGCATCCGCGGCATCGAGGGCAAGATCGGCGCCATCAGCTACGCCCGCAAACGGGGCCTTCCGGTACTCGGGCTGTGCCTGGGCCTGCAGTGCATCGTCATCGAGGCGGCGCGCTCGGTGGGGCTGGCCGACGCCAACTCCGCGGAGTTCGACCCGGCGACCGCGGACCCGGTGATCTCCACGATGGCCGACCAGCGCGATGCGGTCGCCGGCGAGGCGGACCTGGGCGGCACCATGCGGCTCGGCGCGTATCCGGCTGTGCTGGAACCGGATTCGATCGTCGCGCAGGCCTACCAGGCCACCGAGGTGTCCGAGCGGCATCGGCACCGCTACGAGGTGAACAACGAGTACCGCGACCGCATCGCGGCCAGCGGTCTGCGTTTCTCCGGCACGTCGCCCGACGGCCATCTGGTCGAGTTCGTCGAGTACGGCCCCGAGGTGCACCCGTTCCTCGTGGGCACGCAGGCCCACCCCGAGCTGAAGAGCAGGCCCACCCGCCCGCACCCGCTGTTCGCCGCGTTCATCGGCGCGGCGTTGGAGTACAAGGCCGCCGAGCGACTGCCCGTCGAGATCCCCGAGCGCTCCAACGGCGCCGAGGCGGCCGGCGATCAGGCCGAGTTCCTCCAAGAGCATGCCGCCCGTGGCTGAGCACGACTTCGAGACCGTCGAGAGCGAGACCGTCTACGTCGGCAAGATCTTCGCGCTGCGCGCCGACGAGGTGCGGATGCCGGGCGGCACGACGGCACGACGCGAGGTGGTCGAGCACTACGGCGCCGTCGCGGTGGTGGCACTCGACGAGGCCGACAACGTCGTGCTGGTGTACCAGTACCGCCATCCCTTCGGCCGCAGGCTGTGGGAGTTGCCCGCCGGCCTGCTGGACGCCGGCGACGAGGCGCCGCACATCAGCGCCGCCCGGGAACTCGAGGAGGAGGCCGGCCTGACCGCCGACGCCTGGTCGGTGCTCGTCGATCTGGACTCCGCGCCCGGTTTCAGCGACGAGAGCGTGCGGGTGTACCTGGCGACGGGATTGTCCGACGTCGGGCGGCCGGACGCCCACGACGAGGAGGCCGACCTCACCGTCGAGCGCGTTCCGCTGTCGGAGGCCGTCCGTATGGTGCTCCGCGGAGAGATCGTCAACTCGATCGCCGTGGCGGGGATCCTGGCGGCCAACACCGTCGGAGACCGTGACGGGCTCCGCCCGGTCGGTGCGCAGTGGATCGACCGGCCGACGGCGTTCGCGCGCCGGAAAGGGCACTGATGGTCACACCGGCGCTGGGTGCGGGCGGCTCGCCGCCGGGCCTGGGGTCGGTGCTCGACGGTCAGTTGCAGGGCTACCTCGACCACCTCGCCATCGAACGCGGCGTCGCCGCCAACACGCTCAGCTCCTACCGGCGTGACCTCCGCCGCTACGCCGACCATCTGCACGCCCGCGGGATCGACGACCTCGGCGCGGTCGTCGAGACCGATGTCAGCGACTTCCTGATGGCCCTGCGCCGCGGTGACCCGGCGGCGGGCTCCGCCGCGCTGTCGGCCGTCTCCGCGGCCCGTGCGCTGATCGCGGTGCGCGGGCTGCACCGGTTCGCGGCGTCGGAAGGCCTGACCGACGTCGACGTGGCGCGTGCGGTCAAGCCGCCCACGCCCTCACGCCGGCTGCCCAAGAGCCTGACCGTCGACGAGGTGCTCGCGCTGCTCGACGGCGCAGGCGGGGACAGCGACGCCGACGGCCCCCTGACGCTGCGCAACCGCGCGATGCTGGAACTGCTGTACTCCACCGGCGCCCGCATCTCCGAGGCCGTCGGGCTGGACGTCGACGACGTCGACACCCATGCGCGGTCGGTGCTGCTGCGCGGGAAGGGCGGCAAGCAGCGGCTGGTGCCGATCGGCAGGCCCGCGGTCAGCGCGCTGGACGCCTACCTGGTGCGGGGCCGGCCCGATCTGGCCCGGCGCGGCCGCGGCACGCCGGCGATCTTCCTCAACGTCCGGGGCGGGCGGCTGTCTCGGCAGAGCGCCTGGCAGGTGCTGCAGGACGCGGCGGAGCGCGCCGGGATCACGGCGGCGGTGTCACCGCACACGCTGCGGCATTCCTTCGCGACCCATCTGCTCGACGGCGGCGCCGACGTCCGCGTCGTCCAGGAACTGCTCGGCCACGCCTCGGTGACCACCACGCAGATCTACACGATGGTCACGGTGCACGCGCTGCGTGAGGTGTGGGCGGGCGCCCACCCGCGTGCGCGATAGCCGGGGATCGACCACACGGGACCGTCCGCCGCGCCGCGATCCGGCCCATCTGGCCCTCCGTGAAGGTCGGTACACGACGTCCACAGCCCATGTCGCCCGCGGGTCTGCCTGTTTCCGCAGCGTCGCGCCGTTAAACTTGCCCGGATGTTCGCCATGGCCGAGATATGAGTGAGGACGGCGGCGGCGCCGACCCACCGGCGCAGGCCGGCCTCACCGGCCGGGCGGTGCGCACCGTTCCCGAACCCGCGCCACGCACGACGCACGGCCCCGCCAAGGTCATCGCGATGTGCAATCAGAAGGGCGGTGTCGGCAAGACCACCTCGACGATCAACCTCGGCGCCAGCCTCGCCGAGTACGGTCGCCGGGTCCTGCTGGTGGACCTCGACCCGCAGGGCGCGCTGTCGGCCGGCCTGGGGGTGCCGCACTACGAGCTCGACCACACGATCCACAACCTGCTGGTCGAACCGCGGGTGTCGATCGACGACGTGCTGATCAACACCCGGGTCAAGGGACTGGACCTGGTGCCCAGCAACATCGACCTGTCGGCGGCGGAGATCCAGTTGGTCAACGAGGTCGGCCGCGAACAGACACTGGGCCGGGCGCTCTACCCGGTGCTGGACCGCTACGACTACGTGCTCATCGACTGTCAGCCGTCGCTGGGCCTGCTCACCGTCAACGGGCTGGCGTGCAGCGACGGCGTGATCATCCCGACCGAGTGCGAGTACTTCTCGCTGCGCGGCTTGGCTCTGCTGACCGATACCGTGGACAAGGTGCACGACCGGCTCAATCCGCGGCTGTCCATCAGCGGCATCCTGATCACCCGCTACGACCCCCGCACCGTCAACTCCCGCGAGGTGATGGCACGGGTGCTCGAGCGCTTCGGCGATCTGGTGTTCGACACCGTCATCACCCGTACCGTCCGCTTCCCCGAGACCAGCGTGGCAGGCGAGCCGATCACCACCTGGGCGCCGAAATCCGGTGGCGCCGAAGCATATCGGGCGCTGGCACGGGAAGTCATCCACCGGTTCGGCGGGTGAGCACCGACGCCGCAGCCGATGGGAACGGCGAGCCGGACGCCGGCGGTCAGACCGGATTCCGGGTGCGTCTGGACAACTTCGAGGGTCCGTTCGACCTGCTGTTGCAGCTGATCTTCGCCCACCGGCTCGACGTCACCGAGGTGGCGCTGCACCAGGTGACCGACGACTTCATCGCCTACACCCGCGACATCGGTCCGCTGCTGGAGCTCGACGAGACCACCGCGTTCCTGGTGGTCGCGGCCACGCTGCTGGACCTCAAGGCGGCGCGGCTGCTGCCCTCGGGCGAGGTGCACGACGACGAGGACCTCGCGCTGCTCGAGGTGCGCGACCTGCTGTTCGCGCGACTCCTGCAGTACCGGGCGTACAAACACGTCGCGGTGATGTTCGCCGAACTCGAGGCGGCGGCGCTGCGCAGCTACCCCCGCGCGGTGTCGCTGGAGGACCGCTACGCCGACCTGCTGCCGGAGGTGATGCTCGGCGTCGACGCCGATCGGTTCGCCCAGATCGCCGCGACCGTCTTCACCCCGCGGCCGGTGCCGACGGTGGCCATGGAACACATGCACGAGTCCGCGGTCTCGGTGCCCGAGCAGGCCAGGCGGCTGTTGTCGCTGCTGGAGATTCGGGGACCCGGCGAGTGGGCGACGTTCGCCGAACTGGTCGCGGAATGCCAGGGTCCGATCGAGATCGTCGGCAGGTTCCTGGCGCTGCTCGAACTGTACCGGGCGCGGGCGGTAGCATTCGACCAATCAGAACCGCTTGGTGTGCTCCAGATTTCGTGGACCGGGGATCGGCCGACCAGCGAACACCTGGCAACCGCGGACGCGGTGGAAGAGCGAGAACCATGACCGACGACATCGCCGTGCACGACGACCTGAGCCGCGCCGACGTGAACCACACCGATAGGGAAGACACCGACCTCGGCATCGACGTCGCGACCGCGCCGGAGCTCGAGGACGCCGAACTCGAAGCGGTGCTCGAGGCGCTACTGCTGGTCGTGGACACCCCGGTGACGGTGGATGCGCTGGCGACGGCCACCGAGCAGCCGGCGTATCGCATCGCCGCGAAACTGGCACAGATGGCCGCCGAGTTGAGCGAGCGCGGCAGCGGAATCGACCTCAGGGAGGCGGGCGGCGGCTGGCGGATGTACACCCGCGCGCGCTTCGCCCCGTATGTGGAGCGGCTGGTCCTCGACGGCGCGCGGTCGAAGCTGACCCGCGCGGCGCTGGAGACCCTCGCCGTCGTCGCCTACCGGCAGCCGGTGACCCGCGCCCGGGTCAGCGCGGTCCGTGGCGTCAACGTCGACGCGGTGGTGCGCACGCTGGTGGCCCGCGGGCTGATCACCGAGGCGGGCACCGACCCCGATTCGGGTGCCACCACCTTCGCGACCACCGAGTTGTTCCTGGAGCGCCTCGGATTGTCGTCACTGACCGACCTGCCGGACATCGCACCGCTGCTGCCCGACGTCGACGTCATCGACGACCTCAGCGAGTCACTCGGTGACGAGCCGCGCTTCATCAAGCTCAGCGGCGGGCGCACGCCCGACCAGCCGCTGTCCTTCGACGTGGACCGGGACTGACATGGCCGAGTCGGACGCCGAGGGGATTCGGTTGCAGAAGGTGCTGTCGCAGGCCGGGGTGGCTTCGCGGCGGGTCGCCGAGCGGATGATCCGCGACGGCCGGATCGAGGTCGACGGGCGGGTGGTGACCGAACAGGGCACCCGGGTCGATCCCGACGTGTCGGAGATCCGGGTCGACGGCGTGCGGGTGAGGTTCGACGACACGCTCGTGCACCTGGCGATCAACAAACCCCGCGGGATGCACTCGACGATGTCCGACGACCGGGGCAGGCCCTGCGTCGGCGATCTCGTCGAACACCGGGTACGGGGCAACAAGAAGCTGTTCCACGTCGGCCGGCTGGACGCCGACACCGAAGGCCTGCTGCTGCTGACCAACGACGGCGAACTCGCACACCGGCTGATGCACCCCTCCTACGAGGTGCAGAAGACCTACCTGGCGACGGTGCTCGGCACCATGCCGCGTGGGGTGGGCAAGAAGCTGCGCGACGGTGTCGAGCTCGACGACGGGCCTGCGCGGGTCGACGACTTCGCGGTGGTCGACGCGGTGCCGGGCAAGACCCTGGTGCGGCTGACTCTGCACGAGGGCCGCAAACGTATCGTCCGCCGGATGCTGGCGGAGGTCGGCTATCCGGTGCAGGAACTGGTCCGCACCGAACTGGGCGCCGTCACCCTGGGAGACCAGCGGCCCGGCAGCATCCGCGTGCTGACCAGCAAGGAAATCGGCGAGCTGTACAAGGCGGTGGGGATGTGACGGGATCGGTGCTCGAGGCCGTGACGATCGCCGTGGACGGTCCGGCAGGCACCGGGAAGTCCTCGGTGTCCCGCGGTCTGGCGAGGGCGCTGGGCGCACGGTATCTCGACACGGGCGCGATGTACCGCATCGTCACGCTGGCCGTGCTGCGGGCCGGGGTCGACCTGGCCGACACGCCCGCCATCGAGCGGGCCGCCGCCGCGGTGCCGCTGTCGGTGGGCTACGACCCCGACGAGGACCGTGCCTACCTCGACGGCGAGGACGTGTCCGGTGAGATCCGTGGCGACGCGGTGACCAGAGCGGTCTCCGCGGTGTCGGCGGTGCCCGCGGTGCGCGCCCGCCTGGTGGGGCTGCAGCGCGAGCTGGCCGCGGGTCCCGGCAGCGTGGTGGTCGAGGGCCGCGACATCGGCACCGTCGTCCTGCCGGACGCCGACCTGAAGATCTTCCTGACCGCGTCGGCCGAGGAACGCGCCCGCAGGCGCAACGACCAGAACGTGGCCAGCGGGCTGCCCGACGACTACGAGACCGTGCTCGCCGACGTCCGGCGCCGCGACCATCTCGACTCGACGCGCGCGGTGTCGCCGCTGCGTGCTGCCGATGACGCGGTGCAGGTGGATACGAGCGCGATGACCGAACCCGAGGTGGTGGCGGCGTTGACCGACCTGGTGGCCCGGCGCACGGGAGTGCGGCAATGACCGACGACGGCACGTGGGCCGACGAGAGCGAATGGGAGATCGGCGCCGAAGATGTCGCCGAGGCGATCGAGGAGGCGTCCTCCCCGCCGCCGGTCGTCGCGGTGGTGGGGCGGCCCAACGTCGGCAAGTCCACGCTGGTGAACCGCATCCTGGGCCGGCGCGAGGCGGTGGTGCAGGACGTGCCCGGCGTCACCCGCGACCGGGTCTCCTACGACGCGACGTGGGCGGGCCGGCGGTTCGTCGTCCAGGACACCGGCGGATGGGAGCCCGACGCCAAGGGGCTGCAGCAGCTGGTGGCCGAGCAGGCGGCGGTGGCGATGCGTACCGCCGACGCGATCATCCTGGTGATCGACGCGGTGGTGGGCGCGACCACCGCCGACGAGGCCGCCGCACGGATGCTGCGAAAATCCGGCAAGCCGGTGTTCCTGGCGGCCAACAAGGTCGACACCGAACGCGGTGAGGCCGACGCGGCGGCGCTGTGGTCCATGGGTGTCGGTGAGCCGCACCCGGTCAGCGCGATCCACGGCCGCGGTGTCGCCGACCTGCTCGACAGGGTGATGGAGAGCCTGCCCGCGGTGTCGGAGTTCTCGGCGACCGGTGGCGGACCGCGCCGCGTGGCGCTGGTCGGCAAGCCGAACGTCGGCAAGAGCTCGCTGCTGAACCGGCTGGCGGGCGATCAGCGTTCGGTGGTGCACGACGTCGCGGGCACCACCGTCGACCCGGTGGACTCGCTGATCGAATTGGGCGGCAAGACATGGCGTTTCATCGACACCGCCGGGCTGCGCCGTAAGGTCGGCCAGGCCAGCGGCCACGAGTTCTACGCATCGGTCCGCACGCACGGCGCCATCGACGCCGCCGAGGTGGTGCTGGTGCTGATCGACGCCTCACAGCCGCTGACCGAACAGGATCAGCGGGTGCTGTCGATGGTGATCGAGGCCGGACGAGCCCTGGTGCTGGCGTTCAACAAGTGGGACCTCGTCGATGAGGACCGCCGCTATCAGCTCGACCGCGAGATCGACCGCGAACTCGCCCAGGTGCAGTGGGCGTCGCGGGTGAACATCTCCGCCATGACGGGCCGGGCGGTGCAGAAGCTGGTGCCCGCCCTCGAGCAGGCACTCGCGTCCTGGGATGCGCGCATCTCGACCGGCCGGCTGAACACCTTCCTCAAAGAGGTCGTCGCGGGCAACCCGCCGCCGGTGCGCGGCGGTAAGCAGCCGCGCATCCTGTTCGCGACCCAGGCCGCGACGCGTCCGCCCACCTTCGTGCTGTTCACCAGCGGATTCCTCGAGGCGGGCTACCGCCGGTTCCTGGAGCGCCGGCTGCGGGAGACCTTCGGGTTCGAGGGCAGCCCGATCCGGGTCAACGTGCGGGTGCGCGAGAAGCGCGGCCAGAGACGGTGATCTCCGGGCGCCGCCCGTTGCGCTGAGCGTGACGGAGGACACCGGTCGCTGCCGATTAGGGTGGTCCGGTGCCCGTCCTCGACATGATCTTGATCGCGCTGGCCGGCGTCGGAGCGGGCGCGATCAACGCGGTGGTCGGCTCCGGCACGCTGATCACCTTCCCGACCCTCGTCGCGCTGGGCTATCCGCCGGTGACCGCGACGATGTCGAACGCGGTCGGACTGGTCGCCGGCGGTGTCTCGGGCACCTGGGGCTACCGCCGGGAACTGCGCGGCCAGTGGCGCCGGCTGCGGTGGCAGATCCCGGGGTCGCTGTTCGGCGCGCTGGCCGGCGCGTGGCTGCTGCTGCACCTGCCCGAGAAGGTCTTCGTCCAGGTGGTACCGGTGCTGCTGATCGCCGCACTGCTGCTGGTGCTGGTGGGTCCCCGTATTCAGGCCTGGGCGCGGCGCCGCGCCGAGGACAGCGGCCGGTCGGTCGACGACATCAGCCGGGGCCGGATGGCCGCCCTGGTGATCGCCACCTTCGTGGTCGGGATCTACGGCGGATACTTCACCGCCGCGCAGGGCATCCTGCTCATCGCCGCGATGGGTGCGCTGCTGCCCGAGTCGATGCAGCGGATGAACGCCGCGAAGAACCTGTTGTCGCTGATCGTCAACATCGTCGCCGCAGCGGCGTACACGCTGGTCGCGTTCGACCGGATCAGTTGGGCGGCAGCGGGTCTGATCGCTGTCGGATCGTTGGCCGGCGGATTTCTCGGAGCACATTACGGACGCAGGTTGTCACCGGGAGCGCTGCGCGCGGTGATCGTCGTGGTCGGGCTGATCGGACTGTGGCGGCTGCTCGCGACGGCGTGATTCAGAAGTAGCCATTGGTGGGTGGCGGCGCGTCGTTGAGGTGATGGTCGCCCGCCACGTAGGCCTTGTACGCCAGCGGGCTGTGACTCGCGATCGTGCGGGCATTGCGCCAGTGCCGGTCGAGGTTGAGGGTGCGCGCGGTCGCCGAGGCGCCGCCGGTGTCGAACAGCCGCTCGGCGGCGGCCAGCACGAGACGTTCGGACACCAGCTGCGCTTTGGCCACCGTCACGGCGACGGCGCCGAGTGCGTCGATGTCGTCCTGCAGGCCACGATCGACCAGGCGGTCGATCTCGTCTGCCGCCGAGAGCACCAGCGTCTTGGCCGACCACGCCGCTGCCGCGATGTCGCCCACCGCCTCGACGATGAACGGGTCCTTCGCCGCAGTCGTCGACAGTGCGTGTGACGCGGGACGGGCCCTGGTCTGCACGTAGGACACCGCGTCGTCGAGCACACCGTGGCCGATGCCAGCGGTCACGGCGGCGAGGTACAGCTGCTGAAAGGTCGTGCTGTGGCCGAGATGGGCGCCGTCGGTGACGGTGGTGACCTCGACCGGTTCGACGGCCACGTTCGTGAACCGGGTACCACCGCTGGCCGTCACGCGTTGCCCGAATCCGTCCCAGTCGTCGAACAGTTCGACGCCGTCGCGGTCCACCGGCACGACGGCCTGCAGGTCGCGCCCGGCGTGGTCGACCGCGGACACCGCGACCACGTCGGCATACAGCGTGCCCGTGGAGTAGAACTTGTGCCCGTTGAGTCGCAGCACACCGTCGTGGTCGGCGAGCAGCGTCGTGTCGGCTCCGCCCGGCGTGGCACCGCGGGCGTCGGTGACGGCGTTGCCGAACACCAATCCCGCGTCGATGCGGGGAAACCATTCCGCCCGTTCGGCTTCGGTGGCGCGATTCGACAACAGGCGCTCGCTGTAGCCGAAGTGCGCCCGCAGCGCCTGCGCGACGTTCGAACTACCGCCGGCGATGGTGATCACCGCGGTGAGCACGTCGCGGACGCTGCCACCCGGCCCGCCGTAGCGGGTGGGCACGCGAAGCGCCAGCACACCGGTGTCCCGCAGTGCGGTGACCGCCTCGTACTGCAGGATGCGTTCGCGGTCCGCGGCGGCGTCGTTTCCGCGCAGGGCGGCGACGATGCCGGGTAGCCGCGCCAGCCGATCCTCGACCGAGCCCGGATCACCCGCGGTGTGCAGTGTTCTCTGCGCGACTGTCATGTGAGGGCCTTCCGGTCAGCGGAGACGGGGGATGATCTCGGCGGCGAAACGGTCCAGTTCGGCCTCCAGCGGCTGGAATTGGAGCATGAAGAGTTCGATCCCGGCCTCGTGGAACGCGGCGATGCGGTCGATCACCTGGGCGTGGCTGCCGACGAGGCCGGCCAGTGTTCCACCGTTCGAACCGACCCTGCTGGTCCCCGAGAGCACCTGGTACATCGCGGTCGCAGGGTCGGCGCCGGACGAGATCTCCGGGCGGGACTCCGCGTCCACCAGAGCCTGCAGGTGCTGCAGCTCGGCGAGCGCCTCGGCCTCGGTGTCGCGGGCGATCACGAACGCCGAGAGGCCGAACCGCAGACCGGGCCGGTCGCCGCGGCGGGCACGCAGGTCGGCGACCACGTCGACGGTCTGCTCGAGCGGACGGCCGTTGAGGAAGTACACGTCGGCGTGGTCGGCGGCCAGCGCCCGGCCGGGTGCGGACTCACCGCCCACGTAGACGGTGGGAACACGTTCGGGAACGCGCCGGACCAGCGCCGGTGGACCGTCGGGCGCACCGAGGGCGACCTCCTTGCCCTGCCAGAGTTCGACGACCTGCTGCAGCCAGCGCCGGGTGTGGGCGTAGCGGTCGTCGTGACCGGGGACCTCGATCCCCAGGGCGGCGAGTTCGGGCAGGAACCAGCCGGAGACCACGTTGACGCTCAACCTGCCGCCGGAGATGGCGTCGATGTTGGCGGCGAGCTTGGCGAACACCAGCGGGTTGAACAGCAGCGGTTTCACCGCACCGATGAGCTCGATGGTCGACGTCGCCTCGGCGATCGCCGCGAGTGTCGACCACGTCTCGAGCACATCCTCCTCGACGTTGCTCGGGTGCATGACGTGCTGCGCCAACAGTGTTGCGTCGTATCCGGCCCGTTCGGCGCGGAGCACCACATCCCGGTTGCGGTGATAGCCGGCGTCGGGAGCGTCGTCCGGATGCCTGCGGGCGCCGTGATTTCCGTACACCGGCGCCCACACCCCGAAGCGGGGACCGGTCACGACGTCGCCAGGTAGCGTCGCCGCTCCCAGTCGGTGACCTGACGGGAGTACTCCACCCACTCGCTGCGGGCGATCAGGGTGAAGTCGAGCACCGAGTCGGCGCCGAGGATCTCACCGATGACGTCGTCGCGCAGCGTCTCGGCCAGCGCCGCGCCGAGCGACTCGGGCAGCGGCGCGCCACGCTCGTAGAGGTTGCCGTCCCCGCGGTCCGGTGGCCGGTCGCCGGCCTCGACCCCGGCCACGATCGCGGCGAGCGCCGAGGCGACCAGCCAGTAGGGATTGGCATCCGATGCGCCGGTGCGTAATTCGATGCGGCTCTCCTCGGCCGGTCCGGACACCAGCGACCGCACGGCGGCGCTGCGGTTGTCCCGGCTCCAGGTGACGGTCGCCGGAGCGAACGAGTCCGGCTCGAACCGCCGGTAGGCGTTCACCGAGTGCGCCCCGAACAAGGTGATCGCCGGCAGGTGGTTGAGCAGCCCGGCGATGGCGTGCTGTGCGGTGTCGTTCTCGTGTCCGTCGCTTGCCCCGAATGCGGGCCTGCCGTCCCGCCACAGCGAGATGTGCAGGTGCGCCGAACTTCCGGACTGGTCCGCGAACGGCTTCGGCATGAAGCTCGCGACCTTGCCGTGCCTGCGGGCCACCTCCTTGGCGGCGTATTTGAGGCGTGCGCTGTCGTCGGCGGCCTGCAGTGCGTCGGCGTAGACCAGATTGGTCTCGACCTGACCGGGCCCGTACTCGGTCTGCACGCCTTCCAGCGGCACGAACCGCGTCAGGGTGTCGTGCAGCTCGCCCAGTAGGGGATCGAGGGCGTTGGCGTTCTCGAGTGAGTAGGCGTGGATGTCTCGCTGGAACGGAGATCCGTCGGGGTCGAGCAGGTAGAACTCGAGTTCCACGCCCACCTTGGCGGTGTACCCGTGGCCGGCCAGCCGGTCCAGGACCCGGTGCAGCACCGCGCGCGGGTCCAGCTTCGACGGCGATCGGTCGTGGGAGACGATGTCGCACAACACGTGTCCGGTCGACGGACGCCACGGCAGCCGGCGGAACGTGGACAGGTCGGGTACGGCGTAGACGTCGGGGTAACCGCCGCTCCAGTTCGTCAGCTGCAGTGAGTCGATGACCGTGCCCTCGGCGTTCCAGCCGAGTGCGGCCTCGCAGAAGGAGAATCCGATGCCCCTGGCCCGGTCGAGGAACCGGTCGGCCGGGATCCGCTTGCCCGCGGCATGCCCGAAGGCGTCGCTCCACGCGATCTCCACCTCGGTCACGCTGCCCTCGGCCAGCGCCGAGATCAGCTGTGCCGCGGCGTCGTCGGCGCTGTCCAGAACGGGGTCGGCGGTGGTGGTCATGACACCGCCCGCACCGTGCGGTCACCGACCCGGGTGCCGACGACGACGCCCGCGACGAAGGCCACCACCAGCAGCCCGACGATGATGACGGCGAGCACGCTCGAGCCGCCCACGAGATCGTCGAGGTTGGCCAGGATCAGCGCGAGTGCCCCGATCAGTCCGACGAGACCCAGCGCGGGGGCGATCCGGACCCGCCACAGCGAGTGCCCACGCCGGTCGCGGCCGAAGTGCACCAACACGGCGATGCTCGTGGCGATGAGCAGCACGACGATGCCGACGGTCGTCGCACCCGCGAACCAGGTGTAGAACTGTGCGGCCGGGTCGAGACCGAAGACGACGGCGAGCACCACACTCACGGCGACCGCCCCGGAGATCCACAGCGACGCCCGATGCGGGGAACCGTGTTTCGTGTGCGGGTCACCGAGAGCTGCGGGGAGTACGCGACGCTGCGACAGCGTGAACACATACCGTGAGACCACGTTGTGGAACGCCAGGATGCAGGCGAACAGGCTGGTGAAGTACAGCACCGTGATCACGTCGGTGCCGAACGCGCCGATGTAGCGCGCCGCGGTGTCGGCCAGGAACGTCCCGCCGGAGTTCTGCGCCTGTGAGAGTGCCTGCGCATCGCCCCAGCCCGAGATCAGCGCCCAGCTCGTGAGCGCGTAGAACACCCCGATCAGGAGCAGCGAGACGTAGGTCGCGCGGGGGATGGTGCGCTCCGGGGTGCGCGCCTCGTCGCGGAAGATCGCGGTCGCCTCGAAGCCGACGTAGCTGATGATGGCGAACAGCAGTCCGATGCCGAGTGATCCGGACAGGATCGCATCGGGGTCGACGATGCCGGTGGACAGGCCGTGGTCGCCGCCGCGGACCACGATGACGGCGTCGAGCACCGCGACGATCGCGATCTCCGCGGTCAGCAGAACCGCCAGGACCCTGCTGGAGAGTGCGATGTTGCGGTAGCCCAGATAGGTGGTGACGGCGAAGGCCAGCACCGCGAACAGCCACCAGGGCAGTGTGGGCCCGCCGAACAGTTCGACGACGGTGGCCCCGGCCGGTCCGAGCAGACCGTAGACACCGGCCTCGATCGCCAGGTAGCTCACCACCGCGACGAACGCGACACCGATTCCCACCGGAAATCCAAGAGCGGCACGAACATACGAGAAGAAGGCGCCTGCCTCCTGGACGTAGGGCGTCATCGCGGTGAAGCCGACGGAGAAGAGCAGCAGGATGATCGTCGCCACGATGAACGTCGCCGGGAATCCGGCGCCGTTGCCTCCGGCGATCCCCAGCGGCACGACGCCACCGATCACCCCGAGTGGCGCGGCTGCCGCAACCACCATGAACACGATCGACGCGACGCCGAGGTTTCCGGACAGCCGGCGCGCGGGGGCGTCGGGCGGGTCGCCCACACCGTGAACGCGAGCGATGGTTTCTGACATGCGGTGACCCCTTCGGTGTTTCGGTATCCGCACGGTAGGGACAGACCGTCGGTGACTCCCATGGTTCGGTTCACGGTGAGTCGTTCGGCGTCACAATCGGGCACATTCGGCGTCACACCCGCACCGGTCCGAAGCGGGGTAGGGTCGGCGGCTGTGACGAGGCGGGCCCCGTGAGCCGAACCGTGCGATCGATCGCCGGTGTCGGGATGCGGCCGCTGCGCGTCGCCGCCTCACCTGTCCCGCATGCGGAGATCCTCGAGCATGTCCAGCCGATGCTGGCCGGTCACGGTGTCGACCTGCGGATCGAGACCTTCGAGTCGTTCGACGAGCCCAACGATCTGGTGGCCGCGCACCGGCTCGACGCCAACTACTTCCAGTACCTGCCGTTCCTCGCGGAGTTCAATCGGCGAACCGGCGCGGGACTGGTGCCGATCACGCCCGTGCACATCGAGCCCTTCGGCCTGTACTCGGCGGTCTGGCCGGGTCTGGCCGACATCCCCAGGTTCGCCGAGATCGCGCTGCCGTCGGATCCGGTGAACATCGGCCGGGCGCTGGAGATGCTCGCCGGGGAGGACATGATCGAGGTGAAGCGGTCCGGTGCGGCGCCCGCGACGATCGCCGACGTCACACACAACCCGCGCGAGTTGGTGCTCAAGGAACTGAGCAGCTGGCTGCTCGCCGACGTACTGGCCGACTTCGACGCCGCGTTCCTGTTCGGCAACCAGGCGATGGGCCGCGGCGTGCCCACCGGTGCGGCCCTGGTGTTCGACCACGGCAATCCCGCCTACGCCGAATACCTGGTGGCCCGCCCCGACAACTGTGAGGACGCGGACATCCGCCTGCTCGGCGCCGCGCTGAACTGTGCTTCGACGCGCGCCTTCATCGGCGCCGCCTACCGGGGCCAGGTGATCGCCGCGTTCTGAGTTGCGCTCACGGCGAGGCAAACCGGTGGCGCGACGGCCCGCTGTAGTGATAGTGAACTCGTGTACCAGGGTGGTCGGCCGGCCGGCTGTGACGCCGGCACCGTGCGGATCGTGCTGCACGTCGACGTGCCCCGTGAACCCGCGGATTTGACCGGGCACGCCCTCGACCTCGTCGGTCAGTACGGCGCGCTGATCGCCGCCACGATCCCCGGCGCTGTCGTCCGCACCGCCACTTCCGGGGTGTCGCCGTCGATCGACAGGCCTGTCGCCGGGGTTGCCGTCGACCCGGTCCGGCGCACCGTCACCGTCGATGGCCGACGAATTCGGTTGGCCCACCGGGAGTACGAGTTGCTCGTCTACCTGGATCGTGCGAACGGGCGCACCGTGTCCCGCACCGAATTGCTGACCGAGGTGTGGGAGGCGCGGGCCGGAATCTCCGAGCGGACGGTGGATTCGCATGTCCGGCGGTTGCGGTCCAAGCTCGGCGACCGCGCGGGAATGGTGACGACGGTGCGCGGCGTCGGCTACCGGTTGACCCCGTCGGGTGCCCCGGCGGCGGAATCGGCATGACGGAGGCCCCGGGCCTCAGCGATACAGCGTCTTTTAACTCGACCCGATTCAATCCGTGCCCGGCGGACCGGTTGCGTTCGCCAACCAGCGATTTCCACTATTTGACGTGCGCGTTTGCGTCGCCGCATCGGTTGACAGCAAATCAGCGCCTTCCTAGCGTCTGCCTCCGAGCTCAACGAAATCCGAGCGATGACATGACATCGCTCCTCGTCGAGCCGGCACCGGCCCCGGCTGGACAATGCAACGACCGATGCAGCATCTCGAGGGGGGCGCGTGACCCGGACCGCCTTCGCCAAACCCGCCGTGTCGATGGGCGATTTCTTCGTCCTCGCCGGTGAGACGTTCGCCGCGATGTTCCGGCGCCCGTTCGCCTTCAGCGAGCTGATTGACCAGATCTGGTTCGTCGCACGGGTGTCGATCGTGCCCACGGTGGTGCTGTCGATCCCGTACACGGTGCTCATCGTCTTCACGCTCAACATCGTCCTGATCGAGGTCGGAGCGGGTGACCTCTCCGGCGCCGGGGCGGCCCTGGCGTCGGTCACCCAGGTCGGGCCCGTCGTCACGGCGATCGTCGTCTCCGGCGCCGGCGCCACCGCCATGTGCGCCGACCTGGGCGCCCGGACGATCCGCGAAGAGATCGACGCCATGAAGGTGATCGGTGTGAACCCCATTCAGGCGCTGGTGGTGCCGCGGGTGATCGCTGCGACATTCGTTGCGCTGATGCTGTATTCGGTGGTGGCCGTCGTCGGCCTGACCGGAAGCTACTTCTTCGTGGTGTTCGTCCAGGACGTCACCCCCGGCGCCTTCGCCTTCGGCCTGACGCTGCTGACTGGTCTGCCGCAGGTGATCGTCTCGCTGGTCAAGGCACTGCTGTTCGGGCTGTCGGCCGGTCTGATCGCCTGCTACAAGGGCCTGTCCGTCGGAGGCGGGCCGACCGCGGTCGGCAACGCCGTGAACGAGACGGTGGTCTTCGCGTTCATGGCGCTGTTCCTGATCAACATCCTGGCCACCGCGCTGGGCGTGAAGGTGGCGCCGTGAGCGAGCTCGCGAGCGAACCGTCGACGTTGGACCGCGTGATCGGCACGACCCGCAAGCTGGGGGAGCAGACCGCCTTCTACGGACAGGCGCTGGCCGCCACCACCGACGCGATCCGCCGCTACCCGGGTGAGGTGTTGCGGCTGGTCGCCACCATGGGCCTGGGCACCGGCGCGCTGGCGGTGATCGGTGGCACGGTGGTGATCGTCGGCTTCCTCACCCTGTCCACCGGCGCGCTGATCGCCGTGCAGGGCTACAACACCCTGTCCAATGTCGGTATCGAGGCGCTCACCGGCTTCCTCGGCGCGTTCCTCAACGTCCGCTTCATCGCACCCGCGACCGCGGGTGTCGCGCTGGCCGCGACGATCGGCGCCGGTGCGACCGCACAACTGGGCGCCATGCGCATCAACGAGGAGATCGACGCCCTCGAGGTCATGGGCATCCGCGCGGTCACCTATCTGGCGTCGACGCGCATCGTGGCGGGCATCATCGCGGTGATCCCGATCTACACCGTCGCGGTGCTGATGTCGTTCCTCGCCACCCGGTTCGGCACCACCGTCATCTACGGCCAGTCCCGCGGCGTCTACGACCACTACTTCACCACCTTCCTGCACCCGACGGACCTGTTCTGGTCGTTCACCGAGGCGCTGGCGATGGCCGCCGCGGTGATGGCGGTGCACACCTACTACGGGTTCACCGCCACCGGCGGCCCGGCAGGTGTCGGCGAGGCGGTCGGACGTGCGGTACGCACCTCGATCACCGCCGGGGTGTTCATCCTGCTGACCATCACGCTGTCCGTGTACGGACAGTCCGGCAACTTCCATCTGTCGGGGTGAGCGTGACCAGCCAGCCGACCAACTCACCGCGGCGCTCCGGTGTCGACCCGATCTGGTGGGCGCCGGTGCTCTTCGTGGTGGTCATCGTTCTGGTGGCGCTGACCGCCGTGCTGTTCACCGGCGCGGCGAAGAGTTTCGTGCCGGTCACCCTGGTGTCCGACCGCTCCGGCCTGGTGATGGAGGACGGCGCCAAGGTGAAGTTGCGCGGCGTGCAGATCGGCGAGGTCGACGGCATCGGCACCGAGGCCGCGGCGGAAGGATCCGAGAACTCCAAGCTGACGCTGAAGATCTATCCGGACCAGTTCCAGTTCCTGCCGCGCAACGTCGAGGCGGAGATCAAGGCCAGCACCGCCTTCGGCGCCAAGTACGTCGACCTCGTGGTGCCCGAGGACGGCGGCTCCCCGCAGCCACTCGAGCCGGGCGCCGTGCTGAAGTCGCGCAACGTCACCGTCGAGGTCAACACGGTGTTCCAGAATCTGCAGTCGGTGGTGCAGTCCGTCGACCCGGCAAAACTCAACTCGGTGCTCTCCGCGGTGGCGCAGGCGGTGCGCGGCAAGGGCGACGTCATCGGTCAGGCCATCACCGACTCCAACAACGTGCTGCTCGCCGTGAACCCGCGGATGCCCACCGTGCAGCGGGACTGGCAGCTCTTCGGCCAGACGGCCGACGCCTATTCGAAGGCAGCTCAGGACATCTTGTCGGTGCTGGACTCTTTCTCCACCACCAGCACGACGATCGACACGAACGCCCGCGCGCTGGACGATCTGCTGCTGTCATCGGTCGGATTCGCGCAGTCCGGCATCAACGTCATCGGCGGCAATCAGCCCGCCCTGGTGCGCTCGCTCGACCTGCTGATGCCGACGACCGAGTTGTTGGAGACATACTCGCCGACCTACACCTGCCTGTTCCAGGGCGCCCAGTGGTTCCTCGACAACGGTGGCCGGGACGCGTTGGGCGGCAACGGCAAATCGGTCATCATGGACGCCGCGCTGCTGTTCGGCGACGACTCCTACCGGTACCCGGACCACCTGCCCCGGGTGAACGCAAAGGGCGGACCCGGCGGGCGGCCCAGTTGCGGATCGCTGCCCGACGTCAGCAAGAACTTCCCGGTCAAGTACCTGGTCACCGACACCGGCTTCGGCACCGGCCTGGACGTGCGGCCCAACCCGGGCATCGGCTTCCCGGGTTTCGCGAACTACTTCCCGGTGACCAAGGCCGTCCCGGAACCGCCGCGTATCCGGTACCCCGGCGGTCCCGCGCCCGGGCCGTTGCCGGCCTACCCCGGGGCGCCCCCGTACGGCGCCGCGCTGTACGCGCCCGACGGCACCCCGCTGTACCCGCCGCCGCCCGGGGCTCCGCCTCCGCCGCCACCGTTGCCGGCTCCGTTGACGCCACCGATACCGACCGAACAGGACGCACCATGAGTGGGAGAACCCCGCGGGCCCTCACCCGGGTGGTGCTGTTCAGCGTGATGTGCCTGGTCTTCATGTTCGCTCTGGTCACGGTGTTCGGGCAGTTCCGCTTCGACGCGCGCAGCGTCTACACCGCGGTGTTCGCCAACGTGTCCGGGCTCAAGGGCGGCAACTTCGTCCGCATCGCGGGCGTCGAGGTCGGCAAGGTCAAGGAACTGACGCTGCACAAGGACGGCACCGTGTCCGTCGACTTCGACGTCGACAACGGGCTGACGCTGACCGAAGGCACCCGCGCCGTGGTGCGCTACGAGAATCTGATCGGCGACCGGTACCTCGCGCTCGAGGACGGGCCGGGCGCGGTGCGGAAATTACAACCGGGACAGACCATTCCACTCGCCCGGACATCGCCGGCGCTCGACGTCGACGCACTGATCGGCGGCTTCCGGCCGCTGTTCCGCGCCCTCGACCCCGATCAGGTGAACGCGCTGTCCGGCGAACTGCTCAAGGTGTTCCAGGGCCAGGGCGGCACCATCGCCTCCGTGCTGTCGCAGACCTCGGCGCTGACGTCGACACTGGCGGGCCGCGACGAACTGATCGGTGAGGTGATCACCAATCTGAACACGGTGCTGGCGACATTCGCCGCGCGCGACGACCAGTTCGCCGACGGCCTGGACTCCCTGTCGCAACTGGCCCAGGCGCTGGCGGACCGCAGAACCGACATCACCAACGGCACCGCCTACATCAACGCAGCGGCAGGCACCGTCGCCGACCTGTTCCAGGAGATCCGCCCCACCGTCGAAGAGACCGTCACCCAGACGGACCGCTTCGCCGACCAGATCATGGCCGACCGGGACTACGTCGACGATCTGGTCAAGACGCTGCCCGACGCCTATCAGGTGCTGGCGCGACAGGGGCTCTACGGCGACTACTTCGGCTTCTATCTGTGCGACGCGATCCTCAAACTCAACGGCAAGGGCGGGGATCCCACGTACATCAAACTCGCGGGCCAGGATTCGGGGCGGTGCACGCCGAAATGAGACGACCGAAGCTGAAGTGGAAGCGGCCGTCGATCACGCCGCTGGCCCAGCGCAGCCGACCCGCTGTCGGGGCGGTCGGAACGCTGATCCTGGTCGCGCTCGTCGCCGCCGCGTTCTCCTACGACAAGCTGCCACTGATCAAGCGCACCGCCGACTACTCGGCGTACTTCGCCGAAGCCGGCGGCATCAAGCCGGGCAGCGAGGTCCGGGTGTCCGGGCTCGAGGTCGGCACGGTCGACGACGTCACCCTGGCAGGCACCCAGGTGCTGGTGGAGTTCACGGTCCGCAAGGGTGTCGACCTGGGGGACAGGACAGAGGCCGCGATCAAGACCGAGACCGTGCTCGGCACCAAGATGCTGGAGGTCACCCCCCGCGGAGAGGGCGAGCTCGACGGGCCGATTCCCTTGGAACGCACCACGTCCCCTTACGACCTGCCGGACGCGCTCGGTGACCTGACCACCACGATCAGCGGCCTCGACACCGCCCAGCTGTCCACCTCGCTGAGCACGCTGGCGGACACGTTCGCCGACACGCCGCCCGAGCTGAAGATGGCGCTCGAGGGGGTGTCCCGGTTCTCCCACACCCTCAACGAGCGGGATGCGCAGCTGCGCAACCTGCTTGCCGACGCCGACGAGGTCACCGGGGTGCTTGCCAAGCGCAGCGACCAGATCGCCGGCCTGGTGGCCAACACCAACGCCCTGCTCGCCGAACTGCTGTCACAACGGGATTCGGTGGACGCGTTGCTGGTCAACCTCAGGGCGGCGGGGGAGCAGATCTCCGGCCTGGTCGCGGACAACCGCACCGAGCTCAAACCCGCCGTCGACAAGCTCAACGGTGTCCTGGAGATCCTCGACAACCGGAAACAGGAGTTGCAGCGGACCCTGTACCTGCTGCGGCGCTACGCGATGTCGTTCGGTGAGGTGCTCGGATCGGGCCCCTTCTTCAAGGCGTCCCTGGTGAATCTCGCGCCGGGCCAGTTCTCCCAGCCGTTCATCGACGCGGCGTTCTCCGACCTCGGACTCGACCCCAACGTGCTGTTGCCCTCCGAACTCGTCGACCCCGGAGTCGGCCAGCCCGGAACCCCGCCGATGCCCATGCCGTTCCCGCGAACCGGCCAGGGTGGCGAGCCGCACCTCACCCTGCCCGACGCGATCACGGGCAACCCCGGCGATCCGCGCTATCCCTACCGCGAGCCGCTGCCCGCTCCACCGCCGGGTGGTCCGCCGCCGGGGCCGCCTGCCGAATCCGGACCCACACCGCCGCCGACCATCCCGCCGCCGGCGCCCGACGGGGGGCCGTGATCATGCACATCGATGTCCGTCATGCGCGAATCGGGTTGGCAGCGACGCTGATTCTCATCCTCGTAGTCGCGACCACCGTGGTGGCCACACCGTGGTGGGACCGCGTCAGCAGGGACACGTTCACCGCGTACTTCGCCAACGCCAATGGCCTGTACACCGGTGACGAGGTCCGCATCCTCGGTGTCGCCGTGGGCACCGTGGACGAGATCGACCCGCAGCCGGAGAACACCAAGGTCACGTTCTCCGTCGACTCCGAATACCCGGTACCCGCCGAGGCGAAGGCTGCGATCCTGTCGCCGTCGCTGGTCAGTGCCAGGGCGATCCAGCTCGTCCCCGCGTACTCCGGGGGGCCGAAACTCGAAGCGGGGGGCGTCATCCCGCAGAACCGGACCGCGGTGCCCGTCGAGTGGGACGATTTCCGCAGGCAGCTCGAGAAGCTGACCGAGTCGCTGCAGCCCGTCACGCCGGGTGGCCCGAGTGCAGTGGGGGAGTTCGTCAACACCGCTGCGGACAACCTGCGGGGGGAAGGTGACACCGCCCGCCAGACGGTGATCAAACTTTCGCAGGCGATCTCCGCCCTCGGTGACCACAGCACCGACATCTTCAGCACCGTGCGCAACCTGCAGCTGCTGGTCTCGGCCCTGACGTCGAGCAGCGATCTGCTCGCCGCGTTCAACACCAACCTCGCCGAGGTGACCACGCTGCTGGACAACTCGCCCGACGAGTTCGCCGACGCCACCCGCGCCCTCGACGGCGCGGTGAACGATCTGCGCGGCTTCGTCGCCGAGAACCGCGAGGGTCTCGGCGTCACCGTCGACCGGCTCGCGTCGGTCACCACGGCGCTCAACGACAGCCGCGCCGACGTGAAGCAGGTCCTGCACATCACGCCGACGGTGTTCCAGAACTTCATGAACATCTACCAGCCCGCTCAGAGCGCGGTGACCGGCATCCTCGCTCCGGTGAACTTCGCCAACACGGTGCAGTTCATCTGCAGCGCCGTGCAGGCCGCATCGCGCAAGGGCTGGGAGCAGTCGTCGAAGCTGTGCGTCCAGTATCTGGCGCCGATCATCAAGAACCGCCAGTACAACTTCCCACCGCTGGGGGTCAACCCGTTCGTCGGCGCGTCGGCGCGGCCCAATGAGATCACCTACAGCGAGAACCGGCTGAACCCCAACCTGCCACCGCCGGTGCCGCTGGACGTCCCGCCGCCGATCGCCGGCGCCTCCGGGCCGTTGCCCGCCGAGGCGGCGCCACCCGCGGGGCAGACCGGGCCCGGGCCGGTCGTCGATCCCGGTCTCGGGCTGGCGGGACTGATGCTGCCGCCGGGCGGAGCGCCCGCGCCCGCGCCGCCGCCCGCGCCGGGAGGGACACCGTGAGGGGCGCGGCGGCGGCAGCACTTGCCGTCGTCCTGTTGTCCGCCGTCACCGGATGCCAATGGCGGGGGCTCAATTCGCTGTCCCTACCCGGCACCGAGGGCTCGGGCGACGGCTCCTACACCATCCAGGCGCAGCTGCCCGACGTGGTGGTGATCCAGCAGAACACCCGGGTCCGGGTGGCCGACGTCAACATCGGCAACGTCACCAAGATCGAGGTGCAGGACTGGCACGCACTGGTCACCATGCGGATCGACGGCGACGTCGCACTGCCGGCCAACGCCACCGCGAAGGTCGGTCAGACCAGCCTGCTCGGATCCATGCACATCGAAATCGCCCCGCCCACCGACGCCCCGCCCCAAGGCAGGCTGCACGACGGTTCGGTGATCCCGCTGTCGTCGGCCGCCACCTACCCGACCACCGAACAGACCCTGGCCTCGGTGTCGGTGTTGCTCAACGGCGGCGGGCTCGGTGAGCTGCAGGAGATCAACAAGGCGTTCGCGACGGCGCTCGCGGGCCGCGAGGACGTCATGCGCAGCCTGCTCACCCAGCTCGACGTCTTCATCGGCCAGCTCAACGCGCAGACGAACGACATCATCACGGCCACTGAACGATTGAATGCGCTGGCCGGTCAGGTCGCGGAGAACGACACCACCGTCGACAGGGCGCTGACCACCATCCCGAAGGCACTGTCCGTGCTGGCCGAGCAGCGGGCGAACCTGGTCGAGGCCATCGACTCGCTCGGCAAGTTCAGCGCGATCGCCACCTCGACGATCGACCAGACCCGCGAGGCCCTGGTGGCGAACCTGCGCAGCATCGCCCCGGTCTTCCGCGAACTGGCCGACGCCGGTCCGGCGCTGACCAAGGGCCTGGACTTCCTGTCCACCTATCCGTGGGTCAAGAGCACGCTGCCGAACTGGTTCCGCGGCGACTTCGCGAACATCAGCCTCGTCATCGATCTGACGCTGAGCCGACTGGACAGCAGCCTGTTCACCGGGACCAGGTGGGAAGGCGACCTCACCGAACTCGAACTGCAGTGGGGCCGCACGATCGGCCAGATGCCCAGCCCGTACACCGCGGCCAACCCGCTGATCGCGCCCTACCACTTCGGCGGGTACTGACCATGCTGCGCCTGTCCCGCACGGTATGGACCCAGCTGGCGATCCTGGCCACGATCACGGTCGTGGCGTGCAGCGTCATGGCGTTCGGCTTCGTCAAGGTCCCCGCGCTGCTGGGGGTGGGCCGGTACGAGGTGACGCTGGACCTGCCCGCCTCGGGTGGGCTGTACCCGACGTCGGTGGTCACCTACCGCGGCACCGAGATCGGCCGCGTCACCTCCATCGACGTCACCCGCGACGGTGTGCGCGCCGTGCTGAAGCTCGACTCGGACATACCCGTTCCCGCCCAGGTGACCGCCGCGGTGCACAGCCGGTCGGCCATCGGCGAACAGTTCGTCGAACTCACCCCCGAACCCGGCACGCCCGACGAACCGCAGCGCACGCTGCGCGACGGCGACGTCATCCCGGCCGGCCGGACGCAGATCCCGCCGGACATCGGAAACCTGTTGGACGCCACCAACACCGCGCTACAGGCGATCCCGCAGGACAACCTGCGCACGGTCGTCGACGAAGCGGCCACCGCGGTGGCCGGGCTCGGCCCCGAACTGTCCCGCATCGTCGACGGCTCGACCTCGCTGGCGATCGAGGCCGGCCGGACCATCGACCCGCTCACCCAGCTGATCGACAAGTCCCCACCGGTGTTCGACTCGCAGGTCCGGACGGCCGATTCGATCGCCACCTGGGCGGCGCGCATGCGGTCGATCACCGGCCAGCTCGCGGCACAGGACCGCGCGTTCGCCGACCTGCTCGTCCAGGGCGGACCCGCGCTGGCCGAGGGCAGGGCGTTCTTCGACAGGGTGGCACCCGCGCTGCCCGTCCTGCTGGCCAACATGGTCAGCCTCGGCGAGATCGCGGTGACCTACCGGGCCGACATCGAGCAGCTGCTGGTGCTGTTCCCGCAGGGCACCGCCGTGATGTCGGCGATCGCGCTGGCCAACGCCGGGACCAAGCAGGACTACCGGGGCATCTATCTCGACTTCAACCTCAACCTCAACCTGCCGCCGCCCTGCAACACCGGCTTCCTGCCGGTTCAGCAGCAGCGGTCGGCCTCCGACGTCGACGCGCCGGAACGGCCCGCGGGCGAGCTGTACTGCCGGGTGCCGCAGGATTCGAGTCTCAACGTGCGCGGCGTGCGCAACATCCCGTGCGAGAACGACCCCGCCAAGCGTGCCCCGACCGTCGAGATGTGCGAGAGCAGCGAGCAGTACGTGCCGCTCAACGACGGATTCAACTGGAAGGGCGACCCGAACGCCACCGTGACCGGACAGGGCGTGCCCCAGTATGAGCCGGGTGTGCCGTGGCCGGGGGTCGACCAGCCACCGCCGCCCGACGCGCCGCCACCACCGACGCCGCCCGTCGCCTTCGCGCCGTACGACCCGGCGACCGGCACCTATGTGGGTCCGGACGGCCAGGTGCACACCAATTCCGACCTGACGCAGAGTCCAGAAGGGAAGACATGGCAGGACATGCTGACGCCGCCGAGCGGGTAGCCGTTCGCCCGTCGAACACACGCGCGGCCGTGGCCGCCGGACTGGTCGTCCTGGCCGCCCTTGGCGGTCTGCTCGGCTGGTTCGGCTACGAGAACCACCAGCAGCGTGAAGCGCAGAGCCGACGCGACACCTTCGTCCAGGTCGCCCGTCAGGCGGCGGTGAACATCACCACCGTCAGTCACACGGACATCGATGCCGCGATGCAGCGCATCCTCGAGCAGTCGACCGGCGACTTCCACGACGAGTTCCAGCAGCGCTACCAACCGTTCATGGATGCCGTGAGGCAGATGCAGTCGACATCGGAGGGCACGGTCACCGAGGCCGGCCTGGAGTCCGGTACCGCAGACCAAGCGGACGTGCTCGTCACCGTGTCGATGACGACGACGAGTGCGACTGCCCCGCAGACGGAGCCGCGTGGCTGGCGGATGCGGATCTCGGTCCGCCAGACCGACGACGGCGCGAAGATCTCGAACGTGGCGTTCGTGCCGTGACCCGCCGATCAACGACAGGAGGCTGCTCAGGATGACAGTCGACACCGAGACCGCCGCCGACGATGCCCTTGCCGATGTCGAGGTCGAGGAGCCCGAGACCACCGACGAGACCGCCGACGAGACCGCCGATGCCGAGCCGACCGAGGCGCCACGCCGCCACCGCCGCGCGATCCCGTGGGTCCGGCTGCTTGCGTTCGGCGCGCTGCCCGGCCTCGCGCTGATCGTCGCGCTGGGCCTCGGTTACGCCAAGTACGAACAGGATTCGGCGCGTGCGGCACAGACCGCGGCCGAGCAGTCCGTGCAAGCGGCCAAGGACAGTACTGTCGCGATCCTGTCCTACCGCCCCGACACCGTGGACACCGAGCTGACCGCGGCGGTCGACCGGCTCACCGGCGACTTCCGCGACGAATACACCCGACTGGTCACCGATGTGGTCGCGCCGGGGGCCAAGCAGCAACAGATCTCGGCGACGGCGACCATACCGGCGGCCGCGTCGGTGTCGGCCACCCCGGAGCACGCGGTGGTCCTGGTGCTGGTCGACCAGGCCACCTCGATCGGCGCGGCTCCGCCCACGACGTCCGCCTCCAGCGTGCGGGTGAGCCTCGACAAGGTCGGCGACCGTTGGCTCATCTCGCAGTTCGAGCCGGTGTGATGCGCATCGTCACCACCGTGGTCGCGGCGACGGCCGTGCTGGGCGTCGGGGTGGCGGTGCCCGCGCCCGCCAGCGCGGATGCGATCGGCTACCTCGTCAACGTCACGGTGCGGCCCGGCTACAACTTCCCGAACGCGGACGCCGCGCTCGCCTACGGACACGCGATCTGCGACGAGATCGCCGCCCACCGCCCCTATGCGCAGATCATCGCCGACATCCGCGCCGACTTCCGCACCACCGACGACTATCAGGCCGCCTACCTGGTGAACCAGGCCGCCGGTGAGCTGTGCCCGGCGCAGATCTGGCAGCTCCGCAACTCCGCCGCTCACTACCGAACTCCGCAACCGTGAGCCGGCCGTTGCTCCGGCGCACTGTGGCGCTGACGATTCCTGTGGTCCTTGCCCTTTCGGGTGCGCCGTCGACGCCCCCTGCAGGTGCCGACAACGCGCGCCTCAACGACGGTGTGGTGGCCAACGTGTACCGCACCCATTACCTCGCGGGCTGCGGCAACGACGTCAAGATCAACCCGCAGCTGCGACTCGCTGCCGAATGGCACACGCGTGACGTCCTGGCCAACCGGAACCTCGACGGCGACATCGGGTCCGACGGGTCGACGGCGCAAACCCGCGCCAGGGCAGCGGGATTCCCCGGCGACGTGGCACAGACCGTGGCGATCAACCCGGCCCTGGCGATCAACGGGCTGGACATCGTGAACCAGTGGTACTCCGACCCCACCGACCTGGCCGTGATGCGAGACTGCGGCTACACCGCCATCGGCGTCTGGTCGGAGAACAGCCTGGACCGCTCCGTCGTGGTGGCGGTCTACGGGCGGCAGGCATGACCCGCAACCGAGGAAGTGTGAGATGACAACTCTGGACGTGTCGATCATCGAAACCTCCGGTCTCGGTGACCGGAGCTACCTGGTGAGCGACGGCGAGGTCGCGGTGGTCATCGACCCGCAACGCGACATCGACCGCGTGCTGGCGGCCGCCGCCGACGTCAGGATCACCCATGTGCTCGAGACCCACGTGCACAACGACTACGTGACCGGCGGGCTGGCGCTCGCAGAGGTCACCGGCGCCGAATACGTGCTACCTGCAGGCGAAGACGTCGAGTTCGAACGGCGCGCGGTCGGCGAGGGGGACAGCGTCGACACCGGCGGAATCCACCTCGACGTGCTGCTCACCCCCGGACACACCCACCACCACGTCAGCTACGTGCTGCGCGACGCATCCGGCAGCGTGGCGGGCGTGTTCACCGGCGGCTCACTGCTTCTCGGCAGCACCGGGCGGACCGACCTGGTGAGCGAGCAGGACACCGCCGAGCTGACGCGCCAGCAGTACCATTCGGTGCGCCGCCTCGCGGACCAGCTGCCCGCAGCCACCCCGATCTACCCCACACACGGATTCGGCAGCTTCTGCTCGGCCGCCCCGGCGGACACCGACGCATCGACCATCGGCGAACAGCGCGACACCAATCCCGCACTCACCCAGGCGGAGGAGGAATTCGTCGACGGCCTGCTCGCCGATCTGGACGCATACCCCGCCTATTACGCACACATGGGAGTGATCAACAGGGCGGGTCCCGCGGCAGCGGATCTCACGCCGCCCGCCCCGGTGGACCCCGTAGAGCTGCGCCGGCGGATCGACGCCGGAGAATGGGTCGTCGACCTGCGCAGCCGCACCGCGTTCGCGGCCGGCCACCTGGCCGGCACCTTCGGCTTCGAATTTTCGGGTTCGTTCGTCAGCTACCTCGGCTGGCTGTACGCCTGGGGTGCGGCGCTGACACTGATCGGCGAGGACACCGACCAGATCGCCGAGGCGCAGCGGGAACTCGCGCGAATCGGTGTCGACCGCCTCACCGGTCAGGCGACGGGCGACATCGAGGCGCTCGCCGCCGGTGCGCCGCTGCGCAGCTACCGGGTCGCCGAGTTCGCCGACCTGGCCGAGGTGCTCGGCGATGACGGCGTCACCGTCGTCGACGTCCGGCAGCGCGGCGAGTTCGACGAGGGCCATGTGCGCGGCGCCATCAACGTCGCCCTGCACGAACTCACCGAACGCGCCGCGGAGATTCCGGCCGACCGCGAAGTGTGGATCCACTGTGCCAGCGGTTACCGCGCCTCAGTGGCGGCCGCCCTGCTCGACCGTGAGGACCGGCGGGTCGTACTCATCGACGACGAGTACGGCAGCGCGGAGCGGCTGGGCCTCACGACGTCGACCGATTCAGAATCGCCGTGACGGGAAATGTCTGACGGCACGGCGCCCTGGGGTACGCCTGCGGTAGACCGCAGCTGAAGAAGGAGTGACACCATGAACGCACCGGCCCCCGCCACCATCACGTCGTCGGAACTGCGCGACCGCTTCCAGTCCGCCGCGCCGCCGCGGATCCTCGATGTGCGCACGCCCGCCGAATTCGAGACCGCGCACATCGCCGGTTCGCACAACGTGCCGCTCGATCTGCTCGACAAGCACGACGCTCAGGTCGCCGAGCTGCTCGCCGAGGACCAGGACGTCGTCCTGGTATGCCAGTCCGGGCAGCGCGCGACGAAGGCCCAGTCGATCCTGCGCGACGCGGGCCTGACCGGGGGACGGGTGCTCGCGAACGGCTTCAGCGAGTGGGAGAGCAAGAGTTTCGACGTCGACCGCGGAACGCAGAAGTGGGCACTCGAACGACAGGTCCGCCTCGTGGCGGGCTCGGTGGTGCTGTCCGCTGTGGTGGGCAGTGTCGCCGTCCCGCAGCTGAAGTGGGTGGCCGCTGCGATCGGGGGCGGCTTGACCTTCGCCGCGGTGAGCAACACCTGCGCGATGGCGACCGCGTTGTCCAAGCTGCCCTACAACCGCGGCGCGAACGTCGATTCCGACGACATCCTGGCGCGGCTCCGCGAAACCGGTTGAGCTAGAACGTTTTCCGTGCCGCTTCCTGCTCCAACACCGCCGGCAGATCCTTGAGGCGTTCCATCGACGACACCGCCCTGCGGGTGCGGTTGTTGCGGGCCAGCCGGTCGCGGTGGCGGTCGACGAACGTCCAATAGCCGGCGGTGAAAGGGCACGCATCGTCGCCGACCCGCTTCTTCGGGTCGTAGACGCAGTCGCCGCAGTGGTCGCTCATCTTGTTGATGTAGGCGCCACCCGCGGCGTAGGGCTTGGTGGCCAGCCTCCCGCCGTCGGCGTGCTGGCTCATGCCGACCACATTGGTGGGCATCACCCACCGGAAGCCGTCGACGTAGGCGGTCGCGAACCACTCGGTGAGTTCAGCGGGATGGTAGCCGCGCTGCAGCGCGTGGTTGCCGAGCACCATGAGCCGCTGGATGTGGTGTGTCCAGCCACGGTCGCGCACGCCCATCAGCGCGTGCCGTAGGCATTGGGCGGTGACGGCGTCGGAATCGAGGTCGCGCCACCAGTCGGGCAGGGGCGTCTCGGCGGCCAGCGCGTTGTTGCGGGTGTAGCCCGGGCCGAAATGCCAGTACAGATGCCACATATACTCTCGCCAGCCGAGGATCTGCCGGATGAAGCCTTCGACCGCGGCGAGCGGGGCGCCGTCGCGGCGGTATGCCTGCTCCGCGGCATGCACCGCGTCGAGGGGGTGCAGCACGCCGAGGTTGAGCGGCACCGACAGCAGCGAGTGCGACATCGCCCAGTCGTCGCCCATCATCGCGTCCTCGTAGCGGCCGAACAGGGGGAGCCGGTGGTCGACGAACCGCTTCAACGCCCGTTGCGCCTCGACGGGGGTGACGGCGAAGAGGCGGGGCCCGTCCACGCCGACGGTGTCGAGGTCCATCGCGTCGAGATCGCGGCGCACCTGCTCGTCGATGTCGTCCTCGCGTGGCCGGTACGGCGCAGGCACGTCGAGCCGATCCTGCTTCTTCGGAGGCGGTTCCCGGTTCTCCTCGTCGTAGTTCCACCGGTTGCCCACCGGGTCGGCGCCCTGCATCAGGACGTCGAAGCGGCGGCGTTGGTCGCGGTAGAAGTCCTCCATCCGGAACCGGGTGCGGTTGCCCGCCCACTGCTCGAAGTCGGCTCGGGGGAGCGCGAACATCGGGGTGGGCAGGACATCGGCAACGAGGCCCTGCTCGTGCAGACGGTTGACGAAGCGTTCGGCGGCGAAGGAGGTCGGCTGGAACACGAGCACCGGCCGGTCGAAGCGTTCGAGCGCATCGGTGTAATCGTCGGTCCGCATCAGGGTGGCGCGGTCGCCGAGGTCGCGATCGGCGTGGCGGAGCGCGGAGAGCACGAGATGGAGCTTCTGGCGGTGGTAGCGACGCTTGCGCAGTGCGGCGACCGACTCGATGAGCAGGACTTCGCGGTGGGCGTGTTCGCCGCCGTACATCGCCGGGCCGAGCTGGTCTGCGAACAACCACAGCGGCGTGTCGTCGCGCACTTTGGTGCTCACCGGGGTGGCCGCCGGTCCTTACGATGCGCTGATGCGGACATTGACGGCACCGCCGTTCGGGTCGCTCGAGGCGGCAAAGGACTTCTACTTCCTGCTGATGGTGTTCCTGCGCGAGCTGAAGCGACCCGGCGAGCCGGTCGGACTGCACCAGTACTTGCTGGCGCAGGCGCTGGAGCACCACGGTCCGAAGTACAGGTCGATCGAGTGCCGGGCATGCGACACGGAGTACCCGTGCCGCACGGTGCTAAGCGTGGCCCTGCTGGCCCGGTTCCCGGCGCCGTGGACGCCGCACGGGCTGGTGAGGACGCTCAACGCGGTCGGCCTGCTCGGTGCGACGATCCGAGGCGACACCATCTTCTGGGGCGACGGCGATCCCGGTTTCACGCTGCGCCGCAACGAGACTGGGACGTGGGTGGGGGAGCGTCGGGACCGGGGCGAGGTCAGGCCGATGGTGGTCGAGGACGACGCGGGGATGTGCGATCTGTTCAGAGGCTATGTTCGTGCGTTCCCGGTCGGGCTGGGGACCGCCGTCGCTGCCGAGGACATCGACCTCGTCCGGCCGGGGATCGGGCCGGCGCGGGAGTGGTGGTCCGGACACGTCGCGCTGCCGTATCTGGTGAACCGGCTGCAGGACGGGCTGACGGCCGACGGCCCGGAGTTCGGCGAGCTACCGCCACAGTTCACCCGGTTGACGGCGGAGGACGCGGCCGCGGCAGGGCAGCGCGCGGCCTGGGTGATCCCGGCCGGGCACGCGCTGCACGGCAGGCACCTGCTGGCCATCGCCCGATGTGCGCGGTGTAACCGGGTGACGCTGTTCAGCAAGGGCACGGAGTTCTGCCTGGTGCACGCCGAGCCGTATGGGACGAAGATCGAGCTGCCGTTGCCGGCGTTCGAGGTGTACGCGAACTATCCGGCGGCCTATGCCGCGATGTACGACCACTACGAGACGTGCGACTGGCGCCCGCGGTATCCGGGCGGCTGGTCGGAGCGGTATCCGAAGCCGCCGCGCTACCGCGAGACAGACGGATAGCGGTTGGGATCTCCGGGCGGGCCTGCGGTAGGCTCTCGATCGCTGCCGGCGATCCCGGCGGCACCGCGGGCTGTGGCGCAGCTTGGTAGCGCACTTGACTGGGGGTCAAGTGGTCGCAGGTTCAAATCCTGTCAGCCCGACACAGGTCAGAGGCACTTTCCGGAGGCCCGGAAGGTGCCTTTTTCCGTCCCGTACGCCAACCCGTACGCCAACGCGCACACGTTTGTTACCGTCCGCCCGCGTCCACTAGCCCCAACCTTCCGGCCAACACGTCGACCGCCGCCCGCGCGGTGTCATCCGACGTGTGGCCGTACACGTCGCCGGTGATCGCGATGGACGAGTGCCCGAGCAGGTCGGCCACGGCCTTGATGTGCACACCCGACTCCAACCACGCCACCGCGGCGCTGTGGCGCAACGTGTGCACGCCGACGTCATCGACCTTCGCCGCGCGCGACGCCAGCGCGATCACGCGCAGGAGGTTCCGCGGGTCGACCGGGCCGCCGAGTTCGGTGGTGAACACAAGCCCGCAGTCCTGCCACTGGTTCGCCGCCCGCAGTCGCTCGGCTGCCTGCCGCGCCTTCTGCTTCCGCAGCATCGACACCACCGCCGGGTGTAACGGCACCGCGCGACGCGACCGCACCGTCTTCGGTTCGGTGATGACTAACCGGCCACCAATCCGACTGATCGTCGCCGCCACGCGAAGCGAACCGGTGTCGAGGTCGACGTGATCCCACGACAACGCCAATGCCTCGCCCTTGCGGAGGCCGGTGGACGCGATGAGCACCAGCGCCGGGTGGTATCGCGACGTCTGCGCGGCCTGTAGAACCGCGTTCACGCCGTCAGAGTCCAGATGCCTAGCCTCGGTGCGCTGGACGCCCGGACGCCGCACCTGGGCCGCCGGATTGCGTGCAAGCAACCCGTCGCGCACCGCGCCGTCGAGCGCCGACCGAAGGACGGTGTAGGTGGAGCGGATCGTGGAGTCGGACAACGCCCGCACAGGGTTACCGGGCTTGCCATCGGCGTCCTTCGGACCCGGCTTGGTCTTAGCGCGCAGCCGCAGGACGAGTGCCTCGACGTCGGACGGCAGCAGCTTGTCGAGCGGTGTCGCGCCGAACGGTGCGGGCTCGAGGTGACGGCGCGACAACGTGGTGTAGAGCGCACGTGTCGTCTCCTTGCGGTCCGACACGGCGAGCGTCGTTGCGCACCAATGCGATAGCCAATCGGCGACGGTGGTGCTCGCGTCCTTGACCGGCGCACCTGCGTCGACCCGATCGCGCGCCTTCTTCATCTCCGCGCGCACCGCCCGCGACGTCTTGCCGTAGAACGACACGCGCCGCCGCCGCCCGGTGTCCGGGTCGACGAAGGACATGCGGGCCTCCCAGGTGCCGTTCGCACGTTGGTAAACGTTGCCCTCGCCGTTCGACCGCTTGCCCATGGTCCCGCGCCCTCCTCAGTTCGATCGTGTCTGGACAATCATGCACGTGCGTGAACGATTCTGACTACCAACGCAATTGAGCACATCCAATGTGGGTGGTGCCGTAGCGACAATTTTGCGGTCGCACGGCAACCACAGTCGGTAGTTTCACGTGGCCGCGCTCCGCGGTGGGTTCGCGCTGGTCACGGCGTGTCTGATCCGCATCCGAATGCGGTTGACCGGACGGCCGTAGCCGGTTGCCGCGGTACCACGTGGTGTTACGGATAGCGCCAAACATGTTGTACAGCAACACTCTTGGCTGTGACATCGACGGCCGCAGTGTGCATGATTGCACCTAACCGCGGACCACCGCGGACATGTCCACCGACCCCGGAGTAGTCACCTAATGAACAACACGCCCGACGCCCTTCGGGTGCTGCTTCCAGATGTCCAACCACGCCTCGGCGGCATCGGCCGAACGACGGTCTACAACCTGATCGACCAGGGCGAACTTGTCCGAGTGCACATCGGCGGCCGGGCCTTCGTGACCTCCGAATCAATTACGGCATACGTCGATCGGCTCAAGGCCGCTGCAACGGCATCGTGACGGGTCACGGTCACGGTCGCCACCAGCACGCCGGTGACAGCGGACCGGGTGGGCCATGAGCGGTCAGCTGGTTGGCGAGGTGTTGGCAGCGTCGTCTTCGATTAAGGCTGCCGGGTTGCCGCCGCGGGCCTTCCACGGCCTGATCGCCATCGCGGAAAAGGCGGGAACTGATACCCGCCAGGGATCGGTGCCGTGGTCGCACATACGTGCCGCCCTCTACGGTGCGTCGTTGCGAACTGCCGAGCGGGCTGTCGAGGACCTCCGCAAAGCGGGTCTCGTTCGAGTCGTGAGGTCTGGGTTCAACAACAACAACGGCCGCGCCTGCGCCCCGGTGTACGAGGTCGCGTCCCTTGGCGATGCCGCCACTCAGGTGTCGGTATCGCTTGGCAACGATCCCGCCACCCAGGTGTCGGGATCGGAGGGCGACCGATCCCGACAGAGCGGCGACCGATCCCGACAAAACCGCGACCGATCCCGCCACTCAGGTGTCGGACTTAACGGTTCTACTAACGGTTCTACTAACGAGGGGAGCGCGCGCGAGGCGGGACCGGCACCACCCGGCCCGTTCGACTACCCGGACGATCCCCCCGAGGATCAGCCGTTCCCTTTCGGCGATGCGGCACCGGCTAGCGCCGGGCCGCCGAACCCGCATCCCGGTCCCGAGCCACCGACACGCTGCCGGGGGCACATCAACTGGGTAGGCCGAGTCCCCGACTGCGGTGCGTGCCGTGACCTCCGCGCGGCACACGACGGCTGGGCCCACGACTACGAGCGGTGGCGGGGCGGCGAGAAGCAGGCGATCCAGGACGAGATCAAGGCGTGCGGCGGTTGCGGCCCGACCGGGTGGACAGAACCCGATGACCCCGACGAACCCACCCGCCGCTGCCGTCGGCATCGGCAGATGGCCAACCTCGCCGCGCCGATCGTCACGAGCCACCAGGAAGCCCGTCGATGAACGAGACGAACGCTATCGGCTGTGACACCGACCCCGACACCGTGACCGGCGATACCGCCGTCGTTGACTACGGCCGCAGCGCGGCCCTCTACAACGAAGGCAGCGGGCACTACGCCGCCCTCGCTACCAGCGTCGCGTTCGGCGAGCACCTCGTACTGATCGACCACAGCGCCGTCGACAACCCCGCGGTGCGCTACGACCCGATGTGCCGCGATGTCGACCACGAACAGCTCGGCCCGCTGCCGCCCGCTGTGGACGCCACAATCGCCGCTGCGTCACGGCCGCGGTGCGGACGACCCAACCGCCACGGACGGCCGTGCCGCGTCCCGGTGTCGGCGCTCGGCGACGCCTGCGCGTGGCACGACCGCCAACGGGGCACCGCGACATGACGCGGCGCACCGCGGCCGAACAGGCGGCCCGCGCGGCACGGGCGGCGGCGATACGCGCGTGCCGACACTGCGACCCGTCGGGTTGGCGTCTCGGCCCGGACGGGACGCCAGTGGACCCGGCGACCCGATGCGATCACGGTGCGCCGACCGCACCGCCATCGGCCCGCGACATCACCGGGTCGATCCATGAGCCACCGTCGGTGCGTGCACCGTGAGGGCGCACCTCGACGTCGAGACGACGATCGGCGTTGTTGCGAAACGTGATCCGCCTCGTGTGTCGATCCGGTTCGGGCCAATGTTCGTTACCGCCACGCCGGAGGAGGCTCTCGGATTGGCGCACGAGATCGCCGAAGCCGTGGCGGTCCTGCGCGCCGCCTACCCGCGAGACCACACACCCACCACGAAGGAGACACCATGACTGGACGCCCGAGCAGCAGCGCTGGCGAACCCGCCGACGAAGACGGCGATGTTGTCGACGAGGCGGCGTTAGTGGCGCGGGTCGCGTCCGCGCAGTCGGCGCGGCTGGATCGGCCGGTGCCAACTGACCGCGATCCCCCCGAGGTGCGGTGCGGCGTCCGCACGAACGCATCGGCGGCCATCGCATTGTGGTTCGGCCTCGCCGGTTTAGACGTCGGCTTCGCCGCCGCCGCCACCCACGCGTCGATGCCGTGTGAGTGCGGCTCCGACGACGACGGCTGGTCGCTGCTGCCCGGCGCTATGTGGCTTGCGGCCGCGCACCGGCTACCCATCAATCGGCTGCGGGTGCTCACCGCCGCCGAATCGCTGGCCGACGTGTTGCCGCCACCGGTGGCCGTCGACCGTGCCCGCGTCGAACTAGCCGCGTGGCGGGTCGTCAACCGGCTACGCGACCACCTCACCGGCGACGAGGTGGCCGCGCTGCGGCTGCGGTGCGTCGACGGCGATCAAGACTTCGAGTTGCGTTGCCTACGCGCTGGCTACATGTCCGCACTCGGGCGGATCACCGGCGACGAGCTCATGACGTCCGCCGCCGCCACCCTCGCGATCCGCGAGGGGCGTGAGCGGCCGTTCGGCGGGCTGACGATCCCGGCGGTGTGGTCGGTAGCCGGGCCGTTCGTGCAGCGGCACGGCATGGACGTCGCACCCGACACGTTGGCCGCGACGCTGCGCGCCGAACTGGTGCGCGTGGATTCGCTCATGGTGTACCCGGATGCCGACGTGGGCACCGTGTGATCACCGCACAGGCGGGCGTGTTCATCACCGCCGACGACGCCGCGTATATCGCCGAGGCGCTGCGGTTGCTCGGCCGCCTGATGGCGGAGCAGCGGTCGCAACCGTCGGCGCGCCTGCAATCAGTCACCACGAAACTCGCCAACGCCGCCGAAACCGGTAGTGGTGCAACGCCGAACGGCAGCGAAACACTGCCGTTGCGTGCGCCCCACCCCGAGGGCGTGCACGCTCGCGACTATGCGACCGTCACCGCCGCCGAGGCTGCCCGGATCATCGGGTGCGGACCGCGCAACGTCCGCGACCTGGTGCGGCGCGGCCGGTTGGCCGCGCGCCGATCGGGTGGGACATGGTTGGTCGACGCCGCAGCGGTTGAGGCGCACGCCGCGCGGAAGGCTTGCCGTGGCGGGTAAACGCTGATGCCCGTCAACGTGACGTCGATCCCGAATGTGCCGCTGCTGCACACCGGCGAGCACGCGGCGTCAACAGGGCCGTGGACGGTGACACCGGCGGATTTGCGGTCGATCGTCGACGCGCACACCGCCGGTATCGCCACCCCGGTCCTCAAGCTCGGCCACCAAGGGCCGCTGCGGGACGCGGCACCGGCGCTTGGCACCGTCACGGCGTTGCGGGTCACCGGTGGCTCCACCACCCTCGTCGGCACGTTCACCGGTATTCCGCGTGCCATTGCAGCCGTCCTGGCCCGCGCCTACCCGCAGCGGTCGGTGGAGTGCCTGCTCGATCACGTCGACCGCACCGGCCGCACCTGGCCATGCGTCCTCGTCGCCGTCGCCTTGCTGGGCGCAACGCACCCGGCGGTCAAGGAACTGCAATCGCTCGACGATGTGGCCGCCCTCTACGGCGTTGACGTCGCCGCGTCCGGCCGCCGCGTCGTGGCTGCCGCGACACCATCGGATGGTGGAGGGCCGGCCACTCGTGCCCGCGCCGTCGCCGTCGCCCGCGCCCGCCGTACCCGCATCACTACCCGAACGATGACCGTCTAACGGAGAGGACATCCCACCATGTCGACCACGATCCAGAACCCGTGGAGCTATAGCCCAGCGCAGGCAATCACCGGTGAATCCACCGGCGTCATCGGCTCCCGGCGGTTCGTCAAGCCCTCCGGCAACCGCACCGCCAACGGCAACGTCGCCGTCGCGCAGGCCGCCGCCGGTGACCGGCCGCTGGGCGTGGCCGCCGACGACGCAACGGCCGCCGGGCAGCTGTTGCGTATCGCCCGCGGCGGCGTGGCGAAGGTCATCGCGGCCGGTGCCATCGCCGCCGGTGCGGCGGTGCAGGTTGGTGCCGGTGGCGCGGCGTCCACCGCGGCCGCCGGTGTCGTCGTCGGCCTCGCCGTCAACGGTGCCGCCGACGGCGGACTCGTCGAAGTCGCCCTCTACTAGACCACCACGCCACGAAAGGAATTGCCGCCATGCCATCCGCACTCGTCCCGGCCCTCAACGGCCGCACACTCACCGTCGACGCCGCACTACGGCAGCCGTCGATCATCCAAGCGCAGGTCGCCCGCCTTGCCGATGAGGTGCTGTTGCTGCCGAAATTCTTCCGCCAGTTGGGTGCACCAGTCACCGGCGGCGGCCTGCTCTACTCGGTGGTGCAGGCATCGGACTTCTACTCGTCCGACGTGGAGATGCGCACCCCCGGCGCGGAGTACCGCGTCGTGGAGGGCGTCGATCCCGAACCGCGACTGGCCACCGTGGAGGATTGGGGTGGCCGGTTCCAGATCACCGATGAACAGATCACCCGCAACATGGTCAACTACCTCGACCAACAGACGACCCAGCTTGCGAATACCATTGCGAGGAAACTAGACACACGCGCCATGGCGAAAGTTGAAGCGGCCGGAATTGCCACCCTCGCCCCGGCGACGGGATGGGACGTGCTCAAATTTGTGGGGCCGCTCGACCAACTCACCGAGTCGGCCGCTCGACCGTCCGCACATTGGGCCGAAGCGCAGGAGATGGCCGACCTCGAGGAGCTAGGCGTGCGGCATGACCTACTCGTGGTCCATCCCGAGCAGGCGCGCCAGCTACGCACCGCCTACGCCGAGGACCTCGACGCTGCCCTCGAATCCGCCGGGTTCGCCGAGGGCATGTTCGCCAACCCGCGCGTACCGATCGGCACCGCTTACACCCTGCAACAGGGCATGGTCGGCACCATCGGCTGGGAATCCGCCGGACTCGTCGTCGAGGTCGTCGACGACCGCCTCACCCGATCCAAGTGGGTTCAGGCCTACGCCGTACCGGCTATGGCGATCGACCGGCCATATGCGGCGAAGCGGATCAGCGGACTCAGCGACTAGCACCGAAAGGATCGGCAGCACAATGGCACTCACACTGAACGACAATCAGGTAGTCGACCTGCTGAAGCTGCTCGGCCTGCCCGAAGCCGCGCCCGGCGAGACCGACGTCGAATTGTTCATCGACACCATCAACGACCTCGCCGCGCAGGTCGAGACGCTCGACCCGGCCAAGCCGTCGACCGTCGCCGCGGCCGCCAAACGCAACGGCATGGAGGTCATCGACACCGCCACCGCCGACGCACTACGCCGCGACGCCGCAGAGGGCCGACGCGTCGCCGCGGCCGCCGCACGCGCCAAGGTGGAGGCCGCAGTGGAGGATGCGATCAACACTGGCCGCATCACCCCCGGCCGCGAGAAACACTGGCTCACGCTGTGCGCCAACGACGAAGCGATGATCGAACACCTCGCGTCGATCGCGCCCGGCACCGCCGTCCCGTTGTCGGAGGTTGGTCACGCCGCCGACAACACCGACGACCTCGCCAAGCCCGCCGGATGGTTCTGGTAACCCAATGAAACGTCTGGGATGACGCGGTGCGGGCCGCGTACCCAGGCCGCCGGGTCCGGTCGTCAGATCCCGGACACGCCACGCGGCACCCCCGGTCGGTCTCCTTCGTAAGTGCGGGCCGGGGGTGGCGCACCACCCAACCGCCTAGCGCCTGCCACGCGCCGCATGGCCCGGCCGGAACATATCGACGGACGCTCATGTTTGAGTCGGTTTCGCGCGGGCATTTGAAGCGCGGCCGGAAGCCGCGGGGCGGGGGTTGCGCCATTGTTTCCGGCAAGGCGGTCTGACCCGTGAGCAACCGCAGCGTTGAGCACTCCAGCGCTCTCCGTCGACCGCCGCTCGGAGGCACTGCGCCGACCGATTCCCGGCGGATGACGGCGGTACCGACGCCACCCCCAAGAATGTTGGGTGGGGAGTGCCGTGACTTCCACCGCGGTAGTCACCATTTTTTTGTCAGCGCCCACTGGAATGCTGTGGACTAGGAGAACGGGTGCGGTGGACGAATGCGAGATGCGTATAGGGGCGGATGCGCCCACGGAAGCCGCGCGTGCGGCATTGATGGCTGCGGGTAGCCTTCCAACGTGCTGAGCGCGAGGCAGATCACCGACGGAATCGTGGAACATGTTCCGTCGTTGCCACGCGCCGGACGGCGCTTTGAGCCAAAAGGCGAGCGCCTCCTCGACGAGGATTTGAAGCGTCTCGCAACCCGGCTCCCAGGTGCGAGCGGTGGCGTAATCATCAGCACGGAGTTCCCGGGACCACGAGGTGTCGCCGATCTGGTCGCGATTACGCAACCGTTCGAGGATCTGCGTTCACGACTCGCTCTCGGACTTCCGTTCCTCACCAACGTCACGGACTGCCTCGTCGTCGCTGCGACATCGCCGAATCGCGTTCGGACAACCGCTACGGTTGCGCGTTCGACGGGGATGAGCATCGAACGTGCCGAGCGCCGCCTGCGCTCTTTAGCGTCCGATGGTTACCTCTCACGAATGGGAAGTGGTTTCGTTCGCAACCCCGGCCTGAAGCCGATTGGGCGGGCGTATGCGCTCGAGGCCAAAGTCAACGATTGGCGGAAGGGCCTGAGCCAGGCCGTGAGGTACTCCAGCTGGTGTGATGCGGGTGCCGTGGTACTGCTCAACTCGCCACGGGACTTGACCGATGCCAGCAGCCGATGCCGACGGCTGGGTATCGGTTTGGCAGTCAGGTCTAGATGGGTCGTCCGTCCCAAGATCGGCCGACCACAGCCCGGTTTTCGATTGGCGACGTCAGAGCAACTAGCCCAGAGCTTTAGCGGTCAAAAGCCCTCGGGCTGAGCGTACGTTTCGAGCACGTTCGCGGGAGCTGTGGCCCATGCGTACTTGTCCCGGTCCTGGACCGTTCGGGGCAACGCATCGTTCAGAATGTCGAAATCTGCGCTCGCCGCTTGGTATCTCATCCGTAGCGCGGCGACTCGATCCGCGCGAGATCCGGCGGCATTTATGGCAAGCACCGCAGCTCGTAGCTGATTGAGATGGTGCATGCGCTGAACCTGGTCACTAGCGGGCATTGGCCCACCTCGGATCGCGAGCGCCGCGGCGGAGTCCCAGCGCTCAATCGCCTCCGCGGTGTCGCGGCGAAGTAACGCATGTAGATTGCCCTGCGTGACGTAGGACGCTGGAATCCGGATTCCGGGATCGGAGTCGACACGAAAGCTGTTCGGATCAAACGTCCTTTGTCCGCGATCCCAGCCGCTACCGACGGTGTCCGCGCCCGCAGCGACCGCCGGTAGGCCTGCGTAGTCCGCGTGCGAAACTATGACCCTTGACCGCAACGATAGGGAGTGAACCGTTCGGCAAAGTCCCGCGAAGGCCAGGACATCCGTCATGTCGGGGACGTGGTCGACGACGATCTCGTTGTTAACGGTCACTATCCAGACTGGCGCGCGCAGCGCGACCAGCGTGCCGACGTATGCATCCAGATTGACACCGGACGCCCAGAACGCACGCGTTCCGGCGAGCGATTGCCATGCGCCGGAATCGATACCACGCGCCGTCCGCGCCAGATCGCGGGCGAAGGTCGCGTCCTGAGTTAGGGGCGATTGGAGCGACAACGTAGGGGCGAGATGAGGACTGCCAACCAGGTCTTGGCACTCAAAGACCCGCTCGACGTGAGCTAATCGTTGCTGGGGACTCGACACGTCGACTGCGTTGGTACCCCACAACTCCCAGTCGTCGTAGAAGTCGGTTCGATTAACACCCGCCAAGAACCGCGCGTGGGTCATCGCGTCGAAAATCACCTCGCCACCGACATCTGTCACAGCTGAAGCGACTTGCTGTGCACTGGGATGCCGAGGCACAGATACGCGTGGCGTCGAGAAAGGCGTCAGCACAACACCGTCGGCGAAACCTGCGCTGATCGCGTCCGTGGCCCATTTTCGGTGAGCAATCCTGCGTCCGTCGTGGATCAACACCCCGGCCATCAGCTGCACCGCCCGAGGCTAGCCAGTTCACTGAGTAACTCAGCTCCATCGATGAATCGTCGTGCTGACTGGCGTTGCAAACAACGGTCGACGACAGCGGCTAGCTCGTCCGAAATGCTTGTCGCGAGCTGCTTTACCGGTGGAGCTTGTGTCTCGAGTAGCCGCCGGTCGTAATCGGCCTGGTCCCCGGAGGGATCGATCGGATACGTCCCCGTCAGTGCGAAGTAGGCCAGGATGCCGAGCGCAAAAACATCACTGGCCGGGACCGGTTCTCCGCCTGGCACATGTTCCGGGGATCTCCATCCCCTGGTCCCCGGTTGAAAGCTCCCCGTCAGCGCGGTCTTTTCCAAGTGGCGCGCCAAACCGGGGTCCATAAGCACGTAGCGGCCACCCGTCGTGCGGCGAAGATTACCGGGGGATAGGTCCCGATGAACGACCTCAAGGCTGTGGCACGCGTCGATCGCTTTCGCCGCGTCACAAATAAGCCGCCATACATCATCCTCCTGCCAGATCGCGGTGAGGTGCGTTGCAAGGTCCTCGCCGTCAAGCCTCTCCTCGACCCAGCAGACCGCAACCGGCGGATTCTCGATCTCGACGGCGTCGGTCAACACCTTCACGACATAGTCGGAGTCCACCGCTGCGAGCAGTTCGACTTCACGGTGTGCTCGCTTGAGCGTGAGATCGGCGTTCGGACCGATCGGTAACAAGATCACTTTCGCGATTGCAGGCGTGCCCGACATCGTGGCGGTGAGCACCAGCTTCTGTCCGCCCTGAGTCAACGGTGCGACGTTGTCCAAGCCGAGAGCACTTTCGACCTCTGTCAGCAGTGTTGCAATATCCACACGTAACCTCTCGATCTGTCGACCCTGACAGGAAACAAAAGGAGTGCGCCAGATCGCTGAGTTCGGCGGTTCCACCCCGGCGCGCGGCCCCCACCAATCAACGTAGCTTGGGCGGCCGATATTGACGCAAGCAACGCCGCGGCTTGTGCGGTGGCGGGACAAGCCGTACGCCAACGCGTACGCCAACCACGCGGATTCCGGGCCGATCCACGGGTGTCCGCGGCTGTGGACAATTCGCGCTGACCTGCGCAGACCGGACTCGCGTGAACGCCCACAAACACCGTTCAGCTACCTGGGGGTCAAGTGGTCGCAGGTTCAAATCCTGTCAGCCCGACAAAAGTTTTAGCAGTTCAGAGGCCGTTTCGGAGCCGGATCGAGTTTCGCTGATGCTTTCTCTGTATCCGCAGGTCGCCTCGGGTGCCGACGTAGTGTCGCGGCATGGACCGCATATGGCAGTGGGCTTGGGATCGATATGCAGCGAGGTACTCGTGGGCGGTCTTCGCGATCACCTCCCTCGCGGTAATGCCGGTCTGGCTTGGTTCGGCGCTTCTCCTGGTTGTGTTTGAGGGGTCCAATCGCTACGTCGAGGCCGCCGCCGTCATGGTGGCCGTCGTAGTGGTGATGGCGTACATGGCGGCTCTTCCCGGTGTGGGCCCGAGCCGCCTCGTGGACCGGTGGGCGGCAGGGCACGATGTCGATCGGGTGAGGGCATTGGAGGCCACCTACGCCTGGGCCCGGGAATCGGTTGTCCGGATAGTGGGGGCGGCCGGTGTTGGGATCGCATTGCTCTTTGTCGTTGTCGCTGCGATCGCCGGGACGACGGGATCGCGGCTGGTTCAATACGGGATTCTCGGCGCGGTCTTCGGCGCGGTCTCCTCGCTGATTATCATCCACAGCTTCGTGGAAGCAGCAATGCGACCAGCGAGGATCGCCATCGCCGGGGGTACGGGAATCGGTGACGCCCTCCCTCGCTCCCGGCCGACCTTCGCCGCGTGGTCGAACGTGTCCATGCTCGCGGCCACGTTCTCGTTCGCCGTCCTGGCTGCGATGCTGGCGGCGGTGTTCCATTGGGCCAGTGAGGCCCCCGTACTCGCCGTCGGGATCGGGGGCGCATTGACGCTTGGCTTCGCCCCGCTCGTCGTGGGTGCTTCGTTCTCCCCGTCGCTGCAGCCCATTCGTGATCTGGCCGAAGGAACCGAACGGGTGGCGGCCGGTGACTACAGCCAGCGCCTGCCGGTGGTTCAGGACGATGACCTGGGTGCGCTGTCGGCGTCGTTCAACCGGATGCAGGCCGGTTTAGCTGAGCGGCAACGACTTCAGGCGGCGTTCGGCACCTACGTCGACCCCGCCTTGGCGGCGCGTCTACTGGAGCAGGGTGACGATGTCTTCACCGGTGAACGCCGCGAGGTGAGCGTGATGTTCGTCGACATCCGCGACTTCACCCCGTTCGCCGAGGCGAACCCCGCCGAGGACGTTGTCGCCCGGCTCAACGCCCTGTTCGAGGTCGTGGTGCCTGCTGTCGTTGATGCCGGTGGGCATGTGAACAAGTTCCTCGGCGACGGCGCACTGGCCGTCTTCGGCGCGCCAAACGATTTGGCCGATCATGCCGATGCCGCCCCGAACGCTGCTGTTGTGATTCAGCGTCTGGTGGCCGAACGATTCGGCGCGGAGCTTCGGATCGGCATCGGGATCAACACCGGTCTGGTGATCGCCGGGACAATCGGCGGTGGAAGCAAGTTGGAGTTCACTCTGATCGGTGACACCGTCAACGTCGCCGCCCGCGTCGAGCAACTCACCAAAACCACCGGCGACACGATCCTTCTCACGCACCAGACCGTCGGGGCCCTGGAACACCGACCGGACGGACTCATCGACCGGGGATCGCATGCGTTGAAGGGAAAGTCAGCCGCCCTACAGGTCTACGGCCTCGACTCACAAACCCATATGTCTTGTTGACGCCGTCAACGCCTCTCCGGCGTCGTCAGCACCACATCGGCAATCGCCGCGCAGGTGGCCTCACGGTAAGTACCTACGTAGCGCACTTCCTCCGGAATGAGAAGGTCGCCGAACTCGCAGTAGGTATCAGCATGGGCGGTGGGAACCGCCCAGAGACGGGATTGACAGGGCAGCAGCAGCGACGGCGGCCAAGGCCTTCATCATCGTCGCCGGCATCAACGACCCGGCCCCGTCGAACTGGAGGGCGGCACAGACGTCGAGCTGTCGGGTCCGGCCGAAGTCGACGGGGAGGGTGCGGCGGCCGGGAATCCACCGGAAAGCTGTGCCGCCACATCTGGATACAGCTGACCGAGGATCGGCGCGAACAGTGCATTCTGCGGTGAATCGCCCTGCGGGGTGAGATACACGGTCGTCAGGATGACCACCGTGGTGCCGGCCTTCGGGTCGTGTGCGGCGAGTCCGGAGAAGCCAACGATGTTCCCCGGATGGCCGTACATCGGGCCTGCGCCCTCCAATCCGAATCCGTAGGTTCCGAACCCGAGCTTGGATGCGCCACCCGGATCGGAGGGGTCCATCGGTTTCATGTTCTCCAGCCGCCACTGCCGGGTCGCGTCGTCGAGCAGCGGTCCGGCCACCATCGCCTCGATGAAGTCGGCGACGTCCTCCGCCCGAGAGATGACACCACCGGCCGTCCATGCCCACGATGGATTGTCGTTCGTGTGATCGGCGGGCTGGAGGTCCCCGGCCAGCGCCGCCTTGAGCTGAGCCTCGGGCAGGGGTCCGTCGAATGCCTCATTGGGCCCCCACATGTATCCGCGGGGATGCGGATCGGGCAACGCAGCATCGGCGGGGGCCGGCAACATCGTGTTGCGGAGTCCGAGCGGATCGAAGATCCGGGCCTGCAGCGCGGCCGCCGCCGTCATGCCCGTGAGCTTCTCGATGACCAAGCCGAGCAGCACGTAGTTGGTGTTGCTGTACTCGTAGCGGCTGCCCGGTGGGAAGTTCTGAGGGTGGGCGAACGCGATCCCGAGGAGCTGCTGCGGGGTCCACACGGTGTCGGGATGCTTCTCCAGGGTGGCGGCGAACTGGGGGTCATTGGCGTAGCTGTACAACCCGCTGCGCATCTCTGCCAGCTGTTGGATGGTGATGCCGTCCCCGTTGGGGACCCCAGGTACGTACCGCGATATGGGATCGGTGATCGCCAGCTCGCCCTCTTGTTGCAATTGCAGGATGACGGTGGCGGTCATCGACTTGGAAATGCTCGCTATGCGGACGTGGTCGTCGATCGAGGGCGGCGCGTCGCCTCCGGTGCCGGCCACGCCGAATGTCGCGCTCCAATCACCCTTGTCGGGGCTGCGGACCAACACGATCGCACCGGGGATCCCGTTTTCTTTCAGAATGGGTGGGAGCTGCTCGTTGAGGGCTGCCGCGTAGACGGGCATCGGCGGTATCGCACTGGCGCCGGGTGGTCGCGAGGGTTTGGCGCACGCTCCGAACACCGCCCCCGCGCCGATAGCACCGGTGAAGAACAACAACGATCGGCGTCGGATCATCGCATCGGTCCTCAGTTCTGGTGCGACGGAGTGGGAGTCCATCGCGAAGCCAGGGCGTCGCAGATGGCGCGCTGCTCACTGTCCTCCAGGTCGTGCATGAGAAGCCCTTCGACGGTGAAGATGCCGATCATCACTTCGGCGTCCACCGTCTGGGTGGAGACTCCCGCGTTCTCGAGTTCGAAGCGGAACATGCTGCCGGTGATCGCGTGGAAGTTCCGATGCCATTCGGCGACGGCCGGTGAGTGCTCGACACGGGCGTGCACCGTCGTCACGAGGCGACTCATCTCCGTGAGCTTCCCGACCACCCAGAGCAGCCGGGCTGCGATCGGGTCGCCCGCAACCTCCTGATATTGCGGCCACACGTCGGCCATCACGGCAGTCAGGACCGCGATCAAGACGTCGTCCTTATCGCCGAAGTACCAATAGATCGTGTTCGGAGCCACCCCGGCTTCCTTCGCGAGTCGGCTCATCGACGTGGCGTCGTAGCCGGCGTCGATGAACAGCTGCCGTGCCGCGGCCACGATCTCAGCCCGCTTCTCGTCGGCGGCTTGGGGACGCTTGTTGCGCGCCATGGCGTCCTTCCGTCGACCGGGTGAATCACATTTGTTGAATGCCGTTCAAGAGACTGCTATGTTTTGTTGAATACCATTCAAGATACTTGATGAGGATTAATGCCGTGCCTGACCCATTCAGCTACGTTCGACACGACGTCACCTTCGCCTCCGACGGCACACCCTGTGCGGCCTGGCTGTATCGGCCCGACGGCGTGCCGAATCCGCCGATCGTGGTCATGGCGCACGGGTTCGCCGCATTCCGGGAGCTGCGCCTGGACGCCTACGCCGAACGGTTCGCCCAAGCCGGCTACGCCACGCTGGTGTTCGACTACCGGTCCTGGGGTGCATCGGGCGGGGAGCCCCGCCGAATCTTGGACATCAAGGGCCAGCAGGCAGACTGGTCGGCTGCCATCGCCTACGCCCGCCACCTCGACGGTGTCGACAACACCCGGGTGGTGGGCTGGGGTTCCTCCTTCGGCGGCGGGCACGTCCTGGTACTGGCTAGCCACGACCACGACCTCGCCGCGGCAATCGTGCAGGTGCCGCACGTCACCGGCCCAGCCTCGGCGTTCGCCCAATCCCCGAAGCTGGTCTCGCGGTTGATTCTCGCGGGTCTGCGAGACCGGGTGGGTGACTGGCTGGGACGTCCGCCCTACCGGGTGGCCGCCATTGGACGACCGGGCGATGTTGCGATGATGACCTCCCCGGGGGCGGCGGACCTGGTGGAACGGATGGCCGGGGACCGCCGCGAGGAACTGCTCGCCGAAAATGACGTCGCCGCGCGTATTGCCCTGGGGGTGCCGTTCTACTCTCCGGGCCGTCACGCCGCCAAGATCACCGCACCCACGCTGGTGCAACTGGCCATCAAGGACGACGTCACCCCGTATGCGAAGGCTCGAAAGATCGTGTCCCGCATCCCCAAGGGCGAGGTGAAGTCCTATGACTGCACGCACTTCGAGCCCTACCTGGACCCGCACTTCGAGCAGATCGTGACCGATCAGATCGCCTTCCTGGACCGCCACGTCGGAGCACCGCGAACCGCGGCCTGACCAATCCGCGCATCTCGCGCACGAAAGGAATTCCCATGACGACTCAGCGACGAGCCGCCCTCATCACCGGAGCCTCCGCCGGTATCGGAGCAGCCTTCGCCCGCCATCTCGCCGCCCAGGGTTTCGACGTGCTGCTCGTCGCCCGTCGCGCCGAGCGTCTCGAAGAACTGGCAGTCGAGCTGCGTCAGGCGCACGGCGTGCGCGGCGAGGTCCTCACCGCCGACTTGACCGACCCCGGTGCCCCGGCGGCAATCGTCGGTCACGCCGAGAAGATCGGCTTGCCCATCGACGTGCTCATCAACAACGCCGGCCTGTCGTCGAGCACGAAGTTCTCCGAGACTCCGTGGGAATCGGTGGCCGCCGAGATCCAGCTCATGGTGACCGCGACGACCGAGCTGGCCCATCGGGTGATTCCGGGCATGAAGCAGCGCCGATGGGGGCGCATCGTCAATCTGTCCTCACTGGCCGCGATGGCTCCGCCCGGGGAGGGTCTGCTGTACACCGGGATCAAGGCCTACGTGCTCAACATGTCCCAGTCTCTTGACATGGAGCTCAAGCCGCACGGCATCCATGTGACAGCACTCTGCCCCGGCTTCACCCACAGCGAGTTCCACGACGTCATGGGCACTCGTGACGCGGCGGATCGACTGCCCGGATTCCTGTGGCAGGAGCCCGATGCCGTCGTCAGCGCAGGGTGGGCCGCGGTCACCAAGGGCAACCCGGTGTGCGTGCCGGGCACGGTCAACAAGCTCACCGCCGCGGCGATACGACCCATTCCGCAACGCATTCAGTACGTGATGGGCCGCACCTTCAACCCGTTCAAGTAGGGGACGGTCCGGCCGGATGCACTTCGGTGTGGTCAGTCGCCGGCGCTGACGTCCGGTGTAGCAGGCAGGTGAATGACGAGCAGCGCGAAGAGCGCGATGACGGCGTTGCGGAACGCGGCATCGGATCCGTTCCAATCGGACGAACGCCACATCTGGAACCATTCGCCGCCGATGGCGAGGAAACCCCCGAAGAACAGCACAACGATCATCGTCAGCCCGATGGTCGCCAGGGCGCGTGCCCGTCTCCTGTTCCGCACCGAACGCGTAAACCACCAGACCGTCGCCGCTGCCAGTGCCACACCGGCAAGGAGTTCCCACGCGATGACGCCCGTGTACGCGGCAGTCTGAAGTGGCCGGGACTCGATTGCGTGCCACATCACCGACGGGTCGAGATTCTGCCCCGCCGGCGCACCGAAGTTCGCCGTGTCCATTGACAGAACGTGTTGAACGAACGCCTGATTGGTGGCGAAATCGGTGATGTTCCCGAATGCGACCAACAGCATGAAGAGCGCGTTCAGTCCGACGAGCACTCCACCGACAGCGAAAGGGCTACCCATGGCTAGCCAACGCGGCTGCGATCGATCAGCGCCGTCGATGGTCTTCAAGGATTTCATGCCCGACTTCTCCGATCAGAGTGCTTATCGACGTGCGTGTCTGGAGCATGGAGCCGAAGTGGCCACGAACAGCCGGCCGACTTCCTAAGGTAGCGCTATGGCGGAAGACGAAGTAAACCCGGACGTGATCGACGACCTGAACAAGCGGGCGGACGAGGATGACGCGGAATTGCCCGAAGACGTCGAGGTGCCACTCAATGTCAGCGATGACGAGGCGGTGAAGGCCGTCAAACAACAGTTCAAGGATGCCGGCACCGAATGCACCGACGACGAGGCGCTCGAGTTGGTCAAGGCCGCCAGGAACAAGGCGGAGAAGAAGAAGGCAGAGAAGAAGGATTCTGACGACAAGTCGGACGACGACTCGAAGGACGACTCCGACGACAAGTCGGACGACGACTCCAACGACAAGTCGGACGACGATTCGAAGGACGACTCGAACGACAAGTCGGACGATAAGTCGGACGGCGATTCTGACGACAAGTCGGATGACGATTCAAAGGACGACTCGGACAAGTAGGTCGTGACGTCCGTCAGGGCATCGACGCAACAGTTGTAACCCGGTGTGGCACTGTGAGGGCCGTGTCGACTAATCCGATCGTGCTCGAGACGACCACCACGCCCGCGGGCGCCGACGTGGTGACGCTGACCTTCGACAACGGCCCGCTGAACCTGTTCGACCAGGCGACGTTCGACTCTCTGGTCGCCCGCATCGCGGAGGTGACCGCGAACCCGCCGCGGGCAGTGCTGCTCCGCGCCGAGGGCAAGGTCAACTCGGCAGGCGTCGACGTCCATGTCTTCGAGGGGTTGACCGCGGAACAGGGCGCGGACCTGTGGCGGCGACTATTCGCTGACGTGATCCATCCCCTCGAGCAGCTGCCGTGCCCGGTGGTGTACGCGGCGCACGGGCTCACTCTCACGGCGGCGTTCGAGATCGCGCTCGGCTGCGACATCATTCTGGCGGCGCCGAAGGCCAAGTTCGGACTGGTCGAGATCGTGGTGGGGTTGACGCCGTCGATGGGCGGACCGCAGCGGCTCGCGGAACGGGCCGGCTCCGGCCGCGCGCGGGAGCTCGTCATGACGGGTGATCTCTACGATGCCGCGACCATGGCCGACTGGGGCGTGGTGAATGCCGTTCACGACGACGTCGACGCCGCCGCCCGCGCACTCACCAACCGCCTGGCGGACGGACCGACCAAGGCGAATGCGGCGACGAAAGAGGTCATCGCAGCGTGGCGATCGGGCGGTGTTCGCCATGCCGACGAGGTGACCCCCGAGGTGTCCGGCGCGCTGTTCGCCACCGAGGATCTGCAACGTGCGGTGGCGAGCTTCCTCGAAGCCGGTCCCGGCCACGCGACGTTCGACGGACGTTGATCGGCGCCACCGCAGTCGCGAGATCTGCTGCGCGGTGGACTGGCTGTACATGAATCGCCGATCGCCGCGAGCCTCCGACGCCTTCTGTTTGACCCCGTCTTCGGCCGACCGGCACGGGCATTGGGCGTCATCGATGTCACGAGCGACTCGGTCTTTCGGTGTAACGTTCAGCAGGCGTTCTACCCCGATCGGGGAGGTGGCCGATGGCGGGAATGGGTCTTCCCGGATTGTGGCTGTTCTTGATCTTGGTGGTCGCGGCGTCGATTGCTCTCGCGGTCTTCGGTATCTGGCTGGCCAACCGCACGGCGGACGGCCGCAAGGACCGCGAATCCAACACTTCGCTCTCCCCTTTCCTGACCACCGTCGCTCTGGTCTACGGCGCGCTCCTGGGATTCACGGTCGTCGTGGCATGGGAGCAGTTCTCCTCGGCCGAGGCGACGGTGAGCAACGAGGCCTCGACGCTGACGACGATGTACCGGCAGACCGTCGGCATGTCGGGCCCGAAACAGAGTCAACTCCGCGACGCATTGCGCGATTACACGATGGCTGTCGACGCCGAGTGGGACAGCCAGTACGAGGGCGACGGCAACGAAGTGGCCCGCTCGGCGATCACCGACATGTACCGAATACTGGGTAAGCAACCGGCCGATGAGGCCTCGCGACCCCTCGACGGCGAATTCCTCAAGCAATTGGCCACCCTCGCCTCGGACCGTAACGCCCGGTTCCTCGACGCTAGGCCGCGAATACCCGGTTTGCTCTGGGTCGGTCTCCTGTTCGGCGGCGTGCTGCTCATCGCCCTGATGACCTTCTCGCGACTGGAAAACCGGCGAGTCCACCTGCTGCTGTCCGGTTCTGTGGCGGTACTACTCGGGCTCCTGCTGTTCATCGTGTTCTGGCTCGACCGGCCGTTCGGCCGCGACCTGGGCGTCACGCCGGCGCCGTTCGCAGACGCGTTGACGATCTTCGACACCGTGGACCGGGGGAGTTAGGAGAAGCCATCGACTCGACGTCGTACCCCTTTGGCCTCGAGACGATGTGTCTGTACCGCAGACTATTCGGCCAAGCATCGACCGGCGGCCGACAACCCGGGTGAGACGATCCGCCGCAGCATGTCGTGCTCGGCCGCCGGATCGCCGAGGGGCAGGTACACAAGGGACAGCACGACGTGGACGACCCAAACCGCCGCCTGCGGATCGTCGGTCAGTCCGGTGAGTTCAGCGGCGATGCGCACCAGCGCGGGTGATGACTGCAACTCACCCAATTCGGACAGCGTCGTCGAACCCGTCATCAGCCGTCGAAGCGGCTCCGACCGCATCTCGGCGAGTGCCACCGTGATCGCTGTCAGCACCCGTTCAGGACCGCTCAGGTCGGCGACTGCGGAGCGCACGGTGTCAACGACACCCGCGGCCAGGCGCATCAGGACCGCATCTCGAATCTGCGACTTGCCGCCCGCGTATCGGTAGACCGTGGCTCTCGAGCAGTGCACGCGCTCAGCCAGGGCTTCGATGTCGAACGCGTCCAGTCCGTCGCGGAGCGCGAGGTCGGTCGCGGCGGCGTAGATCCGGTCGGCGGCGGCTGCACGACGATCGCCGCCGACGACCCAATCGTCTCGAACCACCGCGTACCCCTTCTAGACGTTTGTGTCTGGTCTTCGCAGAACTGAGACGTTACGGCATAGATATCTCAGCGTTGCCGCTTGTGAACGAGCTTCAGTGAGACAGGGGCCCGCTTCACCGGTGAGGTGCCGTCTCAACCTCGACGCGCCGCGTTGACGCCGACGCCCGACGGCGCTCAGCGTTGACCAATGACACCGCGGGCGGACCCTCTGGGCATTCAGTTGTTCGACAGCCGATACCTGCAGGATCCCTACCCGCTGTACCAGCGCATGCACGCCTCGGGACCGGTTCACCGGGTGGGTGACTCCGGTTTCTACGCGGTGTCCGGATGGGACGCGATCAATGAGGCGGTGACGCGGTGTGTCGACTTCTCCTCGAATCTGACCGCCACGATGAAGTACGACGCCGATGGCACGGTGAGCGCGTTCGCCATGGACGGACTCGGCGGACCGACGCAGGTGCTGGCCACTGCTGACGATCCGGCGCATGCGGTTCACAGGAAGGCGCTCGTGCGGCATTTGGCGGCCAAGCGCATCGGGACCGCAGAGCCGTTCATCGCCGAGACCGCGACCCGACTCTGGGACGCCAACGGCCGAGATGGGCGGATCGAGTGGATGGGCGCGGTGGCCAACCGTCTGCCGATGATGATCGTCGGACGGATCATCGGCGTCCCCGAAGAGGATGTCGACAGCCTCGTGGCTTGGGGGTTCGCCGCGACGCAGTTGCTGGAAGGTCTGGTCGACGACGATGTCCGCACCGCAGCAGGCGTCGCGGTCGTGGAGCTGAGCAGCTACATCGCGGCTCAGTTCCATCACGCCGCAGGTTGCCCGCGGGACAACCTTCTCGGCGACCTCGCCACGGCCTGTGCGGACGGCGAGCTGGACGACATCACCGCGCAGGTCATGATGATCACGCTGTTCAGTGCCGGCGGCGAATCCACCGCCTCGTTGATCGGTTCAGCTGCGTGGGTGTTGGCCACGCGCCCGGACATTCAGCAGCAGGTACGGGATCGACCCGAACTGTTCGGCGCCTTCCTGGAGGAGGTGCTGCGATTCGAGCCGCCGTTCCGCGCGCACTACCGCCACGTCGTCACCGACACCATGTTGGCTGGGGTAGAGCTTCCGGCCGGGTCACGTCTGGTCCTGCTGTGGGGCGCGGCCAATCGGGACCCATCGCAATTCGATGATCCGGAGTCGTTTCGACTCGATCGTGCTGTCGGCAAGCGGCACATCGCATTCGGCAAGGGTGCGCACTTCTGCGTCGGTGCCGCCCTGGCGCGTCTGGAGGCAACGACCGTGCTCAGTCAGCTCCTGCAGCGAACCACCCGTATCCGAGCGGCCGAAACGGCACGATGGCTCCCGAGCCTGCTCGTGCGGCGTCTCGATCGCCTCCCACTCGAGTTCGCTTGACGCGACGGGGAATACACGTCACCTGACGGGTCGGATGTCGGGCAGCGTCCAGGTCTTGTCGAACAACGCTGGTGTGGGGTCGGTTCCGACTAACCGAACACCCCGGCCGTCGCCAGCGCCACCCGTCGCCGCGCGCGCCGCGGCTGGTCACCGAAGCGGTCAATGGCCCAGGAGACCGCCAGGACGAGTTCGAACAACTCCTCGGCGGTGACGGAACCCGACGCCGATCCATGGTCACAGGCTCGCAGCAGGAAGTCGCGGGTGCGGTCCGTCAGCCGCGTGTTGACGTCCTTGACCGGTGAGTCGGCGTCGTCCACTGCACCGGCGATGCAGGTCGGCAGGTCGTGCCAGATGCGCAGTCGCCACGCGAGCCGGAAGAGCCACTCGCGCAGCGCATCGTCGGCCGACCTGCGATCGAAACCGTCGGCCTCGGCGAGCAGGTCCGCGACGCTGTCCTCGATCACCGCCGCCAGCAGGTCGTCTCGGGTGGGGAAGTTGCGGTACAGGGTGGCGTTGCCGACGCCGGCGGCGGTGGCGATGCCGTCGATGGAAGCGAAGATCCCCTCGGTGTCGAAGGCCGCTCGAGCAGCACGCAGGATCGCCTCGCGATTGCGCCGTGCGTCGGCGCGCAGCGGACGCGACACGGTGGCCACCGATTCCGCCTCCGCTCCCAGGAATAACTGGGGATGCTCCCCACTTGTGTAGATGGGGATGTACCCCACTTACTCACATACTAGGCGGGAGTCACGATGACGGAGCAACTCGAGGGTCGGACGGTGCTGATCACCGGAGCGAACGGCGGTCTCGGCGGTGAATTCGTGCGACAGGCGCTTGCGCGCGGTGCGCGACGCGTCTACGCGACCGCCCGGACGCCGCGGCACTGGAACGATGACCGCGTGGTGCCCTTACCCCTCGACCTGACCGACACGGCGTCGGTCGCCCGTGCCGCGGCGACCGCGACGGACGTGGATCTCGTGGTGAACAACGCGGCCGTCGCACCCGAGGAGGACTTCTCCGTCCTGACCGGTGACGAGGACGTCGCGCGCCGGATATTCGAGACCAACTTCTTCGGCAATCTGCGCGTCGCCAAGGCTTTCGCACCGGTGCTGGCCGCCAACGGCGGCGGCGCCCTGCTCAACGTGCTGTCACTGGCCGCCTGGATTCCGATGCCGACGGCCTATGCGGCGTCCAAGGCCGCGATGTGGTCGGCCACCAATGCTCTGCGCGCCGAACTGGCGGCGCAGCAGACCAGCGTCACCGGGCTGATCGTCGGGATGATCGACACCGCGATGGTCACCCGATTCGAGGTTCCGAAGAGCAGTCCGGCGAGCGTGGTGGGGCAGGCATACGACGGTGTCGCCGCCGGAGCCTTCGAGGTGCTCGCCGACGAGGACTCCAAGGACGTCAAGGCCCGCTTGAGCGGCAGCGTCGAGGAGCTCAATGCCCATCTCGCCGAGGCGCTCGCGGCCGTCACGGTCTGACGGTGGCCCACGGTCTCAGCAGTAGGACGTCATCCCGCTCGGGTGAATGTTCGAGATCACCGCGCCGGGCGGGATGGGCTGGCCCAGAGCCATGCACCACGGCACACCGTTCTTGAGCACCATGATGCCCGGGCCGGCACTGGGTTTCGGGTTCAGCGCCTCGTTCGCCTGATCGACGCCCTGCTGGACGTTGTCGATGACTTCGTTGGCGATACCCGCGCCCGGGTTCTTCTGCTGCTCCTGGCACTGCTGGTCCTCCGGAGCGCAGGGCGGTGGCGGATCGGCATCGGCGATCGGCGCCGCCAGCAGGAGGGCGGCGGCGCCGGCCGCCAGGGCCGATGCCACGAAGGTCGAGTGTGTGCGCACGCGATGACCCTAGCGGCGATCACCGTCCGTCCACCACGCGAGACAGCAACCACGGCATCGAGTGCTTGTCAACGCAATCAACCCCACGGGCTACACCGGTGCGGGTCCAGAGAAGTGCCTGCTCAGCGGGCTGGCTGGCCTGCTCTGCGTTGATCTTGAGCAACAGATGGCCATCCCGCTCGGCGGTCGATCCGCAAAGTCCACGCCCCCTCGGACAGCTCGGCCAGATTCTTCAACTGGGTGTGAGGATCCATCGAAGCGGTGACCGCGAAGCAGCGGTTTCGTGTACAGCTTCTGGGTGGGCTCAGCTCTCAGCGACCGAACGCGCTGGCTGCCGGCCGCGACACACGACCTAGGAGCGCATCCCCTGTGAAGATCATGCACGCCATCGCTGCCGTGGTGGCTTCGACGCTGGTGCTGACCGGTTGTCAAGACGCCGAATCCGCGCCGGCCCCAGCGGCATACCCTTCGGGACCCGTCACGATGACGGCCGGGGCCAACCCGGGCAGCGGATTCGACCTCACGATCCGCTCGGTCGTCGACGCGCTGCAGAAGGAGGGCATCGTCGACGTGCCGCTCCCGATTCAGAACAGGCCGGGCGCGAGCGGCGCGGACTTCCTGGCCACCATGGTCGAACAGGACAAGGGCAGGGACGATCAGGTCTCCGTCACGTCGCTGTCGATCATGATGAACGAGCTGCGCGGTGTGTCGAAGTACGGGTACGGCGACGTCACGATGATCGCCCGTCTGATGACCGAGTACTACGTCGTCGTCACCGCTGCGAACTCCCCGTTCAGGAATCTCGGTGACCTCATGACCGCGATCAAGGCGGATCCCGGACGTGTCGCGGTCGGCGCGGCCAACGACGACCAGGCCCCCTTCGACCTCCTGGTCAAGGCGGCCGGCGGTGACCCGTCGACCATCAGGTACGTCACCCATGAGGGAGGCGGCGACCAGATCACTGCGCTACGTGACGGCTCGATCGGCGTGGCGATCGGCGGCGTCAGCGAGTTCGTCGGCCAACTGAAGTCAGGGGAGCTCGCGGCGCTCGGCGTGCTCGCCGAGAACCGGCTGCCCGGTCTCGACGCCCCCACCGCACGGGAACAGGGACTCGACGTCACGCTGTCGAACTGGCGCGGCCTCTACGGGCCACCGGCCATGCCGGAGGTCGCCGTCGCGTTCTGGCAGAAGGCGATCGGCGAGATGGTGAAATCGACCACCTGGCAACAGATCTCCGAGCGCAATCAATTCACCACCACCTTCATGACCGGCCAGGAGTTCCAGACCTTCCTGGCCGATACCCAGGCGGACGTCAAGGCCGCGCTCGGCGACGCAGGCCGCTGACCAGCACTGCGCCCCGAGCGGCGGCCTTGCCCGACGACTAGGGAAACCTTGCCTCCCACAGCGGAACTCTGGCTCGCAAGCGATTACGGACACCCCCCTGCGGCGAGCAACATTCTTCTCAGCACCCAGGCACCAGCCCCGCCCGAGAGGAACTCACCATGACCACTTCGAACACCCACAAGCTGACCCGCTTCCGCTACGCAGCCACGATGCTCGGCGCGCTCGCCATCTTCGCCCTGGCCCCAGCCACCGCGCACGCCACCGACAACGAGCCCGGCCCCGCCGGCAGTTGCAACTACACCGACGCCGACGGCTACAACATCCCGATCGACGACGGCCAGGACGTCTTCGTCGACGGAAAGATCGTCTCCTGCCGCGGCGGGACCATCGTCGTCACCACCGCGCCCAAGCGCGGCGCAGGCAACATCCGGCCCCAGATCGTCGACCCCGGCCTCGCCGTCGTCGAGCAGTCGCCCAAGCCGCCCAAGCAGCCGGGCCCGGTCGCCCAGAATCCGCCGCTCGTCGCCGCACAGCCCTGACATCCGAGCCGCCCACCCGGCCCGCCACCACCAGGTGGCGGGCCGGCCGCATTCCCCGAGCGTGTCGAGCGGACGAAAGCCGGCGACGAGGGGAAGATCGCAGGCATGCTGGCCCTCGAACTGCTGACGCGCGTCGGCCTGGCCACGGCCCTGGGCATCGCCATCGGCTTCGAACGCCAGTGGCGGTCCCGGATGGCGGGGCTGCAGACGATGGCGTTGGTCAGCATGGGCTCCGCGCTGTTCCTCATCCTCAGCGCCTACAGCTTCGACCAGGAAGGCGACCGGCTCCGCGTCGCGGCGCAGATCGTCTCCGGCGTAGGTTTTCTCGGCGCCGGCGTCATCATGAAGCACGGGCTGTCCGTCACCGGCCTCAACACCGCAGCCACCCTGTGGGCGACGGCTGCCGTCGGCGCGCTGGCCGGTGCGTGGATGTGGCGCGAAGCCGTTGCCGGCGCCGTCATCGTCGTCGCGGGGAACTGGTTCCTGCAGCCTCTCGGAACCCGGCTGGACCGGATGACCACCAAGGGCGGGCGCGACGTGACGCCGGCCGAGTACCGGCTCAGTGTCGTGTGCGGCGCCCGCGTCGAAGCGGTGGTCAAAACACTGTTGACGCAAGCCCTGCCGGCGCCGCACTTCCAATTGCGGGCGGTGCAGTCGCTACCGGCGCACACCGCCGATCAGACCGAACTCCGAGCCGACTACGCGACCGCCGTCCGCGACGACCAGTCCGCCGAAGACGCCGTCCGTGCGCTGAGCGGGCAGGCCGGGGTGACTTCGGTGCGATGGGGCCTGCTCAACGAGCAGGCGGCCGACTGGTCGACGTGAGGGCACGGGTGATCTGAGTGCGAGTGCAGACGTTCTTCGAGCGGGCCACCCAGGTGTTCGAGGTGTCCGGTGTGCTGTCGATGGTGGTGGGCTTCGTGTTCGCCTTCGCCCTCGCCGCGGTGATCTGGGGGCGAACCCGCGACGGCGGCCGCGCCTTCAAGTCGCTGCGCAACTCACTCGGTGGGGCGATACTGCTCGGCCTGGAGTTGCTCGTGGCCGCGGACATCGTCAAGACCGTCACCTCGACACCGTCGCTGACCGATGCGGCGGTGCTGGGGATGATCGTCCTGATTCGGACGGTGCTGAGCATCACCATCGAGGTGGAGGTCGACGGCGTCGCGCCGTGGCGAAAGGCCCTCACGACGGGTCCGCAGGTGCTGGCGCGGGCCGCACGAGAGTCGACCCGACCCACGCAGGAATGACGACGTCGTCAGCTTCTGACCTTTGAGTCAATTTGCTGCCGGGTCAGCTTGGGGGGCCATAGATTGTGGACAGACCCGGCCGCCTAGTGCCGGCCGGACAGGAGATCAACGGTGGCCAAGCCCGACATCAGAAGAGCGATGCGGCTGGCGGGGATGCGTCCGCTGCCCCATCTGCCTTCACGTCGGCCGGTCGATCTGGCGGGCAAGCGGATCCTGCTGACCGGCGCATCAGCCGGCATCGGTGCCGTTGCTGCCGAGAAGCTCGCCGCCCGCGGCGGCTCGATCATCGCGGTCGCCCGCCGCGAACATCTGCTCGCCGAACTGGTCGATCGCATCACCGCACACGGCGGCCGGGCCGTCGCCATGACCGCCGACCTCGCCGACCTCGACCAGGTAGACCACCTCGTGGCGGAGGCCGGGCCGGTCGACATCCTGATCAACAACGCCGCCAGGTCGATTCGCCGGCCGCTGGCCGACTCGCTGGACCGCTGGCACGACGTCGAACGCGTGATGGCGCTCAATTACTACGCGCCACTGCGACTCATGCGGGGCCTGGCGCCCGGCATGTGCGCACGCGGCGACGGCCACATCATCAACATCGCCACCTGGCGGGTGCTGCCCGAATCCTCGCCGCTGTTCGCCGTGTACAACGCGTCGAAGGCGGCACTCAGTGCGGTCAGCCGCGTCATCGACACCGAGTGGGGCCATGCGGGCGTGCACTCGACCACCGTGTACTACCCGCTGGTGGCGACCGCGATGATCGCGCCGACGCGCGCCTACGCCGGGCTGCCCGCGCTCACCCCGGACGAGGCGGCGGAGTGGATGGTGACCGCCGCGCGCCACCGGCCCGTCCGCATCGCGCCCCGAAAGGCCCTTGCACTGCGGGCTCTCGATGTCGTCGCGCCACGAGCGCTCAACCGCCTGCTCGAGCGCGAGACCAACCGGATGAATGCCCGCACCGCCGAAACCGCTTCGGTGGACGGCATTCCGGCGTCTCGGGGGTGATGATGCCGCCGGCGACCGCCAGAACCGGGTACCGTCCCGAAAACCTCGTGCTGGCAGCGGCTCTCACCACCGCCGCCTTCTTCTGTGTCGCGTTGGTGGGTGCGCTGGCCAAGGTGTCGGGTCAGTACACCTCGACCGGCGTCCTGTTGCTCGCCCAGAACCTGATCTGCTTCTTGTTCATCGCCCCGGTGGCACTGCGGGGCGGACGGGCGGCACTGCGGACCAACCGGATCGGCATGCACATCCTGCGGGCGACGATGGGCACCGCCTGCTGGTACGCGCTGTTCTTCGCGATCACCCAGATCCCACTGGCCAACGCCACCCTGCTGACCTACACCGCACCGCTGTGGATGCCGCTGGTCGCCTGGTGTGTCACCCGGGCACGCATCTCCGGGCTGACATGGGCGGGCGCCGGACTCGGCTTCGCCGGCGTGCTGCTGGTGCTGCAGCCCCAGGGCCACCGCTTCGACACCGGCGAGCTGTCCGCACTGGCAGGCGCAGTGTTTTTGGCCGTGGCGATGATGTCGGTGCGCTGGCTCGGATCCACCGAGCCGGTCATGAGGATCCTGTTCTACTACTTCCTGCTCTCCACGCTGCTGTCCGTCCCCGTCGCCGTCCTCGACTGGCAACCGATCCCCGCGCAGGCCTGGGTGTGGCTGGTCGCCCTGGGATGCGCGCAGATGGGCTCACAGGTCCTCATCGTGCTGGCCTACCGCTACGCCTCGGCGGAGAAGGTGGGGCCCTTCATCTACACGGTGATCGTCTTCACCGCCCTGATCGACTGGGTGGTCTGGCATCACGCGCCGACACCGGTCACCTATGCCGGGATGGTGCTCGTCATCGGTGGCGGCCTCCTCGCCGTCCGTGCGAGACCCAAACCGGTACCGTCGAACCCTTGATGAGTTACTTCCGCGAACTGCGGACCAACTGGCAGCCACTGGCCGCGGCGACCTCCGGCCTCAGTGCCGGACTGAGCCTGAGCGCCTACACCAATGCTGCGATGGGGCCGCAGTTTCTGGCCGAGTTCGGCTGGAGCCGGGCCGATTTCGCACTGACCGGTGTCATCACCCTGCTCACCTTCGTCTTCCTGCCCGTCTACGGGCGCCTCACCGACCTCTTCGGCGTGCGCCGGATCGCGATCCTCGGCGTCACCGGTCTGCCCGCCTGCTGGATCGCCTATTCGCTGATGTCCGGGCCGATCTGGCAGTACTTCGCGATCAACGTCGTGCTGATCGCGTTGGGCGTGACGACGACCCCATCGGTGTACAGCCGCCTCGTCGCGACCCGATTCCAGGAGGCGCGCGGTCTCGCCCTGGCGATCGCCATCTCCGGACCGCCTCTGCTCGGCGCGATCGGAGTCCCCGCCCTGGAGGCGGTCAACGGCGCCTACGGCTGGCGGGTGGGCTGCCTGGCGATCGCGGTCGTCATCGCGGCAATCGGCGTGCTGGCCCTCGCCCTCATCCCCACCGAAGACCGGACGCTGCGTCGCGCCGCCCGAGAAGCAAACACCCGCAACGACTACCGTGCGATCGGGCGGAGCCGGGTGTTCTGGATCCTGCTGGCCGGTGTGCTGCTGTGCAACCTGTACCACTCGGTGACCACCACCCAGCTCGGCGTGATGCTGGGTGACTCGGTGCCGGCAGGCCAGGCGGTCGCCCTGCTGGTGTCCGTCTTCGCCGTGGCCGTGATCGTCGGCCGGTTCGCCTGCGGCGTCGCCCTCGACCGGCTGCCGCCCCAGATCGTCGCGGCCGTGGCGATGGGACTGCCCGGCCTCGGCTGCCTGCTGATCGCGTCACCATGGGACAGCTTCGTCGTCGTCGTGGTGGCGGTGTGCTGCCTCGGGGCTGCCTGGGGCGCCGAGGGCGACGTCATCGCCTACCTGGTGGCGCGTCGCTTCCACCTGACGATCTACAGCACCGTGCTCAGTGTGCTGTCGGCCGCCATCGGCGTCTCCTCGGCACTCGGCGCCCTGATCCTGAGCCGCAGCCTGCAGGCCGGCCCCAGCTTCAACGGCTTCCTGACCTTCGCAGGCGCTGCGGCATTCGTCGGGGGAGCGCTGTTCCTGCTCCTCGGTCGTCCGTCCGCGGTGGTGGCGGCCGAGGTGGGCCGACCGCCGGCCGAGGAGACCGTCCCCACCGACACCGCGGAGCGCTGAACCCGGATTCGGCTCAGCCTGCGGCGACCCGGACCACCCGGTCGGGCACCGCCGGATCCAGCACGAGCTCGGCGATGCGAGTGCGGTGGTCCTCGGCGCTGCCCAGCAGCGCCGCATCGGTGGTGGCGCGCTTGAAATACAGATGCGCCTGGTGCTCCCAGGTGAAACCGATGCCGCCGAGCACCTGGATGGTGTCGGCGGCGATGCGGCTCAGCGCGGCCGAGGTGGTGGCCTGCGCGATGGCGGTGGCCAGGGCGGCGTCATCGGACCCGTCGGTCAGCGCCCACACCGCGTGATACGCCGTCGACCGGGCATGCTCGGCCTCGACGAGCATGTCCGCCAACCGGTGCTTGACCGCCTGGAACGACCCGATCGGCCTGCCGAACTGCAGCCGGGACTTCGCGTAGTCGACGGCCAGATCGAGCAGATGCTGTGCGGCGCCGACCTGTTCGACGGCCAGCAGTGCCGCACCCACGTGCAGGGCGTGCTGGATCACCCGCGGCGCCTCGTCCGGGCCGGCGATCAGCGTGGCCGTCGCGCCGGCCAGTTCGACCGCCGCCTGCGGGCGGGTCAGGTCGAGTGTCACCAGCGGCGACCGCGTCACCCCGTCGCCCGTCGTGTCGACCGCGTACAACCCCACGCCGCCGACTCCGGTGGCGGCCACCAGCAGCACGTCGGCTGCGCCTGCGTCGACGACCTGCGGCAGTGAACCCGTCAATGCCTCACCCTCGACGGTGACCGTCACCGCGCCCGGATCGAAGACGCCGGCGCGCTCACCCACCGCGAACGCCGCGGTCCGGGCGCCCTCGACGAGATCGGCCAGCAGGGCGTCACGTGCCGGCCCCGCCGACGCGGCGACCAGTGCGGGAACAGCGAGGTACACCGTCCCGAACAGCGGCCCGCACGCCAGCGCGGCGCCGAACTCCTCGACCGCCACCGCCTGGTCCACCAGGTTGCCGCCCGCGCCGCCGTCGGATTCGGGCACCGACAGTCCCAGCACGCCGAGTTCGGCGCCGAGCCGGGACCACAGCTTCGCGTCGAACGGCGGGTCGGACTCCATCAACGCCCGTACCGCCTGCTCGTCGAAGTGCTCGGCACAGAACTTTCGCACCGCGGCCCGCAACTGCTGCTGTTCGTCGGTGAACCTGAACTTCTCAGCCACGGGGGATCTCCTTCCACGGCATGCCCGCATCGGCACGCAGGTCGCCTGGCAGGCCGAGCACCCGCTCACCCAGGATGTTGCGCATCACCTCGGACGTGCCGCCCTCGATGGTGTTGGCGCGGCTGCGCAGGAACCGCTGCTGGATCGGGCCGCGCCAGTCGGTCTCCTCGGCGGCCCGGCCGCCGTCCTGCATGCCGTAGCCGTGGTAGAGCAGTCCCTCCGGGCCGAGGAAATCCATGCACCACTGATAGATGTGCTGATTGAGTTCGGCGCCGACGAGCTTGCCGATCGAGGCCTCGGGGCCGGGCCCGCCGACGGTCGCCGAGGCCCGCGAGCGCTCCGACGTCAGCCGCTGCGCCTCCGAACGCAACCACAACTGGGTCAGCCGGTCCCGCAGCACCGGTGTCTGCCGCTCGGGCCGCGACGCCCACAGCGCCACCGCGTCGGCGATGGTGCCCGCGCCGCGGCGGCTGCCGCTGCCGCCGAGCGCGCTGCGCTCGTTCATCAGTGTGGTCATCGCGACCGCCCAGCCGTTGCCGATGTCGCCGAGGCGGTGGGCGTCGGGGATCCGGGCGTCGTTGAAGTAGACCTCGTTGAATTCGGCGTGGCCGGTCAGTTGGCGCAGCGGCCGCGTCTCGACGCCCGGCGCGTGCATGTCGATCACGAAGTAGGTCAGGCCCTTGTGCTTGGGCACGTCAGGATTGGTGCGTGCGAGCAGCAGCCCCCAGCGCGCGCGGTGGGCCAGGCTGGTCCACACCTTCTGGCCGTTGACCACCCACTCGTCACCATCGGGCACCGCCGAGGTCGACAGCCCCGCGAGGTCGGAACCGGCACCGGGCTCGGAGAACAGCTGACACCAGATGTGCTCCGTCGTGGCCAGCGGCCGCAGCCACTCCCGCTTGAGGTCGTCGCTGCGGGCGTGTTCGCGCACCGTCGGCGCCGCCATGCCGTAGCCCATCGGATTCAGCCCGAGCGGCACCGGTCCGCCCGCGCCCTGCAGGATGCCGTCGGCGACGGCCTGCAGCCCGCGGGAGAGTCCGAGGCCGCCGAGCCCGTCGGGGAAGTGCACCCAGGACAGGCCGGCGTCGTAGCAGGCACCCAGGAATTCAGGGATGGGCACGGACTTCGGATCGTGTTCGGCGACTACGGTGCGGGCGAGTTCGGCGACCCGCTCGGTTTCGGCGACGGTGCTCATGAAGTGCTCCTCCAGCGTGTCGGCTGCGGAATCGCGCCCGGCACGCGGCTGCGACCACGCGCCCACTGTGACCGTACCGGCGGGCCGCGACCACCCGACGGGCGACCGGACCGAGCCGGCTGCGGCGAACTGCACCGTGGGTGTCGCCGCGAGTGGTGCTGCGTGTCGCGCCGGAGCCGGCGATGGCAGCAAAGTCTCGCAGCGCCGCATGGCGCAGCGCCGGACGGCCGGTGCGGGGTCGTCGTGCAGGGCACATCACACGGGAGGTGTGTGCGAGGCAATACTGGTAACCGCCGCCACAAGCGGACCGCTTCGCCACTGACCGAACTGACGCCGGGAGAACAGACCAATGAGCGCCGAGAAGCCGACCATCATCTACACGCTGACCGACGAGGCGCCGATGCTGGCGACCTACGCCTTTCTGCCCATCATTCGGACGTTCACCGAACCGGCGGGCATCAACGTCGAGACCAGCGACATCTCGGTGGCGGCGCGCATCCTGGCCGAGTTCTCCGACCGGTTGACCGAGGAACAGAGGGTGCCCGACAACCTGGCCACGCTCGGTGAGCTCACCCACTCGCCGGATACCAACATCATCAAGCTGCCGAACATCAGCGCCTCGGTGCCGCAGCTGCTGGCCGCCATCAAGGAACTCAAGGCCAAGGGCTACGACCTGCCCGACTGGGTGGGGGAGCCGAAGAACGACGAGGAGAAGGCGATCAAGGATCGCTACGCCAAGATCCTCGGCAGTGCGGTCAACCCCGTTCTGCGACAAGGCAACTCGGACCGTCGCGCTCCCAAGGCGGTCAAGGAGTACGCCCGCAAACACCCGCACAGCATGGGCCAGTGGTCGCAGGCGTCGCGCACGCACGTGGCCACCATGCGCGGCGGCGACTTCTACGCCGGCGAGAAGTCGATGACGATCGAGCAAGACCGCAAGGTCAAGATGGTGCTCAAGACCAAGAGCGGCGAGACCATCGTGCTCAAGCCCGAGGTCGCCCTCGACGCCGGCGACGTCATCGACAGCATGTTCATGAGCAAGAAGGCGCTGTGCGATTTCTACGAGCACGAGATGCAGGACGCCTACGAGACCGGCGTGATGTTCTCGCTGCACGTCAAGGCGACGATGATGAAGGTGTCGCACCCGATCGTGTTCGGGCATGCGGTCAAGGTCTTCTACAAGGACGCATTCGCCAAGCACCAGAAGCTTTTCGACGAGCTCGGCGTCAACGTCAACAACGGCATGTCCGACCTCTACGACAAGATCGAGAAGCTGCCGGCCTCTCAGCGCGAGGAGATCGTCAACGACCTCCACGCCTGCCACGAGCACCGGCCCGAGCTGGCGATGGTTGATTCGGCCCGCGGCATCACGAACTTCCACTCGCCCAGCGACGTGATCGTCGACGCGTCGATGCCCGCGATGATCCGGCTCGGCGGCAAGATGTACGGCGCCGACGGGCGCACCAAGGACACCAAGGCGGTCAACCCGGAGTCGACGTTCTCCCGGATCTACCAGGAGATGATCAACTTCTGTAAGACCCACGGACAGTTCGACCCGACCACCATGGGCACCGTGCCCAACGTCGGCCTGATGGCGCAGAAGGCCGAGGAGTACGGCAGCCACGACAAGACCTTCGAGATCCCCGAGGACGGGGTGGCCGACATCGTCGACATCGACACCGGCGAGGTGCTGCTGAGCCAGAACGTCGAGACCGGCGACATCTGGCGTATGCCGATCGTCAAGGACGCCGCGATCCGGGACTGGGTGAAACTCGCGGTGACACGCGCGCGCGAGTCGGGCATGACGGCGTTGTTCTGGCTGGACACCGAGCGTCCGCACGAGGCCGAACTGCGCAAGAAGGTCAAGGCCTACCTGAAGGACCACGACACCGAGGGCCTGCACATCCAGATCATGCCGCAGGTGTGGGCCATGAGGTACACGCTGGAGCGGGTGATCCGCGGCGAGGACACCATCGCCGTCACCGGAAACATCCTGCGCGACTACCTGACCGACCTGTTCCCGATCCTGGAACTCGGGACCAGCGCCAAGATGCTGTCGATCGTGCCGCTGATGGCGGGCGGCGGCATGTACGAGACGGGTGCGGGCGGTTCGGCGCCCAAGCACGTCCACCAGCTGGTCGAGGAGAATCACCTGCGGTGGGATTCGCTCGGCGAATTCCTGGCCCTGGGCGCCTGTTTCGAGGACCTCGGCCGCAAGACCGACAACAAGCGGTCGGTGCTGCTGGGCAAGACGCTGGATTCCGCCATCGGGAAACTGTTGAACAACAACAAGAACCCGTCCCGTAAGGCCGGTGAGCTCGACAACCGGGGCAGCCAGTTCTACCTCGCGATGTACTGGGCGCAGGAACTCGCCGAGCAGACCGACGACAAGGAACTGGCCGAGCATTTCGCCACCCTGGCCAAGACCCTGGAGGAGAAGGAGGACGCGATCGTGTCCGAACTCGCCGAGGTGCAGGGCGATGCGGTCGACATCGGCGGCTACTACTACCCGGACCGCGAGAAGACCACCGCGGTGATGCGGCCGAGCAAGACGCTCAACACCGTGCTGGAAAGCGTCACCGAGGAGCCGGTGACGGAGAAGAGCTAGCCGCCGTCCGTCGGGCGCTGCGCCACAGCGCTTCGGCGGCCACGGCCGGCACCTGCAGCCGGCGCGCGGCGTCCCTCGCGGCGGACGGCAACGACTCGGCGGGCGGAAGCACGGGCAGCCGGGCGGCCATCGCCCCGATGTGGCCGTTCCCGGGGGCCGGTGCCGGTCGCGACGCCGTGGTGAACGCACCCATCCACGCGCTGAGTTGATCGGCGTGCGCCTGCTGGGTCTGCCCGTCGATGGCCCACGTCAGGTAGGCCCGCAGCGCCACGGTGGCATGCACCCGTTCCCACAGCGCGGCCGAGATCAGCTCCGGATGGTCGTAACTGGCGTCGGTGACCAGCTGCCAGCCGTACCGCAGCATGGGTGGTGCGATGAAAGTCGCCGTGGTGCGCAGCGTCGGGTCGGTGCATCGCAGTGACAGCGCCTCGACATCGGGGTGGGCATCGCCGACGAGTTCCCGCAGCCGCCGCACCAGTGTGTCGAACTGCTTCTCCTGCTGGGGATTCGGCGCCGCCGCCTGCTTCATGGCGAGCAGCAGCAGGTGTCCGCCGATGATGCCGGCGATCGGGCTGGTGACATTCGTGACCAGCATGTCGACGAGCTGTTCGCCGTGCCCCTCGGCGAGGATGTTGCGGTTCAGCGCCAGCGCCACGCGGGCGCCCTCGACGGCGGCATCCTCGTCGGCGGATCGCGGCACGCCGTGCCTGCGCATGAACAGGGCCACGCCGGCGAGTCCGTCGGGGTGTTCGGCCGACGGCGTTTCGTGTGCGGCGCGCTTGACGGCGACCTGGGTGATCCAGCCCGGTGAGACGACGAGGCATCCCTCGTGGCGTCGGCCGTCGTCCCGGCTCTGCCTCAGGAAGTAGACGCCGGGGTCGAGCGGGCGTTCCCAGACGGCCACTGCGTCGACGCCCGGCTGTCCGTCGACGTCACACTCGGCGACGAGGTCGCCCAGCGGTACGCCTGCGGCGTCGACGAGTTCGAGGCCGGCCATCGGGTGGGGGACTGCGATCGCGGACTGGCCGGGGTCGCTCCAATGCCGGGCCAGCAGCGAGATGCCGGAGCTGCCGTGCACGAACGGGGTGTGACGGCTTCGGCCTTCGGCCGCGTCCGCGAACGGCGTCTCGTGCGTGCCGAGGGTCGACGCGGTTCCCGGGATGGGCGCCGCGGACGCGAGTTGGGGCGACTTCACCCGGCCCGGCACGCCGTGGCGGTCCAACAGCACGACCTGGTCGCACACCATGGTGATGTCACGGCCGAACTCCACCCGCACCTTGTAGACGCCGGGGCTGTCGACCTCGTGCACCTCCCCGGTGCCGTCGAAGACACGCTCGAACCCGTTGTCCATCACGCTGATCGCCGCCGACGGGTTGTCCGCGACCACGTCGAGCGAGAAGAGCTCCGTTCCGTCGGACTGCCCGACCGCGGGACCGGTGTCGCTGACGGTCTCGGGCACCCGTCCGGCGCCGCTGACCTGGAAGCCGTGCCGCAGTCCGGCTCCCGGCACCTCGGCCACGTACAACCCACGCAGCAGCTCGCCGCTCCACGACCCGTTGCGCACCGTTGCCGACACGGCCTCCACCAGGGGGCGACCCGTCCAGATGTGTAGCGGCTCGCCCTCGGCTTCCGCCGGGAATGTCAGCTGCACAGGATATTTGAGCCGCGCCGGCAGCCGATGGAACACCAGCCCGTCATCGGCGCGGACGAACGGGTAGAGGTCGACCGCCGTGGAGTTGCGCGCAGAATCCGGAAGGAATTCGGGCATCACCGTCAGCAGGAAGTTGCGCAGGCTGTGTCCGGTGACACGGCCGCGCTCGTCGGCGGCACCTCCCTGCAGACCTCGCAGCAGCGTCCAGGTGAAAACGCCGTGGACCTGCCCGTCGTCCATGCGGTGCTCCAGCGCGCTCTTCGTCTGAGCGGCCAGGCCGAGGAAGGCGGGGACGGCCGAACCGGTGCCGATGCGGGTGCGCAGCGGCACTTCGTTGACCGGGATGGACTGAGAGAAGTTCATGCAACAGTCCATCCACAACACCACCTCCCGGAATCGCTGCGCCGTGCGAAACCACTGCATCCAGCCGTGGGCGAACACGTGCTCCGGGCTCATCTGGGATGCGTTCGCAGTGAACAGCGCGCCCTCCTCGAGCCGCGGGGCGAAGCCGTGCCCCGAGAAGTACAGGTACAGTCTGCGTCCCGACGATTCGCGGGTCTGCTCCTCGACCCACTTGAGGGCCCGTTCGACCTGTGCCGTCGCCGGCTCGGGATCGTGCGCGTCGACGGGATCGTCCGAGCGGATCAGCCGCACGTCGTCCTCCGCCAGAGCGCCCCCGTCCGGGTCGACCAGCCAGCTCTTCACGGCGAGCGCGTCGTTGTGCGGCCCGTCGAGATCGGGAGCGGCGCCGTCGGCCGCCAGTTGTGGATACCGCGAGATGCCCACGACCACAGCGAGGTCTCTCATGACTGTCTCCCGTTCCGTCGAGGCCCGTCTCTGCCAAGGCAAGACCCGGGTTCCGCGCACGGAACCCGGGTGCCCTCGTCACCTGTCGCGGTCGCTCACCACGGGTACGCGTCGTGGATGAACGCCTTGTCCGTCTCGGACAGGGTGCGGTTGAGGCCCGCGGAGAACCCGTCGGTGGTCCACGCCGCCGGAATCGGGTACATCATGATCGAGCGGTTGTCCACGTCGGTGGCGTCCACCTCCGCCGGGTCGTACTTCTTGAAGATGTTGTGCTCGATGGTCGCTTCGTCCCACTCGTTGGGCGGGCCGGACAGGTCGGCGATCACCGCGGCGCGGTCCCAGTTGATCGACCCGATCGGATTCTGGTGCTCGTGGATCAGGCCGAGCGCATGGCCGAATTCGTGCAGCACCACCCGTAATTCGGAGTCGTCCGAGTCGGGGGTGAGCCAACCGAAGTTCATCGTCGGCTGCGACGGGGGAATGTCCTTGGACATTGTGCCCAGGTAGGACCACGACCCGTCGCCCTGCTTGAACGCCACCCGGACGTCGGCGTCGTCGCCGTCGACGAACTTCAGGTCCAGGTTGGCCATCTGCGGGCCTGTCCACGTCTTGGCCACCTCGGCGACGCGCCGCCGCAGATCCGGATCGCCCTCCAAGAAGGCCACCGTGATCTGCGTGCCGGGCTCCCATCTGAACTCGTTCAGGATGGCGGCCTTCGTCTTGCCCTGGAACTGCCCCGGTATGGGCACCATGCAGAAGTGGCGTGCATTCTCCTCGGCCATGGCGACACCTTTCTCTCGTGTTTCACACCCCGACCCCCGGGGATGTGCTGCGTCGAGTGTCTGCCCGTCGCGTGGGGTAGGTCGTGAGTAGTGCACTACTCGACATCTGTCCGGTGGTGGCTCGCGAGCGTGCGCAAAATGCCGGTACGCCACGGCGTGTCGCGAGCAGACGTGCACGCTCGCGCAACTCGGGTGGGCGAGTTGCGTAGCTCTACTCATCCCCGGACCGCGGGCAACCGGGCATGCTGATGGACATGTCGCTCATCCAGCCCACGGCCGACGCGCTCGCCGGCGACGTCACCAAACCCGGCCGCGACCGCGCAGTCGACGTCGCCCGCCTCGCCGCACTCGTCGTCGTGATGTTCGGGCACTGCGCCCTGCTGCTCGCCACCATCGACAGCGGCGGTGTGCGCATCGGCAATCTGCTGGGCACGCTGCCCGACATCCAGCCGGTCACCTGGGTGGTGCAGGTCATGCCGCTGTTCTTCTTCGCGGGCGGCGCCGCGGGCGCCTACGGCTGGCGTTCCGGCGCAGCGTGGGGCGGCTGGCTGTTCGCCAGGGCTCAACGGCTGTGTCGGCCGGTGTTCTGGTATCTCGCCATGTGGTCGCTCGGACTGCTGGTCGTCCGCGTCACCCTCGGCAGCGAATCGGCAGACCGGCTCGGACGCGAGTCCGTCGCGCTGCTGTGGTTTCTCGGGGTCTACCTCGTCGCGCTCGCCTTCGTCCCGGTGCTGACCCGGCTGAGGTCGGGCCGCTCGGCCGCGGCGCTGGTCGCATCGCTGCTCGTCGCCGCGGCGGCCGTGGACGGGTTCCGGGTGGCGGTCGGCACCCCCGTGGCAGGCGTCGCCAACTTCCTGCTCGTGTGGCTGATCCCGATCGTGCTGGGCGTGGCCTACGCGCGGGGCCTGGTCTGTGTGCGCGCCGCGCTGGCCACCGCCGTGGCCGCCCTCGCCCTCCAGATCGCGCTCGCCGTAGCCGGTGTGTACGAGGTGTCGCTGGTGGTGACCGGCGTCGAGCACATGTCCAACGTGTCGCCGCCGACGCTGCTGCTCGCGCTGCAGTGCACCTGGATGTCCTGTGCGTTCGTCGCCGCGGCCGGCCCCGTCCGGCGGTGGGCCGCCCGCCCCCGGGTGTGGCATGCCGTCGCGGTGGGCAACGGCGGTGCGATGACGCTCTACCTCTGGCACATCCCGGCCATCGCGGTGGCCGCGTTCTGCCTGCACGCCCTCGGTCTGGACGCCTACGACGTGCACGCACCGCACTTCTGGGCACTGCTGGGCCTGCGCGCAGTCGTCTTCACGGTGGTGATGGCCGTGGCCTTCCGATTGCTGTCGCCGCTGGAACACCGGCCCCTGCCGTGGTGGGACGCCGCGGTGCGCCCGGCCGGCGCCCGGTCGACGGCGGCAGGCGTACTGGTGTGCCTCGCGGGCATCGTGCTGGTGCTGCTGGCCAAGAATGGGCTCACCGGCGCCGCCGGCTGGCTCACCCTCGGCGGCTTCCTGGTGGCGGCGGTGGCCGCCCGCTTCACCGCGGGCCGGCCGGTGGTCTAGCCGGCCGGCTGCACCGAGTGATGGACCTCTACCCGGTAGCCCCGCCGCAGCGCCGCGACCGACAACCGTGGCGTCACCACCGCCACCTCGCCGGCGAGCGCTGCGACCGGCACCGGATCGACGTAGCCCGCCGGTGTCCACCGGTGGGCCGCGCCGGTCCAGATCAGCCGGAGATCACGGTCGCCATCTCGGCCGCTCAGGTCGACGAACACCCCGTCGGGCAGTTGGGCGACCGAAGCGGTGCTGCGTGGCGACCGCCGCGAGGCGGCGAGCAGGGCGTCGAGGTCCTTCGCACCGGTGACCGCCCGACCGGCACCCGCACCCGCGGCGTCGAGAAAGGCCCGGTACCGGTCGCGGCGGCACTCTCCGCACGGCCGGTGGCCCGCGGCCAGCGCGACGGCCTCGTCGAGGAAGAAGAGCTCGGTGTAGCTGCCCTGCGTCATCACCCGCCGTTTGCGGTCGCGGAACTCGAGCAGGCAGATCAACCACATTCTGTTGCGCGACCTGCGGACGATGCGGCGGTTCGCGTCGTGCAGGACGCCCCGGTTGCCCATCAGCGTGCCCCTCGCCCCGGTGGCGATGATGTCTCCGTCCGGGGTAACCCGGTTCTGCAGGGGCATCGCCCGACGATAACCGCCGACGGCGACACGCCCCGGCCGCCCGCCGCGACATGTCGGCGGGGTTCGGTAGGGTCTCGGCGTGACTTCGAGCCCCGCCGTCGAATCGGTAAATGCCCGTCTCGCTGAGGAACTCGCCGTGCGGGAAGCCCAGGTGGCGGCCGCCGTCCGCCTGCTCGACGAGGGCGCGACCGTCCCGTTCATCGCCCGGTACCGCAAGGAGGTCACCGGCAGCCTCGACGACACCCAGCTGCGGACCCTCGAGGAGCGGCTCGGGTACCTGCGCGAGCTCGACCAGCGGCGCGCCGCCGTGCTGGCCTCCATCGAGGAGCAGGGCAAGCTCACCGACGACCTGCGGGCGGCACTGCTGGCGGCCGACACCAAGGCGCGGGTGGAGGACATCTACCTGCCCTACAAACCCAAGCGACGCACCAAGGCGCAGATCGCCCGCGAGGCAGGACTCGAACCGCTGGCCGACCGGCTGCTGGCCAACCCCGGGCAGCTGCCGGAGACACTGGCCGCCGACCACCTGGGCGACGGGGTGCCCGACGCGGCGGCCGCCCTCGACGGCGCCCGGCACATCCTCGTCGAACGCGCCGCCGAGGACGCCGAACTGGTCGGCGCGATTCGCGCCAAGTTCTGGGCCGACGGTTCGCTGCGCACCCGGCCCTGGTCGGACGACGCGGCGAAAACACCGGCGGCACAGAAGTTCCGCGATTACTTCGACTTCGCCGAACCGCTGGAGAAGATGCCCTCGCACCGGGTGCTCGCCGTGCTGCGGGGAGAGAAGGAGGAAGCGCTGTCGCTGACCTTCGACGGCGGCGAGGACGACGCCTACCAGGCGATGATCGCCCGCACGCTCGGAGTCGACATGTCCGCGGCGGCCCCCGCGACACCGTGGCTGGCCACCACCGTGAAGGCGGCCTGGCGCACCCGGCTGATGTACTCCGCCTCGGTGGACGCCCGCATCAGACTGCGGCAGCGCGCCGAGGAGGACGCGGCCGCGGTCTTCGCGCGCAACCTCAAGGACCTGCTGCTCACCGCGCCTGCCGGAGCGCGCACCACGCTCGGCCTCGACCCCGGTTTCCGTACCGGTGTGAAAGTCGCGGTGGTGGACGGCACCGGCAAGGTGCTCGACACCTGTGCGATCCATCCGCATCAGCCGCAGAAGCAGTGGGACACCGCCAAGGCCACCCTGGCCGCGCTGGTCGCCCGCCACAAGGTGACCCTGATCGCGATCGGCAACGGCACCGCATCCCGCGAAACCGATGCCCTGGCAACCGAACTCATCGCCGATATCCGCGCTTCCGGCGCCGATGCGCCGGTCAAGGCGATGGTCAGCGAGGCCGGTGCGTCGGTGTACTCGGCGTCGGCGTACGCCGCCCGCGAACTGCCCGCCCTCGACGTGACGCTGCGCGGCGCGGTGTCGATCGCGCGGCGGCTGCAGGATCCGCTGGCCGAGCTGGTCAAGATCGAACCCAAGTCCATCGGGGTGGGGCAGTACCAGCACGACATCACGCCCGGCACGCTCGCCCGCAGCCTCGACGCCGTGGTCGAGGACGCGGTGAACGCGGTGGGCGTCGACCTGAACACGGCGTCGGTGCCGCTGCTCGCGCGAGTCTCCGGGGTCACCGAGTCACTCGCCGAGGCCATCGTCACCCACCGCGAGAAGACCGGTCCGTTCCCGCACCGCAAGGCCCTGCTCGACGTGCCGCGGCTGGGGCCCAAGGCGTTCGAGCAGTGTGCAGGCTTCCTGCGGATCACCGGCGGTGACGACCCGCTCGACGCCTCGGGTGTGCACCCCGAGTCCTATCCGGTGGTGCGCAGAATCCTGGACCGCTCCAAGGTCACGCTCGCCGAGCTGATCGGCGACGCACGCACCCTGCGCTCGCTCTCGCCCGCCGATTTCGCCGACGACCGGTTCGGCGTGCCCACGGTCACCGACATCCTCGCCGAGCTGGAGAAGCCGGGCCGCGACCCCCGGCCCGCCTTCACCACTGCCACCTTCGCCGCGGGTGTGGAGAAGGTGGCCGACCTGAAGCCCGGCATGGTGCTCGAAGGTGTGGTGACCAACGTCGCGGCGTTCGGCGCCTTCGTCGACGTGGGCGTGCACCAGGACGGCCTGGTGCACGTGTCCGCGCTGGCCGACCGCTTCGTGTCCGACCCGCACGAGGTGGTCCGGTCGGGGCAGGTGGTGCGGGTGAAGGTGACCGACGTCGATCTCGACCGCCAGCGCATCGCGCTGACGATGCGGCTGAAGGACGCGCCTGAGCAGGGCCGGGGTGGGCGCGGCCCCCGCGCGAACACCCCGGCGCCGCGCCGTGATGCCGCCAGCCGGAGCGGTCAGGAGCGCCGGAACCCGGGTCGCGGCAAGGATTCCGGCCGCCGGGAACCGGCCCTGCCCGCAGGCTCGATGGCGCAGGCGCTGCGCGACGCGGGCTTCGGCAGGTGACCGCATTCTGAGCACCGCGGCCGGTCGATGGTTCTAGGCTGCCCGTCATGACCATGGACCGAGCCGCTGTCATCGCCGGCAGCATCCGGCTGGCATCCGGCGTGTCGTTCCTCGCCGACCCGCTGCGCGCCAACCGGCTCTGGGGAGAACCCGACGATCCGGGCCCCTCGGCGCGACTTCTGTTGCGCTCCATGGGGTATCGCGACGCCCTGATCGGCGGGCTCCTCCTCGCCGCAGGCCTGCGGGGCCGCGACACCCGGGGCTGGTTCCTCGCCTCAGGCGGCGCCGACGCCGCCGACCTGCTCGGCGGCATGAGTGTGCACAACGACCTCAAGCGGGGGCAGCAGATCATCGGGCTCGGCGGTGCAGTCGTCGGCATCGGGGTGGGGCTGTGGGGGGCCGCGCGTCGAGGCCCCGCGGGCAACCGGCCGGCTGTCACCACCGGCACGGCCGCCCGCGGTCAGCGCGGCCCCGCGGGCGGCTACCCGGTCGCCGACACCTCCTTGGTGCCGTAGACGCGCTCCATCATCGCCGTGTCGGCGTAGACCTCGGCCCGCACGGTCTTCCCGTCGCGCAGCGTGAACACGTCCGCATCGTGGCTCAGCTGACCGTCGGAGGTGACATCGGTGAGCGCGACCACCGTGTCCCCGTCACCGAGCAGGCGATTCACCTTCACCGTGGTCTGCTTCTCCGCCATCCGGCCGAGCAGTTGCCCGAGTTCGGCCTTCCCGTGATAGGTGCCGCTGACCGCGCTGTTGCCCGGCTGGACCCATTCGAGATCGTCGTCGAACAGGCTCATCACCGTGTCGACGTCACCGGCCGCGAAGGCCTCGTAGCCCCTCTTGATCACCTCGATGTTGCGTTCGGTCTCTTCCGACATCTCCCGACTCCCTTCCTGCGAACGCCGGCCGCACCTGGCGCGGCCGGTCTGAGCCGCAATTGGCCGTGGCCGGTCTAGGGAGTCGCAACGTCGGGCTCTCGGATCAGTCAGACCACTCGCCGCCACCCCGAGTATCAGCCCGGCGTACGGGCCGGATGGGGAATCGGCAGTTGTAAGAGCACTTATCTGCGTTGCCGTTTCGGCGTGGCAACGCACGGGAATGGGTAATCGTCGACATCGGGTTCCTACTCAGTGGGCGTGTGCCCGAGGAGGATGTCTCATGATCAAGAAAATCGCCGCCGGCGCCATGCTGGCCGGGCTGCTCACCGCCGGAGCAGTGGTGAATCCGGTCGCCGCAGGAGCGGACCCCCCCGGCTGCCCCGTGCCCTGGGTCGACCCGCCGGGCCCCGGGTGTCTGCCGCCGCCGGGTCATCTCAAGGACGGGCCGTGGCCGTTCCATGGCCCGCCCGGACACTGGCCCGTCAATCCCGGCCAGGTCAACCGCTGGTAGGACTCAGCGACCGGCGGTCCGCAGGGCCGGGGTGGTCGTGGCGATGAAGTCCTCGATCAGGTCGATGACCTGATTCGGTGCCTCGACGTGCGCGAAGTGCCCGACGTCGGGCAAGACCTCGAGGCGGTTGCCCGGCCGCACGGCCTGTGCGTCGTGCGCGTGCTGCACGGGAATGATCTCGTCGCGCTCACCCCAGATGGCCAGCGACGGCAGTTCGGTGCGCAACTGCAGCCGGCTCAGGGCGCTCACTGCCTGTCCGCGGTAGTCGACCACCGAGCGCAGCGTCTTGAGGAAGGCGTCCCTGGTCTGGCGGTCGGCGAAGGACGAGTAGGCGTTCCAGATCTCGGCGCCGCGCGGTGACCGCAGCCCGGCCGAGCTCAGCCAGGACCGCACCTTATTCCCCGCGGCCAGCACCGGGGACGGCGCGATGACGGGCATCACGAGCTCGGCGCCGGGGGCGGACAACAGCCGCAGGATCCAGCCGACGTCCTGCCCCAGGCCGCCACTGCTGATCAGCACCAACCGGTTGCAGTACTCGGGATGCTGATAGAGGAACTGCATGGCGATCCCGCCACCCAGCGAGTGCCCGACGATGGTGACGCTCTCCACGCCCAGTTCGTCGAGGAAATCGCGCAGCCAGACCGCGAACGCGCCGAGGGAGTAGTCGGTGCGGGGCTTGCCGCTCTCTCCATGGCCGAGCATGTCGGGCGCGATGACCCGGTAATGACGCGACAGCCGGGGCATCACCTCGCGCCAGGTCTGCGAGCTGCCCGCCATCCCGTGGATCAGCAGCAGGGTCTCGCCCTCGCCGGCGTCGCGGTAGGCAACCCGCTCGCCGTGCAGTTCCATGAACTCGAGCTCCACCTGGGACCTCCTCGGTCGGTCGCGGCGCCACCCAACCTTACCGGCCGGTAATAAGTTGCGACAGCCCCTGCTCGGTAGGTTGGCCCGGGTGACCGCACGCGACCGGCTCCGCTGGGACGAGCGCTACGCCTCCCGGGCACCGGTACCCGCCGACGAGGTGTCCCCACCCGACGAGTTCACGGCACACGAATCGGCCTTTCCCCACACCGGACGGGCCCTCGACCTGGCCTGCGGGCAGGGCCGGATCGCGGTGTGGCTGGCCCGCCGCGGAATGGACGTCGTGGGCCTCGACGTCTCGGCGGTGGCGATCACCCAGGCCCGCGACCTGGCACTGCGATGCGGCGTCGAGCACCGCACCCGCTTCGACGTCGCCGATCTCGACGACGGGCTGCCGCCCGGCCCGCCCGCCGACGTCATCGTCTGCCACCGCTTCCGCGACCGCCGTCTCGACCGACCGATCCTCGCCCGGCTCGCGTCCGGTGGCCTGCTGGCCGTGACCGCGCTCAGCGAGGTCGGTGCGTCGCCGGGACCGTTCCGCGCGGCTCCCGGCGAGCTGACCGTCGCGTTCGGCGAACTCGAGATCGTCGCCGCCGGCGAAGCCGACGGGCACGCATGGCTGCTGGGCAGGCATACTTCGCCGCTTTGAGGGCAATACCCCCACGGCCGTACGCCGCGAAGGGGAGCACCGATGACAGCCGAAGCGCCGCAGGAGACCGACCAGCCGCCCGCGCTCAAACGCCGGATCACCGGGCCGTTGCTGTTCATGTTCATCCTCGGCGACGTGCTCGGCGCCGGGATCTACGCCCTGATGGGCAAGCTGTCCGGCGAAGTCGGCGGGGTGCTGTGGGCGCCGCTGGTGCTGGCGCTGCTGCTCGCCCTGCTGACCGCCGGTTCCTACGCCGAACTGGTGACGAAGTACCCGAAGGCGGGCGGCGCGGCGGTGTTCGCGGAGCGGGCGTTCAAACAGCCCCTGGTGTCGTTCCTGGTGGGGTTCAGCATGCTCGCGGCGGGCGTGACGAGTGCCGCGGGCCTGGCGCTGGCCTTCTCCGGCGACTATCTGACGACGTTCGTACCGGTGCCCGCGGTGCCCGCCGCTTTGGTCTTCCTCGTGCTGATCGCCTGCCTCAATGCGCGGGGGATCAGCGAATCACTGAAGAGCAACGTCGTGATGACGTGCATCGAGGTGAGCGGTCTGGTGATCGTCGTCGTGACGGTGGCCGTCATGCTCGGCCGCGGCGGTGGCGACGTGTCACGCGTCGGTCAGTTCCCCGAGGGCGCCAATCCGGCGCTGGCCATCCTCGGCGGCGCCATCATCGCCTACTACTCGTTCGTCGGCTTCGAGACGTCGGCCAACGTCGTCGAGGAGATCCGCGACCCGAGCCGGGTGTATCCGCGGGCATTGTTCGGCGCACTGGTGGCGGCGGGCGTCGTCTACGCCCTCGTCGGTGTCGCGAGTGCCATCGCATTGCCGGACAGCGAGTTGGCGCAGTCGTCGGGCCCACTGCTCGCGGTCGTGTCCGCCACCGGCGTGGGTGTTCCGGACTGGCTGTTCAGCGCCATCGCGCTCGTAGCGGTCGCGAACGGCGCACTGCTCACGATGATCATGGCCAGCAGGCTGACCTACGGCATGGCGCAGGAAGGTCTGTTGCCCGGTGCGCTGGCCAAGGTGCTGCCGAACCGGCGCACGCCGTGGGCCGCGATCGTGGCGACAACGCTGGTGGCCATGCTGCTCACGCTGATCGGCGAGCTGCAGACGCTGGCCGAGACCGTGGTGCTGCTGCTGCTCTTCGTCTTCATCTCCACGAACGTCTCGGTTCTGGTATTGCGCCGGGACACCGTGGAACACAACCACTTCCGGGTATGGACCGCGGCGCCCGTGCTCGGTGTGGCGTCGTGCCTGCTGCTCCTGACGCAGCAGAGCGCGCAGGTGTGGCTGTATGCCGGAATCCTGCTCGCCGTCGGCGCCGTCCTGCACCTGCTGGCGGTATGGAGTGCGCGTCGAGCGGCGGAATGACCAGGACACATTTCGATAACAACAGCCGACACGGCGGTCAAATGCCCGGACCTCACCTCCGGAACCCCACACTGAGACGATGCCCGTAGAGGAAACCGCCTGGGACGTTCTGGTCTCACGCGACCTGGAATCCCGCCACTACGAACAACTTCGTGCCGCACTCGCCGACACGATCACCAAACGCCTGCCCTCCCACAAGAAGCTGCGCCGCATCGTGGCGTGGTCGCAGAACGGCGGATGCCTGTTCCGGCCGCAGCAGGGCGTCTGCCGCTACGCCGTGTCCTATGAAGTGGTGATGGCTGTCTGATCTGTGGTGGATGCCTGGGAGCTCTTGGCGCGCGAGCGAATTCGCGACACCCTTGCTCGCTACCACTGGGCCGGTGACGCCGGCCGGATCGACGAGCTGACCCGCACCTTCTGTCCGGACGGCACCCTCGAGGTGCGGGGCGTCGCCACGATGTCCGGTCGCGGCGAGATCGCCGCCTTCCTCGGCGGGGTCACCGCGGCGCACCCCGAACCGCTGCCCGATGTCCGACGTATTGTCCGGCACAACCTCTCCAACACCCGCTTCGTCGAGCTGACACCCGAAAGCGCGCTCGTGTCATCCTATTTCACCGTCATCACCGAGATCGGCCTCGATCACTGCGGACGCTACCGCGACACGCTGGCACCGTGCGACGGTGACTGGCTCATCCGGAGCCGGTTCGTGTCCACCGACTGGCGGGCACCCCACTCGACGATGGCGCCGCCGTCATCGGTCTCCTGACCGGGTGTCGAATGCCCTCCGGATCGGGCATCATGGCGGTGATGCCCACACCACGCCACCTCCTCGCCTCGCTCTGCGCGGCCGTGGTCACGTCGGCCGCCGGTTGCGCCGACGCACACGCCGTCCCGGAACCGGCCGACCTCGGCATCACGGTGTCGAGCGAGGTCCAGCACGACACCTCGGCCTACACCGAAGGCCTCGAGATCGCCCCGTCCGCAGGCGGGTCTGCGCTCTACGAGAGCACCGGCCTGTCGGGACAGTCCGAACTGCGCGAACTCGATCCCGGCACCGGGGCCGTACGCCGCGCCGCACCGCTGCCCGGCGGGTACTTCGGGGAGGGCATCACGGTGGTCGGTGACCGCATCTGGCAGGTCACCTACCGCGACGGGGTGGCGATCGAGTGGGATCGCGCCTCGCTGACGCCGCGCCGGGAAGTGCCGCTCGCGGGCGAGGGATGGGGCCTGTGCCGCGACGGCGACCGGCTGGTGCTCAGCGACGGCAGCGACCGGTTGCGCTTCATCGATCCGCGCGATTTCACCGAGACCGACTCGGTGCAGATCACCCGGCCCGGCGGCGGGCCCGCCACCGGGCTCAACGAGCTCGAATGTGTCGACGGTCAGGTCTGGGCGAACGTCTGGCCCACCGACGAGATCGTCCGCATCGACCTGGCGTCGGCGACCGTCGCCGCGAGCGCCGACGGCTCCGTCCTGCGCGACGGCGAGCCAGCCGCGCAGGTGCTCAACGGCATCGCCCACCTCGGCGGCGGCGAGTTCCTGCTGACCGGGAAGAACTGGCCCACCGGCTACCGGGTGCGGTTCGACCCCGTCGGCTGACCGGCCGCACTGCCGGCTGTGAGTTTCTGTCGCAGAACAGTTTTGGCGACCTTGCCGTTCGAGGTGAGCGGCAGCTCGTCGACCAGCACGACGTGCCGCGGCCGCTTGAACGGCGCCAGCCGCGCCCGGACGTGGGCGATCAGCTCGTCGGCAACCGGCAGGCTGCCGGCGCGCGGCACCACCACCGCGCAGATCGCCTCACCCCAGTAGGCGTCCGGAACGCCCACCACCGCGACGGCGGCGACGTCGGGATGGGTCGACAACACGTCCTCCACCTCGCGCGAGGACACGTTCTCGCCGCCGGTCACGATGACGTCCTTGCGGCGGTCGACCACCGTCAGCCGGCCGGCGTCGTCGATGCGGCCGATGTCGCCGGTGCGCAGCCACCCGTCCGCGGTGGCCGGTGTGGCGTCCGGCCAGTAGCCGGGGGTGACCTGCTCGCCGCGCACCACGATCTCACCGGTTCCGCCGGCAGGCACGGGGCGGCCGTCGTCGTCGACGATCGCGACCTCGACGTCTCGGTGTGGACGGCCCGCGGTGGCCAGCGTCGACGGCGCGGCCGCACCGGCGCGGTGTTCGTCGGGTCCGAGGAACGTGACGTTGCCCGCCGTCTCGGTCATCCCGTAACCCTGGTGGAAGTCCACCCGTAGCACGGCGATGGCCCGGCGCAGCAGGTCGGCGGGGATCGCGGCTGACCCGTAGGCGACCGACCGCAGCGTCGGCAGCGTCGTCCCGGTGCGGTCCAGGTGGTCGAGCAGGCCGTGCAGCATCGTCGGCGCCAGCGAGCAGGACGTCACCCCGTGGGTCTGCACGGCGTCGGCGAACGCCGTCGGCGAGAACTTCGCCAGCAGCACCACACTGGACCCGGCGCCGTGATGGACCAGCATGTTGTAACCGGCGATGTGGCACATCGGGAACGGCAGGAGGTACACCCCCCGAGTCACCGCTCGCCCCGCGATGGTGCCGCGCACGGCGGCCAGCACCGAGCGGTGGGTGTGCAGGACGCCCTTGGGGGTCCCGGTCGACCCGCTGGTGAACAGCAGCCACGCGGGGTCGTCGGGCCGCGCCGGGCTCGGTCCCGCGGCGCCCCCGGCGGTGATCTGCCGCCACTGCGCGGAGTCCAGTTCGACGACGTGGCGGATCGACGGCACCCGCCGGGCGACGTCGCCGAGCGCCGCGAGATGACCACGGTCCGCGACGAGCACCACCGGTGCGGCCGTGGCGAGTTGGCCGATCTGCTCGTGCGCCGACAGCCGCTGGTTGACCAGGGCGAGCACCCGACCGCCGCGCGGGACGCCGTAGTACAGCTGGGCGTAGGCCAGGCCGTTGTCGGCGATCACCGCGACGCGGTCACCCGGCGCGGTCCGGTCGGTGACCCAGCCGGCCACCGCGGCGACCTGCCGGTCCAACTCGGCGAAGGTGGCCGACGCGTCCTCGGCGAGCACCGCTGGCCGCTCGGGCGACACCTCCGCCGTGTCCGCGATGAGGTGATGCAACAGTCGCGCGGTCATCTCGGAACGCCCAGCGCCAGCACCGCTGCGTCGTCCTCCACCCCGGAACCGAACTGCTCCAACAACTCCTGGACCGCGGCGATGAAGTCGGCGGGGGTGGTGGGGGCGTGCGCGGCGGCGAAGCGCAGCAGGGCTCCGTCATCGTTGTAGCGTTCGACGCCCGCGCCGATGCGGGCCTCGGACAGTCCGTCTGTGTACAGCACGAGGGTGTCCCCGGGGCTCAGATGCATTCGCGTCGAGACGAAGCGGGCGCTCACCGTGATGCCTGCGGGCATCCCGCCGACCGACACCGCCTCGTGCACCGCACCGTCGGCGGAGATCAGCACCGCAGGCGGATGACCACCGCCGGCGAGGTGGACGTCGAAGCCGTCACCACGGCGCTCCAGCACGCCGAAGAGCACCGTGCAGAACGGGGTCGTGCCGCCTTCGCGTTCCTGTTTCAGGACGGCGTCGAGATTCTGCAGCACCGCCACCGGATCGCCGTCGATCACCGCCGCCGCCCGCAGGGTGTAGCGGGTCAGGGAGGTGACGCTCGCCGCCTCGGCGCCCTTGCCGCAGACATCGCCGAGGAAGAATGCCCACCGATCCCGACTGAGCGGAAACAGGTCGTAGAAGTCTCCGCTCACCTCCTCGGACGCCGGATGGTAGTACGCGGCGGCGGCCAATCCCGGCGGTGGCATCAACGCAGGCGGCAGCAACGAGCGCTGCAGCGTCCGCGCCAGCTGCTGTGCCCGCACACGCTCCTGCTCGGCACGCCTGCGTTCTGCCAGCAGCTCGCGTTCGTAGCTCCGCCGGTCGTGGGCGTCCTGAACGGCGATGCGCAACAGGCCGAGACCGCCGTCGGCGCCGATCTCGGCGTTGGCGGTGACGAGCATGGGCAGCCGGGTGCCGTCGGCGGCCACCAGGTCGAGGGTGACTCCGGCGAGATGTCCCGCCGCATGCAGCAGGGGAGCGAAGTGCGTCTCGAAGTGGATCCGTCCGCCCGCGGTGAACAGGTCGGTGAACGGGACACCGACCAGGCCGTCGGGCGAGTGGCCGAGCCAGTTGGCCAGGGTGGCGTTGACCGCGATGATCCGCCGGTCCGCCCGGGCGAGCAGGATTCCGCACGGGGCGTTGTCGTACAGGTCCTCGATGTTCCAGTCCGGCTGCCCCGCAGCGGATTCGGGGGACGTCACGTCGCCCGGGCGAAAGCGGCAATCGCCTCGGCGGTGATGTCCGGCGCGCTCAGCTGTGGGCAATGGCCGGTGGTGTCGAGGGTCACCAACTCGCTGCCCGCGATGTGGGCCGTCACGTACGCGCCGACCTCACGCGGTGCGAGGGCGTCCTGTGCGCACTCGATCACCAGCGTCGGAACGCTCACCCGCGACAGGTCGGAGCGGTTGTCGGACAGGAATGTGGTGCGGGCGAACACCTGCGCGACCGACGGGTCGGTGCGGCAGAAGCTGTCGGCCAGCTCGTCGGAGAGGTCGGGGCGGTCCGGCCGCCCGACGATCGTCGGCGCGATCGCGTACGACCAGCCGAGGTAGTTGTCCTCCAGCGACTCGAGCAGTTCATCGATGTCGCTGCGGGCGAAGCCACCCCGGTAGCCGTCGTCGTCGATGTAGCGCGGTGAGGGGGTGAGCAGCACCAGCTTGGCGACCCGGCCCGGATCGGCGCCCACCGCCAGTACGCCCATCATCGCGGCGACCGAATGGCCGACGAACACCGCGTCGCGCAGATCGAGTGCGTCGAGGACCTCGAGAATGTCCTCGGCGTAGGCCTGCAGCGAACCGTAGCGTTGCCGATCCCACGCCGAGGCGTCCGAGGCGCCGCAGCCGACGTGGTCGAACAGCACCACCTGGAACTCCGACGACAGCAGGTCGGTGACCCGCCACCACATGTTCTGGTCGCAGCCGAACCCGTGCGCGAGCACCACCGGTGGTCCGTCGGCATTCCCGACGACCCGCACGTTGTTCCTCGCGCGCACATCCATCGACGTCATTTTTGCATTCGCGGTGCTGCGTTCATCGCGGAACCCGGCCGTTGCCACTCAGCCGGCGTCCAGCGGGATCGTCGCGACCAGGGTCGTGCCCGCACCCGGTGGGCTGCTGATCTGCAACCGTCCGGACACGGCCGCCACCCGGTCGCTGAGCCCGATCAGCCCCGATCCGCCGCCGGTGCTGGCGCCGCCGACCCCGTCGTCGGTGACCGAAAGGCTCAGCCCGTCCTCCCCGGCGCGCAGCCGGACGCTGACCTCCTCGGCGTGCGCGTGTTTGGCGGCGTTGGTCAGCGACTCCGCGACGACGTAGTACGCGGCGACCTTCACCTGCTCGGGGAGCGCACGGTCCGCCGCCGGATCGAGGTCGAGGTCCAGCGCGACCGGCACCGGCGAGCGCCTCGCCAGGGACTTCACCGCCGGGCCGAGACCGCCCCGCGACAGGATCGCCGGGTGGATGCCCCGGGAGAGCTCCTGGAGGTCCCGGTGCAGATCGGTGAGCCCGGTGACCGCCCGGCTGAGCTGGTCACGAATGTCGGGCCGGTCGGGCGGCACCGCGGCCTCCACTGCGCGCAGGTCCATTCCGAGGGCCACGATCCGCTGCTGGGCGCCGTCGTGGAGGTCGCGTTCGATCCCACGGCGGGCCTGATCGGCGGCGGTGATGATGCGCGCCCGGGACGCCCTGAGCTCCGCCCTGTTCTCGGCGTTGTGGATCGCGGTGGCCACCAGGTCGGCGAAATCGCCGACCCGCGCCTCGCATTCGGCCGGCATCGGCTGCGGCCGGCTCGAGCCGACGAGGAGCGCGCCGCGGACCTGCCCGTCGACGATGACGGGAGCGCCGACGCCGGAACGAACCCCCAGGGCACGCATCCGCTCGGCGATCGGGCCGTTCGTCTGGGCGTAGTCGTCGATGCGGGCGGGTTCGGCGGTCCGGCGGATCTGGCTGCTCAAGCTGTCACCGTGCAGTGAGAAGCGTTCACCGGCAGTGAGTTTCGCGGTGTGCCTGCTGTCCTGGGTGGCCAGCACCAGGCAGTGGTCGTCGGCCTCGTACCGCACCAGCGTGACGTGCTGGACCTGCAGGCCCGCCGCGAGTTCGGCCACCGCTGCCGGATAGACCTCGGCCGGATCGGCGCCACGCGCCACCAGCGTCGCCACCCGGCGCAGCGCCGCCTGCTGAGCGGCCAGCGCGCTCACTTCGGCATGGCTGGCCGCCAGCGCCTCGTTGATCGCCCAGCGGTCGCGGGTGGCGGCCAGCAGTCCCTCCAGCGCGGGGATCATCCTTAGCACCCGCTGCTGCGCCGCCTTGGGCAGGCCGGCCGGGACGAGCAGCGTGCCGACCGGCTCGCCGTCGTCCTCCAGCGCGATCGCGATCTGGTCGTCGCCGCCGGCCAGGGTGTCGAGGTCGAGGTGCGCCGCGGGCAGGCCCAGCACCTCGGCCACCCGCCGGCCCGCGCCGTCGAGCGCGTCGCGCAGGTCGCCCGCCCGCAGCGTCGAACGGGCCAGTTCGGCGGAGAGGTCGGCCTCGACGCGGCGCTGCTCGGCCTCGGCGGCCCGCAGTCTCGCCTGCCCGGCGAGCAGATTCGCCAGCAGCGCCAACGGCAGGAAGACGAACAGCGCGGGAGCCACACTGTCGGTGCCCTCCAGGTGGAAGTACATGTAGACCGCGGCGCTCACCACCGAGGTGGCCACCGCGAGGCCGAGTCCCCAGGCGGCCGACACCACGAGCACGCCGAGCAGGAAGACCGCGCCGAACGCGTTCTCCGGGGCCACCCGCTTGAGCTGCAGCACCAGCAGCGCCTCGGCGACGATGAGACCCACCGCCACCAGCACCCCGACCCACAGCGGCGGCGCCGTCGGGCGCACCACCAGCCGCAGCAGGCGGGTGTGCAGCGATTGCCATCGCCCTGTCTGTGCGGCCACCGGCTGATGGTAGTTCGCGCCGGGAGGGGCGGCTCACCTCCGGTGTCGTTCGCCGCCGGACCGGACATCGCCGACGGGAGCATCCGGAGGGCAGGTACGACCCGGGACGATCGAAAACTGTTCCGCTGCAGTGGAACTCGCCACCGACGGTTCACATCCGTTGGGTGAGAATGCATTCAAGGTGGACCTGGCGCGCCACAGCGTCGTCCGGGCGCTGTCACCGGCCGCGCGCGGAATGTCGAAAACCGGCCGCTGATCCGGCCTCGCGCGTATCGTCCGCCCCAGCCAGGACCGGACGAAGGTGGGGGTCAGCGATGACGTTCATTGACATGCGATGGTTACGACGGCTGATCGCCGCCGCGGTGCTTCCCGTGCTGATCGCGGGCACCGCGGGAACGGTCACCGCCGAGGCGTACTCCAGCCCGGACCTGCCCGTCGAGCAACTCGACGTGCCGTCCGCGGCGATGGGCCGGTCGGTCCGCGTCGAATTCCTCAGCGGCGGTCCGGGTTCGCACGCGGTCTACCTCCTCGACAGCATGGAGGCCGGAGACGACCGCAACGGATGGGACATCAACACGGCGGTGTTCGACTGGTATCACGGCTCGGGGCTGTCGATGGTGCTGCCGGTCGGCGGGAAGTCCAGCTTCTACAGCGACTGGTATCAGCCCGCTGTCGGCAACAGCGGCACCCACACCTACAAGTGGGAGACGTTCCTGACCCGGGAGTTACCGGCGTGGCTGGCGGCCAACCGCGATGTCGCGCCGAGCGGCAACGCGGCGGTCGGGCTGTCCATGGGCGGGTCGGCGGCGCTCGTACTCGCCGCCTACCACCCGGAGGTGTTCGTCTACGCCGGTTCGCTGTCGGGTTTCCTCAACCTGTCCGCGCCCGAATGGGCCGGCCAAGTCCGCATCGCGATGATGTGGAACGGCGGATTCAACCCCGACGCGATGTGGGGACCGCCGGGCGACCCGGCGTGGGCCCGCAACGATCCCACGGTCAGCGCCGACCGGCTCGTCGCCAACAACACCCGCGTCTGGATCTACTGCGGCAACGGCACACCGACGGGCGTCGACGCCGCCGGTTCGACGGCGCCGGTCGCCGGGCTGGGGTTCCTCGAAGGATTCGCGATCAAGTCGAACCTCGCCTTCCGCGACCGCTACGTCGCGGCGGGCGGCCGCAACGGGATGTTCGACTTCCCCGACGGCACGCACAGCTGGGCCTACTGGGGCCAGCAACTGCAGGCGATGAAGCCCGACCTGCAGCGGGTGCTGGGCGCCCCGCCGGCGACGTGAGACGCGCCTGCCTCAGGAGGTGCCACCCGCCACCGAGTCGGTCGCCAGCGCCTTGGCCCACCGGTAGTCGGCCTTGCCTGCAGGGGACCGCACCACCTTTTCCGTCCTGATGAACGCCTTCGGGATCTTGTACCGGGCAATGGCTTTCGCGCACACATCGGCCAGTTCGTCGTCGGTGGCCGAGTTGCCGTCGGCGAACTGGACGACGGCGACGACCTCACTGCCCCAGCGTTCCGAGGGCCGCCCCACCACCACGACGTCGTACACGGCGGGGTGCGCGGCGATGGCCCGCTCGACCTCCTCGACGAAGATCTTCTCGCCGCCGGAGTTGATGGTGACCGAGTCACGGCCGAGCAGCTCGATCCGGCCGTCGTCGAGGACATTGGCCCGGTCACCGGGCACCGACCAACGCACGCCGTCGATCGTCGGGAACGTCTTGGCGGTCTTGGCCTCGTCGCCCAGGTAGCCCAGTGGGATGAGGTCCCGCCGGGCGAGCCAGCCCTGGCCCTCACCCGGGCCGAGCACCCGGGTCAGGTCGGCGGACACCACGGCGGTGTCGGCCTGCGGGTCGAACACGGCGGCCTTCGCCTGCGGTGCAGCCGCGGCGCCCGATGCGGTGTAGGCGCTCATCTGGGCGCCGGACTCCGATGACCCCACTGCGTCCATCACCATGACGTGCGGCACGGCGGCCAGGATGCGATCGCGCACCGTGGGAGACAGGGGCGCACCACCGTTGGTCATGGTGACCAGACCCGACAGGTCGTAGTCGCCCCGCTCGATCTCCTCCACGAGGGGGCGGGCGACGGCGTCGCCGACCATCGGGATGCTCAGCACACGTTCACGCTCGGCCACCCGCAACGCGTCCTCGGGCCGCAGTCGGTCGACGTGGTCGGGGATGACGATCTTTCCGCCCATCGTCACGCCGGTGAAGGTGGCCCACTGCGCGGCGCCGTGCATGAACGGCGGGATCATCAGCATCGACATCACCCCGGCCGACGCGGTGGCGCGGTCGGCGAGTTCGGCGTAGGAGGCGAGGAAGGTGTCGCTGCCGAAGGGGCGGCCGCCCATCGACGACATGAAGATGTCGTGCTGGCGCCACAGCACGCCCTTCGGCATGCCGGTGGTGCCGCCGGTGTACAGCACGTAGAGGTCGTCACCCGAGGGTGTGGGCAGTCCGCCCGCGGGAGCGGGTCTCGCCGTGACCGACTCGTAGTCGACGGCACCGGGCAACAGGTCGTTGCCGGAACCGTCGGCCACCTGGATGAGCACCTCGAGGTGCGGCAGCTGGTCGCGGATCGCCGCGACCTGTGGCGCGAACTCGGCGGCGTAGACCAGCGCCGTGGCGCGGGCATCGGTCAGCAGGTAGACCAATTCCTCGCCGACGTAGCGGTAGTTGACGTTGAACGGCGCGACCCGCGCGCGGTAGGCCCCGACCATCGTCTCGATGTACTCGTTGCCGTTGCGCAGGTAGATGCCGAGATGGTCCTGACCGGACTCGTGCCCGCGGAGGTCGGGCCGTTCGACGTGGCAGCCGAGGCCGCGGCCGGCGAGATGATTCGCCACCCCGGTCGCCCGGGACTCGACCTCGCCGTAACTCAGCCGCCGATCGCGCCAGACCAGGAAGGTCTGATCCGGGATCGCCCGCGCGACGGTGGCGAAGACGGTGGACAGGTCGAAGGCGACGGCGCCGCTGGTCATGGGAGGACCATACATCGCGGCATCATCTGTATGGTCGGGCGATCACATCGGGAAGAAGCCCGCGCCCGTCTTCACTCCGGGCTGCCAGCCCCGCGCGCCGAGGCACAGCATCGGCTTGCCGTCGGGCGACTGCGCCGCGGACTGCGGGCTGGGGCACGGCGCGCCGACCTGCTGAACGCCGTACAGCGCATACGAACTGGTCCAGTACCCGCCGCTGCCCGGAGGCTGAGTCTGATTCGGGATGTACTTGCACTGCAGCGGCTCACCGCCGCGACCACGCCCGAATACGTTGCGCTCCCAGTTGAAGCACGGCGCGCTGAGGCGGGCGTCGTAACTCATGCCGGGCACGTCGGTGGAGTAGCGACCCGGGTCGTCGGGATAGTCCGTACCGGGGTCGGCCGCGGCACCCGGCGCCAGAGCGATCACCGCGCCGGCCGCCGCCGCGCTCACGAGAAGTCTGCGAAACATGTCCACCCTCACTCTGACCAGCGCTCGTCCATCGCCCCCGCGCCGCAAAGCCTAACGGCTGCCGCGGCGCCGCCGACACATTTCCCCGTTACTCCGGGGCTTGCTCTTCGGGGCGCTCTTCGGCATTGGCGTCCAAGACGCTGACCGCGATGCCGTAGGGCAGGAACCGCACCCGCCGTGCCGGGTCGGTGTTGTTCTTGTTGGCCCGCAACGCGTCGAGTTCGGTCGGGTACACCTGCTCGATGCGGGCGCCGCCGCCGTCGTCGACGGTGAAGATGGCCCAGACCCCATCGCCTGCCTCACCGGTGGTCTCCGGTTCGGTGCGCGGCCGGGAGAACCGCCCGAGCTCGTCGACCAGGGCACCCCATCCGGCGCGTTCGCCCGAGGTGGCGAAGAACCTGCTGACGCCCTCGAGCGCCTCCCGCGCGACGCGGTCGAGATCGTCGGGGTCGAATCCGAATGGCCCGTTACTCATCGCCGTCCTCCTCCTGGCAGCAGCCTGGACATCCACGGTACCCATCCAGTCCGCCCGCCGCTCCGGACCGGCCGGGTGGTAAACCGCCATATGCCCTTCTCGCGTGCCGACACGCTCGCCGCCGCGCGGCAGTCCCTGCACAAGGCGGCCGCCCACGACCGCGCGGGCTGGCTCGACCTGTTCGCCGCGACCGCCCTGGTCGAAGATCCCGTGGGCTCCCGCCCGCATCGCGGCCGCGACCAATTGGACCGCTTCTACGAGACCTTCATCGCGCCACGGCAGATCACCGCGCACCCGCGCCGCGACATCGTCGCGGGCACCACCGTCGTCCGCGACGCCACCCTCGAGGTCGTGATGAGCCCGTCGGTGACCATGATGATCCCCGCCTACCTGCGGTACGACCTCGATCCGGTGGACCTGCGGATCATCCGCCTGCAGGCGTACTGGGAGCTGCCGGCGATGGTCGGGCAGTTCCTGCGGGCGGGCCCGGGCGCCGTACCGGCCGGGGCGCGGCTGTCGAGTGCCCTGCTGCGCAATCAGGGCGCGCGCGGGACCGTCGGCTTCCTCACCGGTTTCCGCGGCGTGGGCGGGCGGGGGAAGCGCAGCTTCGCCCGGTTCCTCGCCGACGCGCACGCCGGCGACGAGATCGCCGTGCGCCGCCGGTTGCCGGGTCCGGCGCCGACCCGCGACGGTGCGCGAGGGCCGATCCCGCGGGCCGCACTGTCGAACCTGCTGGCAGCCGGCGCATCCGACAAGCTCGTCGTCGCAGGCCGCCACGCGGTCGCATCGGTCGAGCGCGACGGCAGGCACGGCGTGCTGATCGCGAGCCTGGCCGCCCCCCGGTACACGGTGACCGGGCTGCAGTACTTCGCCGACGATGAGGCCGGCGGTTAGCCGACGGCGCACTGGGTAGACCGTCTAGGTGACCAGCCCCAAGGACGAAGACAAGAGCGAGACCGACGTCGACGACGACAACAAGGTCGCGGGTTCCCGCGCCGGCAAAGAGGGCGACGAGGGCGACGGCTCCTACGTGGGCCGGACCTTCAACGACGATGCGCTCGACGACGAGGTGAGCGGCGCCGAAGCGCGCAGCCAACAGGGCGACAGCTGAGTCCGCAGATTGCGGTTCGGCCACGCCGCGTTCACTCGGGGCAGCGGACGTGAGACCGTAGCAACATCATGGCTGCCCACGAGTACATGACCTACGAGGAATTCGGCCGGAAGTTCTACGAGTTCGCGGTCACCGACGAGCGCGTCGGCGGCGCGATCGGCCAGATTGCCGGTGACGCCTTCGAGATCGGTCCGATCGCGCAGGGGCCTGGCAAGATCGCCAAGGTCACCGCCAAGGTGCAGGTCCAGGAACCGAAGGTGACGCGGCACGTCGGCGAGATGATCACGTTCGCCATCAAGATCCCGCTGGAGATCGACATGGTGGTCGACCTGCGCATCGACAAGCCGCGGTTCGTCGTCTACGGCGAGATCGCGTTGCGCGCCTCGGCGCTGGCCGCCGAACCGCTGCTGCTCATCCTCGACGTCAAGAAGCCACGGCCGTCGGACATCACCATCCACGTCACCTCGAAGACGCTGCGCGCAGAGGTGGTCCGCATCATCGGCGGGATCGACGACGAGGTCAAACGGTTCATCGCGGCCCACGTCGCAGGGGAGATCGACAGTCCGGCGTCTCAGCAGGCCCAGGTGATCAACGTCGCCGAGATGATCGACGAGAGCTGGACGGGCATCTGACCCGGCGTCACTTCTCCATCGTGAACTGGTTGACGTCGATGTAGCCGACGCGGAACATGTCCGCACAACCGGTCAGGTATTTCATGTAGCGGTCGTAGACCTCTTCGGACTGGACGGCGATCGCGTCGTCGCGGCGGGCCTGCAACGCGGCGGCCCACAGGTCCAGGGTGCGGGCGTAGTGCGGCTGCAGCGACTGCACCCTCGACACCGTGAACCCCGCCCGCGCGCCGTGCTCCTCCACCATCGAGATCGACGGCAGCCGCCCACCGGGGAAGATCTCGGTGACGATGAACTTGACGAACCGGGCGAACTGGAACGACAGCGGCATGCCGCGCTCGGCCATCTCCTTGGGGTGCAACCCGGTGATGGTGTGCAGGAGCATCACGCCGTCGTCGGGCAGCGCGTCGTACGCCATCGCGAAGTAGTCGTCGTAACGGTCGAAGCCGAAGTGCTCGAACGCGCCGATCGACACGATGCGGTCGACCGGCTGGTCGAACTCCTCCCAGCCCTGCAGGCGAACCTCCCGGCGACGCGGGCTGTCCAACGCCGCGAACAACGTCTCGACGTGCGCCTTCTGATTCTCCGAGAGCGTCAGGCCGATCACGTTGACGTCGTACTTCTCGATCGCACGCAGCATCGTCGAACCCCACCCGCAGCCGACGTCGAGCAGCGTCATGCCGGGCTCCAGGCCGAGCTTGCCGAGTGCGAGATCGATCTTCGCGTACTGCGCCTCCTCGAGCGTCATGTCGTCACGCTCGAAGTAGGCGCAGCTGTAGGTCCGGGTCGGATCGAGGAACAGCCGGAAGAAGTCGTCGGACAGGTCGTAGTGTGCCTGGACGTCCTCGAAGTGCGGGGTCAGGCCGTCTGTCGCAGCGTCGCGGTCCTGAGGTGGCAATGAAGTGATGTCCGGCATCCCGACAGCGTACGATTCCTCCGGTGCAGCGCAGACAACGACCGGGCATTCGGACCCTGACCTTGGCCGCCGCGGTGGTTGTGACGTCGACCGTCCTCGCCGCGCCCGCGCACGCGGAACCCGCTGACGACGCCTTCCTTCGCTCGCTGGCCGACGCCGGCCTGGCGACCGGAAACCCGGCGGACACGGTGGCCCTCGGCCAGCAGGTGTGTCCGATGCTGGCCGATCCCGGCCAGGGCGCCGCCGATGCCACCGCCAAGGTGGCCGACACCGCCGGCATGCCGCTCGGCGCGGCCACCATGTTCACCGGCCTGGCGATCTCGATGTTCTGCCCGGCGATGGTGAGCCGCCTCGGCAACGGCGAGATCCCTCAGCTGCCGCTCGGACTCCTGGGCTTCTAGGCCGGGCCTCGCGCCGGGGCGGGCTGCACCCGCCGGAGTTCCGGCCGCCGGGCGTCGCGGTCGTCGCCGACCGCCCGCCCGCGCAGATGCCACCACAGGTAGGGCATCAGCATGTTGCGGGTCCACAGGGCCTGCGAGGTCAGCCGGGTGCGCCACGACGGCCACGCCCCGCCCGCACCGTTGTGCGCCCAGTCGTGGCTGCTGCCCGGCAGGCCGAGTGCCTCGGCCGCCGCGGCCGCGAACAACCGGTGCCCCTTCGTCGAACCGTGCACCCGGTCGATGCTCCACGTGTCCGGTTCCCGCATCGACGGCGCGCCGAACAGGTCGACGAGGCGGAAGCCGTGCCGCGTGCTGGACTCGCGGATGACGGAGTTGATCCGGCGGACGCGTCCGGCCAGCACACGGCCGACCGGCAGGATCTGTGCGATGTCGGGAAAGGTGGTGGTGACCACCGTGGCACCGGATCGGGCCAGCGCGAGGTACACGTCCTCGAGGTCGCCGAGCGCGCGGTCGAACGCGTTGCCGGGCCTGATCACGTCGTTCATGCCGATGCAGAGGGTGACGAGGTCGGGTCGCATCGCGAGCGCCCGCGGCAGCTGGTCGTCCTTCACGTCGGCGATCCGCCTGCCCCGGATGGCCAGGTTGGCGTACTCGAGTCCGGGTCGCAGCGAGTCGAGCATGATCGCCAGTCGATCCGCGAAACCGGTCAGACCGCCGGCGTCGTCGCCGTCCCACAGTCCTTCTGTCTGACTGTCGCCGAGCGCGACATAGCGGGTGTATCCGGACACGAACCGAGACTCTAGCGACGGTGTGCCCCCGGCGGGTTGAGGCGCCGAGAGCCCGGGTAGCCGGGACTTCGGGAACAGCCACGACAGCAGAGGAGGAACACCATGCCGAACGAACTCGAGGGCAGGAAGATCGCGATCCTGGCCGCCGACGGCGTCGAGATGGTCGAGTTCGAGCGACCCCGTGACGCCGTGCACGACGCGGGCGGGCAGACCGAGCTGCTCTCCCTGCAGGCCGGCGACGTCGACGCCCGCAACCACGACCTGGAGCCGGCGGGCACACTCACCGCGCAGCGGGCGGTCGCCGATGCGCGCGTCGAGGACTTCGACGGCCTGGTACTGCCCGGCGGCACCGTCAACCCGGACAAGCTGCGCAAGGACGAGGCCGCGGTGAACTTCGTTCGCGATTTCGTCAATTCGGGGAAACCCGTCGCCGCGATCTGCCACGGGCCGTGGACGCTGGTGGAGGCGGGCGTCGTCGCGGGACGCACGCTCACGTCCTATCCGAGCATCCGCACCGACCTGCGCAACGCCGGCGCCACCGTCGTCGACCAGCAGGTGTGCATCGACGGCAACATCATCACCAGCCGCTCACCCGACGATCTTCCCGCTTTCTGTCAGGCCATCGTCGACCGGTTCGCCAACACGCCCGCCCACACGTGAGCCGCTACCGCAGCTTGACGATGCGCGTCAGGTTGAGCGGCCGTCCGACGGCGCTGAGCTGGCCGAGGAGGTATTCCAGACGGGTGCGCGGCATCGCCATCCGCCATTCGGGCACGGTGCCCGACAGCCGCACCACCCCCGGCGCGAAGCTGACACCCGTGAGCTGCAGCCCGTGGGGCAGCTCCGGAAGCTGCACCCGGTACCCCGGCGTCCGACCGGGCAGCACCCACCGCCTGCGCCGTAGGGTCACACCGCGCGGTCGCAGCCACAGCGTGGAGCCCTCGAGCTGGGCGTCGACCTCCACACAGCCCAGACCTGGTCTGCGGACCAACTGCAGCCGGGCCACGCTGTCGGCCCCGACAGTGCCCGACAGCCTCGGCGCGGCCCAGCGGAGAAGGTCGTCGAGTGCCGCCTCGGGCACGTCGAGCGTGAGCTCGACCGGCGCGGCCGTCAGCACCGGCGGCGCCGACGGCCGCAGCGCGACGTTGTGGAACACCGCGGCGGCGGCACTGAATCGGCTTCCCTCCCAGGTGATGTCGCGGGCGGCCAGGCGCACCTTGCCGATCTGGCCGACCGACAGCGCCCGCATGTCGAGGCGGGAGTCGAACTCGGTCACGGTCAGCGTCAGGTCACCCGCATCCAGCCGCATCGCCATCCGCCTGCCGACGACCATTCGTCGCAGCGTCATGAACAGCGTCCGGTACGCCGCCGCCGCGCCGCCGGCGACCGGTGCGACCGCGGCCGCCGACAACAGCCAGCCCAACCGATCCAGCGTTCTCGCGTGCTGTTCCGACCGTGGACCCGTCACGGCTCCAGCATGGCACCGCCCGGCACGGGGCCGCACCGTAAAATGGTCGCGATGACGTCCGTCGTAATCGTGGGCAGCGGATTCACCGGATTCGAATGCGCCCGCCAGCTGACCAAGATCCTGCGCAAACATCACGCCTCGAGCGATGAACCGGGCGCATCGTCGGTCGACATCACGATCATCTCCCCGGTCGACTACATGCTCTACACCCCGCTGCTGCCGGATGTCGCCGGCGGCCTGGTCGACGCCCGCTTCGTCACGATTCCCCTCGCCAACGCCCTGCGCGGGGTGAAGGCGGTGCGCGGGCGCGTCGACAGCGTGGACTTCGACGGCCGCACGGTCACCTTCACCGATCCCGAGCAGCGTTCGCGAAGTATGTCCTACGACCGCCTGGTGCTGACTCCGGGTTCGGTGACCAAGCTGTTCGACGTGCCCGGCCTCGCCGAGCACGCCCGCGGGCTCAAGTCCACCGCCGAGGCGCTCTACCTGCGCGACCACGTGCTCGAACAACTCGAGCTGGCAGGCAACGACGACGACGCGGCCAAGGCCGCAGCGCGACGCACCGTCGTCGTGGTCGGCGCCTCGTACTCGGGCACCGAGCTCGCGGTCCAGCTGCGGGCGCTCGCCGACGCCGCCGCCGACTCGATGGGTTTCGATCCCCAGTCGGTCCGATTCGTGCTGCTCGACCTCGCCGAGCAGGTGATGCCCGAGGTGGGGGAGAAACTCGGCGCCGCCGCGATGCGGGTGCTGCGGGGCCGGGGCATCGACGTGCGGCTGGGCATCTCACTCAAGGAGGTGCACGCCGATCACGTTGTGCTGACTGATGATTCGCGTATCGACACGCACACTGTCGCGTGGGTAACCGGTGTCACCGGGGCGCCGCTGATCGAGCACCTCGGCCTGCCGACCGAGAAGGGCAGGCTGAAGGTGCAGGCCGACCTGCAGGTGCCGGGCCATCCCGACGTGTTCGCCGGCGGCGACGCCGCGGCGGTACCCGATCTGACGCAGCCCGGCAAGATCACCCCGCCCACCGCGCAGCACGCCACCCGGCAGGGCAAGGTGCTGGGCCGCAACGTCGCCGCCAGCCTCGGCGTCGGCAGCGCCAAGCAGTACAAGCACCGCAACATGGGCCTCGTCGTCGACCTCGGGCCCCGCTACGCGGTGGCCAACCCGCTCAACGTGCGGCTGTCCGGCTTCCCCGCGAAGGTGGTCACCCGCGCCTATCACCTCTACGCGATCCCGCGGTTGGTGAACCGCTGGGCGGTGTCACTGGCCTACCTCACCGACGTGTTCTTCGCCCGATCGGTGGTGTCCATCGGGCTGTCGTCGGCCGATGACGCGCAGTTCTCGGCCAGCGAGGGCATCCCGATGCCGAAGGCGGACTGATTCAAAACCCGCCGACGGGGAACAGAACCACCATGGCTACCTACCGTGTGCTGAATCCCAAGGGCGATGTCGTCGAGACCAAGGACATCGAGAGTGCCGACGATGCGCACGCCTGGTTCGTCGACCAGGTCGAGGGGAATGAGCTGGGCTGGCGGATGGAGGTCCAGGTGGACGACGGCCGGTGGGACTTCATCGACGACAGCGAGGGCGACCGCTCCTACTGACCGCGGCGCGCGTGTCGTGAGTAGGGTTGCGCGGTGCCGAAACTCAGTGCGGGCCTGCTACTCTACCGTGTCACCGGTGGGGTCGTCGAGGTGCTGCTCGGTCACCCCGGCGGACCGTTCTGGGCGCGCAGGGACGACGGCGCCTGGTCGGTGCCCAAGGGTGAGTACGTAGACGGCGAGGATCCGTGGACCGCCGCCAGGCGGGAGTTCGCCGAGGAGCTCGGCAAGGAGCCGCCCGCCGGGGAACCGACGCGCTTCGACCCGGTCAGGCAGCCCGGCGGCAAGGTGGTGACCGTCTTCGCGGTGCGTGGCGACCTCGACCTCGACGGCTGCGTGAGCAATACGTTCACGATCGAGTGGCCGAAGGGGTCGGGCACACTCAGGGAGTTCCCGGAGATCGACCGGGTGGCCTGGTTTCCCGTGGCGGCGGCCCGGGAGAAGCTGCTGAAGGGCCAGCTGCCGCTGCTGGACCGCCTGATGCGCCAGCCCGATCTGGCCGGCTGCGCGGAGGGTGCGGACGCACCACCCGGGCCGGACGGGTCTCGATGGCGTTGATGGTCAGTGCGCGGCCGTGGATCCGCCACCCGCATGCGGTGCGCTGATACTCGTCGTCGTAGCGCAGATGCCAGACGACGTCGGTGACGCGGCCGTCCTCGACGGTCCAGTGGTGCGCCACGCAGGCGATCCGGCCGAGGGCGTAATCATGGTGCGGCCCTTCGGCATAGACCTCGCCGACGACCGCGTGCTCGGTGCGTTCGAGCCCGGCCACCGCCGCCAGTGCGGCCCGCACACCGTCATGGCCGTGATGGCGCCGTACCGGCTCCAGCGCACGCGGCGGATCGGGAAGCCACAGCTCGGCGGCGTCGGTGAACAGGGCGACCACGTCGTCGAACCGGCGGTCGTCGACGGCCGCGGCGTACAGGTGCACGAGATCGGCGACGGCGAGCCGGTCGGGCACGTCCAGCGTCACGGCCGCAACCCCAGTCTGCGGGCACAGTCGGAGAGCAGCTCGCGCGCCTGGTCGATGTCGCGCACGGGGGGCATCGCCAGCACCAGCCGGTCCGCGCCGAGCGCCGCGAGCTTCTCCGCGCGGCCCGCGTCGACTCGGTCGACCAGATGCCCCAGTGACACCTCCAGCGCAGCGGGATCGCGGCCCTCGGCGCGCGCGCTGTCCCGCATCTCGGTGAGCAGTCCGGTGAGCTCCGGGCCCGCCACGCCGAGGGGCTGGAAGCCGTCGCCGAACCGGCCTGCCCGCCGAGCCGCGGCGCGGCTGTGACCGCCGATGTGAACGGGGATGCGCGACAACGGCTTCGGATAGCTCATCGCATTGGCGAAGGCGAAGAACTCCCCGGCGAAGTCCGCACCTTCGGGGCGGTCGTCCCACAGTGTGCGCAGCACCTGGAGTTGTTCGTCGGCGCGCCTGCCACGTGTGTGGAACGGCGCACCGCAGGCCTCCACCTCCTCCTTCAGCCACCCGGTGCCCACCGCGAGCCGCAGCCGCCCACCGGAGAGGACGTCCACCGTCGCGGCGCGTTTGGCCAGCACGACGGGGTGGTGGTTGGGCAGCACCAACACACCGGTGGCCAGCACCAGCCGTTCGGTCTGTCCGGCCAGGAACGCCAGCAGGTCCAGAGGGTCGGGCACCGGGCAGTCCGGGGCGAGTTCGACGCGGCCCGAGTCGTCGTAGGGGTAGACGCTGTCGTACTCGGTCATCAACACGGTGTGCTCGACGACGACGATCGACTCGAACCCGCAGTCCTCGACGTGGCGGGCGAACGCCGCCATCCACCGCGGGTCGGCGGTGACCCCGGCGTTTACCGGTGCGACGACGGCGAATTTCACAGCGGCGGAAGACCGTTGCTCTCGCGGATGGACCGGCGGCATTCCCGGCGGGTCATGTCGGTCTGCTGCATGCACACGCGCACCGGCGGCTCCTCTTCCGCGGGCAGCGGCTCGTCGGTCGGTGCGGTGGTGACGGTCGGGCTCGGGATGTCGCCCTGGGTCAGCGACCAGATCGTCGAGTCGGTGCCCTGCAGCGTCTCGCAGTACGCGGTGGATCCGTCGGCCGTCGTGGCGGTGCTGCCCGCCGGTGAGCAGTCCGCGCCGACCACCGCAGCCGCGGGTGCCGCCGATGGGGTGGACGACTCGGTCACGGTGTCGGTCACGGTGTTCGGGGGACTGGGCGGCGGCGCGACAGGCGGGGCGGCGGGTGCCGCGCTCACGGACGGCACCGAGCTCGACGACGTGGGCGCCGCCGCCGGATCCGACGGGCGATCGTCGGCCCTGCGGAATTCAAGTGCGGCAACGGCGATCGCGACGATCAGCAGTACGGCCAGCACCGCGGGCACCACCACGGCCGGCCGCAGCGCCCGCCTGCGCGCCGGCGCGGGTGTCACCGCCGTCGAGAGCCGGGTCTCGCCGGTGGCGCCGACCCCCAGCTGGTGGGCCAGCGCACGGGCGAAGTCGGCGCACCGTTCGTAGCGGTCGGCCGGCTTCTTGGCCAATGCCTTGGCCAGCACCGGATCCAGCGCCGCGAGTTCGGGTCGCTGGGTGCTCAGCGCAGGCGGTGTCGAGGTCAGGTGCTGACTGATCACCACCGCCGGGTTGCTGTGCTGGAACGGCGGTGTGCCGGTCAGCAGGTGAAAAGCGGTGGCGGCCAACGCATACTGGTCGGCGCGTCCGTCGAGTCGCTCGCCCATCAGCTGCTCGGGAGCGGCGTAGGACACCGTGCCGACGGTCATGTTGGTGGCCGTCAGCCCGCTGATGTCATCGGTCCACCTGGCGATGCCGAAGTCGGCCAGCAGGATTCGCTGCTCGCCGGACTCCGGATGGCCCAGCAGGATGTTGGCCGGTTTCACGTCGCGGTGCAGCAGATTTCGCGCATGGGCGTAATCGAGCGCGTCGGCCACCGCGGAGACGATGTCGAGCACCTCGCGCTGGGGCAGGCCGTCGGGATGTTGGTCGCGCATCAACCGACCGGCGTCGGTGCCCGCGACGTAGTCCATCGAGATCCAGATCTGGCCGTCGTACTCGCCGCGGTCGTGCACTCCGACGATGTGGGGGTGCCACAGGGTGGCGGCGATGTCGGCCTCGCGGTGGAACCGCTCCCGGTACTCCTCGTCGGCCGACACCGTCGCGGGCAACACCTTGAGCGCATCCTGGCGCGGCAGTCGCGGGTGCTGGGCCAGATACACCTCACCCATGCCGCCCCACCCGAGCAACCGGACGATGGTGTAACCCGCGAACGTCGCCCCGTCGGCCAACGGCATGGGCGAATAGTACGGCAGCGACGTCCGGAGTCAGAGAAAGTAGACGGTGACAGTTCAGTGTCGACGATCGAAGGGACGACCTCAGTGGCAACGGTTCATTCTGGCGGACAGCCGATACCCGGCACGTTCACCAACCACTTCGTGGCTCATCTGCAGGCCGCGGTGGCTGCCCGGTTCGCCAGCGGCAAGGGCTTCTTCCTGACCACGACGGGACAGGGTGAGGGCGGCGCCGAGGTCACCACCAGTCACTGGCTGCACCCGGCCATCCCGCTGACGTTCGGCTACGACGTCAGCGGCGACGACGGCGCCAAGGTGGCGCCGGTGGCGCTCGACCGCAAGGAGATCGACGCGCTCACCGCAGCGATGGACCAGCCGAACGGGGTGCGCGGCAGCGACGGCGTCTGGTGGCCGTTCGCCGAACACCTCTGAGCCGCTACAGGTCGAGGATGAGCGGTTGCCCGTCGGGCGCCCGCGACACGCAGGTGAGCATCATGCCCGCGGCGCGCTCCGGACCGGTGAGCAGCGTGTCGCGATGGTCGACGGCGCCGTCGAGCACGCGGGTGCGGCAGGTGCCGCAGAAGCCCTGACGGCAGGAGTAGGGCGCCTGCACGCCGGCCCGCGTCAGCGCGGCGAGCAGGCTCTCGTCGGCGGCCACCCGGACGGTCACGCCGGACGCCGCCGCGGTGGCGGTGAACTCGGCGCCGTCGACCACCGGCGGCGCGGCGAACCGCTCGTAGTGCAGTTCGACGTCGCCGCGCCCCACCAGGGCGGTCCGGATCACGTCGAGCATCGGCGCGGGACCGCAGGCGTAGACGGACGTGCCTGCAGGGCGGTCGCCGAGCAGGTCGCGTGCGCTCGGCAGTCCGTCCACGTCGTCGGTGCGCACCGCGATGCGGTCGCCGAAGCGGACCAGTTCGTCGAGGAACGGCAGGCTGTCGCGGCTGCGACCGGTGTAGACCATCGACCAGTCGACTCCGAGGCGGTGTGCCTGCTCGAGCATCGGCAGGATCGGGGTGATCCCGATGCCGCCGGCGATGAACCGGAAGCGGTGTGCCGGTGACCCGTAGCCCGGCACGGTCAGCGGGAAGGCGTTGCGCGGCCCCAGCGTGCGGACGGTGGCGCCGACCCGCAGCGCCTCGTGCACCTCGACGGAGCCGCCGCCACCGCCGGGGATCCGCCGCACCGCGATCCGGTAGTGGTCGGCGGCGCCTGGGTCGCCGCACAGCGAGTACTGGCGGACCCGTCCGCTGGGCAGGTGCAGGTCCAGGTGGGCGCCGGGGAACCAACGCGGCAGCGGGCCGCCGTCCGCGGCGGTCAACGTCACGGCGAGCACGTCCTGGTCGCGGGCCACCACGTCGCGGGCCGCGACGGCCAGCGCGATGCTGCGGTCGCGCGCCGTGGGGGCCGAGATCCTGCGGATGGCGCCGGACAACCCGAACAGCCCGGTGATCGCCGCGTCCGCGAGGCCGATCAGCAGGTCGGGGCGCTGAGGGTCGGAGGCACTCGGCGGGGCGGCGCGGAACCTGCTGAACACCGCCATCACGGATGGGCGCTGCGCGCTGCGGGCGAACTGGCCAGGTAGGCCACCGCCTGCGCGGTCGACCCCATGTGTTCGGGGGTGAAGCCGGGCCGGAAGTACATCAGCGTGTTGGAGCCGAAGAGTGTGCGGTACCTCGGCAGCAGACCCGCCTTGGAGTCGCGCATCCGCAGCCGCTGCAGCCGCCACCAGCCGAACTCGGTGCGGGGATCAACGGTGGTCAGGTGACGGACGCCGCGCTGGAAGAACGCCAGCATCATCGGGGCGGCGATCATCATCGCGCGGATCCGGTCGGGGTAGCTGTCGTGGAAGTGCACCGCGACGTCGTGGGCGACGCTGCGGTGCTCGACCTCCTCGCTGCCGTGCCAGCGGAACAGGTCGACCATGGTGGGGTCGGCACCGTGGTCGTCCCACGAGCAGTTCAGCGAGAAGTCGCCGAGCACCGCGGTGTAGTGCTCGATGGCCGCGATCAGCCACAGCCGGTCGCACAGGTGATTGAGCCGCCGCCGCTCCGCGTCGGGCCCGCTGAATTGCTTGGGCGCCAACACTTTTCCGAAGACGTACTCGATCTGGTCGAGGATCGGCGCCGGGTCGACGCCGTGATCGATCAGGAAGTCGTGCAGCACGCGGTCGTGGGTGTCGGCGTGGGTGGCCTCCTGGCCGATGAAGCCGCGCATGTCCTCGGCCAGCCGCGCGTCGGTCACCAGTGGCAACGCCTCGTCGTAGGTGGCGACGAACCACCGCTCGGCCGCGGGCAGGACGATGTTGAGCAGGCTGACCATGTGGGACGCGACGGGGTGGCCCGGGATCCAGTGCAGCGGGACGTCGGCGACGTCGAAGTGCACCTTGCGGGCCTGGATCTGCACTGGCCCGGGGTCGATCTCGCGTTCGAAACGGCGCGGACGCAACATGGCTGACCTCCCGGGGCGCTCTGCCGATGACCCGCAGTCTACGACCGGTAGGGGGGAACGCAGGTTTCAGGTAGTTGTGTGAGGTCAATAACACCTGGCATGGCAGGAATCGGCGACGCGTTTGCGTGGGCAAAACATCAGGTGACGGATCGCGTGCCGAAAGCCGACCTCGACCAGCGCGACGCCGACTACATCCGCGAGCAGTTGCCGGGCCTGTGGCTGCTGGCCTCGCTGTACTTCCGCGCCGACGTCAGCGGGCTGGACCGCATCCCTTCCGACGGCCCGGTGCTGCTGGTCGGCAACCACAGCGGCGGCAACCTCCCGCCCGACACCTTCGTCTTCACGCTGGCGTTCTGCTCGTACTTCGGCGTCGAGCGGCCGTTCTACCAGCTGGCGCACAACCTCGTGGTGTCGATGCCCGGCCTGGGATCGCTGCGCAAATTCGGCACCGTCGCGGCCAACCACGACAACGCCACGCTGGCCCTGGAGTCCGGCGCGGCACTGCTCGTCTACCCGGGCGGCGATTACGAGGTGTTCCGGCCGTCCTGGAAACGCCACGACGTCGACTTCGGCGGCCGCAAGGGTTACGTGAAACTCGCCCGTGAGGCCGGTGTGCCGATCGTCCCGGTGGCCAGCGTCGGCGGTCAGGAGGCGGCGTTGTTCCTCGATCGCGGTCAGTGGCTGGCCCGGTTGTTGCGGGTCGACAAGACGCTGCGGCTGAAGAGCGTGCCGATCGCCCTGGCCCCGCCGTGGGGACTGGTGGTCACCGACATGGTGCCGCGGCTGCCGCTGCCGACGAAGATCGCCATCGAGGTGCAGGACCCGATCAGCGCCGACGACATCGCGGCCGGCGACGACGATGCGATCAACGACAGAGTGCTGAGCAGCCTTCAGGACGGCGTGGATCGACTGGCGGCGCGGCGACGGTTCCCGGTGCTCGGCTGATGAGCGCTTGCGCGAAGAAGCGAGGGACCTGATGAGCGGTTGCGCGAAGAAACGAGGGACCTGATGAGGCTGCAACGGAGCATCATCGTCGACGCCGATCGCGACGCGGTGTGGAAACACGTGAGCGATTCGGACTGCTATCCGGAGTTCATGGCGAACCTGGAGCGGTGGGAGACCGTCACCGAGGGTTCGACAGGGGTGGGCTCGCGGTACACGGTGCACTGGAAGATCGGGTCGGTGCCGATCGGCGGGGTGATCGAGGTGGTCGAGTTCGACGACAGGCGGGATCTGGCCTGGATCGGCATCACCGGGATCACGATGCGTGGCCGGTTCCGGCTGCGGGACTGCGGCGACGGCAAGACGAAGGTGAACTTCCGGCTGGCCTACGAGGCTCCCGGCGGCCTGCTCGGACTGATCGCCGACCGGGTCGCCGCGCGGCAGGTCGGCAGAACCATGAATCAGACGCTGGACAACCTCAGGGCGATGGCAGAGACCTGAATGTACTGAGCTGAGATGAGCTCAGCGGGCCGGGATGGGTCCGGCACCGGCGCCGGGCGCACCCGCGATCGGCACCATCGGGGTCGGGGTCACCGTGGTGACGCCGTTCTTGCCGACCCTCGGTCCACCCGCGGGGCCCATTGCCTTGAGCTGCTCCTCGGCCTTGGCCGAGCAGTCCAGCGTGAGCAGCATCTTGCCCACGGAGTTGACCTTCTGGGAGCCGACGAGGCACTGCGACTGCGGCAGCGCGCTGCCGACCGAACCGCTGAAGGTGGCCGTGATGCCCTGGCTCTTCAGGATCTGTTGCGCCTTCAGGTAGGGCTCGCCGACGACGTTGATCGAGCTGGCGTCAGCGGGCTGCGACAGGGCGGCGCCCGCCGTGATCAGGGCGGCCGCGCCGGTTGCGGCGACTCCGGCGCCGAGCAGGACGAGCTTGTTCACGTGGCCTCCGTCGGATCGAGTGCGGTGCGAACATATCGCAGGTGTGACGATTGTGAAACCGGAGCAGAGTCCTCCGGCGTTACAGCGGCGGGTTGACCTGCTGTGCCATCGCCTCGGCCAGCCGCGCGGCCCGCGAGTCGGTGAACACGTCCTCGAGCAGAACCGGGCGACCGTCCGGACCGCTCAGTGGGATCCGCCAGTTCGGGTATTCGTCGGAGGTCCCGGGCTGGTTCTGGGTGCGGACGTCGCCGACGGCGTCGACCAGTGACAGCGCCAGCAGCTTCGACGGTGTGCGTCCGAGGTAGCGGTGCAGGGCGAGCACCGTCTCCTCGACGTCGGCGTCCTCGTCGAGGAGCCCGACGCGGCGCAGTTCGGCGCGCCACGCCGCCTGCTGGGCCCGGTCGTCGGCCAGTTCCTCCTCGGCGGGCCGGGTCAGCAACCCGAGCTCTTCCCGCAGCCGCACGTGTTCGCCGGCCAGATAGCCGGCGGTGGGCGGCAGGTCGTGCGTGGTCACCGACGACAGGCAGTACTCCCGCCACCGTTCGGCAGGCAGCGGTCCCGGCCGTTCTCCGCCGGTGTCCTCCCGGTCCAGCTCGAACCACAAGATCGACGTGCCGAACACGCCCCGTTCGCGCAGGTAGTCGCGGACCCACGGCTCGACCGTGCCGAGGTCCTCACCGACGACGACGGCTCCGGCGCGGTGCGCCTCGAGCGCGACGATGCCGATCATCGCCTCGTGGTCGTACCGGACGTAGGTGCCCTCGGTCGGCGACGCGCCGCGGGGGATCCACCACAGCCGGAACAGGCCGATGATGTGGTCGATCCGGACGCCACCGGCGTGCCGCAGCACGGCGTTGACCAGCGCCCGGAACGGCTCGTAGGCCTGTGCGACCAGTTCGTCGGGCCGCCACGGCGGTTGGGACCAGTCCTGGCCGAGCTGGTTGAACTCGTCCGGCGGTGCGCCCGCGGTCACCCCGAGCGCCAGGACGTCCTGCAGCGCCCAGGCATCGGCGCCGTTGGGATCGACCCCGACGGCGAGGTCGGTCATGATGCCGAGGTCCATGCCGGCCTGCAGGGCGGTCGACTGGGCCAGGGTGAGCTGCTCGTCGAGCGCGAACTGCAGCCAGCGGTGGAAGTCGACCGTGGCGGCGTTGTCGCGGGCGAACTGCGCGACCGCGGCGCTCTCGGGATGCCGGAACTCCGCCGGCCACTCGTGCCAGTCGTTGCCGTGCCGCTCAGCCAGCGCGCACCAGGTGGCGAATGCGTCGAGGCTGGCGCCTTCGCGGGCGCAGTAGGCGGCGTAGGCCAGTTGGCGGCCGGACGACCACGGCACCTCATAGACCTTCGCGAGCGCGGCTCGCTTGGCCCGCCACACCGCGTCCCGGTCGACCAGGTCGGCTCGGTCGGCCTTGGCCTGCACGCCTTCGCGGGCCTTGCGGATCCGGTTGCGACCGCGGACGTAGGCGTACTCGGGGATGGCCTCCACCCGCAGGTAGACCGGGTTGACGTAGCGGCGCGAAGTGGGCAGGTACGGCGACGCCTCCATCGGCGGCGCGGGGGCGGCCGCGTGCAGCGGATTGACCAGGATGAACCCGGCCTGGTGCCGCGCCGCCGCCCAGACGGCGAGGTCGGTCAGATCGGTGAGGTCACCGATGCCCCAGGAGTTCCGCGACCGGACGCTGTAGAGCTGGGTGGCCAGCCCCCAGCTGCGCCGGGCGCCGAGCCGGGCGGGCAAGGTCAGCGTGGAGGGGGAGACCACCAGCGGAGCGTCGGCGTGTGTGGCGCCCGACTGCATCAGTACCCGGTGATAGCCCAGCGGCAGGTCGTCGGGCACTTCGAAGCTGGCCTCGCCGATCCGGCGGCCGTCGATGTCGTAGGGGTCGCGGTTGTTCTCCAGCTGCCGCAGCCCTGTGCGCTCGGTGCCGTCCTCCAACCGCAGCGACACCTCGACGGGGTCGCCGTGGGTGACGTGCACCCAGAACGACGAGGGCGCGCCGGACCTGGCGAGCACGATCGGCGGAAGGGGGCGTTGCCAGTACTCGCGCTCGTGGCCGGCCACGGCGGCGGCGCGCTCGTCCTCGGTGTCCGCGGCCACCCCCAGCGCGGCGAGCACGGCGGTCAGGGTGGACTCGGCGACCGTCACCCGCCTGCCGGTCCAGTCCTCGAAGTGGGTCGCGACGCCGTAGCGCCCGGCGAGTTCGACGAGCGACGCGGGCAGTTCGGTCATGGCAGCCAATCTTGCCCGTAGTCGGTCGGCATCGCGGATCGAAGACTCCTCTCGGGACCTGCTGCATCTGACGGGCCGGGCATTCCCGTTCTGCACGAACCTAATCCGCGGGCCGGGACGGCGGGCGCAACTCCTGGTACGGTGTGACTGTAGCGATCCCTACAGATGGGTGGTCCGATGGTGCTGACGAAGAAGCAACAGCAGGGACAGAACTCGCGGGCGCACATCCTGGACGTCACCGAGCGCCTGATGGCCACCCGCGGCTACGCAGCGACGTCGATCAGCGACATCCAGCGGGCGTGCGGGCTCCCGCCGAGTTCGATCTACTGGCACTTCGGATCCAAGGAGGGAGTGCTGGCCGCCGTCATGGAACGCGGCGCCGAGCGCTTCTTCGCCGCGATTCCCGACGAGGGCGCCGCCACCCCGCCGCAGCGACTCGCCGCCACCGCCCGGTTGCTCGCCCAGCATCCGGACTTCCTGCGGCTGTTCTATCTGCTGTCGCTGGAACGCCACGACGATGCCGCGGTGGCTGCGGTGGTACGCCGGGTGCGCGACACCGCGATCGCGGGTTTCCGGACGGCCATCGGTGCGATGCTGCCGCCGGACACCGCGCCCGACGTGGCCGCCCGGGTCGCCGACGAGCTGACCACATTCGCGGTCGCCCAGTCCGACGGCGTCTTTCTCGCCGACCACCTCGAATCCGGCCGCATCGACGTCGAGCGCATGTATCGCCGCCTCTACCAGGCCATCACCGCACTCATCCCCGTCCTTCTGGAGGAACAATGACCGCCGACCGGACCGTCGTGATCACCGGCGCCAACAGCGGGCTCGGCTTCGAATGCGCGCAGGCGCTGCTGGACACGGACCCGTCCTGGCACATCGTGCTGGCGGTGCGCGACACCCGCCGCGGGGCCGAGGCCGTGGACCGGCTCGGCTGCGCGCCGCGGTGCACGGTGCTGCCCCTCGACCTCGCCTCGCTGCGCTCGGTGCGGGAATTCCCAGCCCGGCTGGCAGCGCGCGAGCTACCGCCGTTGCGGGCGCTGGTGTGCAACGCCGGGCTGCAGGTGGTCTCGGGTCTGGAACGCACCGTCGACGGGGTCGAGCTGACCTTCGGCGTCAACCACCTCGGTCATTTCGCGCTGGTCGACGGACTGCTCGAACAATTCGCGCCACCCGCTCGCATCGTGATCGTCAGCAGCGGAACCCATGATCCGGCCAAGTTCTCCGGCATGCCGGACCCGCAGTACACCTCGGCCGAAGAACTCGCCCATCCCTCCCACGAGGCGTCGAGCGCCGCGGACGGCCGGCGGCGCTACACCACATCGAAGTTGTGCAACGTGCTGCACGCCTACGAACTCGATCGGCGGCTCGACCGCGGACGCCGCGGCATCACCGTCGCCGCCTTCGACCCCGGCCTGATGCCCGGCTCCGGACTGGCGCGCGACCACTCGCCGGCGCAGCAACTGCTGTGGCGCTACGTGTTTCCCGCCCTTCGTGTGCTTCCGGGAGTGAACAGCACCCGAACCTCCGGCCGTCACCTGGCGGCGCTCGCCGCCGACCCCCGCTTCGACGACGTCACCGGCCGGTACTTCGCCGGTCGGCGCCCGATCCGTTCGTCGGCCGACAGTTACGACACCGAGCGCGCCCGCGACCTCTGGGAGACCAGCGAACGCCTTCTGACCCTTGCCATTTAGCGCACGGTAGGGTGGGCGGCCATGGTGTCCGCACGGCTCGACACGGCCGCGGTGCGCGACCGGCGGGCCAGGATCGCGACGGCGGCCCTCTTCTTCACCAACGGCGCACTGTTCGCCTCGGTGGTACCGCGCTTCCCGGAGATCAAGGCCGACCTCGCGCTGTCCAACACGATGTTCGGTGTGGCGGTGGCGGCGTTCTCCGGCGGCGCGTTCGTCGCAGGCGTCGCGGCAGGCGCGCTGATCCGCCGGTTCACCTCGGCCCGCGTCGGCGTCGCTGGAACGCTGGGTATCGCCGCGTTCGTGCTCCTCGCCGGACTCGCGCCGTCGGGTGTGCTGTTCGCCGCAGCGCTGTTCGTCGCAGGCGCCTCGGACGCGGTGACCGACGTGGCCCAGAACGCGCACGCGCTGCGAGTGCAGCGCAACTACGGCCGCTCGATCATCAACTCATTCCACGCGGTGTGGGCGTCCGGCGCCATCACCGGCGGGCTCCTGGGCGCCGCGGCGATCGCCCTCGCGGTGCCCCGCGCCGCGCAGCTGAGTTGCTCGGCCGTGGTGTTCGGCGCCACCGTGCTGATCGCCTACCGCTTCATGTTGACCGGCTCCGACCACGACGACCACCCGGCCGCGGCGTGGGCCGGCGGGCAGCGCGCGGGACTGCGGGTGTACGCCGTCATCGGCGCACTCGCCACGATTGCCATCGCCGGCGCCGCGGTCGAGGACGCGGGCAGCACATGGGCGACGCTCTATCTGCACGACAGCCTGGGCGCGGCGGCCGCCGTCGCCCCGTTCGGCTACATCGCGCTGGTGACCTGCATGTTCGTCGGCCGGCTGTTCGGCGACCGGCTGGTGGACCGGTTCGGCGAAGCGGCCGTCGCGCGCGCCGGCGGAGCCGTCGTCGCCGCCGGGATGGGCGCTGCGCTGGCGTTTCCCAGCGTGCCGTCGACCATCGCGGGCTTCGCCGCCGCGGGGCTGGGGATCGCCACCCTGATCCCGGCGGCCATGCATGCCGCCGACCGGCTGCCGGGCCTGCGGCCGGGCACCGGCCTTGCGCTGGTCACGTGGCTGCTGCGGATCGGATTCCTGGCCTCGCCGCCGGTGGTGGGACTGCTCGCCGACGCGGCCGGGCTGCGGGTAGGACTGCTCGTCGTGCCTCTCGCGGGCGTGGTGACCCTGCTGCTGGCCGGCGCCCTCAGTGGGCGAGTCCGACCGTCTCGATCATGAGGACGCCCCCGACGATCAGCGCGATGCCCAGCGCCATCGTGGCGGTCAGCGGCTCGTCGAACAAGAACCGCGCGATCACCGCGACGGCGGCGACCCCGCACGCCGTCCAGATCCCGTACGCGATACCGACGGGCATGCCCAGCGACAGCGTGACCCACAAGAGCGTGAACGACACCGCGTAGCCCAGCACGACGGGCACGATCCAGACCCGCCTGCGGAACCCGTCCGACGCGCGCAGCGACAGGGTCGCCACCACCTCGGTGACGATTGCGACCGCCAGTGTCAGCCACATCACGATGCGGGCCTGTCCGGGCGCGGATGAGAGCCGAACTCGACCAGCAGCACGCCGGCGATGATGAGACCGATGCCCGCGGCGATGGGCCATGTCAGCGGGTCGCCGAAGATCGCCGCCGCCAGCACCGCCGTCGCCGCCGTGCCGCAGGCGCCCCAGATGCCGTAGGCGACGCCGACCGCCATCCCGGTTCGCAGCACAAGCGTGAGCAGCACGAATGCGCCGAGATAGCCCGCGGTCACCACGACGAGCCACGCCGAATGATCCTGCGAGGCGCGCAGAGCCAGCGTGGCGGCCACCTCGCTGACGATGGCCGCGGCCAGCAGTGGGAACGGGCGCACGCACCCAACCTAGTGGCCGTCGCAACGCCGGATCAGCGGGCATGCCGGCGTTGCTGAGTACCCTGGAGAAGTTGTCTGTCGAAGGAGCCATCATGCCGAACCCCCGGCGCACCCCCGTCGCGGCTGCGGCGGAAGCCGGACCGGTCGTCGAAACCGGTTACGGACCGGTGCGCGGCACGGACGACGGAACAGTCAAGGTGTGGAAGGGAATCCGGTACGCCGCCGCCCCCACCGGCGAACTGCGCTGGCGGGCGCCGCGGCCGCCGGAGCGCTGGAGCGAGGTCGCCGACGCCACCCGGGTGGGGCCGGTGTGTCCGCAGGCCACCGACGCCCGCATCCCGATCGACCTCGGTGGGCCGCAGGCCGAGGACAGCCTGCGGCTCAACGTGTGGGCCTCGTCCGACACCGCTGCCGGAGACGGCAAGCCGGTGATGGTGTGGGTGCACGGAGGCGCGTACGTGCTGGGTTCTGCCAACCAGCCGCTGTACCACGCCCGGGCGCTGGCGGCCGACGGCGACGTCGTGGTCGTCACGATCAACTACCGGCTCGGGGCTTTCGGCTTCCTCGACCTGTCTTCGTTCGGGGACAGCCGTTTCGAGTCGAACTGCGGGCTGCGCGACGTGGTGTTCGCCCTGCACTGGGTGCAGGACAACATCGCCGCGTTCGGCGGCGACCCCGACCGGGTCACCCTGTTCGGCGAGTCGGCCGGTGGCGGGATCGTCACCACCCTGATGACGAGTCCGGCCGCCGAGGGATTGTTCGCCCGGGCCATCGCCCAGAGTTCGCCGGTGACCTCCGTCTACGACGCCGGCCGCGGCCGCCGCGTCGCCGAGCGGTTCCTCGGGCACCTCGGCCTGCAGGCCGGTGAGGTCGGCCGGTTGCCGGACCTTCCGCTGGACGTCGTCCTGGCCGCATCGAAACGCTTGTTCGACGAAGTGCCGGTGAGCACTCCCGGCACGCTGGCGTTCGCCCCGATCGTCGACGGCGACCTGGTGCCGGAGCATCCGATCGACGTGGCGCGCGACGGGCGGGCACACCCGGTGCCGCTGATCATCGGTACCAACAGGGACGAGGCGGCGCTGTTCCGCTGGATGCGCTCACCGCTGATGCCGATCACCCCGCAGGCCATCAAGGCGATGTTCGCCGAGATCGAGTCCGAGCAGCCCGGTCTGCAGATCCCGTCGGACGCCCAGATCGGCAGCGCGTACCCGCGCGCCCGCGGCAAGGCACGCGGCCTGGGCGTCGCGCGTGACATCGGGTTCCGGATGCCGTCGCTGTGGTTCGCCGACGGGCACAGCGCGGTGGCGCCGGTGTTCGTGTACCGCTTCGACTGGTCCACCCCGATGCTGCGGCTGCTGCGGCTGGGCGCCGCGCACGCCACCGAATTGCCCTACGTCTGGGGCAATCTGGTGGCCGGCTCGAAGGACCCGACCTTCAAGCTCGGCGGCCTCAAGGCCGGCCGCGAGGTGTCACGGCGCATGCGGCGGCGCTGGCTGGATTTCGCGGTGCACGGCGACCCGTCGGCGGGTGGTCCGGTGTGGCGGCCGTACCGGCAGGGTGATCACAGCACCCTCGTCATCGACAAGGAAGACCAGCTGGTCACCGACCTCGACCAGCACCTGAGGTCCGCCTGGGGTGACCAGGTGCTCAACTTCCGGTGACTTAAACTGGGCCGGGAGGTGCGACGATGAATGCCAGCTGGGACGCGGTGCGGTCGGCGCTGGACGTGCTGCCGCCGCAGATGCGCGACCCGGTGTTGTTCGCCATCCCGTTCTTCCTGCTGCTGCTGATCGTCGAGTGGACGGCGGCCCGCAAGCTGGAGGATGCCCGCGACGGGCGCGCCCCCGCCGGGGCGTTCCACTCCCGCGACGCCTGGGCGAGCATCTCGATGGGCCTGGTGTCGATCGCCACCACCGGCGCGTGGAAGTTCGCCGCGCTGCTCGGATATGCGGCGCTGTACACCTACGTCGCGCCATGGCACCTACCGTCCACCCAGTGGTACACGTGGGTCATCGCGATCGTCGGTGTCGATGTGCTGTTCTACGCCTACCACCGGATCGCACACCGGGTGCGGCTGATCTGGGCCACCCACCAGGCCCACCACTCCAGCGAGTACTTCAACTTCGCCACCGCACTGCGACAGAAGTGGAACAACAGCGGCGAGATCCTCATCTGGATTCCGTTGCCGCTGTTGGGCGTTCCGCCGTGGATGGTGTTCGCGAGCTTCTCGCTGAATCTGATCTACCAGTTCTGGGTGCACACCGAACGCATCGGAAAGCTCTGGCGGCCTTTCGAATTCGTGTTCAACACGCCGTCGCACCACCGGGTGCACCACGGTATGGACGCCGAGTACCTCGACAAGAACTACGGCGGCATCTTCATCCTGTGGGACCGCATGTTCGGTACGTTCCAGGCCGAGCTGTTCCGCCCGCACTACGGCCTCACCAAGCCGGTCGACACCTTCAACATCTGGAAGCTGCAGACCCGCGAGTACGTGGCGATCGCCGCCGACGTGCGGTCGGCGACCCGGTGGCGCGACCGGCTCGGGTACGTCTTCGGGCCGCCCGGCTGGCAGCCGGCCCACCGACGCGTGCCGATCGGCCCATCCGCCGAAGTACCCATCTGACCGGGCGGAGCAGCCGTAGCCTGCGCGGGATGCGGACAGTGTTCGACGGCCACGTCGACCCGGCACTGCTCGACCGTGCGCTGGCGTCGAGCGCCTTCGCGCCGATGTGGCTCGACATTCCCCGGCCCCGCTACCCCCGGCTGACCGGGACGGTGGACTGCGACCTGCTGGTGGTGGGCGCCGGTTACACCGGGCTGTGGGCGGCACTGCACGCCGCGGAACGCAGTCCCGGCCAGCGGGTCGTGGTCGTCGAGTCCGACCGGGTCGGCTGGGCGGCCTCGGGGCGCAACGGCGGATTCGTCGACGCCAGCCTCACTCACGGTGCGCAGAACGGGAAGTCGCGGTGGCCGCAGGAGTTCGACCGGCTCGAGCGGCTCGGGATGGAGAACCTCGACGGGATGCAGGCCGACGTCGAGCGGCTCGGTCTCGACGTCGAGTGGGAGCGGACCGGGATGCTGCTGGTGGCCACCGAGCCGCATCAGGACGCCTGGCTGGAGCGCGCGTCGGCCGAGGGCGCGGGCCGGCTGCTGAGCCGTCGCGAGGTGACGGCAGAGGTGAACTCGCCGACGTTCCGCGCCGGCCTGTTCAGCGCCGATGACTGCGCCATCGTTCACCCGGCGAAATTGGCGTTCGAGCTGGCTCGTGCCTGCACGGACGCCGGTGTCGAGATCTTCGAGGATTCCGCGGCCACGTCGGTCGATTCGAGCGGTTCTCGCCTTCGGGTGTCCGCCGGCGCAGGCACGGTCACCTCCGCTCAGGCGGTTCTCGCCACCAATGTGTTTCCGAGCCTGTTGCGGCGCAACAGGTTTCACACTGTTCCGGTCTACGACTACGTGCTGGCCACCGAGCCGCTCACCGACGAGCAGCTGGGCCGGATCGGCTGGCGCAACCGGCAGGCCATCGGCGACTCCGCCAACCAGTTCCACTACTACCGGCTGACCGAAGACCGCCGCATCGTGTGGGGCGGCTACGACGCGGTCTACCACTTCGGCCGCCGGGTCGACTCCGCGTACGAAGACCGGCCGGGCAGCTACCGGCGCCTTGCGGCGCACTTCTTCATCACCTTTCCGCAACTCGACGACGTCCGGTTCAGTCACCACTGGGCCGGCGCCATCGACACCAACACCCGGTTCTGTGCGCACTGGGGGCTGGCGCGACACGGCCGCGTCGCCTACGTCAACGGGTTCACCGGACTGGGTGTCGGCGCGGCCCGGTTCGCCGCCGACACCTGCCTGGACCTGCTCGACGGTCGCCCCACCGAGCGCACGGAACTCGAGATGGTGCGGCGCCGTCCCGTTCCCTTTCCGCCGGAACCGCTGGCCGCCATCGGAATTCATGCCACCCGCTGGTCACTGGACCGGGCCGACCATGCGGCGGGCCGGCGCAATCTGTTGCTGCGCGGACTCGACAGAGTGGGACTGGGATTCGACTCCTGAGCCCGAACCGGCCACGGCGACTGTCAAGATCGATAAGCTCTGCCCGTCCACCGCGGAAGGGGCCGGCACGTGTCAGACAGACTGCACAACGGCGAGAAACTCGAAGTCGGCCAATCGCTGACATCCCGTAACGGGGCGTACACCCTGACACTGCAGCAGGACGGGAACCTGGTGCTGCAGGCGGGCGGGCAGGCGGTGTGGGCCACCGCGACCGACGGGCAGGACGTCGTGCGGGCGGAGGTCCAGACCGACGGCAACTTCGTCCTGTACACGCCGGACAAACCCGTGTGGCACACCGACACCAAGGGCGCCAAGGACGTCCGGTTGCTGCTGCAGGACGACCGCAACCTGGTGCTCTACGGCTTCGACGGCCCGGCGTGGGCGTCGAACACCCAGACCGACGAGGCGCCGCCCGTCCCGGCGCCACCTGCGGAGCCCGCGGTCACGCCCGAAGCCGCGCCCGCCGCGGTGGACGAACCCGGATCCCCGCCGCCGCCCGCACCGGAGCCCGCCGCTGCGGCGCCACCCCCGCCACCTCCGCCTCCACCGCCGCCGCCCGCGCCGCGGACGCACACCGTGGCGCCCGGCGACACGCTGTGGGCGATCGCGGAGCGGTTCTACGGCGACGGCAGCAAGTACCAGCGCATCGCCGATGCCAGCGGCATCGCCAACCCGGATCTCATCCATCCCGGGCAGGTGCTGACCATTCCCTGACCGCTTCACGGGCGCCCTCGGGGGAGGTTGCTCGCTCTCTCGGCGCACCGGCCACTGTGCCGGTTACGCTTGACCGCCAGCACACCCGACCGATCGGAGGCCCCGTGCGCCGACGCTGGTTTCGCGTGGTTGCCGCGGTGGCCGTCGGCCTCGCCGGCGTCGCCACGGCCGTCCCGCCCGCCCTGGCCCAGCCCGGTGTGCTCGTCTATCCCGGCATGGAGATCCGCCAGGACGCCAACGTGTGCACCCTGGGCTTCGTCGATCCCCAACTGCGGGTTGCGTTCACCGCGGGGCACTGCCGAGGCAGCGGACCGGTGTTCGACCGCGCGGGCAACTTCGTCGGCACCCAGGCCCTGTACCGGGACAACACCCCTGACGGCGCGACCATCGACACCAACCACCAGATCTCCGACTGGGAGGCGATCGGCCTGGCCGTCAACGTCCCGGTCAACAACGTCCTGCCCGGTGGGCGGCAACTGGTCACCGATCCGGCCGTGGTGCCGCAGGCCGGAATGCCGGTGTGCCACTTCGGGGTGATCACCGGTGAGAGCTGCGGCACCGTCGAGGCGGTCTACAACGGATGGTTCACCATGGCGAACGGCGTGGTCAGCCAGAAGGGCGACTCGGGCGGACCGGTGTACTCGGTGACCCCCGACGGCCGGGCGGTGATCATCGGGATGTTCAACAGCACCTGGGGGCGGTTCCCGGCCGCGGTGTCGTGGCAGGTCGCCAGCCAGCAAGCCCGCGAGGACGTGCTCACGGTCACCGGCGGCACCGCGCCGCCGCCGCTGCCCCCGCCGGCCTAACCGACGAGTTCGAACACCGGGATCGACGGAGCCGCCGCTCGCACCTGCTCGGCGGTCGAGTCCGGCGTCAGGCCCGCGACGTGACCCTTCACCTCCCAGTACCACCGCTCGAGCAAGGGCGCCTTGTCGGCGTCGGCCACCTCGACGACGCGCAGGCGGCGGCGCCGCCAGCGCGGGCCGGTCTCCACCTCGCCGGCGGCGCGGGCATTGCGGGCCCACTGGGTGTTGCCGCGAGGTGACACGACGTAGTCGCGGTCACCGACGGTCAGCAGGTTGATCACCACGGTGCGCAGCTGCCCGGACTTGCGCCCGCGCACGCGCAGCGCACGGGTGCCGGCAATGCTGACACCGCCCTCGGCCAGCCAGCGGAACACCTGGTTGACCGTTCTCGCGACGCGATCCGGTGGGTCATAGCGTGCGGTCATGGCGGGGGACTCCTCCGTGTCGAATTCTCGAGAGCATTGCTCTCGTTCCCACAGTGCCACCGAAACCGCCGCAAAGCAAGAGCACTGTTCTCGGTTGTGTCACACTGGCCCCGTGGGTAAACGCCAGGAGTCACGCGACCGCATCGAGGCGCAGATCGTCGCGCTCGGGCGCAGGCATCTGGAGACCCACGGCCCGGGTGGGCTGTCGCTGCGCGCGATCGCCCGAGACCTCGGCATGGTGTCGTCCGCCGTCTACCGCTATGTCGCGAGCCGCGACGAGTTGCTGACCCTTCTCCTGGTCGACGCCTACTCCGAACTCGCCGACGCCGTCGACCGGGCACGTACCGTCCTGGTCGCGTCCTCCCGCCACCGCCTGCTCGGCATGGGTGGCGCGGCGCGGCAGTGGGCGGTCGATCAGCCGTCGCGGTGGGCACTGCTCTACGGCAGTCCGGTGCCCGGCTACCACGCCCCGGCCGAACGCACCGTCCTCCCCGGCTCGAGGGTGGTGCAGGCGCTGTTCGACACCGTCGCCGAAGGTGTCGCCGCGGGGGAGATCGGCATGCCGGAAGATGTTGTCCCACAATCTCTGTCGTCCGACTTCGACGGACTCCGCGCGGAGTTCGGGTTCGAGGGCACCGACGCGCTGGTGGTCCGGTGCATCGCCCTGTGGGCCGGACTGGTCGGGGCGATCAACCTCGAGGTGTTCGGCCAGTACGGATCCGACACCTTCACCCGGCCGGCCCTGCTGTTCGACGCGCAGTTCGGACTGCTGGTCGACGAGATGACCGGCCAAAACTAGAACACGTTCTAGCCACCGGGCGCCACCGGCGATATTCTCGACTCGATGCTCAATCAGACACCTGTCCAGCTCGCGTGGGTCACCGGCGACCTCGACGCGACCGAGCGCAGCCTGTCGGCGTTGCTCGGCGCCCGGAAGTGGGTGCGGATGCCCGGCGTGCACTTCGGTCCGGACACCTGCACGCACCGCGGACGGCCCGCGGACTACACCGCGGACATCGCCCTGAGCTACGCGGGCGAGCTGCAACTCGAGCTGATCGCCCCCGGTACCGGCGACAGCGTGTACTCCGAATTCCTCGACCGGTGCGGACCGGGCCTGCACCACGTCTGCGTCGAGGTCGCCGACGAGGCCGCATTCGACGCCGCGGTGGTGGCTGCCGCCGACGGCGGCGCGACCGTCGCCGCGCAGGGCGTCATGCCCGGCGGCATGCGCTTCGCCTACGTCTCCGACGAGCGGTCCGGCGTGCCCTACGTCGAGATCGCCCACATCCCCGACGAGATCCGCCAGTTCTTCGACTACGTCCGACAACAACAGCAGTGAAACAGGAGCAGCAGTGACAACCGAGATTCCCCAGACCGTCGACGCCGCGGACGTGCCGGACTGGTCCGACGACGTCGACGTCCTGGTGATCGGCTTCGGCATCGCGGGCGGATGCGCGGCGGTCAGCGCCGCCGCCGCCGGCGCCAGGGTGCTGGTGCTCGAGCGCGCCGCGGCCGCCGGTGGCACCACGTCGATGGCGGGCGGTCACTTCTACCTCGGCGGCGGGACCGCGGTACAGCAGGCGACCGGCCACGACGACAGCGCCGAGGAGATGTACAAGTACCTCGTCGCGGTGTCGCGGGAGCCCGATCACGACAAGATCCGCGCCTACTGCGAGGGCAGCGTCGAGCACTTCACCTGGCTCGAGGACCTCGGCTTCCAGTTCGAGCGCAGCTTCTACCCCGGCAAGGTCGTCGTCCCGCCCGGGACCGAGGGCCTGTCCTACACCGGCAACGAGAAGGTGTGGCCGTTCACCGAGCAGGCCGTGCCCTCCCCGCGGGGCCACTCGGTGCCCGTCCCCGGTGAGCTCGGCGGCGCCGCGATGGTGATCGACCTGCTGCTCAAGCGGGCGGACGAACTCGGCGTCGAGATCCGCTACGAGACCGGGGCGACGAACCTCGTCATGGCCGACGGCGCCGTGGTCGGCGCGACGTGGAAGCACTTCACCGAGACCGGCGCGAGCAGGGCCAAGTCAGTGGTGATCGCCGCGGGCGGCTTCGCGATGAATCCCGAGATGGTCGCCGAGCACACCCCCGCCCTCGGCCACAAGCGAAAGACCAAGCACCACGGACTGGTCGAGCCCTACATCCTGGGCAACCCGAACGACGACGGCCTCGGCATCCGGCTCGGGGTGTCGGCCGGGGGAGTCGCCGAGAACCTCGACCAGTTGTTCATCACCGCCGCGGCCTATCCGCCGGAAATCCTGCTCACCGGCGTCATCGTCAACCAGGACGGCCAGCGGTTCGTCGCCGAGGACTCCTATCACTCCCGCACGTCGGCGTACGTCCTCGAACAGCCCGATCAGATCGCCTATCTCGTCGTCGACGAGGCCCACATGGAGATGCCCGCGATGCCGCTGATCAAGTTCATCGACGGCTGGGAGACCATCGAGGAGATGGAGCAGGCGCTCGAGATCCCGTCCGGCCACCTCGCCGCGACGCTGCAGCGCTACAACGAGAACGCTGCGCGCGGTGAGGATCCCGACTTCCACAAGCACCCGGACTATGTCGCGCCGCAGACCAGCGGACCGTGGGCGGCGTTCGACCTGTCGCTGGGCCGGGCCATGTACTCCGGGTTCACCATGGGCGGGCTCGCGGTGTCCCTCGACGGCGAAGTGCTGCGCGAGGACGGCTCGCCGGTCGCGGGCCTCTACGCCGCGGGGGCGTGCGCGTCGAACATCGCCCAGGACGGTAAGGGCTACTCCAGCGGCACGCAGCTGGGCGAGGGCTCGTTCTTCGGCCGGCGTGCCGGGGCGCACGCCGCCCGCCGCTAGACCGGCGCGGGATCCTTCTCGGTGTCGCCGAGCCGCCACTCACCCTCGCCGAGCAGCTGCAGTTGCTTCGCGTGGTGCTGTTCGACCGTGCTGCGATGACTGACGCTCACCACGATCGTGTCCGGCAGCTCACGGCGCACCAACTGGTAGAGCATCAGCTCGAGCCCCTCGTCGAGCGCTGACGTCGACTCGTCGAGGAACACCGCCTTCGGCGCGGTCAGCAGGATCCGGGCGAACGCGATGCGCTGCTGCTCACCCGGCGAGAGCACCTTGGCCCAGTCCTGCACCTCGTCGAGGCGCTCGGCCAGGTGCGGCAGCGCGACCTGCGCCAGCACCTCTTGCAGGCGCGCGTCGTCGAGCGATCCCGCCTCGCCGGGGTAGGAGACGACGGTCCGCAGGTCACCGAGCGGCACGTAGGGCAGCTGCGAGAGGAACATCGTCTCGTTCGCCTCGTCGGGGCACGAGATCGATCCCGAGGCGTACGGCCACAGCTGGGCGAGGCTGCGCAGCAGTGTGGTCTTACCGCTGCCGGACTCGCCGGTGACCACCAGCGTGTCGCCGGGCTCCAGATGCAGATCCAGTGGGTTGACCAGTTGCCGGCCGTCCGGAGTGCGGACCTCCACGTCGTCGAGTTGCACGGTGCCGTCGCCGCTGTCCGCCCGGTCGAGTTCGGGCAGCGCGCGACCTTCTTCGTTCGCGACCACCAGTCCGTGCAGACGGATGATGGCAGCGCGGTAACCGGCGAAGTTGTCATAGGCGTTGCGGAAGAAGGACAACCCGGTCAGCAGTTCGCGGAACGCGCCCGCCGTCTGGGTGAGCTGGCCCAGGGTGAGCTCGCCGTCGTAGAACCGGGAGAACTGCACCAGGTAGGGGATGACCTCCTGGCTCTGGGTGATCGCGAAGTTGAAACCGAGGAAGCCGGCCATCCGGTTCACGTACTTCTTGTAGTTCTCCACGATCGGCGTGAACCGCCGCCGCAGTCCGCTGCGCTCCGCGAGCTCACCGCGGTAGAACGCCACGGCCTCCGACGCATCACGCAGGCGCACCAGCGCATAACGGAAAATGGCGTTGAACTTCTCGTTGTTGAACGACAGCCGGATGATCGGCCTGCCGATCGCGAAGGCGACGACGGTGGCGACCACGATGTAGACGATGCCGATCCAGAAGATCGCCCGCGGCAGCTCGTACTGGATGACCGGCAGGGTGATGGGCCCCGAGAGGTCCCACAGGATCTTGGTGAACGCGAACATCGACGCGATCGCGGAGATGGCGCCGAACAGCAGGGTGGAGGTCGAGGTGTTGCCCGGCGTGTTCGGCTGGGAGTTCACCCCCGTGGTGAAGATGTCGATGTCGGCCTGGATGCGCTGATCCGGGTTGTCGATGGTGTCGTCGATGAACCGGGAGCGGTAGTACGCCTTGCCCTCCAGCCAGTCGCCCGTGAGCTGGTCGGTCAGCCAGGTGCGCCAGCGCAGCATGAACCGCTGCGCGGCGAACAGGTCGAGCACGATGAACGCGATGTTCATCACGGCGAGGATCGCGAAGATGGTCAGCGACATCCAGAAGCCGTCCGCGCCGGACTCCTTGACCGCATCGTCACCCGCACCGACGCCGGCCGCGATCACCTGGAAGCTCGTCATCATGTCGTTGCCCTGGAACGAGAACAGCACCGACAGCCGCACGCTGGCGATGACCAGGAGCAACAGTCCCGCCAGCCAGGCCCACACGACCACGCTGTCCGGACCGGTGAAATAGCCGCTGGTGACGCGCCAGAACTGCCTGCCCCACGTGGTGAGTCTGGCGATCAGCACCAGGATCACCATGGTGCTCAGCGCGGCGTACAGCCACCCCTTGGCGACCCACTCCAGCGAGGCCCACAACTCGTTGCTCCAGTCGAGGCTGGGCACGAACATTCCGTCCATCCGGGCAAGGTACCGCGAGCGGCTGTGGGGAGTGGTCCTGGACGCGTCAACCGGGCGTGGCGCTGAGGTGCCAGCGGCCGCCGCCGACCAGTTCCAGCCTCCGGCGGTGCAGCCGCGCCACCGTGCTGCGGTGACTGACGCTGACCAGGATCGCGTCGGGGAGTTCTGTGCGCAACAACTCGTAGAGCATCAGTTCCAGACCCTCGTCCATTGCCGCGGTCGACTCGTCGAGGAACACGACGCCGGGCCGGGTCAGCAGCACCCGGGCGAACGCGACGCGCTGCTGTTCCCCCGGAGACAGCACCTTCGACCAGTCGCGGACCTCGTTGAGCCGGATGACCAGGTGGGACAGCGCAACCCGCGCGAGCACCGACTGGATGTCGCGGTCGTCGGCGTCGTTCGGGTAGGACGCGACCGCCCGCAGGTCGCCGAGGGGCAGGTAGGGCAGCTGGGGCAGGAACATCGCCCCGTCCCTGCCGCCCGGCAGGTCGACGGTCCCGGACGCGAACGGCCACATCCCTGCCAGGCTCTGCAGCAGCACCGTCTTGCCGATGCCCGACGGGCCGCTGACCACCAGCGAGTCACCCGGTTCGAGCTGCAGCGACAGGTCGCGGATCAGCGCCCCGCCCTCCGGGGTGCGCACCTCGACGTCGTCGACGGCCAACGAGCCGTCGCGGGCGTCGGACACCTCCACCCGCCCGCCCGCCGCGGCGTTGCGGTTCTCCCGGGCCAGTCCGTCGAGCCGGATGGTGGCCGCGCGGTAACTGGCGAAGTTGTCATAGGCGTTGCGGAAGAACGACAGCGAGTCGTGGATGGCGCCGAACGCCTGCGCCGACTGGATCACCTCACCGAAGGTGATCTGCTGGGCGAACAGCCGCTGCGCCTGCACGATGTAGGGCAGCGGGTTGATCGCCTGGCTGGCCGAGGTGTTCCACCCGATGAACAGCATCATCCGGTTGAGCCAGTGCCGGTAGTTGTCCATCACCGCCGACAGCCGGCCGTCGAGCAGTCGCCGCTCGACGTGCTCCCCGCGGTACATCCCGACGGCCGCGCCGGCGTCGCGCAACCGCACCAGCGCGTACCGGAAGCTGGCGTTGCGCAACTCGTTGACGTAGCTGTACCGGATCATCGGCCTGCCGATGACGAACGCGATCACCGTCGCCGCCAGCACGTACGCCAGCACGATCCAGAACAGCGCCCTCGGTACGGTGACGCCCAGCCAGCTCAGCGGTCCGGACAGCTCCCACAGGATGATGCCGAAGAACACCGCCGACAGCACCGCCTCCACCGCGCCGAACACCAGCACGTAACTCGACGTGTAGGCGGGATTGTTCGGTTCGGCGCCGGTGCCGGTGGTGAAGATGTCGATGTCGGCCTGGATGCGCTGGTCCGGGTTGTCGACCGGCTGGCGCCCGAACTGCATACGGAAATACGCGAATCCGTCGAGCCAGCGATGAATGAAACGACGGCTCAACCAGATTCGCCACCGCATGATGAACCGCTGCGTCACGTAGAGGTCCGCGAGCAATCGGATGACGAAACAGACCGCGAGCACCGCGAACACCACCATGGTCGACCAGAAACCCTGCACCCCTGCGGCGCCCGCGCCCGTGGCCGAACCGGTCTGGAAGGCCACCTGCAGTGCGGTGAACAGATCTCTCGCGTAGTAGGTGAGCAGGATGCTGATGCGGACGGAGACGATGGTCAGCAGGAGCAGCACGGCCAGCATCGCCCACGCCGGGACGCTCTTCCTGCCGGTGAAGTAGTCACCGGTGATGCGGACGAACTGGCGGCCCCACACGGTGGCGCGTCCGATCACCGCGGCCACCACGACCAGCACCGCCGCGGTGATGACGAAGACCGCCAGCACCCACAGGGCCGAATGGACGGGTTCGACGCTCCAGTCGATCGACGGGCTGAACGTCGCGGTGTCCATCCGGCGGTACCTCCCTCGGCCGCAGGCCGGTCAGCGCGAAGCTACCGCAGACCGGCACCGGTACCGGGGAGGTGACGCACCGTCAGGCGAAGGTGTTGCCCAGGTGTGACAGGAGTGCCGCGGTGTCGATGCCGTGGCACGCGTAGCCCAGGTAGCCGTCCGGTCGCACCACGAACATCGAGGTGCCCGCCGTGGAGTAGCTGCGCGCGAAATCGCCGTCCTCGTCGCGGAGCAGCGGCAGCACGGTGGTCTCGACGTCGGCGGTCGGCGCCGCCACGAGGTACGCGTCCAGCCGGCCGTGCGCGGCCCGCACCGCGGCGTCGGCGGCCGCCTCGAACGCCGCCACCTCGGCGCCGCCCGCGTTGCCGTCGGCGTAGCAGAGCAGGGTGTGGTCGGCGCCGAAGAGGCTGAACAGCCGCACCGGGCCCGCCACCACCGCGCGGCGCAGGCGGGCCGCGTCCGGTGCCCGGCGGCCCGCGCCGACGGCCGAGGACGTCACCCCGCCCGCGGCGGCGACGAGCGGGCTGTCGGCGTAGTCGATGAGCAACTGGGCCTCGCGCAGCACCATGTGGTTCGGGTCGTGCGCGTCGGCGCCGATGCCCTCGCGGGCGCTGCGCACCGTGCGGCCGACGACCTCCTCGCCGACGGGCCTGCGTTCGGCGTCGTAACTGTCCAGCAGTCCGGCGGCGGCGTGCCCGCCGACGGCCAGCGCCAGCTTCCACGCCAGATTGTGGGCGTCCTGGATGCCGGTGTTCATTCCCTGGGCGCCGGTCGGCGGATGGATGTGGGCGGCGTCGCCCGCGACGAACACCCGCCCGCGGCCGTAGGCGTCGACGATGCGGTGACTGATCCGGAACACCGACGACCACCGCAGATTGCGGGCCGTGGTCGGCTCGGGCGCCAACCGGTCGAGGACCGCCTGCAGGTGCCCGAGCTCAGGCCTGCGGCCACCTTCGAAGCCGTGTGCCACTCCGTCGGCGGGCGCTGCGGCCAGCTCGTCGGGCACCAGCATCGAGATGCGGTAGCGGTTGCGGCCCGGCAACGGGATGCACACCAGTAGGTCGTCGGTCGTGCCGTCGGTCTGGTGCATCGCCCGGATCGCGTAACCGGGCGGCTGCGACCAGTCGACCTCGACGTCGCCGAGCATGTACTGCTCGTCGAACGCGGCGCCCTCGAAGGTCAGCCCCAGTCCTTTGCGCACCACGCTGTGCGCGCCGTCGGCGCCGACGAGATAGGCGCCGCGAAGCGTGATCTCGCCGTCCGGCCCCGCGAGTGTGGCGCTCACGCCGTCGGCGTCCTGGGTGAAGGCGGTCAGGCGCACGCCGCGACGCACCTCCACACCGCGCCTGCGCGCCTCCTCGGCCAGGATGCGCTCGGTGGCGTACTGCGGGATGCACAGGAAGGCGAACGGGATGTCGCCGGGAAGTGTCAGATCGAGCTGCGTCACCTTCTCGCCGTTGACGTGGACGATCTGGCCGCGCATCTCGGTGCCCGCGTTCAGGACTTCGCGCAGGATCCCCATCGTCTCGAAGATCTCGAGTGTTCGAGGTTGCACGCCAACGGCTTTCGCGTACTGCGGTGGCTCGGGAAGCGGGTCGACGACGCGGCAGGCCACGCCGCGGCGGGCGAGTTCGATGGCCGCGGTGAGCCCGACCGGTCCGGCGCCTGCGATCAGTACCTCGGTGTCTTTCACTGTGTGCACAGGCAGAGACTATGCCGCCGATATGCTGCGGCCATGGGCAATGAAGCTCCGACCGAACAGGGCGTGAACGCCGGGCATCTGATCGCACGGCGGCTGCGCGCCAGCGGCATCGACACGATGTTCACGCTGTCGGGCGGACACCTGTTCCCGATCTACGACGGCTGCCGCGCCGAAGGAATCCGGCTGATCGACACCCGGCACGAGCAGACCGCGGCGTTCGCGGCCGAGGGCTGGTCGAAGGTGACCCGGGTGCCGGGCGTCGCGGCGCTGACGGCGGGGCCCGGAATCACCAACGGCATGAGCGCGATGGCCGCCGCACAGCAGAACCAGTCGCCGTTGGTGATCCTCGGCGGGCGGGCGCCTGCGATGCGATGGGGTCAGGGTTCGCTGCAGGAGATCGACCATGTCCCGTTCGTCGCACCGCTGTGCCGTTTCGCGGCGACCGCGCAGTCGGCGGGCGCGGCAGCCGGTCTGGTCGACGATGCGCTGCGGGCGGCGGTCGGCGCCCCGTCGGGGGTGTCGTTCGTCGACTTCCCGATGGACCACGTCTTCGGCACGGCCCAGGACACCGCTGCGGCCGGCGCGCTGACGCAGGCCCCGGCGCCGGTCCCGCCCGACGGTGCCGCGCTCGACACGGCGGTGGCGCTGCTCGCCGGGGCGGCGCGGCCGGTCGTCATGGCGGGCACCAACGTGTGGTGGGGACACGGCGAACAGGCACTGCTGCATCTCGCCGAGGCGCTGCGGATCCCGGTGCTGATGAACGGGATGGCACGCGGGGTGGTGCCCGCCGATCACCCGCTCGCCTTCTCCCGGGCGCGGTCGAAGGCGTTGCGGGAGGCCGACGTCGCGCTGGTGATCGGGGTGCCGATGGACTTCCGGCTCGGCTTCGGAGCGGTGTTCGGTGAGGACACCGCGGTGATCGTGGCCGACCGCGCGGCACCGAAGAGTCCGCACCCGCGTGCCGTGGCCGCGGCGCTCTACGGCGACCTCGCCGCCACGTTGACCGCGCTGGCCGGCGCGGGCGGCGGCGAGCACGAGGCGTGGGTGGCGGATCTGCGCGAGGTCGAGACCTCGGTCCGGGCGCAGGAACAGGCCGACCTCGACGACATGCGCACGCCGCTGCATCCGATGCGGGTGTACGCCGAGCTGGCGCCGCTGCTCGACCGCGACGCGATCGTGGTGATCGACGCGGGCGACTTCGGCTCCTACGCGGGCCGGATGATCGAGAGCTACGTGCCGGGGGCGTGGCTGGACAGCGGGCCGTTCGGCTGCCTGGGCTCCGGGCCCGGATATGCGCTCGCCGCCAAGCTGGCCCGGCCCGACCGGCAGGTGGTGCTGCTGCAGGGCGACGGTGCGTTCGGCTTCTCCGGGATGGAATGGGACACCCTGGTGCGCCACGGGGTGAACGTGGTGTCGGTGATCGGCAACAACGGCGTATGGGCGCTCGAGAAGCATCCGATGGAGGCGCTCTACGGCTACTCGGTGGTCGCCGAACTGCGGCCGGGCACCCGCTACGACGAGGTGGTGCGGGTACTCGGTGGGCACGGGGAACTGGTGAGCGCGCCCGAACAACTGCGCCCGGCGTTGGAGCGGGCGTTCTCGGCCGGCCTGCCCGCGGTGGTCAATGCGCTCACCGATCCGGCCGTCGCCTATCCCCGCCGCTCCAACCTGGGCTGAGTCCCCGCCGCGAGCGTGCGTGAAGTGCCACTGCGGGCGGCGTGTCGACGTGCGGACACGCACACTCGCGGGGGAAGCGAACGCGTACCGTGAACACGTGCCCAAGACGACCACCCGCAGTCAAGGCCGCCTGAGCGGCAGGTTCTGGAAGCTGCTCGGCGCCACCACCGAGAAGGATCAGAGCCGGTCCCTGACCCAGGTCAAGACGTCGGCGGACTTCGACGAGAAGGCCGCAGAACTCGACGACGACCAGCTGCGCAAGGCCGCACAACTGCTCGAACTCGAGAACCTGTCCGAGTCCGCCGACATCCCGCAGTTCCTCGCCGTCGCCCGTGAGGCCGCCGAACGCGCGACCGGGCTGCGGCCCTTCGACGTCCAGCTCCTCGGTGCGCTGCGGATGCTGGCGGGCGACGTCGTCGAGATGGCCACCGGTGAGGGCAAGACGCTCTCGGGCGCGATCGCGGCGGCCGGCTACGCCATCGGCGGGCGCAACGTGCACGTCATCACCATCAACGACTACCTGGCCCGCCGTGACGCCGAGTGGATGGGCCCGCTGCTGGAGGCGCTCGGCCTGACCGTCGGCTGGATCACCGCCGATTCCACCGCCGCCGAACGGCGCGCAGCCTACGAATGCGACGTCACCTACGCCTCGATCAACGAGGTCGGCTTCGACGTGCTGCGCGACCAGCTGGTGACCACCGTCGACGACCTCGTCTCGCCGCGCCCCGACGTCGCGCTGATCGACGAGGCCGACTCGGTGCTCGTCGACGAGGCGCTGGTGCCGCTGGTGCTGGCAGGCACCAGCCACCGCGAGACACCCCGCGTGGAGGTCATCCGCCTGGTCGGCGAGCTGATCTCCGACCGCAACGCCGAGCGGTACTTCTCCACCGACGACGACAGCCGCAACGTGCACCTCACCGACGAGGGCGCCCGCCGGCTGGAGGCCCGCCTCGGCGGCATCGACCTGTACTCCGAGGAGCACGTCGGCACCACCTTGACCGAGGTGAACGTGGCGCTGCACGCGCACGTGCTGCTGCAGCGCGACGTGCACTACATCGTCCGCGACGACGCGGTGCACCTGATCAACGCGTCGCGCGGTCGCATCGCCTCGCTGCAGCGCTGGCCGGACGGCCTGCAGGCCGCAGTGGAGGCCAAGGAGGGCATCGAGACCACCGAGACCGGTGAGGTGCTCGACACCATCACGGTGCAGGCGCTGGTCAACCGCTATCCCACGGTGTGCGGGATGACCGGCACGGCGCTCGCCGCCGGTGAGCAGCTGCGCCAGTTCTACAAGCTGGGCGTCTCGCCGATCCCGCCGAACACCCCGAACGTCCGCGAGGACGAGACCGACCGGGTGTACATCACCGCGGCGGCCAAAACCGACGCGATCGTCGAGCACATCGCCGAGGTGCACGCCACGGGGCAGCCGGTGCTCGTCGGCACCCACGACGTCGCCGAGTCCGAGGAGTTGCACGAGAAGCTCGTCAAGCACGGTGTGCCCGCGGTGGTGCTGAACGCCAAGAACGACGAGGAGGAGGCCCGCGTCATCGCCGAGGCGGGCCGGCTGCGCGCGGTGACGGTGTCCACGCAGATGGCCGGTCGCGGCACCGACATCCGGCTGGGCGGCTCAGACGAAGCCGGACACGATGAGGTGGCCGAACTCGGTGGCCTGCACGTCGTCGGCACCGGGCGCCACCACACCGAGCGGCTGGACAATCAGCTCCGCGGCCGCGCAGGCCGCCAGGGCGATCCCGGCACGTCGGTGTTCTTCTCCAGCTGGGAGGACGACCTGGTGCTCTCGCACCTGGAAAAGAGCAAGCTGCCGACCGAGACCGACGACGACGGCCGCATCGTGTCGCCACGGGCGGCCGGTCTACTCGACCACGCCCAGCGCGTCGCCGAGGGCAGGCTGCTCGACGTGCACGCCAACACGTGGCGCTACAACCAGTTGATCGCCCAGCAGCGGGCGATCATCGTCGACCGCCGGGACACGTTGCTGCGCACCGCCGCCGCCCGCGAAGAGCTCGCCGAGCTGGCGCCGAAACGCTATGAGGATCTGCTCGAGCAACTCTCCGAGGAGCGCCTCGAGGAGATCTGCCGGCTCATCATGCTGTACCACCTGGACCGCGGCTGGTGTGAGCACCTGGCCTACCTGGCCGACATCCGGGAGAGCATCCACCTGCGCGCGCTCGGCAGGCAGAATCCGCTCGACGAGTTCCACCGGATGGCGGTGGACGCCTTCGCCTCATTGGCCGCCGACGCGATCGAGGCCGCTCAGCAGACCTTCGAGACCGCCCCGTCCATCGAGGACGAGCCGGGGGTGGACCTGTCCAAGCTGGCGCGGCCGACGTCGACGTGGACGTACATGGTGCATGACAACCCGCTGAACGACGACACGATGGCAGCGCTGAGTCTGCCGGGGGTTTTCCGCTAGGTTTAGCCCATGTCCCAGGCATCGGGGGGTGACACGGGCAGAGGCGCAGCGAAGCCGGCGCCGCGTGACCGGGTGCTGACGATCCCCAACGCACTGTCGGCGTTGCGGTTGCTGCTCGTTCCGGTGTTCCTGTGGCTGCTGCTGGTGGTGCATGCCTACGCGTGGGCGGTCGGCGTGCTGATGTTCAGCGGTTTCTCCGACTGGGCCGACGGCAAGATCGCCCGACTGGTCGCGAACCAGTCGTCGCGGCTGGGCGAACTGCTCGATCCGCTGGTCGACCGCATCTACATGATCATCGTCCCGATCGCACTGGCGGTGGACGGCTGTGTGCCGTGGTGGGTGGTGTTGACCCTGATCGGACGCGACGTCGTGCTCGCGGCGACGCTGCCGCTGCTGCGGCCACGCGGGCTCACGGCGCTGCCGGTGACCTACCTCGGCAAGGCGGCGACGTTCGCGTTGATGTCGGGCTTCCCGCTCGTGCTGCTGGGGCAGTGGGATGCACTGTGGAGCAGGGTGATCCTGGCGATCGGCTGGGCCTTCCTGATCTGGGGTCTCGCCCTGTACCTGTGGTCGGCCGTGCTCTACCTGATCCAGTTCACGATGGTGCTGCGACAGATGCCGAAGGTGCACTCCGGTGACTGACCCGCCGGCCGACCGCAGCCGCGCCCTGGGCGGGTACGACCCCGAGGCCGGCCGCAACGTGCACGAGGCCGGCCCGGACAACGCGCGGCCGACCCTGATCCCGGTGCCCTCGCTGCTGCGGTCCCTGCTGTCGGACCACCTCGACCCCGGGTACGCCGCGGCCGCCGCGCGCCGGGCCGACTCGGGACCGCGCGGCCGACTGCCGGAGTGGACGTGGCAGGTCCTCGCGGCCACCGCCGTCGCCACGGTGTTCGCCATCGCCGCGGCGCAGGCCCAGACCGCGGCGCCGGCGGCCCGGGAGACCCAGCAGGTACTGGCGGGCAGCGTCCGGTCGGCCCAGGCCACCGACGACGGCCTGGCGGCCGAACGCGACGCTCTCGCCGAGCAGGTGGACGCCGACCGGCGGAGCCGACTCGAAGGCGACGAACTGGGCCGGCGGCTGCTGGGCAGTCTGGACGAGGCCACCTTCGCCGCCGCCGCCACCGCCGTCACCGGTCCGGGACTGACGGTGACCATCACCGATCCCGGCGCCGGCGAGGACCTCAGCGACGTGTCGAAGCAACGCGTGGCGGGCAGCAGGCAGGTGATCCTCGACCGCGACCTGCAACTGGTCGTCAACTCGCTGTGGGTGAGCGGCGCCGAGGCGGTCTCGGTGGGTGGGGTGCGCATCGGGCCCAACGTCACGGTGCGCCAGGCCGGCGGCGGCATCCTGGTGGACAACCAGCCGATCGCCGGCCCGTACGCGATCCTGGCGGTCGGGCCGCCGAGCATGGCGGAGATCTTCGACCGCACCCCGGGGCTGCAGCGGCTGCGGCTGCTCGAGGCCGCCTACGGCGTCGGCGTCGGGGTCGGCACGGGCGAGGACCTGTCGCTGCCTGCCGGCGCGGTGCGAGATGTCCGCTTCGCCAAGCAGATCGGCCAGCAGTGAGCACACTCCGATGATCGGACACACATGATCGGGATCGCGGCACTCGTCATCGGCATCGTGCTGGGCCTGGTGTTCCGGCCGGACGTGCCGGAGTTCGTCGAGCCGTATCTGCCGATCGCCGTGGTGGCCGCGCTCGACGCGGTGTTCGGGGGGCTGCGGGCCTACCTCGAGCGGATCTTCGACGCGAAGGTGTTCGTGGTGTCGTTCGTGTTCAACGTGCTCGTCGCCGCGCTCATCGTCTACGTCGGCGACCAGCTGGGCGTCGGCACCCAGCTGTCGACGGCCATCATCGTGGTGCTCGGCATCCGCATCTTCGGCAACGCCGCCGCCTTGCGGCGCAGGCTGTTCGGCGCCTGAGCATGAGCACCGAGTCCACGGACGACACGCCCGGTCGCCACGAGGAACCGGCGGAGCACCACGGCCGCCACGAGCTGCCCCGCGGGGCGGCGCCCCAGCCGATCGGCGATCTGCAGCCCGGCGGCCCGGCGGGCGTGCTGCGCCGCGGCCGCAGCCAGATCGTGTTCGGCGCTCTCGCGATGCTGCTGTGCGTGGTGCTCGGTGCGGCGATCGTGACCCAGGTCCGGCAGAACGAGTCCGGCGACTCGCTGGAGACCGCGCGGCCCGCCGACCTGTTGGTGCTGCTGGACTCCCTGCAACAGCGCGAGGCGGCCCTCAACACCGAGGTGAACGATCTGCGGCGGACGCTGGAGCAACTCCAGGCGTCGGGCAGCAGCGATGCGGCCGCCATCGAGAACGCCCAGGCGCGGCTCGCCGCGCTGTCGATCCTGATCGGCACGGTGGCCGCGACGGGCCCGGGCGTGGTGCTCACCATCACCGACACCACACCGGGCGTGCCCGCGGAGACACTGCTCGACGTCATCAACGAGCTGCGCAATGCCGGCGCGGAGGCCATGGAGATCCGGGGCACCCGCGACGGCCAACCGGTCCCGGTGCGGGTGGGAGTCGACACCTGGATGGTGGGCACACCCGGCGCCATCGACGTCGACGGCGTCACCCTCAATCCGCCGTATTCTGTTCTGGCCATTGGCGATCCACCGACTCTCGCCGCGGCGATGAACATTCCGGGCGGCGCGATGGACAGCGTCGAACGGGTCGGCGGCACGATGGTGGTACAACAGGCCGAGCGGGTCGACGTCACCGCCTTGCGGCAACCGAAACCCCGCCAATACGCTCAGCCGGTCAAGTGAGCCAGCCGAGCACGAGCCCTCGAGGAGCACCGTGAGCGAGATCCCGTCCGACCTGCTGTACACCGAGGAACACGAGTGGGTCCAGCGCACCGGTGACGACACCGTGCGGGTGGGCATCACCGACTACGCGCAGGCCGCGCTCGGCGACGTGGTGTTCGTGCAGCTGCCCGACGTCGGCACCGAGGTGGCCGCGGGGGAGTCCTTCGGCGAGGTGGAGTCGACCAAGTCCGTCTCCGACCTGTACGCCCCGGTCACGGCGAAAGTGGTTGCCGTCAACGGTGATCTGGAGGGCACGCCGCAGCTGGTCAACTCCGACCCGTACGGCGAGGGCTGGCTGGTCGACCTGCAGGTGCAGGGCGGACCCGACGACGGCGGCCTGGACGGCCTGCTCGACGCGGACGGCTACCGCGCCGCCGTGACCGAGTAGCAGTTGTTAGGGTCGTGCGGACAAGTTCGACCGACCTGACGCGGTGACGGCCCACGACTGGCCGATCCGGCGGTGGTGGGTACAACGAGGCGCACTGCGCGGTACGGTCGACCAAGCACGGACGACGGCCGGAGCACCGGCCGGGTGACGCCACAGCAGCCAGTAAGGAGCAGCGGGTGACGGAGAAGGACAGCAGTTCCGGAGCAGATCAGACGTCTGACGAAGTCACTGTCGAGACGACTTCGGTGTTCCGCGCCGACTTCCTCAACGAACTCGATGCACCCGCCAGCGCGAGTGCCGAAGGATCCGTCTCCGGGGTCGAGGGGCTGCCCGTCGGCTCGGCGTTGCTGGTCGTCAAGCGCGGCCCCAACGCCGGATCGCGCTTCCTGCTCGACCAGCCGACCACCTCGGCCGGCCGTCACCCCGACAGCGACATCTTCCTCGACGACGTCACGGTGAGCCGCCGCCACGCCGAGTTCCGGCTCGAGTCCGGCGAGTTCCAGGTCGTCGACGTCGGCAGCCTCAACGGCACCTACGTCAACCGTGAGCCCGTCGACTCGGCGGTGCTGGCCAACGGCGACGAGGTGCAGATCGGCAAATTCCGCCTGGTCTTCCTGACCGGCCCCAAGACCGACGACGACAGCGGCCCGGGCAGCTGACCGTGACCGCCCCCGACACCCCCGCGTTCTCCGGGATGTCGATCGGAGCGGTCCTCGATCTGCTGCGACCGGACTTCCCGGACGTGACCATCTCCAAGATCCGGTTCCTCGAGGCCGAGGGCCTGGTCACTCCGGAGCGCACCGCGTCGGGCTACCGGCGGTTCACGGCATACGACTGCGCACGGCTGCGGTTCGTGCTGACCGCCCAGCGGGACCAGTACCTGCCGCTGAAGGTGATCAAGGCTCAGCTGGACGCGCAGCCGGACGGCGAGCTCCCACAAGCCAAGTCGCCCTACGGCGTGCCGCGGCTGGTGCCGGCGGACGGTGACGTCGACGGCGCGGCGGCCTCAGGTGTGGCACTCACACAGGTCCGGCTCAGCCGCGAGGATCTGCTCACCCGGTCCGGTGTGCCCGAGGAGCTGCTGACCGCGCTGGTCAAGAGCGGCGTCATCACCACCGGGCCCGGCGGATTCTTCGACGAGCATTCCGTGGTGATCGCGCAGTGTGCCCGGGCGCTCGCCGACTACGGCGTCGAGCCGCGGCACCTGCGCGCGTTCCGGTCGGCGGCGGACCGCCAGTCCGACCTGATCGCGCAGATCGCGGGTCCGGTCGGCAAGGGAAGTCAGGCCGGCGCCCGTGACCGGGCCGACGATCTCGCCCGTGAGGTGGCGGCCCTGGCGATCACCTTGCACACGTCGTTGATCAAGTCGGCCGTACGCGACGTTCTGGATCGGTGAGGATTAGACTCGTCGTGACGGCTTGTTCGTCGCGTCCGGGGCCCGCGGGGCCCCGGACGTATAGCGGCACACCGGGTGCGGAGGGCAGACACTGATGGCTGAGGTACGGGTGGTCGGCATTCGCGTGGAGCAGCCTCAGAACCAGCCGGTGTTGCTGCTGCGCGAGTCCAACGGTGACCGGTACCTGCCGATCTGGATCGGCCAGTCGGAGGCCGCCGCGATCGCACTCGAGCAGCAGGGGGTCGAACCGGCCCGGCCGCTCACCCACGATCTGATCCGCGACCTGATCGCCGCGCTGGGCCATTCGCTGCGCGAGGTCCGCATCGTCGATCTGCAGGAGGGCACCTTCTACGCGGACCTGATCTTCGACCGCGACATCAAGGTGTCGGCCCGGCCGTCGGATTCGGTGGCGATCGCCTTGCGCGTCGGCGTGCCGATCTACGTCGAGGAGGCGGTGCTGGCCGAGGCCGGCCTGCTGATCCCCGACGAGAACGACGAGGAGGCCGCTGGCGCCGTCCGTGAGGACGAGGTGGAGAAGTTCAAGGAATTCCTGGACAGCGTGTCGCCCGACGACTTCAAGGCCACCTGATTTCGGCCGTCGCACTGCGGATGGTCACGGATGCGTCTCAACTGGCCACTCCGGCGTCGACACGCGGCGAAGCTGCCAGGCTGCGGCGCGGCAGGCCGCCATACTTTGGGGGCGACGAGCAGTCACATGCCGTCGGAAAGCGTATGCTCGGACACATTCGAACTCGTGGCAGGTGGACTGCAGTGCAGGTCAACGCAGTTTCACCGCTGGCGGGATCGATCGGCGAGAGGATTCCATAGTGGGCGAGACGCCACGTCAGGAGCAGCTGGATCTGTCCTCCGGCGAGAAGGCGGCCGATCCGGCCGCCGCACCGGTGGGCGAGCCCGTCCAGGGGGGCCTCTTCCCTGACGACTCGGTGCCCGACGAACTCGTCGGCTACCGCGGGCCGAGCGCCTGCCAGATCGCCGGCATCACCTACCGGCAGCTGGACTACTGGGCCCGCACGTCTCTGGTGGTGCCCTCCATCCGCGGCGCCGCCGGATCCGGCAGTCAGCGGCTGTACTCGTTCAAGGACATTCTGGTCCTCAAGATCGTCAAACGCCTGCTGGACACCGGCATCTCACTGCACAACATCCGCGTCGCCGTCGAGCATCTGCGTCAGCGCGGGGTCAGCGACCTGGCCAACATCACCCTGTTCTCCGACGGCACCACCGTCTACGAGTGCACCTCCGCCGAGGAGGTCGTCGACCTGCTACAGGGCGGCCAGGGCGTGTTCGGCATCGCCGTGTCCGGCGCGATGCGGGAACTGACCGGGGCGATCGCCGACTTCCCCGGCGAACGGGCCGACGGCGGCGAGTCGATCGCCGCTCCCGAGGACGAGCTCGCGTCGCGGCGCAAGCATCGCGACCGCAAGATCGGCTGACGCCTCGCGCTAGACTGGTCGACGCATCGCCCACACGCGGGAGAGTTCCGTGGCCGCAACGCCACGGGCGCCGAAGGAGCAACACCTCTCCGTCAACCTCTCAGGCACCCAGGACCGCGAGTGACCCCGATGCCTCTGGAAAGAGGTGGAGCCGTCGAGCGTGGCGGCAGTCCACCCGCCCATGGGGAAAGGCGTTCGCGCCGAATCTCTCAGGCACCGACGACAGAGGGAGAGGAACCCGAGCGGTACGCAGCGGATTCCGCCCTCACGCGTCAGGAGCACTGACCAGTGGTCGACACCCACCCAACCCGTTTCGCCGACCGGCACATCGGCCCGGATGCCGACGCCATCGCCACGATGCTCGACACCATCGGTGTGGCGTCCCTCGAGGAGCTCGCCGCCAAGGCGCTGCCCGTGCGCATCCTGGACGCGCTGTCCGCCGACGGTGTCGCGCCCGGGCTGGAGCAGCTGCCCCCGCCCGCCTCCGAGCACGATGCCCTCGCCGAACTGCGCGCACTCGCTGACTCGAACACCGTCGCCGTGTCGATGATCGGGCAGGGCTATTTCGACACGCTGACACCGCCGGTGTTGCGCCGCAACATCCTCGAGAACCCGGCGTGGTACACGGCGTACACCCCCTACCAGCCGGAGATCAGCCAGGGCCGGCTCGAGGCCCTGCTCAACTTCCAGACCATGGTCTGCGACCTGACCGGCCTCGAAGTGTCCAACGCGTCGATGCTCGACGAAGGCACGGCCGCCGCCGAGGCGATGACCCTGATGCAGCGGGCGGGCCGGAGCAAGTCGCACCGGCTGGCCGTCGACGTCGACGTCTACCCGCAGACCGCGGCGGTGCTCGCTACCAGGGCCGCCCCGCTGGGCATCGAAATCGTCACCGCCGACCTGCGCTCGGGCCTGCCCGACGGCGACTTCTTCGGCGTCGTCGCGCAACTGCCCGGCGCGAGCGGCGCGGTGGTGGACTGGTCGGCGCTGGTCACCGAGGCGCACGACCGCGGGGCGCTGGTGGCGTTCGGCGCGGATCTGCTCGCGCTGACGCTGATCACGCCGCCCGGCGAGTTCGGCGCCGACGTGGCGTTCGGCACCACCCAGCGGTTCGGGGTGCCGATGGGCTTCGGCGGGCCGCACGCCGGTTACCTCGCGGTGCACACCAAGCACGCCCGGCAGCTTCCCGGCCGGCTGGTCGGGGTGTCGGTGGACGCGGACGGGTCGCCGGCCTACCGGCTGGCGCTGCAGACCCGTGAACAGCACATCCGCCGCGACAAGGCCACCAGCAACATCTGCACCGCGCAGGTGCTGCTGGCGGTGATGGCCGCGATGTACGCGAGCTACCACGGCGCGGAGGGGCTGACCTCCATCGCGCGACGGGTGCACGGACACGCCCGCGCCGTCGCCACCGGACTGGCCGACGCCGGAGTGGACGTGGTGCACGACGCCTTCTTCGACACCGTGCTGGCCCGCGTGCCGGGTCGTGGTGCGCAGGTCCGTGACGAGGCCAAGGCGCGCGGTGTCAACATCTGGCAGGTCGACGCCGACCACGTCTCGATCTCCTGCGACGAGGCGACCACCGCCGAGCACGTCGCGACGGTGCTGGCGGCCTTCGGGGCCGACCGTGGCGGCGCGCCACTCACCGGACCCGAGATCGCCACGCGCACATCGGAGTTCATGACTCATCCGGCCTTCTCTCGGTACCGCACCGAAACGGAGATGATGCGGTATCTGCGGTCGCTGGCCGACAAGGACATCGCACTGGACCGCAGCATGATCCCGCTCGGTTCGTGCACCATGAAGCTCAACGCGGCGGCGGAGATGGAACCCATCACCTGGCCGGAGTTCTCCCGTCAGCATCCGTTCGCCCCCGCCTCCGACACCCCCGGCCTGCGCAGGCTGATCGCCGACCTGCAGGAGTGGCTGACCGGTATCACCGGATACGACGAGATCTCGCTGCAGCCCAATGCAGGCTCGCAGGGCGAGTACGCCGGACTGCTTGCGATCCAGGCCTACCACCTGAGCCGCGGCGAGGCCGAACGCAACATCTGCCTGATCCCGTCGAGTGCGCACGGCACCAACGCCGCGTCGGCGGCGCTGGCGGGGATGAAGGTCGCGGTGGTGGCCTGCCGCCCCAACGGTGACGTCGACCTCGACGACCTGCGGGCCAAGGTGGCCGAGCACGCCGAACGCCTTGCGGCGCTCATGATCACCTACCCGTCCACCCACGGCGTGTACGAGCACGACGTCGCCGACATCTGTGCGGCCGTGCACGACGCGGGCGGTCAGGTGTACGTCGACGGCGCCAACCTCAACGCGCTGGTGGGCCTGGCGCGTCCGGGCCGGTTCGGTGGTGACGTCAGCCACCTGAACCTGCACAAGACGTTCTGCATCCCGCACGGCGGCGGCGGCCCCGGCGTCGGTCCGGTGGCGGTGCGCTCGCATCTGGCGCCCTACCTGCCCGGCCACCCGCTCGCCGACGAACTCGGCGACGACTACACCGTGTCGGCCGCGCCGTACGGGTCGGCGTCGATCCTGCCGATCACCTGGGCCTACATCCGGATGATGGGAGCGGCGGGCCTGCGAGCGGCGTCGCTGACGGCGATCGCCTCGGCCAATTACATCGCCCGCCGGCTCGACGAGTACTACCCGGTGCTGTACACCGGCGAGAACGGCATGGTCGCCCACGAGTGCATCCTGGATCTGCGGCCCATCACCAAGCAGACCGGGGTCACCGTCGACGACGTCGCGAAACGGTTGGCGGACTACGGCTTCCACGCTCCGACGATGAGCTTCCCGGTGGCGGGCACACTGATGGTGGAGCCCACCGAGAGCGAGAGTCTGGCCGAGGTGGACGCCTTCATCGCGGCGATGATCGCCATCCGCGCCGAGATCGACCGCGTCGGGTCGGGGGAGTGGTCCGTCGAGGACAACCCGCTGCGCGGCGCGCCGCACACCGCGGAGTGCCTGCTGGTGGCCGACTGGGACCATCCGTACACCCGCGAGGAGGCGGCCTACCCGCTCGGCAAGGGGCACCGGCCGAAGGTGTGGCCGCCGGTGCGCCGCATCGACGGCGCATACGGTGACCGCAACCTGGTGTGCTCGTGCCCTCCGGTGGAGGCGTTCGCCTGAGTCAGGGCCACATCGACGGGAAGTGCACCACCTGGCCGACCTCGATGTGGTCGGGATCGGTGATGAGGTTCGCCGCGGCGGTCAGTTTCACGGCGGTCAGCGTGCGGTCCTCGCTGTAGTCTCCGTACTCGTCGGTGGCCAGCCGCCAGAGCGTGTCACCGCGGACCACGGTGCGGCGCCGGTTCATCCGTGGTCGGGTGAGCAGGGTGCCCGGGGGGTGGACGGGTCCGTCCAGCCGGTTGGCGAAGGCGATGATCGTCCAGAAGGACGGCACGCCGTACCAGCCGTCCGCGAGTGTCTCCAGGGTTTCGCCCTCGACCACCGTGTGATGGCCGACGTCGGCGAGGTCGGGCACCACCAGCCACTCGCCGACCTCCAGCGGACGCTGCGCGGCGCCGCTGGCGATCTCGTACACGCCGGTCATCGCGACGTCGTGGTAGAAGCGCCGCGCGAGATCGGCTTTCCTGTCACCGGCGCGGACCTGGTAGCGGTACGTGACGTAGGGAATCGACAACTCCTGGCCGACGACGATGTCGTCGGGGTCGGCCAGGTCGTTGGCCACCGCGATCACCCTGTGCCGGCGGCCGTCACCGTAGAACTGTTCGGCGATGCCCCACAGGGTGTCGCCTGCCTTGACGGAATATTTGTCACTCATGCGTTCAGCGTCGGTGTGCCGGGACGCTGTGGCACGCGTAGTGCACTACCCGAGTCCCCGGCGACGCGCTGGGCGCACGTCGCCCGGGATCAGCCGACGAAGCGGGTGATCGCGCCCGTCAGGTCGGGAGAGCTGGACGTGCCGAGGTTCTGGTAGGCGCCGCCGGTGGCCTGGGCGACGGCCTCCCAGGTGGCCTGGTCGGAGTCCGCGCCGAAGTCGATCACGTTCACCGCCACCGGGCGTGCCGGGTCGAAGGCGTCCCGGACGAACGCCTGCAGGCCCGCCCCGTCCAGCGACTGGTCGCTGTGCGGCCCCTCGGTGATGACCAGCACCGAATTGGCTTGCCCGGGGCGGTAGTTCGCGAGTGCCTCGTTGTACACCAGACGCAGCGTGGTGAACGACACGGCGCCACCCGATGTGGACGCCAACGAGTCCAGTGTCGTCGTCAGGCTCTGCGACCGGGGTGTGCCGCCGACGGGTTCCGACAGCGGTCCCATCGGCACCCGGGAGGACCCGGCCGCGCCGTCGAAGGTCCACAGTCCGACGGCCGAGGTCGGTGGCAGCGCGTCGATCCGGGGGATCAGTGCGTTGACCACGTTGCCCATCCGCGAGTTGGTGCCCTCTGACGCAGGCATCGACTGGTCGAGCATGATCGTCACCGCCGAACCCTTCGCCGGCGCCGTCAACGCGTCGGCCATCTTGGCGCGCATCGCGTTGTCGCCGATGGACAGCGGAGCCGACACCGGGGCGAAGGCGGTGACGTCGCTGGCCGGCGGGGTGGCGCCGTCGGCGCGGAAGCCGGCCTTGGCCAGTTCGGCGAGCCCCTCGGGCTTGCGCATGAAGCGGGCGAACTCACTGGCCGCCGCGACCTGCTCCTTGGTGAGCCAGTCGCCGGACAGCAGGACGGTGGGGTAGTCGGCGGTGGCCGTCGGGCCGGGCGGCAGCCAGGACGCCAGCGTGTTCTTCGCCTCGGGCAGCGCCGCGCCGCGCTGGAACAGCTGCTGCTCGGTGACAGCGACCGCGTGCACCGGAGCCGTCGCCGGGTCGGATGCCTTGACCAGCGCGTCCATCGCCGTGCCCGCGGTGTCGTCGGCCAGATCGGGTTGGCCGGCCAGCAGTGTGCTGACCGCCGACATCCCGTCGCTCGCCGGCGCGCCCGGCGGGGCCGATGCGGCCGCCACCGCCTCGGCGGCGAGGTAGGACGCGTCGCTGTCGCCGCTGCGCGGCAGCGCCAGTTTCAGCGGGCCCCATCCGGGCAGGTTGAGCCCGTCGAGACCGGTCGGATTGGTCTGCAGCCTGGGCAGGGTCGACCAGTTCTGCTGTCCCAGCGCGGCTCTCATCTGCGGCCGGACCGCGAGCAGAACCGGCGAGGTGACCAGTGACCGGCTGTCGTCGATGGTCTGCGGCCCGGAGCCCGCCTCGAGGCGTGCCGCGGAGATACTGCTGGCGGGGATCCACAGCGCGGGCCGTTCACCGAGATCGGCCGGCCAGTCCCCGGTGAACCCGTTGACCACCTGATCGGATCCCGCGGGCTTGACGCCGATCTTCACACAGCGGTCGCCGACGGGGCTGGCGGTCTCGTTGTACCCGTTGGCCAGCGTCTCGATCTGCGGTGCGATCGACGGATCGGCCAGCACCGCCACGGTGAGTTCACCGTCGACGCAGCGCGCGGCGGCGACGTCACTGCGGTCGGACAGCGCGTCACCGAAGAAGCGCCACAGGATGACTGCGGCCACCACGACGACGACGGTCACCAGGGCGGCGATCACGCCGACGCTGACACCACGGCGCCCGGACGCGACGGCACGGTGGCTGCCGGTCCACTCGCCGCCGTCCCAGTCGCCGCTGTGCTGGGGTCCTGCCGGACCGGCCGGCGGCGGGCCGTCGTCGGCGCCCGCGCCGAAAGCGGGCCCGTACTCGTCGTCATCATCGGGATGGTCGTCGCCGCGGTAACCGCCGTAGTCGTCGGGGCGGTGGTCACGGGACGCGCCGAAGCCGTGGTCGTGCAGATCGGGTTGATCGTGCTCGGCATCCCGGTAGCCGGAGTCCGCGTACTCCGTGCGGCGGTGCGCGGTCGTCGGGAAGTCGTCGGCGGGGTAGTCGTCGGCGCCGTGGTCCCGGTAGCCCGGATCCTGCCCGCGGCGGTCGCCGTACTCCGGCTGCGGGTACTCCGCGGAAGTTCCGTCCTGCGGCGGGATTTCCGGTTCGTCCGCGGAGTCGTCGGGATCCGGAATGCTATGCCTGCCCATTCCTGCTCCCGTGTTCGTGTCGTCGACCGGTCGATTCCGACCGGCCGTCAATGCAACGCCGAAGTCTAGTCAACGCCGATGAAGCGGGGTGCCGGGTGAGGTCAGCTACGGGCGCCCGAACCGGCCTTGAACTCCCGCCGGCGGCGGTGCAGGATCGGCTCGGTGTAGCCGTTGGGCTGCGCGGTGCCGGACAGGATGAGCTCCTGGGCCGCCTGGAACGCCACACTGCCCTCCGGGTCGGTCGCCATCGGCAGGTACTTCTCGTCGCCCGTGTTCTGCTCGTCCACCACCGCTGCCATCCGCCGCAGGCTGGTCTTCACGTCGTCCTCGGTGATCACGCCGTGCCGCAGCCAGTTCGACAGCAGCTGGCTGGAGATCCGCAGCGTGGCACGGTCCTCCATCAGCGCCACGTTGTGGATGTCGGGCACCTTCGACGAACCCACCCCCTGGTCGATCCAGCGCACCACGTAGCCCAGGATCGACTGACAGTTGTTGTCGACCTCCTCGCGGATCTCCTCGGGCGCCCACGCCAGCTCCTTGGCCAGCGGGATGGTCAACAGGTCGGCCAGGCTGGCGCGCTGCTTGCCCGCCAGGTCCTTCTGCACGGCGGCGACGTCGACCTGGTGGTAGTGCATCGCGTGCAGCGTCGCCGCAGTGGGCGACGGCACCCAGGCGGTGGTCGCGCCCGCCTTGGGCTGCCCGATCTTCTGCTCGACCATGTCGCCCATCAGATCGGTCATCGCCCACATGCCCTTGCCGATCTGGGCGCGGCCCACGAAGCCCGTGGCCAGCCCGATGTCGACGTTGTTGTCCTCGTAGGCCTTGATCCACGGCTGGCTCTTCATCGACGCCTTGCGGATCATCGGGCCGGCCTCCATCGAGGTGTGGATCTCGTCGCCGGTGCGGTCGAGGAAGCCGGTGTTGATGAACACCACGCGGTCGGCGGCGGCCTTGATGCAGGCCTTGAGGTTGACCGTGGTGCGGCGCTCCTCGTCCATGATCCCGACCTTGAGCGTGTTCTGCGGCAGGCCGAGCACGTCCTCGACCCGGCTGAACAGCTCGACGGTGTAGGCCACCTCGTCGGGTCCGTGCATCTTCGGCTTGACGATGTAGACCGATCCGGTGCGGCTGTTGGCCAGCGGGCCGTTGGCGCCGCCGGCGCGCAGTCCGTGGACGGCGGCGAGGCTGGTGAACAGGGCGTCCTGGACGCCTTCGTAGACTTCGTTGCCCTGAGCGTCCACGATCGCGTCGTTCGTCATCAGGTGGCCGACGTTGCGCACGAACAACAGGCTGCGGCCGGGCACGGTGAGTTCGCCCTCGCCGTCCGGGGTGGTGTAGGTGCGGTCCTCGTTGAGCACCCGGGTGAAGCTCTTGCCGTCCTTGCTGACCGGAGCCGAGAGGTCGCCCCTCATCAATCCCAGCCAGTTGCGGTATGCCGCCGTCTTGTCATCGGCGTCGACCGCGGCGACGGCGTCCTCGAAGTCGATGATCGTGGTGACCGCGGACTCCAGCACGACGTCCTTGATGCCCGCGGTGTCGGTGGAACCGATCGGGGAGTCGGGATCGATCAGGACCTCGATGTGCAGGCCGTGGTGGCGCAGCAGGAACGACCACTGCGGCGACCCGAAGTCGCCGGTGTAGCCGACGAACTGTTCGGGGTCGGCCAGAGCGCTGGACTGGCCGTCGCCGATCTCGGCGAGCAGCTGCCCGTCGTCGATCTTGAAGCCGGTCGGGTCGGACCACGACCCGGTCGCCAGGGGCACGCTCTCGTCGAGGAACCGGCGGGCGTAGGCGATGACCTTGTCACCGCGGACGCGGTTGTAGCCGCTGCCCTGTTCGGCGCCGTCCTCCTCGGAGATGACGTCGGTGCCGTAGAGCGCGTCGTACAGCGAACCCCAGCGGGCGTTGGCGGCGTTGAGGGCGAACCGGGCGTTGGTCACCGGCACGACGAGCTGCGGACCCGCGGTCGAGGTGATCTCCGCGTCCACGTTCTCGGTGCTGATGGAGAAGTCACCGGGATCGCCGGCGAGGTAGCCGATGTCGGTGAGGAACTGCTGGTACTCGTCGGGATCGAGCGGGCCGATCGCGCGCTGGCGGTGCCACTTGTCGATCTGTGCCTGCAGGTCGTCGCGGCGGGCCAGGAGTTCGGTGTTGCGCGGAGTGAGGTCGGCGACCACCTTGTCGACTCCTGACCAGAAGCTGTCCGGGTCGATGTCGGTGCCGGGCAGCGCCTCGTCGTTGACGAAGTCGTACAGCACCCGGGCCACGCGCAGATTTCCCACCTCGACGCGATCGGTCATCGTTTCCTCCTAGCTCACCGGCACGTCTGCTGACGCGACGCGCGTTGATCCACCTTACCCACCGGTAACGTCGGCCTTTGCGCCGCGCGCCGCCGCACGCAGCAGGTCGCACCTGCCGGCGAGGGTGGCTCGCAGCGGAGCGGCCCGCTCCGCGATCTCCTGCTGGGCGCGCACGTACTCCGCCCGACCCGCCGGTGTCTCGACGGCGATCGGGTCGAACCCGTGCCCGCTGAGGTCGTACGGGCTGGCGCGCATGTCCAGCGCCCGCGCGTCGGCGGCCAGCTCCAGACAGTCCATCACCAGCTCGGAGGACACCAGCGGTCCCAGCTTGTAGGCCCATTTGTAGCAATCCATGGCGGCATGGACACAACCCGGCTGCTCGGTGGCGATCTGGCGGTCGCGGGTGAGCCGTTCGGCGTTGCGGCCCGCGGCAGCATCGGTGAAGAACCGGAAAGCGTCGAAATGGCTGCAGCGCAACGGCATCGACTCCACCACCGCGTCGGTGCCCGCGGCGCCGAGGCGCAGCGGCACCTGCGCGTGGCGGACTTCGGGGGAGCGGTACACCATCGCCCACTCGTGCAGCCCGAAGCAGTTCATCCGCGGCGCTCTGGCTGCCGTCGCCGTGAGCAGGTCGCCGATGAAGCCGACGGTGTCGGCCCGGCCGGCCCGGTACTCCTGGCTGACCGTGACACCGTGCGGCGTGCGGTGATAACCGGCGATGTCCAGGTGGCGCCCCGCCGAGTCGCCCGCCAGCACCACTCCGAAGCCCGGGTGCCAGCGGCGGAGCAGGCGGGGCCGCAGGTTGTAGTAGGTGAACAGGAAGTCCCACACCGGATGTGCCGCGCCGGCGCGGCGGCGGGCCAGATGCGGCGCACAGAACGCGTCGACGCGATCGCGATGTGCGGATTCGCGTGCCTGCCAGTCAGATTCGGCGAGGACATCGAGATCGGCGCCGACTGCGACGTCAGCCGCCTTCGCACGGAGTGCGAGATCAGACACGATGGGTGCCGTCCCGCACCGTCCCCACGAGGTCTTCGACCAGATCCTCGAGCGCCACCATGGCTGTCACCATGCCGTCGGTGGTGACCAGGGCCAGGTGGCTGTTGTCGCGCCGCAACCGGGTCAGCGCATCGGGCAGCGGCAGCGATGCGGGCAGCGTGAGCAGCGGGCGCACCAGCGAGCGGTCCAGCACCGCGTCGGGGTCGTGCACCAGCGGTAGCACGTCCTTGATGTGCAGGTAGCCGACGTACTCGCCGGACGGGCCGGCTACGGGGAAACGCGAGTAGCCGGTCTCGGCGAGCGCCCGCTCGACCGCGCCGACCGTCGGGCCGCTGTCGGCGGCGGCGGCGGGCACGGTGTGGATGTCGCTGAGCGGCATCGCCACGTCGCGGACCACGCGGTTGCGGATCTGGAGCGCGCGGGTGAGGCGGGTGTGCTCCTCGGTGTCGAGCAGCCCCTCGGACACCGACTCGGCGATCATCTCCGAGAGCTCCACCGTGGACACCGCCACGGCCAGCTCGTCCTTCGGCTCCACCCCGAACGCGCGCAGTGTGCTGTTGGCGCACCAGTTGTAGAACGCGATGAACGGCCGCGCCGCCCGGATGTAGACCAGGTACACCGGGATCAGGAGCATCGCCGTCGACTCCGGACCGGCGATCGCGATGTTCTTCGGCACCATCTCGCCGAGCAGCACGTGCAGCGTGACCACGACGCCGAGGGCCACCACGAAGGACACGGTGTGCAGCACCGCGTCGGGGATGCCGACCAGCCCGAAGGGCTTCTCCAGGAGGTGCGCCACCGCGGGCTCGCCCACCCGGCCGAGCAGGATCGAGCACACGGTGATGCCCAACTGGGAGCCGGCCAGCATCAGTGACAGGTTCTCGCCGGCCCGGATGACGGTGACGGCGCTGCGCTTGCCCTGCTCGACCAGCGCCTCGAGCCGGTCGCGGCGGGCGGAGATCAGCGCGAACTCCGAGCCGACGAAGAACGCGTTCGCCGCCAGCAGCAGCACGGTCAGCAGCACGCCGAAGAGGTCGCCGCCCATCAGTCGTTCAGCTCCTCGTCGTCGGTCTCGCCGCGGCGGCCCAGCTCGGTCAGCTCGAGTTGGTCGATGCGGCGCCCGTCCATCTGCACGACCGTCGCCAGCCAGAGCACCGGGTCCTCGAGGACGGTGTCCGGGTCGAAGGCGGTGAGTTCGACGGTCTCCCCGGGTTCGGGGATGTGGCCGAGTTCCTCCAGCACCAGTCCGCCGATCGTCTCGTATTCGCCCTCGGGCGCCCGGAATCCGGTCTCGCTGGCCACCTCGTCGATGCGCAGCAGCCCCGAGACCTTCCAGCCGCCGCCGGCGGGCTGCACGTCGGGGGTGGCGTCGTCGTGCTCGTCGCGGACGTCGCCGACGATCTCCTCGATGAGGTCCTCGACGGTGACCATGCCCGCGGTGCCGCCGTATTCGTCGACCACCAGGGCGGTCTGCAGGCCGTTGGCGCGGATCTGGGTCATCACCGCGTCGCCGTCGAGCGTCGACGGCACGGTGGCGACGGGCAGCGCGAGCGTCGCGAGCCGGGTGGCGGCCCGCTCGTCGTGCGGAATCGCGAACACCTGCTTGACGTGCACCACGCCGATCGTCGAGTCGAGGTCACCTTCGACGATGGGGAAGCGCGAGTAGCCGGTGCTGATCGCCGCCTCGATCAGATCGGCCACGGTGTCGTCGGCCTGCATCGCCTCGATCTCGGTGCGCGGCGTCATCAGCTCTTCGGCGGTTCGCTCGCCGAACTGCAGCGACCGGTCCATCAGGACCGCGGTGACCGGGTCCAGTGATCCGCTGCGCGCGGAGTTGCGCACCAGCGAGATCAGTTCCTGCGCCGAGCGGGCCGAGCGGAGCTCCTCGGCGGGCTCGATGCCGAGACGGCGCAGGATCCAGTTGGCGGTGCCGTTGGTCATCCGGATGAGCGGGGTGGCCAGCATCGAGAACAGCAGTTGCGGCGGCGCCGACGCCCGCGCGGTCGGCACCGGCCGAGCCACGGCCAGGTTCTTGGGCACCAGTTCGCCGAAGATCATCGACACCGAGGTGGCGATCAGGATGGCCAGCACCAGCGCCAGCCCGCTCGCGACATCGGCGGGTAGGCCGAGCGCGTCCAGTCCGGGATGCAGCAGCCGCGCGACGACGGGTTCGGCGAGGTAGCCGGTGGCCAGCGTGGTGATGGAGATGCCGACCTGCGCTCCGGACAGCTGGAACGACAGTGTGCGGTGGGCCCGGCGGACCATGTGGTCGCGGCGGTCGCCGTCGCGGGCGTTGGCCTCGACGGTGCTGCGCTCGAGCGCGGTGAGCGAGAACTCCGCCGCCACGAACACGGCGGTGCCCGCGGTCAGCACGATGATGGCCAGCACCGACAGGATGGACAGGGTGACGCTCACGTCGTTCTCCCCGCAGGGGCGCCGGGCACGAGGCCCGGCCGACTAGGGGAGGGTTCCGCGTCGGACTGCTCCGGGGACGGCTGCTCGGCCCGGCAGGCCCGTTCGGTACCGGGGCCATCGGCGGGTGCCTGCGGCACGTAGTCCCTTCCTCGTTCGGCGAATGAGAAGCCAATGGTAACCGGTGCGGTGTGCGGCCCGCGCGCTCGTGGTGACCAGCCCGGTGACCCGTCGCGTCAGCTGAGCCTGTCCTCAGTCGCTCGGTGATAAGTTGCCAGAGCCGGGCCGGCTCACAGCGGTCTCACAGCGCACGACGAAAGCGGGTCGATTCATGCCGTTCGCCTTCTCACGCCTCACGGCTACGGTGTGTGCTGCTGCGATGGCACTGTCGCTCAGCGCGTGCGGCGGCTCGGATTCCGTCGACGCCAGTGAGTCGCTGGTGGTGTACTCCGGTCGCAGCGAGGAACTCGTCGGGCCGCTACTGGAGAAGTTCAAGGCCGAGACGGGGCTCAACGTCGAGGCGCGCTACGCGAGCTCCGGGGAGATGGCCGCCCAGCTGATCACCGAGGGCGACAAGTCGCCGGCCGACGTGTTCCTGTCCCAGGACGCCGGGGCGCTCGGCGCGGTCGCCAAGGCCGGACTGTTCGCCCAGATCGACACCACGACACTGGAGGCGGTGCCGGCCAACTACTCGGCGGCCGACGGCACCTGGGTCGGCGTGTCGGGTCGCGCGAGGGTGGTGGTGTTCAACCCGAAGCTGGCGCCGAATCCGCCCGACACCGTCGACGGCGTGCTGGCGCCGGAGTGGAAGGACAAGATCGGGTTCGCGCCGAGCAACGCGTCGTGGCAGTCGTTCGTGACGGGCCTGCGGGTGGTGCGGGGCGACGCAGGGGCCGAACAGTGGCTGCGTGCGTTCAAGGCGCAGAATCCGAAGGCCTACGAGAACAACGTCGCGGTCCGCGATGCGGTCGACAAGGGCGAGGTCGCCATCGGTCTGGTCAACCACTACTACCTGTACGAACTGATCGACGCCAAGGGCAGGGACGCGGTGACCGCGCAGAACAAGTTCATGGCGCCGGGCGATCCCGGTGGGCTTGTCAACGTCGCCGGCGTCGGCATCCTCAAGTCGGCACCGAATCCCGCGGGCGCGCAACGGTTCGCGGCCTACCTGGTGAGCCAGGCCGCCCAGGAGTACTTCGCCGGCGAGACCAAGGAGTACCCGCTGGTCGCCGGCGTCGCGACGGCCGAGGGCATGCCGCCACTGGCGGACCTGCAGCCACCCGCGGTTGACCTGTCCCAACTCGACGACCTCGAGGCGACCCAGGAGATGCTGGTCGCAACCGGGTTGCTGACGAACTGATCCTGTTGCGGCGGAACGTGATTCGCCGTCGGCCGCCCGCGCCGCTGCTCGGTGCCGCCGCGGCTGTCTCTGCGGCCACGCTGCTGCCGCTGTACTACCTCGGTGACCGGGCGCTCGCCCGTGGCTGGGCGTTCGTCGCCGACGAACTCCTGCAGCAGCGCACGATCGCCCTGGTGGGTCGGTCGCTGCTGCTGGTGGTCGTGGTGACCGCCGGCTGCGTGGTGCTCGGCGTGGGCTTCGCGGTGCTGCTCAGCCGCACCGATCTGCCGTTCCGGCGGCTCTTCGGCGTGGTGCTCGCGCTGCCGTTGGCGATCCCGAGTTACCTGCTGGCATTTCTGTGGCTGTCGGTGCAGCCGGCGGTGGCCGGCTTCTGGGGCGCGTGCCTGGTGCTCACCCTCGGCTGCTACCCGTACGTGTTGCTGACCACCACGGCGGCCCTGAACCGGACGGACCCCGCGCACGAGGAGGTGGCCCGCTCGCTGGGATTGTCCGGCGTGGCCGTGCTGTTCCGGGTGACGCTGCGCCGCGTCCGGGCGGCCGTCGCGGCAGGCGCGCTGTTGGTGGCGTTGTACGTGATCAGCGATTTCGGCGCCGTCGCCGCCATGCGCTACGAGGTGTTCACCTGGGTCATCTACGGCGCCTACCGCTCCGGGTTCAACCCGTCGCGGGCCGCTGTGCTGTCGCTGGTGTTGCTGGTCTTCGCACTGGCGCTGGTGGTCCTCGAAGGCCGGGCGCGCGGCCGGGCGGCGGCCTACCGGGTCGGCGGCGGCTCGGCACGGCCGGCTCCGGTGGCCGCGCTGGGACCGTGGCGGCCGGCGGCGACGGCGGCCGCGCTGATCGTGATCGCCGCGGCTCTGGTGGTCCCGGTGATCGCGCTGGCCGACTGGCTGCTCGACGCGGGCGCGCGCTGGGATGCCGGGGAATGGTCGGCCGCGGTGGGCGCCACGCTGTGGCTGTCGGCGGTGGCGGCGGTGGTGTGCACCATCGCCGCCGTACCGCTCGGTGTGCTCGTCGCGCGGTATCGCAGTCCCGTGACGCGGACGCTCGAGGGGGCCAGTTACGTCGCGCACGGGCTGCCCGGCATCGTCATCGCGATCGCCATGGTGTCGGTCGGCGTGGCGGCGCTGCGCCCGCTCTACCAGCGGGAGCCGCTGCTGATCCTGGCCTATGCCGTGCTCCTGGTGCCGGTCGCCGTCGGGTCGGTGCGGGCCGCGATCGAGGCGACGCCGGTCCGGCACGAGGAGGTGGCCCGGTCGCTGGGCCGCGGCCCGTTCGCCGCGTTCGCCGCGATCACCGCCAGGGGCGCCGCGCCCGGGATCGCCGCGGGCGCCGCACTGGTGCTCCTGACGTGCATGAAGGAATTGCCGATCACGCTGCTGCTTCGCCCGACCGGGACCGACACGATGGCCACCCGGCTGTGGACCTACAGCTCGGTCAGCGATTATGCGTCCGCCGCGCCGTATGCGGCCGCCCTGGTGATTCTCGCCGCGCTCCCGACGGCCGCGCTCGGCCTGTGGAGTGCGCAGGTGGTGGAGGTGCGCGACACATGAGTGCGGAGGACCAGACGTCGACCACCGCCGCAGGTGTCCGCATCCGCGGCCTCGGCAAGTCGTTCGACGGGCGGCGGGTGCTGTCCGGTCTCGACCTCGACGTGGCTGCGGGCACGATCAGCGCGGTGCTCGGCCCGTCGGGCTGCGGCAAGACGACGCTGCTGCGCATCGTCGCCGGCTTCGAGGTACCCGACGCCGGGACGGTGACCGTCGGCGACGGCGTGGTGTGCGGCGACGGCGCTGCCGTGCCCGCCCACCGGCGCCGGATCGGCCTGATGCCGCAGGAAGGTGCGCTGTTCCCGCACCTCAGCGCCGCGGAGAACATCGCGTTCGGGCTGCCGAAGCGGCGACGCGGTGCGGCAGCCGACACCGTGCGGCACTGGCTCGACGTGGTGGGGCTCGACGGCAGCGGTGACGCCCGGCCGCACGAGCTGTCGGGCGGGCAGCAACAGCGGGTGGCACTCGCCCGCGCGCTGGCGGCGCGGCCGAGGGTGGTGTTGCTCGACGAGCCGTTCGCGGCGCTCGACGCCGGGCTGCGGACGCGGGTGCGCGAGGACATCGCCGCGATCCTGCGCGACACCGGCACCACCGCCGTACTGGTCACCCACGATCAGGCCGAGGGACTGTCGCTCGCCGACTCGGTGGCGCTGCTGATGGACGGGCAGATGGTGCAGTCCGGCACCCCGGCCGACGTGTACGACCGGCCGCGGACTCTGGCGGCCGCCCGGTTCGTCGGTGCGGCCGTCGAGATCGGCGGGGTGTGCCGCGGCGGGGTGGTGCGCACCGCGCTCGGTGCCCATCCGGTGCGGATACCGGTCGACGACGGCGACGTGGTCGTCGTGGTGCGGCCAGAACAACTGCGGCTGTCCGACGACGGGGCGCCCGCGGTGGTGACGGCACACCGGTTCTACGGCCCGGACAGTTCGGTGCACGTGACGCTCGCGGACGGTACGCCGCTGGTGGCCCGCCGCATCGGCGACGTCGACATCGAGACGGGTCAGCCGGTCAGCGTGAGGGTGACGGGCGCCGTGCTGGCGTACCCGTCACCAACCGGTCGGCAGCGGATGCCCCTCGGCGAAGCCGGCGGCTGACTGCACGCCCAGCACCACCTTCTCGTGCAGTTCGGGCAGCGTGGCGGCGCCGACGTAGGTGCAGGTGCTGCGGACTCCGGAGGTGATGTGGTCCAGGAGATCCTCCACGCCGCCGCGGGACGGGTCCAAACCCATCCGCGAGGTCGAGATGCCCTCTTCGAACAGACCCTTGCGAGCGCGGTCGAACGCACTGTCGGCGGAGGTGCGCGCCGCAACCGCACGCTTGGAAGCCATGCCGTAGCTCTCCTTGTACGGCCGGTCGTCCCGGTCGCGCATCAGGTCGCCCGGCGACTCGTAGGTGCCGGCGAACCAGGATCCGATCATCACGTTGGCGGCGCCTGCGGCCAGCGCCAGCGCCACGTCACGCGGGTGCCTCACCCCGCCGTCGGCCCACACGTGGCCACCGAGTTCCCTTGCTGCAGCGGCACATTCGACCACCGCCGAGAACTGCGGGCGGCCGACGCCGGTCATCATCCTGGTGGTGCACATGGCACCGGGGCCGACGCCGACCTTCACGATCGAGGCACCGGCGGCGATCAGGTCGCGGGTGCCCTCGGCGGACACCACGTTGCCCGCTGCCAGCGGCACGCCGAGATCCAGTGCCGACACCGCACGGATCGCGTCGAGCATCTTGACCTGGTGGCCGTGGGCGGTGTCGACCACCAGCACGTCGGCGCCGGCCTCGACCAGTGCGCGTGCCTTCGCGCCGACGTCGCCGTTGATCCCGACGGCGGCGGCGATGCGCAGCCGGCCCTTGGCGTCGACCGCAGGGGTGTAGATGCCGGCGCGGATGGCCCCGGTGCGGGTCAGCACGCCGGCCAGGGTGCCGTCGGGCCCGGTCAGCACCGCCACGCCGACGGCGGCGTTCTCGAGCAGGTCGAACACCTTGCGGGGTTCGGTGCCCACCGGTGCGGTGACGAAGTCGGTGACCGCGATGTCGCTCACCCTGGCGAACCGGTCCACCCCGACGCAGTCGGCCTCGATGACCAGGCCGACCGGCCGGCCGTCGTTCACCACCACCGCGGCGCCATGGGCCCGCTTGTGGATCAGCGCGACGGCATCGGACACCGAGTCGTCCGGCGCGAGGGTCACCGGGGTGTCGACCACCAGGTCGCGGCTCTTGACGAAGTCGACCGTCTCCCGCACCGCCGAGATCGGCAGGTCCTGGGGCAGCACGACGATGCCGCCGCGGCGGGCCACGGTCTCGGCCATCCGGCGTCCGGCCACCGCGGTCATGTTGGCGACGACCACCGGGATGGTGGTGCCCGACCCGTCGACGGTCGACAGGTCGACGTCGAACCGCGACGCCACTTCCGAGCGGCCGGGCACGACGAACACGTCGTTGTACGTCAGGTCGTACGGCGGCCGGTGGTCGTGGAGGAACTTCACGCCCCCGAGTCTAATGGGGGCGGGTCAGGCCTCGACCTCGCTGTGGTCGCCGCTCCACAGCGTGTGGAACCGCTTGTCGCGGTCGGCGTCGATGCGTCCGTAGGTGTGCGCGCCGAAGAAGTCGCGCAGCCCCTGGGTGAGCGCGGCGGGCAGCCGCTCGGTGCGCAGTGCGTCGTAGTACGACAGCGCCGAGCTGAAGCCGGGGATGGGGATGCCGAGCTGCGTCGCGGTCACCACCACACGCCGCCAGCCGTCGATCGCGGCTTCGATCGCGTCCCGGAAGTACGGGTCGACGATCAGGGTGGGCAGGTCGGCGTCGTTGTCGAAGGCGTCCTTGATCCGGTTGAGGAACTTCGCCCGGATGATGCACCCGCCGCGCCAGATGGTCGCCATGTCACCGGGGGTGATGCCCCAGTCGTACTCGGCGCTGCCTGCCTGGATCTGGTTGAAGCCCTGGGCGTAGGCGATGATCTTGGAGGCGTAGAGCGCCTGCCGGATGTCCTCGGTGAACTGCTCTGCGTCGGAGGGCTTTCCGCCGAGATCGCCGGAGGCCAGGCCGGTGGTGGCCTTGCGCTGGGTGACCGAACCCGACAGCGCGCGGGCGAACACCGCCTCGGCGATACCGGTGACGGGCACACCGAGATCGAGCGCGGACTTCACCGTCCAGCGGCCGGTGCCCTTCTGCTCGGCCTCGTCGAGGATGACGTCCACCAGCGGCTTGCCCGTCTCGGCGTCGTTCTGGCGCAACACCTTCGCCGTGATCTCGACCAGGAAGCTGTCCAGGTCGCCCTTGTTCCACTCGTCGAACACGTCGGCGATCTCGCCCGCGCTCTTGCCGAGGCCGTCGCGCAGCAGCTGGTAGGCCTCGCCGATGAGCTGCATGTCGGAGTACTCGATGCCGTTGTGCACCATCTTCACGAAATGGCCTGCGCCGTCGGGTCCGATGTGGGTACAGCACGGCACGCCGTCGACGTGTGCGGAGATCTCCTCGAGCAGCGGACCCAGTGATTCGTAGGACTCTTCGGGGCCGCCCGGCATGATCGACGGTCCGTTCAGCGCACCTTCCTCACCACCGGAGATGCCCGCGCCGACGAAGTGCAGCCCGCGCTCGCGGATCGCCTTCTCCCGACGGATGGTGTCGGTGTAGAGCGCGTTGCCGCCGTCGATGATGATGTCGCCTTCCTCCATCGCGTCGGCGAGCTCGTTGATCACGGCATCGGTCGGGTCGCCGGCCTTGACCATGATCAGCACGCGTCGCGGCTTCTCCAGCGCGTCGAGGAATTCGCGGATCGTCTCACTGCGGACGAAGTTCCCGTCCGAGCCGTGCTCGGCGAGCAGCGCGTCGGTCTTGGCGACCGAGCGGTTGTGCAGCGCGACCGTGTAGCCGTGTCGGGCGAAGTTGCGGGCGATGTTCGATCCCATCACCGCCAGCCCGGTGACGCCGATCTGTGCCGTACCGGTGGTGCCCGAGTTGGTCATGCGGCAGCCTTTCGTTGGTTTGTGGACTGAGAACGCTTCTTCGAGCGCGGTGCATCCCTCAGCGCTGAATCTAGGTGGTGAACAGCCGGTGGAGTTCGGTCAGCCACGGCACCGCCACAGCCACGGTGGGCACCACCAGCACGGCCACCGCGGCGAGGTAGGCGACGGCGGCCAGCAGCGGGCTGTTCGGCCTGCCCGCGAGCCGGCGCACCCGGATCACCGTCGTGGGGCCGCCGGCCGCCAGCGCACCTGACGGCGTGCGCCCCGACGCGCACGCGACCAGGGCGCGGGCCAGGGGAGTGGGTCCTGCCGTGCGGACTGCGGCGTCGTCGGCGAGCAGTTCGATCAGCAACCGCACGGCGTCGAGGGCGCTGCCGCTGCGGACGAAACGGGGGAACGCGGCGTGCACGGCGGTGAACATCTCGAGCACCAGGTCGTGCCTGGCGCGCAGGTGAGCCCGTTCGTGGGTGAGGATCGCCGCGATCTCGTCACCGGCGAGGCTGGTCAGGGTGCCGTCGCTGACCACGACCCGGCTCCGCATCCCGGGCAGGCAGTACGCCATCGGCTGGGCGACGTCGAGGACGCGCAGGTCGGCCGTGCTGCAGACGTCGTCCAGCACCGAGGTGCGCGGCATGTCCAGCAGGTCGACCATCATCCGGTGATGGGCGCGCCGGCGGCGGGTCGCGATCGCCACCTGCAGCACCGACACGATCAGGCGGGCCCCGATGAGCAGGGTGAGTGCGAACACGAAGACGAGCAACAGCCACATCGGCCAGCCGAGGATGGCGATCTCACTGGTGATGGTGGCCGTCGGGCGGCCGTCGGGGCCGGGGACGAACAACCGGCTGGCTATTGCGATCCCGGCACTGAACGCCGAGAGCACCGCGGCCAGCACGATCGACTGCCAGAGCACGATCGCGGCCCGCGGCGCGCGCATCGGCCAGGACGCCCGCGCGAGCATTGCCGGCACCGGTCCGATCAGGACCAGCGCGACGATGGTGAAGGCCAGCGCGGACACGCTGTCAGTCTCCCTCAGCCGGTACCGGAATCGCCAGCCGGCGACGTCATTCGATGCTTGGTCTCCAGTTCGGCGAGCGCACGCCGCAGCGCGGCGGCCTCGCCTGCGCCGACCCGCTCGACGAAGTGCACCAGTGCGGCCTCGCGGCTGCCGGAGTCGGTGACCTGGTCGAGGGCGTCGACCATCAGGCCCGCGACCAGCTCGTCACGGCCGTGCGTGGGGGCGTAGCGGTGCGCACGGTCGTCGCGATGCTGCACCACGAGGTTCTTCTTCGCGAGCCGTTGCAGGACGGTCATGATCGTGGTGTAGGCCAGATCACGCCGCGCCGACAGTGCCTCGTGCACCTGCCGGACGGTTTGGGGTTCGGGAGCGGACCAGAGGTGATCCATCACCTCACGCTCGAGCTCCCCTAGACGCGTCAACTTGGCCATGTTCCGTTCACTCTCCTGAGCAGTAGATCAAGGGTACTACGGACGTACTACCGTGCGTCGTATCCATCGCCGAAGACCAACTTCTTCTTTTGCGCGTTGCATTCCGGCTGAGGTCAACGGCCTCGTTCCACCGTCCTGTGAAACAGCTCACAGGCGGCAGCCCATGTTGCCTGGCCACTATAGTAAGGCTAACCTAACCCGTGAGGACGACACCCGGGAGGTGCAGTGACGGTACTGATCGACGATCCGCTGATCGCAGGCATGACCATCAGGCGGACGATGCCGTTACACGAGTCGTCCCGCCGGCTGCGCGAGCTCTATCCCGAGTGCCCCCGCGTCTACGGCGTCGCCGTGATGGGCGACCTCTCGCGTCGCCGGTGGTGGCCGCTGGCCGAGGCGCTCACCAGCGAGCGGCTTCAGGTGATGTTCGACATCGCGGCCACCGAGACCGGGAACCGGTCCGCGGTCGCCCAGCAGTTGGCGGCGACGCTGGCGCATGTGGTCATCGGCCGGGTGATCCCGCTGGTGGTGCTCGAGGGACGGGCGTGGGACACCGGCCTGGAGAACCTCTGGGTACACGTGGACTCCGAGGGCGCGATCGACTGGGTGGGCGTCGTCGACCCGACGCTGCGGGCGCTGCCCGACGACCCCTACTTCGGCCCCCGCCGCGGCCGACTGGGCCGGCAAGCCAGGCAGGGCATCGTCGCCCTGCCGAACGAGGCTGCGCTGACCACCTGGATCGCGCACCGCAGCCATCGCACCCTCGAACCGCTGTTCTCCCGGTTGGTGCAGATCAGCGGCGGGGCCATGACCGAGGCGGCGATGTGGCACATGGTCGGCGCCGCCGTGGTCAGCGCCGCCACCCAGGTACCCATGCTGGCGGGCTCGAGCGAGCTGACGAGCATGCGCCGCGGCCAGGCCGTGCTGGACGCTCTCGTCGGGTTCGGCCTGCCGGTGCGCGGCGCCGTGCGGACCGGGCGGGGGAAGGGCTTGCTTAATTAGGGCAGCCTTGCCTATTCTTCAGTCACGAGGCAAACGGACCGCGCCGGAGTCCTGAGGGCTGCAGAGACCCCCGGTCCCCTCGAGGGCGGGTCCCGCGCAACAGTGCGGGACCCGCCCGAATCTTTTGGTGCGCCGGACGTGTAGACATCCATGGGTGAGCACAGAACTGCCCGCCGGTCTCGGCGAAGGATTCGACACCGAACTGGGTCTGACCTACCTGGAGATGACACCCGACGGCGGCCGCGCGCAGCTGACCATCACCGAAAAGTTGTTGCAGCCGTGGGGAATCGTGCACGGGGGCGTCTACTGCGCGGTGATCGAGAGCCTGGCCAGTGTCTCCGCCCACGTGTGGCTGTCCGAGAACGGCGGCGGCACGGTGGTGGGCGTCAACAACAACACCGACTTCCTGCGCGCACTCCGATCAGGCACGGTCACCGCGGTCTCCACGCCGATCCACCGCGGCCGCCGCCAGCAGCTGTGGCTGATCACCATCACCGACGAGACCGACCGGACGATCGCCCGCGGCCAGGTCCGCCTGCAGAATCTCCCCGACGCCTGACCCTCCGCCGTCGAGCGCTGCTGAGCGTGCCGCGTCGTGGCAGGATCGCGCACTATGCGACTGACCCCGCATGAGCAGGAGCGGCTGCTCATCTCCTATGCCGCCGAACTGGCGCGGCGCCGGCAGGCCCGCGGGCTGCGGCTCAACCACCCCGAGGCCGTCGCCGTGCTCACCGATCACCTGCTCGAGGGTGCGCGGGACGGCCGCACCGTCGCGGAACTGATGGTCAGTGGACGCGACGTGCTGTCGCGGGAGGACGTGATGGAGGGAGTGCCGGAAATGCTCGAGGACGTCCAGGTGGAGGCCACTTTCCCGGACGGGACCAAGCTGGTCACCGTCCACCACCCGATCCCGTGACCATGATCCCGGGGGAGATCCTGCACGGCGACGGCGACATCGAGATCAACGAGGGCGCCGAGCGGGTGTCCCTCGACGTCGTGAACACCGGCGACCGACCCGTGCAGGTGGGCAGTCACGTGCACCTGCCGCAGGCCAACGCCGCACTCGACTTCGACCGGCAGGCCGCCCACGGCCATCGGCTCGACATCCCCGCGGGCACCGCGGTGCGGTTCGAACCCGGGGTGGCGCAGACGGTGTCGGCGGTGCCGCTGCGGGGGACCCGCGAGGTGCACGGGCTCAGCCTGACCCCGCCCGGCCGGCTGGACGAATCGTGAGCGGCCTGTCGCGGTCCCGGTACGCCGCACTGTTCGGACCCACCACCGGCGACCGGATCCGGTTGGCGGACACCGACCTGTTCGTCGAGATCACCGAGGACCGCAGCGGCGGACCGGGACTGGCCGGTGACGAGGCCGTGTTCGGCGGCGGCAAGGTGCTGCGCGAGTCGATGGGCCAGGGTCGCGCCACCCGCGCGGACGGCGCCCCCGACACCGTCATCACCGGCGCGGTGATCGTCGATCACTGGGGAATCATCAAGGCCGACATCGGCATTCGCGACGGCCGCATCGTCGCGATCGGCAAGGCCGGCAACCCCGACATCATGGACGGCGTACATCGCGACCTGGTGGTCGGGCCGTCGACCGAGATCATCGCAGGCAACGGCCGTATCCTCACCGCCGGCGGGATCGACTGTCACGTGCACTTCATCTGCCCGCAGATCATGGGCGAGGCGCTGGCGGGCGGCATCACCACGCTGATCGGCGGCGGCACCGGCCCGGCCGAGGGCAGCAAGGCCACCACGGTCACCCCCGGCGCGTGGCACCTGGCCCGGATGCTCGAGTCACTGGACTCCTGGCCGATGAACATCGCGCTGCTCGGCAAGGGCAACACCGTCAGCGCAGAATCGATGTGGGAGCAGTTGCGGGGCGGCGCATCGGGATTCAAGCTGCACGAGGATTGGGGCTCGACACCGGCCGCCATCGACGCCTGCCTGCGGGTGGCCGACGCGTCCGGAGTGCAGGTGGCGCTGCACTCCGACACCCTGAACGAGGCCGGCTTCGTCGAGGACACCGTCGGCGCGATCGCCGGCCGGTCCATCCACGCGTACCACACCGAGGGCGCGGGCGGTGGGCACGCACCGGACATCATCACCGTGGCGGCCGAACCGTACGTGCTGCCGAGTTCGACCAATCCGACCCGGCCACACACCGTCAACACACTCGACGAGCACCTGGACATGCTGATGGTGTGCCATCACCTCAACCCCAGCGTCCCGGAGGATCTCGCGTTCGCCGAGAGCCGGATCCGGCCGTCGACGATCGCCGCCGAGGACCTGCTGCACGACCTCGGTGCGATCTCGATGATCGGCAGCGACGCCCAGGCGATGGGCCGCATCGGTGAGGTGGTGCTGCGCACGTGGCAGACCGCCCACGTGATGAAGCGCCGCCGCGGCGCCCTGGCCGGAGACGGTGCGGCGGACAACAACCGGGTGCGCCGCTACGTGGCGAAGTACACGATCTGCCCGGCCGTGGCGCACGGGCTGGATCACGAGATCGGCTCCGTCGAGGTCGGCAAGCTCGCCGACTTGGTGCTGTGGGAGCCCGCCTTCTTCGGTGTCCGGCCGCACGCGGTGATCAAGGGCGGGATGATCGCGTGGGCGGCGATGGGTGACGCGAACGCGTCGATCCCCACGCCACAGCCCGTGCTGCCGCGCCCGATGTTCGGCGCCGACGCGCGTGCCGCAGCCGCCACCTCGGTGCACTTCGTGGCGCCCCAGGCGATCGAGGACAGGCTGGCCGACCGGCTGGCGGTCAGCAGGCGCCTCGTCGCGGTGGGGGATGTGCGCGGTGTCGGCAAGACGGACATGCCGCACAACGACGCGATGCCCCGTATCGAGGTCGACCCGGACACCTTCACGGTGCGCATCGACGGTGACGTCTGGCAGGAACAGCCCGCCGCCGAACTGCCGATGGCCCAGCGCTACTTCCTCTTCTAGCCCATGACCGCACTCACCACCCTGCTGACGCTGGCCGACTCGCGGCTGCCCACAGGAGGGCACGTGCACTCCGGCGGCGTCGAGGAGGCCGTCACCGGCGGGCTGGTGTTCGACCTGGCCACGCTGCGCGCATACCTGGTGCGCCGCATCCGGACCCACGGCCTGGTGACCGCGTCGCTGGCGGCGGCGGTGCACACCGGCACCTGCACGGTGACCGAGGCGGACCATGAAACCGACGCCCGCACACCGGCTCCGGCGGCCCGCGCGGCATCGCGGGCGCAGGGCCGCGGGCTGGTGCGGCTGGCGCGCCGGGTCTGGCCGGGCGCCGACTGGCAGGCGCTCGGGATCAAGCCGCACCTCGCTGTGGCCGCGGGAGCGGTGGGCGCGGCGAGCGGCCTGAGCGCCGAGCACACCGCGGTATCGGTGGTGTACACGACCATGACGGGATCGGCGACCGCTGCGCAGCGACTGCTGGCGCTGGACCCCGGCGACGTCGCCGCCCTGACCTTCGCGCTGTCGGCACTGTGCGACCAGACCGCCGCGACGGCCGCCAAAGAACTCGCCGATCTGTCCGACCCGATGCTCGACGTGCTCGCCGAACGGCACGCCCAGCGCGAACGACCGTTGTTCTCCTCGTGACTCGACTACCGATAGGCCCTGTATGCCACCGCATTTCCTGGACGGCCAACCGCACGAGCACCGCGACCGCCCCCGCCGCGAACGAACGCCCGGGGAGCCGCTCCGGATCGGCGTCGGCGGACCCGTCGGCTCCGGCAAGACCGCACTGGTGGCCGCGCTGTGCCGCCAGCTACGCGACCAGCTGTCGCTGGCCGTGCTCACCAACGACATCTACACCACCGAGGACGCCGACTTCCTGCGCCGCAACGCCGTGCTCCCCGACGAGCGGATCGCCGCGGTGCAGACCGGCGGCTGCCCGCACACCGCGATCCGCGACGACATCACCGCCAACCTCGACGCGATCGACGACCTGATCGCCGCGCATCATCGGCCCGACGCCCGCCTCGACCTCATCCTGGTGGAGTCCGGCGGCGACAACCTGACCGCCACCTTCTCCTCCGGACTGGTCGACGCGCAGATCTTCGTCATCGACGTGGCCGGCGGGGACAAGGTGCCGCGCAAGGGCGGACCCGGCGTCACCTTCTCCGATCTGCTGGTGGTCAACAAGACCGATCTCGCGCCGATGGTCGGCGCCGATCTCGACGTGATGCGCCGGGATGCGGCCAAGGTGCGCGGCGACCGTCCCACGGCGCTGATCTCGCTGACCGAGGACCCCACGGCGGGTCCGGTGCTCGCCTGGGTGACCGAACAACTGCGTGCTCCGGTGCCCTCGCCCACACCATGAGGTCCGACGTCGCCATCATCGCCTGCCCGGGCCGTCCGCCGCGACTCGAGTGCAGCGGGGGACTTGCCGCCCGCCGCACCGGTCCCGACACCGTGCACCTGGTGTCGGCGGCCGCCACACCGCTGGGCGGCGACCTGATCTGCGTGCGCGTCGTCGTCGAACCCGGCGCGCGACTGCGGGTGCGCACCGCCGCGGCGACGCTGGTGCTGCCCGGACCCGGAACGCCGGAATCGGTGGCCCACTGGGACATCGAGTCGGCGGGCGAGCTGGACGTCGACCCGCAGCCGACCGTGGTGGCCGGCACGTCGCGGCACGTCACGCTGACGCGGCTGCGGTTGACCGGAGCCGGGCGGGTCCGGGTGCGCGAACGGATACAGATCGGCAGAACCGGTGAGCGACACGGCTTCTGGTCGGGGTCCCTGCACGCCGACCTGGACGGCACGCCGATGCTGCGGCACCGCATCGAACTGGGTGACGACACCGTCGCCGACGACGTCCTGGGCGCGCCACGCGCGTGCGTGAGCGAACTGACCTACCCAGACCGTGCGGAGAGCGCGAAGGGCACCGAGCTGGCGCTCGCCTCCGGCGGCTGGCTGTCGACCTGGCAGGGGGAGCGGCTGACTAGCTAGCCGCCTGCTCCCTCTCCCGTTCGGTCTCCGTCACCGCCGCCGCGATCTCCTCGAGTTCCTCGATGCGGGTACGGGCGTAGGCCTGCTGTTCGGTGATCGTCAGCTGGCCGCGGTTGCGGCCGAGGAAGGTCACCGTCCACGACAGCAGCGTGACGATCTTGGTCTTGAAGCCGACCAGGTAGACCAGGTGCAGCACCAGCCACGCCAACCAGGCGATGAAGCCGCCGAATTCCAGCGGGCCGACCTTCGCCACGGCGTTGAACCGCGAGACGGTGGCCATCGAGCCCTTGTCGAAGTACTCGAACGGCTCGCGGAACGCCGGATTGGCGCCCTTGATCTCGTTCTTGATCAGCCGCGCAGCGTACTTGCCGCCCTGGATCGCGCCCTGGGCCATGCCGGGCACACCGTCCACAGCCGCCATGTCGCCCACCACGAACACGTTCGGGTGGCCGGGCAGCGACAGGTCGGGCTGCACCTTGACCCGGCCCGCCCTGTCGAGTTCGACACCCGACTGCGCAGCGAGGTCCTTACCGAGCGGGCTCGCCGAGACACCGGCAGACCACACCTTGCACGCCGATTCGATGCGCCGGACGCTGCCGTCGGGATCCTTGACGGTGATCCCGTTGCGGTCGACGTCCGTCACCATCGCGTTGAGCTGGATCTCCACGCCCATCTTCTCCAGCCGGGCCTTGGCCTTGTTGCCCAGCTTCTCGCCCATCGGCGGCAACACCGCGGGCGCGGCGTCGAGCAGGATCACCCGCGCCCGGGTGGAGTCGATGTGGCGGAACGTGCCCTTGAGGGTGTGGTCGGCCAGTTCGGCGATCTGACCGGCCATCTCGACACCGGTGGGCCCTGCGCCCACCACCACGAACGTCAGCAACTTCGCGCGCCGCTCCGGGTCGCTGGACCGCTCCGCCTGTTCGAACGCGCCGAGGATGCGCCCACGCAACTCGAGCGCGTCGTCGATCGACTTCATGCCGGGCGCCCACTCGGCGAAGTGGTCGTTGCCGAAATAGGACTGGCCGGCGCCCGCGGCGATGATCAGGCTGTCGTACGGCGTCGCGTAGTCGTGGCCCAGCAGTTCCGAGTGCACGAGCTTGTTCTCGAGGTCGACGTGGGTGACGTCGCCGAGCAGCACCTGTGCGTTCTGCTGCTTGCGCAGCACCACCCGGGTCGCGGGCGCGATCTCGCCCTCGGAGATGATCCCGGTCGCCACCTGGTACAGCAACGGCTGGAACAGGTGGTGCGTGGTGCGTGCGATCAGTTTGATGTCGACGTCGGCACGCTTCAGGGTCTTGGCGGCGGTCAATCCGCCGAACCCCGACCCGACGATGACGACCTTGTGCCGGTCGGACACGGTGGCTCCGGGGTGGCTCATCTGCAACTCCTCGACGAACGTCTTCTCGTTCAGTACAACCACTAGGCTAGTGGGCGGGCATCCCGCAGGCGCGGTGAGATAGCGCACCGCACCGACTGTTTACCCAGCCAGCATCGGCTTCAACGCGGCGGCGACATCCGTTATGCGCCCGGGGTGATACCCGTCGATGTTCGTGACCGGGCTGAGGATGACACCGTCGACCCCCGCGTCGAGCACCTTGGTCTTGACCTGTTCGGCGATCTGCTCGGCGCCGCCGAACGCCACGCGGTCCTTGAAGTCGTCGGGAACCATGTCGGCCGTGACGTTGTCGTCGATCAGCGCCATCACCAGCATGCTGGTCTCCAACGTCGCCGGGTCACGGTCGATCTTTTCGCAGGCCTCCTTGACCACCTGCACCTTGCGGGGCAGCTCGTCGAAGCCCGCGATGATGTTGAGGTGGTCGAAGTGCTTGGCCGCCAACGGAATCGTCTTCTTCTCGCCACTGCCGCCGATCATCAGCGGGATGTGGTCACGCAGGCGCGGCTCGGCCATCGCCTCCTGCGTGCGGTAGTACTTGCCGGAGAAGGTCGGCCGCTCGCCGGCGAGCATCGGCAGGATGATCTGCAGCGCCTCGCCGAGCTTGTTGAACCGGTCGGTGAAGGTGCCGAACTCGTAGCCGAGCTGGTCGTGCTCGAGCTCGAACCAGCCGGTACCGATGCCCAGTATCGCCCGGCCCTGGCTGATCACGTCGAGCGTGGTGATGGCCTTGGCCAGCAGGGTGGGGTTCCGGTAGGTGTTTCCGGTGACCAGTGTGCCGAGCTGGACACGCTCGGTCGCCGTGGCCAGACCGCCGAGGGCGGTGTAGGCCTCGAGCATCGGCTGGTCGGGGCTGCCCAGGCCGGGCAGTTGATAGAAGTGGTCCATCACGAAGACCGAGTCGAAGCCCGCGGCCTCGGCTTCCTGGGCCTGCGCGATGACGGTGGGGAAGATTTCGGCAACGCCGGTGCCGTAGGAGAAGTTGGGGATCTGGAGTCCGAGTCGAATCGTCACTCCGTCGACCCTAACGCGCTAGCCGAAGTTCGCCAGCGCACCCCGGCTGACGTGCAGCGTCTGTCCGGTGATGTGCCGCGCCGCGGGCGTGCTCAGGAACAGCGCGAGCCGGGCGAACTCGTCGGCGACCGACGGCGGGGTGGTGCTGAGGCCGTCGTAACCGGCTTCGGCGCTGCGACCTGAGGCCACGGCGTTGACGGTGATCCCTCGGGTGCCGAAATAGGTGGCCTGACCGGCGGTCCACTCGCCGAGGGCGGCCTTGACCGCGGCATCGGCACTTCCGGGGCGCGGGCTCTCCGGCACGACGTTGACGATCGAGCCACCGGAGCGCAGGTGGTCGCCGACGATCTGGGTGGTCAGCACGGCCGACAGCACCGTGGCGTCGAGCGCTGCGCGCCACGCCGCCGCCATGTCGGCGAGCGAGAACGTCCGGGGGTCGCCGGGCTGCCAGCCGGGCGCCGGGACGTTGACCAGGGCATCGAGGTGATGCGGGAACAGCCCGCGCGCGTCCTCGAGGCTGGCCGGGTCGGTGTTGTCGAACAGGATCGAGTCGACGTCGAGTTCCTTGGCGGCGACCTCGAGCTCGTCGCGGCGCGCCCCGGCGATGACCACGGTGTGGCCTTCGGTGCGGAAGCCGGCCGCGATCGCGCGTCCCAGATCGGTGTCGCCTCCGGTGACCAGCACGTCCATCGGTTGACCTCCTCGTCGCGGTGACCCGCGCGCGGTGGCGCGCCGATCAAGCGCCGATGTTACTGGACGGTAGCTAGCGCGGGAAATCCGACGCGCGAGCAACGGGACACGCCTCGGTAACGACGATGATCCGCGGCGCGATTCACTGAACAGACCGCCCGTCGACCGACCAGTCCGGGCAGCCACCGGGACCGGCGCGGCGCCCCGGGGAGTCGGCTTGTCAGCAATCTCGCTGGAATGCCCTGAACTGCCCCGATTCAGACACAGCAATCGTCCATTAGAACACTTTTTAATCAACTCACACTTGCGTCACGGCGGTAACACGGTAGTTTCTTCTCCATGGAGCAGCCGGACGTGACTTCCGCACGACGACGTAAGAGTCTCTCGACGGCGCTGGCGCTCGCGGCATCGACGAGTGTCGCCGTGGCGGCACTCACCCTGCCGACGATCGCCAACGCGCAGCCCGAGCCCTCGCCGCCGCCACCCCCACCGGCGCAGGGGAACACGTTCCTGGGGCAACCGCCGCCTCCGCCGAACGCGCCGCCTCCGCCGCCCGCGGACCCGAACGCGCCGCCTCCGCCGCCCGCCGATCCGAATGCGCCGCCACCCCCGGCGGCCGATCCGAACGCGCCGCCACCTCCGCCCGCGGACCCGAATGCGCCGCCGCCTGCTCCGGCGGACCCCAACGCCCCGCCAGCTCCCGAGGCCGGCCGGGTAGACAACGCCGCGGGCGGTTTCAGCTACGTGGTTCCCGCCGGCTGGAAGGTCTCGGACGCGACGCAGCTGTCCTACGGCCAGGCGCTGCTCAACCGGATCGCGCCCGAGGGCGCGGAGCCGCCGAGTGACACCAGCGTGCTGCTCGGCCGGTTGGACCTCAAGCTGTTCGCCGGCGCCGAGGCCGACAACACCAAGGCCGCGCAGCGTCTGGCGTCCGACATGGGCGAGTTCTTCATGCCGTTCCCGGGCACCCGGCTCGGCCAGGAGACCGTTCCCCTCGATGCCGCGGGCATGCCCGGTGTCGCGTCGTACTACGAGGTGAAGTTCACCGACGCCGCCAAGCCGACCGGCCAGATCTGGGCCGGGGTGGTCGGCCAGCCCACGCCTGCGGGCACGCCGCGCGGGCAGCGCACCCCGGAGCGCTGGTTCGTGGTGTGGCTCGGCTCGGCGAACAATCCCGTCGACAAGGGCGCCGCGGTGGCGCTGGCCAACTCGATCCGGCCGTGGTCACCGCCGCCGCCCCCGCCGGCCGACGCACCGCCGCCTCCGCCCGACCCCAACGCGCCTCCGCCGGACCCGAACGCGCCGCCGCCGCGGCCGGGCGTGGGCGTCGCCGTGCCGGTCGATCCGAATACGGCACCGGAGATGCGTCCGCCGTCCTGATCACGAGCTGACCCGAACGGGCGCTGCGAACGTCGAGCAATCGACCGCGGCGCCCGTTCGGCATGAGTGGGCCTCCCACCGCGTCGACTCTGGCGCGCGGGGCGCGAAAATGCGAGTGGCGAGCGCACAGGACGCAGACTCGACATGCGTCCGCCTGCCTGCGCGACGATTACATCGACAGGTGCCACACCAGGGCCGCGGCGAGCGCGCCGAGCCCGTTCAGCGACCAGTGCAGCGCGATGGGGGCGAGCAGGCTGCCGCTGCGACGGCGCAGCCAGGTGAAGACGAATCCGGCCACCCCGGTGGCCACGACGGCCAGCACCACCCCGGCGACCGTGCCCCACACCCCTGCGCCGAACAACCGGGTGAAGCCGACGTTCTCGCTGGTCAGACCAAACGACGTGGCGATGTGCCACAGCCCGAACAGCAGCGACCCGGCGGCGGCGACGCCCCGGAACCCCCACGCCCGGGTCAGCGCACCGTGCAGCACGCCCCGGAATGCGAGCTCCTCGGGGATGACCGTCTGCAGCGGGATCACCACCATCGAGGCGATCAACGCGCCGGAGATCGTCGCGTAGTTGTTGTTCATGAACATCGGCCGCGTCCACGGCAGCAACGCACCGATGGCGACCACCGTGAACACGAGGCCCACCGCGGCGGCGGCGTAGCCGGCGCCGGTACGCCAGTGCTCCCGGCCCAGGCCCAGTTCGGTCCAGCCGAGGCCGCGCGCGCGCACCAGGAGCATGAGCCCGATCGCCGCGGCGGGAACCGTCGCGATACCGGCCCACGGCGTGGTGAAGTGCGCGACGAGATTGGTCGCCACCAGGACCGCCACCACCACGGCGATGTCCACGTACACGTGGAGCCGCCGCGGCGCGGTGAGGTCGGCGTCGGCCGGCGCCGCGGCAAGGTCAGTCATTTGCGGTGATTCTACCGGCGCCGGCCGGGTGCCCTAGTCGGCCGAACCGTCGTCCGGTTCCCAGGTCCACCCGGAGATGGCCGGATCGTCCTCGCCGTGCTCGCGGGTGTAGCGCCGCGCCGCCAGCCGGGTGTCGGCCATCTCCTGGCGCAGTTCCGCCGCCCGGGTGCCCAGCCCCTCGACCCGGTCGATCACGTCCATCACCAAATGGAACCGGTCGAGGTCGTTGAGCATCACCATGTCGAACGGCGTCGTGGTGGTGCCGCGCTCCTTGAATCCGCGCACGTGTAACTGCGCGTGATTGGCGTGCCGGTAGGTCAACCGATGGATGAGCCACGGATAGCCGTGATAGGCGAAGATGATCGGCTTGTCCTCGGTGAACAGCGAGTTGAACTCGCGGTTCGACAGGCCGTGCGGGTGCTCCGACTCGGACTGCAGCCGCATGATGTCGACGACGTTGACCACGCGAACCTTCAGTTCCGGCAACCGTTTACGCAGGATGTCCGCTGCGGCGACGGTCTCCAGCGTGGGGATGTCACCGGCACAGGCGAGCACGACATCGGGTTCCTCCCCGCCGCCGTGGCTGCCCGCCCACTCCCAGATCCCGGCGCCTCGGGTGCAGTGCGCGATCGCCTCGTCCATCGTCAGGTAGTTCAACGCCGGCTGCTTACCCGCGACGATCACATTGATGTAGTGCTTGCTGCGCAGGCAGTGGTCGGCCACCGAGAGCAGCGTGTTGGCGTCCGGCGGCAGGTACACCCGCACCGCCTCGGGCCGCTTGTTCGCGACGTGGTCGATGAATCCCGGGTCCTGGTGTGACGCGCCGTTGTGGTCCTGGCGCCACACGTGGGACGTCAGCAGGTAGTTCAGCGACGAGATCGGCCTCCGCCACTCGAGCTGGGCGCTGCTCGACAGCCACTTCGCGTGCTGATTCAGCATCGAGTCGACGATGTGGACGAACGCCTCGTAGCAGTTGAACAGTCCGTGCCGACCGGTCAGCAGATACCCCTCCAGCCAGCCCTGGCAGAGGTGCTCGGAGAGCACCTCCATCACCCGGCCGGACGGCGCCAGGTTCTCGTCGTCCGGATCGAGCTCCGCCATCCACGCCTTGTCGGTCGACTCGAACACCGGCGACAACCGGTTCGACGCGGTCTCGTCGGGTCCCATCAGCCGGAACCGGTCCGGGTTGCGGACGATGATGTCGCGCAGGAAGGTGCCGAGCACCTTCGTCGCTTCAGCGGACTCCGCCGCCGGCGCGGGCACGTCCACCGCGTAGTCGGTGAAGTCGGGCAGGTCGAGGTCACGCCGCAGCACCCCGCCGTTGGCATGCGGGTTCGCGCTCATCCGCCGGTCACCGGCCGGCGCCAGCGCCCGCAGTTCGGGTCGCAGGTGGCCGTCCTCGTCGAACAACTCCTCGGGCCGGTAGCTGCGCAGCCACTCCTCGAGCTGGGCCATGTGCTCAGGGTTGGAGTGCGTCTCCGACAGCGGCACCTGATGCGCCCGCCAGGTGCCTTCCACCTTCTTGCCGTCCACCTTCTCCGGGCCGGTCCAACCCTTCGGTGTGCGCAGCACGATCATCGGCCACAACGGCCGGCCCGCCTCGCCGTCGAGCCGGGCGGCCCGCTGGATCGCGGCGATCTGATCGAACGCCTCGTCCAGCGCGGTGGCCAACTGCTGGTGCACGTTCGCGGGGTCGTCGCCCGCGACGGTGATCGGCCGGTAGCCGTAGCCGTAGAACAGCGCTTCGAGTTCCTCCTGCGGAATGCGGGACAGCACGGTCGGGTTCGCGATCTTGTAGCCGTTGAGGTGCAGGATGGGCAGCACCGCGCCGTCGGTCACCGGATCGAGGAACTTGTTGGAGTGCCAGCTGGCGGCCAGCGGGCCGGTTTCGGCTTCGCCGTCGCCGATCACGCAGGCCACCACCAGGTCCGGGTTGTCGAAGGCGGCGCCGTAGGCGTGCACGAGCGCGTAGCCGAGCTCGCCGCCCTCGTGGATCGAGCCCGGCGTCTCGGCGGCCACATGGCTGGGGATCCCGCCGGGAAAGGAGAACTGCCGGAACAGCTTTCGCATCCCGTCGACGCCTTCGGCGATGCCGGAGTAGACCTCGGTGTAGGTGCCCTCGAGGTAGGCGTTGGCCACCAGTCCGGGTCCACCGTGACCGGGGCCGGTGATGTAGATGACGTCGGCGTCCCGCTCCCGGATGATGCGGTTCAGATGGGCGTAGACGAGGTTGAGCCCCGGCGTGGTGCCCCAGTGGCCGAGTAGCCGGGGCTTGATGTGTTCGGCGGCGAGGTCCTCGCGCAGCAGCGGGTTGTCCAGCAGGTAGATCTGGCCGACGGACAGGTAGTTGGCGGCCCTCCAGTAGGCGTTGATCAGGTCCAGTTCGTCGTCGGTGAGGGTGGGGGACAGCGACTCGTCGGTCATCTGGCTGGTCATCTGGCTCATTCTGGTCACGGCGGGTGAACTTCGGGTGCCGACCGTCTACCCGAACACGTGATCTTCAAGCGGATCCGCGCACGCACTAGCCTGTGGCGGTGCGGACACTGCTGGCCTCGCTGCGGGTGCTCGACGCCGGCGACGCCGATTCCGACGGGATCGGCCGCATGTACGCCGATCTCGGGGCCGACGTGCTGAAAATCGAAACCCCCGGCGGTGCTGCCGACCGGGACGCGCGGCCGGCGATCGCGGGGTCGAGCATCGCGTACGCCGTGCACAACGCCGGCAAGCGCGGCGTCGTGCTGGACCCGCGGTCAGCGGCGGACCGCACCCGGTTCGCGCACCTTCTCACCGGCGCCGACATCGTGGTGGACAGCGGCCGACGCAGCCGGCTCGAGGCGTTCGGGCTGCCTGCGGGGACGGTCGCGGCCCGCTGGCCGCATCTGGTCGTGCTGTCGGTCAGCGACTTCGGCGCGACGGGCCCGCGGGCATCGTGGCGGGCCACCGATCCGGTGCTCTACGCGCTGTCCACGGCTTTGTCGCGGTCCGGCCCGACAGCCGGTGCGCCGGTGCTGCCCCCCGCGGGCCTGGCATCGGGGACGGCTGCCGTGCAGGCGGCCTGGGCGGCTCTTGTCGCCCACTTCCACCGGTTGCGAGGCGGGCACGCAGAGCACATCGACTTCTCCCGATTCGAGGCGGTGGTGCAGGCACTGGACCCACCCTTCGGGTCGGAAGGCCAGGCCGCGGTGGGCCGCAAGCGTTCCGCCGAACTGTGGCGGGGCCGGCCCCGCAACCAGCAGATCTACCCGATCTTCGGATGCGCCGACGGCCACGTGCGGATCTGCCTGCTCTCGGCGCGGCAGTGGCGCGGGATGTGGCGGTGGCTGGGCGAACCCGAACGGTTCGCCGACCCGTCGTTCGAGACCATTGCTGCCCGCTACGCCGCGTCGGAGGCACTCAACGCGGCGATCGCCGAACTCTTCGCGTCGCGGTCCGTCGCGGAACTGGTCGAGCAGGGCCAGGCCCGCGGCGTGCCGATCGCGGCGGTGCTCACCCCCGCCGAGGCGCTGCGGTGTGAGCATTTCCGCGCGGTCGGCGCGCTGTCGGTCATCGAGCCGGTACCCGGCAGGCGGCTCGATGTGCCCGCAGGACCGTTCGTCGTCGACGGGGAGCACGTCGGTCACCGGCGCGCAGCATCCACCCTCGATCACCCCGGATCCGGTTGGCGCACAACGCCGTCACCGGCCCCGCCGACGGCCGATCGACCGCTGCGCCCGTTCGACGGACTGCGCATCCTCGACCTCGGGGTGATCGTCGCCGGCGGCGAGCTGGGCCGGCTCTTCGCGGATCTCGGCGCCGAGGTGATCAAGGTGGAGAGCGCGGCGTACCCCGACGGGCTGCGGCAGACCGCGCCGGGGCAGCCGATGAGCCGGTCATGGGCGCTGACCCACCGCAATGAGTACAGCCTCGGTGTCGATCTGCGGCACCCCGCGGGCGCCGAGGTGTTCGCGGGCCTGGTGGCCGGGGCCGACGCCGTGTTCGCGAACTTCAAGCCGGGAACCCTCGACGCGCTGGGGTTCTCCTACGACCGGCTGCGCGCACTGAACCCCCGCATCGTGCTTGCCGAGAGCAGCGCGTTCGGCGCCACCGGCCCGTGGAGTGCACGCATGGGCTACGGACCGCTGGTGCGTGCGAGCACGGGCATCACCCGGCTCTGGAGCGACGGCACCGCAACCCCTTTCGACGCGACCACCATCTTCCCCGACCACGTCGCGGCCAGGATCACCGCCATCGCCGCGCTCGCTGCGCTCATCGACCGCGACCACTCCGGAACCGGTGCGCACGTGCACATCTCGCAGGCGGAGGCCGCGGTGAATCAGCTGGCCGTCACCTACGTCGCGCAGGCCGCGCACGCCGCCGGGCTGCCGGTCGACGACGACGGCGGCGTGCACGGCGTCCACCCGTGTGCGGGCGACGACGAATGGTGTGTCGTCTCGCTGCGCACCGCCGCCGACCGCCGGGCGGTGGCCGGCCTCGTGGGTTCGGCCGAGCCGTCGGCGATCTCGGCGTGGACCGCCGTCCGCGACAAGGTCGAGGTGGCCGAGACGTTGCAGGCGTCGGGAGTGCCTGCCGCACCGATGCATCGGCCGGCCGACGTGCTGGCCGACCCGCAGGTCCGGCACCGCGAGCTGTACTCCGAGATGACCCACCCGCTGTTCGCGATGCCGATGCCGACCGAGACCGGCCCGACCCGGTACCGGCACATCCCGCCCGCCGAGTTGCGGCCGGCGCCCATGCCGGGCGAGCACACCAGGGAGATCTGCCAGAAGGTGCTGGCACTCGACGTCGCCGAGGTGGACCGGCTCATCGCCGAGGGCGTGCTGTTCACCACAGCCGGGCGACCCTGACGCCGGATCGACCCGGCGATCCGGCATGCTGTCCCCATGCCTGTCGCCCCCGCCACGCCGGTACTCATCGGATACGGCCAGGTCAACCAGCACGACGAGAATCCCGCAGTGGAACCCGTCGATCTGATGGCCGCCGCGGCGCGCTCCGCCGCGGACGCCCGGGTGCTCGAGGCGGTCGATTCCGTGCGCGTGGTGAACCTGCTGTCCTGGCGGTACATCGATCCCGGGCTGCTGCTCGCCGAACGGATCGGCGCAGGCGGCGCCGCCACCCGCTACTCGGGCATCGGCGGCAACGTGCCGCAGACCCTGGTCAACCAGGCCTGCCTGGACATCCAGGACGGCAAGGCCGGTGTGGTGCTGATCGCGGGCGCCGAGACCTGGCGCACCCGTGGCAGGTTGAAGCGCCGCGGTGAGAAGGCTGACTGGACGCGACAGGACGAATCGCTGCCGACACCGCCGGGAGCCGAAGACGTGCCGATGGCCGGCGACGCCGAGATGCGCATCGAGCTGGGACGGCCCGCCCACGTCTACCCGATGTTCGAGCAGGCGGTGCGGATCGCGACGGGGGAGGACCCGGAGTCACACCGGCGCCGCATCGGTGAACTGTGGGCGCAGTTCAGCGCGGTGGCCGCGGGAAACCCGCACGCGTGGAGCCGTGAACCCGTTGTCGCAGAGGATATCTGGCGGCCCGGTCCGACGAACCGGATGATCAGCTGGCCCTACACCAAGCTGATGAACTCGAACAACATGGTCGATCAGGGCGCGGCACTGATCCTGACCTCGGTCGAGCAGGCGCGGCGGCTGCAGGTGCCCGAAGAACGCTGGGTCTTCCCGTACGCCGGCACCGACTCCCATGACACGTATGCGATCTCGGAGCGCTCGGAGTTCCACAGGTCACCGGCGATCCGGATCGCGGGTCGTCGGGTGCTGGTGCTTGCGGGCACCGATCTCGACCGGATCGACCTCGTCGACGTCTACTCGTGCTTCCCGTCCGCCGTGCAGGTGGCCGCCGCCGAACTCGGACTGCCGGTGGCGGACCCCGCGCGGCCGCTGACGGTGACCGGCGGGCTGACGTTCGCCGGCGGGCCGTGGAACAACTACGTCACGCACTCCATCGCCACCATGGCCGAGCAACTGACCGCCGGACGCGGCAGACGCGGCCTGATCACCGCCAACGGCGGCTACCTCACCAAACACAGCTTCGGTGTCTACGGCACCGAGCCGCCCGCACACGAATTCCGTTGGCAGGACGTACAATCCGAGGTCGACCTGGAGCCCACCCGGACCTCGCTGGTGGAGTGGTCCGGCACCGGCACCGTCGAGGCGTGGACCACCCCGTTCGACCGCGACGGCGCACCCGAGAAGGCCTACCTCGCCGTACGGACGCCCGACGACGCCCGCACCCTCGCGGTGATCACCGACGCCGGCGACGCGGCCGCCACGGTGGAGGGTGACATCGCCGGTGTCAAGGTCACGGTGCGCGAGGACGGCACCGCGGCGCTGCTGTAGCGGCTAGCGGATCGTGTAGCCGCCGTCGATCACCAGGTCGGCGCCGTTGATCATCGCCGCCGCGTCGGACGCCAGAAAGACCGCCGCCGCGGCGATCTCGTCGGGGTAGGCGAAGCGCCCGGTGGGGATGAGCTTCTTCATCGCCTCGCCCCGCGGTCCGTCCCAGGCCTTGCGCCCCAGTTCGGTGAGGACGACCGTCGGTGAGATCGTGTTCACCCGGACGCCGCGGCCCGCCCACTCGGACGCCAGCACCTTCGAGACGCCGACCACCCCGAACTTGGACGCACAGTAGGCGACGTGCTGGTCGAGGGCGACGCTGGCGGCCTGGGACGCCATGTTCACGATGACCCCACGACCGGCCGCCAGCATCCGGTTGCCGACCGCCTGGCACATCAGGAAGGTGCCCTTGAGGTTCACGTCGATCGTGGCGTCCCACGCGTCGGGCGTCAGTTCCTCGGCGGGCGCGAGCATCACGATGCCCGCGCTGTTGACCAGCACGTCGATGCGCCCGAAGCTCGCCATCACCTCCTCGACGACGGCAAGGACCGACCCGGCGTCGGAGACGTCACAGCCGAAACCCCTGCTGTCCGCTCCGAGTGCCTGCGCCGCTGTCTGCGCGCCCGACGCGTCGAGGTCCACCACCGCGATCCGGGCGCCCTTCGCGGCGAGGGCCGCGACGATCGCCGCGCCGATGCCGGACGCCCCACCGGTGACCAGCGCGACCTTTTCGTCGAGCCGGAAGTCGAGATCCACTGCAGGAGAGGTCATGTGGTGTCACACCCTTTCATTCGTTCGATCAGTCGAGTAGCGCTGCCGCGATGTCGCTGTCGGTGACGATCGCCGTGACCAGCCCGGAGCAGAGCACCGCCCTGGTGGCGGCGATCTTCTCGGCACCGGTGACGATCGCGATCCGGGTCGGGATCGCCCGCAGCGCTGCTTCCCCGATGCCCATCCTGCGGTCGTCCAGGCCCGGCACACGCTGGCCGTCCTCGTCGAGTAGCAGCGCACACGTCTCGGCGCACACCCGCGCCTTGCTGAACCGCGCGACCTCGGCTGCCGTCAGCGACAGGTGGGTCTGCGACGCTCCGGGCTTCCACGCCCCGACCGACACCAGAGCGCATGTGACATCCGGATACCGGCCCACCGTGGCCCGGATCTGCTGGTTGCCCCGCAGCGCCTCGGCGGTGCGGCCGTCCTGGACGACGAGGGGGGCGTACAGCGGCCAGGACTGCCCGCCGCTGACCTCGCTGATCCGCCGCACCAGATCGAGGCCGTTGCCGGTGATGGCGCCGGCCATGCCGCTCAGCTGGACGACGTCGCATCGCGGCAGCGTCGTCAGATGGGGCGCGATGTGGGCGAGCGTGCGACCGCAGTCGACCCCCACCACGTCGCCGTCGCGCAGGATCGACTGCAGCAGTTCGGCCATCGCCTTGGCGACCGCCTGGACCCGGTCGGCCGTGTTGCGGGAGTCGGTCGCCACCGCGTACACGTGCTGGAGGCCGAACCGGCGCTGCACCGCGGTGGACAGGTCGACGTCGACCGATCCCGGGTTGTGGATCTTGATCTCGACCATGCCCGATTCGAGGGCCTCGTCCAGCATGCGGGTCACCTTGAAGCGGGACACCCCGAGTTCTTCGGCGATCTGGATCCTGGTGCGGCCCTCCAGGTAGTACCGGCGCGCCACCAGCGCACGCTCGAACAGTTCGTCGGGCCCCATGCCGCCCCTCCCACGTCCGCCGCGGACGTCCCGTGCACATATGTGCAGAGCCGTTGACATATGAGCATAGTCCAGAGCATGATCCACCTCACAAGCGAGCGGGAGAGTGTTCCCGCCCACACGGCGGAGGAACCCGGTGCGGTTCGTCCGGAAAGGGCTGACTGGCATGACGGGATCGGCGGTCTGCGAGTCGCCGCTTCCGCGGTCCGGCCCGACGTCGACGGAGATGCCATCGTGAGCAGCGCGGTGCTCGAATGTGCCGGAGTCACCAAGAGTTTCGGTGGCGTACCGGTCCTGCGCGGGGTGACGCTGACCCTCGAACCAGGCACGGTGACCGCACTCGCCGGCGAAAACGGCGCCGGCAAGTCGACGCTGATGAAGATCATCAGCGGCCAGTACCACGCCGATGCCGGGACGGTGTCGGTGCGCGGCGCCCACCTTGCTCCTGGCAATCCGAGGGACGCCGTGCGCCACGGTGTGGCCATCGTGCCGCAGGAACTGGCCTCGATCGAGGACATGACGGTCTACGAGAACCTCTTCGTCGGCCGGGAGATCCGCCGCGGCCCGTTCCTGAACCGGCGGGCGATGATCGCCGAGGCGCGCGAGACGCTCGCCGTCTTCGACGTCGGCATCTCCCCGACGGCCCGGATGGGCAGCCTGCCGGTCGGATTGCGCCAGATCGTGGAGATCGTCAAGGCCGCCCGCACCGGCGCACAGGTGGTGATGCTCGACGAGCCCACCTCGGCGATCTCCGAGCGTGAGGTGGAGGGTCTCTACTCCATCGTGCGCAGGCTGCGCGAACACGGCGTGGCGATGGTCTACACGACGCACAAGATGGCCGAGATCCGCGCCATCGCCGACCGCGCCGTGGTGCTGCGCGACGGCGGCCTGATCCTCGACGCCCCGATCGCCGACGTGACCGACGACGACATCGTCACCGCCATGATCGGCCGCGAGCTCGACGCACTCTTCCCCGACCGCACCGAACCCGGTACCGAGAAGGTGCTCGAGATTCGGGACCTGCACGTCGACGGCGCGGCCGAAGCGGTGTCGTTCTCCGTGGCCGCCGGCGAGATCCTCGGACTCGCGGGCCTGGTGGGCGCGGGGCGCACCGAACTCCTCGAGGCCGTGTTCGGCGCCCGGCACACCACTGCCGGCGACATCGTGGTGCGCGGCAGGCCGGTGAAGCGCAACGCTCCCGCCGCGGCGATCGCCGCCGGGATGGCGATGGTCCCCGAGGACCGCAAGATCTCCGGCGTGGTGCTGTCGATGAGCGTGCTGGACAACGGGTCACTGCCCCGGTTGTCGTCGTTCAGCGTCGCGGGATGGCTGCGCGGAAAGGCCCGCACCAAGGCGGTGTCCGACGTGATGTCCTCGGTCCGCCTGCGCAGCCGGGGACTGAACCAACAGGTCGGGACGCTGTCGGGCGGCAACCAGCAGAAGGTGGTGCTGGCCCGCTGGCTGACCGGCGACGTCAACGTGCTGCTGCTCGACGAGCCCACCCGCGGCGTCGACGTCGGCGCCCGCAGTGAGATCTACCGCATCATCACCGAATTCGCCGCCGCCGGGATGGCGGTGGTGATGGCGTCGTCGGACATGCCCGAGATCATCGGGTTGTCCCACCGGGCCTTCGTCATGCGCGGCGGCGCGCTGGTCGGAGAGCTCGACCGGGAGGCGCTGGACCACCCGTCGGTACAGGAGTCGGTGTTCCGGATGGCGACCGCGCTGGATGGACCGGGCGACCGGATTCCCGCTGGATCAACGGAGGAGGACACGTGAGCACCCCCACCGGCACCGAGGAGGACGCGGGCCAGGCAGGATCGGCTACGGTGACCTCGCCGATCACCGGCGAACCGGTCAAACTGTTCTCCCGGGCGTGGCTGAGCGGCCTGGCACTGCGGTACTCGATGGTCATCATCATGCTGCTGGTGATCGCCTACTTCAGTTACCGCAGTGCGCGATTCGGCACCGTCGACAACCTGGTGACCATCCTCGTCGCGGCGGCGCCGTTCGCCCTCATCGCGCTCGGGCAGACGCTGGTGGTGCTGACCGGAGGGATCGACCTCTCGGTGGGCAGTGTCATCGCGGTGTCGGCGATGGCGGGAGCGGCGACGGCGAAGGCCAACCCCGGCCAGGTGTGGATGACGGTTCTGGTGGCCATGATCGTCGGTCTCGCGGTCGGCTCGTTGAACGGAATCCTGGTGTCCCGCCTCAACGTCCCCCCGTTCATCGCCACCCTCGGGACGCTGACGGCGGGCTCCGGCATGGCCTACGTGATCGGTGGTGGCGCGCCGATCAACGGACTGCCCGCGGAATTCGGGTCGATCGCCAACACCAAGATCCTCGGCCTGCAGATCCCGGTGCTGGTCATGATCGTCGGCATCGTGGTGCTGGCGGTGGTGATGAAGCGCACCACCTACGGCATGCGGGTGTATGCGGTCGGCGGCAACAGGTCGGCGGCCGAGATCGCCGGCATCAACGCCAAGAACGTCCTCTTCAGCGTCTACGCGCTGTCGGGTCTGCTGGCCGGCATCTCCGGGGTGATGCTGGCCTCGCGGGTCATCTCGGGGCCACCGAACCTCGGGCAGGGATACGAACTCGACGCGATCGCCGCGGTGGTGATCGGCGGCGCGAGCCTGATGGGCGGACGCGGCACGGTGTGGGGAACGGTGCTGGGGCTGTTCATCATCCAGACGCTCAACAACGGGCTCGACATCCTCGTGGTGCCCGCGTACTGGCAGGACGTGATCAAGGGCGTGCTCATCGTGGCGGCGGTGGCCGTCGACGTCTGGTCCACCCGAAGACGGACATGACCGGATTCGCACGCCCGACACAGGCAGTTTTCCTTCGATCAACGAGAGTGAGAGACGTCATGGGACTGGGAACGAAGTGGGCCGCCGTCGGCGCCGCCGGTGTGCTGGGGTTGGGGCTGACCGCCTGCGGGGCCGGCGACACCGAGGCCAACAGCGACAGCACGAGGATCGGCGTGTCGGTCTACGACATGAGCTCCTTCATCACCGCGGGCAAGGAGGGCATGGACACCTACGCCGAGGCCAACAACATCGAGTTGGTCTGGAACTCGGCCAATCTGGACGTCTCCACCCAGGCCAGTCAGATCGACTCGTACATCAACCAGGGCGTCGACGCCATCATCGTGGTGCCGGTGCAGGCGGACTCGCTGGGACCCCAGGTGGCCTCGGCCAAGGCGAGGGGCATCCCGCTGGTGCCGGTCAACGCCGCGCTGGAGAGCAAGGACATCGCGGGCAACGTCCAACCCGACGACGTGGCGGCCGGGGCGCAGGAGATGCAGATGATGGCCGACCGCCTCGGCGGCCGCGGCAACATCGTCATCCTGCAGGGACCGCTCGGGCAGTCCGGCGAACTCGACCGCAGTGAGGGCATCGAGCAGACGCTGAAGAAGTACCCCGACATCAAGGTGCTGGCCCGCGACACCGCGAACTGGAAGCGCGACGAGGCCGTCAACAAGATGAAGAACTGGATCTCGGGCTTCGGCAACCAGATCACCGGTGTGGTCGCGCAGAACGACGACATGGGTCTGGGCGCCCTTCAGGCCCTCAAGGAGGTGGGTCGCAGCGACGTGCCCATCGTCGGGATCGACGGCATCGAGGACGGCCTGAACGCCGTGAAGAGCGGCGAATTCATCGGCACGTCACTGCAGAACGGCACCGTCGAACTGGCGGCGGGTCTCGCGGTCGCCGACAAGCTGGTCAAGGGGGAGCAGGTCAACACCAATCCCGTGTACATCATGCCGGCGATCACGAAGGACAACGTGGACGTCGCGATCCAGCACGTGGTGACCGAGCGGCAGAAGTTCCTCGACGGTCTGCCGGATCTGATCAACCAGAATCTCAAGACCGGTGACATCGCCTACGAGGGCATCCCGGGCCAGAAGCAGCCCTAGCGGGCACGAACTCGGGACCGGTCACCACGGTGGCCGGTCCCGCCATCGCTTATCGCCGCCGTTACGCGACACTCACCGCGCCGAAACCCGCCGTCGCTATGAAAGGTCGATGACGGACAGCGCTCTGCAGAACGACGACGCCGGCGCCGCAGCGCCGCGCAAGCCCTGGTACTCCTCGCTGTTCATCCAGCTGATGATCGCGATCGTGGCGGGAATCCTGGTCGGCTGGCTGTGGCCGGCGTTCGGCGCCGACCTCAAACCGGTCGCCGACGCGTTCATCAAGCTGATCAAGATGCTGATCGCCCCGATCATCTTCTGCACCGTGGTGATCGGCATCGCCCACGTCGGCGACCTGAAGTCGGTGGGACGCATCGGCGTCAAGGCGCTCGTCTACTTCGAGGTCGTCACCACCTTCGCGCTGCTGTTCGGTCTGGTGATAGGCAACCTCGTCAAACCCGGTGCCGGCTTCGACATCGACGCCGACACCCTGGCCACCGGCGCCGACGCGGTCGCGGCCAAGACCAATGACGGCGAACTGCCGCACACCGTGGAATTCCTGCTCGACATCATCCCGGCCTCGGTGGTGTCGGCGTTCGCCGAGAACCACCTGCTGCAGGTGCTGTTCTTCGCGGTGCTGTTCGGGCTGGCGCTGGCCAAGTTCGGCGAGCACGGCCCGCCTGTCGTGTTCGAGATGATCGAGCACCTGTCGACCATCTTCTTCACGATCATCGGCTGGATCATGCGGCTCGCGCCGGTCGCCGCATTCGGCGCGATGGCCTACATCATCGGCCAGTACGGCATCTCGTCACTGGGCAGCTACGCCAAGCTGATCGCCGCGTGCTATCTCGGCGCCGCGCTGTTCATCGGCATCCTCGCGACGATCTCGTGGTTCCTCGCCGGGGTCAACCTGTGGCGCTTCGTCACCTACATCAAGGACGAGCTGTTCCTCGCGCTGGGCACCGCGTCCACCGAGGTGGTGCTGCCCCGCATCATGGACAAGCTGATCTTCGCCGGATGTTCGCGTACCACAACGGGTCTCGTGGTCCCGACGGGATACTCGTTCAATCTCGACGGCGCCACGCTGTATCTGTCCATCTGCGTGCTGTTCCTGGCGCAGGCGCTCGGGGTCGACCTCAGCATCGGCGAACAGGTGATGGCGGTGCTGGTGTTGATGCTGACGTCCAAGGGCATGGCGGGTGTACCGGGTTCGTCGTTCCTGGCGCTGTCGGCCACCGTCGCCGCGATCGGCCACGGCGCCATCCCGGTGGCCGCCGTGGCGCTGCTGCTCGGCGCCGACCGGATCATGGACTCGATGCGGGTGTCGGTCAACCTGCTCGGCAACTGTGTCGCCACGCTGGTGGTGGCGCGCTGGGAGGGACAGCTCGACAGCGAGCGGATGCGCAGCGTCCTGCGCGGCGAGGACGTCGACGCGGTGGCGGCACAGCCGGAGCCGGTGATCAGCTCCCGGTGACCCCGCGCCGGGCGATGTCGAGCACCTCGTCGGTGGTGGGCGGACTCTGCGGATGGTGCGACAGGCACCACGGGGCGCGGATCTTGTGGAACGCGTTGCCCTCCAGCGCGACATAGAAGTTGCCCGCCCGCAGCTTGCTGATGTCGGGCACCTCACCGCCCTTGGCGCGGGCCATCTCCCGGGCCACCGCGATCTGCGCAGGCGCGTTCAGCAGGCCGTAGAACTGCGTCGCGGAGTTGCCGGGGATGTTGAGGTGCAGTCCCTTCGGCGCCTGGGTGGCGAACACCAGTCCCAGCCCGTACTTGCGGGCCTGCGACACCAGCGCCAGCGTGCTGCGGGTACAGGCGGTGTGCCGGTCCGACGGCGCGAAATTCTGGGCCTCGTCCATCACCAGCAGTCCGCCCAGCGGCCGGTCGGCGGCGGGATGGCGCTTGATCCAGGAGAACAACGCCATCTGCAGCTGATTGACGAAGCCTTCGCGCTGCTGCTCGCTGGTCAGACCGATCATGCTGATCACCGACACCCGCGCCCGGTGTCCCGCAGACGGGGTGAGCAGCCGGCCGGGATCGACGGGCGTGCCCCGCCCACCGAACAGCGGGTCGTTGACCATCGCGGCGTGCAGGTTCTCGGCCAGCTCGGCGGCCAGTCTGGGTCCCTTGGCCAGTTCGGTGACGCCATGGGGCAGGTCACCGAGCATGGCGATGAACCCCGGCAGTGTCGCGTCGGGTTCGCGACGGGCGTAGTGCCGCAACGCTTCCTTGAGCACCGCGCGGGACAGGTTGGCCTTGGCGGTCCTGCCCGCGGTGAGTGCCCGCACCTCGAGCGCGGCCACGGCGGATTCCACCGCGTCGTCGAACTCCTCGTCGTCGTCGAGGACGCCCGCGAAGTCCGGAAACGGCTGGAAGGACAGCGGTCTGCCGGAGTTCTTGCGTGGCGTCCAGATCACCACCTCGGTGCCGTCGAGGTACTGCGCCGCGCGGGCGTCGTCAGCGGCGTTCCAGCCCGGAGGCGGCGTCGGCCATGCCTCGCCGAGGCGGGACAGGTCGTTGTTGACGTCCAGGACGATCGACGAGACCCCGCGCAGCGCGCACTCCTCGATCAGCCGCCGGATCATCACCGTCTTGCCGGACCCCGACCCGGCGAAGATGGCGGTGTGTTTGCGCAGCGCCAGCAGATTCACCGTCAGCGGCGCGCCTGCGGCGTCCACTCCGAGCGGCACGTCGCCGACCGATTCCTCGACCGCGGCGTAGGTCGGCACTGCGGGCTCGGTGCTCGGCGTAGGATGTTGCGCCGCAACGGGTTCGGGCACCGGCGGTGGCGGATCGCCGGTGAGGTCTCCGAACGCCTCGCGGAAGACCGTGATCCCGTGCGCGGGCCGTCGCAGGCGCAGCCATTCCGGCAGATCGGGATCGTTGTCGTCGAACAGGTCGCGCAGTGCGGCGAGGGTACGCAGGTCCTCTCGGCCGATCGGGACGGTGCGCGCCCCCGCCGCCTCCACCTCGGCGATCAGGGCAGCCGTCTTGGCGCCGCCGGGCCACCGCGGATTGCGCAGCAGCAGGAGTTTCCGCCGGTCCGGGTCCGAGCTGATTCCCGTTGCGTCCCATGCTTTGCGGATCCGGTTCTGCACGGCGACGGCGTTGCCGTGGGCGATGGCGCGGAACGCCCAGTGCCGCTCGTCGTCGGTCGCGTCGTCCAGGCTCTGCCGCAACCGACCGTGCAGCACGACATGCCGTCCCGGCGGCGGGTCGAGCCGGAAGGCCTGACCGGCGTCGCCGCGCTCGGTGATCCAGGCCTCGAGGCCGGCCGCGAGCAGGCTCGGCATCGTCGTGTCCTCGCCGTCGGGGTCCAGCGCCGCCTCCACCACCGCCCCGCCGCGGTATTCGGCGAATCGGCGGTCCAGCTCGTGGGTGTTCGCGGCGTGCCGTTCGGCGCCCGTGGCCGCGGACGCGGGCTCGGGTGTCTCGTCGTTGAGGTGGGCGAGTTCGGTCAGCGAGCCGCTTTGCAGGCAGGCGCGCACGTGCGCGTCGGCCCGCTGCAGCAGCCGGCGCGGCGTGTACTGCGGAGCGTCGTCGAAGGCGGACGGCAGGATCGGCCAACTCGGATAGGGCGGGTCGAAGCGTGACACGGCGTATCCGGCCGCGAAGCGGCGCTCGAGGATCGAGCGGCCGATCGCCGCGCTCGGCACGCGTTCCAGCACATGGGTTTCGCGGAAGCGGTCGGGCACCGAGGCGGTGGCCCGTTCGCGGATCAGCTCCCACACGCTCGGCAGGCATGCCACCACCGGGACCGTGCGCCGCATCGCCTCCTTGATGGACATCAAGCCGTGCGCGACGTGTTCGAGATTCCGGTTGTCGGAGACGCTGCCCGGCGCATCGGTGCTGCCCGCCGACTGGGCGAGCAGCGTGTCGATCTGGTCGATGCCGATGACGGCCGGTCCCGCGAGCGCGACGAGACGCGCGATGTCGCGCACCGTCTCCTGCGGTGTCTTGCCCGGCCGGCGCAGACCCCAGGCCGCCCGGTCATCTCCGCCGGAGTCGTCGGTCGACGTCAGATACGCCTCACCCATGTCCTGCAGCGACGGATCGGTGGCGCCCAGCAGGATCAGCGCCCGCAGCGCATGACGGCACTGCCGCACGGTGTCGCCGTGGGCCTTCGTGCACGCGACGACGAATTCGTCGAGCATCTCCGGATCGAGATCCTCACCGCGCACGACGTCCCGCCGGGTGGCACGACCGATCTTCGCGGGCGTGGACAGGTGCCACAGCAGGTCCTTGAGCTGGGTCTCCTCGACGGCTCCCGGCCTGCCCAGGCTCTCAAGGATGCCGCCGCGCGCGGATTGCCAGAAGGTGGTGGCGTCGAGCAGTTCCACCATGAAGAAGAAGCCGCCTTCGGCCTGCACCCGCTCGCGGACCTGACCCAGCAGGTGGGTCTTGCCCGATCCGGCGCGTCCCCGGATGACGACACCCAGCGGCGCGGCGTCGGGGTATCGCCTGACCTCATGGAAGGCGGTCATCACGTCCGCCAGTGCGTCCTCGTGCAGACCGCCGATGTGGGTGCTCTGCGAATGCCAGATGTCGTCCAGGCTCATCACGGAGTTGAGCCGCAGCGCGCCGAGCGCCTCCCGGTGCTGTGTCTGCATCAGGACTCGATCGCGATCAGATGGTTGTCCGCGTTGCCGATGCGCAGCGCCGCGGCCCGGTCATCCTCGGTCAGCGCCTTGCGGTTCTCCTCGGGTATGAGGCTCACTCCGGGCTGCCGTTCCAGCCGCAGCAGTGCGGCGTCGAGCTCGTCGCGCGGCACCTCGGTCAGGTGTTCGCGCAGCGCCGCGAGTCCCACCCAGCCGCCGGGACGGCGCGACAGCTGCCGATAGCTCCGGCGGACGCGGGTGTCGACGTCCTCGTCCAGGGCCGGCCCGAACGCCTCGGCCAGCGAGAGCCCGGTCCGGTCGAGGTGCCGGTCGAGCGCCTTCATCAGCGTGTACAGCGCCCGGCCCTGTCCGGAGGGCCGGGCCGGGGCGGTGGCTCCGAACAGCGATCGGCATGTCGCCCAGCCGTCGTCGGTGAGCTCGAGCACCATCGGCCGCCCGGAGGTCACCTCGATCAGGCCACGCCGCTGCAGCCGGTTCCTACTCGACTGGTCGAGCGCCGGGCCGAGGTTCTTGAGCTCCGGGTTGGGCACCGGCCGGCATTCGGCCATCAGCACCAGGAGCACCGCCTGTTCGGTTCCGGTCAGCTCGTCGGGGGCCACGGTCACGTCCGCTCGCCTTTCTGCCGTCGGTCTCGCGCGGGTACCGGCGACAGCGCGAAACGGTCCACGCCCCACCCGGATACCCCTCCACGGTGTCGCCTTCATTCTTGTCACACCCGTGGCGCGATGGCGAAGTGGAGACTACGGCGCCCCCGCGGGCACGTCGGTGTACTGCGGCGCGAATCCCTCGTCGGAGAAGCTGAATCCGCGGCCGCTGCGTTCGCTCAGACACGAGATCCCGGTGGCCTCCTGCACGTTGCACCGGAAACCTCCGACGGCGAGTATCCGGTTGAAGGGCAGCACGTTCGCCGGACCCGGGTCCAGCCCGAACTCGGGCTGCTCCTGCGCGACGAACCGGGCGTCGCCCTCGCGCTCGACCATGACGGCCGTGGGTGCGGTCGGCTCGCCGGTGGAGTCGGGCACCGTCTCGGGGGCGCCGGTGATGCTCAGCGTCCCCGTGGCGGCCTGGCAGCCGGCCCGCTCCCGGGCCACGACGGCGCACTGCCAGCGTCCCGACGGGGTGGTGAAGAAGTAGCGGGTCCGGCCGTCCACCGGCGCGCCGTAGTAGAAGGCGTTGACCAGGTGCGCGTTGCTGGGCGGCGGGCCGGCCGGCGGTGGCGGTGCCGCGGCGGCTGACGGCGCGGCGGATTCTTCGGTGTTGACGACGGTGTCGGCAGTGCAGCCCGCGAGGGCGAGCGCCGCGGAGGCCGTCGCGATCAGAGTTGTGGCACGCATGTCAGTGCTTCAGCGTGCCGGAACCTCATTCCGGCGGTACGCCGGGGTGCGGTTGGACAGCAGCTCCCGCAGCGTGCGCGCGTTGCGGACGGCGTGGCCGCCCAGGTCGTTGTTGAAATAGACGACCACGCGCCTGCCCTCGTCCGCCCAGCCGGCGATCAGGTCGGCCCACTGCCGCAGCGCGTCGTCGGAGTAGGCCGCCGCGTAGAGCGGACCGTCGTCAGGGCCGTGCAGCCGCACGTACACCCGGTCGCTCGTCGCCCGTGCCACGCACGGCATGCCGGGCCCGCTCATCACGACGTAGGCGGTCCGGTGGCGTTCCAGTAGCGCGAACACCGCGTCATCGTTCCAGGACGGGTGACGAAGCTCCATCGCGACCGGGATGCGGTCGGGCATCAGCGTCAGGAAGTGGTCGAGCCGGTCGTCGTCGCGCGCGAGGGCGGGGTGCAGCTGGACCAGGAGTGCCTCGCTCTTGTCGCCGAGCGCGGTCCAGCAGCGCTCGAACCGCTCGATCCACGGTTCCGGGGACGCCAGCCTGCGGTAGTGGGTCAGCCCGCGGTGGGCCTTGACGGTCATGGTGAAGCCGTCGGGGAGGCGTTGCCGCCAGCCCTCGAACGTGGCGTCGCGCGGCCACCGGTAGAAGCTGGCGTTCAGTTCGACGGTGTCGAACTCGGCGACGTAGTGCGCGAGCCGCTTGGCGACCGGCAGCTTCGGTGGGTAGAGCACGTCGGTCCAGTGGTCGTAGGACCAGCCGGAGGTGCCGATGCGGATCATCTACCCGGCGATCTCGTCGCGCAGCGTGTCGTCGAGGGACACCCGCACCAGTGCGGCGGCCAGCGCGGCGTTGCGGCCGGGCGCGAGTTCCCCGAGGCGCTCGGTGGGCAGGCCGAGTGCCTTCGCGGCGCGGCGAGCCCGGTCGTCGAAGTGGGGCCGCACCCAGGTCCAGGTGTCCTGCACCTCGCGCAGGAAGATGTCGGCGCCGGTGTCGCCGATGCCCTTGAACTCCTTGAGCAGCTTCTTCGCCGCCGCCACGTCGTGGCCGGCCGATTCGGCGAGGGCGCGGAGGTCACCCGAGTAGCCGTCGCGCACCGCGGTCGCCATGTCGGTGAGCCGGGTGGCCGAGCTCTCGTCGTAGCGCGCGTAACCCGCCCTGCCGAACGCGTCGATCATCTTCTGCCGCTTGGCCTCCAGCACCGCGTCCGGCGTGCGGATGCCCGCGGTGAACAGTTCGTGTCCGGCCCGCATGGCGATGGTGGCGTCGATCGGCTTGCTGGCCAGCATGCACAGCGTCAGCAGCTGGAACAGCGGCATCGGGGTGTTCTTCAGGTGGACACCGGCCTCTTCGGCGTACGTGGTGCCCGCGCAGTCCAGCAGTCGCCGGACCAGCTGATCGGCCTTCGCTCCCATCACGTCCGGCTTACCCGTGGGCCGTGCCGGGAAACGTCCTCACTTGGCTGGCAGGCTCGCGGCGTAGCCCGCGCCGCGACGCACCCACGACTGGAGCTGGCGCATGGTCTTCACGCCGTCGTCGGCGACCCGCAGCCAGCCCCTGGTCTCGCGGCCGGCCATCACCATCGGCGAGACGTGGTCGCGCCGCAGCAGCCGCTCGGTCTCCTCCGGCGGGACGCGGACCATCAGGCCGCCTCTGCCGCTGGCCGCTACGGCCATGTTGCCGTTGATCAGGAATGCCAGGCCGCCGAACATCCGCTTCTCGTCGACGCCCGGCTCGGCGGCGAGCAGCTCCCGGATGCGGTCGGCCAGTTCGGTGTCGTAGGCCACGCCATGACGGTAACGCGGTTCGTCAGCGTGAGTCGGCGGGCGACCACTCCAGTCGGGGTCCGAGGTGCTCGGCGAGGTCGCCGATGATCTGGGCGTAGTCCTCGGGCCGGAAGGTGAAGGGCAGCGCGAACGCCACCTCGTCGGCGCGCTGGAAGCCGGCGTGCGCGTACAGCCGGTCGGCGAGTTCGTCGGAGGGGCCGACGAGGTCGGGGGAGAACAGCATGCCTCGCGGTCCCTGCGGTGTCCTGGTCCGTTCGAGGCGGCTTGCGGCGTACTCCCGGTAACTCCGCACCTGCCCGTCGGTGGCGGAGTCGGTCGGGATGACGACCAGACCCTGTGAGACACGGGCCCGTTCGGGACGGGGGTGGTGTGCCCGGTAGGCGTCGATCTGCTGGCCCTGGATGGTGGCGAAGTCAACGCAGGACGTGCCCCCGGAGATGTCCTGCGTGCTCACCACGGAGCTCGTGAGGTAGTTGAGCCCCTGCTCGGCCGCCCAGATCGCCGATGTCAGCCCGCCGCCGTACCAGAGCCGGTCGGCCAGGCCGGGGGAGTGCGGCTGCACGTGGTCGGTGAACTGTTCGATGCCGACGGTGCCGGCGAAGTCGCTGACCGGTTCACCGCGCAGCGCCCGCAGCAGCCGAAGCACCCGCTCCTTCGAGAAGTCCTGCAGGTCGTGCGATTCCGGGTACAGCGCGGCTTTGTAGTGGTCGTACTGCATCGGTGTGCCGATCGACACACCCGGGTTGATGCGGCCACCCGACAGCAGGTCGACGGTGGCGAGGTCCTCGGCGAGCCGGAACGGGTTCTCCAGCCCCAGCGGGATCACCGCCGTACCCAATTCGATGCGGCGGGTGCGCTGGCTCGCGGCCGCCATGATCGCCACGGGTGACGAGATCCCGGGCTGCAGGTGCCTGCAGCGCAGCCACACACTGTCGAACCCGAGCGCCTCGGCCCGCTCGATCACCTCGAGGGTCTCCTCGATGCCGGGGCGCGGGTCGGCGGCGTCGAACCGGCCGATGGTCAGGAAGCCGAGCTTGCGCAGCGGCTCTCCGCGTCGTGGCATGTGCGCCTCACCCCTCTCTGCGCGAGCAGACGCAAATGTCCCCGACACGCCGGTCATTGGGGAGCATTTGCGTCTGCTCGCGGTATTCGGTTGTCAGGCCGCGACGGTCGCCGTCTCGGCCGCCGGCTCCAGCGCCTGCGCGACGATGTCGGCCACGTCGGTCATCGGCTTCACCTCGAGCACCGCCAGGACTTCAGAAGGGACGTCGTCCAGGTCGGGCTCGTTGCGCTGCGGGATGAACACCGTCGACAGCCCGGCGCGCTGGGCGGCCAGCAGCTTCTGCTTGACACCGCCGATCGGCAGCACCCGGCCGTTCAGCGTGACCTCACCGGTCATGCCGACGTCGGCGCGCACCTGACGGCCGGTGGCCATCGACACCAGTGCGGTCACCATCGTCACACCCGCTGACGGTCCGTCCTTGGGAACGGCGCCGGCCGGGACGTGCACGTGGATCTTGCGGTCCAGCGCCTTCGGGTCGACACCCAACTGCTCGGCGTGCGCCCGCACGTAGGACAAGGCGATCTGCGCGGACTCCTTCATCACGTCGCCGAGCTGACCGGTCAGGACCAAGCTGGACTCACCGGCGCCGTTCTCCGTGGCGCCGGCCTCGATGAAGAGCACGTCGCCGCCGAGCCCCGTGACGGCCAGCCCGGTCGCCACACCGGGCACCGCCGTGCGTTCGGCCGACTCCGGCGTGAACCGCGGACGGCCCAGGTACTCGACCAGGCCCGGCTCGTCGACCACGATCGGCGCCGGGTCGGCGTCGAGCTTGGTCGTCACCTTGCGCAGCGCCTTGGCCAGCAGCCGCTCGAACTGCCGCACCCCGGGCTCGCGGGTGTAGTCGGCGGCGATCTTGCGCAGCGCGGCGTCGGTGACCGTCACCTCGGCATCGGTCAGCGCCGCCCGGTCCCGCTGCCGGGGCAGCAGGTAGTCGCGAGCGATGGCGACCTTGTCGTCCTCGGTGTAGCCGTCGATCTGCACCAGTTCCATGCGGTCCAGCAGTGCCTGCGGGATGTTCTCGATGACGTTGGCCGTCGCCAGGAACACCACGTCGGACAGGTCGAGATCGAGGTCCAGGTAGTGGTCGCGGAACGTGTGGTTCTGCGCGGGATCCAGCACCTCGAGCAACGCCGCACTCGGGTCGCCCCGGTAGTCCGAGCCCACCTTGTCGATCTCGTCGAGCAGCACGACGGGATTCATCGACCCCGCCTCGCCGATGGCCCGCACGATGCGGCCCGGCAGCGCGCCGACGTAGGTGCGCCGATGACCGCGGATCTCGGCCTCGTCGCGCACACCGCCCAGGGCGACGCGGACGAACTTGCGACCCAGCGCCCGCGCGACGGACTCACCCAGCGACGTCTTGCCGACACCGGGAGGGCCCGCCAGCACCATCACCGCACCCGAGCCGCGACCGCCGACGACCTGCAGACCACGCTGCGCCCGACGGGCACGCACCGCGAGGTACTCGACGATGCGGTCCTTGACGTCGTCCAGCCCGTGGTGGTCGGCGTCGAGTATCTCCCGCGCCGACTTCAGGTCGGTCGAGTCCTCGGTGCTGACGTTCCAGGGCAGCTCCAGCACGGTGTCCAGCCAGGTCCGGATCCAGCCGCCCTCGGGGCTCTGGTCGCTGGAGCGCTCCAGCTTGCCGACCTCGCGCAGCGCCGCCTCCCGCACCTTCTCGGGCAGGTCTGCGGCCTCGACGCGGGCCCGGTAGTCGTCGGAACCCTCCGGCTCGCCCTCACCGAGTTCCTTGCGGATCGCGTTGAGCTGCTGGCGCAGCAGGAACTCCTTCTGCTGCTTGTCCATCCCGGACCGGACGTCCTCGGCGATCTTGTCGTTGACTTCGACCTCGGCCAGGTGCTCGCCGGTCCAGTCGATCAGCAGCCGGAGGCGACGCGCCACGTCCTCGGTCTCCAGCAATTCGCGGCGCTGGACGTCGGACAGGTACGACGCGTACCCGGCAGTGTCGGCGAGCGCCGACGGGTCGGTGATCTTGTTGACCACGTCGACGATCTGCCACGCCTCCCGGCGCTGCAGCATGGCCAGCAGCAGCTTCTTGTACTCCGCGGCCAGCGCCCTGGTCTCCTCGGAGCTCTCGGGCTCCGGCGCCTCCTGCACGGTGACCCACAATGCGGCGCCCGGCCCGGTGGTGCCGGAACCGATGTGGGCGCGCCGCTCACCGCGCACCACCGCCGCGGCGCCGCCCCCGGGGACGCGCCCGACCTGCACGATCGAGGCGATCACCCCGTAGGTGGGGTAGCGGTCCTCCAGGCGCGGTGCGATAAGCAGCTTGCCGCTCTCGCTGGCCTGTGCCGCGTCGACGGCCGCGCGCGCCGCGTCGTCGAGCTCGACGGGCACCACCATTCCGGGCAGCACGACCGGTTCGCTGACGAACAACACGGGCACTGCGATTGCTTCAGACATCCATCCTCCAAAGTTGAACCTGATGCGCTCAACCCTGTCGGCGGTCGCTTTGTTCCCCGCACCGATCCCGTTCACTCTGCGCGTACGGCGCCGCGATTTCGCCACGACGCCGTGCGGCACACAGACAGGGAGCCTGCCGTGGGGGTGACGGCAGGCTCCCTGGTGTGTGAGTGGATCTAGACGGCACCCTGGGCGCCGAGCACCCGCTGGATGTCGGGCTTCATCTGCTGGAGCTGCTGACCCCAGTAACCCCAGCTGTGCGTGCCGTTCGACGGGAAGTTGAACACGCCGTTCTGCCCGCCTGCTGCGATGTAGTTGTCACGGAACGTGACGTTGGTGCGCAGCGTGAACCCTTCGAGGAACTGCGCGGCCATCAGGTTCCCGCCGTTGGCCCCGGAGTCCAGGTCCGACGGGGTGCCGGTGCCGCAGTAGATCCAGATTCGGGTGTTGTTGGCGACCAGTTGATTGATGTTGATCATCGGGTCGTTGCGCCGCCACGCCGGATCGCTGGACGGCCCCCACATGCTCTCGGCGTTGTAGCCGCCCGCGTCGTTCATCGCCATCCCGATCAGCATCGGCCACCAGCCCTCGGACGGGTTGAGGAAGCCTGACAACGCGCCGGCATAGATGAACTTCTGCGGGTGGTAGATGGAGTAGGTCAGCGCGGTGCTGCCCGCCATCGACAGACCCACAACGGCGTTGCCGTTGGGATCGACACCCTTGTTGGCCTGCAGGTAGGCCGGCAGTTCCTGGGTCAGGAACGTCTCCCACTTGTAGGTGTAGTCCTGCCCGTTGCCCCGCGACGGCTGGTACCAGTCGGTGTAGAAGCTGGACTGGCCGCCCACGGGCATCACCACCGACAGCCCGGACTGGTAGTACCACTCGAACGCCGGGGTGTTGATGTCCCAGCCGTTGAAATCGTCCTGCGCACGCAGGCCGTCGAGCAGGTACACCGCGTGCGGGCCGCCGCCCTGGAACTGGACCTTGATGTTGCGATTCATCGACGGGGAGAACACGTCCAGGTACTCGACCGGGAGACCCGGCCGGGAGAACGCGCCTGCGGTCGCCGAGCCACCTGCGAAGCCGATGAGGCCGGGCAGCATGGCCGCTGATGCGGCAACCACCGCCAGCCTGCGCATCCACATTGCTGTACCGCGAAACCTTCTGACGAACTTCATAACGGCAACCAACCCACCTTTCGTTTTGCATGCCACAAGCAATTGCCGTTGCTGTGCTCGAAAAGTGAAACACGGGCCTCACCAGTCACACTGGTACCAACACCCGGATGCGTTGTCGCGGTTGGCTAACGATTACGCGTCGGGCTCGAGACCTTCGCCGCCGATCGGAACAGGACGCATCCGGCGCAGCTGGGTGACGTGGCGCGGTGTCAGTTCCTGCAGCGACGTGACCCCGAGCAGGCGCATGGTCCGCCCGATCTGGCCGGCCAGGATGTCGACGGCTCGCTGCACCCCGGCCTCGCCACCGGCCATCAGGCCGTACAGGTAGGCCCGGCCGACGAGGGTGAACCGGGCGCCGAGCGCGAACGCCGCGACGATGTCGGCCCCGGACATGATGCCCGTGTCGACCAGGATCTCCGCATCGGCGCCGAGTTCACGCGCCACCACCGGCAGCAGGTGGAACGGCACCGGCGCCCGGTCCAGCTGGCGGCCACCGTGGTTGGACAGCAGCACACCGTCCACCCCGAGGTCGACGACTGCTCTGGCGTCCTCGAGCGTCTGAATCCCCTTGACCACCAACTTGTTCGGCCACTGCTGCTTGATCCAGGCGAGGTCGTCGAAGGTGACGGTCGGGTCGAACATCGAGTCCAGGTACTCCGCGACCGTGCCCGGCCAGCGGTCCAGCGACGCGAACGACAGCGGCTCGGTGGTCAGCAGGTCGAACCACCACCGGGGCCGAGGGATCGCATCGAGGACCGTGCGCAGGGTGAGCGTCGGCGGAATGGACATGCCGTTGCGGGTGTCGCGCAGCCGCGCGCCGGCCACCGGCACGTCCACCGTCACCAGCAGGGTGTCGAAGCCGGCCGCGGCGGCCCGCTCCACCAGGGCCATCGACCGCTCCCGGTCCTTCCACATGTACAGCTGGAACCAGTTGCGGCCGTTCGGATTCGCCGCCTTCACGTCCTCTATCGAGCTGGTGCCCAACGTCGACAGCGAGAACGGAATGCCGGCGCGGGCGGCGACGTGGGCCCCGGCGACCTCGCCCTCGGTGTGCATCAGCCGGGTGAAACCGGTCGGCGCGATGCCGAACGGCAGCGCGGACGACGCACCGAGGATGTCGACGGAGGTGTCGATGGTCTCGACATCGCGCAGGATCGTCGGGTGGAACTCCACGTCGAGGAAGGCCTGCCGGGCGCGGGCCAGCGACAGTTCCTCCTCGGCCGCACCGTCGGTGTAGTCGAAGGCCGCCCGCGGTGTGCGGCGTTTCGCGATCCGCCGCAGGTCGTCGATCGTGAGCGCCCGGTCGAGGCGTCGCTTCGTCGCGTCGAGCTGCGGCTTGCGGAAGCCGATCAGCGGGGCGAGTTCGGCCGGCCGGGGCAGGTGCCGTTTCACCGCGGGCCTACTTCTCCGAGGCGGCCAGCGCGCGCCGCAGGCTCGCCCGCCGCTCCTCGATCGCCCGGCCGATCTCCTGCAGCAGCATCGGCTTTCGAGCCACCAGGTCTTCGATGTGTTCGCGGTCGACCTGAAGCACGGTCACCTCCTCGAGTGCGTACGCGGCGGCGGTCACGGGCTCACGGGTGAGCGTGGTCTGCCCGAGGAACTCACCGGCCTCCAGGGTACGGATGGGAATCGCGCCGCCGTCGTCGTCCGTGGCCACCAGCTGGACCTTGCCGTTGACGATGAACATCATCCGCTTGGGGACCTGGCCGGCGACCTGGAGGTGTTCGTCGGTGCCGAATCGGGTCAGCCGGGCGTGGGCGAGCAGGTCCTCCTGGTCGGACTGGTTGAGCCGCAGGGTCGGCGCGATGATCCGCACCGAACGCTGCATCCGGTCCGGCGTCTCGAACTCGTCCTCGGCCTCGTCGAGGTGCAGCCCCTCGCGCCGGGCCGCGTACCAGACCCAGCGCAGGAAACGCGATCTGGCGGCGAAGTCGTCGGCCGGTGAGCGCAGCGGGATCCCGGTGGTGTACTCCAGGCTGCCCGATCGCACGCTGTTCGGCGTGGCGCCCGGCCGCAGCTGTGGCAGCGCCGCCGCCACCCGGTTGAGCATGGCGCACACGTCGTCGGGCGGGTCGTCGACGGAGAAGATGGTGGTGACCGCCAGCGAGTGGGCCCCCGGCGGCCTGCTGAAGTTGGTGAACGACGCCGCGGCGAGCACCGAGTTCGGGATGACCTGGGTGCCGCCGCCGGTGTCGATGTGGGTGGCGCGCCAGTTCACCTCGATCACCCGGCCCTTGGCCGACGGCGTCTGGATCCAGTCGCCGAGCTGGAAGGGCTGCTCGAACAGCACCAGCAGCCCCGAGATGATCTGGCCCACCGAGTTCTGCAGCGCCAGCCCGAGCACGATGGACGACACGCCCAGCGCGGTGAACAGACCCCCGACGTTGGCGCCCCAGATGTAGGCCAGGATGAGGCCGGCGCCGATGGCGATCAGCGCGAAGCGCGCCACGTCGAGGAAGATCGACGGAATGCGTTTGCGCCACGTGCCTTCCGGCGCGCCCTGGAACACGGTGGCGCTCAGCCCGGACAGCAGCAGCACCAGCACCACGACGCCGAACACCGTGGCGACGATGCGCACCGGCGTCGTCTCGCCGGAGATCTGCATCGCTCCCACCATCAGGACCAGCAGGGCGCCCAGCGGCAGGATGTAGTTGCGCAGCACGTGCACCGGGCCGGCCAGGAAACTGTTGCGGCGGCGCAGGGCGTTGTGGATCTCGGTGAGCAGCACCAGGGCGACCGGGAATCCGATCGCGATGCCGAGCGCCCAGTAGAACCACGTCTCGGCCAGGATGCTGGTCACGGCTGCCGCTCCGTCAGCCGCCAGATCGGCTGTTCCTCGCCGTCGACCGCGACCACGCCCGCGGAGCTGAAGGTCCGGCTGTCGCGCATCGCGTCGTACACCGCGGAGGTGACGTAGATGCCGGCCTGCGGTGACCCGCTCTGCACCCGGTAGGCCAGGTCGACCGCCGACCCCCACATGTCGTAGGCCAGCGTGGCCCGTCCGACCAGCCCGCTGCTGACGGTGCCGGTGTCGATGCCGGCGCGCAGTTCCAGTTCGTGACCGGTCTCGGCGTTGAACCGGTCGATCGTGCGCTGCATCTCGACGGCGAAATCGACGGTGCGCCGGACGTTGTCGAGCCGGGGCACCGAGAGACCGCAGCTGGCCAGGTAGCCGTTGTGCAGCGTGCGCACCTGCTCGACCCCGAGATTCTCCGCAGCGGCGTCGAACTGACGGGTCAGCTTGTTGACGATCATCAGCAGCTCGTCGGAGTTCAGGTCCGACGACAGTTCCTCCAGGCCCACGATGTCGGCGAAGATCACCGTCACGTCCTGGTGGTCCTGGGCGATGGTCTCCTCGCCCTCGCGGTAGCGCTGGACGACGGGTTCGGGCATCAGCGACAACAGCAGCCGGTCGTTCTCCCGGCGCTGCTCGGCCAGCAGTTCCTCCTTGATCGCCAGATTGCGGCTCATGTCGTTGAAGGCCACTGTCAGGTCGCCGAACTCGTCGCGGGTGCGGACGGGCAGCGTGACGTGGTAGTCACCCGAACTGATCTGTTGCGCACCGGATTCGAGGCGGCGGATGGGCCGCACGAACAACCGGGCCAGCAACATCGCCGCCAGGCACACCACGAAGATGATCACGGCGGTGCTCAGCACGAGCGTGCGGGTGAACGCCGACACCGGCGCGAACGCCTCGGAGGTGTCGATCTTGGCGATGATGGACCAGTTCAGCCCCTCCAGGTCCACCGGCGCGTAGGCCTGTAGCGACTTGTGACCGAGGTAGTCGTCCTCGATGACCGTGCCGGTCTGACCGCGCTGGGCCTCACGGGTCGCGTCGCTGGCGACAGGTTGCACCAGCGTGGTGCCGTGCTGGCGCAGCGAATCCTCGGCGATTTCCGGCGGCGTTCCCGCGTCGATGACGTCGGCTCGGAACTGCTCCGGATTCTCGATGAACGTGCGGGAGTTCGACCGCATCAGGTCGTCGGGCCCGACCAGGAAGGTCTCGCCCGTGGTGCCCATGCCTGCGGCCTCCCACTCCCGGTCGGCGGTCATCAGCCGGTTGATCTTCGAGATCGGGAACTGGAGGGCCATCACGCCCGCCACCTGGCCGCCGGAGTTGACCGGGGAGAGCATCCACGCCGTGGGCTCGTCGGCGGGGAGGTAGTTGCTGAAGTCGGTGACGCCGACGTAGTCGAGGGCGTTGGATGCCATCGCCTTCTGGTAGGCGTCGCGCAGTTGACCCTCCCGGTAGGGCCCGGTCAGGATGTTGGTGCCGAGATCGACGCCCTTGTACGCGGTGTAGACCACGTTGCCGCGGGTGTCGAGCAGCAGCGCGTCCTCGAACCCGAAACGGGTGACGATCTCCCGGAAGAAGTCGTTGTAGCGGGCGTTGGCGGCCGACCACGCGCTGCCGTCGCCGGCGTCCTCGAACTGGATCGCCTTGTCGAAGTCGTCGAACGGGGCGGTGTAATAGGCCTGTAGGTATCGCTGGGCGGCCGACGTCGGCAGGATCGCTCGCGCGTCGAGTTCGTCGCCGGTCTGCTCGCGCTTCGCGACGGCGAAGCGGTTGTTGTAGTAGTCGATCACCGACTGCGACTGCGGCGGACTGATCGTCGCGTCCCTGAGTTGGTCGAATCCGGCAGTGAACGCCTCGACGGCCTGGGTCGCGGTGGCGCCGCGGGTGTAGATCACCAGCGAGTTCTTCAGGTCGGTGTACTTCGACTCGAGTTGGCGGGACTGGGAGCCGCGGATCTCGGTGAGCCGGTCGAACACCGACTCCCGCAGCGACGAACGTCCCGACTGGTAGCCGATGAACCCGACCACCGCCACCGACAGCACACTGGTCAGCAGCAGCATCACCAGGAGTTTCGACTGGATGCTGATGCGCGACAACACGCGGCGCCGCAGGCTTCGGCGGGCGGGAGCCGGCACGGTGGGGTGAGAGGAGTCCGGCTCCTCGGAAGTCGTCATCGAGACTAGAAGGCTAGCTGGCCCGACGGCCCGATGCGGGGGCTGTGGGCAAATTGTCGCCGACACAGCGGCCGACATGTGTCACCGTGGCGGACATGACCACCGACGACGCCTTCGATCTGCAGCGCTTCGTGACCGCGCAGGAGCCCGTCTACGACACGGTGCTGGCCGAACTGCGGGCGGGCCGCAAGCGCTCGCATTGGATCTGGTTCGTGTTCCCGCAGCTGCGCGGACTGGGCCGCAGTGCCACCGCCGACCGGTTTGGCATCGCATCGCTCGCCGAGGCACGGGGCTACCTCGAGCACCCGGTGCTGGGACCGCGGCTGCGGGAATGCACGCACCTGGTCCAGCAGCTCGAGGGACGGTCGGCCGAGGACGTCTTCGGCTTCCCCGACGTGCTCAAGGTGCGCTCGTCGATGACGCTGTTCGCCCGCGCGGCCGACGACGACGCCGACTTCGCCGCCGTGCTGGAGACGTTCTACGGCGGCGAGCAGGACCCGGCGACCGTCGAGCGGTTGGGCTGAGCGCACCCGGGCACCGATCAGCCCGGTGCGATGACCACCCAGCCGTGCGGGGCGACCTCGGTGTGCTCGATCTCCTCCGTCGGCGGGGCCCCGGAACCGGCGATCACCCGGCCGTGGCCGAATCCGAGCTCGGACAACGACACTCGCAGCGGCTCGGCCGGGTCGACGTTGAGCGCCACCAGCAGCCGCTCTCCATCGCGCGCGGTCTGATAGACGTAGTGCGTGTTGGTCAGCGCCAGCGCGGAGGTCGTCGCCTCGTGCAACCACGGGTGGCGCCGGCGCAGCCCGATGAGATGCTGGTGCAGCCGGTAGGAGTCGCCCGCGGCATCATCTGAAAGCGAAGGCGGAGAACCGAATTCGGGACGGATCGCGTCGTCACCGCCGAACCGCTCCTCCTTGACGCCCCGATAGGCCAGTTCGTCGCCGGCGTAGACGCTGGGGGTGCCGCCGATGGTGAACAGCAACACCAGCGCGTGCTCGACGTGGCGCGGGTTCTCCAGCTTGCTGGCGATGCGCGTGACGTCGTGGTTGCCGACGAAGGTCAGCGGGACGAACGACGCGAGGAAGTCGTTGTGGCGTTGCATCGCCCAGTCCAGCTCGTGGAAGTTCCCGTCGTTGAGGCTGCTCCAGACCGCCTTCCAGAGCTCGTACTGCGTCACCGAGTCGAACCCGGCCCCCGCCACCTGGGCGGCGTAGTCGCCGTGGATCACCTCACCGACGAACCACGCGTCGGGGAACGACTCCCGCACCGCGGGCAGCACCTGCGCCCAGAAGTCATCGGGCATCGCGTACGCGGCGTCCAGCCGCCAGCCGTCGGCGCCGCGCGCCAGCCAGTGCCGCATCACGTCGACGGTGTAACCGACCACCTCGGGGTTGCGGTGGTCCAGCGCGATGAGTTCGCCGTGCCCCTCGAAGGTGCCGAACTCGCCGCCGCGCGTGCGGAAGAACGCCCGGGCGCCGGCATCGCCGTCGACAGCCCGCTGGTAGCGATCGAAGTCGGTGCCGACGTGGTTGAACACGCCGTCCAGCAGTACCCGCAGCCCGCGCTGGTGCGCTTCGGTGACGAGGTGGTCGAAGTCGGCGTCGTCACCGAGGCGCGGATCGATGCGGTAATGGTCGGTGGTGTCGTAGCCGTGGGTGCGCGAGGCGAACACCGGGCCCAGCGCCAGGCCGGAGCCGCCGAGTGCGATCGCATGATCCAGCCAGTCCACGATGCGCCGCAGCCGGTGCTCGTCGGGTCCTGGCGCGGGGTCGGCCGGGTGCGCGCCGACGAACCCCAATGGGTAGACCTGCCACCAGATCGCGTGCCGCACCCAGTCCGGCCCGGTCACGCCGGGGTTCCCGCCGGACGGAACTTCGCCTCGTAGAGCGCCCTCATGGTGTCGGCCAGTTGGGGTGCGGGCCCGTCGACGGCGACGGCGGGCGCGACGGTGGTGATCGGCAGCGTGGCCACCGGGGGTGGCGGGGCACCCCATTCGGCGAGCCAGCCGGCCAGCTGGGCCGACGACGTCGCATAGACGATGCGGCCCAGTCCGACCCAGGCGTGACCGGCCGCGCACATCGGGCAGTGCTCGCCGGAGGTGTACACCGTCGCGCGCGCCCGCTCGGCGGGGCTCAGGTGGTCGACGGCCCAGCGGGCGATGGCGAATTCGGGATGGGCGGTGGCGTCGCCGTCCTTGACGCGGTTGTGGTCCTCGAAGCGGATCTCGCCTGCCTCGTCGACGAGCAGTGAGCCGAAGGGTTCGTCGCCGGCGTCGAGCGCGGTGCGGGCGAGTTCGACGCAGCGGTGCAGCCTGCCGAGGTCGTCGTCACTGATCACCACGCGCAGTTTACGCAGCGTGCGCCGCCCCGATGACGGATGGCCGATTGGACGCGCGGAGCTGCGCGAACACCATTACGGTGACCAGATGATCCGGTGCGTGCGGTTGTGGACGGGCGACGACGACACGTCTCGGTTCCAGATCGGGCGGCTGGAGATGCGCCCGGGCCGCAACGACGACCTGGTGTCCGCGGTGATGCCGTCCACCCACGTGACGGTCGAGGAGACCGCGGCCGGCGGCGCGCTGGCCTGGCACACCGCGCCGGTCCGTCAACTGGTGGTGACGCTCGCGGGCAGCCTGGTGTTCTCCACCCGTGACGGCGAGGACTTCACCCTCGGCGCGGGCGACGTGCTGCTCGCCGAGGACACCGCCGGATCCGGGCACAAGTGGCGGCTCGAGGGTTCCGAGCCGTGGCGCAGGCTGTACGTCGTGCTCGCCGACACCACCGAGGTCGCGTTCGTCGCGGACTGACCTGCCGGCCTCAGTGCCCCGCGACGACGTCCGATTCGTCCACGGTCACCGGATCTCTCGCGCCGGGCAGCAGCGTGCACGCCGCGCAGATGGCGCCGAAGAACAGGTACCCGAGTGCCACCTGGGGGCTGGCCGCCCATGCCACCTGGGGGGCGTGGATGAGCCCGACGAAGGACAACACGGCGCCGACCGCCGAGGCTGCCGCCGCGTAGAGGAACTTCTTCTCCAGGATGAACGTCACCATGGTGCCCAGGATCAGGCCGACCAGCACCGCCCCCTCGCCGAGCGTCTTGAGTCCTTCGTAGACCACCCCTGCCCCGTTGAGCGCCTCCATCCCGACCGCGTTCGCACTGGTGCCCGCGGCGTTGAGGGCGTTGTCGATCAGGCCGTGCGCCCACTGCGCGAGGTTGGGCAACAGCGCGGCCACCACGGCCACGGCGTGCAACCGGGGCACCGCCTGGAACGCCTGCGCCCCGATGAGAAGGCCGATGTACAGCAGGATCGGCACGATCGCGGGCACCGGCAGCAGCGCGTCGAGCACGCCGAACAGGCCGATGAAGCAGAACACCCCGATCACCACACCGCTGGCCAGCGAGTAGCCCGCGCGGCCCCCGGCGTCCTTCCAGCCCGGGTGCCCGATGTAGACCGCGGGCGGGAAGGGCGATCCGAACGCCGAGCCGACGACCGCGCCCGCGCCGTCGGCGAGCAGCACGCTGCGCAGGTTGTAGTTGTCGCCCGCCGCCGCGGCGCTCTCCACGTTGCTCATCGCCTCGGTGAAGTTGTAGACACCGAGCGGGATCGCCGTGCCGAGCAGCGGCGCCAGGTCGGTGAGGCCGTTGACCAACAGGTCGAGCCGGAGGTCGGGAACGCCGAGCGCGATGTCGGAGACCGCCTGCCCGACGTCGGGGGCCGACATGTAGCCGCCCGCCCACCCGATGGCGGTGCCGATCAGGAGTGCGACCAGCCCGACCGGGATGTTGCCCGGCAGGCGGACATCGGTGAAGAAGCCGATCAGGATGATCGCCAGGACGGGCAGGCCGATCCACGCGGCCTCCCACATCTGGGCGGCCGGCCGCATGGAGATGAACGTGATGGAGATGCCGGCCAGGGTGCCGAGCATCGCGGCCCGCGGTGTCAGCCTGCGGATGTAGGGCCCGACGAAGGCGCCGATCATCACGATGACGCCGATCAGGAACGCCCAGGCCAGTCCTGCCTGCCACGCCTGCACCGGGTCGTCGGTGTTGAGGTAGACGGGCAGCATCACCACGAAGACGACGATGAACATGTGCGGCACGCTCGGTCCGTACGGCAGCGCCGTGACGTCGGAACGGTTCTCCCGGCGGGCGAGGCGCCGCGCCAGGAAGGTGTAGTACAGGTTGCCGAGGATCAGCGCGACGCCGAGCGCGGGCAGCACGGTGCCGAGCACGTCGCCGGCGGGTACGGCGATGACGCCGATCATCAGGCCGGTCAGGGTGAGCACATTGACCAGGATGTTGAAGCCCAGCCCGAAGAAGGCGTTCAGATCGCCGCGCGTCCACCACGGGTTGGGCGGCGCCGCCTCGGCGGGCGGATCGGCAGGGGTGTGCTCGAGGTCGGTGCTCACGTGGCGATCTCCTGGGCTGCGGGGGTGGACAGAGCGTCGAGGGCGGGGATCACGGCGGCGGTGTCGGCGACCCAGCCGAAGATGCCGCCCTGCGCGGCGACCATCTCCAGTCCGACCCGCTGGAATTCCGGGAAATACGAACCGACGCAGTCGGATACGACGACACACTCGTATCCGCGGTCGTTGGCCTCCCTGGTGGTGGTGTGCACGCACACCTCGGTGGTGACGCCGGTGATCAGCAGCTGGCTGATACCGGCCGACGTCAGCACCTCCTGCAGTGCGGTGGCGTAGAACGCGCCCTTGCCCGGTTTGTCGATCACCGTCTCGCCGGGCAGTGGCGCCAGCTCGTCGACGATGTCGTGGCCGTATTCGCCGCGGATGAGGATGCGGCCGTAGCGGCCCGGGTCGCCGATCCGCTGGGACGGGGCGCCGCGATTGAGTTTGGCCGGCGGGCAGTCCGACAGGTCGGGCCGGTGCCCTTCGCGGGTGTGGATCACCATGACCCCGGCCGAGCGTGCCGCAGCGATGAGGGCGGCCAGCGGAGCGACCACCCGCTGCAGACGGCCGACATCGTTTCCGAGGCTCTCCCCGAATCCGCCCGGCAACAGGAAGTCCCGCTGCATGTCGATGACGATCAGCGCGATCTTCCCGGCCACCGCGGTGAACGGGCCTGGCGCGGCGGCGATCTCGGCTGACTGAATCACACGTGCTCCTCGGTGGTCACAACGGCTCTGGCGTGGGCGGTGACGGCGGCGCGCGGCTCGTCGAGGATCTGCGCGGCGAACTGCAGGACGGTGTCGTCGGTGAGAGTGCCGCCGAGCAGCATCGCGCTGTGCGGCCTGCCGTCGGCGGTGACGCCGAGCGGTACCGCCACGCCGAGCAGGTCGAGCAGGTTGCCGAAGTGCGTGTAGTGGCCGAGCATCGTGTTGGTGTCGATCGGGCGGTCGAGCACCTGCGCCACGGTGAACGTCGTTCCGACCGTGGGCACCACCAGCACGTCGATCCGCTCCCAGACGCGGCCTGCCGTCGCCTTGAGTTCCTGCAGCCGCTGCAGTGCGGAGAACGCGTCGACGGCGGTGTAGGCTTGTCCGCCGCGCAGGATGTCCCGCACCACCGGGTGGATCGATTCGGCTGCGGTGGCGAGGAATTCGCCGAACTCGACCAGCCGCTCCGCCACCCACGGGCCCTGGTAGAGCAGGGCGCCTGCGGCCAGGAACGGCGCGAGCGGGACGTCCACCACGTGGTGACGGCGGGACAGCTGATCACGGAACGCCATGTGCGCGTCGGCCATGGCGGTGTCGCCGAAGAACTCGAGTTCGTCCGCGCCGGGCAGTCCGACGCGGATCTCGGCGCCGGCGTACCGCGGGCCGGGGTCGCGCGACCACGGGTCGTCGTCGTCGCGCGCGGCCATCACCGCGATGACGCGGTCGACGTCGTCGACGCAGCCCGCCATGACGCTCAGGCAGTCGAGCGACCTGCAGGCGGGCACCAGACCCACGGTGCTGATCAGCCCGCGCGACGGCTTGAAGCCCACGACGCCGTTGAGCGCGGCGGGCACCCGCCCGGAGCCCGCGGTGTCGGTGGCGACCGCGAACGGGACCTGGCCCAGCGCCACCGCCCGTGCGGACCCCGAGCTCGATCCGCCGCAGATCATCTCGTCTCCGTAGACGCTGCGCGGCACGGTGTACGGGGTGCGGGTGCCGTTCAGGCCGGTGGCGAACTGGTCCAGGTTGGTCTTGCCGACGTACAGGGCGCCTGCGTCGAGCAGCCGCTGCACGGCGGGTGCGGTCCGGTCCGGGACGTAGGCGTAGTCCGGGCACGACAGCGTGGTCGGCACGCCTGCGACGTCGATGCTGTCCTTGACCCCGAACGGCACGCCGTAGAGCGGCAACGTCCGTGCCCCCGTGCGGGTCTCGATCTCGGCGGCGGCGGCGAGCAACTCCTCGCGCGGCACCGTCGACAACCACGTCCCGTCGTCGCCCTGTGCTGCGATGGCGTCGGCCACCCGCGCGGCGGTCCTGCTGGGGGAACCGGTCCCGCCGGCGTGCGAGGACAGGATCTCGGCCACCGACGGACCGGCAGTCGGGCCGCGCATTTCCACTGGCATAACCGTCGATTGTCGACAGAATGATGGCGGATACGGGTCGCTGGTGTGTCGATCGTGTTAGCGCTCGTCGGGGAGGTCGTCGGGAAGGTCGATGAACCTGAGATGTCCGTGGTCGGCCAGGGCGGCGACGACGACCGCCGGATCGTTGGTCTGCAGCGCGGTCAGGATCGCCCGGTGGCGCGCGATGCCGTCGCCGGCGGTGTGCCGCGCCTCGGTGCGCAGGTTCCGCGCCATCGGCAGCTGCAGCTTGAGCAGGATCGGCGCCATCGTCAGGTCCAGCTGACGGTTCCCGGCCAGCCCCGTCACGGTGGCGTGGAACCGGCGATGGGCGTCGTCACGGGTCAACTCGTCGGCGGCCGACTGCATGTCGTCGAGTGCCGCCCGGACGGGAGCCAGGGCCGACTCGAGGTCCGGCCGGGGCAGTGCGGTGTCGATCGCGTGGCATTCCAGCACATGACGCAGCGCGAACAGGGCCCTGATGTCGGCGGCGGAGCAGTCGACGACCCGGGATCCGCGCCGCGGCATCTGCTCGACGAGACCCTGCTGGGCGAGCAGGCGCAGCGCCTCGCGCAGCGGCGCCCGGCTGATCCCGAACTCCGTGCAGAGCCGCTCCTCGACGAGCTTCTCTCCCGGCCGCAGCGCGCCGCTGAGGATGGCGTCGCGCAGCCGCTCACCCGCGACGTCGACGAGTGTCGGCGGCAGCGCGTGGCGCGACGCGTCGACCCGGGGTGCGGCCATGGCGGTCAATGGTAGGAACTCGCCGCCGGGTCCGCTTCGTTGTGCGCCCATGCCGACTCTCACCGCGACCCTTCCGCATCCCCGCGTCCAGGCCGAACGACTCATTGCCGTCGGGGTGCACGAGCTGGCCGGCCTGCCCGCGGACGCACTGCGCGAGGCGGCCGAACGCGCAGGCGGCGACGGCGTCCTGCTCGCGGTCGACCCGGTGAGACTGCCGCCCTCGGCGCTGGCCCCGCTGCTCCGCAGGCACGACAAGGCCGGTTTCGTGGTCACCGACATGGCCGACGTCGACGAGTTCGTGCCGCTGCCCACGGCGACTCCGCCCGACGGACCGCTGTACGTGGTGCGTGATGTCGACCGCGGTGACGAGATGGCGAACTGGAGTCCGGACGAGGCGCTCCCGGCGATCGAGGCGGCCGGCCGCACACCGCTGACCCTGGCCGAGGGACTGCACTGGCTGATCCAGCAGCCCGACGCTCTGCAGCGTGGCCGCTGCTTCATGACCGTCGGCTCCCGGCGGCGCAAGCCGGACGGAAAGCTCGACGCGCGCACCCCGGCGCTGTGGATCAGCAATGGCACCGGACGTGACGGACCGGGGCGTCGCGAAGCCCCCAAGGTCGGCTGGTGCTGGGCGGGCAACCGGCACACCTGGCTCGGATTCGCTTCTGCGACAGGGCGATCGGCGCTCTGATCGGGTTCGGTCAGTGCGGGCCGGGAGTCAACCAGCGTTTCACCCAGCGGTGCAGCCGGTCGGCATCGGTCGCTGTGCCCGCCGCGGCGAGGTAGCCGTCCGGGCGGACCAGTAGCCAGGCGGCGGGATCGCCGGTGATGGTGGGGGCCGAGGCGAGCCGCCGCAAGGTCACGGCGGCCGACCGGCCGGCGTGCAGGTGTTCGTCGTCGGCGAAGACGAACAGCGTCGGGCCCGCCAGGTCGATCAGGTCGTGCAGGCGCCGGTGCTCACCGCCGGCGGTCACCACGGCGGCGTCGGGGATCCGGTCGCCGGCGCGCAGGTCGCCGATGCGGCCGCCGTCGGCACTGAGCGGCGCCCCTCGGTAGCCGGCGCTCAGCTGGCCGAGCCGGTCGGCAGCCTTGCGCTGCACCTGAGTTCGTCCGAGCACCAGCGGCGCCAACCGGGTGAGCGCCGCGTGTGCCAGCGGACTGGTGGAGTTGAACGCGGCAGTGGCGCGTTCGGTCATGGTGACGAGGTCACGGATGACGGGTAACCGGTCGGACTCGTAGGTGTCGAGGAGTTCGGGCCGCGCCCGGCCGGCCAGCACGAGTGCCAGTTTCCAGGACAGGTTGACCATGTCCTGGATGCCTGCGTTCATCCCCTGGCCGCCCGCCGGGCTGTGCACGTGGGCGGCGTCGCCGCCGAGGAACACCCGCCCCGCGCGCAGATGGGCGGCGTGCCTGCTGTTGATCCGGAAGCGGGAACTCCACCGCAGCCCCACCAGCCGCGCCGGGATGGCCGCCGTGCGGTCGTAGAGCTGCTGGATGCCGGCCAGGGTCGGATCCGCGGCGTCGCCGGTGAGCCCGTCGGGGTCGGTGGCCATGAACCGGAAGCGGCCGGCGCCCATCGGGAACACGGCGAGGAATCCGCGTCGACCCAGGAAGATCGACAGTTGGTCCTCGGGCACCTCGCCGGTGAGCGACAGGTCCCCGAGCACGTAGGAGTGGGACAGCTGCCTGCCCTCGAAGGCCACTCCGGTCGCCTTGCGGATGACGCTGTGGGCGCCGTCCGCGGCGATGACGTAGCCGGGCCGCACGATCTCGGCCCGCCCCTCGCCTGTCCGCAGGTGCACGGCGACGGAGTCGTCGTGCTGGTGCAGCGCCGTCACCTCGACGCCTCGCTCGACCTTGCAGCCCTGCCGGCCGAGCTGTTCGGTCATCACGCGTTCGGTCTCGGACTGGTCGAGCAGCAGGACGTAGTTGAAATCGCTTGCCATCCGGTGCAATTCGATCTCCGCGAGCTTGCCGCCTCTCGCGTACAGCGCGGTGGCCCTCGCCCGGTTCCCGAGTCGCAGCAGTTCGTCGCCCACCCCGCGGGAGCGCAGCAGTTCGACGGTTCTGGCCTGGATGCCCAGTGCCCGCGACGTGGCCGACGGCACGACGGCCCTGTCGACGATCCGCACGTCGACCCCGAGCCGGGACAATTCCATGGCGGCGGCGAGCCCGGTCGGGCCGGCGCCGACGATCAGCACTGTCGGATCGTTCATGTCCACCACTCCTCATGTCAACAGGCGATGACTTCAACCGTAGGCCGCAGTGGGTGATCAAGTCAACAGTCGATGACTTGCCCGCTCGGCCCGCGACTCGACACCGACGACGAGAACGTGTTCTAGTGCTGGGATGCCGCGCTTCACCCACGTCGAGCACCTCACCCCCGACGACGTGGCGCAGATGCGGGCCACCTACGGCGCGCTCGCCGACTCGGTGCGCGAACTCGTCGACGCCACCATCCGCACCGAGGTGGACGCGGATGCGGTGGCCACGGCGCGCGCCCAGATCGACGCCGCCACCGCGCTGCTGCGATCGAACCAGGTCGACGGCGCGTTCGGCGTCCGGATCACCTCGCACGGTGACCGGATGCCGTGGGGAAACCCGGTGATCGGCGTCCGCAACCCCGTCGCACCGCCGTTGGTGATCGACAGGGACGACACCGGTGCGGTCCGGACCGACTTCCACCTGGGCGCGGCCTACGAAGGGCCGCCCGGACACGTGCACGGCGGCGTCGTGGCGATGGTGCTCGACCACGTGCTCGGCGAGGTTGCCGCCAACGATCCGGAGAGCCCGCGCTTCACCGGCACCATCAGCGTCCGGTACCGGCGCGCCACCCCGCTCGGGCCGCTGCGCGCCGAGGGCAGGGTGTCACGGATCGACGGCATCAAGGCCTACGCCGTCGGCCACATCGCCGACGCGGACGGTGTCACCGCGGAGGCCGAAGGCGTGTTCATCCTGCCGCGGTGGGCGCGCGGCTGAGCCTCAGGGCAGCGCCTTGTCGCCCTCGGACAACCGGGCGAGTTGCGCGGTGATCACGCCGATCTCGGCGACCAGGACCCGGGCCGCCGCGAGATCGGACGGCAACGTCGCGGCCACCTCGCGGACCTTCGCGTAGGCAGCGGCGAGCGCCTCGCCGTCGACCGTCCACGCCGCCGTCGGATCCGGGAACCCGCCGCGCAGCACGTCGACGTAATCGTCGACGACGGTGACGAATTCGATGGTCATCGCAGCGGGCAGCTGACCGGGAAGGTTGTTCTCCAGCGCGGTACACGACGCGGTGACGGCGTTGAGCGCCGACCGGTACGTGCGCAGCCACAACCGCAGTTCGCGTGCCGCGACACGGGTGGTCCCACATGCCGCCTCGAACGCCGCGCGCGACCGGAAGGCCCGCTGCCACGCGGCCGACACCGCATCCGCGGGCCGGTCGACGTCGTGCACGAAGGCCCGGATCACCGCGGCCGCGTAGTCGACCTCGGCCCGCAACAGCTCGCCGGCCCGTTGCCGCAGCCGGACCAGGCCGTCGTCGGGCAGCAGCACGTGACCCAGCACGGCGAACGCGCCGCCGACCAGTACCGCGGCCAACCGGTCGGTGAGCGCTGCGGCGCCCGCGACGGCCGAGACGTCCACCAGGAACACGATCGAGGCCGCCAGCCCCGCGCTCACGGCGATGTATCCGTACGTCGACATCACGTAGGTGAGACCGAGGCAGAGCACGGCCAGCGCCGCCGCCACCAGACCCGTCGGGTGCCACATCACCGTGACCACCGACGCGACGCCGACGCCGGCGAGGACCCCGGCGATGCGGCCCCCGCACCGCGTGTACGTGTGCGCCGTCTCCGGACGCAGCACCAGCAGCACCGTGAGTGCGACCCAGTGCCCGTGCGGGAACTCGGCCCAGCGCGCGAATGCCGTCCCGGCCGCCGCGGCGGCGCCCAGCCGGATCGCGTGCCGCAGGATCGACGAGGTCCGGTCGAGCTGGCCGCGCACCGCCCTGATCCGGGTGCGCGCCGCCGCCTCGACGTCGGCGCGGGTCAGCCGGCGCAGGTCCGACGGCGTGGAGGCGATCTCGCTGAACTGCACGGCGACGGCCTCGCGCAGTGACGACACGAGGCGTTGCGCCACCGCCCGTTCGGGTCCGACGGCCATGTCGGCGGCGGCGAGAACGGCCGCCACGGCGTGCACGGCGTCGTCACGGTCGCGCACGGCGATCGCCTGCAGGGTGTCGGCGGCCGCAGCCAGCAGGCGGCTCCGGACGGCGGGGTCGGCGGCCTTCGCCGCCGCCGTGACCGCCGCCGCGATGCGCTCGGGCAACCCGTACCACTGCCGATACGCCAGCGGGCGGCGCCGCGCCTGATAGTCCGACAGCGTGAAGGCGTCGCGCAGATGCCGCAACGGCGCCGGGTCGACGCGTGCGCCTGCGTCCTCGGACAGCGCGCGGCAGTTCTCACCGAGAGAGCGGTACGCCCGCTGCGACGCCGCCCGCTGCGTCCGCCACCGCCGTCGCGGCCGGACGGCGATCAACACCGCCTGCACCAGGCCGCCCGCCACGGCCAGGCCGGCCGCCACCGCCGCGTCCACCGGGAGGCTGGGCGGCGCGACGACCAGCAGCACCGCCGTCGCCGTGGCGAGCAGGCCGGTGTTCGCGCTGAACGTCCACATCAGCCCGGCGAGCCAGCACCACACGGCGACGAGGGCGACGAACACGACCGGTATCCCGGACGTCAGGCCGCCGAGGCCGACCGCGACGCCCATCGCGAGCGAGACGAGTACGACCCGCGCTCCGGGACCGCGCGGCTCGTCCTGAAGTGCGGTGCCGCCGGCGATCGCGGCCGCTCCGGCCGCCGCGGTGGCCGCCCCGAGCGCGCCGAACCGCAGCGCGACAGCGGCCACCAGCAGCACACCGGCCAGGCTTCGCAGCACCGCACCGAGGTCGAGCGGCCAAGTGGGCGCCGCCCGCTCGAGCGTCAGCGACCGAAGATGCACCCGCCCATTCTCACCCGTGGGCGGCGCGTCGCGCGGCAGGGCGCGACCTCGGTTCGGCAACGAAATGTAGGTTTCACCCTCGTGGAGAAGGTCATGATCACGCTGCGGTCCGATCAGGTCGACGAGACGTGGTGTGAGCGGCTGCGCGGCGAGGTCTCAGCGGAGCTCCTGGACACGGGCGTGCCCGGGCTGGCGGTGCAGGTGCGCGACGCGGTGGTCCGGGATTCGCTGATGACGTTGACCACCATGGATCCTCCGGTGATGGCCGTGGTCAGTGTCTGGACGCAGCAGTATTACGGCGGCCAGCTGGGCGCGGTCCTCGAGCGCCTGTCGCACGAGTGCGCCGAGGCGGCGGCGTATCTGGTCACCGAGTCCGTGCCGCTGGCGCCGCCGACGCCCGCGCCGGGTGAGCGGGCGGCCGGACTGGTCAACGTGGCACTGCTGCGCCGTCCGGCCGATCTCGACCAGGCGACCTGGCTGACCCGCTGGCACGTCGACCACACGCCCGTCGCGCTGGCCACCCAGGCCACGTCCGGTTACGTGCAGAACACGGTGGTGCGGGCCCTGACGCCGGACGCGCCGGAGATCGCCGCGCTGGTCGAGGAGACCTTCCCGCTGGAGGCGGTGTCCGACCTGCACGCCTTCTTCGGCGCCGCGGACGACGCCGATCTCGGTGACCGGATGCGGCGGATGCTCACCAGCACCGGGAGATTCGGCGCCGATCGCGCGGTCGACACCGTGCCCACCAGTCGCTACGTGTTCCGCACGGCGTTCGCAGCGACCACCTGAGCGCACCCGCCCACGGCGCGGTTGCGTACTCTGCTCGCCGTGACACTGCAGATCAGTGATGACGGCGCGGTCCGCACGCTCACCCTCGACCGGCCGGCGTCACTCAACGCGTTCAACGAGGCCCTCTACGATGCGACCACGATCGCGTTGCGCGAGGCCGACGCGGACCCGCAGGTGTCGGTGGTGCTGCTGACCGGGGCGGGCCGGGCGTTCAGTGCAGGCAACGATCTGAACGAGATGGCCGCCCGGGTCACCGATCCGGACTTCCAGTCGGGCGAGCACGGCTTCCCGGGAATGATGGAGGCGTTGCTCACCCTGCGCAAGCCACTGGTGTGTGCGGTCAACGGCCTGGCCGTCGGCATCGGCACCACCATCCTCGGCTATGCCGATCTGGTCTTCATCTCGAGCGCGGCGCGGCTGAAGTGCCCGTTCACCAGCCTGGGTGTGGCGCCGGAGGCGGCGTCGTCCTACCTGCTGCCGCAGTTGGTCGGCAGGCAGAACGCGGCGTGGATCCTGTTGTCCTCGGAGTGGATCGACGCCGCCGAGGCGCAGCGGATGGGCGTGGCGTGGCGGGTGTGCGAGCCCGAGGAGCTGCTGGCGGAGGCGCGCAGGCACGCCGAGTTGCTCGCGTCGCGCCCGCTGACGAGCCTGATGGCGGTCAAGCACACCATGGTGGAGCCCACCCGGGCGGCGGTCCGTGACGCGATCGCCCGGGAGTACGACCAGTTCGCCGAACTGCTGGGCTCCGTCGCCAACTCCGAGGCGCTGGCAGCCTTCGCCGACCGGCGCGACCAGGGGGAGTAGGTCAGCGTCCCGCCGGGGTCGCGGAGTCGTTGACCTGGTGCGCGGCGATGATCGCGCGCAGCGTGCGCCGGCACCGGCCGCAGTCGCTGCCCGCGCCGCAGGCCTCGGCGACCTGCTTGGTCGTCGTCGCCCCCGCGGCCACCACGTCGTCCACCACATGACTGGTGACGCCGAGGCACAGGCAGACGAACATCAGCTCACCCGTTCGTTCCGCCGTCGATGCTCATCAGGCCCGCGAAACGCCCGACGAACTGGGTGGGATACGCGCCGAGGCCGGCGTGCGACATCCACTCCGCCGCGGCGTCGGGATGCTCGATCCAGTGCCGCGCGCTGGCCTCGTCCTGGATCTCCTGCAGGATCATCACTTCCTGCCCGTCGTCCAGCGCCCGGTACACCCAGATCTTGCGGACACCGCCACGCTTGAACCGGTCGAGTCCCTCGTGGATCTTGACCATCAGGGCCGGCACGTCGTCGACCGAGGACATGACGCCGACGACGGTGCGGCCGACGTGTTCCTCCGAGGTCGGCCCGCACAGGTCGATCTTCTCGACCACCTCACCGCCGAAGATCGGCGGGATGTCCTCGACCCCGGAGATGTCGAACCATTCGAAAATGGTCGGAGATCGCAATAACTCGCGCATCGACAGGGGGTTGCGCAGACCGATCGTCACCAACACACGGCCGGGCTCCCAAATCGACCTGTAGAGAACGACGTGGTGTGCGCCGATCGTATCCAGGCCGGATTCGTGTTTCTGTAGCCAGCGCCACATTCGATCGACGTCGTCGACCCTGAAATCGCACGCGAGAATGAGCGAGTGGAGGTCGTACTCACCCATTGATTTCCACCTGTCCGAGATACCGGCCGACGCGTTAGCGCAGTCTAACCTTAGTTAGGACAGGCAGTCCAGAGAGCCCCCGCCTGGAAGGTGAGCCTGTCTTCCGAACGACGCCGAATCGGTCGAAAACACGCCCCAGACAGGCGTAATGACGTGCCGATCCGGCGACTTCTGCACTAGATTGAAGGCGCGACGCAGATGGCGACACGTTGATCGGCCCTCAAGGTGTTTAGGAGCGAACATGCAAGGCGATGCCGAAGTCCTCAAATTGCTCAACGAGCAGTTGACGAGCGAATTGACAGCAATCAATCAGTATTTCCTGCATTCCAAGATGCAGGACAACTGGGGCTTCACAGAATTGGCTGCGCACACCCGGGCCGAATCGTTCGAAGAAATGCGGCACGCCGAGTCGATCACCGATCGAATTCTCATTCTCGACGGGTTGCCGAATTACCAGCGACTGTTCTCGCTGCGCGTCGGGCAGACGCTGCGCGAACAATTCGAGGCCGACCTGGCCGTCGAGTACGAGGTGATGGCCCGGCTCAAGCCGGGGATCACACTGTGCCGGGAGAAGGAAGACCACACCACCGCCAACCTCTTCGAGTACATCCTCGCCGACGAGGAGAAGCACATCGACTACCTCGAGACCCAACTGCAGCTGATGGACAGGCTCGGGGAGCAGCTGTACGCGGCGCAGTGCGTGTCCCGCCCGCCGGGCAGCACGGCCGAGTAGCCACCGGCGGCGCCGCCCGCCACATCTCACACCGGATTGTCCGGGTAGCCGGCCGCAGGAACGGGAAGCCCCGTCCTGCGGCTGATCTGCGTCGGCCGTAACTTTTCTAGCCTAGCTAACGATAAGGCGTCAGGCGGCGAGAAAGGCAGGTATGACGACCACCACCGCGACCACGACGGCTGCAGATCCCGAGGACCGCAGCGTGATGCTCGGCGCCCGGCGCCGGAACCTGGTTTTCGTCGCCGTGCTGCTCGGGATGCTGCTGGCGGCCCTGGACCAGACCATCGTCGCCACCGCCCTGCCCACCGTGGTGGCGGATCTCGGCGGCGCCGGGCACCAGTCCTGGGTGGTCACGAGCTATCTGCTGGCGTCGACGATCGCCACGGCGATCGTCGGCAAGCTCGGCGACCTGTTCGGTCGCAAGCTGGTGTTCCAGGCCGCGATCCTGTTCTTCCTCGGCGGCTCGGTGCTGTGCGGGCTGTCGGAGTCGATGACGATGCTCGTCGCCTCCCGTGCGCTGCAGGGCATCGGCGGCGGCGCCATCATGGTCACCGCGACCGCGCTGATCGGCGAGGTCATCCCGTTGCGCGACCGCGGCCGCTACCAGGGCGCCCTCGGTGCCGTGTTCGGCGTGACGACGGTGGTGGGACCGCTGCTCGGCGGATTCTTCACCGACCACCTCACGTGGCGGTGGGCCTTCTGGATCAACGTGCCGGTCGCCATCGTCGTGCTCATCGTCGCCGCCACCGCCATCCCGGCCCTGGCCCGCGGCGCGCGGCCGGCGATCGACTACGCCGGCATCGTCCTGGTCGGCCTCGGGGCCTCCGGCCTGACGCTGGCCACCAGCTGGGGCGGCGGCGAGTACGCCTGGTCGTCACCGGTCATCATCGGATTGTTCGCCGGCTCGGCCGTCGCGCTGGCCGCCTTCGTGTGGGCGGAGAGGCGGGCCGCAGAGCCGATCCTGCCGATGCGCCTGTTCGCGAGTCCCGTCTTCACGGTGTGCTGCGTGCTGTCGTTCATCGTGGGTTTCGCGATGCTCGGGGCGCTGACGTTCCTCCCGACCTTCATGCAGTTCGTCGACGGGGTGTCGGCCACCGAATCGGGTCTGCGGACACTGCCGATGGTGGCCGGCCTGCTGATCACGTCGACCGGCAGCGGCATCCTCGTGAGCCGCACCGGCAGGTACAAGATCTTCCCCGTCGTCGGCACCGCCGTGATGGCGGTGGCCTTCGTGCTGCTGTCCCGGATGGACGCCGCCACACCGCTGCTGCTGCAGTCGCTCTACCTGTTCGTGCTCGGCACCGGCATCGGGCTGTGCATGCAGGTGCTCGTGCTGACCGTGCAGAACACCTCGGCGTTCGACGACCTCGGCGTCGCGACCTCGGGCGTCACGTTCTTCCGCACCATCGGCAGCTCGTTCGGCGCGGCCATCTTCGGCTCGCTGTTCGCCAACTTCCTCGACGACCGCATCGTCGCGGCCATCGCGGCCAGCGGAGCGCCGCCCGCCGCCGCCGAGTCGCCGCAGGCGCTGCACGCGCTGACGGCGCAGCAGGCGGCGCCGATCGTCACGGCGTACGCGGATTCGCTGGGGCTGGTCTTCCTGTGCGCCTCACCGGTGGCATTGGTCGGTTTCTTCGTCGCGCTGCTGCTCAAGGAGGTGCCACTGCGCGAGATGGAGACCGGCGTCGCGGTCGATCTCGGCGAGGGCTTCGGCATGCCCAGCACCGAGACACCCGAGAAGCTGCTGGAGAGCACCATCGGCAGGCTGATGCGCAACTCTCCCGACATCCGGCTGCGCAACGTCGCCGGCTGCCAGGGCTGTGAACTGGACGTCGCCCGGCTGTGGGCGCTGCTGCAGATCTACCGGCACAACCAGGCCTTCGGCACCGCCGAGCTGACCACGATCGCCGACCGGCTGCGCATCCCGTGCGAGGTGATCGAACCGATCTTCGGCCGGCTCGTCGACACGGGATACGCCTTGCGGACGGGCAACCGGCTGTGGCTGACCCAGCGCGGCGCGCGACAGGTCGACGCCGCCTCCGCCGCGCTCGTCAGCCTCATCGTCGACAAGCTGGCGCAGTCCCCGACGTTCGAGGGACGGCCCGACCGGCTGCAGGTCGAGGCCGCGCTGGAGCGCATCGCGCACCGCATGCTGGTGCAGCGCGAGTGGGGTGACGAGCCCGCCGAACTCGTCCCGGCCGGACCCGCGGCGCCGACAAACTAGAACGCGTTCCAATTCCGGCCGATGCGCCGTACGATCCGTCCATGAGCCGAATCGGAGATTTCGCCGACGATGACGTCACCGCCTTCGCGGTCCGGTCACCCGACCTCGGCTCGGCGATGGCGAACTTCGCCCAGGCGGTCTACGCCAAGGGCCGGTTGCCGCTGCGCGTGCGCGAACTGGCGCGGATCGTCATCGCCGACTCGAACGAGTGCGTTGTCTGCCTGAACACCCGCGACTCCGACGGCGCCGCCGCAGGCGTCGATGAGGACCTCTACACCCACGCGTCGGAGTGGCGGACGTGGCCCGGCTACAGCCCGGCCGAACGGATCGCCGCCGAGTTCGCCCACCGGTTCGTCACCGACCACACCGGCCTGCGCGACGACGAGGACTTCTGGCAGCGGGCAGGCGAGCACTTCGACGGCGATCTGATCACCGACCTCGCGATCTCGTGCGCCATGTGGCTGGGGATGGGCCGCGTGCTGCGGACCCTCGACATCGGCCAGTCCTGCCGGATCACCCTGTAGCAGGCGCTCGCCGAAGATCTGACCGCGGCGCAGTTCCGGCCGCCGTGGTGCACCCGCGCCATGCACAATGACGGGCATGGCAGCCAAACCGCTGGCCGCAGCGGCCATCGCCCAGCTCGAGTCCGACGGAGTCGCCACCCTGATCGGCACCGTCGTCAATCCCGCAGGCCTGACGCACGCCAAGACGGTGCCGCTGCGCAGGATGGGCGCCTTCGCAGACCCGGGCCTCGGCGCCAGCCCCGTCTGGCACGCCTTCACCATCGACCAGGTCGGCATCGCGGTCAGTGACGCCATCGGTCCCGTCGGCGATCAGCGGATCCGCATCGACCTCGGCGCGTTGCGCATCCTCGGCGACGGACTCGCCTGGGCCCCGGGGGCGTTCTTCGATCAGGACGGCGCGCCCGATCCCTACTGCACCAGGGGTGCGCTGCGCCGCGTCGAACAGCGGCTGGAAGACGCGGGGCTGTCCGCGGCGGTCGGACACGAACTGGAGTTCCTTCTGGTCGGGCCCGACGGCGCCCGGCTGCCGGCGCACTCCTGGGCGCAGTACGGGTTGGCAGGCGTGCTCGAGTACGAGGGGTTCGTCCGTGACGTCACCGAGGCGGCCACCGGATCCGGGGTGGCCATCGAACAGTTCCACGCCGAGTACGGCCCGAACCAGTTCGAGATCTCGCTCGCCCCGCAGTCACCCGTCGCCGCCGCCGACCACCTGGTGCTGATGCGGATCATCGTCGGCCGGGTGGCCCGCCGGTACGGGCTGCGGGTCAGCCTGTCGCCGGTGCCGTTCGCCGACAGTGTGGGATCCGGCGCCCACCAACACTTCTCGCTGCGCGAGGGCGAGTCACCGGTGTTCTCCGGCGGGACCGGCGCGCACGGGATGACACCGGCGGGGGAATCCGCCGTCGCGGGCCTGGTCGCCGGCCTGCCCGATGCGCAGGCGACGCTCTGCGGTTCCGTGCTGTCCGGCCTGCGCGTGCAACCCGGCCACTGGTCGGGCGCCTACGTCTGCTGGGGCACCGAGAACCGGGAAGCCGCAGTGCGTTTCCTCGCCGGGGGACCGGGCAACCCGCACGGCGGCAACGTCGAGGTCAAGGTGATCGACCCGTCGGCCAACCCCTATCTGGCCTCCGCCGCCATCCTCGGACTGGCACTCGACGGCATCGAGCGTGGCCTGGCGTTGCCGACCGAGACGACCGTCGACCCCGCGACACTCAGCGAGGAGCAACGCGACCGCGACGGCACCGTGCTGCTGGCCGCCGAGCAACACGTCGCACTCGACCGGCTGGACCGGTCGGCGCTGCTGCGCGGCATCCTCGGCGACGAGGTGGTCGACTCCGTGCTGGCGGTCCGGCGCTACGAGCAGCAGAACTTCGGCGACCTGGCACCCGAGGAACTGTGCGACAAGTTCCGGATGGCGTGGAGCGTCTAGGTTCTAGATGAGCCCGGTCGCGTCGAACACCCACGACATGTCGGCGCTCATCAACTCCTCCATCCAGGTCGGCGGCGCGGTGGCCGTCAGCCCGGACATGTCCCAGTAGTCCTTCCAGACCGTGACCTTGCCGTTCTCGACGCGGTGCACGGTCACGAAGCGCAGCACCGCGGTCTCCCCGCTGTGCCATCCCCAGGTCTCGGAATGCTCGTACATCACGTCGGCGCCGTTGCTCACCAGCGTGCCGTCGTGGTTCTCGTAGCTCGCCAGCGGCTCGAGGCCGACCTTGAGTCGCTTGACGATGTCGTCGGGGCCGCGTGCCGCGAGCGCCGGGCCGACCGGCATGTCCGCGTAGATGCAGTCGTCGGCCAGGTGGGTCTTGAGCAGCTCCCAGTCCCGCGCCGACAGCGCCTTCCACATGCCGAGCACCGTTTCGTCAACGGGCACTGGACAACTCCTTCTCGGTCGCGGCGGCCGCCGGGGCGCGGTGGGCGGCCCGCAGGAAGCGGCCCGTCCGTTTGCTGCCGACGAGGTCGGTCGGCGCCCCGTCGCGGAACACCGTGGTGCCGCCGACCAGAACCGCGGTGACGGTGTCGTCGTTGCGGTTCACCATGCGCGACAGCCCGCCGTAGTGGTGGACGGGATTCTCGGCGTAGGCGTCGAGCGTGTCGTCGAGCCGTGCCGGGTCGAGGACGACAACGTCGGCCCGGTCACCGATGCGCAGGTGCCCGGCGTCGAGGCGGTACCAGTCGGCGAGCTCGCCGGTCAGCCGGTGCACCGCGGCCTCGACGGTCATGAACGGGCGCCCGGCCCGTTCCGCCGTGCGGACGTGGCGCAGGAACCGCAGGCCCATGTTGTAGAAGGCCATGTTGCGCAGATGGGCGCCGGCGTCCGAGAAGCCGAGCTGGATGCCGGGGTCGCGGGCGAGCTTCTTGAGCACATCCGGCCGGTGATTGGAGATGGTGGTGCGCCAGCGCAGCGCGGTGCCATGGGCGAGCACGAGGTCGAGGAACGCGTCGACCGGGTGCAGGCCCTGCTCGAGTCCGACGTCACCGAAGGACTTGCCGACCATCGAGGCGTCCGGGCAGCCGACGATCTCGGCGTCGAAGAAGTCGCGCTGCCACACCCGCAGGCCCATCTTGTTCTCGTAGTCCTTGCGGAACTGCCTGCGGTAGGACTCGTCGCGCATCAGCTCGTTGCGTTCCACCTCGTCGCGCAGATGCAGTGCGGCCGCACCGGATCCGAACTCCTCGAACACCACCAGGTCGATGCCGTCGGCGTACACCTCGAACGGCACGGGAAGGTGCTGCCAGCGGAAATCACCGCCGAGGGCGTTGACGGCGCGCGCCATCGGCCCCAGGGCCACGATGGCGTACGGGTTGGACTTCACATCGGCGGCCGACAGCAGGCTGGTCTTGAGCGGATTGCGGAAGACGCCCAACGACTGGGCCAGCTGTGACACCAGATTCAACGGGTTCTGGATGTCCGGGCCGGACTGCAGGATTCGCCCGGTCCTGCGCAGCAGCGACTTGAGCCTGCGCAGTTCGCGTGGCTTGGCATAGGTCGACGGCAGGGTCCGCGAACGGCAGGTGTCGCCGTCGATCTTGTCGAAGAGCAGCTGCATCGAGGACATCCCGACGAAGCCGGCGTCCAGCGCCGCCTTGAGCATCCGTTCCATCTCGGCCTGCTCGGCCCGGGTGGGGCGCTCGTCGCTGCGGGTGGCGCGGTCGAGGCCCATCACCGCAGTGCGCATGTCGGAGTGCCCGAGGAACGCGGCGACGTTGGGCCCGAGCGGCCGCGACTCCAGCGCCGACACGTACTCCTCGCACGAGGACCACGACTTGTGCCGCTCCACCGCAGCGATCACATGGTCGCGGGGAATCGCTTCCACCCGGCCGAACAGGTCACCGGCGGCCTCCCCGTCGACGTGGACGGTCGACAGCGAGCAGGACCCCAGCATCACGGTGGTGACGCCGTGGCGCAGCGACTCCGACAGGGCCGGGCCGTCGAGCACCTCCACGTCGTAATGGGTGTGGATGTCCAGCATGCCCGGCAGCACCCAGCGGTCTGTGGCGTCGATCACCTGCGGGCAGTCCGCGTCGTCGAGCGGATCGGGCGAGATCGCGACGACATGGCCGTTGCGGATGCCGATGTCGCGCACCGCGGACGCGGCGCCGGTGCCGTCGAACCAGCGGCCGTTGCGGATGATCGTGTCGTAGGTCACCTCGTCATAGAACCGCCCGCGGTCGCGTACTGTCAACGAAATCAGTGAACAGATTTCGATGTTTGTCTACTGAACTGACCGAAGCGGCTTCGACCTGCGGTTATACGCTGCGCCATGGGTCGGGCCTGCGACCGTCGAGGTCGGTGAAGCCGTATTCGCGGGACAGGTCGGCCGCACTGACGGAGCGCTGATTCCACCGCGCCCGGTTCTCGTCCGCGGCGATGGCGGCCACCCCGCGCCCGACGAAGCGGGGCGACTCGGAGTCCGAGAAGCCCGGCGGTGCGGTCGGGCGACCCGCGGGGCGATCGGGTTCCAGCGCGACCCGCCAGTCGTCCTCGGTCACGCCGTAGTTGTCGAGCATCATCTCCGAGCGCAGCCATCCGGGCGTGACGGCGACGGCGGTGGCGCCGAACGGCGACAACTCGTGGCCGTGGGAGAAGGCCAGCCGGTTGACCGCCGCCTTGACCAGGTCGTAGAACACCGACAGCCGGTATCGGTCGGCGTTGTGTTCGGCCGTGCCGTCGGTGACCTCGACCAGGAGTCCGCCAGGCGCCCGCACCAGCAGCGGGAGCAGACAGTGCGAGGTGATGAGATGGGTGTCGAGACCCAGGCGCAGAATCCGCAGCCCCGCGTCGAGGTCGTGCTCCCACACCGGCCGGTTCCAGCTCGGCGGCGGCCCCTTGAGCAGTTCCGCGCCCCAGATGTCGTTGACCAGGATGTGGATCGTTCCGTAGTCGTCGGCGATCCGGTCGGCGAGCGCGCGCACCTGCGCGATGTCGAGGTGATCGACCTGGACGGCGACGCCGGCGCCACCGAGCCGTGTCACCAGTTCCGCGGTCTGCTCGACGGTCTCGGGGCGGTCGTAGTCCGACCGGATACCGCCGGGACCGGCCGGTCCCGACCTGCTGGTGCGACCGGTGCAGATCACCGTGGCGCCGGCCTCACCGAGCGCCGCGGCGATGCCCCGCCCCGCACCGCGGGTCGCACCGGCGACCACGGCGACGCGGCCACGCAGCGCATCGGGATCGGGCGTCCAGGCGCTCATGAGCCGAGTATGCGCGGGCGGGTCTCGCTGCCGCCGCAGGCACCACGGGCGCATACTCGCCAGGGTGACTCCACTGCAGCGCTACATCGCCGAGGAAATCGCCACCGACCACGTCGACGGCCTGCTGTCCAGGCGTGAAGCCGTGCGCAGGCTCGGGCTGCTCGGCCTGAGCACCGCCGCGGCGACCTCGCTGATCGCGGCGTGCAGCGAGAACAAGGAACCGACGGCCGAGGCACCGGTCACCTCGAGCGGAGCGGTCACCGCCAGTGCGCCGCCCCCGGGAGCCGAAAAGGCCGTGCCCACCACACCGGTCACCTGGGCGGGGCCGCGCGGCGAGTTGCAGGCGGCGTGGGCCGAGGCGCCAGGAGCCCGCGGCGCCGTGCTGGTGATCCACGAGAACAAGGGCCTCAACGACTACATCCGTTCGGTTGCCGGGCGCTTCGCCGGCATCGGCTACTCCGCGCTGGCGATCGACCTGCTGTCCGGGCAGGGCGGCACCGCGACGTTCGCCGACCCGGCCGAGGCGACCGCCGCGCTGAGCAAGCTGCCCCCGGCCGAGGCCGTCGCCGACCTCAGGTCCGGACTCGACGAACTCGCGCGCCGGGCGCCGGGAAAGCGGCTGGCCGCCGTCGGCTTCTGCATGGGCGGCGGCATGGTCTGGCGGCTGCTGGCAGCGGGTGAACCCCGGCTAGCGGCGGCGGTGCCGTTCTACGGGCCCACGCCGGACAACCCGGACTTCGCCGGCTCCAAAGACGTTGCCGTGCTGGGCCTCTACGCGGCACAGGACCAGCGGGTCAACGCGACCGAACCGGTCGCCCGCGCGGCGCTCGAGAAGGCCGGGCTGGTGTTCGAGCTCGTCACCGAACCCGACGCCAACCACGCGTTCTTCAACGACACCGGCGACCGCTACAACCCCGCCGCCGCGGCCGACGCCTGGCGCAGGGTGCAGGACTGGTTCACCCGCTACGTCGACTGAGCCGCCGAGTTCACGCGTCGTTCAGACAATGGTCCCGGTGCCGTTGTTGACCGCACATGCGCTGCGATTTGCATCGGTGTCATGCGGGTTGTCCAGGTGGCGAACTTCTACGGTCCACGGTCGGGCGGGTTGCGCACCGCGGTCGACAGGCTCGGCGCGGAGTACAGCGCCGCAGGCCACGACGTGTATCTCGTGGTACCCGGACGCCATCCCGAACAGCACACGCTGCCGTCGGGTGTCACCCGGATTTCGTTGCCCGCGCCGCTGATTCCGTTCACCGGCGGCTACCGGGCGGTGCTGCCCGGCCCCGTCACCAGACTGCTGCGCGACCTGGCGCCCGACGCGATCGAGGTCTCCGACCGGTTGACGCTGCGCTCGCTCGGTGGGTGGGGACGGCGCAACAACGTCGCCAGCGTGATGATCTCCCACGAACGGCTCGACCGGCTGGTCGGCCAGCTGCTGCCGGGCCCGATGGCGCGCGCCGTCGCGAACGTCGCGAACCGCCGGACCGCCGCCGGCTACGACGCGGTGGTGTGCACCACGGCGTTCGCGCGCAAGGAGTTCGACCGCATCGAGGCCCGCAACGTCGTCACGGTTCCGCTGGGCGTCGACCTCGACCAGTTCCATCCGAGCCGGCGATCCGTTCAGGTACGCGGGCAATGGGCGGACCCGGGGCAGACGCTGTTGGTGCACTGCGGGCGGCTGTCGGTGGAGAAGCACGCCCACCGCAGCATCGACACGGTCGCATCGCTGCGGCGTTCCGGCGTGGACGCCAGGCTGGTCGTGGTGGGGGAGGGGCCGATGCGGGCGCGGCTCGAGCGTCAGGCCGCGCGGCTGCCGGTGTCCTTCACCGGTTACATCGGCTGCCGCGACACCGTCGCGGCCATCCTGGCCTCCGCCGACGTCGCACTGGCCCCGGGTCCCCACGAGACCTTCGGCCTCGCCGCACTCGAGGCACTGGCGTGCGGAACGCCCGCCGTGGTGTCCCGCACCTCCGCACTCGCCGAGATCCTCACCTCGGACAGCGGCGCCACCGCCGACAACGACCCCGATGCCATCGCCGCCGCGGTGTCCTCGGTGATCGGCACACCGGAACCGTTGCGCCGCAACAACGCCCGGCGCCGCGCCGAGCAGTTCACCTGGCCGCGCGCCGCCGCGGGGATGCTCGACGCGCTCGGCGCCCGGTGACGGGACGCGCCGCACGCTAACGTGACCGGATGGTCGAAGCGGGACCCGCAGACACCGAGCGGTCCAGGACGCTGTGGTTCGCGCTGTTGTTGACCACCGCCAACGGGTTCCTCGACGCCTACACGTATGTGTCCCGCGGCGGGGTGTTCGCCAATGTGCAGACCGGCAACGTGATCTTCTTCGCCATCGACGTGGCCCACGATCACTGGGCGGCCGCGATGGCCCACGTGTGGCCGTTGCTTGCCTTCATCGCCGGCATCGTGCTCGCCGCCCACATCAAGTCCGGGCGGGTGGAACGCATCGTCCCGCACCCGCTGCGGTGGACCATGGCCGTGCAGGCGGTGGCGCTGGCCGTGATCGGGTTCGTCCCCGCGTCGGTGCCGCACAGCTATGTGACGGTGCCGATCTCGTTCTTGGCGGCCGTGCAGATCGGCCTGTTCCGCAACATCGGCGAGCTGGCCTACCTCCCGGTGGCGACGACCGGGAACCTGTATCGCTTCGTCGAGGCCGGTTACGACGGACTCGTCGAGCGCCAGGCCGCATCGCGGAGGGCGTTCGGCGTGTACGGGGCGCTCATCGCCGCCTTCGCGACGGGCGCCGTGGCCGGTGCGGTCGCCAGCCGGGCCTTGGGTGTGCACGCCGTCTGGTTGCCTGCGGCGTTCCTGGCGGTGACGCTCGTGCTGTTCGTCGTCGACAGGCGCGCGCTGCGCTGATCGGCCGAAGCCGCCCGGGCTCCCCGCACGGCGAGGACAATCGGTGTCCACGAGTGAGGGGCGGACCATGAAGACCATCAAGATCTTGCTGATCGGGTGCCTGATCGCACTGACGGCGGCGTGCGGGCAGTCCGAGAGTCCCAGCGGCGACACCTCGACCGCGGAACGCGACGCGGGGACCGCCAGTGCGACCGCGACCACCGACGCCAGCGCGGGCACCGCGCCGACGATCACCATCAGCGGAATGGCGTTCGGCGAACCGATCACCGTGCCCCCCGGTGCGCTGATCTCGGTGGCGAACACCGACCGGGCGGAGCACTCGGTGACCTCGCGGACGCCGGACCGGTTCGACGTGCACGTCGACGGCAACGAGAAGGCCACCTTCACCGCGCCGACCGAGCCAGGAACCTACGAGTTCTTCTGCACCTACCACCCGAACATGACGGGTTCGCTGATCGTCACCTGACGGCTGCGCCGGTTTAGCGGACCGCCACGAGGGGCACTCCGGCGAAATAGCGGGATCGTCAGATTTGGTGACCACGCCCGCACCGAACGAAGGAGCCCGTGGTGGCCACCAACACCGTCATCTGGATCGTCGTCGCCGTCGTGGTGGCCGTGGCCGTCATCGCGCTGCTCGCGGTGCTGGCCCGCAAGCAAAGCCACAAACGGCGACATCTGCAGGCCGAACAGATCCGCGAAGAGGTCGCCGAGAAGAGCCAGCGGGTCGAGAAGCGCGCCATCGTCGCCGACGAGGCCGAGGCGAAGGCCCGTGCGGCCGCCGCCGAAGCCGAGGCCAAGGCTGCCGAAGCCGCTCGGCTGCGCGACGTCGCGTCGTCGCACCGGGATGCGGTGACGACCTCGCGGGAAGAACTCGACGCCCGCCGCGAGCACGCCGACGCGCTCGACCCGCACACGCCCAAGGCCGAGGACATGCAGCCGGACGCCCCCGTCGCGGAGAAGCAGCCGGACTCCTGGAACCAGGCCGAGCCGACGACCGCGGGCCCGCATCATGACGGACCCACGCAGGCCGACCGGTTCGGCCAGCCCGATCAGGGCCGCACGCCGGCCGAACACCGCCCGCGGTGACGGTGGGGGACAACGCGCCCGCGGTGCTCTTCGACATCGACGGCACGCTGGTCGACTCGAACTATCTGCACGTGCACGCCTGGATCCGGGCCTTCACCGAGGCCGGGGTGGACGTGGAGGCCTGGCGGATCCACCGGTGCATCGGGATGGACGGTGCGACGCTGCTCGAGTCCCTGGCCGGCGACGTCGACGACGACACCCGCAAGCGGGCCAAGGAACTGCACTCGAAGTACTACAAGGAGACCACCGGGCTGTTGCGCATGCTGCCCGGTACGCGCGACCTCCTCGAACGGGTGAAGGCGCTCGGCCTGCAGGTCGTGCTCGCCACGTCGGCTCCGGAGGACGAACTGGAGATCCTGCGCGACGTCCTCGACAGCGAGGACGTGGTGTCCGCGGTGACATCCTCGGAGGACGTCGAGACCGCGAAGCCCAAGCCCGACATCGTGGCGGTGGCGCTCGAAAAAGCAGGAGTCGACGCCGACCGGGCGGTGTTCGTCGGCGATGCGGTCTGGGACATCGTCGCGTGCGAACGCGCCGGGGTGACCGCGATCGGTCTGCTCAGCGGCGGCGTCTCCCGCGAGGAACTCGAGAACTCCGGTGCGCGTGCGGTATTCGAGAATCCGGCCGACCTGCTCGCGCAGATCGACCGGAGTCCCATCGCCACGCTGACGGATCAGGGCAGCGGATAGCGCAGTACCGCGGCAACACCGTCGTCAGGGGTGATCCGTTCGTCGGTGCGGACCAGCGCCGCTGCGGTGCTGATCGCGGCCATCGGCAGCGCTTCGTCCGCGCGCAGCGTCTGGGTCGGCGCGGTGCCCAGTTCGGACAGCACGTTCTCGTTCGGTGCGACCGTCAGGAGTTCTTCTCCGGCCACCACCGTCGCGTCGTCGAGATCGCCGATGATCAACGTCTCCACCGCACCGGCGCGCAGCGCCGCGCACACCGCGGCCAATCCTTCGACCGCCAGCCCGGACTGCTGCCCGATGGCCTGTGAGAACTGCTGCGCTGCATGATCGATGACGTCGACACGGCGCTTGAGGAATTCCTGGTCGATCGCGTGGTGCAACTCGGCGTCGTCGAAGCCGCTGTGCCGGGCGCCGATCTCGAGTTCGACGATCCGGTCGGCGACCCGCTGCTCGAGGGTCGGCATGAGGTCGGAGCGGGACTGCACCTCACCGACGACGAAGACCACGTCGGGGGACAGCTCGTCGACCAGGGTGGCCAGCCGCTCGGCGACCGCACGCAGGTTCTTGCGCCCGGCCTCCATGCTCCGCCGCTGGGGGTCCCCGTAGCCGGGCGTCTCCGCGCCGGACGCTTTGTGGATCGGGTAGCCACCGCCGTCGACGGAGTCGGACCGCACTGTGCGGTCGCGGTGCACGGCGATGTCGGCGCCCGCGTGGTCGACCGCGACGATGACGTAGGTCGGGTGCAGCGCCCCGTGTTCGACCACGGGCACCACGAAGGGCAGGGTCGACACCCGCACCACCGGCGTCTCGACGGGGCGGATCAGGTGTTCGTTGAGCAGCACGCCGTCGGCACTGGCCACCACACCTCTGCCGCTGCGGCCTACGGCGGGCGGGGTGTCCAGGATGGTGCGTTGCAGCGTGCCGACCACATCGGCCGAGGCGCCCTGTTGTTCGAGTTCTTCGTGGATCGCGCGCCACTTCAACTCTCGCTGAGCGGCGGCGTCCTCGGTGTCGTGCGAGTCGTCGAAGTAGACCGATGCGAACGGGCCCTTCGACTCGGTCAGTGTGCGGAAACTCTCGGCGTGCATGGTCCTCCGTCCTGTTCGTCTCCGAATCTGGGTGCCCGCGACACCGTGCGGCAAACCGTCACTCGTCGAGCAGTGCGGCCACCAGGCTGTCGGCGAGCCAGCTCTCGAAACGCTCGGGCGCCCACCCGCGGATCCGTACCAGCCGGTCGTACAGCCCGGGGTCGATCGCCAGCCAGACCACGTCGGCGGCTTCCTCCGGTGGCAGGCGCCCCGTCAGCGCGCCGAGCGTGCGCAGCCGTTCGACTACGGTCCGTGCGTCCTGAAGGCGGTGCGCATGGCCCTCGTCGGCGAGTGCCCGCGCCTCGGGATCAGCACCCGCCGCACCGTCGAGCACCAGGCTCAGGGCGGCAACCCGGCCGTTGATCTGCGAACTCACCTGAGCGCAACCCCGCAGCAGCGCACGGGGATCGGAGTGGTTCAACACCTCCCGCAGACCGGCGCGGTCGGCGACAGCCACCGGCAGGTCGTCCCCGGCGACCGCCCACTCGATCGCCGTCCTGAGCAGGTCGAGCTTGCCGCCCACGGCGGTGAACACCGTCTTGCGGCTGACCCCGGCCGCCGCGGCCACGGCGTCGACGGTCGTCGCCCCGTAACCGCGTTCCACGAACAGCCGGTCGGCGGCGGCGACCACGGCGCGGCGGGTGTCGCGCGCCTGGGCTGCGCGAACCTCCGAGCGATAGCCCCGCTTGACAGCACCGTCCATTTCAGGTGACTCTGTGTGTATTCATTACACTAGACGTTACCTGAAGTGAGTTCACCATGTACATCCTCGTGGTCGGGGCCGGTCCGACCGGTCTGTTCACCGCCCTGACGCTGGCCCGGCGGGGCCACCGGGTCACCGTCGTCGACCGTGATCCGGGACCGCCGGCCTCCGGACCGTGGCGGCGCCGCGGAGTGATGCAGTTCGAGCACGCCCACACCTTTCGGCCCCAGGTCGTCGAGGCGCTCTCGCAGGAGGCACCCGACGTGCTCATCGCCCTCCTGGCGGGAGGCGCCTCGGTGCCGGTGGACGCCGACGGCCGTCCCGCCGCACTGCGATGCCGCCGCTCGACCTTCGAGCGGGTCCTGCGCCGCCACACCGTCGCCGAGCCGGCCGTGACGCTGCGCACCGGGCACGTCGACGCCGTGTGGCGCCGCGCGGGACGGGCCGCCGGGGTGGTCGTCGACGGTCGCGTGGTGTCGGCCGACGTGGTGGTCGACGCGTCGGGTCGGGCGAGTCGCTTCACCGAGGGCATCCGTCCGCCCGCCGAGGGCGAGGACTGCGGTGCCGTCTACGTCACCCGGCAGTACCGGCTGCGCGACGGGGCGCCACCCGGGCCGACGAACTCGCCGATCGGGCTGTCGCTGAACTTTCCGACCCACTTCGCCATCGCCTTCGTCCACGACGACCGCACGTTCTCGGTGACCGTCACCCACGACGGCGGCGACCGGCGGTTGCGGCTGCTCCGCCACGACGCCGTGTTCGAAGAGGCCGTGCGCGCCATTCCCCGGCTCGCCGAGTGGATCGACGATGAACGCGCACAACCCCTTTCGCCGGCCCTGGCGGGTGGCCGGCTGTACAACGCCTACCGCGGCCAACTCGACGACACCGACCGTCCGGTCCTGCCCGGACTCGTCTCGATGGGCGACGCGGTGTGCACCACCACGCCGCTGGCCGGGCGCGGTGTCGCACTGGCGATGCTCCAGGTGCGACGCTTGATCGCCGCGATCGACCGGCACGGTAACGACATCGATTCCGCCACAACAGACTTCGATCAGTGGTGCACGGCTCAAATCAGGCCGTGGTTCGAGGACCACCGGCTCTGCGACGCCGCCCGGGTGCGCCGCTGGAAGAGCGGCGACGTCGACCCGAGTAGCCGGCTGCCGTCAGATCTGATCGTCGCCGCCGCCGACGCCGACCCGCGACTGCGCGACGTGGTCGCGCCGTATCAGTCGATGCGCGCGCTGCCCGCGACGCTCAGGCGGGTGGAGCCGCGCGCGAGGGAGATCTTCGCGTCCGGCTGGCGCCCCGACGTGCCGGACGGGCCGACGCGGAGCGAGCTCGCCGAACTCTGTCAGCGCGTCGGCGCCCAGGCCACCGGTAACCGCTTGATGCCGTGGATGAACGCCGAATGCAGCCGGTCCGGTTCGGCGGTGGCGGTGAGGTCGGGGACCTGACGGTGCAGTTCCTCGAACGCGACGGTGATCTCACGCCGCGCGAGGTTGGCGCCGAGGCAGAAGTGGGCGCCGCCGCCGCCGAATCCGACGTGCGGGTTGGGGTGGCGGCGCACATCGAACATCCACGGGTCGGTGAACTTGGCCTCGTCCCGGTTGGCCGAGCCGTACCAGAGCGTCACCTTGTCCCCGGCGGCCATGCGCACCCCGCGCATCTCCACGTCCTGGGTGAGCGTCCGCCGCATGTAGGCCACCGGCGACGCCCACCGCACCACCTCCTCGACCGCCGTCGGCGCCACCGATGCGTAGTCGTCCCACCAGATCTGGCGCTGTTCGGGATACCGGCTCAGCGCCAGGACCCCGTGACTGATGGCGTTGCGGGTGGTCTCGTTGCCCGCGACGACCAACAGGATGAAGAACGACGCGATCTCACTGGACGTCAGCCGCTCGCCGTCGACCTCGGCCTGCACCAGGCTGGTGGTCAGGTCCTCACCCGGATGGCTGCGCCGGTCGTCGGCCAGTGCGGTGGCGTAACCGCCGATGTCCATCGCCACCGTGACGAACTCGTCGAAGTCGTTGGTGATGTCAGGGTCGCCGAAGCCGAGGATCACGTTGGTCCAGTGGAAGATCCGCTGATGGTCGCTCTCGGGGATGCCCATCATGTCGCAGATGATCTGCAGCGGCAGGGGACCGGCGAACTCGCTCACCAGGTCCGCCTCGCTGCCGGGATGAGCCGCGACCATGTCCGCGACCAGCCGGCGCGCGCGGTCGCGCACCGCGTCCTCGATGAGGGTCAGCACCCGCGGGGTGAACGCGCTGCGGACGATGTTGCGCAGCCGGGTGTGCCGCGGATCGTCCATCGCGATCATCGAACCGAAGTACTCGGCGAGTTCCGGCGACTGGTCGCCGACGGTGATGCCGCCTGCCGAACTGAAGATCTCGGGATGCCTGCTCGCGTGGAAGACGTCGTCATGGCGGGTGAACGCCCAGTGGCCGGCGATGGGGTGGGCGTTCTGCAGGACGAAGGAGGAATGGAACGAGATCGGTGCCTCGCGACGCAGCGTCGCGAAGGCGCCGTCGCGGATGTCGTCGTCATACGACCAGAAGTCCCATGCACCCAGGTTGACGTCTTCCAACGGGATGTCCGGTGGCGCCGCCCCGTTGACCCGCCCCGGTACCTGCGCTTCACCCAGTTTCACGTCGCCCGCCGCTCGATGATGGAGTCCCGCACCGAGCCTAGTCCTGCGGACGACCCTCGTGACCGGACCTGCCTCGGGTGCGCCGGTCCTCCTTCATCCGGGCCTCGAAGACGTGCCGCATGCCCTGCTGCAACTCGTCGCGGACGCGGCGCTCGTGCTCGCGCAACACCGACCAGTAGTTGTCGTCGAAGTCCTCGACGATCTGGAACGTCCACCGGCCGTAGAGCACGTTGCGGCCGACCATCTCGGTGCTCAGCCGGTCGGCCACCTCGTCGTGCCCGGCGTCGCGGAGCTTGTCGCACGCCTCGCCGAGGAGCAGGTCCGCATGCCCCATCAGCTGATGGAACTCATACAGGTGGCCGCGGGCCCGTTCCACCCATTCCAGCGCCTCGGAGACCGACCCGACCGCTTCGATCGTGTCGTCGCTGACCCCGGAGGGCCTTCGGTCGATGTCCGCGGGGGTGTCGGGCTGCTCGCTCACAGCGGTTCGGATACCCGTGCGCGCGTCGGCCAATCGCGCCCCTCCCGGCTTCGCTACGTCGCGGGCTCTTCGACGACCGCCTTGATCCGTTCCAGCGTCTTGCGCATGTCGCGCTTGTTGCGCCGGGTGCGGAGCTGACCGCCGAAGATGCCGAACACGGTCGCCAGCAGTCCCTCGGTCATCCGGAACGACTCGGTGACGTCGGTGCCGCCGTCGACCGGGTCGAACCGGTAGTGCCAGTTGTTGACCGGCCGGTCACCGATGAGCACCTCGAAGCCGAACTCGCGGCCCGGTTCACAGGCCGTGACGCGGCAGACGGTCCAGTAGACCGGGCCGATCTCGTTGCGCTTGACGTGCCCGCGGAAGCGGGCGCCCAGCGCCGGGCCGGTGGCGCCGTCGAGCCACTCGGCCTCCATCACCTCGGGGGAGAACCGGCCGGTGTTGCGGACGTCGGCGACCAGCTCCCAGATCCGGTCGGCAGGTGCGGACATCGTCACGGTCACAGCAGCGTGCATGACTTTCCCTCCAGTCGCTCGTCGACGGTTCTGGGCTCAGCGTGCCAGACGACCCAGTGCCCGCTCCGTAGCATCGTCGGGGTGGCTGTGAAGATCCGCTTCGGCGTCGGGCTGGGCGCCGACACCGCCCCCGGCCGGCTTGCCGGCGTCGTCGACCAGCTGGAGGCCGTCGGGATCGACTCCCTGTGGTTCTCCGAACTCGTCTACACCCCGGCGGTCGACCCGTTCGTCGGGATGGCCTACGCGCTGGGGCGCACCACCCGGCTCAAGGTCGGCACGTCGGTGGCCATCCTCCCCGGCCGCCATCCGGTGCTGGTCGCCAAGCAGCTGGCGTCGCTGGCGGCGCTGGCGCCGAAGCGGGTGCTGCCCGCGTTCGGGCTGACGTCGGCCATCCCCGCCGAGCGGGACCTGTTCGTCGTGCCCGAGGGCAAGCGCGCCGAGGTGTTCGACGAGGCGCTGCTGCTGCTGCGCAACGCACTCCGGGGTGGCGGCGCCTTCGACGGCGAGCACTACGCGGTGCGTGCACTGGCGGTGGCCCCGCTGCCGGACCCGCCGCTCGACATCTGGCTGGGCGGCTCGGCCCCCGCGGCGTTCCGCCGTATCGGCCGGCTCGCCGACGGCTGGCTGGGCAGCTTCGTGACCGCGTCGGAGGCGCGCGAGGCCCGCGAACAGATCGAGCGCGCCGCCGCGGCCGCCGGCCGCGAGATCGAAGCCGACCACTTCGGCATCAGCCTGGCGGTGTGCGACGGCGCCATCCCCGACGACGTGGCGGCGGTGGTGCGCAAGCGCAGACCCGACGTCGACCCGGCCGCGCTGATCGCCGCCGACTGGCCGCAGCTGCACCGCCAGCTCGACGACTACGTGGCGGCCGGGTTGAGCAAGTTCGTGATCCGGCCGTCGGGCGGCGGCGACCTCGCATCGTTCGTCGACCGGTTCGCCACCGAACTCCTGCCCCGGCAGAACTGAGGGCCGTTATTCGGCGTCGGTGTCGACGACCGTCATGTCGTCGCAGAGCAGCGCCATCCGGTCCATGAACCACAGCTTGCCTGCCGTCTGGACGGCGACGCCGAAGGCCGTCAGCCACGGGTCGTACACCAGCAGACCCCACACCAGGAACGGCAGCCCGGCGGCGCTGAGCGCACCGAGTACCAGTGGCGCCGTCCGGTGCCGCTTCGGGACTGGCCTGACTTTTCGCTCGCCCCAGTACTTCTCGCCGAGTACCGCCCGCGACGCCCAGCTGTCGAACGTCCGGGGCGCCGGGAACACCCGCGGGTTGACCGCCGTCCACACCACCACTGCGGCGACGGGGACGAGCGACCACCAGCCGAGCCACAGCCGGCTCCACACCGCGAGCGCGAGCGCGACCGTGATCGGGATCCTGGTGTAGACGCTGAACGGGTTGGCGTGCCTGCGCCACGAGTCCGGATCTCGGAGTCCGAACACCGCGGACAGCCGGGCCTGCAGCGTCACCGGATCTACCGCTCGGTGATCGTGGGGAGTTCCTTGACGATCCGGCCGCGCACCCACTCCGGGCTGACGGCCTTGAGGCGGTCGATCCAGCGGATGCTTTCGGGCACGTACCAGTGCATCCGACGCGGATGCCGGTAGGCCGCCCACGCCGCGTCGGCGACGCTGGACGCAGGCATCAGCCGGAACATGCCCTTCTTCGGCGCGGAGGCGGTGACGTCCTGCGGCGTCGAGGTCCGGCCGTTGGCCGAGTGGTTGGGGGTCTCGGCGAGGATGGCGGTGTCGATGAGCCCTGGCAGCACGTCGGCGACCCGGACCCCGTGGCGCTGCCACTCGACGCTGAGCGCCTCGGTGAGGCCCTTCACGGCGTGTTTGGTCGCGGAGTACACGGCGATGTGCGGCATGCCGTAGGTGGCCGACGACGACGACGTCGAGAACATCAGGCTGCCCGGCCGCCTCTTCAGATAGGGCAGTGATCCGTAGGCGCCGGTGAGGACGGCCGTGAAGTTCACCTCGACCACCCGCAGCGCGGCGTCGTAGGGCACGTCCTCGAACCACCCCGACTCGCCGATGCCTGCGTTGTTCCACATCATGTCGAGCCCGCCGTCGGGGTTGCCTCCGCAGAACTCGGCCAGCGCCGCGTCCAGGGACGACCTGTCGGTGACGTCCACCCTCGCCGTCCAGAGCCGGTCGGCACCCACATCGGCACGCAGCGACGACAGCCCGTCCTCGTTGCGGTCCACCGCGGCCACCCGCCAACCCTCGCGGTGGAACAGCTTCGCGCCCTCCCGACCCATCCCGCTACCGGCGCCGGTGATGAATATCGACTTCTCCGCTGCCGGCATCCGTCCGCTCCTCGCCGTGTCGACCTCGCTGTCGGAGATCATCCTGGCACCGATGAGTCGGCCCCGGCAGCGTGGTCTGCACATGGACGGCAACAGAGGAGGACGCATGGTCATCGTGGCAGGACACCTGACGGTGGAGCCCGGGCAGCGTGACACCTACCTGGCCGGATGCCTCGACGTGGTCAGGCAGGCCCGTGCCGCGACGGGCTGCCTGGACTTCGTGATCTCGGCGGACCTCGTCGACGCCGGCCGGGTGAACGTCTACGAACGCTGGGCGTCGCAGGAGGCGGTCGAGGCGTTCCGCGGCAGCGGCCCCAGCGAAGAGCAGGGCGCGGCGATGCTGTCCGCGTCGGTGGCCGAGTACGACGTCGCGGGCACCCGCTCGTTGAGCTGAGCGAGCCCCAGGCCTTCAGCGGTCGCAGTACGACCGGGTGGCGGCGTCGAGGGCCTGCCGGTACATCCCGTCCAGCCCGCGGGCGTCGCCGACTCCGGCCCTGGCCTCCCCGAGCCGGGCGGCGCAGTCAGGGGAGCGCAGCAGCGTCCAGTGGGTGGCCAACTCGGCGACCATCGCGCGGTTGAAGCCGTCGATCGTGGCACGCGACGCCGCCAGGTCCGGGCTGTGCTCGGGAGCCGACACCGGATCGAGCTTCCACTGGGCGAAGCGGCTGTACTCGATCGCCTCGGTGGCGTCGATCTGGTCGGTGAAGATACGACGGACTCGACCGGCATCGATGCCACGGGCTGCGGCATCGGCGGCCACCTGGTCGAGCACCTGCTGTGCGCGGGCGGGGTCGGTGATAGGCCCACCGGTGTGCCACTTGTTCGCGGCCACCGGCTCGGCGACCGCCAGCCGCTGCGCCGCGGTGTCGACCAGGGCGGTCAACGGCGAGGTGGGGTCCGCCGACGCAGTGGCGACGGGCCACAGCCCGCACGCCACCGGTAGGACCGTGACCGCACACAGGCCCATTCGGAGGCTGCGGCCCGTGGCCGCAGTGCGGGCGGTCAGCGGTCGACGTCCGGTTCGTCGTCGGTCAGGGGGACCGCGATGGCCTGATCCAGCAGGTCGGCCTCGCTTCCGTCCTGGTCGCGCGAGATCGCCGTGCGCGCGTCGGCCAGGTCGGGATCGTCGTCGCTCACCTCGACGGGGATCGACTGTTCGGCGACGTCGGCTTCCGCGGCATCGCGGTCGAATGCGGGATCGGTCATGGTCAGTTCCCCCTTCACCTTGCGAACGGTCCGCTCTGACGTGCCTCCACGATAGTGCGGCGGCTCACCGATGCAGGTCGCCGCGGGTGCTGTGCGTAGACTGCGCTGTCAACGGGGGCGGCTCTCGAGACAAGCGGAGCGCCGGACAACATCACGAAGACCGAACGTTCAGAGGTTGCACCTTGCCAGAAACACCGAGTGAGACCCAGGACCTGAAGCCGCACTTCGAGGACGTCCAGCACCACTACGACCTGTCCGACGAGTTCTACCGGCTGTTCCTCGACCCGACCCAGACCTACAGCTGCGCGTACTTCGAGCGCGACGACATGACGCTGGAAGAGGCGCAGCTCGCGAAGATCGACCTGTCGCTGGGCAAGCTCGGGCTGCAGCCCGGCATGACGCTGCTCGACGTCGGCTGCGGCTGGGGCACCACGATCAAGCGTGCCCTCGAGCGCTACGACGTGAACGTCGTCGGACTGACGCTGAGCAAGAACCAGCAGGCCCACGTGCAGAAGGTGCTCGACGGCCTGGAGACCGCCAGGAACCGGCGCGTGCTGCTGCAGGGCTGGGAGCAGTTCCACGAGCCGGTGGACCGGATCGTCTCCATCGGAGCGTTCGAGCACTTCGGCCGCGACCGCTACGACGAGTTCTTCAAGATGGCCTACGAGGCGCTGCCCGCCGACGGCGTGATGATGCTGCACACCATCGTCAAGCCCAGCAACGAGGAGTTCGCCGAGCGCGGTCTGCCGATCACGATGAACAAGCTGCGGTTCTTCAAGTTCATCATGGACGAGATCTTCCCGGGCGGGGACCTGCCCCAGGTCAGCGCCGTCGAGGAGCGGGCCCGCAAGGCCGGCTTCGAGGTCAAGCTGGTGCAGCCGCTTCGGCTGCACTACGCCCGCACGCTGGACATCTGGTCGGCCGCACTCGAGTCCCGCAAGGACGAGGCGATCGCCATCCAGTCCGAAGAGGTCTACGAGCGGTACATGAGGTACCTCACCGGATGCGCCGACCTGTTCCGCGAGGGCTACACCGACGTCTGCCAGTTCACCCTGACCAAGGGCTAATCACCGGTTCCGTCGCGGCGGCGCAACCTGCGCCACAGCCGCAGCGGCAGCAGGCCCAGCAGCGGCGCCCGCCGACCGAGGTCGTCGGCGTCGCGCCGGTTGAACGCCGTGGCGTACCGCGTCGCGTGCGCAGCGGTCGGGTACTCCTTCTCGCCCGCATCGCCGCCGCAGCGGGCACAGGCCCAGCGCATCACCGGTCCTTCGGCGCGGAAGCTCGGGTTGTGACCGAAGACGCGGCAGGCGACGGTCACGGGCGGGCTCCCTCCGTTGCCTCTTCAGGCGAGTCGTCGGCGGAGGTCAGCGGCGCGGCGATGTCCTCGAGTCGCCGACCCTCGGCCTTCACACCTAGCACGAGTTCGGCGATGCCGCCCAGTGCCATCACCGCCGCGCCGACGAGAAAGCCGATGGCCGCCAGACCGCGGTCGGATGACTCGATGAGCTGCCCGAACAGCAGCGGTCCGGTGATGCCACCGACGGCGGTGCCCACCGCGAAGAAGAAGGCGATCGCCATGGCCCGCGTCTCCATCGGGAAGATCTCGCTCACCGTGAGGTAGGCCGAACTCGCGCCCGCCGATGCCAGGAAGAAGCACACCATCAGCACGGCGAGGAAGACCCAGACGCCGCCCACCTCCATGACGAAGAGTCCCGCGAGGACTACGGCGACCGCGGCCGATCCGAGATAGGACAGCGCGATCATCGGTTTTCGCCCGACCGAGTCGAAGAAGTGCCCGAGCAGCACCGGTCCGGCGAAGTTACTCACCGCCCACAGGGCGTAGAACACCGGGACCGAACCGGAGGCCACCCCGTAGAACCCGTTGAGCAGCGTGCCGAGATTGAACGTGAAGGCGTTGTAGAGGAACGCCTGACCGACGAACAGGGCCAGGCAGAGAACTGCGCGCCTGGGGTAGCGGGTGAACGCCACCCGGGCGATCTCGGCGAACGAGATGGTCTTGCGCTGCCGGATGCGCAGCGAGCCATCGGGTTCGGCGAGTTTCTGTCCCGTCTCGCGCTCCACCTCGGCCTCGATGTCGCCGACGATGCGCTCGGCCTCGTCCTCGCGGCCGTGGATGAACAGCCAGCGCGGGCTCTCCGGCACGTGGCGGCGGACGACGAGCACCACCAGCCCGAACACCGCGCCGATCCCGAATGCGATTCGCCAGCCGATGTCGGCGGGGAAGATGTCGGTGTTGAGCAGCAACAGCGCCCCCACAGCCCCGCCCGCGGCACCCAACCAGTACGACCCGTTGATGACGAGGTCCACCCGCCCCCGGACCCGGGCCGGGATCAACTCGTCGATCGCCGAGTTGATCGCCGCGTACTCACCGCCGATTCCGGCGCCGGTCAGGAACCGGCAGATGAAGAAGTACCACGGCGCGAACGAGAACGCCGTCGCCACGGTCGCGGCGAGGTAGACCACGAGCGTCAGGATGAACAACTTCTTGCGGCCGAACCGGTCGGTGAGCTGACCGAAGAACAACGCACCAAGGCAGGCGCCCGCGATGTACAGCGCGGCGGCGATCCCGATCTGACCGGCGCCGAGTTCGATGCCGCTGCCTTCCTCGGTCAGCCGCGAGGCGACGTTGCCGACCATGGTGACTTCGAGCCCGTCGAGGATCCACACCCCGCCCAGACCGAGTACCACCCGCCAGTGGAACTTGGACCAGGGCAGGCGATCCAGCCGTCCCGGTACCGCGGTGGTGATCGTGCCCGAACCCATGGCCGCCTCCTGCCGTCGTTGGTGAGACGAGGCCAGGAGTACCCAGGTTCGGCCGTCTCACCCGCCGAGATCGCGCTGCAGCAGCAGGGTGTCGAGCCACCGGCCGTGCTTGAAGCCCACCGCCGTCAGCCTGCCGGCTTCGACGAAGCCCCGGCTGCGGTGCAGCGCAACCGAAGCCGCCGCGTCCGCATCGACGATGACGGCGATCACCTGGCGGATGTCCGCAGCCGCACAGTCGGCCAGGAGATGGTCGAGCACTCGGCCACCGATGCCGCGCCCGGCTGCGTCCGGCGCCAGATAGACCGAGTCCTCGACGGTCTGCCGGTAGGCCGGACGCGGTTTCCACGGCGCGCAGTACGCGTACCCGGCGACCTCGTCGGCCACCGCGGCCACCAGGAACGGGAGGCCGGCGCTACGCACCGTCCGCAGGCGCCTTCGCCATTCGGCGATGTCGGGTGGTTCCAGTTCGAATGTGGCGACGCCGTCGAGGACGTGCTCGGCGTAGATCTCGGCGACGGCGGCGAGGTCGGATTCGACCGCCGGGCGCACGGTCACCACCGGCTCACCTCGACGGCGGGCCCGGCGTCGCGCCTGCGGCATCGCGGCGGCGCGCAGCCATCCCGGCGAGCGCCTCGAAGACCACCCGGTGGGCCGCGTTCACCGTGAGTTCGGCGTGGTCGTAGGCGGGCGCGACCTCGACCACGTCGACCCCCGCCACGTCGTGCTCGTAACACAGTTGTCGCACCATCCGCAGCAGGTCGGCACTTGTGATGCCGCCCGGTTCAGGGGTTCCCGTGCCGGGGGCGTGTGCCGGGTCCAGGACGTCGATGTCGACCGACACATAGAGTTTGTCGGCCTTGGCCAGCGCCTCGCCGACTGCGTCGCGCATGACGTCCTTGAATCCCCGCTCCCAGATCTCCTGCATGGTGTGCCACGTCATGCCCTGTTCGAGCATCCACTCGAAGGTGTCCTGCGGCGGCCAGTAGCCGCGCAGGCCCACCTGGACGAAATGCGTGCCCGGTACCGCACCGGACTCGATCAGGCGGCGCATAGGTGTGCCGTGGCTGGCGAGGTTGCCCTCGATGTCGTCGGCGGTGTCGGCGTGCGCGTCGAAGTGCACGATGCCGACGTTGCCGTAGCCGTGCACGTCGGCCACCGCGGTGGCGGCCGGCCAGGTGATCGAATGGTCGCCGCCCAGCACCACCGGCACGATCCCGCGGGACGCGACGGCGTGCACCCGTTCTCGAATGTTGTTGTGCGACACCTCGGTCTGACCGTGCGGGCAGTACGCGTCACCGAAGTCGACCACCTCGAGCCAGTCGAAGATCTCGAGCCCCAGATCGAGATGGTAGGTGCCGGGCTCGTAGGCGGTGGACCGGATGGCGCGCGGGCCGAACCGGGCGCCGGGCCGGTTGGTGGTGCCGATGTCGAAGGGCGCCCCCACGATGGCGACGTCGGGTCGCCATTCCTCGAGTTGACCGGTCTCGGTCAGCACCGGCCGCTGGCCGAAGGACACCATGCCCGAGTAGGCGAGTTCGAGTTGCTCGACCATTCCGGGCGGCAGCTCGCGCCGCGGCCCGCCATCGGAACCGGCATCGCCCATTCGACGACGGTACCGCTACGACGGCGCGCCGGCGCCCGATCCCGTCAGCGCGGCCCGCAGTTCGTCGGGAACCGGCCGCTTGACCCAATCCTGGGTCGCCACCACGACATAGACGGTGCGACCCAGCACCGCGGCCCGCTCGGCCAGATCCGGTCGGCTGTGCAACACCATGAAGGCGAGCGTGAAGCTCGTCGTGCCGATGCGATCGCAGCGAACCGCCACCCGGACGCGGTCGCGCCACCGGACCGGTGCGAGGTAGTCGATTTCGGTGTGCACCACCTGCAGGTCGTGGCCCGTGCCGAACAGCGCGGACTCCGTCGCGTCGAGGTGGTCGAGGAAACCCGTACAGGCCTCGTCGAACCAGGTGAGGTAGTGACCGTTGAACACCACACCCTGCTGGTCGACCTCCGCGTAGCGCGGCACGATCGGCAGTGAGAAGCCCGGTGGCGAAGGATCGGTGGACACGAGGCTCACCCTAACCGCGTGGGCCGACGGGCTTTCCGGCGACAACGGACCTGGCCGCGACACGGGCTTCACGCCCGCCGCACGGGCCGACCCGGGTCGCGGGCACACTGGGTGGGTGCAACTCGTCACGATCGACGACATCCGCGCCGCGGCCGACCGGATCCGTGACGCCGTCCTCCGTACCCCGCTGGTGCCGGCAGGCTGGGCCGGCGACCCGGACCGCCCACTGTGGCTCAAACCCGAGAGCCTGCAGGCCGTAGGGGCGTTCAAGGTCCGCGGCGCCTTCCACGCCATCGGCCGCCTCGACCCCGACGTGCGGGCCCGCGGTGTGGTGGCCTACTCGAGCGGCAACCACGCGCAGGCGGTCGCGTTCGCCGCCGCCCGATTCGGTTGCCCGGCACACATCGTCATGCCCGAGGAGACACCGGCGGTCAAGGTCGAGGCGACCCGCGGCCACGGCGCCGAGGTGGTGCTGTGCGGACCGGGCCGGCGTGAGGCGGTCGCCGCCGAGCTGGTCGAGCGCACCGGCGGCGTGCTGGTGCCGCCGTTCGACCACCCGGACATCATCGCCGGCCAGGGCACCATCGGGTTGGAGATCGCCGAGGACCTGCCCGAGGTCGACAACGTGCTCGTCCCGGTCAGCGGCGGCGGGCTGGCGTCGGGCATCGGCACGGCCATCAAGGCACTCTGCCCGCACGCCAGGGTGTTCGGCGTGGAACCGGAACTGGCCGCCGACACGGCCGAGGCGCTGCGGCTGGGCCACCGCGTCGACTGGCCCATCGAGCGTCGCAACCGCACGATCGCCGACGGTCTGCGCTCCCAGCCCTCCGAGCTCACCTTCGCCCATCTGCAGCACGTGCTCGACGACGTGTTCACCGTGTCCGAGGACGAGATCCGTTCCGCCGTGCGGGAACTGACGTTCCGGGCGCACCTGGTGGCCGAGCCCAGCGGCGCGGTCGCGCTGGCCGCCCACCGCCGCCGCGTGGCACCACCCGGCCGGACGGTCGTCATCGTGTCGGGCGGCAACATCGACCCCGCCGCGCTGCAACAGATCCTGGCCGGCTGACCGCTAGTGCACACCCTCCATCAGCCGGCTGATCGGTCCTGACACCGCGAAGACGACGGCACCCACCGCGATGGCAACCGCCCCGAGGATCCCGAAGTACGCGAATTCGCGTGCCGGGTCGTAGTACCCGGCGAGCACGCCCGACATCGCGGTGCCGAGCCCGACGGAGAAGAAGTACAGCGCCATCATCTGCGCCCGGAACGCCTCGGGCGCGAGCTTCGTGGTGACCGACAGGCCGATCGGCGACAGCAGCAGTTCCGACACCGCGAACACGGCGAGGACTCCGGCCACGAACAGCGCCGGGACCGTCCGGCCCGTGGTGCCTGCCATCGGCAGGAAACACAGGAACGCGGCGCCCATTCCCATCACGCCGTAGGCGAACTTGCGGGGGGTGGTCGGCGCGCGGGTGCCCAACCGGGTCCACATCACCGCGAACACCGGTGAGAGCAGGATGATCCACACCGGTTCGATGGAGCCGATCCAACTCGACGGTGCGGTCCACCCGAAGATCGACCAGTTCATCCGCTCGTCGGAGTACACCGCGAGCACGGTGAAGATCTGCTGGAACAGCGACCAGAACACCGCGTTGGCGATGAACAGCGGGATGAAGGCCCGGACCCGGGTCTTCTCGATGGGCTCGACCTTCTTACTGGTCAGCATCACCACGAAGTACAGGATGGATGCCGCCACGATCACCACCGTGGTGACCTGGGACAGATTCGCCAGCGTCACCAGTCCGGTGCCGAGGCCGACCGCGACTACGGCTGCCGCCGCGACGAACAATCCGACGAAAACGCCGATCTTACTGTGTGGCAATGGGTTCGGAACGTCACGTCCGTGCGTCCCCAGATTGCGGCGGAAGACGACGTACTGGATCAACCCGAGGGCCATCCCGATCGCCGCGGCTCCGAAGCCGTAGTGGAAACCGAGGCTGTTCTGCAGGAGGCCGGTGATGAGCGGGCCGATGAATGCGCCGAGGTTGATGCCCAGATAAAAGAGGGTGAACCCGCCGTCGGCGCGCGGATCGCCCTTCGCGTACAGCGTGCCGAGCAGCGATGAGGCGTTGGCCTTGAGCGCTCCCGACCCGAGTGCGACGAACACCAGACCGGTCCCGACCCCGGCGAGACCGGGCAGCAGCGCCAGCGCGATGTGCCCCAGCATCACCACCACACCGCCGTAGAACACGGTGCGCTCCATGCCGAGCAGCCGGTCGGCGACCCAGCCGCCCAGCACGGTGGACAGATACACCAATCCGCCGTACGCGCCGACGATGCCTGTCGCGGTGGCCTGCGGCAGACCCAGCCCGCCCTTGGTGACCTCGTAGTAGAGGTAGTAACCCAGGATGGTGACCATCCCGTAGTAGGAGAATCGCTCCCACAGTTCGACGCCGAACAGATTGGCCAGGCCGACGGGGTGCCCGAAGAGCGTCCGTCCGGCCGGCCGCTCCTGGGCCTCGTCCACCGCTGTCATGCCGACACCTTGCCACGGCACCGGCCGGTGGGCGCGGGAATCAGAACCGCTCCCGGCGGCGGCGGGTGACGCCGGGCAGCCGCTAACCTCGCGGGGGTGGAGGGCACCAGAACACGGCACGTATCGCAGATCGTGCGGCTTGTCCTGCGGGTGGCCATCGTGGCGGCGGTGGTGGCCGCGGTGGTCGTGGTGGAGTTGTCGTCGCGCTCGGGTGTCCTGTGGCGGTTGATCACCTTCACCTACCAGGCCAACCTGCTTGCCGCGGCGTTCTATCTGTGCACCCTGGTGTCGGCGCGTGCCGACGCCCGCGCCGGACTGCGCGGCGCCGTCGTGGTCTACGTGGTGGTCGCCGGGCTGGTGTGGAATCTCGTGCTGACCGACTACAGCATGGGATACACGCCGGCGAACTTCCTGCTGCATGTGGTGGTCCCGATGCTGGTGCTGGCCGAGTGGCTGCTGGCGCGGTCCGGGATCAGGTGGTGGCAGCCGCTGCTCTGGCTGGGTTATCCGGCGGTGTACGTGGTGTTGGCGCTCGTGGTGCTCAACCACGCCGGCCGGCGCGCGCCCTATTACTTCCTGGATCCGCAGAGCGTCGGGCTGTCGACCGTGGTCGCCAACATCGCCCTGCTCGCCGCCGTTTTCCTGGCCCTGGGCTACGGCGTGATGGCGCTCGGCCGCACGGCGCCACCAGCACGGTTGCGGTCCGGGTGAAACGATTCGACGGCGTGCGACGATGAAGGAGACGTGGATGAATCTGATGTCGTCGCCGCGGGCGTGTACCCACGTGCGGGCCAGCGCTTCTCGGCCGGGCCGCGTGTAACGAACTACACTGGGCGCATGACGGTGCGCAAAGCGGTCCGAAGATTCGCCGTGGTTGCCGGCATTGCCATCACCGCGCTGGCCGGATCGGTTTCCGTCGGTTCGGCGGCGGTCGACACCACGTTGCGGGTCGCCAAGGTCGAACCCGCGCCCGGCGCCGTCGTCGGCGTGGCGCATCCGGTCGTCGTGTCCTTCGATGCTCCGGTCACCGACCGCCGGGCGGCGGAGCGCTCCATCGTGTTCGACTCGCCGCGGACTCCCTCAGGTGACTTCGTCTGGCGGAGCAACAGTGTGGTCTCCTGGGAGCCGGAGGGCTTCTGGCCGGCGCACTCCACGATCTCGCTCTCCGTGGGCGGTGCGCCGGCGAGCTTCGAGACCTCGGCCGCGGTGGTCGCTGTGGCCGACATCAGCGCGCACACGTTCACCGTGAGCATGGACGACGAGGTGCTGCGCGAGATGCCCGCCTCGATGGGCAAGCCGGGATTCGCAACGCCGACCGGCTCCTTCACGGCGCTGGAGAAACAGCGCAACGTCACCTTCGACTCACGCACGATCGGCATCCCCCTCGACGATCCCGAGGGCTACCTGATCAAGGGTGAGTACGGCGTCCGGGTCACCTGGGGCGGGGTGTACGTGCACTCTGCTCCCTGGTCGGTCGGATCCCAGGGCAACAGCAACGTGAGCCACGGCTGCATCAACCTCAGCCCGGACAACGCCGCGTGGTATTTCGACATGGTCCGCATCGGCGACCCGATCATCGTGCAGGCCTGACGCTTTCGTCAAGCTGTGCGTGCAGGTTCTTGGCTGTCGGTGACGTCTGCACGCCTGCGGGATCGGGATGCGTCCCAAGCAGGCGATCAGCGGTGCCGGTGCTGGTGACCGTGAACCAGTAGTGCTCGTTCTTGAAGTGGTGCTGGCGGTGGTTGCGCCAGATCGCCCGGTAGACACCCGTTCTGGGCTTGTAATCGCTGTGGATCAGGTAGTGGCACCACTCGTAACCGATGCCCAGCACCGCGAGGCAGGTCAGGAACGTCAGCCCCATCCCGAGCCGCGGGAACGCGAGCAGCGCGACGGCGATTGCGGCGGGCAGCACCCACAGCAGTGCGCGCCAGGGGATGAAGACGGCAGGGATGTCGCGCGGATCAACATGGTGCTCACGGTGTTTGCGCGCCAGCAGGGGGTCGACGACGAGCCGGCCCACGCGCCTGGGCCGCCAGTGCAGGACGCACACGTGGATCACCCACTCCAGGAACGGGAAGAGCGCGACCATCACCACGGGCACGACCGCGTCGGTGATCCGCCAGTCGCCGGTCATGACCCGGGCGGCGGCGGCGCTCAGCAGCAGCGCCGCAATCATCCACGGCGAAGGATGTCTGGTGAACTCCCGCGCGCCGTCGGAGAGGGTGAACCCGTTGCGCGGGCGGCGGCCGGCGGTGGTGTTCATCGTGTCTCCTCCAGGGCGTCGAGGGCGGTCAGCAGGGCGGTGGATGCCGGCTCGAGCAGCCGGTGCGCCGCCTCCGCTGCGGCGGCCGGGTCACGCAGGCGGACGGCGTCGGCGACGGCGCGATAGGCGTCGGGACGCCCGACCTCGTCGGCCATCAGGGTGGCGAGCGCGGGCAGTGCCGGTTCGTAGGTGGCGCGCAGCGTGTTGTACATCAGCCGGAGCACGATGGAGTCCGCGCCGTCGACCACCAGATCCCAGAAACTCAGTGCGTGGCGCTGCCGGTCGATCGGGTCCTCCTCGACGTCCAGCGTGTGGACCGCCTGGTCGAGCCGGTCCGGGAGGTCGTCGGGGCGCCGCCGTGCCGCCAGTTCGGCCACCTTCGGGCCGTTGTGCAGGCGGGTCTCGACCATGCTGCGCACCACGGAGACGTCGACATCGCCCCCGTGCAGCAGCAACCGGGGAAGCAGGTCCAGCCCGGCGTGTCTGCGGTAGTCGCGCACGGTGGTGGTGTCGCCCTGCCGCACTTCGACGAGGCCGGTCGCGGCGAGGCGTTTGAGCGCTTCACGGATCGCAGGCCGGGACACGCCGAGCACCTCGGCGAGCCGCCGCTCGCTCGGCAGGGCGTCTCCGGGCGCCATCTCGCCGGTGAGGACGCCGGACATGATCTGGTCGAAGACGTCCTCAGGGACGGATCGGCGGTGGACAGGCTGCAGCGGCATGCCGCCAGCCTGACATGGCTATTGGCCAGAGGTCAAGTGGTCAGACCAGTCAGCATTTCGTCTCGATGTCGAACGTGGCGGTCGCCTCGTCGGAATTGCCCTCGAACTCGCCCTGCGCCGTGCCGGAAATGGTGATGCGGCCGTTGTCGACGGTCGCCTTGCCGTCGCCGTTCGTGCCTTCCCAGAACGCGCCGGTGAAACCGTCGAGTCCACGGATCTCGACCGACTGCGCGGTGATCTTGTCGCCGGTCGAGATCGCGGCACGGAAACCCGATTCCTTGTCCGGCGTCTCGACGAGCCAGTTCCAGCCCTGCTGTATGCACCGGATCGCCGGCGGGGGATTGATGTTCTTGCCGTTGATGCTCACCCGCGCGGTGTGTGTGCCCACCGCCGCAGGCGGCGTCGAGCACGCGCCGAGTCCGGCGACCAGTACTGCTCCAGCAACTGCGATGATCCGGCTGTCCACGTCGTCACCTTATCCACGTCGTCCCGTCCGCACGGGCGCTTTCCCGGCACAGTCGCCGGACAAACCCCGTCGGTCAGCGCAAAGCGGCGGCGGTCTGCTCGTCTGCCGGCAGAAACGCCTCGATGCTCAGTTCGGCGGCGGTGAGGTCCAGAGCGGTGCCGAAGGTGGTGACCATGCTCAGAAAGGTCAGCGGCACCCCCTGCGGCGTGGTCAGCTCCAACGGCACCGCGACACCGCCGAGGTCCGGTGCCTGCGTCGAATCCGCGCCGTAGGACCCGATTTCGGTGAGCAGCTCGGTCAAGGCGGCGGAGCCGCCTGCGGCCACCTCGCGGCGCAACCGGGTCACCAGGTGGTGCCGCCACTGACCCAGATTGCGGATCCTGGGCGCCAGTCCGTCCGGGTGCAGGGCGATGCGCAGCGCGTTGGGCTCGGCGAGCAGATGTGGCGCGACCCCGTCGAGCAGCACACCGGCACCCGCATTGGCCGCCACGATGTTCCACCGGCGGTCGACCACCACGCACGGAAAGGGGTCATAGGCGTCCAGCACCCGGGTGATGCCCGCGCGGACCGCCGCCATGTCGGGGTCCTCGAGCGCGCGCTCGGTGTACACCGGCGCCAGGCCGGCCGCGGTCAGCAGCTGGTTCTGCTCGCGGCGCGGGACGTCCATGGCGTCGGCCAGTTTCAGCACCATCGCCCGGCTGGGCACCGAACGGCCCGTCTCGATGAAGCTGACGTGCCGTGCCGACACGTCGGCCTGATTCGCGAGGTCGAGCTGGCTGAGCCGGCGTCTCTCCCGCCAGGTCCGCAGCAGCGTTCCGAACGGCGGTGTCGAGGTGTGCGCGCTCGTCATCACCACAGTGTCACCGCACGAGCCGCCGGCCGGCGACTACCTCTGAGGTAATTGCCCCGCTTACCCGAACGCGGCACCGTTGACGGTGTCCCGCCGAGCTGAGGAGCACCGATGCCAGATCTGATGCCGCACACCACCGGCGCCGACCGTGCCATCCCGCGGTGGCTGCGCTTCGTGCTGGCGTCCGACCGCGCGGGTTCCGCGTGGTACATCGGCGCCGGCTTCTTCTTCGCGCCCGCACTCACGCTGGTGTCCCCGTGGCCCGCGGTCACGACGGCGCTGTGGGTGGTCATCGGCCTCGCCGGACTGTGGCTCGGAGTGCTCGGCCTGGCGATGGCCACCGGCCTGGCGATGGTGCTCCGATCGAACACGGAGATCCCGGAGGACTACTGGCGGTCGATCATCGACTATCCCTCCGCAACGGCGTCCCGTCAGCGCGCGCCCGCCCCGCCCCCGGTGTAGTCGACCTGCCAGTGCTTGATGCCGTTGAGCCAGCCGGACCGCAGCCGTTCCGGCGGTGAGACCGGTTTGAGGTCCGGCAGGTGGTCAGCGATCGCGTTGAACATCAGGTCGATCGTCATCCGGGCCAGGTTGGCGCCGATGCAGTAGTGCGCGCCGGTGCCGCCGAATCCGACATGCGGGTTGGGATCACGGAAGATGTCGAAGGAGAACGGGTCGTCGAACACCTCCTCGTCGAAGTTCGCCGACCGGTAGGACATCACGACGCGCTGGCCCTTCTGGATCCGCACCCCGGACAGGTCGTAGTCGACCAGTGCGGTGCGCTGGAACGACGTCACGGGCGTCGCCCACCGGACGATCTCGTCCACCGCGGTGGCCGGCCGCTCCTTCTTGTAGGCCTCCCACTGTTCCGGGAACTCGGTGAACGCGATCATGCCGTGGGTGATGGAGTTCCGGGTCGTCTCGTTGCCTGCGACCGCCAACAGCACCACGAAGAACCCGAACTCGTCGTCGGTGAGCTTGTGCCCGTCGACGTCGGCCTCGATGAGCTTGGTGACGATGTCCTCGCCGGGTTGCTCGGCGCGCATCGCGGCCAGTTGCATCGCATACATGATGAGTTCGACTGCGGCGTTGCGATTGTCGTGGTGGGCGAACTCCGGGTCGTCGTCGCTGACCATCTGGTTGGACCAGTCGAACAGCTTCTTGCGGTCCTCGAGCGGTACACCGAGGAGTCCCGCGATCGCCTGCAGCGGCAGCTCGCACGACACCTGCTCGACGAAGTCGCCCGTGCCTTCGGCGGTCGCGTTCTTGGCGATGTTCTGGGCGCGGTGGGCGAGGTCCTCACGGAGCCGTTCGACCGCCCGTGGGGTGAAGCCGCGCGAGATGATCTTTCGCAAATGGGTGTGGTGCGGGGCGTCCATGTTCAGCAGCACGAACTTCCCGGTCTCGAGCTGCTCACCCGTCGACCCCTCGGGATAGCGCGGCAGGGCGGTCTTCTCGAGACTGGAGAACACGTCGCTGCGCTTGGAGATCTCCTTGACGTCGTGGTGTTTGGTCACCACCCAGTAGCCGCCGTCGTCGAATCCGCCGATCCCGTCGGGCTGCGCGTTCCACCAGATCGGCGCGGTGCGCCGCAGCGCGGCCAGCTCCTGCACCGGCAGTCGCTCGCGGTTGAGGTCGGGATCGGTGAAGTCGAACCCGGGAGGCAGGCCGGGGACGGGCACGCTGATGGTCACGGGCGGCTCCCTCGGAAACGACATCGTCTACAGGCCGGTAATCCATTGCTACACCACGGATGCGACGGTCACCCCTGGTTCGGGTAATCCGGCCGGCACCGCACCGCCGACGGTCGCTGCCGTGATCCGTCGGAGAACATCGGCCACTTTGGTAACAAAATCAAGGTCAGAGAAGACAATGGGATGACACCGGGACGCAGGGAAAGGGCGGTCGGTATGGGTCTCTTCGAGCGTGGGGCAGTGCTCGCCGCCGCAGGTGCGGCGTTGGCCATCGTGATGTCGGCGCAGGCGCCGGCGCAACCGGGACCGCCCGCGCCACCCGGTCCACCGGCGCCCGGCGTCGAAGCTCAACCCGTGGTGGCGGCCGCGGCCCCGGCGCCTGCCGAAGGCGTGCCGCACCTGCCGAGCCCCGAGAACCTGCCGCCCGGAACATCCGACGTCCCCACCGGCCCGGCGCCGGGTCGCGGACTGTCCTACCTGCAGGACCTCTGGCACGCGATGCAGACGCAGGAGGTCAGCGGGCGTGACGCCCTGCTCCTGCTGACCCAGCGTCCACTCAACCCCGATGCGGTACCGCCGCCTCATCTGCCCGCAGGCCCGCAGGCCCCTGTCGCGGCCGTGCCGCCACCCGCCCCTGCGCCGGTGCCGCCGCCGCCCTCACCACCGGCTTAATCGGCCGCGGCAACCGCTTCGGCGACGGGCTCGATGCGGGCCGGAACGTGTTTGTGCCATGGCGTGCCCGCGAATGCATCGCGCCAGTCGGTGGAGGTCAACGCGTTGGGCGCGACACCGGGGATCTGGACGCCGCCCTCGTCGCGGTAGTCGACGCCGTAGCCGTTCGGCAGCGACACGTGGCCCGGCAGCATCATGTCGGTCACTTCGACACCGGCCTCTGCGGTACCCGCCGCCGTGGTGATCCTCGCCCGTCCGCCGTCGGACAGGCCGAACGCAGCGGCGTCCTGCGGGCTGATGCGCAACGCCCCGTCGGCGTCGCGTTTGCGCCATGCCGGGTCGCGCAGGATGTCGTTGGCGGTGTAGGCGCGCCGCTCCCCGGCCGAGAGCACGACGGGGAAGTCGACCGACGTCAGCGGGTCTCGTTCGGGACGCAGGGCCAGCACCTCGTCGAGCAGCTCCGGGATCTCCAGGGCGATCCGGTGATCGGCATGACCGATCAGGCCGAAGTCGTCGAGGTACTCGTGCACCGTGAAGGTGACGCCCGAGCGGCCGGCGAGGATCGCACGGAACAGCGCGTTGCCGTCGGCGTGGCCCGCGCGCCGGACCGCGTCGGGGTAGGCCATCGCCGTCTTCTGCGCGAGTCCCCACAGCGCCGCAGCCCCGGCAAGTCCTTCGGGCAGCGTCGGCCCGAGGGTCTCGTAGAGCACGAACGGCAGCACCCGGCTCAGCCCGGGGTTGGCGCCGACGGCCGTCAGGAACGCCTCGGTATAGGCCTCCAGACCCTCCTCGGCCGCACGCCGCAGCGGCCGCAACTCGTCGTCGCCGACGATCCCGAGCGCACGGACCAGCCGCGCCCAGATCTCCGGCTCGGGCAGCGTGCCCGGCAGCGGCGGGAAGAGGGGGTGGCGGAGGTGGAAGGTGTTGTGCGGGAATTCGAGGTTGAAGAACGTGGCCTCCGGCTTCTCGAACTGGGTGGCGGCGGGCAGCACGTAGTGCGCCAGCCGGGCCGTCTCGGTCATCGCCACGTCGATCACCACGAGCAGCTCGAGTGCCTCGAATGCGGCGCGGCAGGAGGCGGAGTCGGCCACCGAGTGAGCCGGGTTGCTGCTCTCGACCACCATCGCGCGGAAGCGGTCCGGGTGGTCGGTGAGGATCTCCTGCGGTACGACGTTGCTCGGCACCAGCCCGGCGATCACCGGCGCGCCGGTCACCGGGGTGCGGCCGACGCCGCCCGCGCCGAACAGCGGCGCGAACGACGAGTGCAGGTGCTGGCCACCGCGCTTGCCGAAGTTCCCGGTGAGGATCCACAGCATCTTGTTGAGGTAGGAGCACAGCGTGCTGTTGGGCGCCTGCTGGATGCCGAGGTCCTCGAACACCGAGACGCTCCGGGCGGCGGCGATGCGGCGCACCGCGGCGCGCAACAACTCCTCGGCGACACCGCAGCGGGCGGCATACTCGCTCACCGGCACCTCACGCAGAACCGCGACCACCGGCTCCACCCCGTCGACGTGCTGGGCCAGGAACGTCTCGTCGCAGAGGTCTTCCTGAACCAGCACGGCCGCCATCGCGGCCAGGCACCAGGCATCGGTGCCGGGCCGGACGCGCAGGTGGAACTCGGCCATCTTCGCGGTGTCGGTGACCACCGGGTCGATGACGATCATGGCGCGGTCGGGGTCCTTGGCGATGTCGTTGAGCACCACCCGGGCCCGCGGAAAGCTCTGCGACATCCACGGGTTCTTCCCGACGAACACCGCCACCTCGGCGTGCTCGAACTCCCCGCGGGTGTGGCCGCCGTACAGCTGCGCGTCCACCCAGTGCTCGCCGGTCTTCTCCTGCGCCAATGCATTCGACCGGTAGCGCGACCCCAGCGCCTTGAGGAACGCACCGCTGTAGGCGCCGCCGAGATGGTTGCCCTGCCCGCCACCGCCGTAGTAGAAGATCTTGTCGCCGCCGTAGGCGTCCCGGATCCGCCGGAATCCGTCCGCGATCTCCGATATGGCGGTGTCCCAGTCGATTTCCTCGTAGCTGCCGTCGGCGCGCCGGCGCATCGGTGAGGTCAGCCTGCCGGCGTTGTTCTGGTAGTGGTCGAGGCGCAGCGCCTTGTTGCAGGTGTAGCCCTGTGATGCGGGGTGGTCCTTGTCGCCCCGGATCTTCGCCAGCGTCCGGTCCTCGGTGTGCACCACGATGCCGCAGTTGCACTCACAGAGGATGCAGGCGGTCGGCTGCCATTCAGTCGTCGTCACGGTGGTCTCCTGTCGCAGTCTCCAGCAGTGCCCGCAGCCGGCGGTGCACCAGGTCCAGCGGTGTGACGTCGCGGCCGGCGCGGGCGACGACGATGGCGCCTTCGAAGGCGGTGAGGATCAGCATGGCCAGTTCGTCCGACTGCCCCGCGGGCACGCCGTCGAGCTCCAGCCGGGTCCTGATGAGATCGGTCCACCGGGCGAACGCCGCAGCCGCGCGGTCGATCACCGCACGCTGCGGATCCGGCTGCTCGGGGTCTCCCGCCTCGACGGAGACCGCGACCACCGGACATCCGGCCCGGAAGTCGGTGTCGACGAGTTGTCTGCGATATCCGGACATCAGGGCGTCGAGCATCTGCACGGCGCTGGTGGCCCGCGACATCCGGTCCGCCATGTACTGACCGGCGTAGTCGACCGCTTCGCAGAGCAGTTGATTCCGCCCGCCGGGGAAGTAGTGGTAGGCCGAGCCGCGCGGTGCGCCGCTGTGGGCGAGCACGTCGGCGATGGCCGTCGGGTGCGCGCCACGCTCCCGGATCAGCAGGGCCGCGGAGGCCACCATGCGTTCACGAGGACTGGACACACCGGCTCCTTCCGCCGTTATGTATGTGAACCTACATAACGGGAGTGCGCAGCGCCAGACCCGGCGCCGTCGGGGTGACGGAACGGGAAGGGGTGGGGCTGCTATCCGGGTTGTCCGGCGCCGCGGTAGTCGACCATCGGCTGCCGGATCACGGTGTCCACGCCCGAGGCGACCGTCAGCGCGGTGGGGGTGACGGTGTACGTGACGCCGTCGTTCACCGCGACGTAGCCACCGGTCGTCGGTTCCGCGGCCAGCATCAGCGCCGCGTCGTCCTCGAGCCGCACACCACGGAACTGGAGCTGACCGCCCGCGCCCGCGCAGATCGCCACCAGCGACTCCGCGGTCCGGCCATACGCGACCGCCACCGCAGCACCCTGGCAGTGCGCTGCCGTGTCGACGAAACCCCGTTCGTCCGTAGTGAATTCAGACTCCGGTTGAGCGATCGCCGTGGCAGCCGGCCACGTCGCGCCTGCCGCGGCGGCCAGGCAGAGCAGTGCGCCGACGGTGCCGCACCGGAGGCGCGCCGACGATGACATTTCGGCCATTCGTCAGGCTAACCCGGTCGGCGCCGGCAACCCTGCAGCACGAACGCGTGTCGCGGTGGGGGAGTCAGACGCCTGCGGCCTCGTTGAGCTGGTTGAGCGCACTGGTGGCCTCGATGTACTCCTGCACCCAGCGCTCGATCACCGTCGCGGTCTTCTCGACCTTGGTGAACTGGCCCACCACCTGACCGATCGGGTTGAACGCGACGTCGACGCTCTCGTTCGGGTACTTGTGGGTCGCGGCCACCGCCATGCCGGACACCATGTACTGCAACGGCATTCCGAGTGGCTTCGGGTTGTCGGGATTCTCCCACGCCTCGGTCCAGTCGTTCTTCAACATCCGCGCCGGCTTACCGGTGAACGACCGGCTGCGCACGGTGTCGCGGCTCGATGCCTTGGCGTAGGCCGCGTGCTGCACCGGGGTGTGCTCGGACTCCTCGACCATCACCCACTGCGAACCGGTCCAGGCGCCCTGCGCGCCGAGAGCCAGTGCTGCGGCGATCTGCTGGCCGCTGCCGATCCCGCCCGCGGCCAGCACAGGGACCGGCGCGACCTCCTTGACCACCTGCGGCCACAGCACGATCGACCCGACCTCACCGCAGTGGCCGCCGGCCTCTCCGCCCTGGGCGATGATGATGTCGACACCGGCATCGGCGTGCTTGCGTGCCTGCGACGGGGAACCGCACAGCGCCGCGACCTTGCGGCCCTCGGCGTGGATGTGCTTGATCATGTCGGCCGGCGGAGTGCCGAGCGCGTTGGCGATCAGCGTGCACTTCGGGTGCTGCAGCGCCACCTCGACCTGCGGCGTGGCGGTCGCCTCGGTCCAGCCGAGCAGTTGCATCGCATCGTCGTCGCTGTGATCGACCGGCACCCCGTGATCGGCGAGGATCTTGCGGGCGAACTCCACATGCTCGTCGGGCACGAGATCGTTGAGCGTCTTCTTGAGCACCTCCGGCGACAGATCTGTGGAATCCATGCCCTCGTACTTGTTGGGGATCACGATGTCGACGCCGTAGGGGTGGTCGCCGATGTGCTCGTCGATCCACTTCAGTTCGATCTCGAGCTGCTCGGGCGTGAAGCCCACGGCGCCCAGCACGCCGAAGCCGCCGGACTTGCTCACCGCGACGACCACGTCCCGGCAGTGGGTGAAGGCGAAGATCGGGAGGTCGATTCCGAGTTCGTCGCAGAGGGCGGTGTGCATTCGGCGCTCCTAGGGTGGACCGGTCAGCGAACTGAAACGTGTTCTAGTTCTGTCGACGGTACCCCGTCCGAGGTGCGTCGGGGAAGCCGACCACCATGAGTGGCGACCGACGGTGTCGGCACCGAGTGGTGTACTGGGCCGGACGTGAACTCCTCAGAAGAACCGAAGCGGGATGCGGCGGGCCGGCCGCTGTCACCGGCCGAGTCGGTGGCCGAGATCGGCGGCGGGCCGGGCGGCGCCACGGTGGGGGCGTTCTTCGACCTCGACGGCACCCTGGTCGACGGATTCACCGCGACGGCGCACGCCGGCGACCGCATCCGGCGCAGACAGGCCGGCGTCGGCGAGGTGCTCGGCGTCATGGAGGCCGCGGTGCGGTACCGGCTCGGCCGGATGCAGTTCGAGCGGCTCGTCGTCAGGGCTGCGGGCTATCTGCGCGGCGAATCGCTGGCCGAACTCGATGACCTCGGCGAGAGACTGTTCGTCGCGAGAGTCGCGGCCTGGGTGTACCCGCACATGCGCGAGGTGGTCTCGGCGCATCAACAGCGCGGCCACACGGTGGTGATGAGTTCCTCGGCGCTGACCATCCACGCCGAACCGGTGGCCCGCTTCCTCGGCATCGACCATGTGGTGTGCAACCACTTCGAGGTGGACGGCCTCGGCCGACTCACCGGTGACATCGTCCGGCCGGTGGTGTGGGGACCGCAGAAGGCCACCGCCGTCGAACAGTTCTGCCTCGCCGGCGGTATCAGCCTGCGGGACAGCTGGTTCTACGCCGACGGCGACGAAGATGAGTCCTTGATGCGGCTGGTCGGCCACCCCCGGCCGGTGAATCCGCGGCCCGGCCTCGCGGCCGCGGCGCGACGGCAGGGCTGGCCGGTGCTGCAGCTCGCCGGCGTCCGGCGCGGCGCGCGACGACCTCGATGACTGCCTCGCCGGCAACGGGTTCGCCGCGGTTTGGCCGCTGGTCGCGGTGGGTAGCCTCGCGCTGTTCTCGACAACCTCGACAAGGGAGCGGTGCGTGACGGCACGACGATTGGCAATGCTCATCGGAGCGATCCTTCTGGTCGCCGGTGTGATCGGGCTGTTGGTGCCGGTCTCGGTGTCGGACTCGGACGGCAAGAGCGTGGGCTGCGGCAATGCGGCGGTGGCCGACAAGTCGGCCGCTCAGTCCGCCAACAACAGCGGCGTGGGAGGAGTGCCGGTACTCAACCAGCTGGTCCCGCACACCGACTTCGTGGCGCTGTGCGACTCCGCGGTGTCCAGCAGGCGGTCGTGGACGATCCCGCTCGCGGTGGTTGGCGCGGTGGTGCTGGTCGGCGCGGTGCTGCTGCGGGGCAGGCGCGGCAGTCCCGCGGGCCTGTGATCGCCTAGCACGTCTAGACAGCGCGCTGAACTCCGTCAATACCGCCTGTCCACCCCGATCAGCCGGCCGCATGGGTCGGCGTCGTGGGCCGGCTCGCGCGAAATCTGGTTTACTCTGGTCCCGGTTGCGTCGGCAGACGTCTCGTCCTCGGCGCTCCCGGCGGCGGGCGAACTGCCGCTAGAGGACTTGCCAGGTTCAGCCCACAGCCTTGCGAGCGTTATGTTTGCGTGCGCGCCGCCGTCGTCAACGAGGCGGCTCACGCGGGAGGTGGATCAGTGGAGGAACAGCGCGAAGCCGCGGTCGAGCACTCGACCGCCACCGAGGCGACGAACTGCCAGACCAGCGAACGCTGGGTGGACCGGGTGGTCGTCGTATCGGTAGCCGGCGTGGTCGACATGCTGACCGCGCCGCAACTCGAGGACGCCATCCGCAAGGCGGTGTCCCAGGAACCCTCCGGTCTGGTCGTGGACTTCACCGCGGTCGACTTCCTCGCCTCGGCCGGGATGGGCATCCTCGTCGCCGTGCACGACGAGGTGACGCCGAAGGTGACGCTGTGCGTCGTGGCCGAGGGACCCGCGACCAGTCGTCCGCTCAAACTGCTCGGCATCGCGGACATCATCCCGCTCTACAGCACCGTCGACGAGGCCGTCGCCGCACTGAGTGGCTGACGCCGCACAGGACACCGCATAGGACGAGGACCGAACGGGTACAGCAGAACTGCCATGATCGATTCTGTTCCGGCTGACGTCGCCAACGCCGAGAATTTCGTGCGCGTCGGCCTCACCGCCGACGCGCACAACGCGGCCCACACCCGGGAAGAACTCGCCCGCTGGCTGGATCAGTATTTCGAGCTCGACCAGACCCGCGTCAACGATCTGCTGTTGGCGACCAACGAGGCATTGGCCAACGCCGCGGAATTCGCCTACGTCAACGCCGAGCGCGCCGGGACGATGGACATCCTCGCCAACTTCAACGCGCGCGACGGCAAACTCAGCGTGACCATCACCGATCACGGAACCTGGCGGCCGCCGAATCCGGCGCCGCAGAACCGGCTGCGCGGGCGCGGCATCCCGCTGATGCATGCGCTCAGCGACAATGCGTCGATCACGCCGACCTCCGAGGGCACGAGGGTGCACCTCGAGTGGACCGGGGTGCACGGTCGCGACGGAGTCTCCGGCTCCTGACGGGCCGGCCGCTAGTTCGCGGCGAACAGCCCCTTGCCGGTGATGAACGGCAGGTCGAGGGTGGTGCGGATGCCGGGCGGTGCGGCCACCACCGCCGGGATCGCGTTCACGATCCGGCCCGCGGCGGCCACGATCGCGGCGTGGTTGTGATCGCCCCGGTCGCTGGTGGGGCAGATGTCGACGGTGTAGGACGGTTCGCCGGTGATCTCGACCCGGTACGAGCCGCCGGGTTGGGCGGGCTGCGCCCAGTCCGGGCGGAGGTCACCACGGAGCCTGGTGACGTGTTCGACCACGATGGCCGGACGGCCACCGACCATGCCGCGGATCTCGAAGCGCATTGCCGCGACGGTTCCTGCGGGAACGTGGCCTGCGGCGATGTCGAACGCCTCGGGTGCGGGCTCGCGCTCGTAGCTCTCGGTGATGTCGTCGATCTCCACGCCGAGGCCGGCGGCCAGCTGCCGGATGGTGGTGCCCCACGCGATGCTGAGCACCCCGGGCTGGAAGAGGATGGGCAGATCGTCGAGGGGTTTGCCGAAGCCCATCACGTCGAACATCACGGTGGCACCGTCGTAGGTGGCGTAGTCGGCGATCTCCATGCAGCGCACCTGTTCGATGCGTTGGCAGGTGCTGGCGAACGCGAAGGGGATCAGATCGTTGGCGAAGCCGGGATCGACGCCGGTGATGAAGAGGCTGGAACCACCCTGGCGCGCGGCGTCCTCCACCATGTCGATGTACTTCCTCGGCATCAGCTTCCACGGAAACTGCAACACCACCGGGGCGGAACCGACGACGTCGACTCCGGCCGCGAGCAGCCGCATGACGTCGGCGATCGCGTCGGGCCCGCGGGTGTCGCCCATCGCGCAGTAGACGACGCAGTCCGGCTTGGTCTCCAGCAGCGCGCCCAGGTCGTCGGTGGCGGTGATTCCCGTCGAGATGTCAAGTCCGGCAAGCTCACCGGCGTCTCGGCCGACCTTCTCCGGTGTCGACACGCAGACCGATGTCAGCTCGTACTCCGGGTTGGTCAGCAGTCCGGTCAGCGCCAGCCGGCCGACGTTGCCGGTGCCGACGTGGGCCACGCGAATCGCCATTGATTCTCCTCGTATCGAGCGACAAAACTGGAACAGGTTCTAGTTGAGCGAGCCCCTAGGGTAGCCTGACCCGTCATGGGACGGGTAGATGGAAAAGTTGCACTGATCAGTGGCGGCGCTCGCGGCATGGGCGCTGCGCATGCGCGGATGCTCGTCGCCGAGGGCGCCAAAGTGGTGATCGGCGACATTCTCGACGACGAGGGCAAGGCGCTCGCCGACGAGATCGGTGACTCGGCCCGCTACGTCCATCTCGACGTCACCTCCGCCGACGAGTGGGCCGCCGCGGTCGATCTCGCGGTCACGGACTTCGGTTTGCTCAACGTCCTCGTCAACAATGCGGGCATCGTCGCGCTGGGCCAGATCGGCAAGTTCGACATGGCCAAGTGGCAGAAGGTGATCGACGTCAATCTCACCGGCACGTTCCTCGGCATGCAGGCCAGCGTGGAGGCGATGAAGACCGCAGGCGGCGGTTCCATCATCAACGTGTCGTCGATCGAGGGAATGCGCGGCGCGGTGATGGTGCATCCCTACGTGGCGTCCAAGTGGGCGGTCCGCGGCATCACCAAGTCCGCGGCCCTGGAACTCGGCGCGCACAAGATCCGGGTGAACTCCATCCACCCGGGCTTCATCCGCACACCGATGACCAAGCACTTCCCCGACAACATGCTCACCATCCCGCTCGGCAGGCCGGGCCAGTCCGACGAAGTGGCGACCTTCGTGGTGTTCCTGGCCAGTGACGACTCGGCCTACGCCACCGGTGCCGAATTCGTGATGGACGGCGGACTGGTCAACGACGTTCCGCACAAGCTCTGAGTTCCCGTCCGCGCGCTGTGGTCGAGGTCACCTCTGCCGGGGCCGTAGTCTCTTCGGATCAGCCATCGCAGGAGACTCCGCAAGGCGCCACAGGAGGTAGGGACATGACCGCAGTCGAGGAGCGGCAGAGCCTGCAGCAGCTCGCCGAGGACAAGGGTTGGCAGCGCATCGACCGCGACCGCATCGACATCTACGCGCGCGGCACGACCCGGGTCCGGGTGATCTGGCGGGGCGACAGTGCGATCAGCGGCGCGTCGCTCTACCACGACGACGTCATGACCACCTACACCCGGCAGTTGACCGACGTCAGTGGCTGGCTGAAGCGCTGAGCTCGTCGAGGGCCGCCGCCACGGACTGGGACCAGCGCGGTCCGGTCATCGACTCGTAGCCGCTGTCTCCGGCGAATGCGCTGGAGACCACCAGATCCGGGGAGAGCGCTTCGAGCAGCCGCAGGCTCGTCTTCAGCGCGTCGGTGTCGCCGACACCCGGGATGACGAAGGTGCCCCAGGTGCCGTCCCCGCGCGGGAAGAGGGTGTCGCCGGTGAACAGGTACGTCTCGCCGTCCGCACCCGGCACCAGGTAGCTGGTGCTGCCGGGGGAGTGACCGGGGGTCGGGATGACCTGCACGCCAAGCGCATCGACGTACCGGCTGTCGAGCGGCACGTGCACCTGGGCATGCCGGCCGATCCGCGCGAGCTCGGCCGCGGGCGCGTGCAGCGTCGCCCCGAACCGGGCGGCCAGCGCCGCCAGCATCGGCCCGGCCTCGTCCTGGTGGGAAAGGTACTGGTCGGCCACGCCGCCGAGTGCGGCGATCTCGTCGAATTGCGCGTCGGTCGCGGGACAGTAGAACAGGGCGTTGCCCCCGGGCCTGGTCCACAGATAGGCGTGTGTGGTCAGTCCGGGGAAGGGTGAGTCGGTCCGGGTTTCGTAGAGGTCGGCGCGGATGCGCCGCAGTCGGGTGTCCATGCGTTCAGTGTCGAACCTGAATATTTGTTGAGGTCAAGGAACTCGGCGGTCGATTTCGGATGTGTTGTCGCACAGCTGCTTCCAGGCCGGTCCGAGCGCTGGTTTGACGCATCGCGGAAAAGGGAATCAAGATCCGGCACTCCGGGGCCCGCAGATTCCTGCGTGGCCCCGTCGACGGAGAGGACAACAGCATGGCTGAGAACAACAGCGGGCCCGCCGAGGGCATCCGCGGCGTGGTCGAGGACGTCAAGGGCAAGGCGAAGGAAGCGGTCGGGACCGTCGCCGGCCGCGACGACCTGGTTCGCGAAGGGCAGGCCCAGCAGGACAAGGCCGAGGCCCAGCGTGAGGCGGCACAGAAGGAAGCCGAGGCCGAGAAGGCCCGCGCGAACGCCAAGGTCGACGAGCAGCGCCAGCGCGCGGCGCAACGGCCCGACAAGGACTGACGCCGACGGTCCGTCGCACCGGCCACCCGGGGCTCCTGGCACGCTGCGTAGTGTCGTGAACCGTGGGTGTGCGTGCGGGAATCGTGGTGACCGGGACCGAGGTGTTGACCGGCCGGGTGCAGGACCGCAACGGTCCGTGGCTGGCCGATCGTCTCCTCGAGTTGGGTGTCGACCTCGCGCACATCACCCTCTGCGGTGACCGGCCCGACGACATCGAGGCGGCGCTGCGCTTCCTCGCCGGCCAGGGTGTCGACCTCGTCATCACCAGCGGAGGCCTTGGACCGACGGCCGACGACCTGACGGTGGCCACCGTGGCCCGGTTCTGCGGCCGGAGCCTCGTGCTCGACGCGGCGCTGGAGCAGAAGATCGCCGACATCCTGCGCAAGCTGATGTCCCGATTCGACGGCGTCGACTTCGAGGCCGTGATGGCCGCGAACCGCAAGCAGGCGATGGTTCCCCAGGGAGCACAGGTACTCGATCCGGTGGGCACGGCTCCCGGGGTGGTGGTGCCCGGTGCCCCGACGGTGGTGGTGCTACCCGGCCCGCCGCGCGAGCTGCAGCCGATGTGGCACACCGCCGTCGACACCGAAGCGTTTCAGCAGGCGGTCGCCGGGCGGACGCGATACGAGCAGCAGACCGTGCGGATGTTCGGACTCCCCGAGTCGGGGCTGGCCGAGACCCTGCGGGCCGCGCAGCGCGAAGTCGCCGGTTTCGACCGCCTGGAGATCACCACCTGCCTGCGCAGGGGCGAGCTGGAGATCGTCACCCGGTACGAACCGGACGCCGCGGATGCGTACTCCGCACTCGCGGACTATCTGCGTGAGCAGCACGGCACCGCCGTCTTCTCCGAGGACGGCGCCCTGGTGGACGACCTGGTCGCCGACCGGCTGGCGGGCCGCCGCATCGCGACGGCGGAGTCGTGCACGGCGGGCCTGCTCACGGCGCGGCTCACCGAACGGCCGGGTTCGTCCGCCCACGTGGCCGGTGGCGTGGTCGCCTACGCCAACGCCGCCAAGAACGAGCTGCTCGGCGTCGATCCGCAACTCATCGAGGCGCACGGAGCGGTGTCGGAGCCGGTGGCGGTCGCCATGGCCGACGGTGCGTTGCGCCGCTTCGCGGCCGACACCGCGGTGGCGATCACCGGGATCGCCGGCCCGGGCGGGGGGACGGCGGAGAAACCGGTCGGCACCGTGTGTTTCTGCGTGCGGCTGGCGGACGGTCCGACGGTCACCCGTACGCTGCGGCTGCCGGGCAACCGCAGCGACATCCGAGAGCGTTCGACGACGGTGGCGATGCACATGTTGCTGCGCGCCCTCAGCGGCGGAGGCTGACGACCCGAATTGCTCAGCGGGACCGCCGGATCCGCTCGAGGCTGGACGTCGACTCGTCCCACGACAGCGCGATGTGCTGACAGGCCTGGCACTCGGTCCATTCGGATTCCTTGGCCACCTTCACGTGCCGGGCACACAGCACGGTGGTGTTGCCGCAGCACCGCCTGGTCATCACGTATGCGGCAGGCCGCCGGCACACGTCGTAGACCGGGGTGTCATTGCGATCGAAGTAGACGCCGATGAACTCGCAGTGCGGACGCGACGCGCGGCCGGTGACCAGCGCGGTGAGTCGGTCCAGCCGAAGCACCTCGCGCAACCTGCGACGCACCGGTCCGGTCATGATCGGTTGACCTTAGCCATCCGCTTGGGTGCTGTACAGCGCGCGGCATGTGACACCGCGGCCGATGACCGCCGGTGACACATTGCTGCTCAACAACTTTGATACGTGAGCCGGTAGGTCCGGCGCCCGCGCTATCCGGCCACCGACGCGTCGTAGATCGACTGGATCGCCTTGTCGAGGGTGGCGTCGAACTCGGCGTCGGACTGCTGGGCGGACAAGCCCTCGGTCAGTGCACGGCTGAAGCTGGCGATCACGCCGCTGTTCTTCGCCAGCAGCGTGTTGGCCTCGTCGCGTGGGTAACCGCCGGACAGCGCCACGACCTTGAGCACCTTCGGGTGGTTCACCAGCGGCTGGTAGTGGTTGGCTTCCGTCGGAAGCGTCAGCTTCAGCATCACCTTCTGGTCGTCGGGCAGGTTGTCGAGCTGCTTGGCGATCTCGTCGCGCAGGATCTCTTCGGCCTGCGCCTTGTCGTCGATCGAGATCGTCACCTCGGGCTCGATGATCGGCACCAGGCCGTGCGAGAGCACCTGTCGTGCCACCTCGAACTGCTGCTCGACCACGGCGGCGATGCCCGCGGCGTTCGCACCGCCGATGACCGAGCGCTCCTTGGTGCCGAAGATGCCGCCCCGCGCGCCCCGCGCCAGCAGGTCGTCGAGCTGGGGCATCGGCTTCATCAGCTGCACATCGTCGGACGCGTCGGCCAGACCCTTGTCGATCTTGAGGAACGGCACCACGCCCTTGTCCTCCCAGAGGTAGGTCGCCGACGGCTTGCCCTCGACCTCGCGGTCCATCGTCTGCTCGAACAGGATGGCGCCCACCACCCGGTCGCCGGTGAAGACCGGCGAGGTGATGATGCGGGACCGCATCTGGTGGATCAGGTCGAACATCTCCTGCTCCGAGGAGTACGCGCTCTCCTCGACGCCGTAGAGCCGCAGCGCTTTGGGGGTCGAGCCGCCGCTCTGATCGAGCGCGGCGATGAATCCCTTGCCCGATGACACCTTGTCCGCTTGCTTGTCGTTCGCCATCTGCGCTGCCTACTCCCTTGAAGACGGTGGTCGTCGGCCACGTCCGCCGGTCGCCGGCGAGCGCGGTCCGCGTCCGAGGATATTCGGCCCATACGAGACCGCTCCGGCAGGTGCCATGGTTGGCTGTGAACCAGCTGTCGGTACCGACGGCGGGGTCGGGTCGGAAGGCGAAGGGGTTCGGGCAATGCGTCAGCTGAAACGGTTCGCGGCGGTGGGTGCGGCCATGGCGACGGCGGTGGGACCGGCGGTACTCATGATCGTCGGCGCCCCGGGTGCGGCCGCTCTGCCGCCGGGGGTCGACCCATCACTGGTCACGTTCTCGAACATCCTGCGTCGCTGCGACGCCAGCCCGATGCAGTACGTGTCGGCGGCGGGCGAAGGTCGGGCGACCGCACACATCCGCACGGAAGGCTCGGGCCAGTTGGTGGCCGACGTCGACCTGGCGGTCGCGGAACCGTTCACCTTCTACGAGGTCAAGGTGATCCAGATGCCACGGTCGTCGGCGGCGAGCTGCGAGCCCGGGTCCGAGGGCACCGCGGTCGGGGCGATCAACACCGACGCCGCCGGGTCGGGCTTCGTCACGCTGCGCGGTCCGATCGCGCCGGGTGCGACGGGTGCCTGGATCTCCATCGAGCAACCCCAGCCGTTCTCCCAGGTTCCCGACGAGTTCTACACCTCCGACCGGATCGTGGACATCTAGCCGGCGATCCGCCCGGCGACGGAGGCGATCACCGCCGCGCACCGGTCGATGTCGGTGTCGCTGGTGGCCCAGTTCGCGATGCTGATGCGCAGCACATGCTCGCCCCGCCAGGTGGTGCCGCCCAGCCAGCAGGTGCCGTCCTGCTGGATGGCGGCGATGGCGGCGCGGTTGGCCGCGTCGCCGCCGGGAAGCCGGAGCAGCACCTGGTTGAGCACCACCTCGTTGAGCACCTGCGCTCCGGGGATCGCCGAGAGCAGCCCGGCCATCCGCCGTGCCTGCGCACAGTTGCGTTCGATCAGCTCGGCGACGCCGGCCCGGCCCAGCGACCGGATCGCCGCGTAGACCGGCACCGACCGGGCGCGGCGCGAACTCTCCGGCACGTAGCTGGTGTTGTCGCGTTCGCCCGCGTCGGCCACCAGATACGGACCGGTCAGGCTCATCGCCGCCCGGTGCGCGTCCGGATGGGCGACCACCGCCAGGGCGGCGTCGTAGGGCACGTTCAGCCACTTGTGGGCATCGACCGCCCAGGAGTCGGCGCGGTCGGCATGGGCGGTGAGATGCCGCGTGCCGGGCGCCGCGGCGGCCCACAGTCCGAAGGCACCGTCGACGTGCAGCCAGGCGCCGTGGTCGGCGCACACGTCGGCGATGGGACCGAACGGATCGAAGGATCCGGTGGCGACGTTGCCCGCCTGCGCACAGACGATCGCCGGACCCTCGGCGCGCGACAGCGCGTCGCCGAGCGCACCGGGATCGAGCCGGCCCTGACCGTCGGCGGGCACCCGGGTCGCGGTACCGGCGCCGAGTCCGAGGAGCCGCAGTGCGGTGTGGATGGTGACGTGCGCCTGCTCACCGCAGAACACTCGCAGAGCCGGCGCACCGATCAGGCCGCGGTCCTCGACGTCCCAGCCGACGCGAGCCAGCACGGCATGGCGGGCGGCGGCCAGGCAGGTGGTGTTCGCCGCCTGCCCGCCGGTGACGAACCCGACACTGGCACCGGCCGGCAGCCCGAGCAGTTCCAGCGCCCACGACGCCGCGATCTCCTCGATCGCCGCACCTGCGGGCGACAGCGCGTGGAACGCGGCGCACTGGTCCCACGCCGAGACCAGCCAGTCGGCGGCCAGTGCCGCGGGCACCGCGCCGCCGACGACGAAACCGAAGTGCCGCGGGCCTGCGCTGGCGACCAGACCGGGCTCGGCGCCCAGCGCAAGCGCCTCGATCACGGCGGCGGGGTCCTCACCGCGCTCGGGCAGCGGTCCGCCGAGATGGTCGCGCACCGTGGCCGCCGACGATCGGGCGCCGACCGGCCGCTCGTCGAGCCCGGCGAGGAACGCGGTCGCGTGCCGGACGGCGCTCTGCAGTCCGGCGGTGCGGTCGGGCATGGCTCGACCCTACTCAATGCCGTTCATTGACAACGTGGTTCGGCGCGATGAGGCGGAAAAGGAGGTGCAGCCGCGGCCCTCGGCTTCTAGCCGCGCAACGAGCAGTCGCCACACATCGAGCCGGCGGGCGCGCGGTAGAACAGACAGCAGCTGCGGCGCCGAAACGTCATGTCCACGGGGCTGAACCGGCCCGACCCGGCCAACGGTGTCGAGTCCAGCAGCGCCGCCGTCAACCCGACCACCGGGCGGCGCAGGTCCGGACGTGCCGCCGCGAGCGCGGCGGCGCTGCCCACGAGCGCGGAGGCGATGTTGCCGCGCAGCAGTCCTGGCGCGAGCCCGACCGGCATACCGGCCGCCAGTCGGCTCAGCTGGCCGTCCACCACCGCGTCGTAGAGCCGCCCGGGGGAGAAGCCCGGTGCGCCTGCCGATTCGCCGACGGGGTCGGTCAGACGCAACTGCGGGCCGTGGCGTGCGCGCTGCAACGACGTCAGGTCGGGAAGGACGCCGTGGGCGACCACGCACGCCAGCACGGGCGACCACAACCGGGCGGCGTGGCCGAGGTGGACGAGCGACGAACCGACCCGGCGGTCGTCGGTGTGGTACCGGGTCACGGTCAGATCGACAAGGTCCGCGCAGCCGTCGCGGTAGCAGTCGGCGATCGGCCGCCAGTTCTGCGCGTCGACGTTTCCGTCGCCCACCGCGATCGTGAAGAACATTCCGTAGGACGAGATGTCGGCCAGTGCCGAGGTGATGTTCACCCTGTCGGTGCGGCCCGTCGGCGGTAGGACGACGGGGTCTCGCCGCAGAACTGCGTGAACGCCCGGGTGAACGAACTCAGGCTGTCGAACCCGACGGTCGATGCGGTCTCCTGCACCGACTGCCCCGGAGAGGCCAGCAGAGCCATCGCCCGCAGCATCCGCGCGTGCAGCAGATAGGTCCGCCAGCTCAGCCCGAGTTCGTCCTGGAACTGACGCCGCAGGGTCCGCTCGGACACCGCGACGGCGCGGCTGACCTCCTCGGCGGTCACGGACTGCAGATGCTCCTTGGTGTAGGCCATCGCCGCGGCGACGATCGGGTGCTCCGACGTCGGCAGGGTCAACGGCGTCTCGTGATCGAGCGCGTCGGACACCAGGTGCCCGAGCGTGCGGAAGAACCCGTCGGAGACCGGATCGCCGTCCGGTCGGCCGATCGGCCATCGCAGGGCGTAGAGCATCATCTCGCGGATCAGCGGCGACACCGCCAGGATCCGGGCCCGATCGCCGCCGCGGGTGATCAGCTGCGGATCGAACATGACGGCGACGGTGCGCACGGCGGGACTCATCGTGGTCTGGTGCTCGAGGCCGGCGGGCAACCACGCCGCCTGCTGCGGGGGCACCAGGTGATGGCCGGCGACGGTCTCCACCTCGACCACGCCGCCGGTGGCGTACTCGATCTGGTGGACGTCGTGGGAGTGCCAGCCGGTGACCAGCTTTTCGCCTTCGTAGAGGTAACTGCCGCCGAGGGCACGGCCGCCGCGGCGCAGGTCGACATGGCCGACCACATGGCCAAGGTTGGCCGGTACGGCCAAACCTGTGGCCGGACGCGCAGAGACGGTCACGGTTTCCGAGGGTACTAGTTGAGTCATGAACACCGACGACCTGATCCTGGTGAGCATCGACGACCACGTCGTGGAACCGCCCGACATGTTCCTCAACCACGTGCCGGCCAAGTACAAGGCCGACGCACCGGTCGTCGTGACCGACGACAAGGGCGTCGACCAGTGGATGTACCAGGGCAGGCCGCAGGGCGTCAGCGGGCTCAACGCGGTGGTGTCCTGGCCGCCAGAGGAGTGGGGTCGCGACCCGGCGGGCTTCGCCGAGATGCGGCCCGGGGTGTACGACGTCCACGAGCGCGTCCGTGACATGAACCGCAACGGCATCCTCGCGTCGATGTGCTTCCCCACGTTCACCGGCTTCTCGGCGCGGCACCTGAACATGCACCGCGAAGAGGTCACGCTGGTCATGGTGTCGGCGTACAACGACTGGCACATCGACGAGTGGGCGGGCAGCTACCCCGACCGGTTCATCCCGATCGCGGTGCTGCCGACGTGGAACCCCGAGGCGATGTGCAAGGAGATCCGCCGGGTCGCGGCCAAGGGCTGCCGGGCGGTCACGATGCCGGAACTGCCGCACCTCGAGGGGCTGCCGAGCTACCACGACGAGGAGTACTGGGGCCCGGTCTTCCGGACGCTGTCCGAGGAGAACGTGGTGATGTGCCTGCACATCGGCACGGGTTTCGGGGCGATCAGCATGGCGCCGAACGCCCCGATCGACAACCTGATCATCCTCGCCACCCAGGTGTCGGCGATGTGCGCGCAGGACCTGCTGTGGGGACCCGCGATGCGCAACTACCCGGATCTGAAGTTCGCGTTCTCCGAGGGCGGGATCGGCTGGATCCCCTTCTATCTGGATCGCAGTGATCGGCACTACACGAATCAGAAGTGGCTGCGCCGCGACTTCGGCGACAAGCTGCCCAGTGACGTGTTCCGCGAGCACTCCCTGGCGTGCTACGTCACCGACAAGACCTCGCTCAAGCTGCGCCACGAGATCGGCATCGACATCATCGCCTGGGAGTGCGACTACCCGCACTCGGACTGCTTTTGGCCCGACGCGCCCGAACAGGTGCACGCCGAACTGCTCGCGGCCGGCGCCGACGACAGCGACATCGACAAGATCACCTGGCAGAACAGCTGCCGGTTCTTCGGCTGGGACCCGTTCAAGCTGACCCCGCGCGACGAGGCCAAGGTCGGTGCGTTGCGCGCCAAGGGCGCTGACGTCGACGTGGCGATCCGGCCACGCAAGGAATGGGCGCGGATCTACGAGCAGAAGCAGCTCGCCAAGGCCTGACGGCCGGGCCGTTTACCGCCGACCCGCACCGGAAACCCGGCAGCCATGATCGGGAAACTGCGCTCCGTCGTCGTCGACACCAAAGACCCGCAGGCACTGGCGGAGTTCTACGCCGGTGTACTCGGCGGGAACATCGAAGCCGAGGACGACACGTTCATCGTGCTCACCGAGTCCTCCGGGCGACGGCTGGCCTTCCAGCTCTCACCCGAACACGAGCCACCGCGGTTCCCGGATCCGCACGGCTCGCAGCAGTTCCACCTCGACATCCAGGTCGACGACGTCGAGGCCGCGCAGCAGCAGGTGCTCGCACTCGGCGCGACCGACATGGGCATCGAGGGTGGCGACTTCCGGGTGTACCGGGACCCGGCAGGGCACACGTTCTGCCTGGTCTGGGGGATCACCGAATAGATCCCGCCGAAAATCGGTGGCCGGAGCGGAGTTCCGTGCGGCACCCTGTGACACGTGCTCGACGTCGACGACTTCATCCGTGCCGGTTTCGCCCGGCTGACCGGAGCGGCTCCGCGCGAAACCGCTGACGCCGCAAGAGAACTGTTGTGGCGGCAGATCGGACTCGACCCGGACGAACCCGGGAAGTGGGACGCGCCGGTGAAGTGGGCCGCCGACCTCACCGGTGACGGCCCGTTCGGCGAGATCGCGCGCAGCGCCCGCCTCGCCGACGCACTGGACCGCGTGTGCGGCCGCGGTGGCTGGTCACCGCGGGGGGCACTCGGCAACATCCCCGTCCGCTTCCCGGCGCAGCCGCCCGCAGAAGACCGCGGCTGGCACATCGACGCCAATACGCCGGCGCCCGACGGCTCGTGGTCGGTCAGCGGGAGACCGCACACCCTGTTGCTGCTGACGTTGCTGTCCGACGTCGGGGCCGATGACGCGCCGACGCGCATCCGGATCGGCTCACATCGCGAGGTGGCCGCGGCGCTGGGGGAGCGTCGGTTCTCCTTCCAGGATTCGGCGCCGATCGTCGACGAGGCGAGCGCCGGATGCCCGGTCGGGTATGCCACCGGCAGCCCCGGCGACATGTATCTCGTGCACCCGTTCACGGTGCACGCCGCCGACGAACACCGAGGCCTTACACCACGATTCATGGCCCAGGCACCGGTCATGCTGACCGGGCCGCTCACCCCGGGTTCGGAGTCGGCACTGGCCCGCGTGTGGGACTGACATTCAGGCGGCGATGATCACCGTCAGGTCGTTGCCCTCGCGCTCGACCCGCATGCCGGCCCGCCTCGCCACGGCCGCCACCTTCCCGGCGTCGTCGGGTTCGGCTCTGCTGCCGCTCAGGACACGCGCGAGCCGGCCCTTGTGCGCCTTGTTGAAGTGGCTGACCACCGAGCGCTTCCCGTCCGCGCGCTCCGAGACGACGTCCACCCGCACCGCGTCGGGCAGACGCCCCAGCGCCGCATACGATCCGGACCGGAGGTCGACGATCAGATCGTCGACGGCGAGCTCGGCGAGCAGTGGTTCCAGCGACGGCCGCCAATGCGCTGCCAGGGTGCTGCGGCCCGGCAGTTTCGAGTCGGCCGACAACCGGTAGGCCGGCACCTGGTCGTCGGCGCGCAGCAGACCGAACAGCGCCGACCCGACCGCCAGCCGGGCACGGGCCCTCGAAGCCGCTGCGCCGCCGAGGGATCCGATATCCAGTGCGTCGTAGAGCACACCGGTGTAGCGGACCAGGGCCGGCAGGGTGGGGGCGGTGCGCAACGCCGCGTTGCGGTCGATCTCGGTGTCCTGCTTCTCCGACAGACCCAGGGCGGACCGGGAGGCGGCGCGGTCCGCCGCCAGCGCCACCAGGTCGTCGACGAGGTCACCGCGGGCCGGGTTCAGCTCGGGGGAGCGCAGCGTCTCGAGCCGCAACGGTGGGCCGTCGCCGCCGGCTCGTTTCGTCTCCGACGGAGGCAGCAGCACGATCACAGCGCCGACGTTAACAACCGCCCGGCGGCCATCGTCACAACGGGATGCGGCGGGCCCGATCGGAATCCGGCCACACGTAGGGCAGATCGTCGGGCACCTCGGCGAAATACGGGCGATAGTGCGCCGGGTCCTTGCGCACCAGGGCGGACTGGTGACTGCGGTGCAGGTCTGCGTCGCCGAGCCAGGGCGGTAGCTCACCGGCGGCCGCAAGCTCCTGCCGGCTCCGGACCACGACCAGGCCGGTGGTGTCGGCAAGGTCGGAAACCAGGGTGTCGGCGCAGGTGTCGGCGTGGCCCATCAGGCACCACTGCGCGCAGACGTCGAGGCCGTAGCGCACGAGTGCTTCCTCGTAACCGGCCCACATCGCGGCGGCGGGGTGGCGCCGCCAGCCGTAGCCGGGGACGGTCAGCGCCCGCAGCACCTGGATGGTCTCCACCCGCTGCTTGCCCAGGCGACGTGCGTCGAGCACCACCGCGGACTCGGCGAATCCTTGATAGGGCAGAAAGGTCTGCACGGCGCGCGCATACCCGGTGGGCGGAGGGCCGACACGCGAGCGCGCGTCGGCTCAGCCGACCGCAAGCAACAGGGGCACCCGCTGTTCAGCCGCAGTGAGCGAGCCGTGGTGACCCACCAGCGACGACTCCATGGGCTCGGCCGCCCGCCGCACGATGGCCGCGTTGCCGCGCGCCGCGGCGACGATGTCACCGATGCGTGGCCGCACCGCGTCGGCCACCACGTCGCCGAACCAGCCTGCGTCGATCGCCTCGTCGCGCGTCACCACCCAGGCCCGGTGGCCCAGCGTCTCGCGCCACGCCGCCGAGACCGCGTCGGCCGCGCCGTCGCGGACGTAGACGTGGCGCGCCCGCGCCTCGCCGGCCACTGCCGAGACGCCGTCGAGCAGTGACTCCGTGGCATCGACGTCGATGACGTCGGCCGGATCGACCTCCACCATGCCGTGGTCGGCGACGACGGCGAGCAGCCCGCCGGCAGGCAGCGCCTCGACCACCGACTCGACCAGGCGATCGACCTGTCGCAGCTGCATTCGCCACGCCGTCGACCCCGGGCCGTACAGGTGACCGACCAGATCGAGGTCGCCGTGATAGCCGTAGCAGAGTCCGCCGTCGGCGATGGCGGACTGGATGCCCGCGGCGAGATCGCCGAGACCGTGGACGCCGACGTAGCGCCCGCCGCGCAGCACCGCGCGGGTCATTCCCGAATGGGTGAACTGTGCGGCGGAGATGACACTCACCGCGAACCCGGCCGCGGCGGCCCGCTCGAAGGTGGTCGCCATCGGCTGCAGCTGCTCGGGCGGCACGTCCTCGAGCAGGTCGGCGCCGAAGGGGTGGACCCGCCACCGCAACGCATTGATCAGGCCCACCTGCGGCAGCCCGAACGAGTAGCCCACGAGCCCGTGTTCGCCGGAACGGACTCCGGTGCCGACCGCGGCCAGGCCGGCCACTGTGGTGGACGGGAAGCCGACGTCGAGCGTGGGTCCGCGCAGTCCGGCGAGGACGGGCGCGTCGGCGGTGTGGGCGTCGAGCAGGTCGGCGCCCAGGCCGTCGATCAACAGGACGCAGGCGCCGGTCACATCATCGGGCAGCGGTATCCGGCGGTCGAAGCCGGCGACGTTCATCGCCGCCAGAACCGAGGGCACCACGTCGGCGAGGTGCGCGCGGGCCGGGTCCGGACGCGGCAGGTCCACGCCGCCGAGCCTGCCACAGCTGCCGCGGTCCGGTCGATGGCTCTACGCGGCGACCACAGGCGCGGGCGGTGGCGGCAGCGGCGCGCCTGGCGGGGGCGGAGGCGGCAGCGGCGCACCGGGCGGCGGGGGCAGCGGCGCGCCCACGGGCGGCGGCGGGGGAGGCAGCGGCGCACCGGGCGGAGGCGGAACGGGGGCACCCGGCGCCGGCGGCATGCTGACCGAGATGACGTTCGGCCCGGCGGGCGGCGCGGGCGGCAGTGGCTGCTCGGCAGGCATCGGCAGGAACATGTGCTTGGTGAACTGCGGCTGGTGGGCGCCCTCGCCCCCGATCTTCACGCCGCCGCTCTCACCGGACGAGACCGGGGTGCCGTCGGGCAGTGTCACCGCCGCGTGGCCGCTGTTCCACCCGATGACCAGTGCCCCGGGCTCCGAGCCGTGCTTGAAGCCGCGGGCCAGCAGCGCGCTCTCCATGTTCCCGGTGTTGAAGCGATCGCCGTAGATCGGTCGTCCGGTGGCTGCGTTGCTCACCCAGGAGGCCAGACCTGAGCAGTCCGTACCTGCGGGGCTGTCACCGCCGGAGATGTACGGCGTGCCCGAGACCTGGTTGATGAGCGTCAACATCGTCGCTAGAGCAAACATGCGGCCGGACATTAACAGAACGCCCGTGACCCGCCAAAAGCGGTGATACCGGCCACAATACGGGAATTCTATGACCAAGATCACCAATCTGGCGCAGATCCGGCAACATCCGGGCCCGTTACGGGAGGAGTTCCACGATCGCCCGCGAATCACACATCCGCGCAGCAAATCAACGCCCGAAGACGATCAAATCCGTCCGACCAGGCGAACTTTCGAGGCGACGACGGCGATCGCGCCGGTGCGGAGAGCGGTGGCCCGGCCCGGCGTGCGCCGACCCGCCTTCGACCGATTCGGGCCGGCCCTGTCACCGCCGCCGTTACCATTCGCCGGTGGCCAAACTGGAGTTGACCCGATCGTTGTCCATCTCTCCCGAGCAGGCATGGGGCCATGCGTCGAATCTGTCCGAGCTGGGCGACTGGCTCACGATGCATCAGGGGTGGCGTGGCGAGGTGCCCGCCGAACTCAGCGAGGGCACCACGCTGGTGGGCGTGGCAGGCGCCAAGGGCATGCGCAACCGGGTGACGTGGACGATCCGCACCTTCGATCCACCGAAACTGCTCAAGGTCACCGGCGACGGCGTAGGAGGTACGAAGTACGCGCTGACGATGTCGGTGAAGCCCGCGGCCGAAGGCTGCACGTTCACCGTGCTGATCGATCTCGGCGGCCGACCGCTGTTCGGGCCCATCGGCGCCGCCGCCGCCCGTGCCGTCAAGGGCGACATCGAGCGCTCGATCGAGCGCTTCGAGGAGTTGTACGGCTGACGCCCGCTCAGCTTCGGGGCGTGGCGACCGCCGCGATGCGGGCCGCCACGTCGGCGGCGACCGCCAGGGCGGCCGCGTCGTCGGCCGCCTCGTACCGGTCTGCGACGGGGTCGTAGGTGGCGCCGGCGATGGCGGCGTGATCGGTGTCGAGTTCGACGAGGTCGACCGGCCAGTCGTCACGCCGTAGGGCGGCGGCGAACTCCCGGCTCGCATTCACCGGCACGACGTCGTCGCGGGTGCCGTGCAGCAGAAGGAAGGGCGAGCGACGGCCGACGCGGGGCAGGCTCGCCGGCAGCGTTTCTCCCGTGAACGGTTCCGGGGCCATGAACGCTCCGGCCAGGCAGACGGTGTGGCCGATCCGCAGATCGAGTTCGGCTGCCTGCAACGCCAGCCCGGCAGCCGCGAGACCGCCCATGGACCAGCCGACCACCACGAGATCGTCGGCCCCCGCGGAGCGCTGCTGCGCGAAACGCACGGATCCGAGCAGGTCCGCCCTGCCTGCGTCGTCGGCATGGGCGTCCCAGTCCGCTGCCACCACCGCAAGCCCGTGGTCGGCCACCATCTGCGCCAGTGCACGCACGGCGCCGCGCGAGTCGGTCTGCATGCCGTGCCAGATCAGCACCGTCGGCTCGGCGCCGGTGCCGAAGAGGTCGGCATGTCGGCCGGGTGCGTACTCCGCAGTCTGCACGGCGCCAGTCTGCCGCAGCGGCCGGGCGGCCGCCACGATCAGGTCCGCCGGTGCACCGACACCGCGTAGTCACCGCCGGTGAACGGTTCGCGGTCCCACGTGGCCCAGCGGGCGATCGGCCGCAGGCCGGCCGATTCGGCCAGTCGGTCGTAGTCGGCCAGGGTCAGCCGGTCGGGACGGATCTGGAATCCCGCGACCAGCAGACCGCCGGTGACGAGGCGGCCGGCGACCGCTTCGAGCACCCGGCCCTCGGTCCCCGGCTCGACGAAGATCATCACGTTGCCTGCCATGACGGCCAGGTCGAAGGCGTCGGCCACATGCGCTCCCAGCTCGGCGAGATCGGCTTCGACCCATGTCAGCTCGGGCTGTTTGGCACGGGCCGCCGACAGCATGCCTGCGTCGACGTCGACGCCGACCACGGTGTGGCCCCGGTCGGCCAGCGCGATCGCCACCCGCCCGGTGCCGCATCCGGCGTCGAGGACGCGGCTGCCGCCGTATTCGGAGAGCAGTGCCGACACCAGGTCGGCCTCGCCGTGCACGTTGCGCCCCTCGGCGGCCAGCGATCGCCATCGCGCGTCGTAGTCATCGCCTCGCGGGGCGTCGGTGTGCTGCCATCGGGTGCTCACCGGGCCAGGGTCTCAGATCGGCGCTGATCGGCGCCAACGATGTGCGTCCCGCCGCGGGAATCATCTAGGCTGGCAAACTATGAGGTCGACGAGGAGGATCGCCGCGACGGCGATGCTGCTTGTGCTGGTGGGCGCCGGCGGATCCACGGGTTTCGCCGGCGCCCAGCCCGCGACGCCCGGACCGCTCCCGGGTCCCGCGCCGGACCCTGCGCCGGCCGCCGAAGTCGTACCCGCCCCTGCGCCGCCCCGTGGGCGCCTGCCGGGTCCCGCATCGGCGCCGGCCGAGGCTCCGGCACCGGCCGAGGACACCTTGCCTGCCGAGGCTCCGGCACCGGCAGGGGACGCCGCGCCCGCCGAGGAAGTCGCTCCGTCGGAGTCCGCACCGTCCGCCGAGACCGCTCCGTCCGCGGAGGCCGCTCTGCCCGCGGAGGCCGCAGCGCCTGCGGAGGCCGGACCGCCTGCCGAAGCTCCGGCGGAATCCGAGCCCGCCGAGGACGCACCGCCGGCCGAAGGCGCCGCGCCTGCCGAAGGCGCACCGCCGGCCGAGCCGCAGACCGCGATGAGTGGGGACGGCTCTTTCGCCGTGGGCACCCAGATCGTTCCGGGGACGTACGTGACGTCGGGCCCGGTCGACGGCAAGGTCTGCTACTGGAAGCGCCTCGGCGCCGGCGACCACGGCGAGATCCTCGACAACGCGATGACGAAGAAGCCGCAGACGGTGGCGATCGAGGCGACCGACCGGGCGTTCAGCACGTCCGGCTGTCAGCCGTGGCAGCGGTCGGACTCCGCGGCACCCGCGAAGCCGCTGCCGCCGATCGTGGCCGGTCTGCAGTTCCGGCAGTGGATCAATTCCATCGACAACAACGCCCGCCAGTCCGGCAACGGCGCGCTGCCCCCACGCTGACGCCGAGTCAGAACTGCGGCAGCCGCACCACCTGGACGAAGAATTCGTCGATCTGGCGGACCGCGTTCATGAACTGGTCGAGGTCCACCGGCTTGGTCACGTACGCATTGGCGTGCAGCTTGTAGCTGCGCAGGATGTCCTCCTCCGCAGACGACGTGGTCAGCACCACGACGGGAATGTGGGAGAGCTCGGGATCGGACTTGATCGTCTCGAGCAGCTGCCTGCCGTCGTACTTGGGCAGGTTGAGGTCGAGCAGGATCAGGTCCGGACGGGGCGCGTCCGGATAGGCGCCGCGCCGGTACAGGAAGTCGAGGCCCTCCTCGCCGTCGTGCGCGACATGAAGGTTGTTCTTGATCTTGTTGTGCTCGAACGCCTCCCGGGTGATCAACTCGTCGCCCGGGTCGTCTTCGATCAGCAGGACGTCGATGGCGCGGCCGGCCGTGGTCATGAGGGTGTTCCTTCCGGTGAGGCCGCCGCCAGTTCGTCGGTTGCGGCGTGAGGTGCGTCGAGCGCAGTGGGCAGGGTGAGGCGGAACCGCGTGCCGTCGGTGTAGGCGGTGTCGATCCAGATGGCGCCGCCGTGGTGTTCGACGATCTTCTTGCACAGCGCCAGGCCGATGCCGGTGCCGGTGTAGGAGTCACGGCCGTGCAGCCGCTGGAAGATCACGAACACCTTGTCGACGAATTCGGGGGCGATACCGATGCCGTTGTCCGACACGGTGATCAGCCATTGCCCGTCGTCGTCGCCGGTGCCGGCCTCGCAGTCGATGACGACGTGCGGGGGCCGGTCCTCGTGCCGGAATTTCACCGCGTTGCCGATCAGGTTCTGCCAGAGCATCGCCATCAGCGTCGGATCGCCGACGACCCGGGGCAGCGGGGATGACCGGTCGATCTGCGCGCCCGCCTCCTCGATCGAGGTCTCCAGATTGGACAGCGCGGCGTCGAGGGTGGCGTCGAGGTCGATCTCGGCGTATGTCGCGTTGAGCCTGCCGACGCGCGAGAAGGTCAGCAGGTCGTTGATCAGCACCTGCATCCGCTTGGCGCCGTCGACGGCGAACCCGATGTAGGAGATCCCGCGCTCGTCGAGCTGATCGCCGTACCGCTTCTCGAGCAGCTGGCAGAACGAAGCCACCTTGCGCAGCGGCTCCTGCAGGTCGTGCGAGGCGACGTAGGCGAACTGCTCGAGTTCGGCGTTCGACCGACGCAGGTCGACGGCCTGCTCGTCGAGCGCCTCGGCCTGCAGGATGAGCCGCTCGCGCGCCGACCGCGACGAGTCGAGTTCGTCGACGATGCGTTGCCGCATGTTCTCGACGTCCACCGCGATGCCGCGGATGTCCTTCGGTCCCCGGGGGACGATGCGTTCGGTGAAGTTGCCCTCGGTGATGCGGCGGCAGGTCTCGGCCAGACGTGCCAGGGGCCGGGACACGGCATTGCGGACCAACACCGCCAACCCTGCCGCCGCGGCGACGAATGCCACGACGATCGCGGCGAGCACCCGGTCCCGCCAGGTGCGGACCTCGGCGAGTTCCTGCACGCCGGTGGCCCTCGCGGCCGACAACTGCTCGTTCTGGAGGTTGAACAGGGCACGGAGGTTGTCGAACTCGACCTTGCCGCGTTCGGCGGTCGCGCTGTCCATGAAGCTCGGCTGGCCGGGGGTGATGCTGCGGATCAACGGCTCGGCGTAGGTGGTCCGCCACGCCTGCGCGGCGTCTTCGATCGCGTCCAGGTCTGCCAGCAGGTCGGGCCGGTCACCCAGCCGCGCACGGATGTCGTCCGCCGCGTCACGCTCCGCGCGCTGTCCGTCGTAGTAGGGCTCGAGGAACTGACGATCGGCGGCGATGGCGTATCCGCGCACGGCTGTCTCCTGATCGCGCAGCGCCGCCTGCAGCTGATAGGCCGCCACCCGGGACGGCTGGATGCCGTCGACCAGGTCGCGGGCCACCCCGTCGGTGCGGTTGAGCAGCACCACCGTGGCGACCGCACCTGTCAGTACGACCAAACCGATGACGGCCAGCACCAGCGTCTGCCAGCCCGCCACCGTGAGCTGCGAGCCCCGGTGCCGGTCGGCGACGGGCTGCGACTCTGCCGTCACAGCGCCGTCCGTTCCACCCGGACCACCGCGATGTCATCGGTGATCCCGCCGTGGCCGCGCGCCATGTCCTCCGCGCCGTTGATCAGGGCTTCGACGAACTCCGGCCCGGGCAGGTGCGCCAGCGAGCGGGCCAGCTCGAGTAGCCCGTCCTCGCCCAGTCGTTCGTTGCCGCGGCCGGAATGGCCCTCGAACAGGCCGTCGGTCAGCAGCACCAGGCCCTTGCCGGGAGGGAGTTCGACCTGCTGGGGCGCCCAGTCACCGGAATGCAGGCCGAGGGCGGGGCCACCGGGTGGCTCCACCCAGTCGACCGTCCCCTGGCCGTGCAGCAGCATCCCGGGATGTCCGGCACGCACCGCGGTGATGAGCGGTTTGTCCGGGGGGATCGCCAGACTCAGCACGGTGGCGAAGATCCTCCTGCTGGCGCGCTCGGCGTGCAGGATCCGTTCGAGCTGGCGCATCCGCTCGCTGCCCCGCAGCCCGGCGAAGGTCAATGCCCGCCACGCGATGCGCAACGCGACGCCGAGGGCCGCCTCGTCAGGGCCGTGGCCGGCGACGTCGCCGATCATCACGTGCACCGTTCGGTCCGGTGTCTGCACGAAGTCGTAGAAGTCACCGCCGAGCAGGGCATTCTCCCGGCCTGGCCGGTACTGGGCGACGATCTCCACGCCGGGATCGTCGAGCAGCAGCGGCGAGGGCAGCAGGCCTCGTTCGAGCCGGGAGTTCTCTCGGGCCCGCAGCCGGCTGGCGTGCAGTTCGACCGCCGTCAACTCGGCCCGCTTGCGTTCGATGGCGTAGAGCACCGCCCGACGCAGCATCTCCGGTTCCACCCGGCCCTTGACGAGGTAGTCCTGGGCGCCGGAGGCGACGGCGGAGACGCCGAAGTGCTCGTCGTTGCGACCGGTGAGCACGATCACCGGGATGGTGGCGTCCCGGGCGGCGATGCGGTCGAGCGCCTCGATGCCGTTGACGTCGGGCAGGTGCATGTCGAGCAGTACGCAGTCCGGTCGCGCCACGGTCAGCGCGTGCTCAGCCTGCGCCATCGACTCGGCCCAGACGACGTGGAAGTCGGCGTCGGCGTCGGCCACCAGTTCTTCGACGAGCACGGCGTCACCGCGGTCGTCCTCCACCAACAGCAAGGACAACGTCTGACGCTCGATCGGGGGTGGGAGCACGGGCATCGGTCCCGAGTCGTACGGGGCGCGCATCGGCAAGTCGTCCTTCACCTCACAGATCACGCGGGCCGCGTCGGCTTCTGTCCGAAGCGACGCTGACGACAATACTCAGCGCGTCCGGTGCAGGCGCGCCGATACCGACCTATTGGGTCGGGCGCGGCGCCGGCGGTGTCAGGATCGCCCGCCCGAGGCCGCCACCTGGCACTCGTCCGGACCGCTGCGGAATAGCCGGGGCCAGGCGAGTGGTTGGCTGTCGACATGACCGACAACTCGTTCGACCCGCGTGCGCTGATCGCGCAGAGCCGGCTGGGAGTGCTCGCGACGCTGAAAGCAGATGGCCGCCCGCAGTTGTCGCCTGTCACCCCGTACTACGACCGCGACGCCGACGTCCTGTACGTGTCGATGACCGAAGGCCGGGCCAAGACCGCCAATCTGCGCCGGGATCCGCGTGCGGCGCTGGAGGTGACGAGCCCCGACGGGTGGTCGTGGGCCACCGCGGAGGGCACGGTCGGCTTGACCGGTCCGGGCACCGACCCGCACGGCCCCGAGGTGCAGGCGCTGGTCGACTACTACCGCAAGGCCGCGGGCGAGCACCCCGACTGGGACGAGTACCGCAGCGTCATGGTCTCGGACCGGCGCGTGTTGATGACGATGACCGTCGCGCACGTCTACGGCGAACGCCTGCGCTGACAGCTCGGCTCACGCGGGGGGAGCCGCCCCGAGCACCTTCTGCAGGTCGGGCTTCATCGCCTGCAGCTGCGCGCCCCAGTACCCCCAGCTGTGATTGCCGTCCGGCGGGAAGTTGAACACCGCGTTGCGCCCACCCGCGGCGACGTAGCTCTCCTGGAACGCCTTGTTCGTGTTCAAGGTGATGTTCTCGAGGAAGCCGGCCGAGAACGTCCCGCCGAAGTTGCCGCCCGCAGTGCTCAGATCCGATGTCGTGCCGGTGCCGCAGTACACCCACACCGCCGTGCCGTTGGCGACCAGCCGGGCGATGTTGACCGTCGGGTCGTTGCGCCGCCAGGCGACGTCACGGGCCGGTCCCCACATGTTCGTCGAGTTGTAACCGCCCGCGTCCTTCATCGCCAGTCCGATCATGGTGGGCCACAGGCCCAGTGAGGGATTGAGGTAGCCCGAGAGCGAGCCCGCGAAGATGAACTGGGCGGGATGCCAGATGGCGAGGTTCAGCGCCGATCCGCCCGACATCGACACGCCGACAACGGCGTTACCGGTCGGTGAGATACCGCGGTTGGCCGCCAGCCAGGCGGGCAGCTCCTGGGTCAGGAACGTCTCCCACTTGTAGGTGACGGTGCCGCTGGAGCCCGCGGCAGGCTGATACCAGTCGGTGTAGAAGCTCGACTGCCCGCCGACGGGCATCACCAGCGACAGCCCCGACTGGTGGAACCACTCGAACGCCGCGGTGTTGATGTCCCACCCGTTGGCGTCCTCCTGGGCCCGCAGGCCGTCGAGCAGGTACACCGCGCGGGGGCCGCCGCCCTGGAACTGGATCCGGATGTCGCGGCCCATCGACGGCGACGGCACCGCCAGCGTCTCCACCGGCAGTCCTTCCCGCGAGAAGGCCGCGGCGGTGGCGGACTGGCCGGCGATCCCGAGCAGGCCCGGCAGCATCAGTGCGAGCAGGACGACGACCGACGCCCGGGGTGTCCGTGCGCGCGACCTGGAGTCAGAACAAGCCATCATCGGTATCCGTCTCGGTTCGTGGGCAGTGCACCGCGCACGGTATCGCCGTCGCGGGTGTCCGGCGTGCCGCCCACGCCGCGCCGTGATCGGCTTGTGATCAGGGGATCCGGCGCTGCGCCTCACCGTGTCCGAGCGCGACGAACACGGCTTCTAGCACCGCGGGCCTGCCGGCACGCAGCGCGGTGCGGCGTGACGCGGTGTTGAGGCGGTCGATCGTCCCCAGCAGCAGCCGGTTCGGGGCGCCGTAGAGCCGCGCCCACCGTGCCTGCGCCGATGCGGCATAGCCGCGGCCGACGTGCTCGGGGTCGATGACCTCCTCCTGGATCTCGTCGCCCTCGAGCCAGTGCACCCGGCCCGGGGCCACCGCCAGCAGTCCCACGGTGCGCCCGCCTGCGCGCGCCGCGTGCGCCCGGCCTGCCGCGCACCAGGCGGTCAACGCCTCCGCATCGGCGGGGAAGATGTTGCGGCGCAACGCCGGATCGGTCGATGCGAGTCCGCGGTACGCGCGGGCCACGAGTTGCACCGCCTCGTCGCCGGTGGCGAAGCGATCCAGTTCCACCCGGCCGTCCGCGGCGGCCATGTCCCTGCAGCGTGCGGCGTGCACGGTCAGGTCGGTGACAACTCGGGCACCGGTGAGCCGGCCGGGGGCGGCGTAGAGGCGCAGCGCGCCCGGCGCGAACGCCGCCCATTCCGACCGCACGCAGTCCCGTAGGTCGTCGAGGTCTGAGAAGTCGTGGGCGACGACCTCGATGAACGGCCGTGCGATGTCGCGGCCGCGAAACCTGATGCCGCCGAGCAGGGCGCCCCGGGAGGAGCCGACGAGGCGGTGCGCGAACTCGCCGGGGGAGATGCCCGGCAATCGCACCTCGCTGAATTGCGCCGCGAATTCGGGATCGTCGACCCGAGCCGTCTGCTCCGACAGCCAGTCGTCGACGACGCGGCGGCCCTCGTCGCCGTACATCAGTTGCGCAAGTGCGTACTGGTCGGCGAGCGAGGGCCACCGGGTCGGGGACATACGGGTGACCCGATCAGATGCCGCCCGCCGCGGCAACCGATTTCAGGGCCGGAAGGAACCGTTCACCCGGTTCGGGGCGACCGGTGTGCCGTTGATCGTCGAGCTCATCGACCCGTTCCCGGTGCGCTCGAGGCGCTCCGCCTGCTCGAGCTTGCGCTGGTTGCGCACCTTCTCGCGGAACTCTGCCTGCTTGAGCTGTTGCTTCTCGAACACGGTCAGGTCGTCGTTGTCTCCGGTGAACTGGACGCCGAGCGACGACCCGTCGGCACGCACGATCCAGGATGCGCGGGTGCCGCCGGCGTCCGCGGTGTAGATGCCGGCGGGCGGTTCGGCGGGTGCGGCGGTGAATTCGTAGGTCGTCCCGTCCATGGTCAGGTCGCCCTCGACATCGGTGCCGTCGAACGACGCCGTGAGTGTGTCGCGGAACCGGGACGTGATCTCGATGCCGCCGGCGGTCTGCTCGCCGAAGAACCAGGCTTCGTCGTCGGTTCCGTTGCACGCGTAGGCGGTGACGTCTTTGCCGTCGACGGTGATGCCGATCGTCATCGCGTCACCGTCCTTGCTCATGTCGGCGACGAAGGTGGCCGACGGCGGAAAGGCGGTGCCGGACGTGGCCGACGAGGTCTGCGCGGCATCCGGTTTCGCGGGTTCGGATCCGCCGCAGGCCGACAGGGTGCCCAGTGCGACCAGCGCACCGGAGCAGGTGAGCACGATCCGGCGGTATCCGGCCATGATGGGTCCTTTCTGTGCGCTCCCGGCGGAGCGGTCACCCCCTCGACGGGCGGGGAGTGGAAAAGGTTCAGCGCGGTTCGCGGTGACGTCCGCGCCGCGGTGCCAAGCCTGACAGAATCGGGCACAACCGGTGTCGGGTTGAACCGGATCGCAGTCCCACCCGTCGAACAGGTGAGAGATGACAAGCCCGGAGACGCCACCCACAGCGCGCACCGCCGGCCAGGCCGAGCAGTTGCGCGCCATGCACGATGCGCACAGCCTGCCGCTTCAGCGCTATGTGCTACGGCTGACCCGCGGTGATCAGCAGTTCGCGGAGGATGTGGTGCAGGAGTCACTGTTGCGGCTCTGGCAGAAGCCGGAGGTGTTGGCCCGGCCGAGCGAGTCGGTGCGTGCCTGGCTGAACACCGTGGCCAAGAACCTGGTGATCGACGATCGCCGCAGCGCGCGCTTCACCCGTGAACAGCAGACCGAGGAGATGCCGGAGCGGCAGACGCCCGACATCTTCGGCCCCTCGGTCGACAAGATGGTGCTGGCCGACGTGTTGCGGTCATTGAGTCCGGATCACCGCGCCGCGATCGTCCGCACGTACTACCTGGGTCAGACCATCGGCGACATCGCGGCGCACGAGGGGGTGCCGCCGGGCACCGTGAAATCACGGCTGCACTACGCGGTGCGGGCGTTGCGAACGGCGTTGGAGGAGAGGGGAGTGGTCCGATGAGCACGGACGACAACCTGGCCGAGTGGGATGCGGCCTATGTGCTCGGCGCCCTGACGCCGGCCGAACAGCAGGAGTACGAGCGGTATCTCGCCGCCGATCCCGCACGGCGTGCCCAGGTGGACGAGCTGCGGGTGATCCCGCCACTGCTCGATGCACTGACCCCCGAGGAGGCCTACGCGCTGCTCGAGCCCGTCGACGCCGGCGACGGACCGGGAGAGCGTGCCGCCCCGGTGACCTCTCTTGCCGACGCCCGCGCCGAGCGGAAGAGCCGCTCGCGGACGGGACTGTGGACCAGCGCGCTCGCCGCCGCCGCGGCGCTGCTGCTCATCGGCGGCTTCGTCGGCTACGCGGTGATCCCGCGGCAGGCCACGTCGACGGGAGAGGTGACGCTGCAGGCGATGTCGCCGGGCTCCCGGGGCGGTGTCAGCGCCGCGCTGGCGGTGTCGGAGAAGGGCTGGGGCACCCGGTTCGACTGGACCTGCGAGTACACCGCCGAATGGGCCACCGACGTCGCGAGTTACGACCTGGTGGTCACCACCGTCGACGGCGCACAGTCGACGGTGGCGTCGTGGAGTCCGGCGGGCGACGAAGCGACCGGCCTCGCCGCCGCCACCGTCATTCCCACCTCGCAGATCCGCACCGTCGACATCCGGGTTGCGGGAACGGACACCAAGCTGGCGGTGACGACGGTGAACACCTGACGGGGACGGCTCATCCGCAGAGGCGGCGCACCTCGGCGTCGGCAGCGTCGGCGTCGCGCAGCCGGCCCGCCTGATCGGGATCGGAGTTCTGCGCGCCTGCCGTCGCGGCGGCCGCGATGTCCATCAGCCCGTCGGCGAGGCGGTGCACCGCATCCGACAACTCTGCCGGTGTCGCCGGGTCGAGGCGCGCCAGCAGGTACTGGCCGCCGTCGAAGAGGGACAGCCGGGCGTTGGCGGCCGCGGCGAGCGAGCCTGCGACGTCGTCAGCGGCGACGGGTGCGGGCTCCCCGGTGTTCAACGACACGCCCGTGCGCACCAGCTCTGCTGCGGCACAGACCTTCTGCTTGGCCTGGTCGCGCTGCTCCTGCGGATACCGGGCATCGGTGGTCGACCCCGGGAACGTGCGCCACAGCGCCCAACCGGACAGGCCGAGCGCCGCGACGGCGAGCACCAGCGCGATGCCCGACACCCACCGTGAGCGCTGCGGAACCGCCTTGTCCGGCATCTCAGCGGGGGAAGGCTGCGACATGTCGGCGATCGTAGCCGCGACAGCGCTGAGTCCCGCATCGACGGCCGTGCGCCGATGTGTCCGGAAGCGAAATAGGATCGGCACATGCGGCTGCCCGTGCTCATCGCGATAACCGTGGCGACCGTCGCGTTGGGCGCGTGCAGTCCCGCGGTGAATGACCCGGAGCCGCCCGCAGGCCCGGCCGCCCCACCGGTGCCGACGGTCACCGGCGAATCGGGGCCGCCCGGTGCCGCGCTGCTGATCGGCCCGGCGGCGCAGCATCCGAACGCCGACCGCCCCGTCAACGACACCCTGACCATCGGTGACGCCGCCTCGGACACGGTGGGCGGCATGCTGCCGGGTGACACGATGCTCAGCCCGTTCGAGGTGTCCACGCCGATCCTCGAACGTCTGAATTCCGCGCTGCTCGACGCGGTGCAGAGGGCCGCCCGCCGGGCCGCCGCCGACGGCGTCGACATGAAGATCACCTCGGGGTGGCGGTCCCGCGGGTTCCAGCAGCGCCTGCTCGACGACGGCGTACGCACCTACGGCGGCCTGGACGCCGCACGGCAGTTCGTCGCCACCCCCGAGGTGTCCAGGCACGTCGACGGCGAGGCGATCGACATCGGGCCGACCGCAGCCGCCGACTGGATGATCGCCAATGGCCGCCAGTTCGGGCTGTGCCAGATCTTCGCCAACGAGAACTGGCACTTCGAGCTCGCCACCGACGAGCGCGGCGACTGCCCGCCGCTGCGCCCGAACGCGGCGGGCTGACGCGGTGGACGACGCCGTGTAATCACCGACGGCCGGGGTATCCGCAACCGTGCCCGAGACCATGACCATCCGAGATCCCCGCACCGGCGACATCGCCACCGAGGTTCCCATCGCCGACGCGTCGGCCTGCGACGCCGCGGTGCGGCGGGCCGACGCGGCCGCGGCGGGCTGGGCCCGCACCCCGGCCGCCGAGCGCGCCGCCGCGCTGAGCGCCGCAGCCACCGCCGTGCGCGCCGCCGCCGACGAGCTGGCCGGCCTCAACGAACGCGAGACCGGCAAGCTCGTCGCCGATGCGCGCGGAGGCGTGGAGGCGGGCGCCGGGACACTCGTCCAGTACGCCGAACTCGGCCCGCTGCACCGGGGCCGGAGCCTGCACGGCGGCTGGTCGGCCACCGACCTGATGATCCCCGAGCCGCGCGGTGTGGTGGCGGTGCTGACGCCGTGGAACGACCCGGTCGCCGTGGCCGCCGGGCTGCTGGGCGCTGCGCTGGTCACCGGTAACACGGTGGTGCACAAGCCCAGCGAGCGGTGCCCGGGCACCGGCCGCCGGTTCGCCGAACTGATGGCCGCCCAGCTGCCCGACGGTGTCCTCGAGATCGTCGACGGCGACGCGACGGTGGGGGCCCGGCTCGCCGCCGCCGAGGAGGTCGACGTCGTCGCGCACGTCGGCAGCAGCGTCACCGGTCGCGCGATCGCCCGGGCCTGCGCCGAGCGCGGCGCCAAGGCCGTACTGGAGAACGGCGGCAACGACGCGCTGCTCGTCGACGACGGCGTCGATCCGCGGTGGGCCGCCGAACAGGCGGCACAGGGCGCCTTCGCGAACGCCGGCCAGATCTGCGTGTCCGTGGAACGCATCTACGTCAACGAGTCTGTCGCCCAGCCGTTCCTCGACGCGCTCGTCGAGCAGGCCGGCGTCTGGGCCGACCGGATTGGGCCGCTGGTCGACGAGCGACAGCGCGAAGTGGTGCACCGACACGTCACCGAGGCGGTCAAGGAGGGGGCGCGGGTGCTCGCCGGGGGAGAGCAGGGCCGTGGGCCCGGCACCTTCTATCCACCGACCGTGCTGGCCGACTGCACCCCGGACATGCTGGTGTTTCGTGAGGAGACGTTCGGACCGGTCGCCCCGGTGCGGGTGGTCCCGGACTTCGGCACCGCGCTCGCGGAGGCTTCCGACGACCGCTACGGCCTGGCCGCCACCGTGCTGACGCCGGACATGGCGCACGCCCAGGAGGCCTGGCGGACGCTACCGGTGGGCACGGTCAAGATCAACGCGGTGTTCGGCGGGGCGCCCGGCGGGGCCGCGGAGCCGCGGCGCGCCAGTGGCAGCGGCATGGGTTACGGCCCGGAACTGCTCGACGAGATGACCGCCATGAAGGTGGTGCACTGGTCGCCGCCACCGGCGTGATCGGGCCGGCTCAGCGGCCGGTCCCGGCGAAATCGGCGACGATCCGGCCGAGTTCGGCCCCGCGTTGCTCCTGCACGAAATGGCCCGCGCCGGCGATGGTCACGTGGGCCTGACCCCGCGCCCCCGGCACCCTGTCCTGGAACACCCGGTCCCAGCCGGCGGTCGCGGGATCGCCATCGGAGTAGGCGGTCAGGAACGGCCGGTTCCACCGCTCGAGCGCGGCCATGGTGGCGCGGCCGATGGCGGCGCCGGGATCGTTGCGCGTCAACGGGATCAGCGCGGTGAGCTGTCGCAGGCCGGCCTGATAGGACGGGTCCGGGAACGGTGCGTCGTATGCCGCCAGCACGTCGGGGTCCAGCGGCCCGGCGACCGCGTCGAGGAACATGCTGGCCGTGATGGTCGGACTGCGCTGGTAGTACGACACGTAGTCCAGCAGCGTCTCGGTGAGCAGCACCGCATCGTCGCCGACACCGTGATGCGGCCACGCGAGCGCACCCGCCAGCGCGGGATCACAGGTGTGCAGGATGGTGTTGCTGGCCACCACGCCGGCGAACCGGTCCGGGTCGCGGGCCAGCACACTCAGTCCGATCGGGCCGCCCCAGTCCTGAGCCACCAGGGTGACGTCGCGCAGGTCCAGGGTGGTGACCAGGCTGTGCACCCATTCGACGTGTCGGCGGAAAGTGTAATCCGTTCTCTGCGTTGGCTTGTCGGAGCGCCCGAAGCCGATGTGGTCCGGCGCGACGACGCGGTGGCCGGCGTCGACGAGGACCCGGATCGTCGTCCGGTAGAGGTACGACCAGGTGGGCTGTCCGTGCAGGAGCAGCACGACGGCCCCGTCGGGCGGGCCTTCGTCGACGTAGTGCATCCGCACCGGTTCACATCCGCGGCATCGCACGTCGGCGTAGTGCGGCGCGAAGTCGAACCCCGGCAAGTCGGTGAAACGGTGGTCCGGTGTCCTCAAGACGTCCATCTTCACCCGTCCCGCTCCGTCGTCGGACACCGAACCCGTAGCTTGGTCTGCTGGTGAGAACATTAATCGACTTCGACACCGCGCCCGCGTTCGCCATCCCGGCGATCGATGCCGGGGGTGAACCGACGGTGCGCGAAGCCATGCTGATCGAGGGCCCGCAGGGGTGGGGCGAGTTCGGCCCGCCCGTCGACTGCGATGACGCCGAGGTGGCGCGCTGGCTGACCGCAGCCGCCGAACCGGGCACCGTGGGGTGGCCCGACCCGGTGCGCGGCCGGGTGCCCATCGCCGTTCCGGTTCCCGCCGTCGGTGCCGATCGCGCACACGCGATGGCCGCCTCGTCCGGTTGCCGGGCCGCCGACGTCACCGTCGTCGGAACCGCCGATTCACTCGCGGGCGACGTCGCCCGGGTCACCGCCGTCCGCGACGCCATCGGCGCGACCGGGGCGCTGCGCTGCATCCCGTACCGGCCGTGGGACGCCGACACCGCGGTGCGGGCGATCGAGGAGCTCTCTGACGCCGCCGGCGGCCTGGAGTTCGTCGAACATCCCTGCCGCACAATCGAAGAGCTTGCCGCGGTGCACCGCACGGTCGGTGTGCTCATCGCCGTGGACGCGTCGGTGGTCGACCTCGCCGGGTGGTCGCCTGCCGCGCTCGCCGACGCCGCGGACCTCGCCGTGCTCAGGTGCGGGCCGCTGGGCGGTGTGCGACGCGCGCTTCGGGTCGCGGAGGCGACCGGCCTGCCGTGCACCGTGGGATCGGCGGGTGAGACGAGCGTGGGACTGGCCGCCGGACTGGCACTGGCCGGCGTGCTGCCGCAGTTGAGATTCGCGTGCGGGCTCGGCACCGGCCTGCTGCGCGGCGGCGACGTCGTCGCCGGCAGGAGCCTGATCCCGGCCGACGGGTACCTGCCGGTGGCGCCGATGCCCGCGGGACCCGACCGTGCGCTCCTCGACAGGTTCGCGATCACCGATCCCGCCCGCGTCACCTGGTGGCGGGACCGGTTGCGTCGCGCAGTGGGCAGCTGACGTTTCGCGGAAAAGCGATTCGGGCAGACTGTCGATCTGCCGTCGTGGGGACGGCACGCCGGGCATCCCTCCCCGAAAGGCGGCGATGTGATGAGTGAGCAGACCACGACGGCCAACGGCCTGGGCACAAGCCTCAAGTCGCGGCACATCACGATGATCTCGATCGCCGGCGTCATCGGCGCCGGATTGTTCGTGGGGTCGGCCAATGCGATCAAGGAGGCCGGGCCTGCGGTCCTGATCTCGTATTTCCTGGCCGGCACCCTGGTGGTGCTGGTGATGCGAATGCTCGGGGAGATGGCCACCGCCAATCCCGACACCGGGTCCTTCTCGGTGTACTCCGACCGGGCGTTCGGCGGCTGGGCGGGCTTCTCGGTCGGCTGGCTGTACTGGTGGTTCTGGGTGCTGGTGATCCCGGTGGAGGCGACGGCCGCCGCGGAGATCCTGTCCAACCTCGTCGGTGGCGCCCAGTGGTTCTGGGCGCTCGCGGTCACGCTGCTGCTGACGGTGACCAACCTCGCCAGCGTCGGCAACTACGGTGAGTTCGAGTTCTGGTTCGCCCTGATCAAGGTCGTCGCGATCGTCGCATTCATCGGGATCGGCCTGGCCGCGATCTTCGGCATCATCCCCGACTCACAGGTGAGCGGGGTCCAGCAGCTGTGGGAGCCGGACGGGTTCATGCCCAACGGTTTCGGCGCGGTGATCGCCGGCATGTTGATCACCATGTTCTCGTTCATGGGCACCGAGATCGTGACGATCGCGGCCGCCGAGTCGCCGAACCCGTCCAAGGGGATCAGCAGGGCGGTCAACTCGGTGATCTGGCGAATCTCGCTGTTCTATCTGGGCTCGATCTTCGTGATCGTCGCCCTGATGCCCTATGACCAACTCGAGGACGGTTCCTACCAGTCGACGCTGGAGGCCATCGGCATCCCGGGATCCAAGCTGATCATGGACCTGGTGATCCTCACCGCGGTGGCGTCGTGCCTGAACTCGGCGCTCTACACCGCGTCCCGGATGTTGTTCTCACTGGCCGATCGCCGCGACGCGCCACAGGTGGTGCGCAAGGTCGCGGGCAACGGCGCGCCGTGGGTGGCGGTGCTGGCGTCGACGTTCGTCGGGTTCCTCACGGTGATCGGCAACTACCTGTTGCCGGAGAAGATCTTCGCCTACCTGCTGGCGACCAGTGGCGCCGTGGCGCTGTTCATCTACCTGGCCATCGCGGCGAGCCAGTTCGTGCTGGGCAGGCGGATGCGCGCGGAGGGCGAGGAGCTGCCCTTGCGGATGTGGCTGTTCCCCTATCTGACCGGGATCGTCATCGTGTGCATCATCGCGGTGCTCGTGCTGATGGCGTTCGATCCCGGTCAGCAGCAGGCGATCCTGCTCTCGACGGTGTCGGCGTTGTTCATCGTGGGTGCCGGAGTGCTGGTGCACCGCCGGCGCAGCCACGACACCACACCGGTGTAGCTCACTCCTGCTCGCGCAGCGCGGCCCGGATCATCGGCAGCAGCCATCCCGACAGCGGCCAGACCGCGGCCAGCGCGATGGCGCAGGCCACGCCGACGAGGTTGAGCACGGCCCGGTGTCCCCGGTGCTGCGGGTCGGCCGCGACGTCCGGGCGCAGCAGTAGGAAGGTGGTGAGCACCCATCCGGCGAGATACCCGGTGATCAGCAGGACGTTCATGTCCCGCCGTTTCTACCCCTCATGCGAATCCACCGCATTCCGGCAGGTCAGACCGGCCACTCCTGACGCCGGTACGCGGCGTCGAAGAACATCCACTCGTAGCGGGCGGTGGTCGCGAAGTGCGCGCGGGCGACGGTCTCTTCCTCGGCGGTGAGCGCCGGTCCGATGCGGTCGGTGAGGTCGAGCACCTGCGTGACGGTCGCGGCGAACTCATCACCGCCGTAGCTGTCGATCCAGCGTTGGTAGCGGGAATCCGTCGACCCCCGATCGGCAAGGGCCGCACCGACTTCGGCGTAGATCCAGTAGCACGGCAGGACCGCGGCCAGTCCGTCGGCGAAGCTCCCGCCGTACGCGGTGGCGATGAGGTAGCTGGTGTAGGCGACCGTCGTCGGGCTCGCGGTGATTTCGGCCAGGGCGGCCGCGTCGAGGCCGAGGTCGGGCAGCAGCGAGCTGTGCAGTTCCAGCTCGACGTCGAAGACCTCCGCGGCGTGCCTGCTGAACATCGCCGTGTCGGTCAGTGTCGGCGCCTTGGCACCGACGAGCGCCAGCGCCCGGGCGTAGTCACGCAGATAGTGCACGTCCTGCGCCACGTACTCGGCGAACGCGCCTGCGTCGAGGCTGCCGTCGGTCAGGCCGGTCAGGAAGGGATGGTCGAGGATGGCGCCGAACGTCGGCGCGATATCGCGCCACAGCCGCGCCGACCAGGAGTGCGGATCCGACGCGCCGATGGTTGGTGTCGTCACGACGACCATCCTCGCAGGCGCGGGCCGATGTCGACGTGCGGTCAGTGCGCGAACACGACGGCGTCACCGAGGCGAATGGTGCCCGAGCCGAGCAGCCGGCAGGCCGAGCCGCCGCGGCGACGCAATGCCGCCGCGGCGCCGGGACCGATCTCATCGTCGAGCAGCCGGCACGGTGCCACCACCCGCACCACCTCGAGTTCGACGTCGCCGATGCGCACCAAGGTGCCGGGCGCGGTAGGGATCTCGCCGGCGTCGACGGTGATGTTGCGGCGCGTCGCGGCGGCCTCGAAAGGGTGTCCGAGGTCGTCGGCCGCCGCGTCGAGCGACGTCTGGGACTGGATGGTGACGTGCCTGTGCCGGGTGCCGTGATAACGGTCGCCGATCAGGCCCCGGCCTTCCTCGGCGACGACCGCCTCGACCGAACGCATAGGCAGCCGGCGGCCGGGGGCGATGTTGATGGCGACTACGTTCACCGACGCGAGTGTAGGACCGCGGCGCTTACAGCCGCCCCTTGAGGATGAGGTTCCAATAGCTGCGTGGCAGTCCGTAGCGGTCGAACGCCCAGGCGCTGCGCCGTGCGGCGAGCGGGTCGATGAACGACGGCAGCGACGAGGTGATCGCGCCGCTGCGGTCGAACTCGCCGGGGATGAGGCGGTGCGCCGAGGTGGTGACGGGGGCGACGGTGTAGCCGTCGTAGGTGTCGAGGCGTCGGCCGGCGCGCGCGGCGAGCAGGTTGTCCACCAGGATCGAGATCTGGCGCCGCAGTGCGCCACCGGAGGGGTCGGTGTCCACGGCGGCGGCGTCGCCGGCCGCCCACACGTTGGCGTGGTCGCGGTGCTGCAGCGTCAGCGGATCGATGTCGATGAGGCCGTGCGGCGCCCGGCCGCCGAGGCCGGAGGCCTCGATCCATTGCGGCCCCCGGAACGGCGGCACGAGGTGGAGCATGTCGTAGGGCACCTCACTGACTTGTCCGGCCTTGTCCGCGACCGTGATTCGGCGCTCACCGGGATCCACGGCGGTGACCGCCGTGTCGTGCATGACGTGCACGCCCAGTTCATCGCAGCGGCCGAGCAGTCGGTCGTCGAGTTCCGGCACGCCGAGCAGCCGGGGCCGGTCGATCACCAGCGTGATGTCGACCGGTCGAGAGGTCTTGTGCCAGTGGGCGGCCGCCAGGAACAGCGGCTTGACGGTGGTGCCCGTGCAACTCACCGGCGGCCGGGGCACCGTGAAGACGGCCCGGCTGTGCGGGGGGAGGTCGCGCACCAGTCGCCAGGTCTCCTCGGCCTGGTTCAGGTAGTTGCTCGCGACCGAGGACGTGGCCATCGCGGCGTCCACGCCGGGTAGCGCGTCGTTGTCGGGGACCAAGCCTGGTCCGAGGATCAGGTCCCGGTACCCGTAGCGCCGCCCGGAGGCGCACTCCACGACGCGCTGCGCGGCGTCCACCCCGACGGCCGAGTCGCGGATCCAGTCGCAGCCGCGGGGCGTGACGGACCGCTGGGTCCGTTCGGCACTCTGCAGGGCGGCCTCCCCGCCGCCGACGTAGGACAGCAGGGGACGGTAGGTGTGCACCTGCTGCGGTTCGATGACGGCGACGTCCTCGACACCCTGGCGGATCAGGCGGGCGGCGGCGCTGATGCCCGCGTTGCCGCCGCCGATGACCAGGACGTCGTACGAACCGTCGGCAACCATGCCCGCGCTCTACCCTCAGACGGCGGCGGTCAACCCTTCGCCCGGGTCCTGGCCTGTTCGAGCTCGGCGATCAGGGCGTCCACCTCGGCGCGCCGCTCGGCGGGCACGAGCAGCGAGTAGAACGTGCCGACGCTGACGGTCACCTGCAGCAGGTGCTCCTTTTCACGGCCGAACAACTTCTTGCGGCGGGTGAGCTCGTCGACCCGGGTGTCGGAGTACTGGTCGGCCGGGTTGCGGCCCCGCGACGATCCGGTCCTGAGTTTCTCGACCCAGTTGCCGTCGACCACGATGCTTTCCCCGTTGAGCCCGTCGATGCGGAACATGGGTGAAGTAAACCAGCGCCGGCCGCGCAGCGCCTCGCCTCGCCTCGAGGGCGAATTCGCCGCCCGGTCACGGTCGTCGGCCGTGGGACGATCGGGAGGTGCCGGACTGGACCTACCACCCGCTGAGTCCCGTCGCCGGGGCCGTGCTGGGTGCGCACCGGACGCGGGTGCTGGCGCTGCGCCTGCTCGCGGCACTCATCCGGTTCGCCGGCGGCCGACGCTGGATCCCGCGGGTGTTCGACCACCCGCGGTCGCCGCCTGAGTGGGCGGGCCGCTTCGGCGCGTCCGTGCCGCTGTCCGTCGCCCGCGACTCGGTCACCGTTCTGCCGGTGCAGGGCGCAGGGATCGTGGAGATCGGCCCGGTGGGCGCCGCCGACATCGACGGCCTGCGGGCCGCCACCGCGGGTCGGGCCTGCCGCGTCGTCGCCGTCGCCGTCGACGACGCCACCGCGCGGGCGGCCGCCCCCTACGCCGACGAGGTCACCGTGGGGGAGGACCGGGCGGCAGTCCGCCTGGACGACCCGGCGATTGCCGGCGCCGTCGAGGCGCTGCGGCAGGGGTCGAGGGTGCTCGCCACTCCGGCGGTGCTGCTCGCCGCGGGCCCGGGCTGGTTCAACCGGGTGATCGAGGCGGCCGCGGAGACGTCACCGCCGCCGCCGACGCTGCGCGACGCACCGGGCGACCCCCGCCGCTGGCCGGGCTGGCTGTGGGGTGTCCTCGTCGGGCTGGGCATGATCGTCGCCGGCGCAGGCGCTGCGATGATCGCGCTCTGGCCGGTGCTGCTGTGGTACGACCGGGACTACCTCGGGGCGTCCGTCGCCGACCTGCACGCCGTCAACCATCATCTGGTCGGCTTCCTGCAGCACGACCGGATCACCATGGCCGGCAACATGATCGGCATCGGCGTGCTCTACCTGGGGCTGGCGTGGGGCGGAATGCGGCTGGGGCGCCGATGGGCCCGCAACGCGCTGCTGATCTCCGGCCTGGTGACGTTCCTGACCTACTTGTACTTTCTCGGCACCGGGTTCTTCGAGCCGCTGCACACCCTCGTCGTCATCGTGTTGTTCCCGATGTTCCTTCTCGCGGTGTGCCGCGGCGGTGCGCCGCCGTCGTGGCGCGCCCCGGCCGAGGGCCCGGAATCCGAACGGCGCCGGGCGTTGTGGGGCCAGCTGCTGATGATCGGGGTCGGCGGTGGCCTCTTCGTCGCGGGCGCCGTCATCTCCACGGTCGGCCTCACGTCGGTGTTCGTGCCGACCGACCTGACCTTCATGGGCACCGATGCGCACACACTCGACTCGGCGGGCCCGCAATTGTTGTCGTTCATCGCCCACGATCGGGCCGGCTTCGGCGGCGCGTTGATCGGCGCCGGGCTGGCCGTGCTGCTGATCAGCATGTGGGGCTGGCGGCGCGGCGAGACCTGGGTGTGGTGGGCACTGCTGATCGGGTGCGCCTTCGGCACCCTGCCCGTGCTGGTGATCCACTTCTCGATCGGCTACACCGACTTCGGGCACCTGCTGCCGGTCTACGTCCTCGTCGCGGCGACGGGCACGGCGCTCGCCCTGGCGCGGCCGTACCTCGCCGCGCGCGAGCCCGTGACCATCCCCACAACCACGACGCCGTGAGCGGGAAATTCGCCTCCCGTGTACGGCGTTGAACAGGGCATATGACGACTGCCAGCATCCCCGCCGACCATGCCCCCGCCACCCCGACGCTGTGGACTCCTCAACGCGTACTGGTGACGCGCTCGGCGTCGGAGACGCCGCACGGGGCCGCCATCATCGACCGGTGTGACGCCGCGGGCGTCATCGACATCACGGTGCTGTCCGGCGATCGGCTGCCGCCGGTGCGCGCGGAGAACGACCGGGCGGCCTACGCCCTGGCCAAGCGCACGCTCGCCGTCGTGGTCGCGCCGCCCAGCAAGCGTCGGCTGCAGCCCATCCCGCCCAGCGCCGACTGGCGCATGGACCTCGCCGAGGGCTGCCCGGCGCACTGCCAGTACTGCTATCTCGCCGGCTCGCTGTCGGGTCCGCCGATCACCCGCGTCTACGCCAATCTTCCGGAGATCCTCGCGGCGATGGACGAGCACGTCGGCCAGGGCACGATCACCTCGGCCTCCGAGGCGCGCTCGGGCGAGGGCACCACGTTCGAGGCCTCCTGCTACACCGATCCGCTCGCGTTGGAGCACCTCACCGGCTCGCTGTCGACGGCGGTCGCCCATGTCGGCACCCGCGACTGGGCGGGTCCGGTGGGGCTGCGCTTCACCACCAAGTTCGACAACGTCGCCGCGCTGACCGGCCTGCCGCACGCCGGACGCACCCGGGTGCGGTTCTCGGTCAACGCCGACGACGTCGCCCGCCGGTTCGAGGGCGGCACCGCGCCGCTGGCGCGCCGGCTCGCGGCGATGCGCACGCTCGCGCTGGCCGGCTATCCCGTCGGGCTGACCATCGCGCCGATCATGGCCACGCCGCAGTGGCGCGACGGATATGCGGCCCCGCTGCGTGACGTCGCCGCCGCGCTCGCCGGCGTCCCCGATCCCGACCTCACCGTCGAATGCATCACCCACCGGTTCACCGCGTCGAGCAAGGACGTGCTGCTGGGGTGGTACCCGCGGACCAAGCTGGACATGGACGAATCGGGCCGCACCCGCAAGTTCGGCAAGTTCGGCTCCGCCAAGTACGTCTATCCGAAGGACACCATGGCGCAGATGCGGTCCTGGTTCGAGGCGGAGCTGGCCGAGGTGCTGCCCGTCGCGCGGGTCCTGTACTGGACCTGAGCGCCGCGGGCCCGCGCACCCTGGCTCCCGATCGACGGTCACACCTTGGCAGACTGTGGTCATGGCACAGATAACGTTGCGTGGAAATCCGATCAACACGGTCGGGGAGCTGCCCGCCGTGGGTTCAGCGGCACCGCAGTTCACCCTCACCGGAACCGATCTCGGCGCGGTGACGAACGACGTCTTCCGCGACGCCCCCGTTCTGCTCAACATCTTCCCGTCGGTCGACACCCCGGTGTGCGCCACCAGCGTGCGGACGTTCAACGAGCGCGCCGCGGCCGGCGGCGTCTCGGTGCTCTGCGTGTCGAAGGACCTTCCGTTCGCCCAGAAGCGGTTCTGCGGCGCCGAGGACATCGAGAACGTCAAGACGGCCTCGGCATTCCGCGACAGCTTCGGGGAGGACTTCGGGATCACGATCGCCGACGGACCGATGGCAGGCCTGCTCGCGCGCGCCGTCGTGGTGATCGGCGCCGATCAGAAGGTGGCGTACGCCGAACTGGTGCCCGAGATCGGCACCGAACCCGACTACGACGCCGCGCTCGCCGCGCTGAAGTCCGCCTAGGCACCTCCTCTGCCGCGAACGTGCGGTCACTGCGAAGAATCGCCTCGATTCTCGCAGTGATCGCACGTTCGGCGTGGTGAGCCAGAACACGTCGGAACCGCCTCTGACCTGGCATTGATCACCTTTCGGTATCGGTACGGCATCTCCTTCGCTGTGCGGTCCGCCCAGTTGGCGTTCCGTCGCCCCGAAGTTGTAGAAGTGACTGTGGTGACAGATGTCAACCAACGCGTCGGTTCCGACGCGGCAGTTCTCGCAGTGCAGGGAGTGGAGTTCGATGAGGCGTTTCTATGCCGTTGTGATCGGTGTGGCCATGCTGCTGGTGACCGCGGGCCACGCCTCGGCCGAGCCCTACACCCGCTCGACGGCGCATCAGCAGGCCATCGACTACGTGATCGCCCGCGCGCTCGCACAACGCGGCGTGCCGTTCGTCTACGGCGGCGGTGACGCCACCGGTCCGACGAGCAAGGCCGCCCGCAAGGATGCCGACCCCGCCGTGCTGGCGTTCGACCCGACCGCCAACGTGGCGGGCTTCGACGCGTCGGGCCTGATGCTCTACGCGTTCTCCGGTGTCGGCGTGAAGATCCCGCGCTCGTCGGGAGACCAGTTCCTGGCTGCGGCGAAGGTGGCGCCTGCGCAGGCGCTGCCGGGCGACCTGCTGTTCTACGGTCCGAACGGGACGCAGAGTGTGGCGCTGTACCTGGGCAACGGGCAGATGCTGGAGGCGACCGACCCGGCCGTGGCCGTGACGCCCGTGCGCACCGCCAACATGATGCCGTACCTCGGCCGCTTCATCGCCTGACCGGGTCAGGTGTCGCCGGCCCGCCACAGTCGCTGGTAGTAGTCGATGCGCGTCGCGTCGCGCGCCACGCCGTAGGCCGCCAGGAGTTCGTCCTCCCAGTCGGCAGGTCCGAAGTTCCACGACAGCGACAGCAGTGCGACGGCGATGTCGGCCCACTGGTCCGCGACCCCGAGGTCGCCGAGATCGACGTGTCCGGCGAACACACCGTCGTCGTCGATCAGGGTGTTGGGCGCGCAGGCGTCGCCGTGACAGACCACCATCCGGCCGACGGGCGGCACCTCGCCCATGCTCGCGCGGGTCTCGGGCGGCACCTCGCGGCGCAGCCGCGTCTGCACCGACCAGTCGAACGGACACCCGGCGACGGGCAGGGTGTCGTGCAGGCGCCGCAGCCCGGAACCGATGGCGCGGACCGCCGTTCGCGGCGCGGCGAGCCAATGCGGGTCCACCGCCGAGCGTCCGGGCATGCCCGCGGTGTGCAGCCACCCGGCGCCGGCACCGATGACTCGGGGGACTCGGACGAAGCCTGCCGCCCAGCGCATCCTCTCGGCCTCGGCGGCCAGTAGGTGCGGTCGGCCCGCAGGTGCGATCTTGACGAACTCCCGACGATCGCCGGTGCCGATCTGGAAGGTGACGCCGCCGAGTTCGTTGACCCACACCGCGGCCACCGGCCTGCCCGCGGCGATGGCGTCGACCACGGGCGGCACCGGGGTCGGGCCGGTCGGTGCGCTCATGGCTCCAGTCCCGCGCGTCAGACGGTGGGCATCCGGCCGACCAGCGTGAGCATGATGACGATGCCGGGCAGCAGGTTGGTGACCGAATGGGCGGCGATGCTGGCGACCAGGCTCCCGGTGTACAGCCGGGCCAGTCCGAGCGGAATCGCGACGATGAGAAGCAGTGGCGTCCTCATCAATTCGAAGTGGGCCAGCGCGAACAGCACGGTCGTCACCGCGAAGGCCACCCACCGGCCCCACCGCCAGTCGATTGCGCCCCACAGCAGCCCGCGGTACACGATCTCTTCGCACACCGGTGCGACCAGCACCACACAGAAGAAGATGGCCACCGCCCATGCCCATGACGTCCGGACGTCCCCGAACACCGCGCCCACCGCGGAATTCGCCTCGGGCCCCACGATCTTCAGGTAGAGCGCCGCGGCGGGCAGCGTGATGAACAGCCCGCCGAATCCGAACAACGCACCCCATCCGAGGCCGCGCCACGTCCAGTGCATCCGCAGGTCGATGCGTGGCCCGTTGCCCCGCCACCGCGTGATGAGGACCGCGAGACCGGCGGCGCAGACGGTGGGGACCACCAGAACCGTCGCGATCTTCCCCACCGACGCCTCGCCGCCGCGCAACGCCAGCAGCAACAGGAGCCCGACCGCCACGTAGGTGGTCACCACCACCAGGTACGCGCCGACGCCCCAGCGGTGCGGCCGCGCCGCGGGCAGGACCGGCGGCGGGACTATGGCCTCGGGTGGTCCGGGCACCACAACCGGATTGTGTTCGGCATTCACGTCTTCGACGCTACTGCAGTTCCGCGGCAGCGCCGGCCGCCAATCCACGACCCGACTCAGAGGCGGGCGCGCATGTGTCAGACTCTGCGACGAGCACACCGATCGGGCAGGAGTGAGCGGGTGAACGAGGCACACGAGCGCTGCGGCAGTGACGAGTGGCGGCAGATGATCCGGGAGGTCATCCTGCCGTGGGCCCTGGGCACTACCGATCTCGGTGACGACGTCCTCGAGGTCGGACCGGGATACGGCGCGACCACCGACGTGCTCAGTCGGGCTGCAGGCCACGTGACGGCGGTGGAGATCGACGCCGACCTGGCCGCGATGCTGACCGAGCGCTTCTCTGCGGCGCCCTCGGTGGACATCGTGCACGGCGACGCCACCGCGCTGCCCTACGAAGGGGACCGGTTCACCGGCGCGGCGTGTTTCACGATGCTGCACCACGTCCCGACGGCGGAACTGCAGGATCGGCTCTTCGCCGAGATCGCTCGGGTGCTCGCCCCCGGGGCGGCACTGGTCGCGAGTGACAGCCTGGCCGGCGACGAACTCGAGGCCCACCACGAGGGCGACACCTACAACCCCGTCGACCCCGACTCGCTGGCGTCCAGGCTCGCTGCGGCGGGCTTCGAGGAGATCGAGGTGCGCACGAATCCCTACGGGTGGACCGCCACCGCCCGAGCGGTCACCTCATAGACTGCTGCGCCCCGAGATCGCGTTCACCAGCGCCACCGCGTGCTCGCTGACGCCTTCGTGCGACGCGCGGACGTCGACCACCACATCGCCGACCACGCGCATCGCGTGGGTACTGACGTAACCGTTGTCGGACCGGACGCGAACCAGCTCGACGCCGTCGTCGCGCTGCGGCTCGTCCATCGACAGCACCCACGGCTGCGGGTCCTCGTCGGTGACGGTCAGCACCCCACCCGCGCAGCGCTGCCAGGTGGCCACCGTCCTGTCGGCGAATGCGGTTGCCGCGGCCGGAGATTCGAATTCGATCACTCCCTGGTCCAGGTCGGCGCTCTCGTCGTCGGCGTCGAGCACCGCACCGCGCACCGCACGGTATGGGCTGCCCTGGTACACCTCGCTCATCGTGTTGGCTTCGACGGCAAGGCATTCCGCAGGCGCGTAGGCCTTGCCCGCGCGCAGCGCGAAGAGCTTGCGGTAGGTGAACGTCGTCGTCAGCACCGCAGGCGCGACGATCGCGTTGACCTCCGTCTCGCTGAGCAACATGCTCGTCAGCGGATCCACCGGCGGCGGACCGGCTTCTCCGACTTCGGCGCCGCATCCCGCCATCACCACGGCGGCCGCGGCACCGACCACGACTGCGCGGATTCGACCGTGCCGCATGAGTCGATCGTAGGCTGCGCGGCCGGGGGCCCACTGCACGAATCAGGCCGTCAGCGGCCCGCACCGAGATCGTCGGACCGTCCGGCTTCGATGCGGGACCACTGAGCTGTCGGCCGGCCGTCGCTGCGCGTGTTGGAGCCGTCGACCTGCCAGGACTGCGGCCAGCCGGACGGTGAGTCCTCCCACGGCTCCTGCCGCCCGTAGACGGTGAGGTCCATCAGCGCGAGGCTGTAGTCCATCGCCTCGACACCGCGCAGTGTGGTCCAGTAGGTCTCGAACACCCGGTCACCGTCGCGTACGTAGCAGACGATGTGCATCATTCCGGCCTGCCGCCCGACGAGCAGCCGATCCAGGGACGGCAGCGCGGAGTACCACGGCACGTCCCAGCCCATGAACTCGCGATAGCGCAGACTCTCGTCGAGCGGACCCTGACAGAACACGGCGTAGGTGATGTCCCGCGAGTGCAGGTACGACAGCTCCGTGACCTGCGTGGTCACCCAGGTGCAGCCCTCGCACTGCTCGGGAGCCGGCCGCCCGGGGTTCCACATGAAGTAGTAGGCGACGAGCTGAGTGCGTCCGTCGAAGGCGTCGCGGAGGGTGAGGGGGCCACCTGGGCCGGCGATCTCGAGTCCGGCGTCCACCTCGACCATCGGCAGCCGACGGCGTGCCGCGGCGATCGCGTCGCCCTGCCGGATGTGCGCCTTCTCCCGGACCCTCAGTTCGGCGAGTTGCGCCTCGAACGCGGCACGGTCGACGGGCGGGGGCAGCGGCGCTCCCGGCGGAATGCCGGTCACGGATTCGACGGGGCGCAGTGTGCGCAGGCCTGCGGCTCAGGCGCGGGGCGGATGTCGTTCGGGTCGTCGGGATCGGGCTCGCCGAACCACCGCGACGGCTCGCGACGGCCGTACTCGTCGTGCCAGCTCCACCATTCATGGGCCGGGCTCTGCGGATACCCCTGCGGCGAGTCCTCCCACGTCTCCTGCCGGCCCAGCGCTGTCATGTCGAGAAAGCTCCAGGTGTTGACGAAGGCCTCGTCGCCGCGGTTGCTGATGAAGTAGGTGCGGAACACCTGTTCGCCGGTGTCGCCGGCGCGGATGAAGGCGTTGGTGCCGTGCCATTCGTGCACCCCGAAGTCGACGTCGAAACCGCTGTCCGGTTCGGCGATCATGGTGTACCAGGGGATGTCCCATCCCATCCGGGCCTTGATGCGGGCGATGTCGGCCTGCGAACCGCGCGACACGTACACCAGCGTGGTGTCACGGGCGTTGAGGTGCGCGAGGTTGCCGATGTGGTCGGCCATCAGGGAGCACCCGACGCAGCCGTGGTCCGGCCACCCGTGCAGCCCGGGATCCACGAACGCGCGGTAGACGATCAACTGGCGCCGTCCCGCGAAGAGGTCGAGCAGACTCACCTCGCCGTCGGGCCCGTCGAAGACGTACTCCTGGTCGACCGCCATCCACGGCATCCGTCGGCGCTGCGCGGCGAGGGCGTCCCTCGCGCGGGTCATCTCCTTCTCCTTGACCAGCATCTCCTGCAGAGCAGCCTCCCACTGCTGTGCGGCCACTACCGGAGGCGTGTGCATCGCCCGTCCCCTCTCTCCACCACGGCGTCGGCGTCGACGACCGCGCCAAACGTTATACAGATCGGTTGAACATTCGGACTCCACCACAACACAGCCGCCCGCTATAGTCAACAAGATGGTTGAAGATCAGGTGCTCGACCGCACCTACGGTGCGCTGGCGGACCCCACCCGCCGCCGGCTGCTGGAGGCGCTGCGCGGTGGCGATGCGCGGATCACCGACCTCGCGGCGCCCCTGCCGATGACGTTCGCCGGGGTGTCGCGGCACATCGGCGTGCTCGAGTCGGCGGGCCTGGTGCAACGCGAGGTTCGCGGCCGCGAGCACTGGGTGTCACTGCGTCCCGACGGGCTGACACTGGCGCAGCGGTGGCTCGACCAGCAGACGGACTTCTGGACCGCACGCGCCGACGCACTGCACGACCGCTTGCGCAGGAAGGGGACGACACGGTGACCGAGGCGCCGGTCGTCCGGGTGCAACGCGTGATGCCCGCCCCGCCCGATGTGGTGTTCGACCAGTGGCTGGATCCGGAATCGTTGGCGGAGTGGATGTGTCCGCGCCCAGACCGGTGCATCCACGTCTTCATCGACCCACGCGTCGACGGCCGGTTCCGGTTCGACGTCGACAACGCGGGCACGCTGGTGCTCATCACCGGCCGCTTCCTCGTCATCGAGCGGCCGCGGCTGCTGCGGTTGACGTGGAGCAACTCCGACTGGCCGGATCCGACGGTGCGCAGCGTGGTCGAGGTGTCGTTCACGCCGACCGGTGACGACGAGACGGTGATGGCCATCGAACACGCGATGCTGCCGCCCCACGAGTACGACAGCTTCCACGGCGGCTGGACTGCGATCTGCGAACAACTCGCCGAGGCGCTCGCCGGCGGCTGACGCCGGGACGTCAGCCGGGGATCTGGGTCTGCTGGTAGAGCGCGAGTTTCCAGCCGGCGTCGGTGCGGGTGTAGACGCTGGACATCGCGCCGACGAACGCCGGACCGTCGCCGTCGCGATATCCGGTCGCGGTGTAGACGAGGATTCCCGTGTCGTCGGCGGGGCGTACGAGGCGGACGTCACCGATCTCGTAGCGGCTCCACGGCGGGGACTGCGACAACGCCTCGACCACCGCGTCGCGGTCCATCACCATGCCGTTGGCGAGCACCATCAGGGCGTCGGGCAGCATGACCCCGCCGTAGAACTCGGACCCGGTGCTGTTGCACAGCGAGTCCCAGCCGGCACGTTCGAGTTCCAGGAGCAGATCGAGCACTTCATCAGTCATCCGGACGGGATACCCGTGCGCGGCGACGTTCAAGACCGGGACCGATCAGCGGCCGCGCCAGGTGGGTCTGCGCTTCTCCAGCCAGGCTTTCGGGCCTTCGGCCGCATCCGCGGTGGCACCGGCCACCTTGCGCATCGTCTCGCCGAACCGGACCGACTCGATCCAACCCATGTCCGCCGAGCGCCAGGCGACCTCCTTGGTGGCCCGCTGGGCCAGCGGTGCCGCCTCGGTCAGCGTCCGCGCCCAGGCGCGGGCCTCCTGTTGCAGCACATCGGGTTCCACCAGCTTCCACACCAGGCCGATCTCCTTCGCGCGTTGCGCGCTCATCGGCTTGCCGGTCAGCAGCAGTTCCATCGCGTTGGCCCATCCGACGCGCTGGGGCAGCCGGATGGCCCCGACGATCGTCGGGACGCCGATCGCCACCTCGGGATAGGAGAAGGTGGCCTCGGTGCTCGCGATCACGAAGTCGCAGAACAGCACTCCGGTCAATCCGTAACCGATGCAGGGACCATGCACCGCGGCGATGGTGGGCTTGAACAGTTCCATGCCGCTCTCGAAGGAGTTGATGGTGGGCTTCTCCCAGAAGGTTCCGCCGAAGGTGCCCACCACGCCTTCGCTGTCCTTCAGGTCGCCGCCGGCGCAGTGCACGTCGCCGTTGGCGGTCAGGATCGCGACCCAGGCGTCCTCGTCGTCACGGAACGTGTTCCATGCCGCGTTGAGGTCACTGCGCAGCGCACCGTTGATGGCGTTGCGCGCCTCGGGGCGGTCCATCGTGATGGTCGCGACGTGGTCGTCGAGCTCATAGGTGACGAATCCCATGGCTGAACACTAGGTGTGCAGGTGTGTCGACTCCAGCGCACCGTCGGCGATCATCGTCCGCAGGGTCCGGCGGTCGAGCTTGCCGCTGGCGAGCGTCGGGATGCGGTCACTCGCGGCCGACGCCCACCGGGTGGGGATCTTGTAGGCCGACAGGTGGTCGCGCGCGAACGCCGCGAGGGCGGCGAAGTCCGGAGGGCCCGCCAGCGCCGGGACGACGACCGCGCACACCTCCTCGCCGCGTTGCGGATGGTCCACCCCGACGACCACGCACTGCGCCACGTCGGCCGACGACTCGATCACCGCCTCGACCTCCAGCGGGGACACGTTGGCGCCCGCGGCCTTGATGAGGTCACCGGTGCGGCCGACGTAGAACAGCCGAGGGTCGCCGGTCCTGCGGTACACCCGGTCACCGGTGTGGTACCAGCCGTCGCGGTCGAAGGTCTCCCATCGTTCCTTCTTGTTGTAGCCGGCCATCACCCCGACGCCGCGGATCAGCAGTTCCCCGGTGCTCCCGTCGGGTACGGGCACGCCGTCGTCGTCGACGATCGCGATGTCGGTGAAGACGAAGCCGCCCGCGGTCTCGGACATGGCGCGGTGCACCGGGTAACCGTCCGGGACGTCGGTCATCGCGATGTCGAGCGGTCCGTCGCGCAGCATGGGCGCACTGCTGAGGTCGCGGCCGGCGAAGCTGGGGTGTTCGCGCAGCCGCTGCGTGAACGCAGGCCAGCCCACGACGCCGGTGGCCCGCTCCCGCTCGATGAGGTCGAGCGCGGTGCCCGCGTCGAGCCGCGGCATGGTGAGCACCGTGGTCGGTTCGTGCAACGCGCCTGTCGCCGCGAGCACGCCGCCGATCCAGAAGAACGGCATCGCACAGAGGATCCGGGGCGGGCCGGAGGACCGCGAGATCGCCCTGACCGCGGCGGGCCACGTCGAGGTCTGGCGGGCCAGCGTGCCGTGGGTGTGCAGCACGCCCTTCGGGTCCGCGGTGGACCCGGAGGTGTGCACCATGATGGCCAGGTCGGCGGGTGACACCTCGGCCTCGGCCGCGGCCAGGATCTCGGGCGCCACCCCGTCGGCGATGTCGTCGTCCCAGCGGGTGGCCCATGCGCGGTCGGTGGGCCCGGTGAGCACGACGCGGCGCAGGTACGGCGCAGCGGTCACCGCGATGTCGCCGTCGCGCTGCGCGGCCAGCCCCGCCAGCGCGGCCTCCAGGCGGTCCGAGGTGTCGGTGGCGAGCACCTGCGGCGGCGCCACCAGCAGTCCCACGTCGGCGAGGCGCAGCACCTTGGCGATCTCCGCCGGCGCGTACAGCGTGCTCAACGGCACCACGACCGCGCCGATTCGGGAGCAGGCGAGCCACCAGAGCATCCACTCGGCGCCGTTGGGGAAGAACAGCCCGACACGGGCGCCCTTGCCGACGCCGCGGCGCAGCAGCCACCGCGCGATGTGGGCGGAGCGCCGGTCGGCGTCGTCGTAGCTGAGCCGGTCGGTGGGGGTGACGAGGTAGGGGTGCGCCCCGTGGTCACGCACGCTGCGCCGCAGCAGCGCCGGAACGGTCGGCGGAATCGCAGGGAGGGATGTCACAGTGCCGATCCTGCCCAACGGCGGCGATCGCGGAACGCCCGGCCGCCGCACCGCGTTGAAACAGGCATGTCGTCGACGCTTCACGACGGGGTAGCGGGCCGCCGGACCCCGGCCGAGCTGGCCGACCGCCTCCTCGACATCAAGCGGATCTATCACGAGCCGGGTATCGAGCGGTTACCGCGCGCCCATCAGGTGCTCGACCGGTACGCCGGCGCCGAACGGATCGAGGTTGCGTCGCACCAGGCCATTCCGGGGCTGTACGGCAATGAGGGGAACGTCGAGGACTGGGTGCGCATCAAGCGCGAGGTGCTGGTGCTCGGCGAGAAGAAGAGTCTGGCGGCACGCCGCAACGAACGGTCGAGTGACTGGATCGCGCCGTCCACCGCCAACGGCTGCGCGATGGCCTGCTCCTACTGCTATGTGCCGCGACGCAAGGGTTACGCCAACCCGATCACGGTGTTCGCCAACATCGAGAAGATCACCGGCTACCTCGAGCGACACGCGGCACGCCAAGGCGTCAAGCCGGAGCCCAACCAGTGCGATCCCGTCGATTGGGTGTACGACATCGGTGAGAACAGTGACTGCTCCGTCGACGCGATGGTGTCCGACAACGTCCGCGATCTCGTCGATTTGTTCGCCCGGGTCCCGAATGCCAAGGCGAGTTTCGCGACGAAACTCGTCAATCGCGACCTGCTCGACTACGACCCGCGTGGCGGCACCAGGGTGCGTTTCAGCCTGATGCCCGCCGACACGTCGCGCACCGTCGACATCCGCACGTCGAAGATCGCCGACCGCATCGCCGCGCTCGACGACTTCGTCGATGCGGGCTACGAGGTGCACCTCAACTTCAGCCCGGTGATCGTGCACGAGAGCTGGCTGGCCGACTGGGCGGAACTGCTCGAGCAGATCGCCGAGGGCACCAACGAACGGACGAAGCAACAACTCGCCGCGGAGATCATCTTCCTCACCCACAACGAGGGCCTGCACGACGTCAACATGGGCTGGCACCCCAGGGGTGAGGATCTGCTGTGGCGGCCGGACCTGCAGCAGCTCAAGCCGAGTCAGAGCGGCCAGTGGAACGTCCGGTACAAGACGCCGTGGAAGGGCCGCTGGGTGCAGCAGCTCACCGACCTGATCGCCACGACGCTGCCGGACTGCAGGATCCGGTACGCGTTCTGACTATCCGCGCTTCGGGCCGCCGACCGCGCTGGCCAGGTCGGTGTCGAGGAACGCGGCGGTGTCGTAGTACGTGCGGAACGCCGTGATGCGGCCGTCCTTCGCCTCGAGCACGCTCACCCCGTCGTAGCAGAACGCCGTCCCGTCCCGCAGGGTGCCCTCCGAGGTCCACTCCAGGAACGTCACGTCGTCGTCGGTGACCCGGTGCCGGAACGCCGCGTCGATGTCACCGAAGACATCGCGGTACTGCTGCCAGAACGCCCGGGCGCCGTCCTTGCCGCGCTGTCCGTGCGGGAGGCCGGCCTTGTTCAGCGTCGCGTCGTCACCGAACAGCTCCACCAGCGGATCGACGTCGCGGTCCCGGTGCAGCCGGTCCAGTGCGTTGACGAATTTCTGCGCCAGATCATGCATGGTGCCGAGGTACCCCCAACTACCCCGACCATGCGGCACGTCAGCTGTTCGTCACACATTCGACCTCGGGACGCCGTCGGGTCACGGTCGATAGACTGCCGGGATGGGTCGCGAGCTCCAGGTGACGTTCGACTGCGCCGATCCGGCTGCCCTCGCCCGGTTCTGGGCTGAGGTCCTGGGTTTCGTCGTCCAGTCACCGCCGGGCGGGTTCGACACCTGGGACGACGCGCTGGAGGCGATGGGCGTGCCGCCCGAACGGCGCAACGACGCCTCGGCCCTCGTCGACCCGGATGACCACGGGCCGCGCGTCTACTTCCAGCGCGTGCCGGAGGGCAAGGCCGCCAAGAACCGGGTGCACCTCGACGTGCGCGTGGCACCCGGATCGAGCGGGGACGAGCGGATGACCGTATTGGAGCGCGAGTGCGAACGACTGGAAGGACTCGGCGCCACCCGGCTCGGCCGGCACGACCCGGCACCCCCGTTGCAGGGCGGCCACATCGTCATGGCCGATCCCGAGGGCAACGAGTTCTGCCTCGACTGACCGCCCGCACCGATGAGTGATCCGCCGAGAACTGACGACGGGCACCACATCGTCGTCGACGGACGCAAGTGGCGGGCGACCGACCCGGCGATCCCCGAGGAGCGTCGGGCCGAACTCACCCGCATCCTGATGGCGTGGCGGCGAAAGGTGCGCCAGGCCCGCGGAACCGATCGCGAACCGACCGTGCGTGCGGGTGTGCACGCGGCCAAGGTCGCGCTGGGGGAGCGGGGCACGCCGTGGTGGGAGCAGACCGACGAGCAGCGCCGGGCACGGTGGGAGACCCACGTCCCTGCACCCGATGACGGGTCACTGGGCTAGCGTCGCCGAGCGGTCCACGGGCGTTCGTTGCGGTCCCGCCGCTCCGCTTCGTCGGCGCGGTCCTCGGCCCAGAAGTCCTCGAATCGCTCGCCCGGGCGGACGTTGGGGACGCGGTTCATGATGTTGCTGAACCATTTCGGCGGCGTCTTGGGCTCCCACTGGGGGAGCACGGCGCTCAGCGATGCGAGCGTCTTGAGGACGACGAAGACCCCGAAGAACGCGCTGGGCGAGTCGGTCAGGGCGATGCCGATGAATCCGAAGATCAGGGTGAGGTGGACGACGACGACGCGGCTCAGCCCCCGCTGGGCGGTCTGTTCGAGCTGCCAGAACGACCAGCTGCGCAGGCTGAACAGGTCGGCGAAGAAGTCGAGCGCGAGGAAGGCGAGCACGCTCAGGCATCCGAATCCGACGCTGCGCCAGTCGACGTCGGCGAGGCGGCCCTCGCCGTTGCGATTGAGCAGGAACAGGATCGCCGCGAGGAACACCGCGTGCGCCGCGCAGAACGCGAAACTGGTGACGGCGAAGCCGGTGACGAACGAGGAGCTGTTGCGCGAACTCCGCCGGTCCGCACTCGGCGCCGTGTACCGGAAGTGGCCGCTGCGTGGAGACCACCGCCGGTGCAACAGGATCCGGGCCACGATGAACGCGCACATCGCGACGTTCTCGAACCAGTAGACCGCGAGCGTCGTGGGTCCGGACCAGTCCTCGAAGAACCAGCCGACGATCGGTACCGCGATCACCGCCAGCAAGCTCAGCGGGTGGACGAAACGCGTCACGTGGTCGCCCCGGTCGGCGGCATGGTCGCTCCTCTCCGCGGACAGCCGCGCACCGCGGAGTGCGCGTTTCCCGTCGGAGATTAGCCCGGCCACCGAGGCGCCGCCGGGATCAGCGTCGGGAAAGCTCCGCCTCCAGCCGCTCGATCAGCGTCTTGCGGGCCTTGCCGTCGCGCTCGCGCCGCAGGGCGGAGGTGAGCTGGCGCTTGTCGAGTTCCCCGACGAGCTTGACGGCTTGGGCGACCGGCAGCTCGTCGAGCCGGCCGACCGTGCGTGCGGCCTTGGCGGCCTTGGTGTTCGACACGTGCTGCCTGCCGGCGGCCGACGCGCCGCGCTTCTTGGTGTCGGTGGCGTTCTTCTCGCTCTCGGAGAGCTGATCCCATGCCTTCTTCGGCAGGTACCTCTTCGTCTCACCACGGTCGCCGCGGGCGCGCGCGCCGCCGTCCTTCGTCTGCCAGTCTTCCTTGCCCCACTGCTCCAGCGACTTCTGCCGATCGTCTTTCGGGCCTCGGTAGCCGCCGCCCTGCCGCTCGTACTCCTGGGTCAGCAGCTGGCTCTTGCGTGCCGACCACTGTCCCTTCCTGCCGCCCTTGTCCGAGGCCTTGATCTCTTCCTTGATGCGCTCCCGCAGTTCGGGATCGGTGTACTCCGCCATGGAGGGGAGATACCCGCTTTTCGGCTTGGGTGTTCCGCACCCCTACGGCGGCCCGGCCGGGCCCGGCTGACAGTGCGGGCACCACCAGGTGCGTCGCCGTTCCGGATCGTTGGGCACCTCGGCGACCACCCGTACCGTGGTTCCGCAGCGCAGGCACGGCCGGCCGGCGCGACCCGCCACCCAGTGCTGCTCACCCTTGCGGCGCACCCCCGTCGTCACCTGCATCGCGCCCGGCACTGTGGCCGAGTGTCGAAGCGCCCGCGCCCCGAGGTCGAGCAGGGCAGGTACGTCGACGAGTCCGACCGGCGTCCACGGGCTGTGGCCGCGCAGGAAGCAGAGCTCGTTGGCCCACAGGTTGCCGAATCCCGCCACGCAGCGCTGGTCGAGCAGGGCGGCGACGAGCGGGCGATCCGGTTCGGCCGCGATGCGGCGCGCCGCCTCCTCGAGGTCCCAGTCGTCGCGCAGCGGATCGGGGCCGAGGTGTCCGACGACATCGGGTTCGTCGCGGGTGCGCAGCAGCTCGACGACGGGCAGCTTTACGCCGTAGGCGGCTGGCCCGTCGGTGCGCATGACGACCCGGACGTCGGGCATGACCGCGCGCGGCAACCAGCGGCCGGTCTCCGAGATGGTCCACGAGCCGGACATCCGGAGGTGGGTGTGCAGGGTGAGGTCGCCCGACAGCCGGGTGAGCAGGTGCTTGCCGTGCGTGATGTGGGCCTGCACGCTCCGGCCGGCGAGGTCGTCCGTGGCGTGGCTCGGTACCCGCAGCTCGCCGTGGGTCAGCGTGCGACCACGCAACGCGCGGTCGAGGCGTTGCGCCAGCGCGTACACGGTGTCACCCTCGGGCACGCGTCAGCGCTCCTCGCGGCGGCGACTCAGCAGTCGAGCTGGACGATGGCGGTGGAGACGATGTCCGTCGCGGATCCCACGGTGACGCCAAGGGGGTCGAGTTCCTTCTGCACCATGCTGACGATGGTCGCCGAGCCGATGCCGTTGCGCGAGGCCTGGCAGGCCTGATAGCCCGTGGTGAGCAGCTGCGCCTGGGACAGGAACGGGAACTTCTCCTGTAGCCGCAGGAAGTCGGCCTCCCCGGCGGCCGCGGGCGATGCGAAGGCCAGCCCCGCGGATGCGGCGATGACCAGGGCTGCGAATGAACGGACCATGGGACTTCCTTCGGCTTGCGGCGGGATCGCTCGATCGAGGTGGCGGACGCTGACGCTGGTCATTGTCCACCACGGGTGCGCTCAAACATCGGAAAGTGGCGCCGCCGGTCGTCCACGCTGCGAGATGTTGGGATCGGTAGCCGGCCGCGCGCCGTGTACTCGAGCACGAGCAACGCCAAGGGGGCGGTGCCCGACGAGAGGATCCGACCTTGAACCGACTCACACGGTTCGTGACGGCGGCCGCGGTGTCCGGCGGGGTGGCGTTGACCGGCTTCGCGCTGAGCGCGGGCACCTCGGCCGCCCAGGGCCCCAGCTACCAGGGCGGGAATTGCCCGGTGGGACAGACCTGTACGCATTGGTGTCCCGGGGACCCGGCCATCCCGGGCGGACAGGTGCTGACGTGGGACCGCAACGTCTGCCATGACTGGTACTGGAATTCCGAGGGCATCGTCGACGTCACCACGTGGACGATCTACCCGTGGTCCGGCGCACCGCATCCGGCCACGCCGCCGCCGGCGCTCCATCCGGCGCCTCCACCGCCGCCGCTGCCGCCGGGCACGCCGTTCTGCAGCCCGCGCGGATCGTTGATCATCATCCCGCCGATCTGCGATGAGATCGGCGTCGACATGCCGCCCGGGTCGGTGCGGCGTTCGTGACGGAGGGAGCAGCCGCTCATGGGTGGTGAGCGCGCTCTGGGCTAACCGAGGCCCGCGCGCCACCTGTCGAGTAGCCGTCGGTCCCGTTTGGTCGGCCGCCCGGCCCCGCGGTCTCGGACCGCCACCGCGACCACCGGCTCGGCGGGGCGGGCCGGTGTGCGGTCGAGGTAGCACGTCACGGCTTCGGCCGCACCGACCCGCTTGTGGATCACCCGCAGCACCTCGACGATCCGCGTGGTGTCGGCCATCCGGACACGGATCTGGTCACCGGGGGAAAGCATCGTCGACGGCTTGGCGATCCGGTCGTTGACGCGGACGTGGCCACCGCGGCAGGCCGCCGCGGCGTCCGGCCTGGTCTTCGTCAACCGCACCGACCACAGCCAGCGGTCCACGCGCGTCGCCTCCACGAGACCCATCATGGCGGCTCGGCGCGCACTCATCCAGCGGGACCAGGAGAAGTGGACGGCGCGACTCAGCTCGAGGCGTCGAGGATCTTGATCGCGAAGACGAGCGTGTCGCCCTTCTCGATCCCGGCGCTGGGCTGACCGTCGGGGTAGCCGTCGGCCGGAGTCATCGCGACACCGACGGTGGAACCGACCTTCTGCCCGGCGATGGCCTTCTGGAAGCCCGTCACGACGCCGTCGAGCGAGAATTCGACCGGGGGACCGCCCACGTAGCTGCTGTCGAACACCGAGCCGTCACGACCGTTGACGCCCATGTAGCAGACCGACACCGATGCCGTGTCCGCGACGACCGGTCCGTCGCCCGCCTGCAGCGTCTTCACCTGGGTCTCACCGACGCTGAACGGCGCGGTCACGGTGATGAGCGGAGCCGCCGCGTCGGTCGATCCGGTGACGGCCACGCTGCCCGTGTTCCCGGGGAGTGTCCACTCCGGTGCCGCACCCTCTGCGGGCGGCGCCGACGGGCACGCCGCGGCGGTGGCAGGCGCTTCGGGGGTCGGTGGCGCCGCGGGGGACGGCGGGAAGAATTCGACCGGTGTGCGTGTCGACGAGGAGCTCGTCGACGCGGTGCTCGTGTCGGACCCGCACGCGGTGAGCCCGACGAGGAGCGATGCGGCACACGCGGCGAGCGCGATGGACGAGGGCAGACGAGAGGAGTTCACGATCGGCCACGCTACCGGCGGCGCGGCCGTCGACCGAAGGCCCGGTGGCCGGGCCGCGAGTCGCGGCCCGGTCCCGGGGCTCTCGCTCAGCCCGACAGCCGTGCGAGCATGCCCGCTTCGTAGGAGCCGCCGGGGTTCCGCACGATGACGTTCATCCGGTTGGCGGCGTTGGTGAGGGCGACCAGGCAGATGAGGGCCGCCACCTGGTCGTCGTCGTAGTGCTTGCGAACCTGGTCCCACGTGTCGTCGGACACGCCGGTGTGGGCGTCGGCGAGCCCGGTTCCCTCCTCGGCGAACGCCAGCGCGGCCCGTTCGGCCTCGGTGAAGACGGTGGCCTCTCGCCACGCGGCCACCATGTGCAACCGCAGCGCGGTCTCACCGGCGGCCGCCGCCTCCTTGGTGTGCATGTCGGTGCAGAAGGCGCAGCCGTTGATCTGGCTCGCCCGCAGGCTGACCAACTCCTTCGTGGTGTCCGGCAGCGTCGATTCTTCGATCACCCTGGCGGCTGTGGTGAACCGCTTGGCGAACTTCGTGGCGAGTTCGTTGCCGAACAGATCGAACCGTGCATCCATGTCGTCCTCCTGTGCTGTGGTGCTGGACGACCTCTAGATGCCGGCGGCGGGCGTTTTGTGACACGTCGCCGAGAATCGACGCCCTTCTCAGCTCAGCACGGCCAGGTCGTGCACGGAGTCACGAGGCAGATCGCCGTCGACCACTGCGCGAACCTCCATGTACCGCAGGTTGATCGATCCCTTGTGATTGTCCAGGAACGCGGTGTCGGCGGCGTCGCGCCCGGTGGCGATGCGCACCATCGACTGGCGCGGCGCCAGGCAGGTCGGATCCACCACGCGCCAGACACCGTCGATGAGAGCCTCCGCCACCGCGTGGAAATCCATCGGGTCGCAGCCCGGTGCGTAGACGGCGACCATCCTCGCCGGGACGTTGACCGCGCGCAGCAGCGCGATCACCAGGTGGGCGTAGTCGCGGCACACCCCGGAACCGGCCAGCAGGGTGTCCGCGGCTCCGTCGATCGGGTCGCTGGACCCCGGCACGTAGGCGAGCCGCGTTCCCACCCACGATGAAACCTTCTCCAGCAGAGTCGCCGAGTCGGCGTACTCGCCGAACTCGGTGGCGGCGAAGCCGAAGAACTTGTCCGCCTCGGCGTAACGGCTCGGCCGCAGATAGGTCGACGTGTCGATGTCACGGACGTCCGCCGGATCGGTGCGACCCAGGACTGTGGCCCGGTACGAGGCGGTGACGGTTCCTTCGGGCGCGTCGAAGCGATGGATGCGCGTGCCGTGCTCGCCGATGAGCTCCTGGGCTTCGACGGCCGAGCCGTTGCAGCGGAATTCGAGAGACTCGGTGACCTGCGCCCCGGGCTGGGGTGCGAGGGCGATCTGGAACTCCAGGGTGGTCGCGGCGATGATGTCGACTTCGAGGTCTGCGCCGACGTCGCGCTTGAACGCAGGCGGGGCATCGACGGACCCTGTTGACTGTTCGCCTGGCAACACGGACATCACGCACCGCTTTCGTCGACGGATTCGTCATCGCAATGGGTAACGGCACACCTTCTTGACCGCGGCGACGATGCGCACACCCTAGCGGCGGTCGGTGGCGGTCGCTCGGCGAGCCGGTCGCATCGGGTCGCCGCCGGTGTCGCGGATCACCGGGCGGTGGGGTTCTTGGCCGCGACGATCGCCGACTCGATGGCCGTGAAGCATTCTGCCGCAGTGGGTTCGGTGCCCAGTCCGACGTAGAAGCTGCCGGGCCGCTCACCGCCGGCGAAGCCGGTGATCGTGAACCCGGCGGTTTCACCGGCCAGTTGGCCCAGTGCGGCGCCCAGGCCGGTGCCTGCGGCGATCGATGCCTGCGTCAGCGGCAGCGACAGGACCGAGGTTCCACGGACGGCGCCGTCGATGGCCACGAGGAGGTGGGTCGGGTGCAGTATCGCGACGGTGTCGTGCTCGGCGTCGGGATCCGCGGAGTTGGCCCGGCGCCGCATCAGCTTCGCGAGGCCCTTCTCGGCCGGCGGGTTCTCGCTGTGGGTGAGCCACATCCGCACTGCGGTGAGGTCGAGTTGGTGCGCTTCGGCGTGGTCGGTGAGCTTCTCGCGGACGTGGGGTGCCAGTTCGTCTATCTGCACCGCGCGGGTGTGTCGCACGTACATCGGCATGGGAGGAGTATCCACGATGAGTTGCTGCCGCCCAGGAGGTCTGTCCTGAGACGAACCGATGAGGGAAGGCGAGAACTGATGGAGAACAAGCCTCCGCGCGGCGGTCACCTGCCGATCAACGGACTGAACCTCTACCACGAGGTGTATGGCGACTTCGGTGCGTCGAAGACCCCGCTGTTGTTGATTCCCGGCGCGTTCATGGCCACCGGTTCCATGACGGTGTGGGCAGAGGCCCTGGCCGCCGACCGCCCGGTGATCGTGTTCGACCAACAGGGGCACGGCCGCACCCCGGACACCGCGCGGGCGATGTCCTACGAGCAATTCGCCGACGACGCCGCCGCGCTGCTGCGCGCGCTGGGGGTGGCGCGCGCGGACGTGATGGGTTACTCGCAGGGCGGTGGGGTCGCGCTGCAGCTCGCGATCCGGCACGGCTCGCTGGTGAACAAGCTGGTGTCGATGTCGGCGACCTTCCGCAAGGACGGCTGGTATCCGTCGGTGTTCGAGGCCCTCGGCGGTCTCACCGCCGATGCGTTCGCCGGCACGCCGGTGGAGGCGGCGTTCAAGGAACACACCGCCGACCCCTCGGCCTTCGATGCCTATGTCGACAAGATGAAGACCCTCAACATCAACGATCAGGACATCAGCGACGAGGCGATGCGGTCGATCTCCGCCGCGACGATGGTCATCGTCGGCGACGCGGACGGAGTGACGCCCGAGCACGCGCTGGCGATGTTCACGCTGCGTGGGGGAGGCGACGCGCAGGCAGCGGCATCGGGGACGCTGACCGACGTTCCGGCCGCACGACTGGTGGTGCTCCCGGCGATGTCACACATCGGAATCTCGGGGGCCTCAGCGGTACTGGTGCCGATGATCACGGCTTTTCTCGACGACGTGCCGCCGGAGACCCCGGACCTCTTCTGAACCCGGTGCCGACAGCCAGGGTCAGCAGATCGACCCACGGAGGTGGTTCGGCGCCGAAAACGGATGAGCGCGAACCAATCAGCCGGCAATGCGCGGCGATGCTCGACGGCTCAGGAGTGCGCGGCGAAACCGGTGGCCCAATGTGCTCGCCAATTCCGCGGTCGTCGCGCCGGGACGACGACGAAGTGCCCGTGTGCAGGCGACTGCCAGCCGTCTCGGGGTCATCAGCCGTTGCGGGCCGACTTCGTGATTGAGTACGCGCAGCATCGTCTGCGTCGCAACGGGATCGATGGAGATGTCGCGCAGCATCTCCGTGACCAGTGGGGTCGGCGGTCCGGGCGCTCCCATGTCCGTGGCGAACCAGTACATCGGGTAGGCGTCGCGGTCACGCCAGCGCCACCACCTCCGGGTCGCCGCGTCGACGGCCCGGCCGTCGGAGAGGTCGGCGGGCAGTACATCGGCCAGACGCTCGGCCTGCCGCAGTGCGTCGGCGATACCCTGTGCCGGCGTGAAGTCCTTGAAGTGCCCGGCGTCACCGACCAGGACCCAGCCCGGCCCCGCAGCCTGACGAAAGTAGCCGTGCCACTTCGTCATCACCCGGATCGGGCCGACTCGGCTTGCGCCGGTGAGCAATTCGTCGAGTTCGGGCCAGCCGGAAATGCCTGCGCTGAACTCCGCATCGCGGTCCGTGCGCAGACCGGCGCCGGTGGCGATGGTGACCATGTACAGACCACCATCGGTAGGGCAGGCCAGATACCCGTGCTCGCCGAGGCGTGCGAGTCGCAGGCGCCCCTCCCGAGCGGTGACTCCCTCGAAGTAGGCCCACGCCGGCATCCGGCCGGCCGGGGTGGTCAGGTACTCCTGGGACCCGACGGTCACGGCCACCTTGGACTGCCGGCCGTCGGCGCCGACCACCAGGCGCGCCCTGATCGGTCCGCGGTCGGTCTCGACACCGACCACCCGCCCGCCGTCGGTGAGCAGCCCGGCGACCTTCACTCCTGTCCGCACGTCGACACCCGCCGCGCCTGCCGCCTCGACGAGCAGTGCGTCGAGGGTCAGCCTCCGCACACACAAGCCCGGCCGAGGGAACACCGCGGGGTCGAGCCCGCCGTCGATACGCACGTCCTCGTTGACCAGCGTGATGCGATCGATCGGCACGGCGCCGGCCGCCAACACCGCTTCCAGTGCGCCGATACGTTCGAGAACGCTTGCTCCGCAGGGCTGGATGACGTGAGTGGACGGGGTCTCGGAGGGAAACTGTGCCTTGTCCACCACGCAGACGCTGAACCCCCGGCGCGCGAGCATCACGGCCAGCGGGGAGCCCGCGCAGCGCGCGCCCACCACCACCACATCGAAGATCCGCACCGAACCGTCCCGCGCTCGCAGCAACGAACTTACCAATGGCCAGTCTGCATCGAAAGCGCGAACTTATCAATGGTCAGATCCTGCGTTAGGCTTCTCCCATGTCAGGTGGCTCCCGTTCCTACCACCACGGCCGTCTACGCGAAGCTGCGATCGAGGCCGCGGTCGCGGAGGTGCAGCGGGTCGGCGCCGCCGGAGTGAGCATGCGTGAGATCGCGCGCCGCGCCGGGGTGACGCACGCGGCGCTGGCATACCAGTTCGGCGACAAGGCCGGCTTGTTCGCCGCGGTCGCCACCGAGGGATTCCGATTGGCAGTCAACGCGATCCGGCCCGCCGCGACAGGCCCCGACGCATTCCTCAGGGGCGGCATGGCCTATGTCATGTTCGCCATCACCCATCCTGGGCACTATGAGGTGATGTTCCGCCCCGACCTGTACGGCGACGACGATCCGCACCTCATCGAGGCCCGCGACGAAGCCTTCGCGCTCCTCTACGACAGCGCCAGGATGAGCGTGGCGGCACCGACCACTTCGGACGTGACGGGCGTCGTGGTCGCCGGGTGGTCGATGTCGCACGGACTGGCCACACTCTGGCGCACCGGCAACCTGCGCGGCCGGATCGACGACGACCCGGCCCAGGTCGCCCGGCAGATCGCCGAGGGGATCGCCGAACTCGGCGATCTCGCCGGCCGCTACCTCGCCACTCTCGACGAGCCGAGCACGGACCAGAAGTGACGGCTGGTCAGTAATCCCGGCTGGTCGGTAATCCCGGCTGGTCAGTAATCCCACACAGCGGGCACCATGCGGAAGCCGTCGCCGGTGACCGCCACGTGGCAGACCGACGGGAACGGCAGGTGGGTGGCCACCAGCGCCTCGCCGCTCGCCGCCAGTTCCTGCAGCAGTGCGATCCGGACGCGTGTCGCTTCCTCGGGGTCGTGTTCGAATCCGTTCTGCCAATCAGGGTTGTCGAATCCGGGCTGGAACACCGCATCGCCGGCGAATGTGAGTGCCTCGCCCCGTGATTCGAGGCGGACGATGCTGTGTCCCGGGGTGTGGCCGCCCGTGCGGCGGAGCAGCACGCCGGGTGCGACCTCGTATTCGGTCTCGAACGGCCGCAGCCGGCCGCGGTAGAGGTCGAGGAACTGCGCGGCGGTCCGTCGCAGTACGTCCGGGATCGGGGCGGGCATGACGGTGCGGGAGAAGTCGGGCGCCTCCCAGAACTCGGCTTCGGCCGCGGCGAGGTGGACCCGCAGATCGGGCCGCAGCTGATTCCGGAGCCCGTCGACGAGCAGCCCGCCGATGTGATCCATGTGCAGATGGGTGAGCACCACGTCGGTCACGGAGGCAGGATCGATTCCGGCGGCGACGAGTCGCATGGCCAACTGTCCGGCCCGCGGGAAGTCGGGAAACTCCGTTCCCAGACCGGAGTCGATGAGAATGGTCTTGCCTCCGCTGCGGACCACGGCAACGTTCAACGGCCAGTCGAGCACCTCGGGCGGCAGGTACATGTCCTCGAGCCACGCCGACAGGTCGGCAGGAGCGGCGTTGGTGGCCATCGTCACGGCGGTGATCGGCAGCACCCCGTCGCTGATCACCAGAACGTCGATGTCGCCGACCTTCAGCGCGTACCGCGAAGGAACCAACTCGTCGTGCGCCGTCCCGGCCGGGTGTGAGATGTCGACCAAGCTCATGTTCTTCTCCTCCTGAGGGCTTGTCAGAAGACAGTGGGGAATAACCTGTCTCCTCGTTGATCGTTTCCCGGCGGCCGGATTCATCCATGAGCGGACCGACTGACGTATTGCACTACCCGTGTGTTCGAGTCCCGACGGCCGGACAGTTCTTACCGAGAGCTGATCGATCAACAAGGGGGACACGATGACTGTCGAGGACATCAAGCAGGTCGAACTTCACGACGACGAGGCCACGGGGGAGTACCGGACCGGTCCTGAAGCCGGCACAGCGCTCGTCGGCACATTCGACGGCGGCGAACGCGAGGTGCGCTACGCCGACGTGGACGGGCTGGCGGTGTTCGAGGGAGACATCGTCCTGGGCACCGTGGAGGAGGTGCGGGGCCGGGCGGGACTCGAGGGAATCGGCCGTACCGGCAATGAATTCCGCTGGCCGAACGGTGTCGTGCCCTTCGAGGTGGACCCGGCGCTGCCGAACCGGCAACGCGTGACCGATGCCGTCGCTCACTGGACCAACAACACCAGGATCCGGTTCGTGCCCCGCAACGGGCAGGCGGATTTCGTCCGCTTCGTGCCGAGCACGGCGAGTCGGTCGCCGGTCGGCCGGCAACGGACCGGACGTCAGGACATCGAGTTGACCGCCACCGCGCCGACCGGCACGGTCATCCACGAGATGGGTCACGCGGTCGGGCTCTGGCACGAACAGAGCCGCGAAGACCGCAACAGGTTCGTCGAAATCCGCCTCGGCACCGTCCCGGTCGACAACCGGCACAACTTCGATCAGCAGATCGAACTCGGCGACGATCTCGGCACCTACGACTTCGGGTCGATCATGCATTACTCGCGGACCGCGTTCAGCACCAGCGGCGAGGACACGATCGTTCCGAGAGTGCCGTTGCCTGCGGGCGTCACGATGGGGCAGCGAACGGCTCTGTCGCAGGGCGACATCAACGCGGTGCACACGATGTACCCGGACTGGTCGGGGATCGGCGACCGTTGGCGCTCGATCGGTGGGTTCTTCCCCGCGGGTGCGCCGATCTCGGTCACCTCGCGCAGCGCAGGCAACCTTGACCTGTTCGTCGTCGGCAACGACGGCCGGGTCTACACCTCCTGGTGGTACCAGGGCGCCGACTGGTCGGGACTGAACAACACCTGGCGCAACATCGGCGGGGTCTTCCCGAAAGGCGCACCGGTCACCGCGATCGCGAAGTCGCCCAACAGCATCGACCTGTTCATCACCGGCAACGACGGCCGCGTCTACACCTCCTGGTGGTACCAGGGCGCCGACTGGTCCGGACTGGGCGACCGCTGGCGCTCCATCGGCGGGTTCTTCCCCGCGGGACGGAAGGTGACCGCGATTTCCCGCTCGGCGAGGAACCTCGATGCCTTCATCACTGGAAACGACGGGCGGGCCTACACCTCCTGGTGGCAGGGATGACGCCGACGTTGCCGACCTGACTCGTAGAGCAGTTCCTGCCACCCGGCCATCAATTTCTGCCAGCGGAATTAAACCCCTGACCTGCGAGTTCAAGGAGTCAGAAGACAACGAGAAGCATCCAAGAAAGAAGCAAGACCATGAACAAGTTCGGATTCGCCACCCTCGCCGCCAGCGCCTTCGCCGCCGCCTTCGTCGGCCTCGCCGGCCCCGCCG
>NZ_JBMVDG010000005.1:0-412042 GCF_049541695.1 Mycobacterium sp. NPDC050041 | reverse complement strand
CCGGTGGGCACGGCTATGAGGAACGTCATGAACGAGAAGAACGGCAGCAGCACCGCGCCGGTGGCGTACATGTGGTGCGCCCACACCGCGACCGACAGCGGCAGTACATCATCCCGATCAGCTTGTGATCGGTGGTGGTGACCAGCTTGTAGATCAGGTTGCCCTTGGGGCCGAGCCGCTCCGGGAAGGGGCGCCGAGCCTCGAGTTCACCGACCGGCGCTTCGGCTACCAACGCTCCTCCTACCGCGAAATGCGACCGCAGTCGCACGATCCTACTGTTCAGACGCGTAGGTTAACCTACTTAGTAGCTCAGTACTAGCCTCTGTAGTTGATGACACATCGATAACCGGTAGGACGGATTGCCCGAGACATAAAGGGCTCCGCACCGAAAGCGGCCGCTGACGGCTCGCGCCCGATCCGGCTCCGCGCCACCGTCTGATAGTAGGCCAGGCGTGAGTTCGCCGAATACTTATGTACTACGTACCTACGTGGCACCTATGAGCGGCGGAGTTGTCGTTGAGCCGCAGTTCCAGGCCCTATGGTGAGGTAAGCACTGCATCAGACTAGCTGTCGAGCTCCCGCTGAATTGTCCTTCGGTGGCTTGCCTGACGATGCGCTTTCGGTTAGCGTCGCGGCCATCAAGTAACGAATCGGTAACGGTAAGGAACTTCTCGACTTGGTGGCTCAGCGCCGGATCGCGCGATCGACTTCGCCCATAGAACGCCAGTGGGACGACGAAATCACCGAGATCATCCCCTCAACAAGTTCGGCGCTGCCACAGCCACGGCCTCGGCCACGACGATCGACAGCGGTCCTTTCGCCACCGACATCGATGTACTGACCGCACCCGAACTCGACGACCTCAATGACCTGGTCGACGAACGTCCGCGACTGCTGGTGCCGCCCGTTCTCGCGACCCGCGCAGCACCATCCGTTCCGCGAAGGTCCATAAATTCCATAGGTGTGCACTGCGGAGAATTGTCGGACCGCCAGGGGGCGACTTCGACCGGTCCGCGCCGCCCACGGCCCACGACGCATCGAAGGCCTTCGAAGGCCACGGGCGCGATACACATCAGGCTGGTGATCTCAGCCATCGCCGCCGGGGCGGTCGCCGTGGGGGCCAATGCGGCAGTTGGCGCGTCGGAGGCGGCCGGCGAACCAATCCTGTTGGCGGGCAACGCAGGAGCGGACGGACTACCTCCAGAAGATGCGCCCGCCTTCGAGGTCGTCCAGGTGGTCAGCAATTTCAAGTCCACCATCCACCAAGAAGAATTGGTTCGCGCGACGGCCTTCGCTCAAGAACGAGCGCAACGAGAGGCACGGTTGCGGCGTCCCCAGTTCGCCTTTCCCGCGCAAGGAATTCTGACGTCGGGATTCGGACAACGATGGGGCACCTTGCACGGAGGGCTCGACATCGCGAATGCAATCGGAACCCCAATCTACGCCGCGTCGGCGGGCGAGGTGATCGCCTCCGGACCCACCCCGGGTTTCGGCATGTGGGTCAAGATCCGCGACGTGGTAGGCACGGTCACGCTTTACGGTCACATCGACACCGCCACTGTGCAGGTTGGCGAGCGTGTACTGGCTGGCGATCAGATCGCCACGATGGGCAACCGGGGAAATTCGACGGGTCCGCACCTGCACTTCGAGGTCCACAGAAACGGGGCGGATAAGGCCGACCCCATGTCGTGGTTGCGCGAACGTGGTGTACCGAGCCGGTAGCGACGCTGGGCAATCTAGGCCTAGCACCAATTTTGGCGATTGAGGTCACTGACGGTCTGACCTCCCGCGCCGCCACCCAGCGCCGCGTATGTCGGCGGCCTGCTGCAGCTATGACGAAGTCGGCAATGCTTCTCAAGACCCGAGGTTATCTCCAGTGGAGTGCGCCTCGCGCTCGATGCCGCACGACGCCTAAGCTATCTACTGCCTAATCCAGGAGGTTTACCATGGCTCGTGTGCGCGGCTTCGGAGAACTCGAGGCAGCGATCATCGATCGCCTCTGGAATCGCGACCCTGAGACCGATACGACGGTGAGGGAAATCTTCGACGAGTTGAGCGCTGAACGCCACATCGCTTACACCACAGTGATGTCAACGATGGACAATCTGCACGGCAAAGGCTGGCTATCCCGCAGACGCGATGGCAAAGCGTATCGCTACCGACCGACCTTGACTCGCGAAGAACACAGCGCCCGCCTGATGCTCGAAGCACTGAGTGGGGGCGGCCGCTCGGATGCGGTCCTCAGTCACTTCGTGGCGCAGATCGACGCCGAGGAATCCGCGGATCTGCGCGCTGCGCTGCGACGCCTGGCCCGCAAGTCGGGACGATGACTGTCGCGGCCGCCTTGCTTCTGTACGTCATGGTGGTACTGGCGGCAGGTCCGAAGCTGCTGCTGTTGATCACCGCTGATGGCGGCGCTCCACGCTTGGCGATAGCCGCGTGGCTGACTGCTGTCGTGACCGTGCTCGGATGCTCAATCGCTGCGATGGCGCTGCTGTTAATAGAAGCCGCCGGGCACTGGGACAGTCCCGACGCGCTCCTCGTGTCGTGTCTCGAGCGCCTAGAAGCAATTCTCCTTGGGCACTCGGGGCGGCCGGCGAAGGTCGTCGCGACAGCCTCGGTGGCCATTTCCCTCGGGAGTTTGATTGCCATCGGCGTCCGAGTGGGCCGCGCCCTGGGCCGCATGCGCTCGCACACGTTTGCGCATGCCGATGCAGTACGCCTGGTGGGTCGGTCCGACGGCAGCGACGTGGTGATCATCGAAGCGGCCGAGCCCGCGGCATACTGCGTGGCGGGGCGTCCGCCGGCCATCGTCGTGACCACTGCGGCTCTCGCGGCCCTCGATGAGACACAGCTGGCTGCTGTAGTCGCCCATGAACGGGCTCACCTCGATGGGCGCCACGCCTACGTCGTGGCCGCAGTGCGTGGCCTGGCTGCGGGGCTGCCCAGGATTCGGCTTTTCGCCGACGCCGCTACGCAAGTGTCCTCTTCACTGGAGATGTGTGCCGACGATGCGGCGGCTCGTCGGCATGGTCATCAGCCTCTCCTCTCCGGCCTGTTGAAATTGTCGGGTGCCATCGCGCCGGCCCATGGACTGGCCGCGGCACTTGTCGCCGTACTTGTCCGTGCCGAACGCCTCACAGCTCCACGAAACGGGCTTTCTCAAATTCGAACCCGCCTCACGTTAAGCGGGGCGGTCGCGGCGATGGCTGCAACACCACTGGCTATCGTCGCCCTATCCCTCTCGGGCGCATTGATCTGCTTCGCATAGTCCGCTGATCGCGCTTGCCCGTTTGACTATTCTGCGGCGCGCTTGTCGTCGTGCTACACAGGCTAGTGAGCGCAACATTTGCTACGGGTCACCAGCTTCGCCCCGTCCCCAGCCCATCCGCAACATGATCGTCGCGGACTGTGGTGCTCTGATCACGGCGTGACGACGGACCGAGACAACGCGCCCGCCGCGTGGGCAGCGGCCGGATCGGCGGCCACCAACGCTATCACCGCCAGGGCGAGTGCGACCAGTAGTGCGGCCGAGATCCACCGACCAGTCCTTGCTGATCTTCGCGGTGCACGGCGCTCCCGGTCCCACGTCGCCCGAGGCCCTTCGCAGGACACGGACGATGCGCTTTTCACAGGGCCAATCTACTATGCGTCTACGTATGTAGCCAGAACGCTGCGTACGTGACCACATCCGAGCTGCGGCAACGGCACATGTGCCATCGCATAGCCGCAGTCCGCCACTTAGTCAGATTTTGCACCCGGACGACCCGCGTCGCTGCTTCAGTTGTGCACTTCGGCGCTGGGCCGCTACCCGCTCGATCCTGAAGTAGCGTGCTGACAGGCTCGCTGGTCAGTCGTCGTGGTTGACCGCCTTCCGGACGTGAACACTTCCTGGCTGCTGCATGTGTAGCTGACGTAAAAACGCGTTGTAGGAAGCCAATTCCGCGTCGTCGCGTTCAACATCCGCTTCTCTCCTCGCCGACTCCGACTCCTCGTCACGACGCCAGCGGATGGCGAATATCAGAGTGGTCAACAGCGCGACCGGCTCACCGTAGGACCACGCCAAGGCCCCAGCGACCGCCTGATCGGCCACGGGGTCCACGTTCCAATTCGCTGGAGGTTGGGCGAAAGTGTTTGTAAGCGCTCGCGGTGCCATCATCAGAATCACGCCGATGAAGACGTGCAGCGGCATCTCTACGAAGATGTCGAAGAAGCGGCCAAGATTACTCTGCCGGACGGGCATCGGACCGGTCGACAAGATCGGCAGGATGAACAGCAGCCCGCTCGCGAGGAAGAACACTTGCAACGCGACGTGGCCGGCCACGCTGGCCGCCGTCGAATCGAAGAGATCGGAAAGATACAGGCCGTAGTAGCTCAACAGAAATACCGGAATGGTGAACCCGGGGTGCAGCACGATCCGGCTCGCTCGGCAACGCAGTGCACCCAACGCGGCCATCAATATATAGCGTCCGACGCCACGGTGAGGCGTCGACCTCAGCAGGAGCCGGCCGGGCGCGCCCAACACCAGAAGCGGCGGGACGAGGATCGACAGCGTGAGGTGCTGAATCATGAAGGCACTGAACAACCGGTAGCCGTAGCTGTCGATGGCGAGGCCCGTCACCGCGGCCAAGGCGATGCATCCTGCGAGGAAGCTCGCAGTGCGCATCCACGTCCATTCGCGGCCTTGCGCCCTGACCATCCGAACGGCGAAGAGGTACCACACCGCCAATCCGATTGCTATAACCGGAAGTAACGGAAGTGGCGGGAGAAGCCAGCCGAGCATCGCCGATACCGAGGGCGGCGACGTCGGAAGCACCACCTGACCGATCATGTTGCGCCCTCGTAGCGTCGGGCAGCACTGTGGCGACCGGGTCTCGGTGCGATCAAGGCGGTGATTGCGTCGGCGCGTTGGGTCACTGCTGGGAGCCAGTATCGATCGCGCCCTCGGCTGCAAGGCGTCGGACCACGGGTTCAAGATCCTCGGCGAGAAGTGCCCGTAGGAACACCGCGGCAACGCGATGCGCCCGGTCCAAAACGATGGTAGTTGGGATGACCGTGGTGGGGTACCTGGCCCCCAGGGCGATCATCGTCCGCATCGGTGGGTCATAGATCGACGGGAAGGTGACCTCGCGGTCGATGAGGAAGTCAACCGCGGCTTGGCGGTTGTTGTCACGGACGTCAATACCCAGGAAGGCGACTCCCGCGGTACGCGTCGCGTCATATACCCTCTGTAATTCCGGCATCTCGGTGCGGCAGGGGCCACACCACTGGCCCCATACGTTGATCACCACAACTTGGCCGACGAAGTCCTCGACGGACACCGTGCGGCTCGGATCCAACAGGTCCGGTCCCCGTATTGGGCCGGGCCGACCACGGTTTTCCGGAGGGTCATACAGGATGTCGATCTGTCCGCCCGGCGAAACGAATTCGAATGAACCCCCCTGCGCGACAGCGTCGTCGCCGCTCGAACACGCGGACATCGCGGCACCCAACAGTACCGCGCTGACACCGGCGGCAACGTGTCGCCATATCGCCTGTGCGAAATGGGCAGGTCGTCGCCGACCTTGTCTACGATCAACACGCATGAGAGCCTTGCTAAGCGTATCGGCCGGTCGGTGACTCACTTCACGTCCCACTTGTGCCGACCGCTCGCACAATCAGAGGGTGGCGTTCATGCCCGACAAGTTCGGCGCTGAGCAGCGTCATCGGCAGGATCACCTCCAAGACTCGACGCTTCGTGCAGCCACGACCGATCATTCAGAAGCACCGACGCTGGATGCTCCCGCCGAGGCCCACCGCAGCGCCGACTACGTAGGGACTACGTAAGATGGTAGCGCAACGAGTTCACGACGAATGACGGGACGACACTGATGATGCGGAGCGACTCCGCGGCGATACATCGGCGCAGGGGCATGTGGGGGACGACGGTGGCACTACTAGCCATCGCCGGTTTCGTTCTGAGCGTGAGTGCGTGTGGCGGCCGCACACCGCCGCAGGAACCTGAAGCGATTGTCGATAAGGGCACTCCCTACAGCGACCTCCTGGTTCCGAGCTTGCGGACGTCAGTCACCGAGGGTGCAGTGGGGGTGCCCGTGGATTCGCCGGTCACGGTCGCCGCGGAGACGGGCGTGCTCGGGGCAGTGACCCTGGTCAACGATCAGAACCGGGTGGTCAAGGGCGAATTGAGCGCCGACGGCGTCACATGGCGCTCGGCGGAGCCCCTGGGATACAACCGGAAGTACACCCTGACCGCCGAAGCCCTGGGCCTCGGCGGCATGGCACGCAGCAGCGCGACGTTCGAAACGCATTCGCCTGAGAACCTCACGATGCCGTACGTGCTGCCCAACAACGGTGAGGTCGTGGGCGTCGGCCAACCCATCGCGGTGCGGTTCGATGAGAGCATCCCTGACCGACTCGCCGCTCAACGTGCGATCACCGTCAAGACGGACCCTCCTGTCGAAGGTGCCTTTTACTGGCTCAACGACCGCGAAGTCCGCTGGCGCCCCGCGCAATATTGGAAGTCTGGAACTTCAGTCGAAGTCCAGGTGAAGGCCTACGGCGTTGACATGGGCCAAGGCCTGTTCGGTCAGGACGACGTCTCCACACGTTTCACGATCGGCGACGAGGTGATCGCGACGGCTGACGACGCGACCAAGACGATGACCGTCCGCAGGAATGGTGCCGTAGTCAGGACCATGCCAATCTCGATGGGCAAGAACAAGACTCCGACCGACAACGGTACGTACATCATCGGCGACCGGTACTCCTTTCTCGTGATGGACTCGTCGACCTACGGTGTGCCGGTCAATTCGCCCGACGGGTACCGCACCGAGGTCAACTGGGCCACCCAGATGTCTTATAGCGGCATCTACGTTCACTCGGCACCGTGGTCGGTTGGCAGTCAAGGACGCGCCAACGTGAGCCACGGGTGCCTCAACGTCAATCCCGAGAACGCCAAGTGGTTCTACGACACGACCAAGCGGGGCGACATCGTCGAGGTGATCAACACCGTCGGTCCCACACTGCCGGGTACTGACGGGCTTGGCGACTGGAACATTCCGTGGGACCAATGGAGTGCTGGTAACGCCGCGCTGTAGCGGCCTCCGCGCAACGACGAACGGGCCTAGTATCGCCGCGCGTTGTAGATCGGAGCGGACGAAATGGGAGCCACCTTGACCGGAGTTCCATAGGTTGAGGCATGCACCATGTTTCCGTCGCCGATATAAATCCCTGCATGCGAGGCGTCGGCGTAGAACGTGACGATGTCGCCGGGCCGGAGGTCGGGCACGGCGACGGGTTGCCCGCCAGCCGCAAGAGCCTGGCTTGATCGCGGAAGCGACTTGCCGCTCTGTAGAAAGGCCCACTTGATGAGTCCTGAACAGTCGAACGCGTCAGGTCCTGTCGCGCCCCAAGAGTACGGCGCACCCACACGAGTCAACGCCGCTTGCACGACCGCCACTCCAGCACCCGAATCGGGAGGCAGCCCGGGTGCCGGCAGCAAAGGGCCGGGTTTCGCCACGATGGCGGGGGAATCCGGTGGGATCGGCTGCTGGGGTGGTACCGGCCCGGGATCGGCCAGAACTGCACGCTGATCCGGAGTCAACGAGCGGTACAACGCCTCCACGTCGGTGATCTGCGCCCGAAGCCGACTTTGCTTGGCTTGTAGCTCTGCGCGGACGGCCGCCGCCTGCTGGGCGGCGGTTCGAGCGTCCACCGCCGAGGCTTCCGCAGCCCGCGCAGCAGTGTCGGCCCGCGACAACGCGGCGCGGAAGGCCGTCATGCGCTCGGAGACCTGGGTGGTCATTACCTGCCTCAGGGAGAGTTCGTCGAGCAACCGTTGCGGCGATTGGGCGGTCAGCGCCGCGCTGATGCCGTCAGCGGGGCCGCCCATGTACGCCGCCGCCGCCAGGCCATTCACCGCTTCTTGAAAGCGGGTCAGGTCGGCTCGAGCGACGGCGGACGCATCGGCTTCGACGCGCCGACGGTCTTCGGCCGCGCGCTGCGCTGTCAGCTTGTTCTCGAGATCGAGTTCAGCCGAGTAGATGGCTTCTGCTGTGCGTTCGGCTTCGCGGGAAAGTTCCGTCATGCGGGTCAGGGCGTCCGACGCGGGGTCTGCTCGCCCATTGCCCGAAGAGCCCACAAGCGTCAGCGCAACCACTATTGCGACGACGACACCACAAGCCGATCGGTAAACCGGGGCGGAGCGGCCCACACTCAAAACACAGATCCTCACGACGCAGGGTCATCTATGGTCCAGCTACGTAGATCACAGGAAGGTTACGAGAATCGGCGCGCAATGTCCACGCGCGCGGAGACGCCTGTCGACCATGCGCCATCTGCTATGTGCAATAGTAGCTACTGACTAGCTCAGTAGATAGCCCGCGGGCTCGGTTTCGAGGGATGACATGACAAGCGGAACCGCCATCACGGCGCGTGTTCACTCACTCAATCGACCCAACATGGTTTCCGTCGGAACAATCGTGTGGTTGTCGAGTGAGCTCATGTTTTTCGCCGGGTTGTTCGCGATGTACTTCACCGCCCGTGCCCAAGCAGATGAGTGGCCTCCGCCGCCCACGGAATTGAACCTCGCGCTCGCGGTGCCGGTAACGCTGGTGCTCATCGCGTCGTCGTTCACCTGTCAGATGGGTGTCTTCGCGGCCGAACGAGGCGATGTGTTCGGACTGCGCCGGTGGTACGTCGTCACGTTGGTCATGGGCATCGTTTTCGTGCTCGGACAGGGCTATGAGTACATCAACCTGGTGCACGAGGGAACCACCCTCTCCAGTAGCGCATACGGGTCAGTCTTCTACTTGACCACGGGATTCCACGGACTGCACGTCATCGGCGGCTTGGTCGCGTTCATCTTCCTGCTCATCCGCACGCGAATGAGTAAGTTCACCCCTGCCCAGGCTACGGCCGCGATCGTCGTCTCGTACTACTGGCATTTCGTGGACATCGTGTGGATCGCCTTGTTCGCAACGATCTACTTCGTACGGTGACAGCGGATGCGCCGGAACCCATTCGGACGATGCAGCGAGTCAGCCGGCTCCGTCTGCCGACCTCCATCGTGAGTGTGCTCGCCTGCACGGTTGTCGGGCTAGCTGCACCTGCGCCTGCGGCGGCGTTCGTCGCCGCAGACCCAACGCTCGTGGTGTCAACATCCGTGCGCGCCTCGTCCAGCACCACTGCGCCGACGACACACTTATATGACGACGCGGACAGCGAGCAACGATCCGAGGTCTCAAGCGTCGCGCTCTGGATCTTGGCGGGCGCCATCGCCGGGCTCGCCGCCATAGCCGCCGTCTTGGCTCGCGTCGGTAAGAGACCACGGCATTGACCGCATCAAGGACACCACTCCCGGGGCCACACGACGCTCACCCTCCGAACAAAAGGTACAGACCTGCAAATGTGTACCCGACCATCGTGAGCATCATCGCCAGCTGGCCACTGATCTGATGCCGCCGCGGAAGCAGGCGAAGCGCCCGGTCGTGTGCTGCGATGACGGCCACGATATGACCGATCACCACACACGACACCTTGATCGTCCACAGCACCGACGGATGCTGCGACAGCACGTACTGCACATCACCTGATTCCAATCCGAGCAGATGCCAGCCGCGCCCCAGGGGATCGGCCAGTCGCACGATCGTTTCTTGCCCGCGTTCCACCAGATACGACAGGTAGTGGGCGAAGATGTAGCCGACGACGATCGGAATGAGCGAGTGTGCCAGCTTGCCGGGCAACTGGCGACGTTCATCTCGGCTCACCCCGCCGGTTGCCCGCGCGGCTGCCGAGAAGGTGATCCCTACTACGGAAACGAAAAAAAGAAGTCCGACGGTACGGAGCAGCGACCCGGCCCAGGCCTCGCTGAGCACGGGCACCGACAGCGCTTGCCTATCGACGAAGTTCCGGAATGCCGGCGCCTGCGAGAAACTGTCGAAAGCCGTGGACCCGAGCAGCACCGCGAGTACGGCAATGATCCCGGGACGTACGGGCAGTGTCGTCAGATGATCCATCGGATTGATCGCCGCGATCCGATGGGTGACGGGACTGCGCCGGAAGGGAGCGAGCCGTGACACCGCCATGCTGTACACCTCGAACGGATCTGATCGAGCGAACCACCGCGACCCGAAGAACCATGCGCCCAGCATCATCAAGACGGCATAGACCAGCAACCACGCCTTGATCGCCACCTGCGAGCCAGGGTCGGGGCTGGCGAGTTCGAGCCAGACGAACGCGAATAGTCCGACTGCCGCCGGCCAGTAACCCCACCTCGGCGAATAACTGCGCAACGGCGACGTCTCGGATGTCTCCCTACGAGTCATGCCGAGCATTCGATACAGGGTGCGTAACGGAGAGATGACCCGCCACACCGGACCCAGGACGACCGAGACGGCCACCAGCCCAACCCACAGCAGCACGTAGAACACACCCGGTAGGGCGTTGGCACTACCCTCCGGTCCCCATACGGCGGCAACTGCCACCCAGACCGTGAAGAAGAAGGCTGCAAGGGCCACCAACCAGCGCAGCACCGCAGAGTCAACGACGTGCGTCACCCACAAAGGTAGGTCGCGCCCCGGCCTGTCGGGGTCGAATCGCGGCGCTTTCCACGCCAACGCCACGACGGCGAACGTCGCGGTCAATGCCCACGCAGCGCCTATGAGCGCGAACGACAGCGGCACCGGCAGATCGGTTGATCCACCCACGCCGTGCGCCCACACGGTGACGCTCTGGTCAGAGGTCACGGCCGAACTTGCACGGTCACCACCGTGCGATTGAGATCGTGCAGCTCGACGTCGACTTGGCCCGGCACGTCGACCGTGAATTCGAAGACCTGGTCCCGGCGCGGTTCGACCTGAAAGGTGTTCTCGGGCGACGAGTGCACGTGCAACTGGTCCGCGACGTCGCTGCTCACCTTGAGGACAATGGGTTTGCCGACGACGCCTTGAACCTGCCCGTTCGTGGGTGTGACCACTCCACCGGCGATGTTGATGTCCACTTTGGTGGCGTCCTCAGGCATAGATGGCGACGGGGTCGGCGACGCCGATGCAGCGGACGGTGCACTGGTTGCACTCCGACTCGACGCTGAAGTTGAAGATTCGCCAGGGGCGGTCGACGAACTGCAGCCCACAAGAGCGATCGCCAAGATCGCCGCCGCGATGACACCGCCTACGCGGGGTGCTTCATTACTCATGTAGGCCTGTACCTTTCGTCTTGTGAGTCGCCGGCACCGTCGGGATCGTCGGGACGTCGACGCCTGTCCCGCCGGATGATGTAGAAGACGACCCCAACGATCACCAGGGCCGGTCCGAACGCAGGCAAGGACATCCACAGCCCGACGTCGGTGGCGACGTAGGAGACATCCTCCGGAGTCAGGCTGAGCATCGAGCTGCGTCCTCGACGGGGGCGTGCTTGACGTGTCGGCGGCGAGGTCCAAGGCGCAACATTGTCTCGGCCTCCTCTCATGGCTCTCGACGACGACCGGTAGGCGTTCGCTCCTACCAGTTAGCTCCGTACGTACCATCCCCTCACCTAGCAGACCGAAACATACACTGGGCTGTACACGCCGCGGGTGCCCGAGGCCGCGATCGAATCGAGGAATGTGAACGCTGTCATCCGTCTCACAGTGACGATCTTGGTAGCGCTGGCCTTCTGGTCTACGGGTAGTGGCATCGCCGTCGCTCACACGTCACTGGCCAGTTCGGATCCAGCGGAGAACGCCAACGTGATATCCGCGCCGACCGCCATCACGTTGACCTTCACCGAGGACATCAATGCCGCGTTCGCCACTGTCGCGGTCACCAGCGCTGATGGCCGAAGTTGGGCATCGGGTGATCCGCAGGTCGAGGGGCCACGAGTGAGCGCTGGAATCCGATCAGATCTTCCGGCAACCGGCACCTATACCGTCGGCTACCGCGTGGTATCGGCCGACGGCCACCCAGTGTCCGGTTCGTACACGTTCACGATCGCCGGTGATCCCGGGGAAACTTTGCCGGAGCCCACAGGCGCCGAAGTCGCACCCAGCACCGCCGCTGCTCCGCCTCAATCGGCGTCTCCGACGGGAACGGATACGAAGACATCGATACTGACCGCAGGTGCGATCGGCCTTGCGCTCGGAGGCGCTATCGCATTCTGGCAATCGAGAAGGCACCGGCGGAAGTACGCCGACGATGCGGACGGGTCCAATGCGCCTGCGCGCGACGGGAATAAACCCTAGTGCCTCGACTCAACTGCTCAAGGCAAGCTTGGCGCAAGGTGAAGCTGATGCCGCAGAGACCGGCAACCAGAAAACACGGCAGCCACGTGAAGTCGGGGCGCAACAAATCGTGTCGCACCGTGACGAGGCGTCGGTCCGGCAGCGAGTAAGACCCCGCAATCGATCAGTTCGATCGCGTCGCAATCCGAAGCGCCTCCAGCACGCGATTCTTGGTCGGAAGGTCTAATCGGCACGTATCAGCTGCCAACTCCGTGCCCGGGTTCATAACGTCCACACCATCAACGAGCACCGTCGGCGATGGGTATCTACCCACCCTCTCAACCACCACATCCTCAGCGATACCAACCTCGGATAGACAATCCCCGAGCAACTGTCGAGCCGCCGCAGCATTCCGACACCCCGGGCTCGTGAGAAGTTCCACGCGCATACATTCAGCTTCGCTCAATAGGCGCGGTTTCTGCACGCCCAGGCGGGACTATCTGACGCCGCCCATGCGTAGCGGTCAAGAAGTTCACGGGCCTTCCGCCACGCGCTGCTCGCCCCACCCCGCCGACGGCCGCACACCCGGCGGCCCCGGCCATGCGAACGCAGGGCGATGACCTCCGCGCCCGTTTAGAAAGATATGGCTAGTGACGACCTGTCATGTACCGCCCGCCGCTGAGGCGGTGGTCATCGAAGTTGCGGCGGAAGGTACAGACTCCTGAAGGCGTCTATGTGGACAAGCGACGCCTCAACCTGCTTCACATCCGGCGGCTCGCAGAAAGGAGTTGAACTCGTTCGCGATTAGCTCGATTCCCATATCGAAATCTGGACCCGGAGCGGAGGCGAGAACCTCGTTCAATGATGGGACGCCGTCGTCTCCTACGAAATCGGCAGCGGGTTCGATGACCAAGTCGACAATGACGACGATGTTGAGGCAGACAAGTCGTCCTGATGGATCGCGCCTTCGTCATGAGCGCAAAGGTCGACCTTCTTGAGTCGACCGGTCGCGTCAACCACCCCCTCGACAGGCGAGTATTTGGGCAGCCAGGCGTCAGGTGAAGCGGAGTCCACTCGATTCGGAATTCGACGCCGTCGGCGTTGCGACGACAGCCACCGGCGCAGCGCTCTTCAGGCGTCGATGATGGAAGGTGTGTTAATTCGATGCTGGCCCTATTGAGCCGTGACACCCGACCCGCGGGAGGAGGTACGAATCTGTAAAACCGCCAATGAGCTGCGACTTTGCTCGGTGGTCCCGGCTGGTTTCGAACCAGCGACCTTCCGCGTGTGAGGCGGACGCTCTCCCACTGAGCTACGGGACCTGGTGGGCCGGCCAGAAGTGCGCGGCCGAACGGTGTGGAAGATTATCACGCGCAGAGTTTTCATCTGGAATCCGCTGGTCACTCAGGTCGGCGAAGCCACAGTCGCCCCCGGGCGCGGCGGTGCGTGCCGACGGGGGTTCTGCCGTGATTCGGAGACCGGCCACGGCTTCTCGCTGTCGCGGGGAGGCGTACCGGCTGTTCCGAACCCCCGGGTCGAGGGGATTTGTATAGCCAGGCTCGGGTGGACTATCGTCGTGCTTCGCGACGGGCGACGATCTCGCCCGTGGCGTGCGGATGTAGCGCAGTTGGTAGCGCATCACCTTGCCAAGGTGAGGGTCGCGGGTTCGAATCCCGTCATCCGCTCGAAGGTGCAGAAAGCATCAACCCCAGCGGTGGAGTGGCCGAGTGGTGAGGCAACGGCCTGCAAAGCCGTGCACACGGGTTCGATTCCCGTCTCCACCTCCAGCAGGAACCCGGCGCGATTAGCTCAGCGGGAGAGCGCTTCCCTGACACGGAAGAGGTCACTGGTTCAATCCCAGTATCGCGCACCACGTTTCGCGCACGACAGGCCCGGTTTCTACCGGGCCTTCGTCGTCTCCGCGCAATAAGGCCGGCGGGTTGCGTCATCACCGAGAGGGAGATGAAATGACGCAAGCCACTGCCACCACCGCGTAGCGCCACCCCCCTTCCACCCATCGCCTACAGGCCTTGGTGTGCAGAAGGGAACGGCCACACCGACACCGTTTTCACGCAGGACCAGACCTGCATGGGCGCCTGGCACGAGAATCTTGCTTCGGTCCCTGGCCAAGCCCCCTGCGAAATAAATGTTCTGGCTCACCACGGCCCTGTTCCGGCGAGGCCCGACGTGTGTGTGGCCGTGAGCATTCGGGAGATGAACGCTGATATTCAGTTGACAGTGGGCCAGCTCGAGCACTCATCGAGACCCTGGAAACGGTTGTCGCCATCGTGGAGGGAATCAAATCCGCCTAACCACCGTCTGACCTACCGTTCGGCCCTCCGCCCTCCCCACAAAAGGTGGCGGGCCGAACGCTTCGAAACACACTCTTGCTTCCCCGGCGGATAGAAAACCCTTTCCCGCCCCAAGTCGACTCTGGCGTCTGGGCTATTACAGCGAAACACGGGTAAACGGGACCATTTCTCCTACCAGATGAACGCAGCCCGCCAAGGGGCCGTGACAAGCCAAGGAGAACTCCATGACCACCACGCACATCTCCACTCGGAGGCAGAAGTTATTTTTCACCAAGGTCGCAGCAAAGGCCACCATCGCCGCATTGGCGCTCGCCGGTTCTCTTGCCGCCGTCGCGCCAGCAGCGCACGCAGAGCCCGTCCCAACCGGACCTGGCAGCGGAGATCTCGCCGCCGCCTGCTACAGGATGCAGCAGGACTACATCGACGGAGTTGCCGAGTACAAGGCGGCCTACGCTGCGGGCGACCAAGCCGGCATGGACGCCGCCGGCGTTAAGCTCCGCGGCGCCGAAGACGGCTGGGGGCCTGCTGGATGCGGGGCCGAGTATGGCGCCATCGGCGTCAACCGCATCGGACCGACGGGGAAGCCTGCTACCGACATGGACCCCGTCACGCCGCCAGTCAAGTCCGATCCCACAACCAACCCGAGGCCTGGGACTGGCACGCTTCCGGGCACAGCGCCGGTTAAGTCCGCGAACTAGCTGGGTCCGTCTGACTTACTGTTCGGCCCCGTCATCCTCCCCACAGGTGGGCGGGGCCGAACTTCGATGCGCAATTAGCAACCCGGCGAAAATTTCTCGGACATGACCGCCGAGCAAGTTCTTGCACGAGTATTTGCAGTCGGTCTGTTCGCGTTCTTTGCCGTGATCTTGCAATCGGTTGGTGGCAAAGGCGCCAGAGGCGTAGATCATTCGCAGAGGGGACCTTCGCGAAATAGGGCCGCAATCACGCCACAATCCTCTTCGTTCACCGATTCCGGCCCCGTACCTGATGGCGAAATATCGCGGGTCGAAATCGATGCCTTGCTGGATCAGATCACCGGTCGAGGGTTCTTTCGCGAACTCGCCCCCATGCCGGCGGGGAGGGGTTAAGCCCTTGGTAGGCCATTCTGTCCGGTCGGAGCGACTACCGATCGGTCGCTGATCCGATTGCCCGTTCCGGTCACCGGTCGACGACCGCACCCACCGCGGGGGTTGGCGAAAGTCCCGACGAGGGTAAAGCTCTGTACGATGCCGTCGACGTCCCCGACCGGTGTGTACACCGTGGTCTGAGGTCCGCAGCCCGCGACGGTGGTGAACTGCCAGCCGGCACCGATCCATGCGAGCTGTTGCGTGACACCGTCCGCCGTCACCGTCCCACCGCAGCGCCCGCAATCGGAGACGAACTTCGCCACCGTGGTGGGCGTGGCCGTCCCGTAATGCGTGGTGAGCGGAGTCACTTAGCGAAACATCCCGACCGGCTTGACCTCGGATCTTTCCTATTCGAGCAACGTCGCAGAGACTCAGGGCAGCCGGATGATGTTGAACGCCGCGGGCCGCATCGGCAGCACGCCGCGCCCGCAGTCCGCGGAGGCGACGTTCTGACCCGCCGTGAACTCCGGGTTGATGAACGTCGTCTGCTCCGCACCGACCACCTGGCCGTTGTCACAGGTCACCGCATCGTCCTTGTAGCGGGAGAACTTCCACGCGTTGTTGACGAACCGGTATTCGACGATATTGTCCGGGCCGAAATCCATTGTCAGACAATCATTGCCGCATGAGGTGATGGTCACGTTCTCCTTGAACGGCGAACCCGTGTACCAGTCGAACACGTACCTGCCGTTGACGGCCGGATTGGCCGAGGCCGGGCCCGCCAGCGCCGTGCCCGCCGCCGCCATGCCGGCGACAGCCGCGGCCACCGCAATCGAATTGACGGTCCCGGCAAATCGCCGCGCCCCGTGTCCGCCCATGTTGTCTGCCTTCCCGCCGCACCCGGTGGCCACCGGTTCGGCAGCCTCGACCGTACGAACCTATCCCGCCGCCGCGGCTCGCGCAGCAACTTCTGCAGGGCCTGTGGACAAACGTTCTCAGGCGGGCGGCGCCGCCGCGATCAGCCGCACCTCGGAGATCTCCGTCCGGCTCTTGCCGTCCATCGTGCCGAGCGTGGAGATCCAGACCACGACGTTCGACGTCGCCGCCCCGGCAGGCACCGGGATCCGGTTGCTGCCCGGCTGCACGGGAACCGGCGGGGTCAATTCGGTGGTGTCGGCCAGTGCACCGGGCGCACCTGTTGTCGCCGAGCGGATCTGGATCACCGTGCCGCTGCTCGCCAAATCAACGGTGACCGCGCTGAGGGTCGCGGGCTGACGAAGCTTGATCGACAGGCCGAGGCCCTCTTTGAACGTCGGGAACGGCACGGCGTCCCGGTAGGTGTCGGTGGTCCAGGCCGTCGCCGGGTCACGGTCGACGGCCTTGCCCGCGTCGCCGGGGTTGTCGGGCGAGCCGCCGGGCGCGAACACCACGGCCTCGGCGACGTCGATCGGCGCGTCGGCTGCGGCCGCCCGCATCGTCTGACTGGTCGGCGGGGCGGCAGTGGTCGGGTTGAGCCCGAGCCGCTCGGCGTCCAGCGCGGAGTCCGAGTCGGTGTCGAGCACATTGGTCAGCGACGACACGACCGCCACCACCGCGACGATGACGGTCACCGCCGCCGCGGCCAGCGTCACCCGCGTCAGTTGTCGTTTCGCGGCATCGGCCTGCTGCTCGGGTCCGACGTTGCCGAACCCTGCATAGCCGCCAGGAACCGAGGGAGGCGGCGGAGCGCCACCGGAGTCGTCCCCACCTCCGGCGTCGTCGGCACGCGCCTGCCGCAACAGCGTCATCAGCGTTGCGGCGCTGGTGATCCCGCCCTCGCGGACCAGTCCGGCCGCGGCGGCGGAGACCAGGAACGGTATGGCGGGGTCGATGGCGGCGGGCTCCTGAGGGCGACCGGCCGCGTCGGCGTCGACGGCCGTCCAGCCCGTCGGCATCGGGTCCTGAGCCGGCCAGCGGTCGACGAGCAGGGCGTAGAACGCGCCGCCGATCCCCCGCAGGTCCCCGCGCGGTGTCGCCTCGGGCGTGGTGCCGGGAAACGCCAGCACCGCATTGCCGTCGGTGCTGATGCGCACCCGCGCCGGATGGTCGATGCTCAGCACCAGCCCGGCGCGGTGTGCGGCTTCGGCCGCGACGGCCAGCGACTGCAGCGCACCGGCGACGCCGAGCGGCGACGGGTTGGTGTCGGCGACCTGGCGCAGCGTGCCGCCCGGCACCCAGTCGGAGACCACCACGCCGAACGTGCCGGTGTGGAAGACCTCGCGCACCGCGGCGATCCCCGGCATGTCCAGGCCGCGTTGGCGCACGGTCAGCGAGAGCACCTCGTTCACGCGGTCGACCGCCAGCGACTGCTGTGGGTCCACCAGCGTCAGCGCCACCATGCGCCCGGCCGCGAAGTCGAAGGCCTGCCAGAACTGCAGATGACCGTGCCCGCCCTGCAGGGCCACCAACCGGAACCGGCCGTCGGCGATCAGCGCGCCCGCGGTGAACGGCCCCTCGTTGTCCACGACGGTGTCCACCGGGCCGAGGGCCGGGATGGCGGCGGTGGCATCATCGGCGTCGACGGACTGGTCATCGGGCATGTCATCGATCTCCACCGCGCCGTCTCACCTCATCCCCTCACACAGGACCGCTCGAGCTACTGCCGCAACGGATTACCCACGGATCGGCACTTCACACGGCCGACCTCAGCGTCGGCCGGCGGAAGGCGACCGCATCACCCGAGCGGGCCGCCGCCAGTCACTACGCAGCGTAGCGCTCGGCGGCGTGCCGAACATCTCGCGGTAGGCCACGCTGAACCGCCCGGCATGGGCGAAACCCCAGCGACCGGCGATTGCGGTGACCGTGTCGACCGAGGGGTCGGCCGCGAGCAGGTCGCGGTGCGCGCGGTCCAGACGGACGCGGCGCAGGTACTCCAGCGGGGTGACGCCGAGGTGGCGGCGGAACAGGTACTGCACAGATCTGGGGGTGAGTTGCGCAGCCGCTGCGATGTCGTGCAGGCCGATGTCGGTGTCCGCGTTCTCGTGGATGAAGGCGACGATGCGGCGCAGTGCCGGTGGACGGGAAGCGCCGGAGGTGAGATCAAAGTGCCTGGACATCTCGAAGGCGGATACCCGATAGCAAACTCGACAAAACACTGACACGATCGGTGTATGACCGACCGCTTCGAAGTCCAGCGCACCATCTCGGCGCCGCCGTCCGATGTCTTCGCCGTGCTCTGCGATCCCCAGGGCCACGTCGCCATCGACGCCGCGGGCATGCTGCAGGATGCCGACGGTGAGCCGGTGCGCGCTGTCGGGGACAGCTTCGTGGTGCACATGGACCGTGAGGCGCTCAACGATTTCCCGCTCGGAAAGTACGACGTCACCATCAAAATCACGGAGTTCGAGGCGGACCGGCTCGTGGCGTGGACGATCCTGGGCGATCTGAAGCCGCCGATCGGGCATGTCTACGGGTACCGGCTCGAACCGGTCGACGAGGGCACCCTGGTCACCTCCTTCTACGACTGGTCCGACATCGACCCGGTGTGGCGGGAACGCGACATCTTCCCGATCCTCCCCGAGAGTGCGCTGCGCGCCACGCTCGGCATCCTCGACCGAACGGTGCGGCGGGGCTACCCCGCGGCTGAGCGACGTTCGTCAACCGCGGGTTGACGACCACCCACCGTCAACCTAGAGTTGACGGCATGAGCGAGTCCACCAAGATCACCAACCCCGTCCGCCTCGACGACCTCATCGACGCCATCAAGAAGGCCCACGACGAACCCCTCGAACAACTGACCGACGCGATGATCGCCGCGGACGCGCTCGGCGACATCGCCGACCACCTCATCGGTCACTTCGTCGACCAGGCCCGCCGCTCAGGCGCCTCCTGGACCGACATCGGGGCCTGCATGGGCGTGAGCAAGCAGGCGGCGCAGAAGCGGTTCGTCCCCAAACCGGAGTCGAACCCGCTCGACCCCAACGCCGGCTTCGGCCGTTTCACCCCCAGGGCCCGCAACGTCGTCGTCGGCGCACAGAACCGGGCGCACTCGGCGGGCAACACCGCCATCGAACCCGCTCACCTCCTGCTCGCTCTCTTCGACGACCCCGACGGCCTGGCCGCCAGACTGCTCAGCGGACAAGGGCTGGACGGCGCGAAGGTCTCCGAAGCCATCGAGCTGCCGCCGCGCTCCGAAGGCGAGGTGCCGGCGCTCATCCCGTTCGACAGCCCGGCCAAGAAGGTGCTGGAACTGACGTTCCGTCAGGCGCTGCGCCTGGGCCACAACTACGTCGGCACCGAACACATCCTGCTCGCGCTGTACGAAGCCGAGGACCAGGACGGGCACCTGCACCGACTCGGGGTCGACCGGGAGCGCTTCGAACGTGAACTCGTCGCCGCGCTCGAATCGATCGTGAAGGGCTGATCTCACCGACACGGGCGCCGCGGCGTCTACATGATGTGACAGTGCGACCGTTCGAGGACGTGGTGGCCGAGCACGGCGCGACCGTGCTGCGGGTCTGCCGCGCCGTCGTGGGGCCCGTCGACGCCGAGGACGCCTGGTCGGAGACCTTCCTCTCGGCGCTGCGGGCCTATCCTCGCCTGCCGGCCGACGCGAACGTGGAGGCCTGGCTGGTGACCATCGCCCACCGCCGGGCACTCGACGTCGGCCGGGCCACCTCGCGCCGGGCCGTGCCCACCGACCGCGTCCCCGAACGCCAGGCCACCCACGCCGACCCCGCCGCGCGTGATCCCGACCTGTGGGCCGCGCTGCAACGGCTGCCCACCAAACAGCGCCAGGCGCTGGCCTACCACCACCTGGCCGGCCTCCCCTACGCCGAGATCGCCGGCCTGCTCGGGAACTCGCCCGACGCCGCGCGGCGGGCCGCGGCCGACGGACTCAAGACACTGCGCAAGATCTACCTGGAGGACGAAACCGCATGAGCCTCAACCTGTTCGACATCGCACCCCACGACGACACGGCACTGCCGCGGCTGCATACCCGCCTCGAACGGGCCGCCGCCGACGCCGGCCTGCTCGACGTCGCCTACCGTACGATCGACAGCCCCCTCGGCCCACTGCTGCTCGCGGCCACGCCGGTCGGGCTGGTCCGCGTCGCCTTCGACGTCGAGGACCACGCCGCTGTGCTGGCCGCCCTCGCCGGCGCCGTCAGCCCCCGGGTGCTGCGCGCCCCGGACCGCCTCGACCCCGTCGCCCGCCAACTCGACGAGTACTTCGCCAAGCGCCGCACCGTCTTCGACGTCCCCGTCGACCTGCGACTGGCGGCAGGCTTCCGCCGCAGCGTGATCGAGCACCTACGAAGCATCGGCTACGGCCACCGCGCGAGCTACGCCGCCGTCGCCGCCGCCGTCGGTAATCCCCGCGCGGTCCGAGCGGTCGGCAGCGCCTGCGCCCACAACCCACTGCCGGTGGTGATCCCGTGCCACCGCGTGGTGCGCTCGGACGGCAGCACCGGGCAGTACGTCGGCGGCCAGGCCGCCAAGTCCGCGCTGCTCACCCTCGAGGCCGCGTGAGGGAATGAATCGGCGCCCGCCGCCGTAGAACCCGACATGAACCTGCCCGACTCCGCCCGCGACCTCATCGGCCGCGGCGCCGACGCCACCCTGGTCACCATCAACCCCGACGGCAGCCCGCAGGCGTCGCTGGTGTGGGTGGCGCTGCAGTCCACGGCCGAGGGCGACGAGCTCGTCTCGGCCCACCTGTCCGAGAAGTATCAGAAGGTGCGCAACATCCGGCGCGATCCGCGGGTGACGCTGACGATCCTGCCGCGCAGCCACCCGGGCGGCCAGACGCCGTACCTGTCGATCACCGGCACCGCACGCATCGTCGAGGGCGGCGCCCCCGAACTGCTGACCGACCTCGCCGCAGTGATGCTCGGCCCCGACTCGGGATTCCCGCCCGCGGGATCACCGCCGGGCTTCCTCACCCGCATCCGCATCGACAAGGTCGGCGGACTGGGCCCCTGGACGGCCCGATGACGGCCCAAAGGACCTGAAACACGTTTCAGTTTGTGCGATCATGCGTCCATGCGTCGCTGGCTCGTGCACCTCATCGCCGCGCTGACGGTCGTCGCGGGCTTCGTCGCCCCGACGGCGTCGGCCGCCCCGGCGCCGATCGGCCGCCTCGGCGAGCCGTTGCGGGTCTCGTTCGAAGGCCTGATCGCCGACGTCACCGTCCACAGCATCGACCCGTCGCCGGTGCCGCCGGGATTCGGCTACCCGCCCCGGGCGCCGCGCTACCAGGTGTACCGCGCCCAGGTCAGCGTCCACGCGGTCCAGCTGCCGACGCCGTACGCGATGGCGATCACCTTTCAGTTCCGTGGCGTGACCCCCACCGGTGATGCGTACGAACCGCGAAACAGCGATGCTCCCGACGCCCTGGCGGCCGCGCTCACCAATGCGCCCGCAGGGTCCACTGTCACCGGCGGCGTGTGGTGGGACTGCTATCGCGACCTGGTCTCCAACGTCGTACTGATCGACAAGCTCACCGGCCAGCACCTCGCCCAGTGGAACGTCTAGACCCGCCCCTGCACGTTCGCACGCCCACGGCGACCGACCTCGCCGAACTCGCCGACGTCGCCGCCCGCACCTTCCCGCTGGCCTGCCCGCCGGGCGCCACCGCCGAGAACGTCGCCGCGTTCGTCGACGAACACCTCAGCGCCCAGCGCTTCGGCGACTACCTCGTCGACCCGGCCCGCGACGTGATCGTCGCGGAGCGCGACGGCCGTATCACGGGCTACGCCATGCTGATTCACGGCGTCGCCGACGATGCCGACGTGCAGCGGGCCGTCACGCTGCTGCCCGCCGTCGAACTGTCGAAGATCTACGTGCTGCCCGACGACCACGGCGCCGGCGTGGCGGCCGCACTGATGACCGAGGCGATCGACCGCGCCTGCCGCTCCGGCAGCGCCTGCCTGTGGCTCGGCGTGAACCAGGAAAATCAACGCGCACAACGGTTCTACGCCAAACACGGGTTCACCGTGACGGGTACCAAGACGTTCCGGCTCGGCGCCGGCGTCGAGCGGGACTACGTGCTGGTGCGTCCGCTTTCCTCGGCCTGACCCGCCGCGGTCAGCGCCAGCAGCCGCGACGTCGCGCGCAGGTACTTCTTGCGGAAGCCGCCGGCCAGCATCTCCGCGCCGAAGATGGTGTCGAGCTTGGCGCCCGACGCCACCACCGGGATCCCGGCGTCGTAGAGCCGATCGGTCAGCGACACCAGCCGCAACGCCACACTCTGGTCGTCGAGCGGATGCACCCCGGTGATGTACACGCCGGTCACGCCGTCGATCAGGGCCTGGTACCGCGACGGATGCATGGTCGCCAGGTGCCCGCACAGCGCGTCGAAGCCGTCGAGCACCGCGCCGTCCGGTGCGGCGCCGGCGCGCGCGGCGACCTCCTCGTCGGTCAGCGGCTCCGGCGCGGGCGGCAGGTCGCGGTGCCGGTAGTCCGGCCCCTCGATCCGCACGGTGGTGAAAATCGCTGCCAGCGTGTTGATCTCGCGCAGGAAGTCCTGCGCGGCGAAGCGGCCCTCGCCGAGCTGCTCGGGCAGCGTGTTCGACGTTGCCGCAATCGACACACCGCGCTCCACCAGCGCCGAGAGCAGCCGCGAGATGAGCGTGGTGTTGCCGGGGTCGTCGAGCTCGAACTCGTCGATGCACACCAGCACGTAGCCGGCCAGCAGGTCGATGCACTCGACGAAGCCGAACACCCCGGCCAGCTGGGTCAATTCGCCGAACGTCGCGAACGCCGTCGGCGCCTCGCTGCCCGCGTCCACCCGGTAGTACGACGAGGCCAGCAGGTGGGTCTTGCCGACGCCGAAGCCGCCGTCGAGGTAGAGCCCGACACCGGGCAACACCTCGCGCTTGCCGAACAGCTTCTTCTTGCCTGCGCGCCGCGTCACGGCCTCGTCGCAGAACCGGATGCACGACTGGACGGCGGCGGCCTGCGACGGCTCGGCCGGGTCGGGACGATAGGTGTCGAATGCGACGTGGGTGAACGTCGGCGGCGGGACCAGGCTCGCCACCAGCCGTTCGGGGGTGACGGTGGGCTTGCGGTCGACGAGATGGCCCACCCGATTCGGCACATCACTGGACCCGTGCATGCAGGCAGCGTAGCGACGTGCTGCAATCGTGCGTATGCCCGAGACCGCTGCTGGGACACAGTTCACAGTGCTCGACGCGGTCGAGGTGGTGGACGACGAGCGCGTCGCGGACTTCTACCGCTACCCCGGCGACCTCACCCGCTGCTGGGTCCGCGGCAACATGATCACCAGCGTGGACGGTGGTGCGACGGCCGACGGCAAATCCGGCGCGCTCGGCGGCGACGGTGACCGGGCGCTGTTCGGCATGATGCGCGAGGCCGCCGACGTGATCCTCGTCGGCGCCTCGACGGTGCGGGTGGAGAACTACTCGGGCGCGCAGCTCGGGCCCGCCGCCCGTTCGGCTCGTCAGCAGCGCGGCCAGGCGGAGGTGCCGCCCATCGCCGTGCTGACCCGCGGCGGCCGACTCGACCACGACGCCAAGCTGTTTCACCGCACCGAGGTTCCGCCGCTGATCCTGACCAGCTCCGACGCCGCCCGCAGCACCCGGGACCGGCTCGGCGGGCTGGCCGAGGTCATCGACGCCTCGGGCGCCGACCCGGACTCCGTCGACGCCGCACGCGCACTGACCGTGCTGGCCGAGCGCGGGCTGCTGCGGGTCCTCACCGAGGGCGGCCCCGGCATCCTCGGCATGTTCACCGGCGCCGACCTGCTCGACGAGCTGTGCCTGACGCTCGCGCCGGTGCTCGTCGGCGGCGACGCCAAGCGCATCGTCACCGGACCCGGGCAGGTCCACACGGCCATGTCCCGCAGCCACGTACTCGCCGATGCGCAGGGTTACCTGTACACGCGGTACGTGCGGGCCGACTGAGCACCCGGCGGGCATCGCTACTGTGGTCTCCATGCGTCGGCACCCTGCGCTGCTTACGGCCTTGAGCATGTCGACCGTCACCGTGACGGTGCTGCTCGCCGGCTGCTCCCCCGGACTGGGCGCCAACCCCCGATTCGCCACCGACGCCGGCGCAGGCCCGCAGGGTGAGGCGCCGCCCACCCAGCAGGCCGAAGGGCCGCCGGCGATCGAGGTCCCCAAGAACGACCTGTCGTGGCGGGACTGCACGTCCCGGGTGTTCCGCGACGCCGGCGTCGACCAGGTTCCCGGCGTGACACTCGACTGCGCCGACTACGACTCCGACCTCGACTCGATCGACGGGGCCACCGGCTCGGTGACGATCGGCGTGGTCCGCGCCAAGACCGCGCAGACACCGTCGGACGCCGGCCCGCTCGTGATCACCACCGGAACCGATGTGCCGTCGTCGGCCCAGCTGCCGGCATGGTTGTCGCGCACCGGCGCCGACGTGCTGAAGGGCCGGCCCATCGTGGCCGTCGACCGGCGCGGCATCGGCATGTCCGGCGCACTGGACTGCCGCGACACCTACGACCGCCAGGAGATGCGCGAGCAGGCCCAGTTCCAGTACGGCGACGACCCCGTCGCCAACCTGAGCGCGATCACCGTGACCGCCACCACCAGCTGCACCGACACCATCGCCCCCGGCGACTCCGCGTATGACAACGTCCACGCCGCCGAGGATCTCGAACGGCTGCGCAGCACCTGGGACGTCCCGGCACTGGCGATCCTCGGGATCGGCAACGGCGCTCAGGTAGCGCTGGCGTACGCCGGTTCCCACCCGAACAAGGTGGCCCGGCTGCTGCTCGACTCCCCGCTGCCGCTGGCGGTGGGCGCCGAGGCCGCGGCCGAACAGCGCATCAAGGGCGAACAGGCCGCGCTCGACGCGTTCGCCGCCCAGTGCGCCGCGACCGCCTGCCCTCTCGGACCGGATCCCAAGGCCGCGGTCGACGGCCTGCTGGCCGACGCGCGGGCAGGTGACGGCCCCGGCGGTGCGTCGGTGTCCGCGGTCGCCGAGGCCATCTCCACCGCGCTGGCCTTCCCCCGCGGCGATCGCGTGGCCAGCACCAACGAGCTGGCTGCCACGCTGGCCGCGGCCCGCGGCGGCGACGACAGCGGTCTGCGCGAGCTGGTCACCCGGGCCGAGGATCTGCGCCAGAGCGACGGCCAGTTCGTCAACGCCTGCAGCGACGCCCTCAACCGGCCGACGCCCGACCGGGTCCGCGAACTCGTGGTGGCGTGGGGCAAGCTCTACCCGCAGTTCGGCGCCGTCGGCGCGCTCGACCTCGTCACCTGCCTCAACTGGCCGAGCGGTTCGGCGCCCGAGGAGCCCAAAGACCTCAAGGTGCCGGTGCTGCTGCTCGGCGTGCAGAACGACCCGATCGTGGGTAACGAGGGCGTGGCCGCCGTCGCCGCCACGGTCATCAACGCCGGCACCAACAGCAAGCGGGTGATGTGGCAGGGCATCGGCCACGGCGCCTCGATCTACTCGCCATGCGCGCTGGCGCCCGTCGTCGGCTACCTCGACAAGGGCGCGCCGCCGGAGACCGACACGTACTGCCCGGCCTGATCCGCCGGCCCCTGGCACCGGAGCGCCGGTGTAAGTTTCGCTCGTGCCGTTCACCGATTCGATCCTGAACGCCTTCCGGCCCCGCACCACGCCACCGAGCACCGCGACCGTCCTGCGGTCGGTGTTGTGGCCGGTCGCGATCCTGTCGATCATCCACCGCAGCTACGTGCTGGCCACCAACGGCTACATCACCGACGACTTCGCACCGGTCTACCGCGCCGTCGTCAACTTCAAGCTCGGCATCGACATCTACAACGAGCACTTCGACCACGTCGATCCGCACTACCTGTATCCGCCCGGCGGCACCCTGCTGCTCGCGCCGTTCGGCTACCTGCCGGTAGACGCGTCGCGGTACTGGTTCGTCGCCTTCAACACCCTGGCCATCGTCCTCGCCGCCTACGTGCTGCTGCGGCTGTTCCGGTACTCACTGGCCTCGGTCGCCGCGCCGGCGCTGCTGCTGGCGATGTTCTGCACCGAATCGGTCACCAACACGCTGGTGTTCACCAACATCAACGGCTGCATCCTGCTGGCCGAGGCGCTGTTCTTCCTGTGGCTACTCGACGGCAGACGCGGGCACGAGTGGCTGGCAGGCATCGCCATCGGGCTGACCCTGGTGGTCAAACCGTCGCTGCTGCCGCTGATGCTGCTGCCGCTGCTCAACCGGCAGTGGCGGCCGTTCGTCGGCGCGATCGGGGTGCCGCTGCTGTTCAACGCCGCGGGCTGGTTCCTGGTCAGTGACCCGATGAACTTCGTGTCACGCACCGTGCCCTACATCTTCGGCACCCGCGACTACTTCAACAGCTCGATCCTGGGCAACGGCATCTATTACGGTCTGCCGACCTGGCTGATCCTGGCGCTGCGGCTCGGGTTCGCGCTGCTGGCGGCCGCGTCGCTGGTGCTGTTGTACCGGCACTACCGCACCCGCGACCCGCGGTTCTGGATGCTCACCTCGTCGGGCGTGCTGCTGATCGCGTCGTTCCTGGTGCTGTCGCTGGGCCAGGGCTACTACTCGATGATGCTGTTCCCGTTCCTGATGACGGTGGTGCTGCCGAACTCGGTGATCCGCAACTGGCCTGCCTGGCTGGCGATCTACGGCTTCATGACGATGGACCGCTGGCTGCTCGGCCAATGGCCGACGACAGGGCGGTTCCTGGAGTACGCGAAGATCACCTACGGCTGGTCGCTGATGCTCGTCGTGGTGTTCGCCGTGCTGTACTTCCGCTATCTCGACGCCAAGGACGACGGCCGCCTCGACGAAGGCATCGACCCGCCGTGGCTGAAGAAGGTCGTGCCCAGCACCCCGTCGAAGCCCGAGGCGCCCGCGATCAGCTGACGATCCGCACCGGCTCGTGCGATTTCGTCGCTGCGGCTCCCCGGTCTCGTACGATGAGGCCGGTCGTGGGGAGGCCACGGGGAGGCGACGGATATGCCCGCAATTCCGGTTGGTCCCCAGTGCATCACCCCCGCCTGGCTCAGCGACGTGCTGGAAGCCGATGTCCTCGGCTGCGACGTCGAGCAGATCGCGATCGGTGTGGGCCTGCTCGGCCGGCTGTTCCGGGTCCGCCTCAAAGGCGGGCCCGACCTGCCGCCGTCGGTGGTGGTGAAGCTCCCGACGCTCGACCAGCAGGCACGGACGGCCCTCTGTGAGGATCTCGAGTTCTACCTGCGAGAGGTCCGGTTCTACCGAGAGATCGGCCGGGCCAATCCGTTGCCCCCCGCGCGTCCCTACTACGCCGCCATCGACGAGGCGACGCACGACTTCGTGCTCGTCCTCGAGGATCTCCAACACCTTCGTAAGGCCGACCAGACCACCGGCTGCGCCCTCACCGACGCGGAGTCGGTGATCGACGGCATCGCCAGGCACCACGCCCATTGGTGGGACAACGCGCGGCTCCGGTCGCTGCCCTGGCTGAAGACGTACAGCACACCGGAATTCGCCCGCATCGTGATCGGCAATTATGAAGCCGGCTGGCCGGTGGCGATCGACCGCGTCGGCTCCGGCCTGTCCCCGGCCCTGCGCAGCTTCGGTGAGCGGTTGCCCGCGCTGATGCCATGGCTGCTCGCCGAATTCGCGCGCCCGCCCATGACATTCCTGCACGGAGACCTGCGGCTCGACCAGTTGTTCTTCGCCGTCACGGCCGACGACCCACCCGTCACGGCGCTGGACTGGCAGATCACCGCCACGGGCCGCGGGGCCTACGACGTCGCCTACTTCATCACCCAGAGCCTGGCCACCGACGACCGGCGCGCTTGCGAGGACAGGCTCGTCGAGCGCTACGCCGTACGCCTTGCCGAGCATGGGATCGATTATCCCGCAGAGGAATTGCGGCGAGACTACCGGCTCACCACTGCATCGTGCTTTCTCTATCCCATCATCGCCGCAGGTCGCATCGACGTCGCGAACGACCGTCAACTCGAGCTGCTGGGCGCCATGCTCGAACGCGCCGCCACAGCCGTCGAGGACCACGACTGCCTGGCGCTGAGGCCGGATTGACCATGGCCGGAAACCGCCGCACCTGCGCCTCCTGCGCCACGACCAACGAGGAGGACGCCCGCTTCTGCGAAGGCTGCGGCGGTACCCTCGCGCGGACGTGCACCGCATGCGGCCTGGAGGCGACCGCGACGGCACGGTTCTGCCGGGGATGTGGAACGCCGCTCGACACCCCGGGACTGCCCGCGGCTGCGCCGCCCGCCCAGGCAGCCGCCCGCAAGACGGTGACCGTGATGTTCGCCGACCTGGCCGGGTCGACCAGCTTCGAAGAACGGGTCGACGCCGAGACGGCGCGCGATGTCATGAGCCGCTACCACCACCTGCTGCGGCAGACCGCGCAGCGGCACCGCGCCGGCGTCACGAAGTACATCGGCGACGGCTTCATGGCGGTGTGGGGCATTCCCGGCATCCGTCCCGACGATGCCGCCGACGCCGTGGAAGCGGCGGTCGAACTGCAGGAACGCTTCGTGGACCTCGCCGCCTTCGTCGCCGACGCCCACGGCACCGAGCTTGCGCTGCGGGTGGCGGTGAACACCGGTGAGGTCGTGGTCGGCGCCGGTGATGCGGACCTGGTGGGTGACGCGCTGAACGTCGGGGCCCGGCTCGAGGCGGAATGCCCGCTCGGTCGCGTCGTGGTGGGCGAGGAGACGCGGCGGGCCACCCGCGGGCGGTACACCTATGAGTCCCTCGGTCATGTTCAGGTCAAGGGGCGGACCGCACCCGTGGCGGTGCACCGGTGGCTCGGCCATCAATCGGCAGCCGATGCCACGCCCTTCGTCGGCCGCACCCATGAGGTCGAGAAGCTGCAGACGGTGCTCGACGACGCGGTCACCGCGCGGGCAGCCAGATTGGTGACCGTGATCGGCGATCCCGGCGTCGGCAAGAGCCGCCTGGCCGCCGAGTTCACCGCGGGTGCAGTGCCCCGCGTCCGGGTGATCGAGGCCCGGTGCGACGTCGAAGGCACCGTCGCGCTGGCGCCGATCATCGAGGTGCTGCGGGCCCTCGATCTCGAAAAGGTCTTACCGACAGGCGTTCCCGAGCATGATCGACTGCTGCGCGATCTGAACGGCCTGGCCGCCGGGGTCCCCGGGTCGGTCGAGGAGACCTTCTGGGCGCTGCGCCGGTTCATCGAGCTACTCGCCTCCGACGGACCTCTGCTGCTCGTCGTCGACGACATCCACTGGGCCGACACGCTGCTGCTGGATTTCGTCGAACATCTGGTGGAGTGGGTGCACGACGTCCCGGTTTTCGTGCTGGGGCTGGCACGGCCCGAGCTCCGCGAGGTCCGACCGGAGCTCGTCAGCACGGGTCGGTGGGTGTCGGCGGCACTGCCGCTCGGTGGGCTCGACGCCGAAGCGACCGCGGAACTGGCCGCGAAAGTGCTCGACGCCGATCGACTGCCTGCCGAGCTTCTCCTTCGCCTGCCGTCCTCGACCGGAGGCAACCCGCTGTTCGTGCGCGAGTTGATGTCGATGCTGGCTCACGACGATGTGCTGGTGTCCGAGCCGGGCGGCTGGCGCCTGACCATCGACGTCGACGCCATCACCGTTCCGCCGACCATCCACGCCCTGCTGGCCTCGAGACTGGAGCGGCTGAGCCCCACCGATCGGCGCGTACTCGAGGTCGCCGCAGTCGTCGGCAGCGACTTCTCGGTGGGAGCCGTCTGTGAGCTGGTGGGCTCCGACCCGGCGCGGATCATCGAATCACTCGGCCGCCTCCGCCGGCTCGAGCTGACCCAGCCCAGCGGGGCCTATGTCGGCGACGAACCCGTCTGGCGCTTCCACCACGCGCTCATCCGCGACGTCGCCTACCGCAGACTGCTGAAATCCGATCGCGCCGACCTCCATGAGCGGCTGGCCGACTGGGTAGCATCGGGCCGGCCGAGCGGGGCCTTCGATTCCGACGAGATGATCGCCCGCCACCTCGAAGCCGCCTGCGCGTACCGCAACGAGCTCGGCACACCCGGCGAAGAGTCGGACGGTCTCGCGCTGCGGGCCGCCCGTCACTACGCAGCATCGGCGCGCCGCGCCCTCGACCGCGACGAGCTGCTGTCCGCCGGGAATCAGGCCACCCGCGGTGCTGCCCTCGCCGCCACGGACCACGCTGTGCTGGCGGACCTTCTGCTCATCGGTTGCGAGGCATTCCTGTCCGCGGGCGACGTGGCGGCCGGCGCCCCGCTCGTCGATGGCCTCGACCGCATCGCCGATCAGGCGCTCGCACCGTGGGCCATCTGCTACCGGAGTCAGCTCGCCGTCTACACCGACCCGGAACGACTGCCCGACGTGGACATCCAATTGCAGTCCGCCATCGACGAATTCAGCCGTCGCGCCGAACTGGCCGGGCTGGCCAAGGCGCACCGCGTTCGAGCGGGCGCCCGCGCGCGCCTCGGCCGGATCGGCGACTGCGAAGCCGATCTCTTCGAAGCGCTGATCGCCGCTCGGCACAGCGGCGACCACCGGCAGATCACCGCAGCGCTCGGCGCGGCGCCTGCGGCGGCGCTCTGGGGCCCGAGTCCGCTTCCCAAGGCCGGCGGCCGGTGCCTCGACGTGGTTCGGATGCAGCGGATGACGACGGCCGCGCCCTCGCTCGAGGCCACCTCGTTGCGGTGTCTGGCGCTACTGGAACTTCTCAGGGGCCGCCCGGACAAGGCACGGTCCATGCTGGCCGAGGCACGCCAGGTGGTCGCTGACCTCGGTCTGCGGCACGGGTTGAAGGAGACTGAACTTTTCGCGGGCATCATCGAGTCGATGGAGGGCGACCCGGTCGCCGCCGAGCCGCACTTCCGCACCGCGCTCGAGGGACTGGACGCGCTGGGGGTCGGTGCGGACGCGGGCCTCGCCGCGGCACTGCTCGCGCGATCAGTGCTCGCGCAGGATCGGGTCGAGGAAGCCGACCGGCACGCCGCCGAGAGCGAACATCTCGCCGGACACAACCTGAAGACGGCGATCGCCTGGCGCGCGGTACGGGCGGAGATCCTCGCCGTGGAGGGCCGGCACGACGAGGCCGCCGCGATGGGCCGGGATGCGGTTGCCGTTGCCGAGGGAACCGATCTGGTGCTCGATCACGCCGACGCCTGCCTCGCGCTGAGCCGGGTACTCGCCGCGGCCGGAGACACCGGCGGCGCGAACAGCGCTCGCGCGGAGGCTGATCGGCTCTACGCCGCAAAGGATGTCGCGAGCACGGTCGGCCGGGTGGCTGATGCGGACGAGCCGACGGCTTCGACCCCGCTTCACACGGCACGAGCGCCCACGTCCGCGCGCCTGGCGGTCGACAACCGCTCCTGCGCCTACCTTCCGGCGTTCCTGCGTGCAGTTCAGGCGCACGACGTCGAGGGCACCCTCGATTGGTATTCCGACCGCTTCGTGTACGACGACCGCCGGCGGCTCGCAGGCGATCCCGTCGTCGGCCGTGACGCGATGCGAGCGGCGATCGAGCGCATCTTCGCTCAATACAGCCGATTCGACATCCGGGTGCTTGCCGTGCGGGGTGAGCGCCTGCACCTGGTCTGGACCCGCTGGGCCGACGACGATGGAAACGAGACCACCACGTTCTACGTCAACGAGACCGGCGACGACGGTCGGCTCGTCTATCACGCCCGCTTCGACGAGGACGACTTCCTCGACGCCTACCGCGAGCTCGAAGACCGGTATTACGCCGGCGAGGGTGCGGCATTCGCCGAAGGAGGCACCGTCTCGAGCCAGTGGATCATCGCGATGAACGAGGGCGACTTCGACCGGGCGTTCGTCGAGCTCACCAGCCCTCAGATGCGTGTCGAGAACCGGTCGCGTGCACTCTTCCCCGATCGTTCCGTCGCCGAGTTCCGCGCGACCATGGAAGGGCTGGACGCGATGGTGAGCTTCACACGCACATGGCTTTCCGCAGTTCACTGGCTGGCTCCGCACTGCGGCATCTTCACGCTCGAGCGGCAAGCCGCGGGACAAGACGGCGAGCTGTACACCTGGCGTCGCCTGTGCGCGAACGAGTTCGGCAATGGGCAGCTCCTGTCGATGTGCGAATTCGAACTCGAGGACGAGGAGGCGGCGTTCGCCTACGCCGCCGCACTGTTTCGCACGACCTCGAGCCGGCTGGCTGTCGAGAACCGAGCCGGCCAAACCTCCGATGCGCTCTTGACGGCGGCCCGATCGGGCGACCTCGACACCATGTTCGCCTGCTACTCGGATGAACTCGTCTACGACGACCGCAGGCGCCTCAGCGGCAATCCGCTGTCCGGCAGTGATGCGCTGCGCGAGGCCCAGAGGCGCATCCTCGAGCAGTACCACCACTTCGACATGCACACCCTCGCCGTGCGGGGCCAACGCCTGCACCTCGGCCGGAGCCGCTGGTCGAACGACGCCGGCTACGAGACCACCTGTCTGCACGTGAGCGAAATCGGCGAGGACGGTCGGTTCATCTATGAAGGCCGCTTCGACGAAGACAACTTCGAGGACGCCTTCCGCGTGCTGGAGAGGCGTTTCCACGCCGGCGAGGGCGCTGCGTTCGCCGAAGCGGGGTCGGTCGCGACCGAGGTCACCCTCGCCACCAACAAGGGTGATTTCGACCGGGTGTTCGGCGAGCTGACGACACCCGACTTCCACGTCGCGAGCGGCACGAGATCGGTCTTCGGCGATCGCTCCGCCGCCGAACTCCGTGCGACCTTCGAGGAGCTCTACGCGATGGTGACGTCGGTGCGGACGTGGTTCTCCGCGGCGTCCTGGTTGTCGCCGACGTGCTGCATCGGCCGCAACGAGCGGGAGGCCGTCGGCCACGACGGTGAGCGGTATGCATGGACTCGGATCTACGTGTGCGAGTTCCGCGATGGCCGACTTGCGTCGATGTGCGAGTTCGCGGTCGAGGACGAGGAGGCAGGGTTCGCCTACGCCGAGGAACGGGCGCGGGCCGCCGACAGCAGGCTCGCCGTCACCAACAAGGCAGCCGAGACGGCCGCCGCCCTCGCTCGCGCGGCGCGGCAGCGGGACCGAGATGGCATGTTCGGCTGCTACGCCGGCCGGTTCGTCCACGAGGACCGGAGGCGGCTGACGGGTGATGCCATCGACGATGGCGCAGCACTCCGCGCTGCGATCGACCGCGTACTCCAGCAGTACCACCGATTCGAAGAACGGACGCTCGCGGTGCGGGGCGACCGTCTGCATCTGGGGTGGGGCCGGTGGTCGAGCGCCGCCGGCGATGAGACAGCGCACCTCTACGTGCACGAGGTGGGTGCCGACGGGCGGATCGAGTATGACGGCCGGTTCGACGAGGACGACTTCGACGGTGCCTACCGCGAACTCGAGCGGCGCTACTACGCCGACGAGGGTTCCGACTTCGCCGAAGCGGGTGTCGTCACGGTCGAATACGCACTCGCTGTGAATGCAGGCGACCTCGACCGTGTCTTCGGCGACCTCACCACGGCGGACTTCCGCCTCGTCGAGAAGAGGTCGCGCTCGGTCTTCGGCGGCGACCTGTCGCTCGCGGAGTTCCGCGCCAGCTTCGAACAGCTGAATGCGCTGGTCGCCTCGACGCGAACGTGGGGCTCGGCCGTGTGCTGGCTGACACCGACTGTGGTGGTCGGCCGTTTTGAGCGAGATGCCGTCGGGCCGGGCGGCGAAGAATACGCATGGACACACATCGACGTGTACGAGATCCGCGACGGACGGCTGGCCGCTGCGTCGATGTTCGACGCTGACGCCGAAACGGCGGCGTTCGCCTACGCCGAGGAGCGTGTGCGGGCCGCCAGCAGCCCTCTGCCTCTCACCAACCGGTCCTGCGACGTCGTGCAGGCGATGAACGATGCGTTGTGCAGTGGCGATGTCGACGGCATCATGCGGCACTGCTCGGAAAGAACGGTTTTCGACGACCGCCGGCGAATCAGCGGTGCTCCCATCCGCGGCACAGGCGAATTCCGCGCCGCGTTCGAACGGCTCTGCGCGCAGTACAACCATTCCGAGATCCACATCCTCGCGGTGCGGGGTGAGACACTCAACCTGCATTGGAGCCGGTGGTCTGACGACGCCGGGAACGAGAGCGTGCAGTTGCACGTCGTGGAGATCGACCGGGACGGCCTCATCGCCTCCGAGAGCCGCTTCGACGAGCAGGACTTCGACGCCGCCTGCCGCGAACTCGAGCACCGTTACTACGGCGGTGAGGGTGCGCCGTTCGCACTGAACGGGTTGATGTCGAGTGAGGCGCCGATCCTGGTCAACCGCAACGAATTCGATCGGCTGTTCGATGAACTCTGCGCCCCGGGTATGCAGGTCGAGAATCGGTCGCACAGCGCCTTTCCCGATCGATCGGCGAGTGAGCTGCGTGGCACGTTCGGGACACTGAACACCCTTGTCGCATCGACGCGTACGTGGGTGTCGGCCGTGAACTGGCTGTCACCGGCCTGCAGTCTCATCCGGCTGGAACGCGAGGCGGTCGGGCAGGACGGTGAACGTTATGCCTGGACGATGGTCATCGTGACGGAGCACCGCGACGGCAGGATCGCCTCGATGTGCGAATTCAGCGCAGACGATGAGGAGGCGGCGTTCGCCTATGCCGAGGAATGCGTTCGGGCCGAACGAGGTTGAGACCGCATCACCGGGTCGCCAGAAAGCGCATCGCCTGACCGCGGTAACGCGGTCCGACGTCCACCGACAGCCCTTCGGCCCGGCAGGCGTCGCCGAGTTCGGGCGGCGTCAACAGCCGGAACGGTGACCTGTCGAGGCGGTGCAGCCACGTCGCGGCCGGGGTGCGCACCAGGTCGTACCCCACGAACACCCCACCCGGGCGCAGCACCCGGGCGATCTCCCCGACCGCGGCCTCCCAGTCGATGACGTGGTGCAGCATCAGGCAACTGACCACCGAGTCGAACGCGTCGTCGTCGAACGGAAGGGCGGTGGCATCGGCCGGTACCGCCCGCGCCGCCGGATAGGGCCGCAGGCGGCGATCCGCCGTGGCCACCATGACCGGGTCGAGATCGGTGGCCGTCACCGCCGCATCGGGCAGCACCTGTTGCAGCGCCGCTGCGACCGCGCCACTGCCAGAACCGATCTCGAGGACATCGCGGCCCAATCGGTCGACCTGCAGCGTGCCCACGACGGCGTCGGTGCTGCGGCGCCACAGCGCCCCACAGCAGAACGCCCGCTCGACCTTCGACATCACCGGCATGACATCAGTGTCCGTGCGACGGGGTCACGCGCGCTTGAACGGATCCGTCCTGTCTTCCGCCAGCAGCTGCGCGACCTGGCTCGGCGCGATGCCGGCGAGCTCCCGGCACACCCGGTGGGCGTGGGCGCCGTCGGCGAAGCCCGCCAGGTGGGCCGCATCGGTGACCGACGCGCCGCGGTCGAGATGCGGCAGCGCGCTGAGCAGTCTCGACCACCGGGCGGTCGCCGAGAAGGACACACCCGTCTGCCTGCGGAACAGCCGACCGAGGTAATCCGGTGACACCGCGACCGCGCGGGCGACCGCGACGAGGTCGGCCCGCTTGGGCATGCCCGACGACACCACCTCGACGGCTCGGCGCAGCGCAGGGTGCACCGGCGCGCCGTCGGCCGGGTCGACACCCGCAGTGCGCAGCACCTCCCGCACGGCGACGTCCGCCGCGCCCTGGAGATCGTCCGACCGGCAGCAGTCGGCGATCAGTTCCGCGGTGTCGTCGGCCAGCGGTGCGGTCCATACGCCGGCATCGCCGTCGCGGCGGCAGAGGCCGTTGAGCGCCGCGCCGGTGCGGCCCACCGGGTTGACGTACGCCGACAACGCGGTGCGCGCCCCGCCCGGCCGCAGCGCGTGCCGTGTCCCGCTCGCGATGACCGTCACCCGGCACAGCACGGTCCGGCCGTCGTCGAGCACCACCGCCAGCGCACCGTCGAGCCCGACCGTCACCTGGACCGCGGGGTGGTGATGCAGGTCGATGTCGACGCCGTCGGTACCGGCCAGATCGCCCGCAAGCACCAGACGACCGGGCCGTGCACTCCACCGCCCTCGCATGCCTCACGGTATCCCGCCCCGGGTCCGCGGAGCCGTCGCTGCGCTAACTTGGAACCATGAGTACGCCCAAGGTGCAACTGACCGACGACCAGTGGCGCGACAAGCTCTCCGCAGAGGAGTTCGCGGTGCTCCGCCGGGCCGGTACCGAGCGCCCCTTCACCGGCGAGTACACCGACACCAAGACCGACGGCGTGTACGAGTGCCGCGCCTGCGGAGCCGAATTGTTCCGCAGCAGCGAGAAGTTCGAGTCCCACTGCGGCTGGCCGTCGTTCTTCGACCCGGCCGACTCCGACGCGGTGATCCTGCGCCCCGACGACTCGATGGGCATGCCGCGCGTCGAGGTGGTGTGCGCGAACTGCCACAGCCACCTCGGGCACGTCTTCGAGGGTGAGGGCTATCCGACGCCGACCGATCAGCGGTACTGCATCAACTCCATCTCGCTGCGGCTGGTGCCGAAAGCGCCGTGAACGCGCGCCGAGTGTGAACGTCACGACGAAAATCGCGCTCAGGCGTCGTCAGGTTCACACTCGCGGCCGATGAGGCCGTCCGGCGCTACCCGGGGTAGACCGCGAACTCGGCGTGGTCCTCGGTGTCGGCGACGCACTGGAACAGCAGCGGTGCCGTCATCGCCGTGCCGGACGAACAGGTGAACGGCGCGATGACCTGATACTTGTCGCCGTTGGGGTTGTACTGCGCCGCATAGTCCGACGCCGTGACGCAGTCGATGTCGCCGGCGGTGATGACGATGCTCTGGCCGTTGCGCGGCGGGCACTGTTCGCCGCTGGGGTCCTGCGCGAGCGCGTCGGGTGCGGTGGCCATCGCGGAGACGAACAAGGTGGCGCCGACCCATGCCCTGGTGCTCATCCATTCATGATGCCGGTGCCTACGCCGTCATCAGGGCATTTGCGGCGAATTGCCCGGTGTCAGCTCGTCGCCGCGGCCGGCACCGGTGGGGTGATACCGGAGGCCAGCAGATCCAGCATCGTCGCGGGGTCGACCGGCGGGCTGAAGTAGAAGCCCTGCGCCACCCCGCAGCCGTACTCGCGTAACCGGTCGGCGGTCTCGGCGTCCTCGACGCCCTCGGCCACGGTGACCATGCCGAGCACCTGCGTCAGGTTCACCACCGCACGCACCACCGCCGCGGCACGAGGATCGGAGACCACCGGTGCGATGAGCCGCCGGTCGAGCTTGACCTCGTCGATGGGCAGTTCGCGCAGATAGCTCAGCGCCGAGTAGCCGCTGCCGAAATCGTCGATGGCGACCCGTATCCCACGCTCGCGTAGGTCGTTGAGCACCGAGCGGGTGCGGCTGATGTTGTCCAGCAACAGGTCTTCGGTGATCTCCACGGTGAGTGCGTCCGCGGGCAGGTGGCGGTGTTCGAGTGCCTCGGCGATCCGTGCGGGGAGCTTGACGTCGGCGACCGCGGGCGCGAACAGGTTGATCGCCACGGGCACGCCGAGGCCGGCGCGATACCACCGGGCCACGTCGTCGAGGGCCATGTTCAGCACGAGCCGGGTGATGGGCGCCATCAGGCCGTGCCTGCGGACCAGCGGCAGGAACTCGTCGGGCGCCAGCATCCCGCGCTCCGGGTGCGGCCACCGCAGCAGCGCCTCCGCCCCGACCACCTCGCCGGTCTGCAGATCGATCTTCGGCTGGTAGACCAGCGTCAGCCCGTAGTGGTCGATGGCGTGGCGGAGCTCACCGAGCAGCCGCACCGCGTCGGCTCCCCCGCCACGCTTGCCGCTCTGCCCGGCGGACCACCCGGCGTCCTCGGGATACAGCAGCGCCATCTCGCTGCTGAAGACGTGAACGCCGCCGGTGCGCGACCGTTTGGCGGCGTACATCGCCAGATCGGCCTGCTTGAACAGGCTCTCGGCGGTCAGGTCCGGCTCGTCGGCCTGATTCTCGAAACTGGCCACGGCGAGCCCGACGCTGGGCCGCATCAGCAGCTGATGGCCGTCGATCACGAACGGCTCGTCGAACACCTCGACCACCCGGTGCGCGACGCGGTGCGAGTGGTCGACCCGGCCCTCGAGCAGCACCGCGAACTCGTCACCACCGAGCCGGGCCACGGTGTCACCGGTGCGTACGCAGCCGACCAGCCGCTCGGCGACCCGGATCAGCAGCGCGTCACCGGCGGGGTGGCCGAGGCTGTCGTTGACCAGCTTGAAGTCGTTGAGGTCGAGCGACAGCAGGGCGACCGCCCGGTCGTCGCGCTGCCGCAGTTGCATCGCGTGGGTCAGCCGGTCGTTGAACAGGGCGTAGTTTGCCAGCCCGGTCAGCGGATCGCGCAGCGCCTGGTCGGCGACGACGTTCAACAGCCGCCGGTTCTCGGTGACCACGACGAACTGCCGCAGCAACACGGCCAGGACCAGGCCGAGCGCCACCGGAACGACCGGACCGGTGGTGATGTGGGGCAGGAACTCGACGGTGCCCACCACACCCGCCAGCAGCAGCGGCACGTACGGCAGCAGTGCCGACGCCTGCGACGGGATCTGCGGCACGTCGATGTCCTCGTCCGCGGCGTCCCGGCCGACGAGTGCGGCGACGCCCGTCATCAGCAGACCGGCCAGCCAGCCCAGGTCGAAGATGCCCGTGTAATAGCTGTCCTCGGCGACCTGATAGGCGAATCCGCTGTCGGAGACCGCCATGAACGCGACACCGACGGCCACGAGCACCAGCGGCAGCCGTTGTCCGGCCCGGGTGCGGCCCAGCACCAGCACGGCCACCGTGAGCACGACGAGGTCCGACACCGGGTAAGCCAACGACAGCGAGAGCGAGAACAAGCTCTCCCCGCCCGCCTCGTAGACCCGCCGGAGCACCGTCACCCACGACACCACGAACAGCGACCCGGCGACGATCAGTCCGTCCAGCACGAACCGGGTCCGGGACTGCCCGGTGTGCCCCGCCGGGAACAGCAGCAGCGCCAGACCGGCGCCGACCGGGAAGACCAGGTAGGCCGCGTCGGCCGGTGACGGGAACGGCGAGCGATCGAGGACGAGCTCGTAGTAGGCCCACAACACCTCGCCGAGCGTCCAGCCGATCAGGCCCACGGTCAGCGCCAGCCACGCCGCACGCTGGCGGCCGCGCGTCGCACGGACGGCCAGGACGGCACAGCCGGTGGAGAACATGCCGAGGAACACGAAGGCGAGGTCGCTCATCACCAGGACGGTGTGCGGCCCGCCCCACCCGGCCACTGTCCACACCGCGACGACGGTGGTCAGGGCGGTGGCGACGGCGATGGTCCGCACCGACCTGAGTCGCATGGAATTCTCCTCGCCGTGTGCGCACCCGAAGTGCCGATCTTAGCAAAGCCGACGACCTGGCCATCAACCGATGGCATTTCTTTGCCGAACGGCGTTGCTGTGCGCTTTTTACGTGCTCTACACGTCAGGGCGGAGAATAGCGGATTTCCTGCGCTCGCGCGCATCGGCAGGGCGACACCGGGCGTGCAGCATGAGCAAATTCAGGCCTACGGTCAGGGCAACCGGGCGATGAGTTCCTCGACCCCGACCCGCGGACCCGTGAAGAACGGGGTCTCCTCGCGAACGTGGCGGCGCGCGTCGGTGGCGCGCAGATCCCGCATCAGATCGACGATGCGGTGCAGCTCCGGCGCCTCGAACGCCAGGATCCACTCGTAGTCCCCGAGCGCGAACGCCGGGACGGTGTTGGCCCGCACGTCCTTGTAGCCGCGGGCGGCCATGCCGTGCTCGGCGAGCATGCGGCGGCGTTCCTCGTCGGGCAGCACGTACCAGTCCAGCGACCGCACGAACGGGTAGACGCAGATGTAGTCGCCCGCGGGCTCACCGGCCACGAACGCGGGCACATGGCCCTTGTTGAACTCGGCTGGACGGTGCAGCGCCACGGTGCTCCACACGGGCGTGCTCGCCCGGCCCAGCGTGGTGCTGCGCCGGAAGTCCGAGTAGGTGGCCTGCAGCGCCTCGACGTTGTCGGCGTGCGTCCAGACCATGAAGTCGGCGTCGGCTCGCAGTCCCGCCACGTCGTAGACACCGCGGACCACCACGCCGTCGTCCTCGCGCTGCTTGAGGAACATCGCGGTCTCGTCGACGACCGCCCCGCGGTCCTCGCCGAGCGCGCCGGGCGTCGCCGCATACACCGAGATCATCGAGTACCGGAGCATGGCGTTGAGGGCGTCGTAATCGAGCTTGGCCATGGACCTATCGTGCCACGCCCGACGGCGCAAGCAGCGTGGCCGCCGCCCGGGTGGCCGACGCCACACAGGCCGGGACGCCGATGCCGTCGAGGTACCCGCCCGCCACCGCGAGCCCGCGCGGCAGGCCGGCGCGCAACTCGGCCACCAGGGCGGCGTGGCCGGGCCCGTACTGCGGCATCGCGTCGATCCACCGGTGCACGTGGCTGTCCTCCGGCTCGGCGCGGATGCCGAAGACGTCCTCGAGATCCTGCGTGGCCCAGGACAGCAGGTCCTCATCGCCGGCGCTGCGGGCCAGATCGTCGCCGAAGCGGCCGTAGGACAGCCGGACCAGCTCGACGTTCCCGCGCCGGCCCCACTTGCGCGACGACAGCGTGATCGCCTTGGCGTGCAGGCGCTCCCCACCGGCGACCAGTACCCCCGACTGCTGTGGCAGCGGGGTGCCGCCCGGCAGGGCCAACGCCACCAGTGCCGCCGAGGCCACCGGGATCCGGCGGGCAGCCGCCGCGGTCCGTGGCGCCACCGCCTCGATCACCCGCGGTAGGCCCGGCGCGGGCAGCGCCAGCACGACGGCGTCCGCGGGCCACGCGGTGCCCTCGTCGTCGATTACCGACCAGCCCTGCCCGGACCGGTCGACGCGCTCGACGGCGACCTGCGCCCAGCGCACGTCCGCCTGCTGGACGAGGTGGTCCAGCAGCACCGCGTAACCACCCTCGACGGCGCCGAACACCGAACCCGTCACCGGCCCCGCGCCGGCCAGCGCCTGGCGCACCGCGTCGGTCAGTGAAGGCGCCCCGCGATCGAGCGCCGACGCCAGCGTCGGCACCGCCGACCGCAGGCCGATGGTGGCCGCCGATCCGGCGTACACCCCGGCGAGCAGCGGGTCGACCGAACGGGTGACCACCTGCTCGCCGAACCGCTCGCCCACCACGGCGGCGACCGCTGGATCAGCGCTGCGGTCCCACGCCAGCGGGCGTGCACCCTCGTCGGCGACCCGGGCCAGGGTGGCGTCGTCCACCAGGCCGGCCAGCGCAGACGCCTGCGCCGGGATGCCCTGCAGCGTGCCCTGCGGCATCGGGTGCAGCCGGCCCCGGCTGTAGATCAGCGGCCGGACACCCGTGGTGCCGATCTGCCTGTTCGACAGACCCAGTTCGGCCAGCAGTGCCGGCACCTCGGGCCTGCGGGCGATGAAGGCCTCCGCCCCCACGTCGAGCGGCTGCCCGCCGACCCGTTCGGTGCGCAGCACCCCGCCGAGCCGGTCGGCGGGGTCGAACACCGTGATGTCGGCCTCCGGGCCGCTCGCCACCCGCAACCGGTAGGCGGCGACGAGACCGGAGATGCCGCCTCCGACAACGCAGTAGCGGGCCGTCACAACGAGTGCACCAGTTCGACGGCCTGGGTGATGATGCCCGGATCGGTGGCGGGCAGCACGCCGTGGCCGAGGTTGAACACGTGCCCTGCGGCGCCGGCGTCCACCGCACGCCTGCCGTCCTCGACCACCGCGCGCACCGCGCGCTCCACCACCGGCCATCCCGCGAGCAGCACGACGGGATCGAGGTTGCCCTGCAACGCGATTCCGGGGTCGACGCGGGCGGCGGCGTCGGCCAGCGATGTGCGCCAATCCACCCCGACCACACCGGGTGCTCCTCGTCCCGCGACCGCCTCGCTCATCGCGCCGAGGAGTTCGGCGGTGCCCACCCCGAAGTGCGTCATCGGCACGCCCGCGGGCGCAAGGGCGGCGAACACCCGTGCGGTGTGCGGGAGCACATAGCCGCGATAGTCGGCCAGCGACAGCGTGCCCGCCCACGAATCGAACACCTGGATCGCGTCCACCCCGGCATCGACCTGCGCCTGCAGGAAGCCGATGGTGACGTCGGTGAGCGCGGTCATCAACGCATGCCAGGTGTCGGGCTCGCCGAGCATCATCGCCTTGGTGCGCTCGTGGTGTTTGCTCGGACCGCCCTCGACCAGATAGGACGCCAGCGTGAACGGCGCGCCGGTGAAGCCGATCAGCGGCACGTCCCCGAGCGCGCGCACCAGCATCCCTATCGCGTCGGCCACCGGCGCAACCTGTTCGCGCTCGAGCGGTCTCAGTGCCGCCACGTCGTCGGGGGTGCGGATCGGGTGCTCGATCACCGGGCCGACGTCGGGCACGATGTCCAACGCGATGCCCGAGGCCCGCAGCGGAACAACGATGTCGGAGAACAGGATTGCGGCATCGACGCCGTGCCTGCGCACCGGCTGCAAGGTGATCTCGGTGATCAGCTCGGCGTCGAAGCACGCCTGCATCATGGTGTTCTTCGCCCGCAGCTCGCGGTACTCCGGCAGCGACCGGCCAGCCTGCCGCATGAACCACACGGGCACCCGGTGGGGCTTGCGGCCGGCCGCGGCGGCCAGGTAGGGCGACTCGGGCAGCTCACGACGCATATTCATCGCGTCCAATGCTGCCACGCGGCACGACACCGGGCGTCGGCCGGATCAGCCGCGGGCGGCCTCCATACTCTTGCGGACACCCTTCTTCTCCACCAGCTGGTCCTCCGACAACGTGGGCGGCCACGGCCGCGGGCCGATGCACCGCGGGATGGTCTGCGGGCTGCCGCCCGGCGTCTCGGGCTTCTCCCAGTCGAACGTGACGGCGCGCCACGTCACCGGCGCGTCGAACGCCGCGTGCAGACACCTGAACTTCGCGCGTGCGAAGGACGTCCTGTCCCCCGCGAAGGCCACCTCGCGGAAGGAGACGTCCTCGCCGGTGAAGCGGGTGTCCTCGAACGAGACGTCCGCGCCGTCGAACACCGCCCCGTCGAACGAGACGCGCGCGGCCCGCAACCGTGCGCCGGCAAAGGTGGTGACCGGCGTGACGAACCGCGCCCCGTCGAACGACACCCGGTCGGCGTCGAATGCGGCGCCCTCGAACGACGTGGCGTCGCCGCTGAAGGTCGCCCCGTCGAAGCGCACCCGGCGGCCGCGGAACACCGCCCCGGCGAACGACGCGTCCTCGAACAGCACGCCGGTGAAGTCGAAGTCGTTGCCGGCCCACGACGCGTCGGCGTCGCGCTGCAGCCGGCCGGCGATCACCCGCACGACGGTCTGGCGGACCTCCCCGTCGTTCTGCCGGATGGCCTGCCTGCGGCTCTCCTCGATGTTCGTCGCAGGCGCGGTGGCGGTCCAGGTGGTGGTGGAGACCAGCTCGGCGAGGTGGTTGGCGCCGAATTCGGGGTCATACGGCAGCCGCAGATAGCCGCACAGCACGTCGATGCACTGCTGCCTGCGGGCGAACGTCGAGCTCTCGTCGGCCGCCGCGGCCAGCGCGAACACCCCGGCGATCCGGGTCGCCGCCTCGGCATCACCCAGCTGTGAAGAGGCCGCGCCGAAGCGTTCGGCGAAGCGGCCCCGCTCGGCGTCGAGCTGCCGCCGGAACACCAGCACGAGCAGCACCGCCACGGCGGCGCCGATCAGCAGCGGCAGTGCGGCGCGCAGCGTCGAGGAGGTGTCGGTGGCGCCCGCCGGAAACACCTCACCGGTGACCTTCCAGGTGAGCACCGCGGCCACCCCGGCGCCCAGGACGGCCGCCAGCACCACGGCGCCGAACAGCGGGGTTCGGGTGGCGCGCCTGCGGGAGGCGGTCAGGCTGCTGCGCAGTTCGCGCCGCAGTGTCTGCGCCGGGTGACAGATCCGGGCGACGGACGCGCCCACCAGCAGGGCGGCGACCACCGCGCACGCCAAGCGCAGCGCCCCGAACGGCAGTCCCGCGTCGCGCGCCTGCGCCGCGACCGCTGGCAGCCCGAGCGCCCAGTACACCGCCCAGCCCGCGGCCACCGCCGCGACGACGACCAGAACCGCGAGCACCGGCGCGGGGGTGTAGCGAACGAGCAGGCTGCGCCGCCGCGGAGCGTCAGGTGCGCTCTGTTCTTCGGGTTCGGCGTCGGAGCGGTTCGGTTTCGAGAGTTCTTCGATGGCGTCAGCAAGCCGTTCAGGCATGGTGATCATCGTCTCATCCACCCGCGGATCCACGGTGCACCAGTTGACGGGATCCGGGGCGCTGGGGTTCATGATCGAATTCGGCGCGCCTGCCGACACGCCCGGTCGGATGGGTCTAGCGTCAAACGACGTGACCGCAGGCGAACCGGCTCAGTTCCGTACGGCGGTGGCGGCGATGAACGCCACCACCGTGCGGTCGGAGATCGAGCTCGGTCCGATCCGGCCGCCGCAGCGGCTGGCGCCCTACAGCTACGCCCTGGGCGCCGAGGTCCGCCACCCCGACACCACGATCGTCCCCGAGCGTTCGGAGGGCGACGCGTTCGGCCGGCTGATCCTGCTGCACGACCCGGAGGGCGCCGAGGCCTGGGACGGCACGATGCGGCTGGTCGCCTACATCCAGGCCGACCTGGACTCCAGCGAGGCGGTGGACCCGCTGCTGCCCGAGGTGGCGTGGAGCTGGCTGGTGGAGGCGCTGGACTCGCGGGCCGAGCACGTGACCGCACTGGGCGGCACCGTCACCGCCACCACGTCGGTGCGCTACGGCGACATCTCGGGTCCGCCGCGCGCCCACCAACTCGAACTTCGGGCGTCGTGGACCGCGACGAACCTCGAACTCGGACCCCACGTCGAGGCGTTCTGCGAAGTCCTCGAGCATGCCGCCGGACTTCCGCCGACCGGGGTGACCGACCTGAGCTCCCGCACCCGCGCTTGACATGACCGAGGCGCTTCCCCCCGATCCGGACGACACCGACGCGGATCCCGACACCACACCGGTAGAGCCCGAGGCCGTTCCGCTGCTGACCCCCGCCGACGGGGTCCCGGATCTGTCCGTCAGCCGTTCCGAGATCGCGGCCGCCGCCGAATTGCTGGCCTCCGGGCACGGACCGTTCGCTGTCGACGCCGAACGCGCGTCCGGCTTCCGCTACTCCAACCGGGCCTACCTCGTGCAGATCCGGCGCGCCGGGGCGGGCACGGTGCTGATCGACCCGGTGAATCACGGCGATTCACCGATCGACGTGGTGGCGCCGGTGGCCGCGGTGATGGCCGAGGACGAATGGGTGCTGCACGCCGCCGACCAGGACCTGCCGTGCCTGGCCGAGATCGGGATGCGCCCGGCGCGGCTCTACGACACCGAACTGGCGGGCCGGCTCGCCGGCTTCGAACGGGTGAACCTCGCGGCGATGGTGCAACGACTCCTCGGGCTGCAGCTGATGAAGGGCCACGGCGCGGCGGACTGGTCGAAGCGGCCGCTTCCCGCGGACTGGCTCAACTACGCCGCGCTGGACGTGGAGGTACTGCTCGAACTGCGCGACGCGATCGCCGCGGTGCTCGAGGAGCAGGGCAAGACCGATTGGGCCGCACAGGAATTCGAGCACCTGCGGACGTTCGAGGCGTCCCCCACCCGGCGTGACCGCTGGCGGCGGACGTCGGGGATCCACAAGGTGCGCAATCCGCGGGCACTGGCCGCCGTGCGCGAGCTGTGGACCACCCGTGACCACATCGCCCGACGCCGCGACATCGCGCCGGGACGGATCCTGCCCGACGCGGCGATCGTCAACGCCGCCACCACCGACCCCGACACCGTGGAGAAGCTCACGGCGCTGCCGATATTCGGCGGCACGAAGCAGCGCCGCAGCGCGCAGGTGTGGCTCGACGCATTGATCCGGGCGCGGGAGAACAACGACCCGCCGGACTCCGCCGAAACGTCGAACGGACCGCCGCCGCCGTCGCGCTGGGCCCGGCGCAAACCCGAGGCCGCGGCCCGGCTGGAGGCCGCCCGCGCCGCACTGTCCGCAGTGTCCGAGCGCGTCACGGTGCCTGCGGAGAACCTGATCACCCCGGAGGTGGTGCGCCGGCTGTGCTGGGACTGGCAGCCCCCGGAGTCCGGGGACGCCACCGCCGCAATCGAGGAGTTCCTCATCGAGGCGCGGGTGCGCCCGTGGCAGCGCGAACTCGTGGTGCCCGTGCTGGCCGACGCGCTGAGCAGCGCAGCGCCTCAGGACTAGTCGAGGCGCTCGCTGACCTCGGACTCCGAGACCGCGGTGCCCAGCGCCGCCACCCATCCGGTGATCTGGCGTGCGATGTTCCGGTCGGTGATGCCGACATCGGCAAGCACCTCACTGCGGGAGGCGTGCGCGAAGAACTGCTGAGGCAGCCCCACGTCGCGGCACGGTACGTCGATCTCGTTGCGGCGCAACGTGGCCGACACCGCCGACCCGATGCCGCCCGCGACGCCGTTGTCCTCGAGGGTGACCACCAGCTTGTGCGCGCGGGCCAACTCGGCGATCGCCTCGGGCACCGGCAGCACCCAGCGCGGATCCACGACGGTCACGCCGATGCCCTGGTTGCGCAGCCGCTCGGCCACCTCCAGCGCCATCGCCGCGAACGGCCCGACGGCGACCAGCAGCACGTCGTCGCCCATCCCGGCGGCGGGCACCGCGAGCACGTCGACCACTCCCCGTCGTTCGACAGCCGGGATGTCCTCGCCCACATCGGCTTTCGGGAACCGGATGGCGGTAGGGCCGTCGTTGACGTCGAGTGCCTCGCCCAGTTCCTCGCGCAGCCTGGTGGCATCGCGCGGCGCGGCGACCCGCATGCCCGGGACCACGCCCAGCAGCGACAGGTCCCACATGCCGTTGTGGCTGGCGCCGTCGCTGCCGGTGACCCCGGAGCGGTCGAGCACCATGGTGACCGGCAGCTTGTGCAGCGCGACGTCCATCATGATCTGGTCGAACGCCCGGTTGAGGAACGTCGAATAGATGGCGACCACCGGGTGCAGCCCGCCCATCGCCAGCCCGGCGGCCGAGGTCATCGCGTGCTGCTCGGCGATGCCCACGTCGAAGAAGCGGTCCGGGAAGCGGTCGCGGAACACCGACAACCCGGTCGGACCCGGCATGGCGGCGGTGATCGCCACGATGTCGCGGCGCTTGGCGCCGTAGTTGACCAGGGCCTCGGCGAACGCCGACGTCCAGCCCGGTCCGGCGACCTTTGTGGCCAGGCCGGTCGCGACGTCGATGACGCCGCAGGCGTGCATCTGGTCGGCCTCGTCGTTCTCGGCCGGCGCGTACCCCATGCCCTTGCGGGTGACGACGTGCACGACGACCGGGGCGTTGAAGCCGCGAGCGTGCCGCAGGGCGGACTCGACGGCGTGCTCTTCATGGCCGTCGATGGGGCCGACGTACTTCAAGCCGAGGTCGGTGAACATCACCTGCGGGGCCAGCGCATCCTTGATGCCCGCCTTGATGCTGTGCATGCACTGGTAGCAGACCTCGCCGATGACGGGCACGCCGCGCATCGCCTTGCGTCCGCTCTCCAGGATCCGCTCGTAGCCCGGCTGCAGGCGCAGCGCGGCGAGGTGGTCGGCGAAGCCGCCGATGGTCGGCGCGTAGCTGCGGCCGTTGTCGTTGACGACCATCACCACCGGCCGTCGCGCGGCGGCGATGTTGTTCAGCGCCTCCCAGCACATGCCGCCGGTGAGCGCGCCGTCGCCGACGACGGCGACCACGTGCCGGTTGCGGTGTCCGGTGAGCTCGAAGGCCTTGGCCAGCCCGTCGGCGTAGGACAGCGCCGAACTGGCATGGCTGGACTCCACCCAGTCGTGCTCGCTCTCGCTGCGCGACGGATAGCCCGACAGCCCGTCCTTCTTGCGCAGAGTCTCGAACTCGTGGCTGCGGCCCGTCAGCATCTTGTGCACGTAGGCCTGGTGGCCGGTGTCGAAGATGATCGGATCGTGCGGCGAGTCGAAGACCCGGTGCAGGGCCAACGTCAGTTCGACGACACCGAGGTTGGGGCCGAGGTGTCCACCGGTTGCAGCGACCTTGTGGATCAGGAACTGGCGAATCTCGCCCGCCAGAGCGCTGAGCTGGGACTGAGTCAGGTGCTGCAGATCGGCGGGACCGCGGATCTGTTCAAGCATTCGACCAGTTTACGCACGGCGACCGGTGCGGGTCCTGTCGAGCCGGGACCTTCACAATCACGTCACAGTGCGTCTCGCGCGCCTCGGTACACTTTGTCCACGGTGCGCCGGGAAGTCTGGTCGGCACCGCGGATGCCCGGTTCGGGGCCCGCGGTTCGGTGATGTCGGTGAGACGAGGTGTCGGCTGTGTCACAGAACCCGCAGACCGATTCGGGCGGGTCCGCCCCGCTGCCGCGCCGCCTGCTGGCCCGTGGTTCGTGGGCGGAGACGTCGCGCGTCGCCGACATCCTGCGCCAGGAAACTGTCGGCGGGGCCGTCCTGCTGGTGGCGTCGGTGGTGGCGATCGGCTGGGCCAATTCGCCGTGGTCGGCGTCCTACCTGGCGCTGCGTGACCTTCCCGTCGGCACCGACCGCTTCGGGCTGCACCTCGAACTGACACTGGGCACCTGGGCCGCCGACGGGCTGCTGGCGATCTTCTTCTTCGTGGTCGGACTCGAGCTCAAGCGGGAGTTCGTCGCGGGCGATCTTCGCGACCCGCGCCGCGCCGCGCTGCCGATCGCGGCCGCCGTCGGCGGGATGGTCGTCCCGGCGGTCATCTTCGTCGCGATGACCTACTCGGTCGGTGACGGCGCCACCCGCGGATGGGCGATCCCGACGGCCACCGACATCGCCTTCGCCGTCGCGGTGCTGGCCGTCATCTCGACGCACCTTCCCGCGGCGCTGCGCATGTTCCTGCTCACCCTGGCCGTGGTCGACGACCTGCTGGCGGTCACGGTGATCGCGGTGTTCTACACCGAGGAGATCAAGCTGTGGGCGCTCGCGGCGGCCGCCGTGCCACTGGCGCTGTTCGCTGTGCTGGTGCAGCGCCGGGTCCGGTCGTGGTGGCTGCTGGTACCGCTCGCCCTCGCCACGTGGGTGCTGATGCACGAATCGGGCGTGCACGCGACGGTGGCCGGAGTGCTGCTGGGCTTCACCGTTCCCGTGGTGCGCAGCCGGGCCGCGGGCGGACCCGACGCCGGGCCGGGTCTCGCCGAACACTTCGAGCACCGGATCAGGCCGCTGTCGGCGGGCGTGGCGATCCCGGTGTTCGCGTTCTTCGCCGCCGGTGTGGCGGTCGGCGGGGTGACGGGCCTGACCGACGCGCTGAGCGACCCCATCGCCATGGGCATCGTGCTCGGTCTGGTGGTCGGCAAGACCATCGGCGTGTTCGGCACCGCACGTCTCCTGGCTGGGGTCACCAGGGCGTCGCTGGACAGTGCGCTGCGCTGGGTCGACGTGTTCGGCATGGCGATGCTGGCGGGCATCGGCTTCACGGTGTCCTTGCTCATCGGCGACCTCGCCTACGGCGACGACAGCAGCCGCGAGGACCACGTGAAGATCGGCGTGCTCGTCGGGTCGCTGACGGCGGCCGTGCTCGCGACGGTGGTGCTGCGGCTGCGCAACCGTCGGTACCGCGCCGTGCACGAAGAGGAGACCCGCGACGCGGACCACGACGGCGTCCCCGACGTCTATCAGCGGCCCGACGGCTAGGCCGCCAGCACCGCGATGCACTCGACGTGATGGGTGAGCGGGAACGCGTCGAACACCCGCAGCTCCTCGACGCGGTACCCGTGTCCGCGGTAGAGCCCGACGTCGCGCGCGAACGCCGCCGCCTCACAACCCACGTGGATCACCCGGGGCACACCCGCGGCCGCGAGCTGGTCGATCACCTCGCGGCCTGCGCCGGTGCGCGGCGGGTCGAGCACCGCCACGTCTGCCGGCCGCCGCTCCGCCGCCAGCGCCCGCCGCACCGAATCGGTGACCACCGACACCTGGCCGAGGTCGGCCAGCGCCGCACGCCCCGATCGGGACGCGCCACGTGAGGTGTCGACGCTGAGCACCCGGCCGCCCTCCCCCACTTCTTCGGCCAGCACCGCGGCGAACACGCCCGCGCCGCCGTAGAGATCCCATGCCGTCATGCCCGGCTGCAGGCGGGCCCACGCGCCGATCAGCGCGCTGTAGTGCCGCGCGGCGTCGCGGTGGGACTGCCAGAACGCGGTGACCGGTACCCGCCACACCCGCTCCCCGACGCGCTGCACCGCCTCGTAGCCGCCCTCCACGACCTCGGTGGCCGACCGTCCGCCGGTGCGCGGGCCGGACTGCACGACGTGACGGGTGCCGTCGTCGTCGACCGCGACGTGCACGTGCGCCCCCGGCGGCCAGCTGCGCTCGGCGAGACCGTCGAGCATGCCCGGGGGCAGTTGCGCGCAGTCGAGGTCCTCGACCAGCACCGGGCTGTGATAGCGGTGGAAGCCCGCCCGGCCCTCCGGCGAGGTGTCCAGCCTGACCCGGGTGCGCCACCCGGTGGCGGCCGGTGTTCCGACCGGCTCGGCGACCGGTTCACCGCTCGTGCCGCCCTCGCCCCACTCGTAGCCGCCCAACCGGGCCAGCTGGTTGGCGACGACGGCGCCCTTCAACCGGCGGGCGGCGCCCGGCTCGGCGAACGCCAGGTCGCAGCACCCGGCGCCGTCGACACCCGCGATCGGGCACAGCGAGGCGATCCTGTCGGCGGACGGCTCGATCACCTCAAGAACGTCTGCGTGCCAATAGGATTCGCGACTGCTGACCACCCGCACCCGGACCGTCTCCCCCGGCAGTGCGTAGCGCACGAACACCACGCGGCCGTCATGGCGCGCGACGCAGCTGCCGCCGTTGGCGGCGGGCCCGGTGGTGACGACGAGTTCGCCGGGGTCGGCCGGCGCGGCGGCGCTCACTCCAGGAAGCCCCTCCGGGCGTCACCGGGGGCCGACTGCGGCGCCAGCGTCTTCAGCCTCTCCGAGGAGCTCAGCTGCCATGGCACCGACGTGACCATCACGTTGGGCTCGAAGAGCAGCCTGCCCTTCAGCCGCAGGGCGCTCTGGTTGTGCAGCACCTGCTCCCACCAGTGCCCGACGACGTACTCGGGGATGAAGACCGTGACCACCGTGCGGGGCGACTCCTTGGTGACCCGTTTGACGTAGTCGAGTACCGGACGGGTGATCTCCCGGTAGGGCGAGGCGATCACCTTGAGGGGGACGTTGATGTCGCTGTCCTCCCACTTGTGCACCAGCGCACGGGTTTCGCCGTCGTCGACGCTGACGGTGATGGCCTCCAGCTGGTCGGGGCGGGTGGCCCGCGCGTAGGCCAGCGCCCGCAGCGTCGGCAGATGCATCTTCGACACCAGCACGATCGCGTGGTTGCGGCTGGGCAGCACCATGTCGTCCTCTTCGGCCTCCTGCTCCTCGAGTTCGCGCGCCACCGTGTCGTAGTGCTTGCGGATCAGCTTCATCACCACGAACAAGAAGATCATCGCCAGGATGGCGATCCACGCGCCCACCAGGAACTTCGTCACCACCACGATGACGAGCACGGTGCCCGTCGCGGTCAGCCCGATGCCGTTGATCACCCTGCTGCGCATCATCTTGCGCCGCAGCACGGGATCGGTCTCGGTGCGCAGCAGCCGGGTCCAGTGCCGAACCATGCCGATCTGGCTGAGCGTGAACGACACGAACACGCCGACGATGTAGAGCTGGATGAGCGCCGTCACCTGAGCCTGGAACGCGATCACGAACGCCATCGCCGCAAATGCCAGGAACAGGATGCCGTTGGAGAAGGCCAGCCGGTCGCCGCGGGTGTGCAGCTGGCGCGGCAGGAAACGGTCCTGCGCCAGGATCGATCCCAGCACCGGAAAGCCGTTGAACGCCGTGTTGGCGGCCAGCACCAGGATGAGCGCGGTGACCAGGGCGATGAGGAACAGCCCGATCGGGAAGTCGTGGAACACCGCGCCGGCGAGCTGGGCGATCAGCGTCTTCTGCTGGTAGTCGGCCGGAGCGCCGCCGAGTTGCTCCAGCGGCCGCTCGGCCATCTGCACACCGGTCGCCCTGGCGAGCATGATGATGCCCAAGAAGAGCGTGATGGAGACGACGCCCAGCAGCAGCAGCGTCGTCGCGGCGTTGCGGGACTTGGGTTTCCGGAACGCCGGAACACCGTTGCTGATGGCCTCCACGCCGGTGAGCGCCGCCGATCCCGACGAGAAGGCACGCGCGACCAGGAACACCAGCGCGAAGCCGAGCACGTCGCCGTGTTCGGAGTGCATCTCGAAGTCCGCCGACTCGGCGCGCAACGGCTCGCCGAGCAGGTAGATCTGCACGAAACCCCAGACCAGCATGATCACCATGCCGACCATGAAGGCGTAGGTGGGGATCGCGAAGGCCGTGCCGGACTCCCGGATGCCCCTCAGGTTGAGCGAGGCGAGGATGAGGATCGCCGCGACAGCGAACCACACCTTGTGCTCTCCGATGAACGGCACGGCCGACCCGATGTTGCTCATCGCCGACGACATCGACACTGCGACGGTCAAGACGTAGTCGACGAGCAGGGCGCTGGCGACGGTCAGGCCTGCGGTCGGGCCGAGGTTCGTGGTCACCACCTCGTAGTCGCCGCCGCCCGACGGGTAGGCGTGCACGTTCTGCCGGTAGCTGGCGATCACGATCAGCATCACGCCCGCGACGGCCAGGCCGATCCACGGCGCCATCGAGTAGGCGGTCAGGCCGGCGACCGACAGCACCAGGAAGATCTCCTCCGGCGCGTACGCCGTGGAGGACAGCGCGTCGGAGGCGAAGACCGGCAGCGCGATCCGCTTCGGCAGCAGCGTGTGCGACAGCCTGTCACTGCGGAACGGCCGGCCCAGCACGAGCCGACGCGCTGCGGTCGAAAGCTTGGACACGAGGTCCAAGGGTAAGCGCAGTCGGGTTTGGCGGTAGCGTTCGACGTGCGCGGAGTAGAAGTCCATTTCTCCGCCGGCGTGCTGTGTGAAAGGGACCGTCAGGTGCGTGTAGTGGTGATGGGTTGCGGCCGGGTCGGCGCGTCGTTGTCGGACAGCCTGTCGCGGATCGGTCATGACGTCGCCGTCATCGACCGCGACAGCACCGCCTTCCACCGGCTGAGCCCCGAGTTCCCCGGCGAGCGGGTGCTGGGCATGGGGTTCGACCGCGAGGTGCTGCTGCGCGCGGGCATCGAGGGCGCCGGCGCGTTCGCGGCGGTGTCGTCGGGCGACAACTCGAACATCATCTCGGCGCGGGTGGCCCGCGAGACCTTCGGCGTCGAACGGGTGGTCGCGCGCATCTACGACGCCAAGCGCGCCGCGGTCTACGAACGCCTCGGCATCCCGACGGTGGCCACCGTGCCCTGGACCACCGACCGGTTGCTCAACGTGCTCACCCGGGAGACCGAGACCACCAAGTGGCGTGACCCGTCGGGCAACGTCGGGGTCGCCGAATTGCCGTTGCACGAGGACTGGGTGGGTCGCCGGGTCACCGACCTGGAAGCCGCCACCGCGGGCCGAGTGGCGTTCCTGATCCGGTTCGGCAGCGGGCTGCTGCCCGACCCCAAGACCGTGATCCAGGCCGGCGACCAGGTGTACATCGCCGCGGTGGCCGGCCACATCGCCGAGGCGCTGGCCATCTCGGCGCTGCCGCCGAGCGAGGACAGCGAGGCCCGATGAAGGTCGCGATTGCCGGCGCCGGCGCCGTCGGCCGCTCGATCGCCCGCGAGCTGCTCGAGAGCAACCACGAGGTGACGCTGCTCGAACGCAACCCCGACCACGTCGACGTCGACGCCATCCCCGCCGCGCACTGGCGTCTCGGCGACGCTTGCGAGCTCAGCGAGCTCGAATCGGTGCGCCTCGAGGAGTTCGACGTGGTGATCGCGGCGACCGGCGACGACAAGGTCAACGTCGTGGTCAGCCTGCTCGCCAAGACCGAGTTCGCCGTGCAGCGGGTGGTCGCCCGGGTCAACGATCCCCGCAACGAGTGGCTGTTCGACGAGAACTGGGGCGTCGACGTGGCGGTGTCGACACCCCGCATGCTGGCCTCGCTGGTCGAGGAGGCCGTCGCGGTCGGTGACCTGGTGCGGCTGATGGAGTTCCGCAAGGGTCAGGCCAACCTGGTGGAGATCACGCTGCCCGACGACACCCCGTGGGGCGGCAAACCGGTCAAGCGGCTGGAACTGCCCCGCAACGCCACCCTGGTGACGATCCTGCGCGGGGCCCGGGTGATCGTGCCCGAGGCCGACGAACCGCTCGAGGGTGGTGACGAACTGCTGTTCGTCGCGGTCGCCGAGGTCGAGGACGAGCTGCGCGACGTGCTGCTGAACCGCCCGAAGTGAGCGCCGCTCAGCGGTAGGCCGGTGGCGGCGTCACGCGGTCGTGGCAGATCGCCGCGACGTCCGGGGTGATCCGGTCGAGGTCGACGCGATCGTTGCGGATACCCACCGCCGACACCGCGCCGGCCACCACGAACAGCCCAGCGACCACCAGCACGCCCTGCCGGAAACCGTCGAAATCCATTGTGCCGCCGATGATCACACCGGTGAACGCGATGGCGATCAGGCCGGCCACCCGTGACACCGCGTTGTTCACCGCCGAACCGACACCACTCTGGGCGGGGTCGACCGCGGCCAGCACGGCCGACGTCAGCGGAGACACCGTGATCGACAGTCCGAGCCCGAAGGCCACCAGGCCGGGCAGCATCTGCGTCCAGAAGTCGAACGGCTCGTGGGCGGTGGCCATCAGCACGGCGCCGGCCGCTGCCACCAGCGGACCGACCGCCATGTACAGCCGCGGCCCGTGCCGCCCGGCCAGCGCGCCGAACCGGCGGGCCAGCAGGAACGACAGCAGCGGCATCGGCAGCGTGGCCAGCCCGGCCGCGGTGGCCGACAGCCCGGCCGCCTCCTGCAGGAACAGCGCGACGATGAGCGTGGTGAGCGACACGGCCGGCCGCGTAGAGGAAGACCGTCGCGAGGTTGCCGACCGCGAAGTTGCGCGCCGCGAAGATCCCCAGCGGCATCATCGGATGCGGGGTGCGGCGCTCCCACCACGGGAAGGCCAGCAGACAGACCACACCCACCGCCAGGCTCCCCCACACCGCCGGATCGGACAGGCCGAGACGCTGCTGCTCGATCAGGGCGAAGACGGTGCCGGTGAGTCCCGCCGCGGCCAGTACCGCGCCGACCACGTCGACGGTCGCCGACCGGTCTGCGGCCGACACCTCGGCGGGCAGCCGGACGGTCAGGTAGAGCGTGATCGCCAGCGGTATCACGTTGACCCCGAAGATCCACCGCCAGCTCAGCGCGTCGACCAGCACCCCGCCCAGCAGCGGACCGGCGATGAAGGCGGTGCCGGTCCACGCCGTCCAGGTGCCGATGGCGCGGGCCTGCGCGGCGCCGGTGAACCGGGCGTTGATCAACGCCAGCGAACTGGGCACCAGGAAGGCCGCCCCGACGCCCTGCAGGCAGCGGGCGGCCACCAGCAGCCATCCGCTGGCCGCCAGCGCGCACAGCAGCGACGCGGCCGCGAAGACGACCAGGCCCCACCGCAGCACGGCGAGCCGGCCGAACTGGTCGGACACGGCGCCCGCCACCAGGATGAGCGCACCCAGCGCGAGCAGGTAGCCGTCCACCACCCACTGCTCCAGCGCGAGCCCGCCCGTCGAACCGGGTGCGAGGTCGGCGCTGATCGCCGGGAGGGCGAGGTTGACCACCGAACCGTCGAGGAACGCCACGAACGAGGCCAGCACCGCCACCGCGATCAGCGACCGGTCGGACCCCGTCGTCGTGGCCATGGCGTGCCCGCCGGCCGGTCAGTCGGTCCGGGCGTCTGCGGTCTCGGCGTCGTCGACGGACCCGCCGGGGTCCGGGGCGTCCGGGTCGGCGTGCCCGTCGCGCTCGGCGTGCAGCGCGCGCTGAGCCGCCCGGATGGCGAAGTAGGTGACCAGCGCGGCGACGGCGGTCAGCGGCCAGCCCATGGCGATGCGGGCGAAGCCCAGCCAGCCGGTCTCGTCGGATTCGTACAGGTGTTCCTGCACCACGAAGCGCGAGGCGAACACCAGCACCCAGAACAGGGTGGCGATGTCGAAGGCCCGCACCGCCTTGCGTGCGTCACGCCAGCTGCGGTCGTGGCCGTTGACCCAGCCCCAGATGTAGCCGACGACGGGCCTGCGGATGAGCACCGACAGGCCGAACACCGCGGCCCAGAACAGCGACATCCAGATGCCCAGCAGGAAATAGCCCTTGGATTCGCCCATCAGGTAGGCGATCAGCGCGCAGAACGCGACGCCGAAGAACCCGGAGATCGCGGGCTGGGTGGTTTCGCGCCGGATCAGGCGCCAGATGAGGATGAGGGTGGCCACGCCGAGCGCCGCGCAGATCGCGGGCACCAGGCCGGCGGCCGAGGACACCGGCACGAACACCACGACGGGCAGCGAGGAATAGATCAGACCGCTGACGCCGCCCATCTGGGCGAGCAGGGCCTGCGCGCTCGTGGGCTTGCCCGGCTGATCTCCGGGCGAAGTCAACTCCGGATCTCCCTGCTCACTTCTGAATTTCGTAGTGCGGGTTGTACAAAGCCTTGACGCCATTCTCGAGCTTGCCGATCCGGCCGTGCACCCGCAGGGTGCGCCCGGACTCGATGCCGGGGATGCGGCGCTGGCCGAGCCACACCAGCATCACCGAGTCGGTGCCGTCGAACAGTTCCGCGCGGACGCCGCCGGCGCAGTTCTTCGAGTTGGCCTCGACGCTGCGCAGCGTGCCGACCATTGTGACTTCCTGCCCGCGCTGACAGTCGATCACCTTCTGTGCGCCGGTGCCCGCGGCCTCATCGGAGAGTTCCTCGACGTCGAGTTGCTCGGGGTCCTCCGTCAGGCGTCGGGTGAGCCGGCGCAGATACCCTTCGGCCGTGGCCATGGTCTCTCCTGACTAATGCAGATCCACTCTGGGTCTACCCAATCCAACGCCACGGTAGACCTCTGCGTTCCCTTTTGCCACGTGGGGTGCGCCGCGCCACGCCGGCGTTGCGACGGGCCCCCGTGAGCCGGTGCGCGACGTGCTTGACGCACCCGGCACGATCGTGGAATGGCGGTCGATCTGCGCGGGGTGACGACGGTGCTGCTGGCGGGAACCGGGTCCGACGACGACTACGTCTACCGGGCGTTCTCCTCGGCCCTGCACGGTGTCGGGGCGGTCGTGATGACGCCTCCGCCCCGGCCGGACCGGCTCGTCGAGGGCTACCTGGAGGCGCTGGACGAGGCGGCCCGCGAGGGCCCGATCGCCGTCGGCGGGGTGTCCATCGGTGCGGCGGTGGCTGTCGCGTGGGCGCTCGACCATCCCGGCCTCACGGTGGCCGTCCTGGCCGCGCTGCCGCCGTGGACCGGCTCCCCCGAAACGGCGCCCGCCGCGGCCACGGCCCGGTACTCGGCGGACGTGCTGCGCCGCGACGGACTGGCCGCGGCCACCGCCCAGATGCGCGCCTCGAGCCCGGCCTGGCTGGCCGACGAGCTGACCCGGTCGTGGGTGGGTCAGTGGCCCGATCTGCCCGAGGCGATGGACGAGGCGGCCCGCTACGTCGCGCCGACGTGTCCGCAACTCGAGCGGCTTGCGGCGCCGATGGGCGTGGCCGCGGCGACCGACGACCCGGTGCATCCGGTCGAGGTCGGCCTCGAGTGGGTGTCGGCGGCGCCACGTGCCGCGCTGCGCACGGTCACCCTCGACGAGATGGGCGCCGACCCGGCGGTGCTGGGCGCGGCGTGCCTGGCCGCCCTGGAAGAAGCGTGATCTAGCCGCCGGTGATGGTGCGCAGCTGCTGCATCGCCGAGCCCTGGGCGCTGCGCCTGGCGGTCGGCTCGGGCGGCGGCTGCTGCTCCTCGGCCTCCGGGGCCTGCGGCTGCTGTCCGCCCGACTGGGCGGCGGCCGCCGCACGCAGCTGTGCGGCCATCGGCTCGGGCAGCTGGATCGGTAGCGGCGTGCGCACCGGCAGCGGCGTGTCGCCACGCCGCACCACGGTGTCGCGCAGAGCGGTGCGTGCCTCCTCGGCCAGCGCGTCCACCGATTCGGCGACCCCGTTGACGACGCAGCGGATCATCCAGCGGTAGCCGTCGACCCCGATGAACCGCACCACACCGCTGGCGGTGCCGACCACCTCGCGGCCCCACGGACCGTCCTGGATGCGCACCTCGGCGGAGTCCTTGCGCAGCGAGTCGGCCAGCTCGCCGGCGACCTCACGCCACAGTCCGGTGGACTTCGGGGCGGCATACGCGGCGACGGTGAACCGGCCGTTGGGCGTCACCACCCACACCGCGCTCGGCACGCCGCCCTCGTTGAGTTCCACCTGCACCTGGCCGGCGGCGGGCATCGGGATCAGCACCGACCCGAGATCGAGCCTGCCCTGTTCCGCGACGGCCGGATCGTCGAAGTCGTCGATGTCGAACGGGCCCTCGAGTTCGGCTTCGGCGGCCGCCGCGGCCTCCGAGGTCTCTGCCTCGATGTCGTCCCTGCTCTTACGTTTCCCGAATGCCATCACAAACTCGCATGTCCGCCGGAGGAACCGTGGCCGCCTTCGCCACGGGTGGTGCCTGCCAGACCGGCCTCGTCGAACGAGGCCACCTCGACCAGATCGGGTAGTTCCACCCGCTGCACCAGCAGCTGGGCGATCCGGTCGCCGCGGCGCACGACGATGGGGGTCTGCAGGTCGGTGTTGATCAGTGCCACCTTGATCTCGCCGCGATAGCCGGCATCAACCGTGCCGGGGCTGTTGACAATCGAAAGTCCCACGCGCGCAGCCAAACCCGAGCGCGGGTGCACCAGCCCCACCATCCCGTGCGGGATGGCGACGGCGACTCCGGTGGGCACGAGTGCGCGCTGGCCGGGAGCCAGTTCGACGTCCTGGGCGCTGAACAGGTCGACGCCCGCATCGCCGTCATGGGCTCGGCTGGGCATCGGCAGGTCGGGGTCCAGGCGCACAACCGCCAGAGAGGTGGACACGACGTCACAGATTACTCTGGCCCGCGTGTCAGACACGCGCGCGACCACACAAACGGTGCGCTACCGCGAGCGGTTGTGGGTGCCGTGGTGGTGGTGGCTGCCCGGGCTGGGGCTCGGCGCGCTGATCGCGTACGAGGTGACCCTGGGCGTACGGAGTGCGCCCGGTTGGCTGCCGTTCGCGGTGCTGTTGCCGGTCGCCGCCGCGGTTCTGGTGTGGTTCAGCAGGACCGAGGTGCGGGTGGTGCTGCCCGGCCCCGAGGCCAGCCCCGACACCGGTCCGGAACTGTGGGTGAACGAGGCGCACCTGCCGGTCGACGTCGTCGCCCGGTCCGCGGAGGTTCCCAGGTCGGCGAAGACGGCGGCACTGGGCCGACAGCTCGACCCGGCGGCCTACGTCGTGCACCGGGCGTGGGTCGGCCCGATGATCCTGCTGGTGCTCGACGACCCGGACGACCCGACGCCGTACTGGTTGATCAGCACGCGGCACCCGGACCGGGTGCTCGCCGCGTTGCGCAAGGATTGAGCCGACGTCAGGCAGCGCAGTCGCTGCAGATCATCATGCCGTTCTTCTCACTGGCGAGCCGGCTGCGGTGGTGCACGAGGAAGCAACTCGAACAGGTGAACTCGTCGGCCTGCTTCGGGATGACCCGGACCGACAGCTCCTCTCCCGAGAGGTCGGCGCCGGGCAGCTCGAACGACTCGGCCGATTCGGACTCGTCGACGTCGACGACGGCCGACTGGGCTTCGTTGCGCCGCGCCTTCAGCTCCTCGAGCGAATCTTCGGAGACGTCGTCGGTCTCCGTGCGGCGTGGAGCGTCATAGTCGGTAGCCATCGTCCTCGTCCCCTCCATCAATCCTTGCAGCAGTGCTTTGTACCAGCGTCGAACGCATTCCCCAAACGATTCGTGCCCGTACTGCCACACGTTCCATTGTGATTTACATCACAGTGCCGCTCCGGGTGGCCTCCCACCGCAGACAACCTTCGTCTCACCAGGCCTTAGAGTGCTAGACGTGGTTTCCCACATCACCGAGGGCACGGCCTTCGACAAGCACGGTCGGCCGTTCCGTCGCCGCAACTACCTGCCCGCGCTGATCACGCTGGCAGCGCTCGCGGTGGTGACCATGCTGGTGTGGTCGATGGCGCTGAACCAGGCCCCCGACGTCGTCCAGGCGGCGGTGTGCAACCGGCCGCCCGCGCCTGCGCCCGGTGAACCCACGCCGCCGCCCCTGGGCACCCAGGTGTCGGGCGCGGACATGATCGAGGTCGAGCCGGCCAAGCTCGCCGACACGCGGATCCGCGTGCTCAACGCCAGCGGGCAGGGCGGGCAGGCCGCCGAAGTGGCCGGCGAGCTGCGCGACCTCGGCTTCGCCCAGCCCGAGGCGGCCAACGACGCCGTCTACGCCAGCACCCGGCTCGAATGCCACGGCCAGATCCGATTCGGGCCCTCCGGCCGGGCCGCCGCGGCGGCGCTCTGGCTGGTGGCGCCCTGCGCCGAGCTGTTCGAGGACGAGCGCCCCGACCCCGTCGTGGATCTGGCGATCGGCACCGAGTTCAGCGAACTGAACGCCAGCGACGACATCGAGGCGGTGCTGGCCAGCCTGCGCCCGGACGCGACCGCGGCCGCCGACCCCACCCTGGTCGAGAAGATCCACGGCACCGGCTGCTGACGGGCTGCCTCAGCCCAGCCCCGCCCGGCGGAGCACGTCGATCAATTCGGCGGCCACACCGGGCGCGGCGGCGACGACCAGGCCGGCGCCGCCCACCCCGCCGTCGGGCGGCGGCAGCCACAGCCGGGCACCGGCCTCCGCGGCGATCAGCGCACCCGCCGCCCAGTCCCACACGTTGACGCCGTCCTCGTAGTAGGCGTCGAGCCGGCCGGCGGCGACCATGCACAGGTCGAGGGCACACGAGCCGATGCGCCGCATGTCACGCACCAGCGGCAGCACGCGGGTCAGGATCTCGGCCTGCTCCTGGCGCCGCTGCGGCGCGTAGCCGAAACCGGTGCCCAGCAGCGCCAGCGCCAGCTCGTCGGCGTCGCTGCACCGCAGCGGGCGGGTCCCGGCGCCGTCCCGCGCCTGCGCCCCGTGGCCGCGCGCCGCGGAGTACACCACCCCGGCCGCCACGTCGGCGACGGCGCCCGCCACCGATTCGCCGTCGAGCTGGGCGGCCACCGACACCGCGTACGCCGGGATGCCGTACACGAAGTTCACCGTGCCGTCGATCGGGTCGAGCACCCAGGTGATCCGTCCGGCGCGCACCCCGGCCGCGCCGCCCTCCTCCTCGCCCAGCACGTGCTCGCCGGGTCGCAGCACGGCCAGCCGCTCCCGCAACAACCGTTCGGTCTCGGTGTCGACGATCGTCACGGGATCGGTGCGGCTGCTCTTCGACCGCACCGCACCCCCGTCCGACGGGCCCGCCGCGCCGAACACCTCGGCGCGCCTGTGCCGGACGAATGCCGCGGCCTCGTCGGCCAACTGGTCGGCCACCTCGCGCAGCGTCACCGGGTCACTGTGGATTTCGGTCACTGCGCCATCGCACCACTTTCGGCGCGGAATGTCGCCGACCGGTTGCCCGACAGTCACGCGGGAGCATGGTCGAGCCGATAGTGTGTGGAACGCGAGACGCTTGCCGGGTACCCGCCGGCCGTGTGCTGAAGGAGCGCCCATGACCGCCACTGAGTCCCCCGTCGCAGACCCGGACGCCGGCGGTGACTCGCAGCGCCGCGGATTCGGTATCGACGTCGGCGGCAGCGGGGTCAAGGGCGGCGTCGTCGACCTCGACACCGGGGCGCTGATCGGCGAACGCTTCAAGCTGGCCACCCCGCAACCCGCCACGCCCGACGCGGTGGCCAAGACCATCGCCGCCGTGGTCCGCGAATTCGGTTGGACCGAGCACCTGGGCGTCACCTACCCGGGCGTGGTGACCGAGGGTGTCGTGCGCACCGCGGCCAATGTCGACAAGGCGTGGATCGGCACGAACGCCGCCGAGGCGATCGCCGCCGAACTCGGCGGTCAGAGGGTCACGGTGCTCAACGATGCCGACGCGGCCGGGCTGGCCGAGGAGCGGTTCGGCGCGGGGCGTGACAACACCGGCGTCATCGTCCTGCTGACCTTCGGCACCGGCATCGGGTCCGCGGTGATCCACAACGGCGCCCTGCTGCCCAACACCGAGTTCGGCCACCTCGAGGTGGGCGGCAAGGAAGCCGAGCACCGGGCCGCGTCCTCGGTGAAGGAACGCAAGGACTGGAGCTACGAGCGGTGGTCCGAGGAGGTCACCAGGGTGCTCGTGGCGATCGAGAACGCGATCTGGCCCGACCTCTTCATCGCCGGCGGCGGCATCAGCCGCAAGGCGGACAAGTGGATCCCGCTGCTGAAGAACCGCACCCCTGTGGTGGCGGCCACTCTGCAGAACACCGCCGGCATCGTCGGCGCCGCGATGGCCGCAGCGGTCGACGTCACCTCTACTGCCAAGTAACTTTTCGCCGGACACGCGCGGGGCGGGCCGGATTTGCCGCTCGAGGCGGCGTTACCACACACTGTCGTTACAATGGTCGAGGCGGCCGCCTACCGAATAGCGGCGGGTAATCCCCAGTAGATACAACGCCGCATTCGACATAGCAGACGCTTTCGGTGGCGCACGCCTGCGCAGACCGAAGTACGCACGACCGAAAGGGTGTACGTGGCAGCGACCAAGGCAAGCCCGGCAACCGACGAGCCGGTGAAGCGCACCGCCACCAAGACTCCCGCCAAGAGAGCCGCCCCGGCGAAGACCGCCAACGGGTCGGCGCCCGCCAAGCGCGCCGCCAAGGCTCCCGCCCGCGCGGCCAAGGCCGAGAACGGTGCGGCGCCCAAGGCCCGCGCAGGCGCCAAGCCTGCCAAGGCCGCCGCCAAGGGACCCGCCAAGACCCGCGCGAAGAAGTCGACCGCACCCGAGGCCGGTGCCGGCGAGGAGAGCCTCGTCGAGGACACCGACCTCGAGACGACCGACGACGTCGAGGCCGAACCCGGCGAGGACCTCGAGGCGATCGACGAGCCCGAAATCGACCTCGACGATCTGGACACCGACGACGAGGAACCCGCGGCAGGGGCCGAGGCGGCGAAGACCCCCGCTGTGGCCGCGAAGGTCGAGACGGCGGCCCCGGTCGAAGAGGAAGAGATCGCCGAGCCGTCCGAGAAGGACAAGGCGTCCGGCGACTTCGTCTGGGACGAAGAGGAATCCGAGGCGCTGCGGCAGGCCCGTAAGGACGCCGAGCTCACTGCCTCCGCCGACTCGGTACGCGCGTACCTCAAGCAGATCGGCAAGGTCGCGCTGCTCAACGCGGAGGAGGAGGTCGAGCTCGCCAAGCGCATCGAGGCCGGCCTGTTCGCCACGCAGAAGCTGACCGAGCTCGCCGACAAGGGCGAGAAGCTGCCGGTGCAGCAGCGCCGCGACATGCAGTGGATCTGCCGGGACGGCGACCGCGCCAAGAACCACCTGCTCGAGGCGAACCTGCGCCTGGTGGTCTCGCTGGCCAAGCGCTACACCGGCCGCGGGATGGCGTTCCTGGACCTCATCCAGGAGGGCAACCTCGGCCTGATCCGCGCGGTGGAGAAGTTCGACTACACCAAGGGCTACAAGTTCTCGACCTACGCCACGTGGTGGATCCGGCAGGCCATCACCAGGGCGATGGCCGACCAGGCCCGCACCATCCGCATCCCGGTGCACATGGTGGAGGTCATCAACAAGCTCGGCCGCATCCAGCGCGAGCTGCTCCAGGACCTGGGCCGCGAGCCCACGCCCGAAGAGCTGGCCAAGGAAATGGACATCACGCCGGAGAAGGTGCTGGAGATCCAGCAGTACGCGCGTGAGCCGATCTCGCTGGACCAGACCATCGGCGACGAGGGCGACTCGCAGCTCGGCGACTTCATCGAGGACTCCGAGGCCGTCGTCGCCGTCGACGCGGTGAGCTTCACCCTGCTGCAGGATCAGCTGCAGTCGGTGCTGGAGACGCTCTCCGAGCGCGAGGCGGGCGTCGTCCGGCTGCGCTTCGGGCTCACCGACGGCCAGCCGCGCACCCTCGACGAGATCGGCCAGGTGTACGGCGTGACCCGCGAGCGGATCCGCCAGATCGAGAGCAAGACGATGTCGAAGTTGCGCCACCCGAGCCGCTCTCAGGTGTTGCGCGACTACCTCGACTAGTCGACGGTCTCACCGGTGGGTACCGGCGGGCCGGGATTCCTGGGTGCGCCGTTCTCGACCAGGACCTGATCCGGTATGACGATTCCCCCCGGCCTGCGGATCGGCGAGTTCGCGGCCAGCGGAGCGACGCACGTGCTGGTCGCCGCGTTCCAGTCACCGCCGGACCGGTAGCAGCACCACTGCACGTGCTCGATGTACTCCTCGACGCTGTTGCTCGGCGGCTGATTTCGTTCGCAGCTGTCGAAGTCCCCGATGTCCCACTCGCGGGGTTCGGCGCCCGCGGTCGGGATGACCGCCAGTAGCGCGATTGCCGCTGCGCCGATGACCGGCGAAACCCAGCGGTGTGCTCTGCGACCTGTGACGCTCATATCGGCTCCTGAGATGTTCGGTTGTGTTGTATCCCTGTCGTTACCGATGGTCGCGATGTCCGGACGTCTCCGGAATCGACGACGAGCCACATTCCGCTCGCCATCGGTGAGGATTTGCTATCCGCGGGGTGAGGGTGATGTGTTGAGCGGCCCGTCGGCGGCGTTGAGCCGTTGTTGAGGCCCGTGCGGACACTTCCTTCCATACGACCGACCGGGAGGAAGTCCGCAATGTCGCGACCACTGAGCACCTACGTGTACGCCGATGATCCGATTCTCGAGGCCGGCGTCGTCAGCCAACTGCGCCCCAGGGCCGAGGTCGAGGTGGTCGGCTCCGCCGGCCTGCACGGCGCCGACGTCGCGATCGCCGTGGCCGACGTGCTGGACGACGCAACCGTGAGGATTCTTCGCTCACTGCGCAAAGCCGGTGTGCGCCATACCCTTCTGGTGTTGGGCGCCGTCGATCACGAGACCGTGACGACAGCGGCCGAGGCCGGCGTGAGCGGCGTGCTGCGACGCACACAAGCGACATCCGACGTCCTCGTGCGCACCGTGGGTGACGTCGCCGCGGGCCGTCGCGTCCTGCCCCGCGACCTGCTCGACCGGACGGGCGGGACCCCGCGGCGGACGGGCACGCCGCACCTCGACAAGCTGTCGCAGCGCGAGGCCGACGTGCTGCGCCTGGTCGCCGAGGGCCTCGACACCGACGAGATCGCCCGCACGCTGTGCTACAGCCAGCGCACGGTGAAGAACGTGCTGCACGGCGTCACCACCCGGCTGCAGCTACGCAACCGGTCGCACGCCGTCGCCTACGCGGTGCGCGAGGGCCTCATCTGACCCGCCGTCCGACTCCGGCGCACGAGCGTCGGCACCCCGAGTTCGGCGCGGATCCGGGCGTGTTCGCGGCGCACGCACTCGGCCGACCCCTCGTCCCCGAGCTCGGCGTGCAGGTCGGCCAGCACCAGCCATGCGGTGTCCTGCTCGGCTTCGAGCTGTACCGAACGCTCGGCGGCGGCCAGCGCCTGGTCGTGCTCGCCGAGCGCCAGGTGGTCGGCCGCCAGCGCCGCGGCCACCGCGGCCGCCTTGTGCCGCAATCGATCCCGCTCGACCTCGATGTGCGGCATGCCGGTCAGCTCGGGTAGCAGGTCGCCGGTGTACTGGTCGAGGGCCGCCCGGCGGGCCGCCGTGCGGCCGGCGACGTCACCACGCGCCGCCAGCATGCCCGCCCTCGCGACGGCGTCGGCGAACGCCCCGACGTCGACCGCCGCGGACGCAGGCAGGCACAGCCGATAGGACTCGCCGCGCCTGTCGATTCTCACGCCATGGTCGACGAGTACGCGGCGCACGCTGGACACCGCCACCTGCAGCCGGTGCGTGGCGACCGGATGCGACACCCCGGGCCACAGCAGGTCCTCGAGGTACTCGCAGTGGTGGTCGCGGCCGGGCGCCATGGCCAGTATCTGCAGCACTCGGCGCGCCTGCGGCCGCAGAGCGCCCAGTGCGACGGCCCGCCCGCCCGCCTCGATCCCGAACTCGCCGAAGCACCGGATCAGCACGGCCGGCGTTGCCACTCCGCCGAATTCGCCCGGCTCGACAGTTCTCGTCAATCGTGACACGTGCACCCCTTCGCCGGCCTTGGCGTAGGCCGCCATCGCGGAACGCGGTTCGGCGAACCGCTCGAGCACCTGCGCGCAGCGCCGGTACCACTGCCGCGCCTCGGTTACGCCGTACTCCTCGACGAGGGCCAGTTCGAGATGGGTGCGCAACACCTCGTGATAGCGGAAGTGCCTGCCGCCGTCGTCGGTCGACGTGAACAGTTGCGCCGCTTCGAGCTCGGCGAGGATGCGGTGACTGCCGGTCACGCCGAGCAGTGCGTCGCAGAGCTCACCGGACATTCGCTCCAACGGCGCTGTGCGGAGCAGGAATTCGCGACGGTCCGCGGGCAGCTGACCGATGACGTCGCGATCCAGGTAGGACCGGACGAATCGGCACCGCCCACCGAGATGCGCGACGGCACGGTGCCGGTCGGCGGCGCTGCGCTGCGCGGTGGCCAGTTGGAACAGCCACAGCGCGGCCGCCCATCCGCCGGTGCAGCGCGCCAGTGCGGTGGCGGCGTCGTGCGGCAGTGGGGCGCCGTACACCGCGGCGAACAACTCCTCGATCTCCGGTGTGCGGAATCGCAGGTCGTCGCAGCCGATCTCGCCGAGCGACCCGGACACCCGCAGCCGCGGGACGTTGACACCGGGGGTGCGCCGCGACGCGCAGACGACCCGCAGCCGGCGGGGCCGCAATGCCAGGAACCGCTCCAGTGCCCGTTCGGCCGCCGTACCGGCGATCGTGTGCACGTCGTCGAGGAACAGCACCGCACCAGGACCGGTCCACCGGTCGAGAGCCGCGAGCAGTCCGGCCACCGAGGTCACGTCGTCGACCGCCACCAACCCGCCGAGCGCACCGGCCAGATGGGCGACGAACCGGTCCTCGCAGGTGTCGTCCTCGGTGACGCCGTACCACCCCACGGGCACCTGCGCCGCGGCGGCCAGATGTGACAGCAGGGTCGTCTTCCCGCAGCCGGCGGGCGCCACCACCATCGTGGTAGCGGCCGGTGCCGTCAGCCGGTCGCGGACAAGGCCTGCCGGCTCGGGTGCGCGCAACTTCTCCCGCAACACCGTGCATGTCGTCGTATCCGTCGGGCACCCCACGGGCGCAGCGTATGACCGGCTCATGCGGGGGGTTCGAGTAGTCGACTACTCGACTTGCGCACTGCCGGTAAAGTTCGGCCACGTGCCCGAGAAGTCTTTCAAAGCCCCGCCGGCACGACTGATCGCCGCAGTCGACAAGGTCCGCGCCGGCCTGCAGAAGCTGCACCGGTCCACCGTGCCGGGCAACATCGCGATGCTCGAACTGGCCACCGGCGCGTGGACGACGGCGGCGCTCTACACGGCGGCGAAGCTCGGCATCCCCGATCAGCTGGCGAGTGGACCCGCCCACGCGAACGACGTCGCCAAGAGGATCGGCGCCCACCCCGAGTCCGTGTACCGGCTGATGCGGGCGCTCGCAGGCAAGGGTGTGTTGACGCAGCGCCGCGACGGCCGGTTCGCACTGACCCGCGTCGGGGACGCCCTGCGCTCGGACTCCGACGGCACGCTGCGCGACATGGTGCTGTTCATCGGGCATCCGCTGCGCTGGGAGGACTGGGGCAACCTGGAGCACTCCGTGCGCACCGGACAGACGGCCACCGAGATGCTGCGCGGTAAGCCCGTGTGGGACTTCCTCGCCGAGAACCCGGAGTTCGCCGAGGTGTTCAACCGGGCGATGACGGCTACCAGCGGGCTGACCGACGAGGCCGCGCTGAGTTGCTATGACTTCGCCGGCTCGAAGCTGGTGGTCGACGTGGGCGGCGGGCACGGCGCACTGCTGTCGACGATCCTGCGCAGTGCGCCCGACGCGAAGGGCGTGCTGTTCGACCAGCCCTCCGTGGTGGAGAACGCAGGCCCGACACTCGCGGCCGCCGGCGTCGCCGACCGCACCACGACGGCCGGCGGTTCGTTCATGGAGTCGGTGCCCGACGGCGGCGACGTCTACGTGATGAAGAACATCATCCACGACTGGTACGACGACGACGCGGTGCGCATCCTGCGGACCATCCGCACCTCGATCGCCGACGGCGGCAAGCTGCTCCTGCTGGAGATGGTGTTGCCGGAACGGCCGTCGTCGTTCATCGGCCTGATGCTCGACCTCGAGATGCTCGTCACGGCCGGAGGCAAGGAACGCACCAGGGCCGAGTACGCGAACCTACTTGCCCGCTCCGGCTTCCGCCTGCAGCGGGTGATCGACACCGTGACCCCGCTGTCGATCATCGAAGCGGTACCGGTGTGACATCCGACCGCATCGCGGTCGGTTCGGGTTCGGAGTACGAGGACGCGGTCGGCTATTCGCGGGCCGTGCGGGTCGGCCCGATGGTCGCGGTGGCGGGCACCACCGGCGCCGGCGCCGGCGCCGCGGCGCAGACCAGGGACGCGCTGCGGCGGATCGCCGCGGCACTGGCCGAGGTGGACGCGACGCTGTCCGACGTGGTGCGGACCCGGATGTACGTCACCGACATCTCGTGCTGGCGCGAGGTCGGCGCCGTGCACGCCGAGGTGTTCGGTGACATCCGCCCGGTCACCACGATGATCGAGGTGTCGGCGCTCATCGCGCCGGAACTCCTCGTCGAGGTGGAGGCCGACGCCTACGTCGGCTCCCCGGCCGGCGGGAACACCCCGTCGTCGCCAGGCAGATAGGGCGTGACCTGCAGCACCGCCGCCACCGGCAGCGGTCCGTACAGGTGCGGGAACAGCATGCCGTCGGGATCGGTGGGCACGCCCGGCTCCCATCGCACCTCCGCCGACAGCCTCGCGGGGTCGATGTGCAGCAGCACCAGGTCGGTGCGCCCGGCGTAGAGCCGGTTGGCCGGCAGGTGCACCTGGCCCGGTGCGGACAGGTGCACGAAGCCCACCGCGTCGAGCGACGCGGGGCGGTGTTCGCCGCGATCCTGCGCGACCTGCCACTCCACGGCCGCGCAGAGGTGCACCAGCAAAGGCGTCCGCGCGGGTGGTATCGGCGGTGATTCTGGGTACATACGACTAGCCTGCCCTCCTGGCAACACGGGGTGACGTGAGACACGACACACCGGTGAACCCCCGGGGAACAAGGCCGGAACCGAATACGTCTGACACAGTAGAGATACGCGGTAGGGCATGATCCCGCACCGCGCCGGCTAGAAACGGAGGAGCCATGACCGCAACTCTGACCAGTCCCGAACTCACCCGGGCTGATCGCTGCGATCGCTGCGGTGCCGCCGCCCGGGTGCGCGCGAAGCTGCCTTCGGGTTCCGAGCTGCTGTTCTGTCAGCACCATGCCAACGAGCACGAGGCCAAGTTGGTCGAGCTCGCCGCGATCATCGAAGTGAGCCCGTCGGACTCGTAGGGCCACTTCGGCGAGCACCGCTTATGGGCAGTAGCGCATTTCTTCGGTAATGCTGGTCTGGTCATGACTGACCAGCCGGCTCCGATCCCCCCGTCGCGTCATCACATCTGGCGAACCACTCGACGCACTCTGTCGAAGAGTTGGGACGACTCGATCTTCTCGGAGTCGGCCCAGGCGGCGTTCTGGTGCGCGCTGTCCCTGCCGCCGCTGCTGCTCGGGATGCTCGGCAGCCTGGCCTACATCGCTCCGCTGTTCGGCGCGGAGACGCTGCCCGCCATCCAGGACCAGATCATCAACACGGCGAACAGCTTCTTCTCGCGCAACGTCGTCAACGAGATCATCGAGCCGACGGTGCGCGACATCGTCCAGGGCGCCCGCGGCGAGGTGGTCTCGGTGGGGTTCGTCATCTCGCTGTGGGCCGGCTCGTCGGCGGTGTCGGCGTTCGTCGACTCGATCGTCGAGGCGCACGACCAGACGCCGCTGCGACACCCGGTGCGCCAACGGTTCTACGCGCTGGGCCTCTACGTGGTGGCGCTGGTGCTGGCGATCGCGACCGCACCGCTGCTGGCGCTCGGCCCGCAGAAGATCGCGCAGTACATCCCCGACAGCTGGGACCACGTGCTGCGCTACGGGTATTGGCCGCTGTTGTTCCTGAGCCTGATGATCGCGGTGAACCTGCTCTACCGGGTGTCGCTGCCTAAACCGCTGCCGTCGCACCGCCTGCTGCTCGGGGCGGCACTGGCCACGGTGGTGTTCCTGATCGCGACGCTGGGCCTGCGGGTGTACCTGACGTACATCACCAGCACCGGCTACACCTACGGTGCGCTCGCCACCCCGATCGCGTTCCTGTTGTTCGCGTTCTTCCTCGGCTTCGCGATCATGATCGGCGCCGAACTCAACGCCGCCATCCAGGAGGAGTGGCCGGCGCCGGTGACCCATGCCCACCGGCTCCGCGGCTGGCTGGGCGAGAAGGCCGAGTCGATGAACTCCACGGCGACGGTCGCCGTGGGGAAGCCCGCGAGCACTCCGGCGGCCGCCGATCCGAGCGTGGCCGCACCGCGACCGGCGGACTAGGTCTTGAGCTGCTCGAAGATTCGCTTGCAGTCCGGGCAGACCGGGGAACCGGGCTTGGCGCTGCGGGTGACCGGGAACACCTCGCCGCACAGGGCGACGACATGGGTGCCCATGACGGCGCTTTCGGCGATCCTGTCCTTCTTCACGTAGTGGAAGAACTTCGGCCGGTCACTGTCGGTGCCGTCGTCGACCTGTTCGTCGGTCTCGGTGCGCTCGATGGTGTCGGTCTGCATGTGACCATTGTGCCTGGCAATGGATCGGTAAGAAATCCCACGAGCGCAGCGGGACCTGGCTGTGCCAGAGTGGAAGTATGAAACACGGCCAGGAGCTGGGTTTCGACGACGAGGGTCGGCCCGTGCTGATCACCCGCGCCGCACCGGCCTACGAAGACCAACATCGCGCCCGCGTGCGCAAGTACCTCTCGCTGATGGCGTTCCGGATCCCGGCGCTGATCCTCGCGGCGGTCGCCTACGACATCTGGGAGAACGGCCTGGTGTCGCTGGCCATCATCCTGGTGTCGGTGCCGTTGCCGTGGATGGCCGTCCTCATCGCCAACGACCGCCCACCGCGCCGCGCGGAGGAACCCCGCCGCTACGCGCACGGGCGGCGCATCCCGCTGTTCCCGACGGCCGAGCGGCCCGCGCTCGAATACCGGCCGCCCTCGGCGCCGCAACCGGATTCCGCGGAGTCCGAATACGACGTCCCGCGCTGAGCTCCCGACGCTCGTTTTCCTCAGGACATTCTCAGGTCGTCACCGAAAAACCCCTGATCAAAACGTGTGAAGCGGCGGCGGGGCGGGAACTACTAGCGGCACTTGGGCGTTAAAGCTCATGACAGTTCTAGCCGAGCAGGAGGCCGTCATGGCAAATGCCACCTTTAGCCGCATCGAGAGCGATCTGGACGCTCAGAGCCCAGCCGCCGACCTCGTGCGCGTGTACCTCAACGGCATCGGCAAGACTGCGCTGCTGAATGCCGCGGACGAGGTGGAGTTGGCCAAGCGCATCGAGGCCGGGCTGTACGCACGGCATCTGCTCGACACCAGGAAGCGTCTCGGCGAGGCGCGCAAGCGCGACCTGGCCGCGGTGGTCCGCGACGGCGAGGCGGCCCGCAGGCACCTGCTGGAGGCCAACCTGCGACTGGTGGTGTCGCTGGCCAAGCGCTACACCGGGCGCGGCATGCCGCTGCTGGACCTGATCCAGGAGGGCAACCTCGGTCTGATCCGCGCGATGGAGAAGTTCGACTACGCCAAGGGATTCAAGTTCTCGACGTACGCCACCTGGTGGATCCGGCAGGCCATCACCCGCGGCATGGCCGACCAGAGCCGCACCATCCGGCTGCCCGTCCACCTCGTCGAGCAGGTCAACAAGCTGGCCCGGATCAAGCGTGAGATGCACCAGAACCTCGGTCGCGAGGCCACCGACGAGGAACTGGCCGAGGAATCGGGCATCCCCGCCGAGAAGATCGCCGACCTGCTCGAGCACAGCCGCGATCCGGTGAGCCTGGACATGCCCGTCGGCAGCGACGAGGAGGCGCCGCTCGGCGACTTCATCGAGGACGCCGAGGCGATGTCGGCGGAGAACGCGGTGATCTCCGAACTCCTGCACACCGACATCCGGCACGTGCTCGCCACGCTCGACGAGCGTGAGCAGCAGGTGATCCGGCTGCGGTTCGGGCTCGACGACGGCCAGCCCCGCACGCTCGACCAGATCGGCAAGCTGTTCGGTCTGTCGCGCGAGCGGGTCCGCCAGATCGAGCGCGAGGTGATGTCCAAGCTGCGCAACGGCGAGCGGGCCGACCGGCTGCGCTCCTACGCCAGCTAGGTCGCCGGCCGGGGCCACCGGCCGAGATTTCGACATACAGCGACGGGTCCGCCGGCAATCGGCGGACCCGTCGCTGCCGCCTGCGGCGCGTGTCGGCGCGATGATGCACCGCTGCGCAGGCCCTGGGAACGGTAGACTTTCGCAGGACGGAGGGCTGCGCGCAATGAATGATCTGGTCGACACCACCGAGATGTATCTGCGGACGATCTACGACCTCGAGGAAGAGGGCGTGGTGCCCCTGCGCGCCCGAATCGCCGAGCGGCTCGATCAGAGCGGACCGACGGTCAGCCAGACCGTCTCGCGGATGGAGCGTGACGGCCTGCTCCAGGTGGCCGGTGACCGCCATCTCGAGCTCACCGACAAGGGCCGCCAGTTGGCTGTCGCCGTGATGCGGAAGCACCGGCTCGCCGAGCGGCTCCTGGTCGACGTCATCGGCCTGCCGTGGGAGGAAGTGCACGCCGAGGCCTGTCGCTGGGAACACGTGATGAGCGAGGACGTCGAACGCCGGCTCATCCAGGTGCTCGACAACCCGACCACCTCGCCGTTCGGCAACCCGATCCCCGGCCTCTCGGAACTCGGACTGGCCGGCTTCCCCGGCGCCGACCAGGTGAGCCTGGTCCGGCTGACCGAACTGCCTGCCGGCATGCCGGTCGCGGTCGTGGTGCGCCAGCTCACCGAGCACGTCCAGGGCGACGCCGACCTGATCGCCCGCCTCAAGGACGCCGGCGTGGTGCCCAACGCCCGCGTCACCGTCGAGGCCACCGACCACGGCGGCGTCAACATCGTGATCCCGGGCCACGAGCAGGTCGAGCTGCCCCACCACATGGCGCACGCCGTCAAGGTCGAGAAGGTCTGACGCTCAACCGCTGCGGCGGCGTACCCCGGTGCGCGGCGGCAGCCGCACTCCCAGCCGGTCGGCCATCCGGTACCCGGTGAGCGCGAGTTCACGGATCTGATCGGGCCGCATCCCCGATCGCAGCGCCTGGTCGAGCATGCCGGCCATCCGGTGCCGGGGGTCGAGGCGCAGCGCGGCCTCGAGGGCCACACCGGCCAGCGGACCGTCTCCCCTGGCGTAGGCGGAGAAGGCCAGCAGCACCAGCGCCTCGTTCCGCCACGGCGGCGGCAGTGTCCGCGACAGCAGCACCCACAGCGCCTCCGCCAGATCCGCGTCCTGTCCGATCGCCAACGCGTACAACGTGTCCCGCACCGACGGGTCGGTCAGGGCGCAGGCCATCGCGGCCATCTGCGTGTCGTCGGGCCGCCGGCCGTCGCCCAGCCGGCGCGCGGCGGCGATGGTGTCCTCGATCTCGCTGCGCAACACCGCATCCGGACGGGGCGCGCGGCGGTCCTGCGCGCGGCTGCGGATCATCTCGATCAGCTCCTCGCTGCGGGCCGGCTCCGGGTCGAGCACCGCCTCGAGTTCGGCACGGCTGCGGTACAGCCGCCGGCCGTCCAGCACCGCGGCGGCCGCGAGCGGTGACGCGGACGGGTCGTCGACCGGCCCGCCGGCGCGGCCGTCCACCGAGTGCCAGCGTCCGCCGGCGGCGACCCGGTCCACCACATGCGCGTCGAGCAGGTCGATGCCGTGCTCGGCCAGGGCCGCGTCGAGACGGTCGACGAGCTCGCGATGGGCGTCGTTGCACGGCTCGCAGTCGGCGCCGCATTCGTCGACGATCACGGCGACCACCGCGTCCGGCGCCGCCGCGGCCGCGACCCTCGCCAGGTCGTCGATCGATGCGGCGAGTCCGTCGGACAGGTCGACCCGCAGTACCCCGCCGAGGTCGCCGTGGTGCACGGTGACGAGGACCAGGGACTGCTCGGGCACGAAGCCCAGGACGGCGGGTACGGCGGCGATCAGCCTGCCGGGATGGTTGAGCCGGTAACCGAACTGCTGCGATGAGGTCATGGCCGCAACGCTCGTCGGCGGCACCGTCGAAAGCGGCCGCGCACCGGCCCGTTCGGGGCGACCTGGGGATGAACCGGCGACTGTGGACAGACCTGGCCCGCCGGGTGTTCACGAAGTCTTCGGTGTCGTCGGCATGCGAGAACGTCACAACCGGCGTACACCTTTTGCCATGGGTTCGATGCTGGAGTACGACCTCGTCGTCATCGGTTCAGGTCCGGGCGGGCAGAAGGCCGCCATCGCGGCCGCCAAGCTCGGCAAGTCGGTCGCCGTCATCGAACGCGGCCGGATGCTGGGCGGGGTCTGCGTCAACACCGGCACCATCCCGTCGAAGACGCTGCGCGAGGCTGTCGTGTACCTCACCGGGATGAGCCAGCGCGAGCTGTACGGGGCCAGCTACCGGGTGAAGCAGAAGATCACCCCGGCGGACCTGCTGGCGCGCACCAGCCACGTGATCGGCAAGGAGCAGGACGTGGTGCGCAGCCAGCTGATGCGCAACCGGATCGACCTGATCGAGGGGCACGGCCGGTTCATCGACCCGCACACGCTGCTGGTCGAGGAGCAGACACGCGGCGAGAACACCAAGGTCAGCGGTGAGTACATCGTGATCGCGACCGGCACCAAGCCGGCCCGGCCCGCCGGTGTCGAGTTCGACGAAGACCGGGTGCTCGACTCCGACGGCATCCTGGACCTGAAGTCGCTGCCCACCTCGATGGTGGTGGTCGGCGCGGGCGTCATCGGCATCGAATACGCATCGATGTTCGCCGCGCTCGGCACCAAGGTCACCGTGGTGGAGAAGCGCGACTCGATGCTCGACTTCTGCGACCCGGAGATCGTCGAGGCGCTGAAGTTCCACCTGCGCGACCTGGCCGTCACCTTCCGCTTCGGCGAGGAGGTGACCGCCGTCGACGTCGGCGCCGCAGGCACGGTGACGACGCTGGCCAGCGGCAAGCAGATCCCGGCCGAGACGGTCATGTACTCGGCGGGCAGGCAGGGCCAGACCGAACACCTCGACACGGCGATGGCCGGCATCGAGGCCGACAACCGCGGCCGCATCTTCGTCGACAGCAATTTCCAGACCGTGGTGGACCACATCTACGCGGTCGGCGACGTGATCGGCTTCCCGGCGCTGGCCGCCACGTCGATGGACCAGGGCCGGCTGGCCGCGTACCACGCCTTCGGCGAACCGGCCAAGGGGATGACCGACCTGCAGCCGATCGGCATCTACTCCATCCCGGAGGTCTCCTATGTGGGTGCCACCGAGGTGGAGCTCACCAAGAAGTCGATTCCGTACGAGGTCGGGGTGTCCCGGTATCGCGAGTTGGCCCGCGGTCAGATCGCAGGTGACTCCTACGGCATGCTCAAGCTGCTGGTGTCGACCGACGACCTGAAGATCCTGGGCGCTCACATCTTCGGCACCAGTGCCACCGAGATGGTGCACATCGGACAGGCCGTGATGGGATGCGGCGGCACTGTGGAATACCTGGTCGACGCCGTCTTCAACTATCCGACCTTCTCCGAGGCCTACAAGGTGGCCGCGCTGGACGTGATGAACAAGCTGCGGGCACTCAATCAGTTCCGGCGCTGAGCGCTCAGCAGCCGTCGTCGTCGGCCGCAGGCGCCGCGTCGGCAGGTCCGCCGGCCTCCGCGCGGGCCAGCAGTCGTTCGATGTGGGCGTCGAACGGCGGCGAATACGACAGATCCTCGTCGCAGCCGCCGCCGTCGAGACCGCCGACCAGTCCGGTGACCACCGCGCCGGCGACCCACGGCGCGCCGCTCACCCCGGCGACCAGGCCCTCGCACGGCACGGCAGGGAAGCCGTCCGCCGCGACCGCCGTCGACGCCCGGCAGCCGATCGGGCCGCCCCCGATGCCCATCTGATAGCCGGTCACCGTCACCGGCGTGCCCGGCCGCGGGGCGGCGCCCAGCGCCAGTCCCCCGCCCGCCTGCTGCGCGGGAGTGTCGCCGGCGTCCCGGCTGACCCGCGCGATCGCGTAGTCGGCCAGCGGATCCTGCCCGTCGATCCAGCGCGGATCGAGGTACACCGCGTCGAGGTGCCACGGTTCCTGGCCCTGCGCGGCGGCGTCGAAGCCGGGGACAAACGTCGCGTCCAGGCCGTCGACCAGGCAGTGCGCGGCGGTCAGGATCAGGTCGCCGCGCGCCGAATCCAGCACCGAGGCGGTGCAGGTGTGGACGGGACCGTCACCGACGAAGACGGCGCCGACCCGGGGATCGGCCGACACCGGCCGGGCGACCCCGGCGGACACGCCCTGCGCCTCGGCGGGCTTCTGCACGGCCGGGGACGGCCTGGTACAGCCGACGAGGACGACGGCAGGCAGCACCGCCAGGGCTGCGGTCTTCCGCAGGGCGGCCGCGACCGTGGACCCACGCATGGACCGATGGTGCCCGACGACGCTGGCAATCCGCCGCGTGCCGGTGATTCGGCGCGACCCGATGGGGGCATCCCCAGCGGAATGCGGCCCCGGGGGGCCGTGTTCGAACCATGTGCGGGCCCTAACGACACGCAGGCCCGCACGCAGCGCAGGTTCGGGCCACGAGTGGACGAGTGGGTCCACCACGGCGTACCGGCCGCGATGGGCGACACTAGTGGTCCCGGCACGAGGAGGATGTTGAGATGGCTGACGAGACGGGTGGCGTTGCCGACACCCCAGAGCAGTACTACCAGCCCGAGTCCACCGGCATGTACGAGCTGGAGTTCCCGGCGCCGCAGCTGTCGTCGGCCGACGGCCGCGGGCCCGTGCTGATCCACGCGCTCGAGGGTTTCTCCGATGCCGGTCACGCGATCAAGCTGGCCGCCCAGCACCTGAAGAACACCCTCGACACCGAGCTGGTGGCGTCGTTCGCCATCGACGAGCTGCTCGACTACCGCTCGCGGCGGCCGCTGATGACGTTCAAGACCGACCACTTCACCCACTACGAGGAGCCGGAGCTCAACCTCTACGCGCTGCACGACACGGCGGGCACGCCGTTCCTGCTGCTCGCCGGGATGGAGCCCGACCTGCGGTGGGAGCGCTTCATCACCGCGGTGCGGCTACTGGCCGAACACCTCGGCGTGCGGCGCGTCATCGGGCTGGGCACCATTCCGATGGCGGTGCCGCACACCCGGCCGGTCAGCCTGACCGCGCACGCCACCGACAAGGAGCTGATCGCCGACCACACGCCGTGGGTGGGCGAGGTGCAGGTGCCGGGCAGCGTGTCCAACCTGCTGGAGTTCCGGATGGCCCAGCACGGTCACGAAGCGGTGGGATTCACCGTGCACGTGCCGCATTACCTGGCGCAGACCGCCTACCCGCAGGCCGCGGAGGCACTGCTGGCCGAGGTCGCCAGGAGCGCGTCGCTGCAGATCCCGCTGGCCGCACTGGGCGAGGCGGGCGCCGAGGTGTTCGAGAAGATCAACGAGCAGGTCGAGGCCAGCGCGGAGGTCGCTCAGGTGGTGACGGCGCTGGAGCGACAGTACGATGCGTTCGTCACGGCACAGGAGAACCGGTCGCTGCTGGCGCACGACGAAGAACTGCCCAGCGGTGACGAGCTCGGCGCGGAATTCGAGCGGTTCCTCGCCCAGCAGTCCGGCGAGAAGTTCAAGGAAGACAAGTACAAAGACGGCTACGGTGACGGTTTCGGCGAGGGCGACGACCGGCAGTAGCCCCGCACCGGAGGCCGCATGTCACCACGCAAGCCCGATCTTCGCCCGGTGCGGCAGCTGACGCCGTCGCTGGAGTACCGCACCATCCACGGCTACCGGCGGGCGTTCCGCATCGCCGGATCCGGCCCGGCGATCCTGCTGATCCACGGCATCGGTGACAACTCCACCACCTGGAGCACGGTGCAGACGGCGTTGGCGCAGCGGTTCACCGTCATCGCCCCCGACCTGCTCGGCCACGGGAAGTCCGACAAGCCCCGGGCGGACTACTCGGTGGCCGCCTATGCCAACGGCATGCGCGACCTGCTGAGCGTGCTGGACATCGACCAGGTGACGGTCGTCGGCCACTCGCTGGGCGGTGGCGTCGCGATGCAGTTCGCCTATCAGTTCCCGCAGCTGGTGGAGCGTCTCATCCTGGTCGGCGCAGGCGGGGTGACCGGTGACGTGAACGTGGCGCTGCGGATCGCGTCGCTGCCGCTGGCCAGCGAGGCGCTGGCACTGCTCCGCCTGCCGCTGGTGCTGCCCGCATTGCAGGCCGCGGGCCGCATCGCCGGAACCGCACTCGGTTCCACCCGCGTCGGCCGCGATCTGCCGGAGATGCTGCGGATCCTGGCCGACCTGCCCGAGCCGACGGCGTCTTCGGCGTTCGCCCGGACGCTGCGCGCCGTCGTCGACTGGCGCGGCCAGGTGGTCACCATGCTGGATCGTTGTTACCTCACTGAATCCGTGCCGGTGCAGCTCATCTGGGGTTCGCACGACTCGGTCATCCCGGTCGGCCATGCCGCGATGGCGCACGCCGCGATGCCGGGTTCGCGCCTCGAGGTGTTCGACAAGGCCGGCCACTTCCCGTTCCACGACGAGCCGGAGCGGTTCGTCGAGGTGGTCGAGCAGTTCATCGACGCCACCGAGCCAGCCGTCTACGACCAGGACCTGCTGCGCACACTGCTGCGCAACGGGCTGCGCGAGGGCGCGCTGACCGGGTCGGTCGGCACCCAGGTGGCGGTGCTCGACGCGATGGGCGCCGACGAGCGCAGCGCCACCTGACAACCGGCCAACCGGGCGGGGCGAGCACGTAGCATCGGCGCATGGCTACCGACGTGACAGTGCTGCGGGTGTTCACCGACGCCGACGGCCAGCTCGGCAACCCCCTCGGCGTGGTGGACGCGGGCACCGTGGACCCCGCCGACCGGCAGCGGATAGCGACCGAACTCGGTTACAGCGAAACGATTTTCGTCGACGTTCCCGAGCCGGGCGCGACCACGGCGCACCTCCGCATCTTCACCCCCGCCACCGAACTCCCGTTCGCCGGCCACCCCACGGTCGGCGCGGCCTGGTGGCTGCGCGAGAACGGGTCGACGCTGCGCACTCTGCAGGTCCCCGCGGGCATCGTGCAGGTCGCTTACGACGGCGACCTGACCGCCGTCAGCGCACGCTCCGACTGGGCGCCGGAGTTCGCGATCCACGAGGTGTCCTCACTCGACGAACTCGCCGCAGCCGACCCGTCGGAGTTTCCCGACGACACCCAGCACTATGTGTGGACGTGGACCGACCGCGACAGGGGCGAAGTGCGCGCGCGGATGTTCGCAGCCGTCCTGGGAGTGCCCGAGGACGAGGCGACCGGCGCCGCCGCCGTGCGCCTCACCGATTACCTCAGCCGGGACCTGACGATCGTGCAGGGCCGGGGTTCGGTGATCCACACCCGGTGGAGCCCGGAGGGATGGGTGCGCGTCGCCGGCCGTGTCATCAGCGACGGCGCACGGCAGTTGCCCTGACCGGTCAGCCCGAGGTCCGCACCCGGCGGTGCTCGCGCAGCGCCTCGATCTCACGCTCGAAGTCGTCGGCCGAGGAGAACGACCGGTACACCGAGGCGAACCGCAGGTACGCCACCTCGTCGAGTTCACGCAGCGGGCCGAGGATCGCCAGGCCCACCTCGTTGCTCGGTATCTCCGGTGAGCCCGCCGCCCGCACGGCGTCCTCGACCTGCTGAGCCAGCAGGTTCAGCGCATCGTCGTCGACCTGACGCCCCTGGCAGGCGCGCCGTACACCCTTGATGACCTTCTCGCGGCTGAACGGCTCGGTGACGCCGCTGCGCTTCACCACCGCCAGCACGGCCGTCTCCACCGTGGTGAAGCGGCGACCGCACTCGGGACAGGACCGCCGCCGGCGAATGGCCTGGCCCTCGTCGGTCTCGCGGGAGTCGACCACCCGCGAGTCGGGATGCCGGCAGAAGGGGCAATGCATCGTCGCTCCTTCGCCTCGTCGACCGGTACGCACGTCGAACCACTCTGAGCGTACCTGCGCGGCGCCGGGACGACCCATCGGCGTCGAGGTCGGCGCGCCTCGACGAGGCGCTGCCACTCCCCTTGCGCAGTACGGCGATTCACCGTGCACGACGCGGTCAGCCCACCGGGGCGATCAACGTCTGGCCGGCGTCGACCGCCGCCGAGTCCAGCTCGTTGAGTTCCCGGATGCGGTCCACGACCGCCGCCACCGGCGCCTCGGGCGCCACCCGCTGCGCGACCTGATGCAGTGATTCGCCGGTCTGCACCTGCACCACCGCCAGTTCGGCCGGCACCTGCGCCGGCGTCCCGACCACCCCGCCGAGCTGCGCCACCACGCCCAGCCACACCGTGATCGCCGCGGCCACCAGGGCCAGGCCCACCGTCGCCAGCGGGGTGATCGGCCTGCGCCGGTGCGACGCCCGCGACACCAGCACGCCCGTGCCGCGGTACTGGACGGGCCGCCCGCCGGGGCGGGTGGACTGCGGCCGCCTGCGCGCCCGCGGCGGCCGGCACACGGCCCGGTCGACCGGTCGCATCTCACTCTGCCGGGGTTCTACGATCGTCATCTTCCTGCCCTCTCCGCCGGTGGTCGTTCGCTACTGTGTTCGAAACATACTCGCTCACGTGTTCGATGGATAGAACATGTGATCGAACTGTTGCGAAACGATAGAGCAGGCCACCGACAAGTCTCGGACCCGATCGAGGACGGCCCCCGGCGACGCCCAATCCCCGCGACACACCTCGAACACATGTTTGATCAACGGGCGTCGGGCGACTACATTCGGCTGCATGAGCGACGACAGCAGGGACATCGGCGAAGGCGGCAGCGCACCGGCGAGCACCGGCGGGCGGCGCACCCTCGACACCCTCACCGAACGACAGAGCACCATTCTCGACGTGATCCGGGCGTCGGTCACCAGCCGCGGATATCCGCCGAGCATCCGCGAGATCGGCGACGCCGTCGGCCTGACGTCGACGTCGTCAGTGGCCCACCAGCTCCGCACGCTGGAGCGCAAGGGCTACCTGCGCCGCGACCCGAACCGGCCGCGCGCAGTCGACGTCCGCGCCTCCGACGATCCCGCCACCGCGGTCGTCACCACCGACGTCGCCGGTTCGGACTCACTGCCCGAGCCGACGTACGTGCCGGTGCTCGGCCGCATCGCCGCGGGTGGCCCGATCCTGGCCGAGGAAGCCGTCGAGGACGTGTTCCCGCTGCCCCGCGAGCTCGTCGGCGAGGGTTCGTTGTTCCTGCTCAAGGTGGTCGGCGAGTCGATGGTGGATGCGGCGATCTGCGACGGCGACTGGGTGGTCGTGCGTCAGCAGAACGTCGCCGACAACGGCGACATCGTCGCGGCCATGATCGACGGCGAGGCGACGGTCAAGACGTTCAAGCGCACCCGCGGGCAGGTGTGGCTGATGCCGCACAATCCGGCGTTCGACCCGATCCCCGGCAACGACGCGGCGGTGCTCGGCAAGGTCGTCACCGTGATCCGCAAGATCTGACCGCTCAGTCCGCTCTGACGAATCCATTCGTACGAGCGAATTCTTCACTGGCGAACCATATTTCGGCCACCGTGTCCTGATAGCCGGGACTCTCCGGCGACCAGTACAGACCCGATCGGGTGTCGGCCTTGATCGGGTAGCCCTCCGGTGGCTCGTTCGAGCCGTCCACCGGCAGATGGATCGCGGTGCGGCCCGGCGTCGGCTCGTCGATGTCGATCGCCGCATGCCTGCCGCTGGGCGTCTCGTCCACCACCTCCACCCGGGTGGGCGTGGTGTCGACGTCATCGGAGTTCTCCTGCAGCGCGGCCTCGAACGCCGGTGCCGTCGTCGCGAGCCCGGCCGACGACTGGCCGGCGACGAAGGGCGAAGCTTCGGCCGCCCGCGGATCCCATGGGCTGGCCGGGCTGGCCGGTTCCGGCACCGCGGCGCCGTCATCGCCGTTGTCGTCGTGCCCCCCATAGGGCCGATCGCCGTACAGCGCGGCGTCGTCATGGTGCGGCTCGTCGTGGTGTGGCTCGTGGTGTGGCTCGTCGTGGGGTGCGTGTTCGTGATTCAGGTCGTCGTACCAGCCGTCACCGGCCGCGCCGAACGGCCCGTCGTCGCCGCGCCCGTCGTCGCGATGCCCGCGCCTGCGGCTGAGCACCACCGCGCCGACGACGAGGCCGATCAGGGCGAGGACCGGGATCAGCGCCAGTAGCCACCAGAGATTCCACTGGTCCCACGGCCGCTCGAACCACCGCTTGGAGTCGGTGTCGCCGGACTGGCCACCGGCCGGCGCCTGCGGCTGCTGCTGGCCGGGCACCTCGAGGCCCGCCAACTGCGAGGCCAGGCCGGCTGGTTCGGTGGTGAACTTGCCCGTGCTGCGGTCCCACGACACTGCGCCGCCGCTGAACCGCTGCGTGACCACCTCGCCGTTCTCGCTCTGGTCGGCCATCGGAGCGCCGAGTTCGCCCGTCGCGCCGCCGAGCTTCGACCATGCGGCGTTCATCGCTCCGCGCACGATGACCGGCCCGTAGTCCGGAGTCCAGTAGATGACCGGCTTGTCCTCGGCGGCGAAGGTGCTGACCCGGCTGTTGACGCCCAGGCCGCCATCGGCCTCGTTGCTCGTCGGGAAGCCGAGATCGCCCTCGGGCCCGCCGACGCTCTCGTACTTGTCGAGCACCTGGCCGGACACGACGTTGGCGCCGGTGGCCGGGGTGTAGAAGATCTTTCCGCCGGCGAAGTCCTGCCCGACGCCGTCGGCGCCGATCGTGTACTGCTCGCCCTCCTTGGCGCCCAGCGGACCCAGCGCGCCGCCCGCGGCACGGCGTGCGGCATTGATGGCCGACGTCGCGTCCTCGGGCACCTGGAGACCGGCCAACTGCCCGGCCAGGTCGGGCGGCACCGTGGTGTAGGCCTTGCTCTTGCGGTTCCACGTCACTTCCCCGCCGGTGAACTTCTGCGACACCTGGTCGCCGCGGTAGACCTCGTCCTCGGCGGGCACCCCGAGCGGCCCCGCGGAGCCACCGAGCTTGTCCCACGCCGCGTTGACGGCGCCGCGAACCACGCGCGCGCCGGTGGCCGGGGTCCAGAAGATCACCGGGTTGTCGGCGGCGCTGAAGGTGGTGTTGCGGCTCTCCGGGCTCACCCGGCCCGGCTGTTCGTCGATGGTCGGGAAGCCCAGGTCGCCGTCGGCGGGCCCGCCGAGCGACTCGTACTTCTCCAGGATCGCGCCCTGGGTGAAGTGCGCTCCCGTCTGCGGGGTGAAGAACATCTTGCCCGCGGCGAAGTTCTGCGCGAATCCCGCGCCGACCGGGTAGACGCCGCCGTCGCGGGGGCCGAGCGGGCCGGTCGGTCCACCACTGGCGTCCCACGCCGCGGTGATCGCGCCGTCGGCGTCGGTCTCCGGTGTCGCCCACGCGAGCGGCGCCGGCGCCAGCGCGACGGCCAGCACCGTCAGCCCCACCGCTGCGCGCCCCAACGCCGCTTTCCGCAGGGTCCGCCGCCAGCTCATCCAACCTCCCCTGGTCCGGCAACTTGCCCGAACGTAGCGCTTTCGCCGACGAGGCGTCTGATGACGTCGGACGAGAAAGCATGAGACCGATCTGGAGGAAAATACCCCGCAAACCGTGCCACCGGCGGCTGGTTGGCCTCCCGCGCGCCGTATGACGGCCATCGGGAGGTCAAAACCGCAGGTGGCTACACCCCCAGGCTGCGTCCGATGATCTCCTTCATGATCTCGGTGGTGCCGCCGTAAATGGTCTGGACGCGCGAATCGAGGTACGCGCGTGCGATCGGGTACTCCCGCATGTACCCGTAGCCGCCGTGCAACTGCAGGCACCGGTCGATCAGGTGGACCTGCTTCTCGGTGGTGTACCACTTGGCCATCGCGGCCTGTTCGACGGTGAGCTTCTCCTCGAGGTGCAACCGGATGAACTCGTCGACCATCATCCGCACCAGGGTGGCCTCGGTGGCCAGTTCCGCCAGCAGGAACCTGCTGTTCTGGAAGCTGCCGATCGGCTTGCCGAACGCCTTGCGCTCTTTGGCGTACTGCAGCGTCTGATCCAGGACCGCCTCCATCGCGGCGGCGGCCATGATGGCGATCGAGATGCGTTCCTGAGGCAGGTTCTGCATCAGGTAGATGAAGCCCTGACCTTCCTCGCCGAGGAGGTTCTCCGCGGGCACCCGCACGTCGGTGAAGGAGAGTTCGGCGGTGTCCTGCGCGTCCAGCCCGATCTTGTCGAGGTGGCGGCCGCGCTCGAAGCCCTCCATGCCGCGCTCGACGACCAGCAGCGAGAAGCCCAGCGCGCCCTTGTCGGGATCGGTCTGGGCCACCACGATCACCAGGTCGGCGTGGATCCCGTTGGTGATGAACGTCTTGGCGCCGTTGAGCACGTAGTGGTCGCCGTCCTTGACGGCGCGGGTCTTGATCCCCTGCAAATCACTGCCGGTGCCCGGTTCGCTCATGGCGATGGCGGAGATCAGCTCGCCGGTGCAGAAACTCGGCAGCCAGCGCTGCTTCTGCTCCTCGGTGGTCAGCCGCAGCAGGTAGGGCGCGACGACGTCGTTGTGCAGGCTGAAGCCGATGCCGCTGTAGCGCCCCGCGGAGGTCTCCTCGGTGATGATGGTGTTGTAGCGGAAGTCCGCGTCGCCCCCGCCGCCGTACTCCTCGGGCACCGCCATCCCGAGGAAGCCCTGCTTGCCCGCCTCCAGCCAGATGCCCCGATCGACGATCTTGTCCTTCTCCCACTGGTCGTGGTGCGGCGCCACGTGGCGCTCCAGGAAGCTGCGGTAGGACTCGCGGAACAGGTCGTGTTCGGCCTCAAAGAGGGTGCGCTCGTACTTGATGGCCGCGGATGTGGGCAAGCCCATGTGGTACCTCCGGTACTGGGTTTCGGACGTGCGGCCAACATATACCAACCGGATGGTTGGTCGCCTGCGGCCCGCCGGTCACCCCGGTCCTCCGGCCGTAGACTCGCGACCGTGCGCAACCGCCCCACCAGCCTCACCCACTGGGGCGGCTTCACCGCGGACGTCCACGCCGGCGACATCGCCGCGGTGACACCCCTGCCCGGCGATGCGGACCCCTCACCGCTGCTGGGCAATCTGCCCGGGTCGATCCGGCACCGATCGCGTATCGCCACGCCGGCCGTGCGCCGCGGATGGCTGCGCGACGGCCCGGGACCGACGACGCGGCGCGGCGCCGACGAGTTCGTCGCCGTCGGGTGGGACGAACTGACCGAGTTGCTCGCCGCGGAGCTGCGCAGGGTCGTCGACACCCACGGCAACGAGGCGATCTACGGCGGCTCCTACGGCTGGGCCAGTGCAGGCCGGTTCCACCACGCGCAGAGCCAGGTGCACCGCTTCCTCAAACTGCTCGGCGGCTACACGTTCTCGCGGCACTCCTACAGCCTGGGCGCCACCGGGGTGATCATGCCGCGGGTGGTCGGCACCCACGACGACCTGTTCAAGCGATCGACCGACTGGGAGGTCATGGTCGCCCACACCGACCTGATGGTGTGCTTCGGCGGCGTGGCACTGAAGAACACCGCGATCAACCACGGCGGCACCACTGCCCACCCGGCGCGGGATGCGTTGCGCCGCATGCGGGAACGCGGCACGCAGATCGTGTCGTTCTCGCCCCTTCGCGACGACGTCGACGGCGAGTGCGAATGGTACGCACCGGTGCCCGGCACCGACGTGGCGATCATGCTGGCCCTGGCCTACGTCCTGGCGACGGAGAAACTGGCCGACCAGGACTTCCTGCGCCGGTACTGCACCGGTTACGAACACTTCGAACGCTATCTGCTCGGTGCCGACGATGCGACGCCCAAGACCCCGCGGTGGGCATCGGCGATCTGCGGTCTGCCCGCCGCCGATCTCACCGCGCTGGCCCGCCGGATGGCGGCGGGCCGCACGATGGTCACCGTCAGCTGGTCACTGCAGCGGATCCGGCACGGCGAACAGGCGCCGTGGATGGGACTGACGCTGGCCGCCATGCTCGGCCAGATCGGCCTGCCCGGAGGCGGATTCGGCCACGGCTACGGGTCGATGAACGAACCGGGCCTGCCGCCGCTGCGGTGCGGCCTGCCCAAGTTGCCGCAGGGCCTCAACCCGGTGCGCACGTTCATCCCGGTCGCCGCCGTCAGCGACATGCTGCTGCATCCCGGCCGCCAATTCGACTACAACGGGCTGCGGCTCACCTATCCCGACATCAGGCTGGTGTACTGGGCCGGCGGCAACCCGTTCCACCACCACCAGGACATCCCCCGGTTGCGCCGAGCACTGGGCCGGCCCGACACCGTGGTGGTGCACGAGCCGTACTGGACGGCGATGGCCCGACACGCCGACATCGTCATCCCGTCGACTACCGCGTTCGAACGCGACGACTACTCGGGATCGCGCAACGACCCGATGCTGATGGCGATGCCGAAACTGGCCGAGCCCTACGCACAGTCCCGCGACGACTACACCACGTTCGCCGCACTCGCCGACCGCCTCGGATTCGGCGAGCAGTTCACCGAGGGCCGCACCGCCCGCCAGTGGCTGGCGCATCTCTACGAGAAGTGGTCGGCCGGGCTGGATTTCGACGTGCCGGCGTTCGAGGAGTTCTGGCGGGCGGGCCGGCTGCGGCTGCCGACCGACGACGGGCTGACACTGCTCTCGGATTTCCGTGCTGATCCGCGGGCACACCGGCTGGGCACGCCGAGCGGGCTCATCGAGATCTTCTCGGCCGACATCGACGGGTTCGGCTACGCCGACTGCGCGGGCCATCCGCGGTGGTACGAGCCCACCGAATGGCTCGGCGGTGACCGCGCGCGGCGCTACCCGCTGCACCTGCTGGCGAACCAGCCGGCGTCGCGGCTGCACGGGCAGCTCGACGGCGGCGCCACCAGTCAGGCCGCGAAAGTGGCCGGGCGTGAGGCGATCCGGATGCACCCCGACGACGCGGCAGCCCGCGGGCTGGCAGGCGGCGACGTCGCACGGGTGTTCAACGACCGAGGCGCGTGCCTGGCCGGCGTCGTCGTCGACGACCGGCTGCGCCCGCAGGTGGTGCAGTTGCCGACCGGCGCATGGTACGACCCGGCCGATCCGAGCGACCCGGATTCCCTGTGCGTGCACGGCAATCCGAACGTGCTCACCGAAGACGTCGGGACGTCGTCGCTGGCGCAGGGCTGTACCGGTGCGCACGTGCTGGTCGAGGTCGAGAAGTTCTGCGGCACTGCGCCGCCCGTGCGGGCCCACGCGCCACCGGTGCTTCACGACCGCCGAGACGACGGTTGTTGACGAGAAAGCCGAGAAGAGGTGTCAACAACCGTAGTGTCGGCGCGATGAACAGCTAGAAGGTGGCGAAGTCCCGAAGGCCGGCGGACAGCGCGACCGGAACCCGGGCCTTGATGCGGGTGCCCTGCTCGGTGTGTTCGGTGGCGTCCACCCTGCCGTCGGCGTGGATGCGGGCGACGAGATCGCCGCGGTCATAGGGCACCGTGACGTCGACGACGACGTCGGTGGGCTCCACCAATTCGGCCATCCGCGTGCGCAGCCGGTCGAGCCCCTCTCCGGTGCGCGCCGAGACGAACACTGCGCCGGGCAGCGCGCTGCGCAGCTGGGCCAGCGTCAGCCCGCTCGCGGCGTCGACCTTGTTGACCACCACGAGTTCGGGCGGCGGCGCCATGTCGTAGTCGGCCGCGACGTCGTTGATCACCTGGCGCACGGCGTTGACCTGTGCCAGCGGGTTGACGTCGGACCCGTCGATGACGTGGACCAGCAGGTCGGCGTCGACGACCTCCTCCAGTGTGGAGCGGAACGCCTCCACCAGCTGGGTGGGCAGATGCCGGACGAAACCGACAGTGTCGGTCAGCACGAACGGCCGCCCGTCGTCGAATTCGCCTCGGCGCGTGGTCGGTTCGAGGGTGGCGAACAATGCGTTCTCGACCAGCACGCCGGCCCCGGTGAGCGCGTTGAGCAGGCTCGACTTGCCGGCGTTGGTGTAGCCCACGATCGCCAGTGCGGCGACGTCGCTGCGTCGCCTGACACTGCGCTGGGTATCGCGGATCTTCTTCATGTCCTTGATCTCGCGGCGCAGTTTCGACATGCGCTCGCGGATCCGGCGCCGATCGGTCTCGATCTTGGTCTCGCCGGGACCGCGAGTGCCGACGCCGCCGCCGCTACCACCGGCGCCGCCACCCTGACGGGACATCGACTCACCCCAGCCGCGAAGCCGGGGCAGCATGTACTCCATCTGGGCCAGCGACACCTGCGACTTGCCCTCGCGGCTGGTGGCGTGCTGGGCGAAGATGTCGAGGATCAGCGCCGTGCGGTCGATCACCTTCACCTTGACCGCCTTCTCCAGCGCGTTGAGCTGAGCGGGACTCAGCTCGCCGTCGCAGATGACGGTGTCGGCGCCGGTGGCCAGGACGATCTCGCGGAGCTCCTGGGCCTTGCCGGAACCGATGTAGGTCGAGGCGTCGGGTTTGTCGCGGCGCTGGATCAGGCCTTCGAGCACCTCCGAACCGGCGGTCTCGGCCAACGCGGCGAGTTCGGCGAGGCTGGCGTCCGCGTCGGCGGCGCTGCCCTCGGTCCACACGCCGACCAGCACGACGCGTTCGAGACGCAGCTGGCGGTATTCGACCTCGGAGACGTCGGCGAGTTCGGTGGACAGTCCGGCGACGCGGCGAAGCGAGGCGCGGTCTTCGAGCGCGAGCTCACCGGTGCTCGGGATGTTGCGGTTGTATTCGGGATGAGTCATAGGCGAATCAAGGTTCGCACGGAGTCCATGTGTCATGCACCTCGATTAACGCAGATGGGAGCGCCACCATTCCTCGGCGAGCTCCCCGTCCGCCAGCAGCACCGACGGTCCGCGCAGGTAGCTGGTCGCCTCGGTGACCGTGACGACGACGCTGCCGCCGGGGACGACGACCGTCAGCTGCCCGGTCTGGGCGCCGTCGTGCGCGAGTGCGGCCACTGCAGCGGCGACCGTGCCCGTCCCGCAAGAGCGGGTCTCCCCCACTCCGCGTTCGTGCACCCGCATCGACACCGCACCGTCGACCGGCGCGGTGAGCACCTCGACGTTGACGCCCTGCGGGAACTGGGCGGCGTCGAAGTGCACCGGCGCGGCGACGTCGAGTGCGGCCAGGTCCGCGGCGGTCAGGGAAGCGTCGACGCAGGCCAGGTGCGGGTTGCCGACGTCCACCGCCAGGCCGGCGAAGACCCGGCCGCCGACGGTGGCAGAACCCGGCCCGAGCTGGTTGGCCTTGCCCATCTCGACGGTGACGTCGGCCGACAGTCGATCGACCTGGTGCAGCACCACCGGCCGCGGACCGGCCAGCGAGCCGACGACGAACTCGTCCCGCGACTCCAGGCCGCGGGCGCGCAGGTAGTGCGCGAACACCCGGACGCCGTTGCCGCACATCTGGGCGATCGAACCGTCGGCGTTGCGGTAGTCCATGTACCAGTCGCCGTCGGCCACCCCGTCGGGAAGCCGGTCGAACACGCCGGCGGCCAGCGCGGCGCCTGCCGTCGTCACGCGGAGCACGCCGTCGGCGCCGAGGCCGCGGCGGCGGTCGCAGAGTGCGGCCACCGCGGCGGGTGCCAGGTCCACCCGCGCGTCGAGGTCGGGCAGCACGACGAAGTCGTTCTGCGTGCCGTGCCCCTTGGCGAACTTCACCTGGTCAGGATACGTGCGTTCCGGCCCGGCCCCCCAGATTCCCCGGGTCACTTCGTTCCTGCCCGCCGGCCTCGATCCCCGGGTCACTTCGTTCCTGCCCGCCGCCACACGGCCAGCGCCCGGTCCGCGTTGGCGGCCGCAGCCCCGTCGAGCCAGGTGATGCGGTGATCGCGGCGGAACCAGGAGCGCTGCCTGCGGACGTAGCGGCGGGTGCCGACGAAGGTCGGTTCGCGGGCCGCCGTGCCGTCGCCGCCGCCGTCCAGGTCGGCGATCACCTGCGCGTAGCCCAGCGCGCGGGCCGCGGTGACGCCGTCGCGCAGTCCGCGGTCCAGCAGCGCGTTGACCTCACCGACCAGGCCGTCCGCGAACATGGTGTCGGTGCGCTGCGCCAGCCGCTCGTCGAGAACCGGTGTCGGCCAATCCAACCCGACGATCGCGGTGTCCCAGCGCGGCGGCGCGCCGATGGCGGGCGCCGACGCTGCGAACGGTCGGCCGGTCAGCTCCACCACCTCCAGCGCGCGCACGATGCGCCGCCCGTCGGTGGGCAGGATCGCTGCGGCGGCGTCGGCGTCGACGGCGGCCAGCTCGCGGTGCAGTGCGGCCACCCCGGCCTCGGCGAGCCGCTGCTCGTAGCGGGCGCGCACCGCAGGGTCGGTGGCGGGGAACGACCACTCGTCGAGCAGCGACTGGACGTAGAGCATCGACCCGCCGACGATCACCGGCACCGCGCCGCGCTCCGCGATCGCCTCGACATCGGCGGACGCGGCGGCCTGGTACCGCGCGACGGTCGCGGTCTCGGTCACGTCGAGCACGTCGAGTTGGTGGTGCGGCACGCCGCGTCGCTCGGCCACCGGTGTCTTGGCCGTGCCGATGTCCATGCCGCGGTAGAGCTGCATGGCGTCGGCGTTGACGATCTCACCGCCGATCCGCTCCGCGACGGCCAGGGCCAGCGCCGACTTGCCGGTGCCGGTGGGCCCGATGACGGCCAGCGGCCGAACGCTCACGGCGTCCACAGGCCGGCGAAGTAGCCCACCCCGTACGGCGCGCCGCGGTAGAACTCCTCGGCCGATCGCGGCGCGGGTCCGGCCAGGCCGGCGAGCACCTGGTAGGCGACCCGGCCGACGACCGCGTCCGGCAGCTCGCCCAGCGCGGCGACGTCCCCGCAGGCCAGTGCGTCGTCGAGCGCCTCCTGCACAGGGACCGAGGCGGGGTCGAACCCACCCGGGGCGGGCGGGGTCAGCGTGTTCGCGCCGTCGGCGACGACGAGCAGCCCGACCGGCTCCTCACGCGCGTCGAGCTCGGCGCGCAGCCGTCGGCCCCGCTCGATCGCCTCGCCGGCGTCGAGCCCGGCCGGGTACACCCGCACCTGCGCCGAGGCGGCGGGCTGGGCCTGCCCGCGGATCCAGCCGGCGATCAGGGCGCACAGCGGAAGGTCGTCGGGCGGGGTGCCGTCGCCCGGCGAGAGCGTCACGCGCTCGTCGACGCCGTAGCCGGCGAACGTCCCCGCCCGGGAATCGTCGATGACCGCGTCGTGCATGCCGGCGCCGACGGCCACCCAGCGGGCGGGCAGCGCCGCGGCGGCGGTCACCACACCATCGCGCAGGCCGGTCAGCTCGGCAGCCGCGGCGCCCGCCAGCCGGGGCACCATGACCGGCGCCGAGGGCACGATCGCGATGGCGGTGAGCACGCCACCAAACTAGTGGCCGGCGGGTGTGTCCGCGCCGGCCGCCTCGCCGCGCGCCAGCGCCGCCGTGGCCACCACCATCGCCGCCGCCGCGGCGATCAGGGTGAACCAGCCGGCCTCGCCGGGACGCAGCGCCTCGCCGAGGACGACGACGCCGAGCACCGACGCCACCACCGGTTCGGTCACCGTCATGGTGGGCAGCGACGCGGTCAGCGCGCCCGCCCGGAAGGACGCCTGCTGCCAGGCGGTGCCTGCCACCGCAACCAGCGCCCACGCGTAGAGCTCGGGCATCCGCAGCACCGCGAGCAGACCGTCGTCGAGACGGTCGACCACGCCCTTGGTCAGCACCGCGAAAAGGCCCCAGAGCGCTCCGGACACCACCGCCAGCAGGACGGCGGCGACCGGTCCCGACCAGATCCTGGCGCCGATCACGCACAGCACCAGCGCCGGCCCGAGCACCACAGCGACCGACGTCCAGACCTCCAGCGAGGCCCGGGCCTGACCGGCGGTGGGGTTGCCGACGGTGACGATCACCGCGACCGCCCCGGCCAGCAGCGCCGCCCACAGCCATTCCCACCGGGTCACCCTCCGGTGGGTCAGCCGGGCGTTGATCGGCAGGGCGAACAGCAGCGAGGTGACCAGGATCGCCTGCACCAGCAGCACCGAGCCCAGGCCGAGCGCGGCGGCCTGCAGGGCGAAACCCACCGCCGAGACCCCGCTGCCCAGCCACCACTGGCGATCACGCAGCAGCCGCAGGAACAGCCCGGTGTGACTGACCGGCTCGTCGGTCACCTCGTGGGCGGACCGCTGGTGGACGACGTCGCCGATCGCGATGAACAGCGCGGCGCCGAGTGCCAGCAGCGCGGCGATATCCGCCTTGGCCATCGCGGTGGTGCCTTCCTGCGGGTGGGCGTGTGGCGTCGAGCCTGCCCAGGAAGGCGCGCCGGTTGCAAACCGGGACGGCGAAGGCGTGCGCATCGCGGGCGGTGACCTGTTTCAATTACGTCGGTACATGCGAGGCGCCGCGTCGCGCGGCAGTGCGCGGATCTTCCGCGCGGAGGTGCGAGGAACCGATATGACGACCAGTGAGCCCGGTACGGCATCCGACGACGATCGACCGGCGGACAGTGAGGTGACCACACCGGCCGACACCGGTGCGGACGCAGCCCCGCCTGCGGCCCCGGCGCCGACTCCCCGGCCCGGTCCGAAACCGGCACCCCGGCCGGGTGCGGCACGGCCGGTGCCCAGGCCCGGACGGCCCGCGGCGGCCGTCGCCGCGCCGCCGGCCAGCGATCCGCACCGCTTCGGGCGGGTGGACCCCGACGGCACCGTCTGGCTGATCACCGCCTCGGGTGAACGCACCATCGGCTCCTGGCAGGCAGGCGACACCGAGGCGGCGTACGCGCACTTCGGCAGGCGCTACGACGACCTGCACACCGAGGTGGCGCTGCTGGAGACCCGGCTGGCGTCCGGCACCGGCGACGCCCGCAAGATCAAGTCGGCGGCCGCCGCACTGGCGGAGACCCTTCCGGAGGCGCACGTGCTGGGCGACGTGGACGCGCTGGCCGCCCGCCTGGCGGCGATCGCCGAACACGCCGACGAGGCGTCCGCGGCAGAGAAGGCCCGCCGTGAGGAACACCGGGCGGCCCAACTCGCCCGCAAGGAGGCGCTCGCCGCGGAGGCCGAGGAGCTGGGCGCCAATGCCACCCAGTGGAAGTCCGCGGGCGACCGGCTCCGCGAGATCCTCGACGAGTGGCGCACCATCAGCGGACTCGACCGCAGGACCGACGACGCGCTGTGGAAGCGGTATTCGGCGGCCCGTGAGACGTTCAACCGGCGGCGGGGTTCGCACTTCGCCGAACTGGACCGCGGCCGCGCCGGCGCCCGCCAGGCCAAGGAGGCACTGTGCGAACGCGCCGAGGCGCTCGCCGGGTCCACCGACTGGGGGCCGACGAGCGGGGCGTTCCGCGATCTGCTCGCCGAGTGGAAGGCCGCGGGGCGGGCGGCCAAGGACGTCGACGACGCGCTGTGGCAGCGCTTCAAGGGTGCGCAGGACCGGTTCTTCTCCGCCCGCAACGCGGCCACGTCCGAGCGGGACAACGAGTTCAAGGCCAACGCCGCGGCCAAGGAGGCGCTGCTGACCGAGGCCGAGCGGATCGACGTGACCGACGTCGATGCCGCCCGCGCGGCGATGCGCACCATCGGCGACAAGTGGGATGCCATCGGGAAGGTGCCCCGTGAGCGGAGCGCCGACCTGGAGCGGCGGATGCGCGCGGTCGAGAAGAAGGTCCGGGACGCGGCGTCCACCGGCTGGTCGGACCCCGAGGCGCAGGCGCGCGCAGATCAGTTCCGCACGCGCGCAGAGCAGTACGAGCGGCAGGCGGAGAAGGCCGCCGCGGCGGGGCGCACCAAGGACGCGGAGCAGGCACGCGCGAACGCCGAGCAGTGGCGGCAGTGGGCCGAGGCCGCGGTCGAGGCGCTCGGTAAGCGGCGTTAGGTCGCCGGGGCGTCCGGATCGTCGCCGAAGCCGTCGAGCAGCCCCTTGCGCTGACCCTCGGCGGCCCGCCGACGGCGCTCCTCCTCGGCGGCCAGTTGCACCGCGGTGCGCGACCACACCACCCGTGCCCAGTGGAACGTCAGCACGATGACCGCGATCCAGCCGACGATCAGGCCGATCCCGGGGCCGGGGTACTGCTCGGGCGCGGTCTGTCGTGACCACACGGCGAGCATCCCGATCGGGCAGGCGACCGCCGAACCCGCGAGGGCGATCCATGCGAGTGCCCACCGCCGGGTCAGCAGCGCGAGAATGGAGAAGCCGACCGAGAACACCAGAGCCAGCCACGTGAAGACCCGCGATGGCAGCGAGATGCCCTCGCCGACAGCGGCTTCGGCTCCCACCAGCACGTCGAAGCCCTTGGCGCCACCGGTGTGCGGGAGGATCAGCGACAGCAGCACCACGAACACCAGCACGGCGACCACCATCGCCCGGGAGCCGGGTTCGAATTCGCGCGCCATCCGCCGTTCGACGTCTTCGATGTCGCCCTTGAACTGTTCGAAGCCCCCGTTGCCGGGATCCCCCGCGGCGCTCATCGGCCGCATCCGTCCGAGGGCGCCGCGGCGGGCGGGGCGCCGATGCCCGGGATGCCGAGGCCGACTCCGGTGCGCGGTCGCCGACCCTCGGCGTGCGCGTCACCGGCGCGGGTGCGGCGGTGCGCGAGCAGCCCGGCGTCGGCGATCAGGTGATGGGGCGCGGCGCCGGTCACGGTCGTGGTGACGACGTCACCGGGCCGGATGTCCGCGCCGCCGGGCGCGAAGTGCACCAGCCGGCCGTCGCGCGCACGGCCCGACATGCGGGCGGTGCTGGCGTCTTTGCGTCCCTCGCCGGTGGCGACCAGTAGTTCGACGGTAGTGCCGACCTGTGCGGCGTTCTCCTCCATCGAGATTCGCTCCTGCAGCTCGATCAGCCGCTGATAGCGTTCCGACACCACGTCTTTGGGCAGCTGGCCGGGCATCTCCGCGGCGGGGGTGCCTGGCCGCTTGGAGTACTGGAAGGTGAATGCGCCGGCGAACCGCGCCCGGGCCACCACGTCGAGGGTCGCCGCGAAGTCCTCTTCGGTCTCCCCGGGGAAGCCGACGATCAGGTCGGTGGTGATCGCCGCGTGCGGGATCGCGTCGCGCACGCGGTCGATGATCCCGAGGAAGCGGTCGGCGCGGTAGGACCGGCGCATCGCACGCAGCACCCGGTCCGACCCGGACTGCAGCGGCATGTGCAGTGTGGGGCACACATTGGGTGTCTCGGCCATCGCCTCGATCACGTCGTCGGTGAACTCGGCCGGATGCGGAGAGGTGAACCGGACCCGCTCCAGCCCGTCGATGTGTCCGCACTCGCGCAACAACTTCGCGAAGGCGCCGCGGTCGCGGGCAAGCCCGGGGCCGGCGAACGAGACGCCGTAGGCATTGACGTTCTGGCCGAGCAGGGTGACCTCGAGCACGCCCTGGTCCACCAGCGAGCGCACCTCGGCCAGGATGTCGGCCGGTCTGCGGTCCACCTCTTTGCCGCGCAGCGCAGGCACGATGCAGAACGTGCAGGTGTTGTTGCAGCCCACCGACACCGAAACCCATGCCGCGTAGGCGGATTCACGGGCCGCCGGAAGCGTCGACGGAAACTCCCGCAGCGACTCCTCGATCTCGACCTGGGCGACCCGGTTGTGGCGCGCGCGCTCGAGCAGCGCAGGCAGCGACCCGATGTTGTGGGTGCCGAAGACCACGTCGACCCACGGGGCCTTGCGCAGCACCGCGTCGCGGTCCTTCTGCGCCAGGCAGCCGCCGACGGCGATCTGCATGTCGGGGTCGGCCTGCTTGCGGGGCGCCAGGTGACTGATGTTGCCGTAGAGCTTGTTGTCGGCGTTCTCGCGCACCGCGCAGGTGTTGAACACCACCACGTCGGCGTCGGCGCCGTCGGCCGCGCGCCGGTACCCGGCCGCCTCCAGCAGACCGGCCAGTCGTTCGGAGTCGTGCACGTTCATCTGGCAGCCGTAGGTGCGGACCTGATAGGTGCGCGCAACCGGGCCTGCGGCGCTGTGCGCCGCCGCCTCCCGCGTCACCATCGAAGTCACGCGCCCATGGTACGGGGACCGCGTCGACGCCCGATCGTGCGGATTGATCAGTTCTCGGCATGCTGAGCATTACCTGGGTAAGGTCTGCACCCATGGACAGCTCCGGCCGGGAGGCGCAGGTCGCCGATCCACCGCCGCAGACCGTGCCGATGATCGCGATGGAGCAGGTCAACAAGCATTTCGGCAGCCTCCATGTCCTCAAGGACATCGACCTGCGCGTCGAACGGGGCCAGGTCGTCGTGGTGATCGGTCCGTCGGGTTCGGGGAAGTCGACGCTGTGCCGCACCATCAACCGGCTGGAGACCATCGACTCGGGCTCGATCGCGGTCGACGGCCAGCAGCTTCCCGCCGAGGGGCGCCGGCTGGCGCAGCTGCGGTCCGACGTCGGCATGGTGTTCCAGTCGTTCAACCTGTTCGCGCACAAGACGATCCTGGAGAACGTCACGCTCGCACCGACGAAGGTGCGGCGGCTGTCCAAGGACAAGGCCCGCACCGAGGCGATGGCGCTTCTCGAGCGGGTCGGCGTGGCCAACCAGGCCGACAAGTACCCCGCCCAGCTGTCGGGCGGACAGCAGCAGCGGGTGGCGATCGCGCGGTCACTGGCGATGACGCCCAAGGTGATGCTCTTCGACGAGCCCACCAGCGCGCTGGACCCCGAGATGATCAACGAGGTGCTGGCCGTCATGGCATCGCTGGCGTCCGAGGGGATGACGATGCTCGTGGTGACCCACGAGATGGGATTCGCCCGGCGGGCGTCGGACCGCGTGGTCTTCATGTCCGACGGCGCGATCGTCGAGGACGCCGAACCCGCGGAGTTCTTCGACAACCCGCAGTCCGACCGCGCCAAGGACTTCCTCGGCAAGATCCTCCACCACTGAATTCCCGGCGAAAGGAAACCCAAGACCCATGCCGTCCCTCTCCGTGCCCTCCCGGTGGCGCGCCGCCGGTGTCGTCGCACTCGCCATGGCCCTCCCCTTCGCGGCGACCGCGTGCGGCGGCGGTGGCGGCAGCGGCGACAGCGACAAGATCGTGATCGGCACCAAGTTCGACCAGCCGGGCCTCGGTCTGCGCACCCCGGACGGCAAGCTGACCGGCTTCGACGTCGACGTCGCCACCTACGTCGCCGGTGAACTCGGCTACACCCCGGACAAGATCGAGTGGAAGGAGGCGCCGTCGGGCCAGCGCGAGACACTCATCCAGAACGACCAGGTCGAGTACATCGCCGCCACCTACTCGATCACCGACGCGCGCAAGGAGAAGGTCGACTTCGCCGGGCCGTACCTGCAGACCGGACAGAGCCTGCTGGTGCGGGAGAACAACACCGACATCACCGGGGCGGCGTCGCTGCAGAACAACAAGAAGCTGTGCTCGGTCACGGGATCCACTCCGGCGCAGAAGATCAAGGACGAGTACACCGGTGTGCAGCTGCAGCAGTACGACACGTACTCGGCCTGCATCGAGGCGCTGAAGAACGGCGCCATCGACGCGGTGACCACCGACGAGGTGATCCTCGCCGGCTACGCCGCGCAGCAGCCCGGCCAATTCAAGATCGTCGGCGACACCTTCTCCGAGGAGCGCTACGGCATCGGGCTCAAGAAGGACGACGCCGAGCTGCGCACCAAGATCAACGACGCGCTCGAGAAGATGGAGTCGAGCGGCGCCTGGAAAGAGGCGTTCGACAAGAATCTCGGTCCGGCGGGGATCACGGCGCCCGCACCGCCGAAGATCGACCGGTACTGAGCCGGAGGTCTGGCCCGGGCCGTGGACGTCTTCACCGAGTACCAGGACCAGATCTTCGCGGCGTTCTGGATCACCATCAAGCTGACGCTGTACTCGGCGGTCGGCGCGCTGATCCTCGGCACGGTGCTGGCCGCGATGCGGCTGGCGCCGGTGCCGGTGCTGAACTGGCTGGGCACCTCCTACGTCAACGTGGTGCGTAACACGCCGCTGACGCTGATCATCCTGTTCTGCTCCTTCGGTCTGGGCAACACACTGGGCATCACGCTCGTCGACGCGGACTCCACGACGTCCATCGTCGACAGCGGATTCCGGCTCGCGGTGGTCGGATTGACCCTCTACACCGCGTCGTTCGTGTGCGAGACCGTGCGCTCCGGGGTGAACACGGTGCCGCTCGGGCAGGCCGAGGCCGCGCGGTCGCTGGGCTTCTCGTTCGGCCAGAACCTCCGGTTCATCCTGCTGCCGCAGGCGTTCCGGTCGGTCATCCTGCCGCTCGGCTCGGTGCTCATCGCGCTGACCAAGAACACCACGATCGCCTCGGTGATCGGGGTGGCCGAGGCGGCGACGCTGATGAAGGTGATGACGGAGAACACCGCGGCGCTGTTCCTGGTGGGATTCATCTTCGCCGTCGGATTCGTCATCCTGACGCTGCCGATGGGACTGGTGTTCGGTTGGCTCGGTAAGCGATTGGCGGTGCGACGCTGATGAGCACCGCCTCGGTGTTGTTCGACGTGCCCGGGCCCCGTGCGCGGATCCGGAACATAATCGCCACGCTGATCGCCGCGCTGATCGCGGTCGCCGTGATCGTCTTCGTGCTGTGGGAGTTCTGGAAAGAGGGCCAGTTCACCGCCGCGAAGTGGGAACCGTTCCTGACGCCGAACCTGTGGAAGACCTATCTGCTCCCGGGGATTCGGGGCACGCTGACCGCCGCTGCGTTGTCGATCGTGCTGGCCCTCGCCCTGGGGTTCGTGCTCGGCGTGGGCCGGCTGTCACTGCATCCGCTGATCAGCTGGCCGTGTGCGGTGTTCGTCGAGATCTTCCGCGCCATCCCGGTGCTGGTCATGATGATTTTCAGCTTCGCCGCGTACGGCATCTACGACGTGGTGCCGTCGAAGTATCAGGCACTGGCCGGGGTGGTCACCGGCCTCACCCTCTACAACGGCGCGGTGATCGCCGAGATCGTCCGCGCCGGGGTGAACGCGCTGCCCAGCGGGCAGGCGGAGGCGGCGTCGGCGCTCGGTCTGCGGTGGGGCCAGACGATGCGCGCGATCCTGCTGCCGCAGGCCGTGACGTCGATGCTGCCGGTGCTGGTGTCGCAGATGGTGGTGGTGCTCAAGGACACCGCGATCGGCTACCAGATCCTGTTCCTGGAGGTCGTCCGCCAGGGCACCAACATCGGGTCGGCGTACAGCAACTTCATCCCGGCGCTGATGGTCGTCGGGCTGATCCTGATCGCCATCAACTTCACGCTGTCGGCGTTCGCGACCCGGCTGGAACGCCGCATGCGCCGGTCCCACCGCGGGCCCGCACCGCTGCACGCCGATGCCGTCGAGCAGGAGGGCGCGCCCGGCGCCAAGGCGGTGTAGCGCGGCGAACGTGAAGCTGTACTGAACGATTCCCGTAGCGCGAGTGTGGCGATCTTTGCCTGCGCGGTCGATACGTTCCCTTTCGATGACGACGACGATTACGCAGCCTTCTGGCCACGAATACCTCTGGTACATCCCGAACACCGTCACGCCCGGGCACCGCGGGGACGACACCGCGGCGGGCTGGGGCAGCCTGGACTACTCGGTCGACCTGGCCCAGCGCGCCGAGCAGAACGGCTGGGCCGGCGCCCTGATCGGCACCGGCTGGGGTAGGCCGGACACGTTCACCGTGGCGACGGCGATCTCGGCACGCACCACGAACTTCACCCCGCTGGTGGCGATCCGGCCGGGCTACTGGCAACCCGCGCACTTCGCCGCCGCCGCAGCCACGCTGGCCGCACTCAACGGCGGCAGGCTCTTCATCAACATCGTCAGCGGCACGGACGAACTCGCCGCCTATGGCGACGGCGAGTTCGACAAGTCCCGCCGCTACGACCGCACGCTCGAGTTCCTGCGCGTCGTGCGCCGGTTGTGGCGCGAGGAGGACGTCACCTTTCGCGGCGAGTTCTACCGGCTGGAGAACTCGACGGCGCAGCCGCGACCGTTCGCCGCCGGATTGCCCACGCCCAGGCTGTACTTCGGCGGGGCGTCGCCCGCGGCGGAGCAGGTCGCGGCCGCCGAAGCCGATGTGCAGTTGTTCTGGGGTGAACCGCTCGACGGGATCGCCGAACGGATCGACCGGCTCCGTTCGCTGTCCGACCGGCTCGGCCGCGAACACCCACCACTCGAATTCGGTCTGCGGGTCACCACACTGGTGCGGGAGACGTCGGAGCAGGCCTGGCGGGACGCCGAGGCGAAGCTCGCCGCGTTCGCCGCCGCGCCGGGCGAACTGCACCGCCGCGACCCAGGCGGCGCGGTGGGACAGCGCCGCCTCCTCGAGCTGACCGAGCGCGGCGAGGTGCTCGACTCGTGCCTCTACACCGCACCGGGTAGACATGGTGGGGGCGGTGCGGGGACGACGTGGCTCGTCGGGTCGGCCGCCGAGGTGGCTGCGGCGCTGCAGAAGTACGCCGACCTCGGCGTCACCCACTTCGTGTTGTCCGACACCCCGTACGTGTCCGAGGTCGAGAGGATCGGCCGGCAGGTCCTGCCGCTGCTGAAGCTGCCGGTCGGTCAGTGAGGAGGCGCCGTGGCGCACATCGTGGTCTACGGGGCCGGCGCCATCGGCGGTGTGATCGCCGCACAACTGCGCCTGGCCGGCGCCGACGTCTCAGCGGTGGCCCGCGGTGAACACCTGCGCGCCATCCGCGCCCGCGGCCTGACGCTCGTCACGCAGACCGGCAGCCGGTCGGTCGACCTCCCCGCCGCCGCGGATGCCGGCGAGGTCGACTGGACCGGCTCGCCGGTCGTGGTGCTTGCCGTCAAGGGTCACCAGACCGCCGCGGTGCTCGACGATCTCGCGGCGCACGCCCCCGCCGACACCCCGATCTTCGCCGCGCAGAACGGAGTGGCCAACGAGGCGGCCGCGCTGCGCCGGTTCGCCCGCGTGTACGGGGTCAACGTGATGGCGCCTGCCGGGCATCTGGAACCCGGCGTGGTCGTCCAGCAGAGTCATCCGGTGGCCGGGATCCTCGACGTCGGGCGGTATCCGGCGGGGCGCGACGACGTGGCGCACGCGCTGGCGGCGACACTCACCGCGGCACAGTTCGTCTCGGAGGTCCGCGACGACATCATGGCGTGGAAGCACCGCAAGCTCATCGTGAATCTCGGCAACGGCGTGACGGCGGCGTTCCGGCCGGGGCCCGACGCCGACGAACTCGTCGCCCGGGCGCGCCGCGAGGCCGAACAGGTGCTGGCCGGCGCCGGGATCGCGGTCGTCACGGCGGAGCGGGACCGGGTCCGTCGCGGGGACATCCTGCGGGGGCGGGTGCGCGATGACCTTCTCGGGTCGACCTGGCAGAGCATCGCCCGCGGACGCGCCGACGTCGAAACCGACTGGCTCAACGGCGAGATCGTCCTGCAGGCCCGCCTGCACGGACTCGACGCGCCGGTGAACGAGCTGATCCAGCGGGTCACCGCCGAGCATGCCCGCCGCGGAGGCGAGCCGCGCTCACTCGACGCGGGACAGGCGCTGGCCACACTCCCGGCGACGGTCGCGCACTAGGCGTTCGCCGGGTGGTAGCGCAATTCGTCGCCACTCGGCAACAGATAGCCGAACGAACGCCGTTCCGGCACAGCGCCGTCCGCGGCGATCTCGGCATCGTCGGTTTCGAAGCCGATGATCGCCCGGCGGAAGTCGACCTCCCGGTAGACCTGTGCGCCGACGCCCGCGAGCCACGCGTCCAGTGGGGCCCGCCACGACAGCGACGACGGACCGCCGTCGTCGCCGAACGGGAAGCCGCCGATACGAGGATCAGTCCGCGTCAACGCTCCCAGCGGGAGATACAGGTTGAGCCAGTCGATCCCGTCACTCAGTCGGATCGCCAGCCCGCCACACACCGACACCGCACCGCCGGGCAGGGTGAGCCGGCCGTAGAGGTGACCGAACGTCGACAACGACCGGACCGTCAGCGGCACCGCGTCCTGGTCGCGCGGTTCGCGGGTCCTGTCGGCATAGCAGCCGTGGATGCCCGCAGCGCGCCACAGCGCACCGACCGCGCGGCCGAGCCGCGCGTCGTCCCGATGCCCGACCTCGATGGACAGTTCGTAGAACCCGCCCGCCCAGTTGTCCGGATCGGTGAACGCGTCCGGACCGGGCTCGGCAGGAGAGCCGGTCAGACCCGCCGCCGTTCCCGTTCGCCGGCCACCGCGACCTTCACCACGTCGAGGGCCATCGACTGGCCGTACCCGCGACGGGCCAGCATCCCGACCAGCCGGCGCACCACCTTGGTTTCCGCATCGTCGTCGTCGAGCCGCTCGCGGCGCAGCCGGTCGCGGACCAGTTGCTCGGCCCGCTGCCGTTCGGCGCCCGCATCGACGTCGGCCAGCACCTCGTCGATGACCTCGCGGTCGACGCCCTTGGTGCGCAGCTCGGCCGCCAACGCGCGCTTGCCCTTTCCGGCATGCGTGTGCCGGGAACGCACCCACTGTTCGGCGAAGTCACGGTCGTCGATCAGGCCGACCTGGGCCAGTCGGTCGAGCACCTGCGTGCTCACCTCGTCGGGATAACCCTTGCCGGCCAGCTTCGTCTCGAGCTCGGCCCTGGTTCTCGCCCGCGCGGTGAGCAGGCGCAGGCACAGCGCCCGCGCCTGCTCTTCGCGCGTGGCCGGCGCGACGTCGGTGGACTCAGAAGTCAACGGGAGCCGGCAGGACGTCTTCGGCGTTCACCACGGCCCCGATGCCGAGCTTCTCCTTGATCTTCTTCTCGACCTCGTTGGCGACGTCGGGGTTCTCCATCAGGAAGTTGCGGGCGTTCTCCTTGCCCTGGCCGAGCTGCTCACCCTCGTAGGTGAACCAGGAGCCGGACTTGCGGATGAAGCCGTGCTCGACACCCATGTCGATGAGCGAGCCCTCGCGGCTGATGCCCTTGCCGTAGAGGATGTCGAACTCGGCCTGCTTGAACGGCGGCGACACCTTGTTCTTGACGACCTTGACCCGGGTGCGGTTGCCCACCGCGTCGGTGCCGTCCTTGAGGGTCTCGATCCGCCGGACGTCCAACCGCACGGAGGCGTAGAACTTCAACGCCTTTCCACCCGTGGTGGTCTCGGGCGAGCCGAACATCACGCCGATCTTCTCGCGCAGCTGGTTGATGAAGATCGCGGTGGTTCCCGAGTTGCTCAGCGCGCCGGTGATCTTCCGCAGCGCCTGGCTCATCAGGCGGGCCTGCAGGCCGACGTGGCTGTCGCCCATCTCGCCCTCGATCTCGGCGCGCGGCACCAGGGCGGCCACCGAGTCGATGACCAGGATGTCCAGCGCGCCGGAGCGGATCAGCATGTCGGCGATCTCGAGCGCCTGCTCACCGGTGTCGGGCTGGGACACCAGCAGCGAGTCGGTGTCGACGCCGAGCTTCTTGGCGTAGTCGGGATCCAGCGCGTGCTCGGCGTCGATGAAGGCCGCGATGCCGCCCGCAGCCTGCGCGTTGGCCACCGCGTGCAGCGCGACGGTGGTCTTACCCGAGGACTCCGGGCCGTAGATCTCGACGACGCGGCCGCGGGGCAGGCCGCCGATGCCGAGCGCCACGTCCAGGGCGATCGAGCCGGTCGGGATGACCGAGATCGGCTGGCGCACCTCGTCGCCGAGTCGCATCACCGACCCCTTGCCGTGACTCTTCTCGATCTGGGCGAGGGCCAGCTCGAGGGCCTTCTCGCGATCCGGGGCTTGCGCCATGGTCTTCTCCGTCCTGTGATGTTCGGTGATCGGTGTCGATCAGTTGGCCGTGACGCTAGAGGTAGCCACCGACAAGTCGGCCTGACCAGCATCTAGCCGTCGAACACCGTCCAGAGTAGACGAACACCTGTTCGACTCAAGCGGACACGCCGGTCACCGGCGAGCAGACATGAAATCGCACTCCGGGCCGCGCCTCGATGCGATTGTGCGTCTGCTCACCAAAACGGGTGACCGGGCCTATCGTGGGCGGACCGGCCCGGAACGGGGCACCTGATGCACGAGATGGCGATCACCCAGAGTGTTGTCGACGCGGTGTGCGAGCACGCCGCAGGCCGCCGCGTGCACAGCGTCCGGCTCGAGGTCGGCGCCCTGTGCGCCGTCGTTCCGCACGCCATGGAGTTCTGCTTCGAACTCGCCACCCAGGGCACGGTGGCCGACGGCGCCCGGCTCGACGTCGACCTGCGGCCCGGTGCCGCGCGCTGCCGCACCTGCGGCTCGGAATTCGAACTCGGCGACCTGATCCTGCTGTGCCCCTGCGGCAGTGCCGATGTCGAGGTCCTCGCCGGCCGGGATCTGCGAATACTCTCGATGGAGGTGAGCTGACATGTGCGCGACCTGCGGCTGCGGCGAGGACGGGGCGGTGATCACGATGGCCGGCCAGGCCCCGGCGCATCACCACACCCACGCCCATGACGACCACGACCACACCCATGACGACCACACCCATGACGACCACACCCACGTCCACACCGAGACGGTCTCCCTCGAACAGCGGGTGCTCGCCAAGAACGACCTGGTGGCCGCCGAGAACCGGTGCCTGCTCGCCGAGCTCGACATCCTGGCGTTCAACGTCACCAGTTCGCCCGGCGCGGGCAAGACGACCCTGCTCGAACGCACGATTCGGGACCTCGGCCGGGACCGGCCGATCGCCGTGATCGAGGGCGATCAGGAAACCCTCCTCGACGCCGAGCGCATCCGGCGGGCCGGCGCCCGCGCCGTCCAGGTCAACACCGGCGCCGGCTGCCACCTCGACGCCGAGATGGTCCGCCGCGCACTCGAGGCGCTCGACCCCGACCGCGGCACGTTGCTGTTCATCGAGAACGTCGGCAATCTGGTGTGTCCCGCCATGTTCGACCTGGGCGAGCACAGCAAAGTACTGGTGATCTCGGTGACGGAAGGGGCCGACAAGCCGCTGAAGTACCCGCACATGTTCGCCGCCGCGGGAGTGGTGATCGTGAACAAGATCGACCTGTTGCCCTATGTCGACTTCGATGTCGACACCTGCTCGCGGCACGCCCGCTCGGTCAACCCGGGCCTGGACGTCCTGGCGCTGTCGGCGACGGCGGGCGATGGTACCGCGGACTGGTATGCCTGGATCGCAGATCTGGCAAACGGGGCCAAGTCGGATATGTCTCGAGAACTCGTTGACAAGACAATGTCGGCCGGAGTAGACCGAGAGATTAGCGCCGCGCAAGTGGGCCGAAGGTCGACTCCGGCGGTGTAGGGATCCCCAGCCCGGATCCCGGAGAGCTGTGGCGATGCCCAGTGAGGCTGCAGTCAAAGCAGAAGAGGCCTTGATCCACGTTCTGTGGATCAACGCCGGATTGAGTTGTGACGGTGACTCTGTGGCGCTGACTGCCGCCACGCAACCCAGTATCGAGGAGATCGCCCTCGGCGCCCTCCCCGGCCTGCCGAGGGTCGCCGTGCACTGGCCGCTCATCGATTTCGAATGCGGGCCCAACGGCGGCGCCGACGACTTCCTCGAGTGGTTCTTCAAGGCCGACCGTGGTGAGTTGGAACCGTTCGTGCTGGTGGTCGAGGGTTCGATTCCCAACGAGCAGCTCAAGACCGAGGGTTACTGGTGCGGATTCGGCAACGACCCGGCGACGGGCCAGCCGATGACCACGAGTGAGTGGCTCGACAGGCTCACACCGAAGGCGACCGCGGTCGTCGCGGTGGGTACCTGCGCCACCTACGGCGGAATCCATGCGATGGCGGGCAATCCGACCGGCGCGATGGGTGTGCCGGACTATCTCGGGTGGGACTGGAAGAGCAAGGCGGGAATCCCGATCGTCTGCGTGCCCGGATGTCCGATACACCCGGACAATCTCTCCGAGACGCTGACGTATCTGCTCTACATGGCGACCGACCAGGCGCCGATGATCCCGCTCGACGACGCGCTGCGGCCGCAGTGGCTGTTCGGTCAGACTGTGCACGAGGGGTGTGACCGGGCCGGCTACTACGAGCAGGGCGACTTCGCCGACGAGTACGGCTCGCCGAAATGCATTGTCAAGCTTGGCTGCTGGGGTCCGGTCGTCAAGTGCAACGTGCCCAAGCGCGGGTGGATCAACGGTATCGGCGGGTGCCCGAACGTGGGTGGCATCTGCATCGGCTGCACCATGCCCGGGTTCCCGGACAAGTTCATGCCGTTCATGGACGAGCCGCCCGGCGGCAAGGTGTCCACGACGGCGTCGGGCCTGTACGGCTCGGTGATCCGCAGTCTGCGCCACGTCACGGGCAAGACCGTCGACAAAGAACCGAAGTGGCGCCATCCCGGCCTGAAACTCGAGACCGGAGCGACTCGTACCTGGTAGTGCCGCCGCAATAGACCGCACTCAAGCAGGCGAGGCCATCGTGGGCACGATGCTGCCCGCGCATTGATATTTCGATGAAAGCAGTGCAGTCCGATGACAACGACAGTTCCCGAGCCCTCCCTTGTGAAGCGCGATCCCGGCCAACTGGTCGAGATGGCGTGGGACCCCATCACCCGCATCGTCGGCAGCCTCGGCATCTACACCAAGATCGACTTCGAGAACCGGGAGGTCGTCGAGTGCCACAGCACATCGTCGATCTTCCGCGGCTACTCGATCTTCATGAAGGGCAAGGACCCCCGCGACGCGCACTTCATCACCAGCCGCATCTGCGGGATCTGCGGTGACAACCACGCCACCTGTTCGTGTTACGCGCAGAACATGGCCTACGGGGTGCAGCCGCCGCACGTCGCGGAGTGGATCGTCAACCTCGGCGAGGCCGCGGAATACATGTTCGACCACAACATCTTCCAGGAGAACCTGGTCGGGGTCGACTACTGCGAGAAGATGGTCGCCGAGACCAATCCGAGTGTGCTGGCCAAGGCCGAGAACACCCAGGCCCCGCACGCCGACATGCACGGGCATCGCACCATCGCCGACATCATGCGGGCGCTCAATCCGTTCACCGGCGAGTTCTACCGCGAGGCCCTTCAGGTCAGCCGGTGGACGCGGGAGATGTTCTGCCTGATGGAGGGTCGCCACGTGCATCCCTCCACGCTCTACCCCGGCGGTGTCGGCACGGTCGCCACCATCCAGTTGATGACCGACTACATGACCCGGCTGATGCGCTACGTGGAGTTCATGAAGAAGGTCGTGCCGATGCACGACGATCTCTTCGACTTCTTCTACGAGGCGCTGCCCGGATACGAACAGGTGGGCCTGCGGCGCACACTGCTGGGCTGCTGGGGCTCGTTCCAGGACCCCGAGCACTGCAACTTCGCCTACAAGGACATGGAGAACTGGGGCCGCAAGATGTTCGTCACCCCGGGGGTGGTGGTGGACGGAAAGCTGGTCACCACCTCCCTGGTGGACATCAACCTCGGCATCCGGATCCTGCTCGGCAGTTCGTATTACGACGACTGGGAAGACCAGGAGATGTTCGTCAAGAACGACCCGCTGGGCAACCCCGTCGACCGGCGGCACCCGTGGAACCAGCACACCAACCCCAAGCCGCAGAAGCGCGACTTCGACGAGAACTACAGCTGGGTGATGTCGCCGCGCTGGTGGGACGGCAAGGACCACCTGGCGCTCGACACCGGTGGCGGTCCGCTGGCCCGGTTGTGGTCCACCGCGCTGGCCGGCCTCGTCGACATCGGCTATGTGAAGTCGACCGGTCACAGCGTGCAGATCAATCTGCCCAAGACCGCCCTGAAGGGTCCGGTCGAGTTCGAGTGGAAGATCCCGCAGCACGGCAGCAACACCATTGAACGCAACCGCGCCAGAACGTATTTCCAGGCCTACGCCGCGGCGTCGGCACTGCACTTCGCGGAGAAGGCGCTCACCGAGATCCGGGCCGGGCGGACCAAGACCTGGGAGAAGTTCGACGTCCCCGACGAGGGCATCGGCTGCGGGTTCACCGAGGCGGTGCGCGGTGTGCTCAGCCACCACATGGTGATCCGGGACGGCAAGATCGCCAACTACCACCCGTACCCGCCGACCCCGTGGAACGCCAATCCGCGGGACAGCTACGGCACGCCGGGGCCGTACGAGGATGCGGTGCAGGGGCAGCCGATCTTCGAGGAGAACGATCGCGAGCACTTCAAGGGCATCGACATCATGCGCACCGTGCGCAGTTTCGATCCGTGCCTGCCGTGCGGGGTGCACATGTACCTGGGTGAAGGAAAGAGCCTCGACCTGCTCCACTCCCCCACCCAGTCGGTCACCGGGGAATAGGCGATGCGCCCATCGGAATCGCCGCCCGTGGGCGACGCCGAGGCCGACGCGCGCTGGCGTACCGCAGGCGACCGGATCCAGATTCTGCTGGACGCCAGCGCAATCGGCGGGGTGAGCTCGAGGGAGCGCGCCGAGCAGCTGGTGCGGGAGGTCACCGACCTCTACGGCGCAGGCCTGGAGCGGATGATGCTGCTGGCGGTACGCGCGAAGCCGGAACTCGCCGACGAATTCGTCGGCGACGACCTGGTGGCCAGCCTGCTGCTGGTGCACGGCCTGCATCCGCACACCGTCGAGCGCCGCATCGCCGACGCGCTGGACACCGTCCGGCCCTACCTGGGATCTCACGGCGGCGACGTGCACCTGCTCGGCGTCGACGGCGAGGTGGTCCGGCTGCAGTTCTCCGGGAGCTGCAAGAGCTGTCCGTCGTCGGCGGTCACGCTCGAATTGGCCGTGGAGGACGCGGTGCGGGCCGCGGCGCCGGAGATCGCGTCCATCGAGGTCGTCGCTGCGGACAAGGACCCGGTTTCGGCTGTCATCCCCGCGGAGTCGCTGCTGAACCGCGTCCGGGCCGAGCGGCATCCACCGGCGGACTGGCATCCGGTCCCCGACCTCGAGGCGCTCGCCGCCGGCGAGGTCGGCGGGTTCATGGTGGCGGGCACCACGGTGCTGGCGTGCCGGGTCGGCGACGACCTGTTCGCCTACCGGGACGGGTGCGGCGGATGCGGCGAATCCCTGGCGGGCGCGGTGCTGCACCGGCGGATGGGTTCGGCGGACGTGGTGCTGCGATGCCCGCACTGCCGCGCACATTTCGACGTCGCACACGGCGGGCGATCTGTCGACGACGACCGGCCGGCCGCCCACCTCGACCCGGTGCCGATGCTGGTGCGCGACGGGGTGCTGGCGATGGCGCTGCCCGCCGCGGCGGCCGAGAGTGTCGCCTGATGACGGCCTACGACGTGCTGGCGCGGATCCGGGCCAACCGCACGACGCCACAGGCCGCAGGCGAACGCTGCGAGATGTGCGCCGAGCAGATCGCCGATGCGCACCAGCACGTGGTGAACGTCGCAGGCCGACAACTGCTGTGCGTGTGCCGCGGGTGCTATCTGCTGTTCACCGACACTCACGCCGAGCTGCGCTTCCGTGCCGTGCCCGACCGGTACCTGGAGTTCCCGGACTTCGCCTTGGACCGCCGGTCGTGGGAGGCACTGCAGATCCCGGTGGGCCTGGCCTTCTTCTTCCGCAACTCCGACCTCGGGCGCACGGTGGCGTTCTATCCCGGACCGGCCGGGGCCACGGAGTCCGAGCTGGACCTGCTGGCGTGGAACGACATTCGTGCCGCCGATCCGCGGGTGGACACCATGGCCGACGACACCGAGGCATTGCTGGTGCGGGTCCCCTTCCATGACGACGAAGACGACGAGAGCCGGCCGCCGATCTGTCATCTGCTGCCGATCGACGCCTGTTACGAGTTCGTCGGCAGGCTGCGGATGGTGTGGCGGGGCTTCGACGGTGGCCGGGAGGCGCGCGACTACATGGCCGACTTCTTCGGTGCCGTCGCCGACCGCAGCAAGGTGGTGGTCCGGTGACCGCTCCGACCACCGAGGTGACGTTCGAGGTGCTGGACGTGGCGCCCGAACCGTACGCGGTGACGCCCGTGCTGAGCGCGCGCATCGGCGTGTCCGCAACCGGTGACCAACCCGTGCACGCCATCGCGCTGCGCTGCCAGGTCAGGATCGACCCGCTGCGCCGCGGATACGACGACGCCGAGGCGGTCGGCCTGACCGACCTGTTCGGGCCCCGGGAGCGTTGGGGCAGGACACAGCACACCTTCCTGTGGCAGCACACCGCCGCGATGATCCCCGGTTTCACCGGGTCCACCCGGGTCGACCTGCCACTGGAGTGCACCTACGACTTCGAGGTGGTCGCCGCGAAGTACCTGCACGCACTGCGCGGCGGTGCGGTGCCGCTGCAGTTCCTGTTCAGCGGAACGGTGTTCGTCCAGGGTTCACACGGCTTCGGCGTGCAGCAGGTGCCGTGGGACCGCGAGGACCGACACGACATGCCGGTGTCGGTGTGGCGCGACCTGGTCCACCTGCACTACCCGAACACCGGTTGGGTGCGGCTGGACCACGACACCGTCGAAGCGCTGGCCGGTTACCGGTCGGCGCACGGTCTGCTCTCGCTGGACGAGGCGGTCACCACCCTGCTGTCCAGGACGCCGGTCCCGTGAGTGCCGACTGGAACCGGGCCCGCGCCGTCGCCGACGCGGTGCTCTACGAGGGCTACCTGCTGTATCCCTACCGGGCGACGTCCCAGAAGAACCAGTCCCGCTGGCAGTTCGGCGTCCTCGGCCCGCCCGGCGCCGAAGCCGCAGGCATCGGCGAGGACGACCGGCTCTGCGCGCAGCTCCTGGTCCAGCCGGGCGAATTGGTCCAGCCGGGCGAATCGCCGACGTTGACCGTCGTCGTGCGATTCCTGCAGTTGCAGCACCGCGCCGCGATGCGCGACACCGGCGACGGCCGCGTCGAGGCCGTCGACGAGTTGGTCACCGCGGGCGGTTCATGGATCACGTGGGACGAGGCGGTGGAATGCGAGGCCGGCTTCGGCCCGGTCGGCATCGACGACCTGCGCGCCGGGCAGACGCATCCGATCGTGGTGCCGGCGGGCACCGACGTCGAGATTCTCACCGGCGGACGGCTGGTGCGCACCCGTCGGGCACTGAGCGCCGAACTGATCCTGAAGGCCGAACCCGACGGCGACCTGTTCCGGGTGAGCGTGACGGTGCGCAACACCGCTGCGCCCGCCGAAGACAAGGCGGCGGCGATCGCCACGTCGTTGATCGGCACCCACCTCATCGGCGAGATCAGCGGCGGCGAGTTCGTCTCGCTGCTCGAGCCGCCACAGGCCGCCGCCGAGGCCGTCGCGCGCTGCGTCAGGCACCGGTGCTTCCCGGTGCTCGCCGGTCCGGCGGGGGAACGCGACCTCGTACTGGTGTCGCCGATCATCCTCTACGACCACCCCGAGATCGCCGAACAGAGCGACGGCGCCCTGTACGACTCCTGCGAGATCGACGAGATCCTCACGCTGCGGATCATGACGATGACCGACGAGGAGAAGGCCCAGGCCCGCGCCACCGACCCACTCGCCGCAGCGATCATCGACCGCTGCGACACCATGTCGCCCGAGGCGATGATGAACCTCCATGGCGTGCTGCGGAATCCGCATGCGGCGGTCGGCGCCCCCGCGCTGGTCCCGGAGGTCCCCGACGGCGTCGACTGGTGGGATCCGGTCGCGGACAACGCCGTCGACCCGGGTATCGACGCGGTGCTGGTGAACGGTGTGCCGGTCAGCCGCGGCAGCCGGGTCCGGCTGCACCCGTCGCGCCGCGCCGACGCGCAGGACCTGTTCTACACCGACAAGGTCGCCCGGGTCACCTCGGTGCACGAGACGGTCGACGGCGAGACCCACATCGGTGTGGTGATCGAGGACGATCCCGCCGCCGACCTGCACGAGTGGTACGGCCGCTACCTGTACTTCGCACCCGACGAAGTCCAGCCGCTTCCCGAGAGGAGTTCGATATGCAGACAGTAGGGGTGACGGCGACGGTCGTCGTGGGTCTGGTGGTGGTCGCCGGCCTGGTGCTCGGCGTGCGGTCGATACCCGACGTCAAGCGGTACCTGAAGATCCGCCGGATGTGACAGGGGCGCAGGCATCACGTCCAGAATCCTGATTGCCGGCATCGGCAACATCTTCCTCGGTGACGACGGTTTCGGCCCCGAGGTGGTGCGTCGTGTGCCGCAGCGGCTCGCCGGACCCGACGTCACGGTCACCGACTACGGCATCCGCGGCATGCACCTGGCCTACGATCTGCTCGACGGCTACGACGCCCTGGTGCTCGTCGACGCGCTGCCCGGTCGCGGCACGCCCGGCACCCTGCACGTCATCGAGGCCGACCACGAGAGTCTCTCGGGCACTGCGCGTCTGGATGCGCATGCCATGGACCCCGCGGCGGTGTTCGCGAGCGTGTACGCGCTCGGCAGCACCCCGCCGCGCACCGTGGTGATCGGCTGCGAGGTCGCCGACGTCGAGGACGGCATCGGCCTGAGCGCCCCGGTCGCCGCGGCGGTGCCCGGGGCGGTGCGGGCGGTCGAGGACGTGGTCACCCTGCTGCTGACCAGCGCACCCGTGGAGGGCTGAGCGATGTGCCTCGGAATACCCGGTCAGGTGGTGCGGATGCTCGACGGCTACGGCGACCAACTCGCGCTCGTCGACGTCGTCGGTGAGCATCGCAAGGTCAACATCGGCATGCTGCCCGACGACGTGTTCGCGCCCGGTGACTGGGTGATCATTCACATGGGGTTCGTCGTGGAGCGGACCGACCGCGCGGGGGCGGCCGAGGCGCTGGCCGGTCTGCAGATGATGGGTCGCGGGGTCCCGCCGGGGGATGCGCCGCCATGACCCGGCAGCGGCTGCGGATCTGTGCGCACGGCGTCGTCCAGGGCGTGGGCTTCCGCCCGTTCGTCTACAGCACCGCAGCCACCCTCGGCCTGTCCGGATCGGTGCGCAACGACAGCGCGGGCGCCGTGATCGAGATCGAGGGCGACCCGGGCGCCGTCCGCACGTTCCTGACCCGGCTGCGTGACCATCCCCCGCCACTGGCCGTCATCGAAGACCTCGAGGTCCGCGACCTGCCGTGCGTCGGCGGCACCGGGTTCACGATCGCCGACACGTCCCGCTCCTCCGGTGGCCGCACGCTCACCTCTCCCGACGTCGCCGTGTGCGCCGAATGCATTGCCGAGCAACGCGACCAGGCGGATCGGCGGCACCGGCACCCGTTCATCAACTGCACCAACTGCGGGCCGCGGTTCACCATCATCGGCGCGTTGCCGTACGACCGGGCGAACACCACGATGGCGGACTTCGCGATGTGCGCCGCGTGTGCCCGCGAATACGCCGATCCCGCCGACCGCCGATTCCACGCACAGCCCGTGTGCTGCCCGGATTGCGGTCCGTCGCTGGGTTTCCGCACGGGCACCGGCCTGCAGACCGGCGGCGAAGACGGCCTCCGGCAGGCCCGTCGCCTACTGCGTGCGGGAGGTGTGCTCGCGGTCAAGGGCATCGGCGGCTATCACCTGGCGTGCGACGCCGCGAACACGCACGCGGTCGCGGAGCTGCGCAGGCGCAAGCGGCGCGGTGACAAGCCGTTCGCGGTCATGGTGCCGGACCTGGCGGGGGCGCGCCTGCTCGTCGACGTCGACGAGTGCACCGCCGCGGTGCTGTCCGGCGCGGCGCGACCCATCGTGCTGCGGCCCCGGCGCTCCGACGGCCCTGTCGCCGTCGCGGTGGCCCCCCACAACCCCGATCTCGGCGTGATGCTGGCCTACACGCCGCTGCATCTGCTGCTGTTCGGGCTGCCCGGCGACGAACCCGGCCCGCAGGTGCTGGTGATGACGTCGGGCAATCTCGGTGGCGAGCCGATCTGCTTCGCCGACGACGACGCGTTCGAGCGGCTCGCCGCCCTGGCCGACGGCTGGCTGACGCACGACCGGGAGATCCTGGTGCCCTGCGACGACTCGGTGGTGCGCGTCCTCGACGGTGCCGAGATGCCGATCCGCCGGTCCCGCGGCCATGCCCCGCTTCCGGTCGCACTGCCCGTGGCCGTGCCGCCTGCGATCGCAGTGGGCGGCGACCTGAAGAACACGCTGGCGGTCGCCGAGGGCCGCTATGCGTGGCTGAGCCAGCACATCGGCGACATGGACGACCTGGCGACGCTGTCCGCGTTCGACACCGCCGAGCGGCATCTGCGCGCACTGACCGGCGTCTTCCCCGGTGTGCTGATCGCCGATGCCCACCCGGGATACCGGTCCACCGGCTGGGCGCACCGCAACGCCGCGGGCCGCCCCGTGCGGAAAGTGCAACACCACCACGCGCACATCGCCGCGGTGATGGCCGAGCACGGCCTCGACGGCAGCGAGCAGGTACTCGGATTCGCCTTCGACGGAACGGGTTACGGAGACGACGGAGCGGTCTGGGGCGGCGAGGTGCTGCTGGCCGACTACAAGGGTTACCGCAGGCTCGCTGCGCTGAGCTACGTTCCGCTGGCCGGCGGTGACCTCACCGTCCGGCGGCCCTACCGGATGGCCCTGGCGCACCTCTGGGCGGCCGGGCTGCCGTGGGATGCGGACCTGCCGCCCGTGCAGGCCTGCCCGCCGGACGAACGGCGGGTCCTGCGCCACCAGCTGGAGACCGGGCTGGGTTGCGTGCCCACTTCGAGCATGGGCCGGCTGTTCGACGCGGTGGCGGCGATGGTGGGTGTCCGGCAGACCGTCGAGTATGAGGCACAGGCCGCCATCGAACTCGAAGGGCTGGCCCGCGGCGCCGAACCCGACTGCGGCGCCTATCGATTCGATATCGACGGACCCACCGTGGGTCCGGGCCCCGTCCTGTCGGCGGTGATCGCCGACGTGCGTGCGGGAGTCCCCACCCGGGTCGTCGCCGCTCGGTTCCACCGCGCGGTGGCCGACCTGGTGGTCCACCTGGCCGGTGTGTGCGGCGGACCGGAGCGGACGGTCGCGCTGTCGGGCGGCGTGTTCTGCAACGCCCTGTTGCTGCACACCACGGTGACCGCATTGCGGACGGCGGGTTTCACCGTGCTGACCCACCGGCACGTCCCCCCGAACGACGGGGGAATCGCGCTGGGACAGTTGATGATCGGGACGTCGGGATGACGACGCCCCAGGAGCGGACGAGAGAGAGGATGCGCCCATGTGTCTAGCGGTGCCGGGCAGGATACTGCGCGTCGAGGACCGGGACGGCGCGCTGATGTCGATGGTGGACTTCGGCGGGATCCAGAAGGACGTCTGCCTGGAATACATTCCCGACGCCCGGGTCGGTGAGTACGTGATGGTCCACGTCGGATTCGCCATCCAGCGTCTCGACGAGGAATCGGCCAAACGCACGCTCGCCGAATTCGAGCACCTCGGCGTGCTCAACGAGGAATTCGGCGACGGCTTCGAACTGGCGGCCAGACAGGCCGGGCTGCAGAACCCCCAACACACGGAAAACGGGCAGAGGTGACGTCGTGAAGTACCTGGACGAGTTCAGCGATCCACAACTGGCAGGCAAACTGATCGAGGAGATCAAGGCGGTCACCACCCGACGCTGGTCGATCATGGAAGTCTGCGGCGGGCAGACGCATTCGATCATCCGCCACGGCATCGACCAGCTGCTGCCCGACGAGATCGAGATGATCCACGGCCCCGGCTGCCCGGTGTGCGTCACCCCGCTGGAGATCATCGACAAGGCCATGGAGATCGCGTCCCGGCCCGGGGTGATCTTCTGCTCCTTCGGCGACATGCTCAGGGTGCCGGGCAGCGACAAGGACCTGTTCCGCGTCAAGAGCGAGGGCGGCGACGTGCGGGTGGTGTACTCGCCGCTGGACGCGCTGACGATCGCCCGCGACAACCCGGATCGGCAGGTGGTGTTCTTCGGCATCGGATTCGAGACGACGGCGCCCGCCAACGCGATGACCGTGTACCAGGCCAAGCGACTGGGCGTCGAGAACTTCTCGCTGCTGGTCTCGCACGTGTTGGTGCCGCCGGCGATCGCGGCGATCATGGAGTCCCCCACCTGCCGGGTGCAGGCGTTCCTGGCCGCGGGTCATGTGTGCAGCGTGATGGGCACCGAGGAATACCCCTCGCTGTGTGAGAAGTACGAGATCCCGATCGTGGTCACGGGATTCGAGCCACTGGACATCCTCGAAGGCATCCGGCGGACGGTGCTGCAGCTGGAGTCCGGGCGCCACGAGTTGGAGAACGCCTATCCACGCGCCGTGCGGGCCGAGGGTAACGCCGCGGCGCGGCGCATGCTCACCGACGTCTTCGAGGTGACCGACCGGGGTTGGCGCGGCATCGGGACGATCCCGGACAGCGGGTGGCAGCTCTCGCCCGGCTACCGCGACTACGATGCCGAACACCGCTTCGCCGTCACCGGGATCCACACCGCCGAATCCGCGGAGTGCCGGTCGGGCGAGGTGCTGCAGGGGCTGATCAAACCGCACGAGTGCGCGGCCTTCGGCACCCTGTGCACGCCGCGGAATCCGCTCGGCGCCACCATGGTGTCGTCCGAGGGCGCCTGCGCGGCGTACTACCTGTACCGGCGGCTCGAGGTGAGCCATGCCTGACAGGCCGGCCGTCGACACCCCGAGCATCGACATGGAGGAGTGGGTGTGTCCGGCCCCGTTGCGCGACGCACCCAACATCGTGATGGGCCACGGCGGCGGCGGGGCGATGTCGGCCGAACTGATCGAGCACCTCTTCCTGCCCGCGTTCGGCTCGGCCGCCGACGCCGGCATGGGTGATTCGGCCATCGTCGAGGTCGGCGACGTCCGGCTGGCCTTCTCCACCGACTCGTTCGTGGTCAAGCCGTTGGTCTTTCCCGGCGGCACGATTGGTGACCTGGCGGTCAACGGCACGGTCAACGACCTGGCGATGGCGGGCGCGACGCCGATGGTGCTGTCGACGGCGTTCATCCTCGAGGAGGGCACTGCGCTGGACGACATCGCCCGCGTCGCCCACGCGGTGGGAACGGCGGCGCTGGCCGCCGGGGTGAAGCTGGTCACCGGTGACACCAAGGTCGTCGACACCGGTCACGGCGACGGGATCTACGTCAACACCTCGGGGATCGGGCTCGTGGACCCGCGTGTCGACATCCGCCCGCAGCGCGCTACTTCCGGCGACGTCGTGATCGTCAGCGGTGAGATCGGTGTGCACGGGGTGGCGGTGATGAGCTGCCGGGAAGGCCTCGAATTCGCCACCTCGATCGCCAGTGACACCGCGCCGCTCAACGGTCTGGTGGCCGCGATGATCGGCACGGGCGCCGACCTGCACGCCTTGCGCGACCCGACGCGTGGCGGAATGTCGGCCACGCTCAACGAGATCGCCAAGGCCGCAGGCGTCGGCGTCACCCTGGACGAGACGGCACTGCCCATCCCGCCCGGCGTGCGGGACGCGTGCGGGCTGCTGGGCCTCGATCCGCTGTTCGTCGCCAACGAGGGCAAGCTGGTCGCATTCGTCGCGCCCGAGGACGCCGACCGGGTCCTGGCGGCGATGCGCGCCCACCCGCTGGGCGCGAAGGCGGCGGTGATCGGCCGGTGCGTCGCGGAGCACCCGGGCATGGTGGTCGCGCGCACCGCGCTCGGCGGTACCAGGGTGGTGGATCTGCCGATCGGCGAACAACTTCCGCGGATCTGCTGATGACCGGCGCCGTCGACCAGCAGATCGCGCCGGGACATGTGACGTTCGGCCGGTTCGCGTATCCGCCGAACGAACTCGGCTACTGCGGACCGGCAGGCGTCGCGGCACCCGATCTGGCCGCACACGCCCGCGAGTTCGACGGCGCCTGGCCCTACCTGACGGCGATCGCCGATGCCGCGGGCATCGCCGATCCGCTCGACGAGGAGGTGGTGACCGCCTACTGGATCGGCGGGCCGCTGCTCGGTGAGGTCGATCCGGGCGTCCTGCTCGCGGGCCTGCGCCATGCCTTCCGCGGACAGGTCAGCGGGCTGCTCACGGCGCTGGGCGACAACGCGGAGGTGCTGGCGCACCACAGCCTGCACGTGTTCGCGGTGTACCCGTGGGTGCGATTCCTCGACCGCGACGCCGCGACACCGGTACGGGTGATGGAGAGCTGCCGCATCCGGTGGGGCACGGTCGAATCGGTGACCGGCACGGACGCGGTCATCACGTCGGCACCGCTGACGTTCGCGGCCGGGCGGCTGCGACTCGGCGATCCACGGGCCGAGCGGGTGCGGTGGCATCGGGACGGCACCTCCCTGACCGTCGCACCGGTGCCCGGCGACACGGTGGCCGCGCACTGGGACTGGATCTGCGGAACGCTGACCGCTGACCAGACCGCGGCCCTCGACGCGGCGACGCGCTCCACCCTCGACGTCGTCAACACCACAAGAAGTTCCCTGCCGCGTTCATGCGGCGATCGTGAGGAGATGTCATGAACACACCGGGAAGCCACCTGACCCCCGAACCCCAGGAGGAGCGCGGCGCGCCCGGCTCCCGAGACACCGGATCGGACCAGCCGTCGGGCGGTCCGGCGGACCGGCCGTCGGGCAAGCTGGAGGGCGACGAATCCGTGCCCGCCCACGACGAGGCGGGTGAGCCGCAGCAGACCGGCGGCGCCAAGACCGAGGCGCCGCCCTCCGACGCCGAGCCGGCGGTGCCGCCGTACGAGGGGCGACAGAGCGAGGCGAAGCCGGAGGGCGGCGGCGGTGACAGTCCGGAACGGACCGGCGGCGCCGTCAAGCCGGTCACCGAAGCGCAGTAGACAGTCCCGTCACCACTGATCGCGCGGGACTTCGAAGTCCGCGCACAGCGCCCGCCACACGTCGCGGGGTTCGGTGCCGTCCTCGATGGCCTGCGCCGCAGTCCGCCCGCCGAGCGCCGTCAGCACGTGGTCGACGAGCAGCGACTGCCCGCGGACGGAGCCGAACTGTCCCACGACCAGTTCTCGGAACTCCGTCAGGCGCACGCGACCAATTTACGCCCGGGCGGCGAGCGCCTCGTGGCACACCCGTACCGGATCAGCGACGGCGGTGACCGACGAGCCCGCCGCGCGGGCGGCCGCCGAATAGCGCGGCGACGACAGCACCTGCCGGACCGCGGTCGTCAGCCGATCGGCGTCCAGTGGCCGCACCAGCTCCGCACTGCCCTGGCGCACAACGCGATTGGCGATCTCCCACTGATCACCACCACCGGGCACCACCACCATCGGGACCCCGGCCAGCAGCGTCTTGGACACCATCCCGTGCCCGCCGCCACAGATCGCCAGGTCGGCGTGCCGCAGCAGCTCGTCCTGGCGGCCCAGCCCGACCACCGCCCACGGCGGCACCTCGCCGTCCGGTCCGGCCAGCCGCGACACCACCACCCGCGACCCGTCGGGCAGCACGTCGCCCGGCGTCAGGTGCGCCAGCGCCAGCTCGGCAAGGCCCTGGGTGCCGGTCGTCGCCGTCGAGGGCGCCACCACCACCAGCGGTCCGGTCCCTGCCGGGACGTCGAGCACCCGATCGGTCGGCTCGAAGTGCAACGGCCCCACCACGACGGCTTCCTGCGGCCAGTCCGGCCGCGGCACCTCGAGCGCGGGCAACGTCGCGATCAGCCGGCGCAGCGGACCGGGATCGTCGGCGGGCAACCCGATGTCGACCCGCACCGCCGACCGCTGCTGCAAACCCACTCGCCACGACCGGGCGGTCAGCGCGCGCATCACCGTATCGCGCAGCCGCCCGCGGACCCCGACTCCCGGCGCCAAGCCGCTGCCCAGCGGCGGCAGACCCTTCGACGGCCGGTAGAGCGGATGCGGATTGAGCTCGATCCACGGCAGGCCGAGCAGTTCGGCGGCCAGTCCCCCGCACGCCGTGATCACGTCGGAGACGATCAGGTCGGGCGACAGGTCCCGCAGCCGCGGCACGTTGATGACCGCCATCCGCGCCGCCCGCTGGTGGATCTTCGCGCCGGCGTCGGTGTCGTCGTCGACGTCGATGGGGTCCAGGCCGGCCAGTTCCACCGCCTCGACGCCGGCCGCCCTGGCGGTCCCCAGCCATTCGACGCCGGTGAGCAGCACCGGGCTGTCGCCCGCCGCGGCGAATCGCAGACACAGAGCCAGCGCGGGAAAGGCGTGCCCGGGGTCCGGTCCGGCAACCACGGCGACGCGCACCGCCCCACCCTGCCACAGCCGGTGACTAGGCTGACCACCATGACGCAGACCACACCGGCGCTGGACAGCACCGCCAATGCACGCACGGTCGAGACGTTCCTGTACGCCCTGCAGGACGAGGACTTCGACGCCGCCGAGGCGGCACTTGCCGAGGGCATCGTGTGGCAGAACGTGGGCTACCCGACCATCCGCGGCCGCGACCGCATCGTCAGCCTGTTCCGCCGCGGCCAGGGACGGATGCGCTTCGAGGTCAAGATCCACCGCAACGTCGCCGAGGGTGACACGGTGCTCAACGAGCGGACCGACGTGCTGGTGTTCGGCCCGGTGCGTGTGCAGTTCTGGGTGTGCGGGGTGTTCGAGGTGCACGCCGGGCAGATCACGCTGTGGCGGGACTACTTCGACAACGTGACCTTCTTCAAGGGTGTGGCGCGGGGTCTGCTGGGCGCCGTGATCCCGGCGCTGCGTCCGACGCTGTAGGACCCCGATGGGCAATCCCGCCACCGGTCCCCGGCCCAGCCTGCTGCAGTACATCCCGTACTGCTACGGGCGGCGACTGCCCGATTCCATGCGGATGTGGGTGGCCGAGGACCTGGCGGGTGAGGGCGCTGCCCGGCGGATGATGTTCCGGGTGTTCCTGCCGGCGCTGGTGGTCCTTGCGCCGTTCTGGCTCATCCCGACGACGCTCGACGTGCACCTGAGCATGACGCTGCCGATCCTCATCCCGTTCGTGTACTTCTCCCACGCGCTGAACAAGGTGTGGCGCAGGCACATGTTGCGCAAGCACGGGCTGGATCCCGGCCTGGTCGACGTGATCGCCCGCCGCAAGAAGGCGCACGTACACCAGGCCTACATCGACAAGTACGGGCCGCGGACCGGGCCGCATTCGAGCCACGACATCTAGCGGCTCAGGCCCGGCGCAGCCGCCCCAGCTCGTCGAATGCCTGCGCCCAGCCGTTGAGTCGATCGGTCGCGTTCACCAGCTCGTCGCGCTGACGCCGGGCCGACAATGGCGAACTCGACATCGGACCGCTGTTGGCGGCTGACACCAGTTGCGCAGCGGCCGTGACCATTTCGTGGTACTGGCGGACACCCTGATCCATCTGACCGGTGAAGGCGGTGATGGTGGGCGCCAGGTGGGCGCGGGCCTGCGGTGCGGAACCGAGTGCCCGTTCCATCGACACCACCTCGGCCGCGGTGGCCGCCATGGTCTCCGCCGAGTGCTCGGCCGCCGCCCGGAGTTCACGCAGCTCGTCGGCCGGCAGCATCCGCCCCCGCTCGAGCACCCCGAGCAGTGACAGCAGTCCCCGTTCGGCGTCGACCAGTGCGGCCATCGGCCTGCGGGCCGCGGAGGTCCAAGGCGGCAGCCGCCTGTTTCCGCGCGCCCGCTCCGGGGGCAGCGGCGTGGACCGCAGCCACCGGTAGCGCAGCAGGCACAGAGTCGCGAGGAAGGCGGCGCCCGCCGCGATGGGCGTCGGGATCAGCAGCGCCCAGGCCGGGGTGCTCCAGGACGCCAGCACGACGGTCACCAGCACCCAGAACACCGCCGAGACGACGAAGAACAGGCCAAGCCGCAGCGCCCAGCGGCGCTTGCGCAGCGCCTTGGCGCGGGGATCGGCGGCGGCGTGCAGCTTCTCGGCGAGCACGTCGGAGAACTCGGCAGCGGTGTCGATGCCACGCTGCACGCTCGAGCGCAGGACCGGGTTCCGACGCAACCTGGTTGTCGTCCGGGATGTCATGCGCTGATCCCTTCCAGAGCTATTGACTGAGCGGATTCTCGGGGGTGGCCTGGTTCGGGTTGGCCGCAGGGGTGGCGGGCGTGGCGCCTGCGGCCGGGCTGCCGCCGGCAGGAAGGGCGTCGCCGCGCATCGAGGCGCGGATCTGCTCCAGCCGGGAGTGCCCGGCCATCTGCACGCTGGCCTGCTGCACTTCCATCATCCGGCCCTGCACGGAGTTCTGCGCGAGCTCGGCCTCACCCATCGCGGTGGCGTAGCGGCGCTCGATCTTGTCGCGCACCTCGTCCAGGCTGGGCGTGTTGCCCGGTGCGGCCAGCTCGCTCATGGACCGCAGCGAGGTGCTGACCTGCTCCTGCATCTTGGCCTGCTCCAGCTGCGACAGCAGCTTGGTGCGCTCGGAGATCTTCTGCTGCAGCATCATCGCGTTCTGCTCGACGGCCTTCTTCGCCTGGCCGGCCGCCTGCAGCGCCTGATCGTGCAGCGTCTTGAGGTCCTCGACGCTCTGCTCACCGGTGACCAGCTGCGCGGCGAACGCCTCGGCGGCGTTGTTGTACTCGGTGGCCTTGGCGGCGTCACCGTTGGCGACGGCCTGATCGGCCAGCGTGAGCGCCTGACGGACGTTGACCTGCAGCTTCTCGATGTCGGCGAGCTGCCGGTTGAGCCGCATCTCCAGCTGGCGCTGGTTGCCGATCACCTGGGCGGCCTGCTGGGTCAGCGCCTGGTGCTGGCGCTGCGCGTCCTCGATCGCCTGCTGGATCTGCACCTTCGGATCGGCGTACTCGTCGACTTTCGAGTTGAAGAGCGCCATCAGGTACTTCCACGCCTTGACGAACGGATTGGCCATGAGTTCGCTTCCGCCTTAAGAGTCGTTGTTCGTGTCTTCGGTCCGGGTCGCCGTCGAGATCATCATCGCCGCGACGGAGAGCACCTAGTTCTCCTGTGCCAACTTATCGGTTCCACGCACGTCACCACACCCCCGCGGGAGTTTTGCGCGGTCCCGGGCCGGTCAGGGACTCAGGCGACCGCCATGGAGACGACCTGCGGGATGACCACCTTGGTGCTGACGTCGATGTTGGTCGCGCCGACCGGTGGACGGCTCGCGGCGGCGAGTTCCTGACCCGCCATCTCGTGGCCGGCGTCGGAGAGCACCCGCGACAGCGGCACGTCGAGCGCTCCGCAGATGGCGCCGAGCAGCTCACTGGAGGCCTCCTTGCGGCCGCGTTCCACCTCGGACAGGTAGCCCAGGCTGACCCGGGCGGAGTCCGACACCTCCCGCAGGGTGCGACCCTGTGATGTCCGGGCACGACGCAACACCTCACCGATCACCTCGCGCAGCAATGCCGCCATGTGCCCTCCTCTTTCGCCGGAAGCGTCCTCGTCCGTTTCGACGTCGTCGTTTCAGACGTCATGAATTAGAACGCCGCGGTTCGCCGGGCGGTTCCCGCATCGTCATGACCATTTGCCGCGAGCAAGCGATCACTGTGCTTCGACGATCTCCCGCAACCGGCCGATCGCCTCGTTGACCGCCGCCACCCTGATGTCCCACCGCGAGCCGGACAGGCTCAGCTGCACCACCTCGGTGTCCACCGGCCCGGCCAGGCCGAGGAAGACGGTGCCGACCGGATGGCCGCCGTGCGGTTCCGGGCCCGCCACACCCGTCAGGCCGACACCCCAGGTGGCCCCGCAGCGCTGGCGGGCCCCGACGGCCAGTGCCCTCGCCGTCGGCGCCGCCACCGGACCGACCGCCTCCAGCACCTGGGGCGGCACCCCGGCCAGTGCGATCTTGGTGTCCTCGACGTAGGTGACCAGTCCGCCGCGCAACACCACGCTCGCTCCCGGCACCCCGGCGAGCGTGGCCGCGAGCAGTCCGGCGGTCAGCGATTCGGCGGTCGCGATGCTCTGCCCGCGGACGGTGAGGTCGGCGACCAACGCGCGGGCGTCGTCAGTGAGCAGCGGGTCGTCCACGGGAATCCCTGATCGCCGACACGACGTAGTCCACACCGGTGAGCACCGTGAGCACGATCGCGGCCCACATGATCACCCATGCCGTGGTCAGCCACGGCCCGGGCCAGGCGTGCAGCGGCAGCACGAACAGCCCGATCGCCACACCCTGGACCAGGGTCTTGAGCTTCCCGCCCCGGCTGGCGGGGATCACGCCGTGACGCAGCACGGCGAAGCGCAGCACGGTGACGCCGATCTCACGGGCCAGGATCACCGCCGTCACCCACCACGGCAGGTCGCCGAGCATCGACAGCCCGACCAGCGCCGCGCCGATGAGCGCCTTGTCGGCGATGGGATCGGCCAGGGTGCCGAACTCGGTCACCATGCCGTAGCTGCGCGCCAGCGCGCCGTCGAACCGGTCGGTGATCACCGCGACGGTGAAAACGGCGAAAGCCGTTAGCCGCCAGACTGTCTCGTGACCGTCGCCGACGAACAGCGCGACCAGGAACACCGGGACGAGGGCCATCCGCACACCGGTGAGGACATTGGCGAGGTTCGCGACACGGGCGCGCGGCACCACCGGATCGGTATGGGGTTGGCCCGGCACCGCAACAGAATATCGGTAGCCGATGCGGATACTCTCGCAGCTGTGAGCGGAGCGGACGCCCAGCAGCCCGGCGGGGTCGTGGTGCGCCGTGCCCGGACCTCCGACGTGCCCGCCATCAAGGAGCTGGTCGACGTCTACGCGGGCCGCATCCTGCTCGAGAAGAATCTCGTGACGCTCTACGAGGCGGTCCAGGAGTTCTGGGTGGCCGAGGTGGACGGTGAGCTGCTCGGCTGCGGCGCCCTGCACGTGCTGTGGGCGGACCTCGGCGAGGTGCGCACGGTGGCGGTGCACCCCAAGGTGCGCGGACGCGGCGTGGGACATCTGGTGGTGGACCGATTGCTCGACGTCGCCCGCGAGCTCCGGCTGCAGCGCATCTTCGTGCTCACCTTCGAGGTGGAGTTCTTCAGCAGGCACGGCTTCGCCGAGATCGAGGGCACTCCGGTGACCGCGGAGGTCTACGAGGAGATGTGCCGCTCCTATGACACCGGCGTCGCGGAGTTCCTCGACCTGTCCTACGTGAAGCCGAACATCCTGGGCAACACGCGAATGCTGTTGACGCTCTGACGATGCGCCCGGTCCTCGCGACACCCGCGGTTCTGCTCGTCGTGTGCGCCGCGGGCTGTGTGACCAACCGTGAGGACGACGCGCAGGACCTCGACCGTCATGTCCGCGGGATGCCCGGGGTGGCCGACACCGAGGTGCGCTATCACAACGACTTCACCAACGGGGAGAACGTCGACCTGACGGTGACACTGCGTCCGGACATCACCGAACCGCAGGTCCGCCAGGTCGGCGGGTACTTCGTCGAGCACGCGACCGGCACCGGACTGGCCGAGGACTCCGCCGAACTCTCGCTGCGCCTGCCCGTCGTCCCACCGCCGCCGAAGAACTCCGGCATCCTCGAGTACTCGGAGGCGTCGTTCTCCTTCGGGCGTTCGACCACCATCAGCAATGCCGGTGCCGACGCCGTCGCCGACAGTGCCGCGGTGTGGCTGCGGACGGTTCGGTCGCCGGTGGCCGCCAGAGTCGCGTTGACGCAGCCCCGCTGGAACGGGTCGGGCGACAGCCGCGGCATCACCCTGACGCTGCGCCCGGACGTCACCTCGGCGCAGGCCCTCGCCGCCCAGGCCGCCGATCCGGCACTGGCCGACGCATCCTGGGGTATCTCGCTGCCGGCCGAGCCCTACCGGCATCCGCACACGTACTACTCGACGCCCCGGCCCCCGACCGACGCCGATCTGCAGACCTGGCGCGAGATCAGCACGATCGTGGGCGGTTCGGAGGAGGCGCGCGGAACCACGACGGTGCCTGCCGAGCGCGGCCGCCAGGCCGAGACCGAGGTCGAGATCGGCCTGCCGGACGGATACGGCAGCGGAGCCGACGCGCACCGGATCGCCTTCGCCGTAGCCGGGCTGCTGGCCCGCCTCGGCCGGCCGGTCGAGATGACGGCGCAGACCGGCGAGGGGGCCGCGGAACTGATCGTCGGCGGGTGTTACCGGCACGACGCCGACCACGTACCGCTGCCGCTCGAACGCGAGCTGTCCCAGCAGTACGAGACCTGCTGAGGGGTCAGTCCTCGCCGTCGCCGCCTGCCGCGTCACTGCCGCCGCGGATCAGGGCCAGCGTTCCGGCCAGCTCGTCGGGTTTGACCAGGACGTCGCGCGCCTTGGAACCCTCGCTGGGCCCGACGATGCCGCGGGTCTCCATCAGATCCATCAGCCGGCCGGCTTTGGCGAACCCGACCCGCAGCTTGCGCTGCAGCATCGAGGTCGAGCCGAACTGCGAGGACACCACCAGCTCCACGGCCTGCAGGAGGACGTCCATGTCGTCGCCGATGTCGGGGTCGACGTCCTTGCGCTCGCCGGCCTTCACCGCGGTGACACCCTCGGTGTACTCCGGTTCGGCCTGCTCCTTCGTCGCGGCGACGACGGCCTGGATCTCCTCGTCGGTGATGAACGCGCCCTGCAGCCGGATCGGCTTGTTGGCGCCCATCGGCAGGAACAGCCCGTCGCCCATGCCGATGAGCTTCTCGGCGCCCTGCTGGTCGAGGATCACCCGGCTGTCGGTCAGCGACGAGGTGGCGAAGGCCAGCCGGGACGGCACGTTGGTCTTGATCAGACCGGTGACGACGTCGACCGACGGCCGCTGGGTGGCGAGCACCAGGTGGATACCGGCCGCGCGGGCCTTCTGGGTGATCCGCACGATCGCGTCCTCGACGTCGCGCGGCGCGGTCATCATCAGGTCGGCCAGCTCGTCGACGATGGCCAGGATGTACGGGTACGGCTTGTAGACGCGCTCGCTGCCCAGCGGCGTGCTGATCTCCCCGGTGCGCACCTTCTCGTTGAAGACGTCGATGTGCCGCACCCGGGAGGCCTGCATGTCCTGGTAGCGCTGCTCCATCTCCTCGACCAGCCACGCCAGCGCCGCGGCGGCCTTCTTGGGCTCGGTGATGATCGGCGTGATGAGGTGCGGGATGCCCTCGTACGGGGTCAGCTCGACCATCTTCGGGTCGATCAGGATCATCCTGACCTCTTCGGGCGTGGCGCGCGCCAACAGCGACACCAACATCGAGTTGACGAAGCTCGACTTGCCCGACCCGGTGGAACCGGCCACCAGCAGGTGCGGCATCTTGGCGAGGTTCGCCGAGATCATCTCGCCCTCGATGTCCTTACCGAGGCCGATCACCAGCGGGTGGTGGTCGCGGCGGGTCTTCGGGTCGGTCAGCACGTCGGCGAGCCGGACCATCTCGCGGTCGGTGTTGGGCACCTCGATGCCCACCGCGGACTTGCCGGGGATTGGCGCCAGCATGCGGACGCTCTCGGTGGCCACCGCATAGGCGATGTTGCGGTGCAGCGCCGTGATCTTCTCGACCTTCACGCCGGGGCCGAGTTCCACCTCGTAGCGGGTGACGGTCGGTCCGCGGGTGCACCCGGTGACGGCCGCGTCGACCTTGAACTGGTCGAGCACCGAGCTGATCGAGTCGATCATCTGGTCGTTCGCCGAACTACGGCGCTTGGGCGGGTCACCGGCGATGAGCAGGTCGAGCGGCGGCAGCACGTAGGGACCCTCGACCACCCGGTCGAGCGTGAGCGTGTCGGTGTCGGGTTTGGCCGCCTTCCTGTCGGCGGCCGGCTTCTTGCGCTTCGCCTTGGCGGCGGCTGGTTCGGGCACCGTCGGCGCATCGCCGACGTCCTCCGGGTCGATGGGGTAGTTCTCCATCGGGGTGCCCGACGGTGACGGCCACGCCTGCGGCTCGTCGCCGAGGTAGCCGGCCGGGTCGTCGTAGTAGCCGTCGGAGAAGTCCTCGGCCCCGGCATCGCGCGGCTCGTCGTAGTCGTCGTCGTATTCGTCGTACTCGTCGTCGTGGAACTGCCGGGTCCCGAACATCTCGCGCACGGTGGCGGGCACCTCGCGGATCGTGGTGCCGGTGATCAGCAGCACCCCGAACAGCGCGCCGATGAAGAGCAGCGGCGCGGCGATCCAGGCGGTCAGTCCGTCGGACAGCGGCCCGCCGATCGCGAATCCGGTGAAGCCGCCGGCGTGCTGGCGGTCGGTCGGCGCCTGGGGCGAACCGGACCACAGGTGCCACAGCCCCAGGGCGGGCAGGGCGATCATCGTGGCGCCGAGGATCAGCCGCGGCCGGGCCTCCGGATCGGGTTCGCTGCGCATCAGTGTCACCGCGACCGCGACGAGCAGCACGGGCACCAGCACCACCGCGGAGCCGACCAGCGTCCGCAGGACGGTGTCGATCCATGCTCCGACCGGGCGGGCGGCGTCGAACCAGGAGCCCGCGGCGATCACCACGGCCACGCCGAGCAGCGCCAGGGCGATGCCGTCGCGGCGGTGGCCCGGCTCGATCTCGCGGGCCCGGCCGACCGAACGTGCCGTCGACCCGGCGCCCCGGGCGAGCATCAGCCATCCGGCGCGCGCGCCACGGCCCACGGCGGCCCCGGCGGTGGCCAGTGGCGAGGCGTGTCCGCGTGCGGCGGGCTTGCGGCGGGCGGGCGCCGGCTTCCGTGGTCGCGCCGTGCTCCGCGTACCCGCCTTTGACCTGCCGGAACGCGCTCCGGATTGGGCAACGGTCTTACTTGCCATGACGCTCAGCCTAGTCGCATGAACCCCACTATCACCATCTGCCACACGGGTCACAGATTGGTTGCAAAGACCCCGGTCTGCCTCACATCGCTGCCGGGCCCGCTGTTTAAGGTGGACACCTGTCCGGTCAACGCGCTGGACCGCCACCCGCCGCGCCGCCACGAGGAGTCATCTGCCCATGCCCGTCACCGTCGTCGCCACCATGCAGGTCAAGCCGGAATCCGTGGACACCGTGCGGGAGATCATGAAGCGCACCGTTGCCGAGGTTCATCAGGAGCCGGGCTGCGATCTGTACTCGCTGCACGAGACGAACGGCACCTTCATCTTCGTCGAGCAGTGGGCCGACGGAGACGCGCTGGCGGCGCACGGCCAGGCACCCGCGGTGACGCAGATGTTCGCCGAGGTCGGTGAGCACCTCGCGGGAGCCCCCGACATCAAGGTGGCGCAGGCCGTGGTGGCGGGCGACCCGGCCAAGGGCTCGCTGCGGCCCTGATGAGCGCCGACAAACCGCTCGCGGGCAGGGTCGCGTTCATCACCGGAGCCGCCCGCGGCCAGGGTCGTGCGCACGCCGTCCGGCTGGCGTCCGAGGGCGCCGACGTGATCGCCGTCGACATCTGTGACCAGATTGCGTCGGTCCCCTACCCGCTGGCGACCGCCGACGACCTGGCCGCCACGGTCAAGCTGGTCGAGGACACCGGCGCGCGGATCGTCGCGTCGCAGGCCGACGTCCGGGACCGTGCGGCGCTCAAGGCCGCGCTGACCGAGGGCGTCGAGGCGCTGGGCGGACGGCTCGACATCGTGGTGGCCAACGCCGGTATCGCGCCGATGGCCGGCGAGGACGCCTGGCAGGACGTCATCGACGTCAACCTGACCGGCGTCTTCCACACCGTGGAGCTCGCGGCGCGCCCGATGGTCAAGGCGGGCAACGGCGGGGCGATGGTGCTGACCAGCTCCGTGGCGGGCCTGGTCGGTCTGGCCTCGCCGATGGCGGGCTCCGTCGGTTATGCCGCCGCCAAGCACGGCATCGTGGGCATCATGCGTGTCTACGCCAATCTGCTTGCCTCACACAGCATCCGGGTCAATTCAGTGCACCCGGCCGGCGTCGACACGCCGATGATCGACAACGAGTTCACCCGCAGCTGGCTCGAGGGTCTGGCCCAGGAGAGCAAGGGCGGCCCCGACATGGGCAATGCCCTGCCGGTGCAGACGCTGCAGGCCGAGGACATCGCCGCGGCGGTGGCCTGGCTGGTGTCCGACGAGGCGCGCTACATCACCGGCGTCACGCTGCCGGTCGACGCGGGGTTCGTCAACAAACGTTGACGCGCCGCAGATGAGTGCACTCTCATCTCGGTCTCACCGGCGGCCCGTCTGCCGCGAATTCTCGGTGTTCCCGAAATCTGTTCCCGCAGCACAGCGGCCATCCCGACCGACGTGAACCTTCACTGGTGAAGGATTTTCCTACATCAGTGCAGAAATTTCCTTCACACATGTAGCTTCCGCTGGTACGTTGCGTTCATGGCCACCGCCGTGAAGACGCGTCGACGCAGCCGGGCTGCGCACCTGGGCCCGGAGCGCCGCCGGCCGCAGGTTCTCGACGCCGCCCTGGCCATCACCTTCGAGCAGGGCGTCAGCGAGGTCACCATCGGCGCTGTCGCGCAACGCCTCAACGTCACCCGCCCGGTGGTCTACGCCTGCTTCGCCGACCGGATCCAGATCATCTCGGCACTGCTGGAGCGCGAGACCGCCGTTCTGCGCGACGCACTGGTCGAGGCGCTGCACTCCGCGCGCGGCGACACCCCTGAGGCCGCGTTCACCACCGGCTTCCAGTCGCTGCTGCGGGTCGTTCAGGCACGGCCGCAATCGTGGCGCTTCGTCTTCTTCGCCACCCCGGACCCGGCCGTGGCGAGCCGGTTCGCCCGCGTGCGCGCCCAACTCGGCGATGCGACGTCGGCCTGGCTGGCGCCGGTGCTGGAGAAATGGTGGTCGATGGCCGACGCCGAGGCCAAACTGCCCGTCCTGGTCGAGCTGCTGATGTCCTCCTCCGAGGCAGCCGTCCGGTCACTCCTCGATGACGCAAACCCCTGGACTGCAGACGATCTCGGCGAGCTCTACGGCCGGATGATGTGCCAGGCCTTCGCCGCCGCATAGCACTTTTCGGCAGCTCCACCCACCACTGAAGGGAAGTCGCATGTCCACAACGAGTCTCGAGCGCGTGACCGCTCACGAGGACTACGGGTTCTTCGGGCCTGACTCGGTGACCTGGAAGGTGTGGGGGTATCCGACATCGCTCACGGTCGGTTTCCAGCGCGCCGTGGTGGTCGAGGAACTGGACCCGAACCTCGTCGCCGCGGTCGACACGACGCACGACATCTACAAGCGCCCGCGCACCCGCTACGACCGCACGCTGCATTATTTCGCGCTGGTGGCCTTCGGCGGAACCCGCGAAACCGCCACCGCCTCGGACGTTCTGGTGAAGATCCACTCGAAGGCGATCGGCACCGAACCCTACGGCGGCGGGCGGTACGACGCGAACGATCCCGCCTCGCAGCTGTGGATCCACCTGACCGCGTGGCACTCGATCCTCTACGCCTACGAGAAGTACGGTCCCGGCCCGTTGTCTGCCGATGAAGAAGCGCGCTACTGGGAGGAGTGCGCGGTCGCCGCCGAACTGCAGACCTGCTTACCCGAGGACGTGCCACGCACCCGCGACGGGGTGCGGCACTATTTCGAGGAGATGCGGCCGCAACTGGAGGGCAGCGAGATCGCCGTACAGGCGATGAACCACCTGCTCGACGCCAAGGTGATGCTGCCGCCGATGCCCAAGGCCGCGCGCCCGGTGGCGCGGGTGGCCGCCGAGGTGTTGCGGGCCGGCACCATTGCCACTATGCCGCGGTGGATGCGCGAGATGAGCGGCATCCGTCAGCCCAGGATCGTCGACGTCGCGGTCCGGCCCGTGCTGTGGACGGCCTTCCGGGCGATGACCGTGAGCCCGCGCGCGGAACTCGCCATGCTCAAGGTGCTCTCGCCGATGACACATCCCGTCGTGGCGCCCGTCAAACTCGGTGTGCCCCCGGCCCGCCGGGAGACGCTCACGCCCGCTGAGGCGCGGACGCGCTACGGCTTCGAACCACCCGCCGTCGCGCACCGCGAATTGCGGGACCGTCAGGCCAAGCGCGTGTTCGGGCAGCACATCGCGCCCAGCGACGAAGGCCTCATCGAGTCCGAGCCCATCCTGGGTTCCCTGGCCTGAGCATGCGACTGGTCAGGGCGATGCGCGACCGGGTCACACTGGCGCTGGTCGCAGCGGCGATGATCGGCGTGGGATTCCTGGGGCTGTACTGGTCGACGTCGCTCGACGACTTCGACCAGTGGGGATTCCGCATCACGTGCGGTAGCGGCTTCGCCGCCGACTACAGCCAGGCCGCTACCGCGGACGCCGAAGCGGCAGCAGCGGAAACCCCACCCGCACAGACGGATTACGTCGGACGATGCCGTTCGGCGATCTGGCTCCGGCGCGGCTGGACCGCGTCGCTGATGTCGATCGGCGTCGCCCTGTCCATCGCGCTGCTGCTCAACAGCAGGGAACGCGTCGACGCCGCGACCCTCAGATCTCGATGACCGTCGGAACGATCATCGGCTGACGGCGGTAGGTCTCCCCCACCCACTTGCCGACGGTGCGGCGCACCGCCTGGGCGATGCGCCCGGGGTCGGTCACCGTGTCGGCAGCCAGCGACTCCAACTCGGCCTCCACCTTGCGCGCGATCGGTTCGAGCGCCTTGGGATCTTCGGAGAAGCCGCGGGAGAGCAGGTGCGCCGGACCGGCGGGGCGGCCGGTGCCGCGGTGCAACACCACGGTCACCGCGATGAAACCCGATGACAGGATGAGCCGTTCGCCGAGCGTGGCGTCGCCGACGTCCCCGGTGATCAACCCGTCGACGAACATCTTGCCGACCGGGACCGCTCCGGCGATGCTCGCCTTGCCTGCCACCAGGTCGACGCTGACGCCGTTCTCGGCGATCACCACGTTGTCCTCCGGCACGCCGCTCGTCGTCGCCAGCTTCGCGTTGGCCCGCAGGTGCCGCCAGGTGCCGTGCACCGGCATCACGTTGCGCGGTCGCACGCCGTTGTAGAGGAACATGAGCTCGCCGGCGTAGGCGTGACCCGTGACGTGCACGCGCGCCTGGGCATTGGTGACCACCCGGGCGCCGATCTTCGCCAGCGCGTCGATGACGCCGTAGACGGCTTCCTCGTTGCCGGGGATGAGCGACGACGACAGGATGATCAGGTCACCGTCGGTGAGGGTGATGCTGCGATGCTCGCCGCGTGACATCCGGGACAGCGCGGCCATCGGCTCGCCCTGGGTACCGGTGGTGATCAGCACCACCCGGTCGGGCGGCATCATCTCGGCCGCGCCGATGTCGAGCACGTCATCGGTGCCGACGTTCAGGTATCCGAGTTCCCGCGCGATGCCCATGTTGCGCACCATCGACCGGCCGACGAACGACACCCGTCGGCCCAGGGCCACCGCGGCGTCGATGATCTGCTGCACGCGGTCGACGTTCGAGGCGAAGCACGCGACGATCACCCGGCCCTCGGCGCCGCGGATCAGCCGGTGCATCGTGGGGCCGATCTCGCTCTCCGACGGGCTGACGCCGGGGTGTTCGGCATTGGTCGAATCGCACAGGAACAGGTCGACACCGGCGTCGCCCAGCCGCGACATACCGGGCAGGTCGGTCGGCACGCCGTCGAGCGGCATCTGGTCCAGCTTGATGTCACCGGTGTGCAGGACGGTTCCGGCGCCGGTGTGCAGCGCCACCGCCAGGCACCCGGGGATGGAGTGGTTGACGGTGAAGTACTGGCATTCGAAGACGCCGTGGGTGCTGCGCCCGCCCGCCTGGACCTCCACGAACTTCGGCTTGAGGCGGTGTTCGCGGCACTTCTCCGCCACCAGCGCCAGCGTGAACTTCGAACCCACCACCGGGATGTCCGGACGCAGCTTGAGCAGGAACGGGATGGCCCCGATGTGATCCTCGTGCGCGTGGGTGAGCACCAGGGCCTCGACGTCGTCGAGCCGTCCCTCGACGTGCCGCAGGTCCGGCAGGATGAGGTCGACGCCGGGCTCGTCGTGGGTGGGGAACAGCACCCCGCAGTCGATGATCAGCAGTCGGCCGAGGTGCTCGAAGACCGTCATGTTGCGGCCGATCTCGCTGATGCCGCCGAGTGCGGTGACCCGCAGGCCACCCGGTGCCAGTGGACGCGGTGGTGTCAGCTCGGGAGTCTCCATCACCGTGCCGTCCGGGCGGTGGTCATCTCAGTACCGCCGCAGCGCGCATGTCCCGGGCCAGTTCCTCGACCTCGGCGGGGGTCGCCGCGAGCTGCGGCAGCCGCGGATCGCCGGTCTCGAAACCCTGCAGGCGCAGCCCCTCCTTGGCCATCGTCACACCGCCGAGGCGGGCCTGCGCGTCGGCCAGCGGCGCCAGAGTGCCGTTGATCTTGCGTGCGGTCGCGACGTCGCCGGAGTGGAACGCGGACAGCATGTCGCGGATCTGCCCGGCGGCCAGGTGCCCCCAGACGCTGACGACCCCGACGGCGCCCACGGCCAGCCACGGCAGGTTCAGCGCATCGTCGCCCGAGTAGTACGCCAGCCCGGTCTCGGCGATGATCCGTCCGCCGCCGTGCAGGTCGGCCTTGGCGTCCTTGATCGCGACGATGTTCGGGTGTTCGGCCAGGGTGCGCATGGTCGGCCATTCGATGGGGATCACCGAGCGCGGCGGGATGTCGTAGAGGATCAGCGGCAGCGGGGTCGCGTCGGCGATCGCGGTGAAGTGCGCGAGCAGGCCGGACTGCGAGGGCCGCGAGTAGTACGGCGTCACCACCAGCAGCCCGTGGGCGCCCTCCGCGTGGCAGGCCCTGGCCAGGTTCATGCTGTGGGCGGTGTCGTAGGTGCCCGCGCCGGCGATCACCCGGGCCCGGTCTCCGACGGCCTCGAGCACGGCGCTCAGCAGCGTGAGCTTCTCGCCGTCGGTGGTGGTCGGCGACTCGCCGGTGGTCCCGGAGAGCACCAGCCCGTCGCAGCCCGAGTCGACCAGGTGGGTGGCCAACCGGGCGGCGGTGGCGGTGTCCAGGGAGCCGTCCGGCTTGAACGGGGTGACCATCGCGGTCAGCACGGTGCCCAGTCGGGCCGTCACGTCGAATCCGCCGGTGCTCACGGACACCAAGATTACCCGCTGGTGTTCACGCTTCCGTAGCCAGCGGCGAGGTGGCCACCTCGGTGCCGTCGGCGAGCGTCGCGATGTCGAAGTCGCCGAACACCGCGGGGGCGAGGTCGACGAGCTGGCGCAGGCAGGCGATGGCGAGCCTGCGGATCTCGACGTCGGCGTGCTCGCTGGCCCGCATCGCGATGAAGTGCCGCCAGGCGCGGTAGTTGCCGGTGACGACGATGCGGGTCTCGGTCGCGTTGGGCAGCACCGCGCGGGCCGCCTGCCTCGCCTGTTTGCGGCGCAGCACGGCCGATCGGTCACCGGACTGGTCGCCGATGAGCTTGGCTTCCAGCCGGGCCAGCAGCTCGGTGTAGGTGGCCCGGTTCGCGTCGGCCGCCTCGGTGAAGATCCGGACCAGCTCCGGGTCGTCCTCCATGCCGGGCGGGATCACCACCTGCGAATCGTGTTCGGGGACATAGCGCTGTGACAGTTGCGAATAGGAGAAGTGCCGGTGCCGGATCAGTTCGTGGGTGCACGACCGGGAGATGCCGCTGATGTAGAACGACACCGAGGCGTGCTCCAGCACCGAGAAGTGCCCGACGTCGATGATGTGCCGCAGGTAGGAGGCGTTGGTGGCGGTGCGGGGATTGGGCTTGGACCAGCTCTGGTAGCAGGCCCGGCCGGCGAACTCGACCAGCGCCTCGCCGCCGTCGGCGTCCGTGCTCCACGGGACGTCCGGCGGCGCCACGAATTCGGTCTTCGCGATCAGTTGCACGCGCAGCGGCGCGGTCTCGGCCACGGGCTCACCTTAGTGCGACGGCCGCCGCATTCGTGACCGGTGGCCCGCCGGAGCCGCCTTACGCTGGACGGACCGATGACCGACTACGCCGAGCTGCCCGGATTGCGTGGCCTCTACCTCGAGGACAGCTATGTGCTCGACATCGTCGAAAGCGCCGGACGACTGGCGTTCTCGATGTCGGCCGTTCTCACCCCCGAGCATCCCGCGTACCGCGATCCCCTTCCCGGCGAGCAGTACTGCTACGCCGACGGTGCGCTGGTGTTCTCGGACGTGGCGCACATCGATTGGCTGGAGCGCTCGACGCAGCGCTACGTCGACGCGACCGGTGAGGTCGACCTGGGCAACATCGACAGCCTGACGTCGGCCGCCGGCGGGTACGAGGTCGCGGGTGACTGGGGACGGGTCCGGATTCGGTGCGCCGGCCCGCCGCGGTTCGTCAGCAGGGAGGCGCCGTGACACCGAAGGAGTACGACGTCGTCCGGCTGCGCAGGGCGTTGCCGGAGCACGGTGTCGACGCCGGCCGCGAGGGGACGGTGGTGATCGATCACGGTCGCGGTCGGGGCGGCGCGCCCGCGGCCTACGAGGTGGAGTTCTGCGACGGGCTCGACAGCGTCGTGGTGACGCTCGTCGCCGACGACGTGGAGGTCGTATGGCGGCAGATGTCCGATGACGAGATGGCGGTGATGACGGCCGTCGTCTCGACGCTGCCCGGGTGCGCGGGGCTGCTCGACGGGCTCGCCGGGGCGTTCGTCCGCCGTTCGACCGACTGGATCCTCGACATCCGCACTCCTGGTGACTCGCCGAGTGCCGACGTACCGGACGGTCCCCTGCCGGTGCGGGCATTCGTGCCGAATGCGGATGAGTACCGGGGTGAGATCCTCATCTGGGTCCAGGGTGGGCGGCTGTCCGGGCTCGAATACGCCTGGGTGACCGATGAAGTGCCCACGCGGTGGCCGCGCCCGGACGAGATCGAGGTCATCAGCTGTTGAACGGCGAATTCGAGTTCCTCACCCGCGATCAGGCAGAGTTGCTCGTCGAGATTTTGGCCCGTCGCGGGTCCGAACTGGCCGACCGGATCCGCACGGCGCCTGCGCTGTCGCGACCGGATGCCGTGGAGATCGTGACCACCCTCAGCGAGGAGTTCGTCGATCATCTCGACCAGACGGGGAGCCGACGTGACGACGGATCTCCGATTGCGCGGCAGAACGGTCACGTCCACCCATGTCGAGTACACCCTGCAGGTGCGGCTGTCGGACACGTACAACGTCACGGTGGAATCACCGTTCTGCCTTCATCTGTCGGACGCCTGCGTCGAACTGTCGCCGGAGGCCGACCAGGCGAAGGTGACGGCGCTGGTGGGTCATCTCGTCGGCCACCGCATCGACGACGCTCACGTATCCGAGACAGGCGTGCTGACCATCCGTCTCGACGATTCGACCCGGCTGACGGTCGAGCCGGATCCTGCCTATGAAGCGTGGAACGTCAGCGGTCCGGCCGGGTTCCTGATCGTGTGTATGCCCGGCGGCGCGCTGGCGGTTTGGAACGGCTCCTGACTCATCTCGGCACAGGCGCGCGGACAGCGGCCCGCAGCGCGCCGGCCAGGTCCCCGCGCTCTCCAATCGCCACGTCGGCCATTCCCAGCCAGTCCGCCATCCGACGCAGTTCGACGGCCAGCGCGGCGGCCACCTCCGCCGGGCGCTCCCCCGGCTCGGTGAACGCCCCCACGACGTGCAGCGCATCGGCCGCCCGTTCGGCCTTCAGGTCCACCCGGCCCACCAGGCGGCCGTCGAGCAGGAACGGCCACACGTAGTAGCCGAACTGCCTCTTGGGTTGTGGCACATAGATTTCGATGCGGTAGTGGAACCCGAACAGGCGCTCCACCCGCGGCCGGAAGAAGATCAGCGGATCGAATGGGCACAGCAGCGCGGTGCCCCGGTCCCGGCGCGGCACGGTCTGGCCGGATCGCAGATACGCCGGAGCGGCCCACCCGTCTACCTCGACTGCCTCAAGCTGTCCTGCGTCGAGGAGATCGGCGAGCGCCGGCTTGATCTGTCTGGCCGAGAGCCGGAAGTAGTCGCGGATGTCCGCCTCGGTGGCCACCCCGAGCGCCGTCGCCGCACGCAGCGCCAGTTCGCGGATCGCCTCGTCGTCGTCGACCTGCCGCGCCAGCACCTCCGGCGGCAGCACCCGCTCGGCCAGGTCGTAGTGCCGGGCGAAGCCCACCCGGGTGGCCGTGGTCAGCACGCCGGAGGACCACAGCGCCTCGGCCACCCACTTGGTCTCGCTGCGGTCCCACCACGGACCCTTGCGGCCACGCGGCTCCGCCTCCAGGTGGGCCTCGATCTGACCTGCCGTGGACGGACCGAGTTCGGCCACCGCCGCGATGACGTCCTCGGCGAGCTTCGGGTTGTTCCGGACGATCTCGGTGCCCCACCGGCCGTGCACGTACTCCCGCATCCGCCACCGCATCAGTGGCCAGTCGTCGACGGCCATCAGCGCCGCCTCATGGGCCCAGTACTCGACCAGCAACCGGGGCGAGCGCGCACTGTGCCGCCAGGCCGCCGCGTCGAGCACGTCCCGGTCGTACCCGCCGAGTCGGCTGAACACCGGCGCGTAGTGCGCGCGCACCGTCACCGACACCGAGTCGAGCTGAAGCACCTGGATCCGGCCGATCAGCCGCCGCAGGTGCGCGCGGGTGACCGGGCCGCGCGGCGCTGGCTCGCCGAAGCCCTGTGCCGACACGGCGACGCGACGGGCCTGCGCTGCAGTGAGCGAGACGACCATCAGGTGATCGTGCCCTAACGCACCGACAGGATGCGATCGAAGATCAGCGCGGTCACGTTGTCGATCGGTGCGCTCTCGCCCGTGCTCTTCGCCCGCAGCGCCGCGCCCTCCCACGCGTCGACGATCAGCTCAGCCGCTGCACCGGCGTCGATGTCCTGCGCGAATTCCCCGGACTGCTGCCCGTCGCGGATCGCGGCGGCCAACACGCTGCGCCATCTCCCCAGCGCAGCGACCGCGGCGGCGGTGACCGCGGGCGCGTCCGCGGGCGCCTCGGCGGCGAAGTTGCCGTACATGCAGCCGCGCCGGTAGCCGTACGCGGCGAGGTCCTCCCTCAGGTGTTCGAGGTGGTTTCGGACGCGTTGCGCCGCAGGCACATCGGGTTGGTCGAGCAGTGAGAGCCGCCGCTGTTCGCCGTACCGGGCGAGGACCTCGAGAGCGAGCGCTTCCTTGCTCGGGAAGTGGTTGTAGAACGATCCTTTCGGCGCGTGGGCGGCTGCCGCGATCGTCGCCACGCCGGTCGCGGTGTACCCACCGGCGTGCAACGCGGCGAACCCGGCGTCCAGGAGAGCCTCGCGAAGACTGGGCTTGGGCACGGCCTACCTCCAGACGGTCCGCACGTCGTCGATGTCGACGGACACGGTGACGGTGTCCTCGACCGGCCTGCCGTCGTCGTCGCGCGGGTGGACGATGCGCGTGACCGGCAGCACGATGCCGTCGAATTCGCGGTAGTCGTCCATGTAGTGCGCCGCGGGGGATCCGCCGGCGATGTCGACCTGGTAGTCGCGCCGGCGCAACAGACCGTCGGCGTCGACGTAGAGAACCTGGTCGGAGCTGTGAGTGGCGATGTCGTCGGGATACCGGACGGCCAACCGTCGCCAGGTCTCACCGCGCTCCTGCCAGGTGCCGAGCTCCTCGGTCTGCACACCCGGAAAGGTCAGGTGATAGGGCTCGGTCAGATATGTCCACATGGCATACCCCGAGAAGTACGCGAGTTGAACCGGCGACCACGGCGTCTCGAGAGTGTGACCGGTGAAGGAGGAACGAGGGTCGCGCAGCACCTCCACCTGCTGGTGCTCGTCGTCGTCGTGTTCGATCACCACCTGGCCCGGGGTGAAGTGCGATCGGAATCCCGGCGTCGGTAGCGGTCGGTGCCAGGCGTGCTGCTCCTGCACACGGATGTCCACCGTCGAGTCGTCGAGGATGCCGCCGACGCCCTTCAGCGGCCACAGCACGCCGCCGACGATCTGGTGGATCCCGAGCGTGTCGAGCTGCTGCCACCGGTCGGTTCCGCCGTGAGCGGCGAGGACCTCGTCGAGAAGTTTCATTGCAGTCTCCCTTCATCGCTGTGACCGCCAATACGACCGGTCGTCTTACCCAACGCGACGGTACGGCGCCGCATTCCTGCCGTGGGAAGCGCTCAGTGTGCGGCGACTCAGGATCGGCGGTAGCTGAAGAACCGGTACCTCAGGCCGGCGGCACTGGTCAGCCACTCCCCCTCGGTCCCCACCCAGTCGCCGTTGAGGACCGGTGCCACCGCGTCGGCGTCCTCCCGCGGCAGGTCGATCTCCACCTCGGTGACCTCGCACCGCGTCGCCAACGGCATCGCGAGCGTGTAGATCTGGGCGCCGCCGATCACCCAGTTGTCGTCGTCTCCGGAGATCGCCTCGTCGAGGTCGCCGACCACCGTGGCGCCGTCGGCGGAGTAGCCCGCCTGCCTGGTGATGACGACGTTCCTGCGTCCCGGCAGCGGACGCACCTTGGCGGGCAGCGAATCCCAGGTCAGCCTGCCCATCACCACGGTGTGACCCATGGTGAGTTCCTTGAAGCGGGCCTGATCCTCGGGCAGCCGCCAGGGGATGCCGCCGTCACGGCCGATGATCCCCGAGGTGGACTGCGCCCAGATGAGGCCCAGGGTCAGCGACATCCGGACCTGCGCGCAGTCCTCATACCGCCACCGGGGCCTTGATGGCCGGGTGCGGGTCGTAGTTCACGATCGAGATGTCGTCGTAGGTGTAGTCGAAGATCGAGTCGCGCTGGGCCAGCCGCAGTTGCGGGTACGGCCGCGGCTCGCGGCTCAGCTGCAGTGTCACCTGCTCGACGTGGTTGTCGTAGATGTGGCAGTCACCGCCGGTCCAGATGAATTCACCGACGCCGAGCCCGGCCTGGGCCGCCATCATGTGCGTCAGCAGCGCGTAGCTGGCGATGTTGAACGGCACGCCGAGGAACAGGTCGGCGCTGCGCTGGTAGAGCTGGCACGACAGCCGTCCGTCGGCGACGTAGAACTGGAAGAACGCATGGCACGGCGGCAACGCCATCTGCGGGATCTCCCCGACGTTCCAGGCCGAGACGATGATGCGCCGGGAATCCGGGTCGGAACGCAGCAGGTCGAGTGCCGCGGTGATCTGGTCGATGTGCTCACCCGACGGCGTCGGCCACGACCGCCACTGGACACCGTAGACCGGGCCCAGATCGCCTGTCGGCGAAGCCCATTCGTCCCAGATCGTGACGCCGCGCTCCTGCAGCCATCTCACGTTGGAGTCGCCGCGCAGGAACCACAGCAACTCGTAGACGATCGACTTGGTGTGCACCTTCTTCGTCGTGATCAGGGGGAATCCGGCAGTCAGGTCGTAACGCAGCTGATGGCCGAACAGGCTGCGGGTGCCGGTGCCGGTGCGGTCGGATTTCGGCGTTCCCTCCGAGAGCACCAGACGCAGCAGATCCTCGTACGGCGTCTCGATCGGCACGCCGCCCAGCTTACGTCCACCCCCGGCGAGTAGAAACGAAGCCATGCCGAGTATCAACGCCACGATCGACACCCCCGACGGCGCCTGCCCCGTCACGCTGCACACCCCGAACGGCACCGGCCCCTGGTCGGGTGTGGTGATGTTCCCCGACGCCGGCGGCGTGCGCCCGACCTTCCAGGAGATGGCCGCCCGGCTGGCCGGCTTCGGCCACGCCGTGCTGCTGCCCGACGTCTACTACCGCGACGGAGACTGGGCGCCGTTCGACATGGGCACGGTGTTCACCGACGAGGCAGAACGCAAGCGGCTCTTCGGGATGATCAGCTCCTTGACGCCAGATCGGGTCGCCGGCGACGCCAACGCATTCTTCGACTTCCTCGCCGCCCGCCCCGAGGTGCGCAGCGACCGGTTCGGCGTCTGCGGCTACTGCATGGGCGGCCGCATCTCGGTGACACTGGCCGGGCTGCTGCCCGACCGCGTCGGTGCGGCCGGTTCCTTCCACGGCGGCGGCCTGGTGGTCGACGGCGACGACGCCAGCCCGCACCTGCTCGCCGACCGGATGACCGCGACGATCTACGTCGCGGGCGCCGAGAACGACAGGTCCTTCACCACCGAGGACGCCGAGACGCTGGAGAAGGCGCTGACCGCGGCCCGCGTCACGCACACCGTCGAGATCTATCCCGCCGGGCACGGATTCGCCGTCCCGGACAACGTGCCGTACGACGAGGAAGCCGCCGAGCGGCACTGGATCGCCCTGCAGGAGCTGTTCGAGACCGCGCTGCCCAGTTGACCCCGCTGTCGGACCGGGCGCTGAACCGGGCCACGCTGGCCCGCCAGCTGCTTCTGCAGCGCTCGTCGATGAGCGCTCTCGACGCCCTCGAACATCTCGTCGGCATGCAGGCCCAGGCCCCGTTCCCGCCCTACTACGGACTCTGGAGCCGGCTCGAGCACTTCACCGCCGACGAGCTGTCCGGGCTGCTGCTCGACCGCCGGGCAGTGCGAATCGTGCTGATGCGCGGCACGATTCACCTCGTAACTGCCGCCGATGCCCATCGGTTGCGCCCGCTGGTGCAGCCCCTGCTGGACCGGATGCTGCGCGCGATGCACGGTGCCGCCCTCGGCGACGTCGACGTGGACGCCGTCGCCGCCACGGCCGCCGAGATCCTCGACGCCGAGGCGCTGACACCCGCCGAGTTGGGTTCCCGGCTCGCGCAGCGGTGGCCGGACTGCCCGCTGCGGGCGCTCACCGAGATCGGTCGCAGCCTGGTGCCGCTGGTGCAGGTTCCGCCGCGGGCGCTGTGGCAGCGCAGCGGGCAGGTGCGGCTGACCACCGCGGCGGGCTGGCTCGGCCCGCCGACCGAGACCTTGTCGGTCGACGATCTGGTGCTGCGGTATCTCGGCGCGTTCGGGCCGGCATCGGTGGCCGACATGCAGACGTGGAGCGGGCTCACCCGGCTCGGTGAGGTCTTCGACCGGCTTTCCGACCGGCTGATCCGGCTGCAGACCGACAGCGGCCGACGGGTCTACGACCTGCCCGACGCACCACGGCCGGACCCCGACCAGCATGCGCCGGTGCGGCTGGTCGCGGCGTTCGACAACCTGGTGCTCTCGCATGCCGACCGCACGCGGGTGCTCAGCGACGCGCATCGCAAGCGGCTGTTCGCCGGCGGCAACGGCGTGTTCCCCGGCACGGTGCTGGTCGACGGGTTCGTGGCGGGCACGTGGGAGCTCGAGGGTCGCGCGGCTGCCACGGCGATGCGGGTGACGCCCTACACCGAGCTCGCGGACACCACGCTGGCCGAGATCGAGGCCGAAGGAATCCGGTTGCTGCGCAACGCTTTCGACGCCGAAGACCCGATAGTCAGCTTTTCCCTTGACCGCGGCGCTTGAACAGCGCACGCAACACGCCGCGCGCGGCGTAGATGCCGGTGGCGATGCACAAGATGATCATCGCCACGAACATCAACAGCCAGTTCGGTCGGTCGTGTTTGACGTTCCACCAGATGATCGTGAACAGAATGGCGCAGACGAAGATGAAAATGTCCCGCCAGTCACCCTGGTATGACAGCGCCGTCTGGCGCAGCTGCCGGCTGCGGTCGTCGGCGGCGATCAGTTCGGAGATGCGCTGGTCGATGCTGCGTTTGAGCCCGGCCCGGAGTTCCGGCTGATCGTCCGGGACCCGCTCGAGCAGGTCGAAGTCCTTGATGATCAGTCCCCGGATGTCGGGCCCTTTGACGTTTCCCGCGACGACCCCGAGCAGGGCGCCTCCTGCCAGCGGCGCCGCTCCGAGCGCGAGTTCGGCGATTCCCGGCATGGTTTCTCCTCGTCGTGGGTGAACGTCAGTTCATCAGGGTGGCTGCCAATGTGCCACCCAGTTCGTACGCACGTTCGCGAACGCCGGAATCGACCGGCCCGGCGACCTCGAGCACATCGGCGACCTTCGCCAGCGCCAGACCCGTCGCCAGCTTCTCCACCGCGGCGGCGGCGCCGACGGTGTCGTTGTTGCCGTGCACCCACAACCCGTAGGGGCGGCCTGCGACGTGGTCGAGGCTCGGGTAGTACACCGTGTCGAAGAAGTGTTTGAGCGCCCCGGACATGTAGCCGAAGTTGGCGGTGGTGCCGAACAGGTAGCCGTCGGCGTCCAGCATGTCGGGCAGGGTGGCGGCGAGCGCCGGCCGGAGCTCGACGTCGACACCCTCGACGTCCGGGTCACGTGTGCCCTCGAGCACCGCCTCCAGCAGCTCCCGCGTCGCCGGTGACGGGGTGTGGTGCACGACGAGCAGCGTCCTGCTCACGTCCGCTCCTCCAGTTCGACGGCCTTGCGCATGGTCTCGCGGGCCCGGCTCCGGTCGCCGGCATAGTCGTAGGCCCGGGCCAGTCGGTACCAGCGCACCCAATTGTCCGGCTCGGCTTCCACTTCCGCGCGCACGGTCTGGAACAGCGCGTCGGCCGCGTCGCGTTCGACGCGCCCCGACGCCATCCTCGGCAGTGCGTCGACGTCGAGTTCCATGCCGCGCTCGCGTGCCGTCCGGGCCAGCCGCTGGTGCGCCAGGCCGGCACGCAGCGTGCTCACCATGACCCAGATGCCGATCAGGGGCAACGCCAGCAGCGCCACCCCGAGGCCGATGGCCGCCGCCTCGCCAGAAGTGATGAAGGCCATGGCGATGCGGCCGAGCAGGATGAAGTAGACGACGAGCGCCACGCACATGAAGCCGATGAGCACTTGGATACGCAGCGCGCGCCCGCCTTCGGTCATAGGTCGAGCAGTGGTTCGATGCCGATGGTCAGCCCCGGCCGCTCCGACACCTTCCGCACCGCGAGCAACACTCCCGGCACGAACGACGTGCGGTCGATGCTGTCGTGACGGATGGTGAGCGTTTCGCCCTCAGTGCCGAAAAGCACCTCCTGATGCGCGACGAGGCCGGCCAGCCGTATCGAGTGCACCGGGACACCGTCGACGTCGGCGCCGCGGGCACCGTCCAGGCCGGTACTGGTGGCATCGGGGTTGGGCGGCAGATCTTTTCGCGCTTCGGCGATGAGCCTCGCGGTGCGCGTCGCCGTTCCCGACGGCGCGTCGGCCTTGTGCGGGTGATGCAGTTCGATGACCTCGACCGAATCGAAGAACCGCGCCGCCTGCTGCGCGAAATGCATGGACAGCACGGCGCCGATCGCGAAGTTCGGGGCGATGAGCACCGCGGTGTCGGGCTTGTCCGACAGCCAGTCCCGCACCTGGGCCAGCCGCTCGTCGGTGAACCCCGTGGTCCCCACGACGGCATGAATGCCGTTCTCGATGAGGAACTTCAGGTTGTCCATCACCACATCGGGGTGGGTGAAGTCGATGACCACGGCGGTGTCATTGTCGACGAAGAGGCTCAGCGGGTCACCGGCGTCGACGGCCGCCGACAGGATCAGATCGCCAGCCGCCTCGACACCCGACACCATCGCCGCGCCGACCTTGCCCTTCGCACCCAGCACCCCTACTCGCATGCCTGGGAGCCTAGTCGGCGTCTCTATCTGCGCGAGAGTGCGCGTGTGCTCGCCGACACGCCGTCGCGGACGGCATCATCCGCACGTTCGCCGAGAGGGCGAAATCCCTTCTGTCACTTCTACTTCTCCAGTCACATATGGTCCATTTCCGTCGGACTGTCGAACTAATGTTCGATACATGGAGGCGGTGGACTACCTGGCACTGCTCGACATGATGGATGAGGCGTCCGTCGAGGCGGCGTCATCATGCGAGAACTGGGCGGCGGCCGACATACTGGCGGTGCGGGAACGCCTCGAAACCCACCGCCGCCGCCAACCTGCCCTCGAACACCGACTGATCGGCCGCCTCGACCGCGCCGACCCGGCCGACCTGGGCGGCTCCTCCCTCAAGGACCTGCTGGTGCACCGGTTGAGGATCAGCAGCACCGAAGCCGGCCGGCGCATCACCGACGCCCAACAACTGGGGCCTCGACGGGCACTCACCGGCCAGCCACTGCCACCGCTGTTGGCCCACACCGCCGCCGCGCAGGCCGAGGGCCGCATCGGCGACGAACACATCCAGATCATCCGCAACACCCTGGACAAGAAATTGCCCTCCTGGGTCGACGGCAACACCCGCGATCAAGCCGAACACACGCTGGCGTCCATCGCCTGCACCCTGGACCCCGAACAACTCCAAGCCGCCGCCGACCGGCTGGTCGCCCTGATCGACCCCGACGGCCCCGAACCCGCCGAACGCCAGGCCCGCAAACGCCACCTCACCCTGGGCCGCCAGGACGCCGACGGCATGAGCCGCCTCACCGCGGTCATCGACCCCCAATGCCGCGCCACCCTGGAACCGCTGCTGGCGAAGCTGGCCGCGCCGGGCATGTGCAACCCCGACGACGACACCCCGACCGTCGACGGCGAACCCGATTCCGACGCCGCCCGCCGGGATCTGCGCTCCCCCGGTCAGCGCCGCCACGACGCACTCACCGCTATCGGTCGCACGGTGCTGGCCTCCGGGAAGCTCGGGCAACACCACGGGTTGCCGGTCAGCGTCATCGCCTCCACCACAGTGCAGGAATTGCAGCGCGGCGCCGGGGTCGCGGTCACCGGCGGCGGGTCACTGCTGCCGATGGCCGACCTGATCCGGATGGCATCCCACGCCTACCACTACCTGGCGGTGTTCGACGAACACACCCAACTGCCCCTCTACCTGGGCCGCGCCCGGCGCATCGCCTCCGCCGCCCAACGGATCGTGCTGCACGCCATGGATCGCGGGTGCACCCGGCCTGGTTGCACCGTCCCGGGCTACTGGTGCCAGGTCGACCACCTGAACCGGTGGGCCGACGGCGGAGCCACCGACATCACCGACCTCGGCCTGGCATGCGGACCCGACAACCGGATGAAGGAGAAAGGCTGGACCACCCGCCGTATCAACGGACGCGTGCACTGGATTCCACCCGAACATCTCGACACCGGCCAACCCCGGACCAACCGCTACCACCACCCGCAGGAATACCTGGCCGAACCGACAGCCGACGATGATGACGGCGAAAGACCCGGCGCCGCATGACCTGCGGCGCGGTGCGGGTCAGGCCGGGCGTTCTGAGCGGCGACGTGCTTTGCGCTTGATGTCCTCCGGCAGCGCATCGAGGTGTTGCAACCCGTCGAGCAGCGACGGGTCGCTCAACAGCGCGCGGAAGACGGTCTGGACGGTGACGCCGTGGTCGGGCCGGTCGGTCACGGTGATCGCGTCGCCGGCCCGGACATGCCCGGGAGAGATCACCCGAAAGTACGCACCCGGAAGGGCAGCCGCGGTGAACGTCTTGATCAGGCCGGGGATCTCGAGCCACGCGGCGAACGTCTTGCACGGCGTGCGGGGCGAGGTGACCTCCAGCACGAGTCCGTCCGAACCGACCGTCCAGCGTTCGCCGATGACTGCGGTGGTGACGTCGATTCCCGAAGTCGTGAGGTTCTCGCCGAACATGCCGCTGCTGATCTGCCGGTCCAGCCGGCCGGACCACTGGTCGAGGTCCTCGCGGGCGTACGCGTACACCGCCTGGTCGTCTCCACCGTGCAGTTTGGAGTTGCCGATGGTGTCGTGGGCCAGGCCGGGACCCTTGGGTCCCGGTGCCTGCACCAGAACCGCGTCGCCGGTGGGCGCCTTGTCGATGCCGGTGGTCGTGGACGGCTTCGCGGGATTCGCCCGTGGACGAGCGACATTGACCGACAGCACCAGTGACATGTCGCCCACATTAAGTGGGCGCCGGCGCGACGGCGCGGCGAGGTCACACCGGCGACGCGCCGCGGAGATGTTCGAAGATCAGCGACGTCTGCGTCCCGGCGACGTCGGCGTCGGCGTTGAGGTTCTCCACCACGAACGAGCGCAGGTCGTCGGTGTCGCGGGCGGCGACGTGCAGGATGAAGTCGTCGCCGCCGGCGAGGAAGTACACGTCCATCACCTGCGGGCGCCGCCGGATCTGCTGGATGAAGCTGCGGATCTTGCCGCGGGCATGCGACTGCAGCGTCACCGCGATCATCGCCTGCAGGGACAGGCCGATGGCGACCGGATCGATGTCGGCGTAGAAGCCGCGGATGACACCGGCCTCCTGCAGCCGTCGCACCCTGCCGTGGCACGTCGACGCGGCGATGCCGACGAGGTCGGCGAGTGCGCTGTTCGACATCCGCGCATCGGCGTGCAACGCCGCCAGGATGCGGCGATCCGTCTCGTCGAGGGGCACGGCTCGAACATCCTTCGACTCGAGCGGCTTCGGATACGCTGCGATCGTCGGATCGTCGTTCATTCGGTCACTCTAGCGAATCTTTCGCAGGCTTATTGCGGCTACGTCGAATGTTCTTCACAATTGGTGCAGCCCACAACCACCAAGGAGCGATCATGCGTGTCGGAGTCCCGACCGAGATCAAGAACAACGAATACCGTGTCGCCATCACCCCCGCCGGGGTGGCGGAACTGACCCGTCGCGGTCACGAGGTGCTGGTCCAGGCCGGCGCCGGGGAGGGCTCGGCGATCGCCGACAACGACTACAAGGCCGTCGGCGCGCAGATCATCGACACCGCCGACGAGGTGTGGGCGGAGGCCGACCTCCTACTGAAGGTCAAAGAGCCGATCGAGGCGGAGTACGGCCGCATGCGCACGGGCCAGACGCTCTTCACCTATCTGCACCTCGCGGCGTCCAAGCCGTGCACCGACGCGCTGATGGCGTCCGGCACCACGTCCATCGCCTACGAGACGGTGCAGACCGCCGACGGCGCGCTCCCACTGCTCGCACCGATGAGCGAGGTGGCAGGTCGCCTCGCCGCGCAGGTCGGGGCCTACCACCTGATGCGCACCCATGGCGGTCGCGGCGTCCTCATGGGCGGCGTTCCCGGCGTCGCGCCCGCCAATGTCGTGGTGATCGGCGGCGGTATGGCCGGCGACAACGCCGCCGCCGTCGCCAAGGGCATGGGCGCACGCGTCACCGTCTTCGACCTGAACATCAACACGCTGCGCAAGATCGACGCCGAGTACGGCGGCGGTATCGAGACCCGATACTCGTCGAGCCTCGATCTCGAGGACGCGGTCAAGCAGGCCGACCTGGTGATCGGTGCGGTGCTCGTCCCGGGCGCAAGGGCGCCCAAGCTCGTCACCAATTCGACCGTGGCGCACATGAAGTCGGGCGCCGTGCTCGTCGACATCGCGATCGACCAGGGCGGCTGCTTCGAGGATTCCCGGCCCACCACCCACGACGACCCGACGTTCGCGGTGCACGACACCGTCTTCTACTGCGTGGCGAACATGCCGGGCGCCGTGCCCCGCACCTCGACGTACGCGCTGACCAACGCGACCATGCCCTACGTGCTCAAGCTCGCCGACAAGGGTTGGCAGGCCGCATGTTCCGCGGACGCCGCACTGGCCAAGGGGCTGTCCACACACGAGGGCGCCCTGCTCAACGAGCACGTCGCCGCGGACCTGGACCTGCCCTTCACCGACCCGGCAAGCATCCTGGCCTGATCGCTACTCGAACAACGTCCCGTCGACGTATAACCACCGGCGGGCTCTGACCGCGAAGCGGGACCGCTCATGAAGCGTCCCGCTTCGTCGGTTCTGCAGGTAGTGCGCGCGGAACTCCACCTCGCCGTGGTCGTCCTCCGCGCCACCGGCGACCACGTCCACGATCTCGAGGGCGGTCCACTCCAGTGCGGTGTCCGGCGTCAGCGCGCTCGGCCTGGTGCGGGGATGCCATGTGCGCCATACATAGTCGAGGTCGCCGATGGCGTAGGCGCTGAACCGCGACCGCATCAGGTGCTCCGCAGTCTCGGCGGACCGCTCACCGCGGTGGAGCGGACCACAGCACCCGCCGTAGGGTTCGCCGCTGCCGCACGGGCAGGCATCGGTTGGGCGCACGGTCCCCAGTGTGCCGTCCCGGCCCGTCGTTGACACATGTCAAGTATTGTGGGGCCCATGCAGCTCGCCGACGTCCTGCCCCACGTCCCGACCACCACCGCCGACGCCCTCGCGCTGTTCGACAGCTGCCCCGCCGTGCCGACGGAGTCGATGATCGGCACCTGGCACGGCGCCGAGCTGCCCACCGGCCACCCGCTCGACGGAGTCCTCGAACCCAGCGGCTGGTGGGGCAAGCAGTTCGTCGACGGCGAGACCGTGCACCCGCTGCTGTTCCCGACCGCCGGTGGCGACGCGCTGTGGCCCCTCAATCCGGCTCTGGCGTTCAGCGGTCTCGTCGTGGCAACCAAGTTCCCCGCGGTGAAGAAGCTGGACTTCACCAAACCCATCGCGGCGCTCAAGCCCGCGCTGCGTGCGCGTGGACCCAAGGCCCGGCTGCGCACCACCCGCTACCGCGACGTGGACACCGCCACGATGGTCTACGACCAATTGCCCATCAACGACGTGTTCCGCCGGCTCGATGACGACACCGTGCTCGGAGCGATGGATCTGCGCGGCATCAGGACGCCGTACTTCTTCGTGTTGCGCCGCGACCACTCACTGCAGGTGCGGTAGCTGCCCGACGAATCAGCCGGCCAGCACCCGCAACCGCTCGGGCAGCGTCGTCTCCACCTGCGGCCCGAGCACCGCTGCGCCGTACGACCGCTTGAGCAGCTGCGCGGCGACCGCGTTGACCTCGTCGAGCGTCACCGCGTCGATCAGGTCCAGCGTCGCCTCGATGCTGCGGTGCTCGCCGTAGTTCAGCTCGCTGCGGCCGATGCGGTGCATCCGCGACCCGGAGTCCTCCAGGCCCAGCACCAGACCGCCGCGCAGCGATCCCTTGGCGATCCGGCACTCCGCCTCGGTGATCCCGTCGCGCGCCACCCCGTCGAGCACGTCGGTGGTCACCCGGACCACCTCGTCGAACCGCTCGGGCAGGCATGCGGCGTACACCGAGAGGGCTCCGCTGTCGGAGAAGGTGTCCACGGTCGAGTACACCGAGTAGGCCAGGCCGCGGGTCTCGCGCACCTGCTGGAACAGCCGGGAGCTCAGCCCGCCGCCCAGCGCGCTGTTCAGCACGGTCAGTGCCCAGCGGTGATCCCAGTGCCTGCCGGGCGTGCGCACACCCAGTGACAGGTGGGTCTGCTCACCGTCGCGGTCGACGATCTGCAGTGACGGGCGTCCGCCGATCCGGCCGGTGCCCTTGCGCGGCGGAATCGCATTGCGGCCGCGCACGAGTCGCTCGCCGAAGTGCTCCCGCGCCAGGCGGACGACCTCGTCGTGGTCGACGTTTCCCGCGACCGCCAGCACCATGCGCTCCGGTACGTAGCGGCGGACGTGGAACGAGTGCAGCTGCGCCCGGGTCATAGCCTCGATCGACTCGACGCTGCCGATCACCGGACGGCCCACCGGATGCGAGCCGAACATGGCGGTGAGGAACACGTCGCTGAGTGTGTCCTCCGGATCGTCGTCGCGCATGGCGATCTCTTCGAGCACCACGTCGCGCTCGACGTCGACGTCACCGGTCGCACACCGGCCGCGCAGCACCACGTCGGCCACCAGGTCGACGGCCAGGTCCAGATCCGTGTGCAGCACGTGCGCGTAGTAGCAGGTGTGCTCGCGCGCGGTGAACGCGTTCAGCTCACCGCCGACGGCGTCGACGGCCTGGGCGATCTCGACCGCCGACCGCGTCGGCGTCGACTTGAACAGCAGGTGCTCGAGGAAGTGCGCGGCCCCGGCCACGCTGTGGCCCTCGTCGCGCGAGCCGACACCGACCCACAGCCCGACCGACGCCGAATGCACCGACGGGATGAACTCGGTGACCACCCGCAGACCGCCGGGCAGCGTGCTGCGGCGGAACCGCGACTCCGAGGTGGAGTCGCGGTGACCGCGCCGCAGCGCCGCTGCTCCGGACCTAGCTGCTGCTGGTCGCGGCATCGACAGGCGTTGCGCCCGAATCGGCGGTGGCAGTGCCGTTGCCGCCCTCGGCGGCCTCTTCGGCCACCAGGACCAACGAGATCTTGCCGCGGTTGTCGATGTCGGCGATCTCCACGCGGAGCTTGTCACCGACCTTCGCCACGTCCTCGACCTTGTTGATGCGCTTGCCGCGGCCCAGCTTGGAGATGTGGACCAGACCGTCACGACCCGGCAGCAGCGAGACGAACGCGCCGAAATCGGTGGTCTTGACCACGGTTCCGAGGAACCGCTCACCGATCTTGGGCAGCTGCGGGTTGGCGATGGCGTTGATCTTGTCGATCGCGGCCTGCGCGGCCTCGCCGTTGGAGGCGCCGACGAACACGGTGCCGTCGTCCTCGATGGAGATCGACGCGCCGGTCTCCTCGGTGATCGAGTTGATCATCTTGCCCTTGGGCCCGATGACCTCGCCGATCTTGTCGATCGGCACCTTGATCGTGGTGATACGCGGCGCGTACGGGCTCATCTCGTCGGGCTCGTCGATGGCCTCGGCCATCACCTCGAGGATCGTGATGCGCGCGTCCTTGGCCTGGGCCAGCGCCCCGGCCAGCACCTGCGAGGGGATGCCGTCGAGCTTGGTGTCGAGCTGGAGCGCGGTGACGAAGTCCTTGGTGCCTGCGCACTTGAAGTCCATGTCACCGAACGCGTCCTCGGCGCCCAGGATGTCGGTCAGCGTCACGAAGCGGCGCTCGGTCTTGCCGTCGACTTCCACGTCGTCGGACACCAGGCCCATCGCGATACCCGCGACCGGGGCCTTCAGCGGCACACCGGCGTTGAGCAGCGACAGGGTCGACGCACACACCGAACCCATCGACGTCGAGCCGTTGGAGCTCAACGCCTCCGACACCTGACGGATCGCGTACGGGAACTCCTCGATGCTCGGCAGTACCGGCATCAGGGCCCGCTCGGCCAGCGCACCGTGGCCGATCTCGCGACGCTTCGGCGAACCGACGCGGCCGGTCTCACCGGTCGAGTACGGCGGGAAGTTGTAGTGGTGCATGTAGCGCTTGGACGTCTCCGGCCCCAGCGAGTCGATCTGCTGGGCCATCTTGACCATGTCCAGCGTGGTGACACCCAGGATCTGGGTCTCGCCGCGCTCGAACAGCGCGCTGCCGTGTGCCCGCGGCACGATGGCCACCTCGGCACTCAGCGCCCGGATGTCGGTGACGCCACGGCCGTCGATGCGGAAGTGGTCGGTCAGGATGCGCTGCCGGACGAGCTTCTTGGTCAGCGACCGGAACGCGGCGCCGATCTCCTTCTCGCGGCCGGCGAACTGGTCGGCGAGCCGGCCGAGCACCTCGACCTTGATCTCGTCGGTGCGGTCGTTGCGCTCTTCCTTGCCGGCGATCGTCAGCGCCTTGGACAGCTCGTCGGTGGCCACCGCGGCCACCGCGTCGAACACGTCGTCCTGGTACTCCGGGAACAGCGGGTATTCCGCGGTCTCCTTGCCCGCACTCCCGGCCAGCTCCTGCTGGGCGGTGCACAGTGCCGCGATGAACGGCTTGGCGGCCTCGAGACCCTCGGCCACGACGCTCTCGGTCGGCGCACCCGCTCCGCCGGCGACCAGGTCGATCACGTTGTCGGTGGCCTCGGCCTCGACCATCATGATCGCGACATCATCGTCGGTCTTACGGCCGGCGACGACCATGTCGAACACCGCCCGCTCGAGCTGCTCGACGGTCGGGAACGCGACCCACTGGCCGTCGATCAGGGCGACGCGCACGCCGCCGACGGGGCCGGCGAAGGGCAGTCCGGAGATCTGCGTGGACGCCGAGGCCGCGTTGATCGCCAGCACGTCGTACAGGTCCTTGGGATCGAGGCTCATCACGGTGACGACGACCTGGATCTCGTTGCGCAGACCGGAGACGAACGTCGGCCGCAGCGGGCGGTCGATCAGCCGGCAGGTGAGGATCGCGTCGGTGGACGGGCGGCCCTCACGGCGGAAGAACGACCCCGGGATGCGGCCCGCGGCGTACATCCGCTCCTCGACGTCGATCGTCAGGGGGAAGAAGTCGAAGTGGTCCTTGGGGTTCTTGCTGGCGGTCGTGGCCGACAGCAGCATGGTCTCGTCGTCGAGGTAGGCGACGACGGAACCCGCGGCCTGCTGGGCCAGCCGGCCCGCCTCGAAGCGGATGGTGCGGGTGCCGAAGCTCCCGTTGTCGATCACGGCGGTGGACTCGAACACGCCGTCTTCAATTTCAACTACAGACATAGGCGTCCGTATGGCCTCTCTGAACATCATTCAGCTGTTTCGCGTGGTCACCGTCGGACATGCCGGGCAGCCGTGACGGCGCCGGAGAACCACCAGCCTTGATGCGGCTACGGCCGTCGATCGAAGCTGCCGGATTCCTATCCGGCAGCCACTACCGAAGACCGTGCCATCAGGCGGGTCCCGATATGACACGCGGGGACGGCTTTCGCGGAACTGCGAAACCGCACCCGTTGTCCGCGGGTGAACGAAATCCGCGCGAACAGATCCATGGTACAACCCGGCAGGTCCGGACCCTAAAAAGCGGGTGGATCAGGACACGTCCTCGACGCACACGGTGAACTGGCGCTCGTCATAGGCGTAGCCGACGCCGGTGGCGCACTGGTCGACGTTGGCGACCTCGTCGAGGATCTGGGTGGCCCGCTGCCGGTGCGGCATCGTGCCGTCGTAGCAGTCCACCCGCACCGGGTCCCGCGAGTTCTCCGGGTCGATGCTCATGCAGTCGCCGACCACCCAGTCGATGTCCATGCACACCGTCTGGCCGCCGTCGCGGAACGCGCCGCGCATCGAGTAGTACGAGTCGACGTCGGTGGGGCACTGCTCGCTGTCACCGGCCTCGCCGGAAAGCACAGCGACCACCTTGAAGTTCGACTCCGGCGTGCCGCACTCGACCTTCGTCGCCTCCGGACGGTCGAGGGTGCCGCCCATCTTCAGGCAGTCCCCCACCCCCATGTCGGCCGCGGCGGCCGATGAACAGCCCGTCAGCCCCGCGGTCGCGAACAGCGCGGCCGTTACGACCGCGCGCAGGGTCCGCACGTGAGCGGCGTCAGCGACGCAGGCCCAGCCGGTCGATCAGCGCGCGGTAGCGCTGCACGTCGATCTGCGCCACGTACTTCAGCAGCCGGCGACGGCGGCCGACCAGCAGCAGCAGACCGCGCCGCGAGTGGTGGTCGTGCTTGTGCTGCTTGAGGTGCTCGGTCAGGTCGGCGATGCGCTTGGTCAGCAGCGCCACCTGCGCCTCGGGCGAACCGGTGTCGGTCGCGTGCAGGCCGTAGGAGCCCAGGATCTCTTTTTTCTGATCGGCGGTGAGCGCCACGAATTCACTCCATCTATTTCAGTCCGCGAACTGCGGGAGCCGGTCGGCTCCGAAAGGCACGGCCACCGCGAACTGCAGCAACGTGCCGGGTCGGCGCAGAGTCTAACAGCGCCGGGGCGTTCAGAAGGAATCGCGCAAAATGCTGCGGGCCCGCTCGGTGTCCCCGCCCATCGCGACGATCAGGTCGTCGACCGATGCGAACTTCTCCTGGCCGCGGATCCGGGCGACGAAGTCGACCGCGACGTGCTGGCCGTACAGGTCGGCGGTGTTGTCCAGGACGAATGCCTCGACCGTGCGGGTGCGCCCGGAAAACGTCGGGTTGGTGCCGACCGACACGGCGGCCTGGTACCGCTCGCCGGGGACGACGGTGCCCATCACCGGTCCGCGGCCCAGCACGGTGAACCAGGCGGCGTAGACGCCGTCGGCCGGTATCGCCGAGTACATCGGCGGTGCGACGTTCGCCGTCGGATAGCCGAGGTCCTTGCCCCGGCCGTCACCGCGCACCACCACACCCTCGACACGGTGTGGGCGTCCCAGGGCCTCGGCGGCCGCGACCACGTCGCCGGCGTCGACGCAGGACCGGATGTAGGTCGAGGAGAACGTCACCGACTGTTCGCGGTGGTGTTCGGCGACCAGCGACAGGCTCTCGACGGCGAACCCGAACCGTTCGCCTGCCCTGCGCAGCAGCTCGACGTTGCCCGCGGCCTTCTTGCCGAAGGTGAAGTTCTCCCCCACCACCACCTCGACGACGTGCAGGTTCTCCACCAGCAGCTCGTGGATGTAGCGCTCCGGGGTGAGTTTCATGAAGTCGGAGGTGAACGGCATGACCAGGAAGACGTCGATGCCCATCTCCTCGACGAGTTCGGCACGCCGGGTCAGAGTGGTGAGTTGCGCGGGGTGGCTGCCCGGGAAGACGACCTCCATCGGGTGCGGGTCGAACGTCATCAGCACCGTGGGCACACCACGCGAGCGGCCGGCCTTCACGGCGTGGTTGATCAGTTCGGCGTGCCCGCGGTGCACGCCGTCGAACACTCCGATGGTGACGACACATCGGCCCCAGTCGGTCGGGATTTCGTCCTGACCACGCCAGCGCAGCACACCGCCAGCCTACGGCCCGGGCCGCGCCGTGGGCGCGCTGGATGCCCGGATCAGGTGACGATTGCCTAAACTTGCTAGTTGTGAGTCCGGACAGCAACCCACCTGAGCTGACGATGGTTGCCCAGGACTATCTCAAGGTCATCTGGACGGCCCAGGAATGGTCGTTGGAGAAGGTGAGCACCAAGATGCTCGCCGAGCGGCTGGGGGTTTCGGCGAGCACCGCGTCGGAGTCCATCCGCAAGCTGGCCGACCAGGGGTTCGTCCACCACGAGAAGTACGGCGCGGTGACGCTCACCGACGCAGGCCGCCGCGCCGCGCTGGCGATGGTGCGCCGCCACCGGCTGATGGAGACCTTCCTGGTCCGCGAACTGGGGTACGGCTGGGACGAGGTGCACGACGAGGCCGAGATCCTCGAGCACGCGGTCTCCGACCGGATGCTCGACCGGATCGACGCCAAGCTCGGCCATCCCACCCGCGATCCGCACGGCGACCCGATTCCGGCCGCCGACGGTCAGGTGCCCACGCCCCCCGCTCGGCAGCTCTCGGTGTGTCAGGACGGCGACGCAGGCACCGTGGCCCGTATCTCCGACGCCGACCCCGAGATGCTGAGGTACTTCGACACCGTGGGCATCACCCTCGATTCGCGGGTGCGGGTACTCGCGCGCCGCGACTTCGCCGGGATGATCTCGGTGGCCGTGGAAAGTCCTGCGAGTCCGGATGATTCGGAGACCACCAGTACCACCGTGGACCTCGGTAGCCCGGCCGCCGAGGCGATCTGGGTGGTGGCGTAGACACGGCAACGACCGGTGCGAAGGCCCTCTGTTACGTCGGGGGCGCCACCGAAGTGACGCCCCCGACGCTCAGGCGGCTCCTCCCCCTGACGCCGCCGTGAATAAAGATACATTCCATTCGGAATGCAAACAACTCGGGGCGGCTCAGGTCGGTGGCTGCGCCTCGTCAAGCGCGGATCCGATGTCGCGGCGCAGCCGCGTCGCCGCCCGGTCCCAGCGCCGCCGCAGCCTGGCGGGGTCGCTGTCGGCGAAGCTGCCGACGAAGATCCCCCGCAGCGCGTCCATCGCGGTGTAGACGGCGTCACGCAGTTCCTTCTGCGCGGCGGCCCGCTCCGGCAGCACCTGGGCGATCGCCGCCAGCACCGCACCGTTGACCACGGGTTCGACCCGCTGCACCTGCTCGGCCAGCACCGGGTCGGTCCGCGACGCGATCCACAGCTCGAACGTCGCGACGGTCAACGGCCCCTGGTGGATGTCCCACAGGAACTCGAGGATCGCGGTGGGCAGGTCGTCACTGCGCTCGATGCGGCCGAGCTCGCGGATGGCGGCCTCGGCGCGCTGGTGCGCCAGATGTTCGATCGCCGCGATGACCAGGTCCTCCTTGGACCGGAAGTGGTGGATCTGAGCTCCGCGCGTCACCCCGGCGACCTCCGCGACGCGGTGGGTGGTGGTGCCGGCGTATCCGTGATCGACCAGGCAGTCGACGGTCGCGTCGAGCAGCCGGAGCCGCATCGCTGCGCTGCGCTCGGCCTGGGTGCGGCGCACCCGGCTGGCTGCGCCGTCGGCCACCGTCACGAGCGCAGCCTACCGACCGCAGCCCGCGTCGGCCGGGGTCTCAGTCCTGCGGGTGGCTCAGCCGGTCGGTCACAGCGTCGCAGGCCGCACCACCACAACGCTTCTCGTGCGTTGCCCGTCGTCGGAGAGCAGGGCGATCACCCGGCCGTCGGACGCCGTCGCGGCATACACCCCGTCGATTCCCGCAGGCCGCAGCGCACGGCCGTGACGCGCCGACTCGGCCTCCTCGTCGGTCAGGTCGCGGCGCGGGAAGCCCTGCAGGCAGGCCTCGTCGAGCGAGTAGCTCAGCGACGGCTCCTCGGTCAGCGCGTCGAGCGTGCGCGCCTCGTCGAGGCCGAACCGGCCGACGCGGGTGCGTCGCAGCGCCGTGAGGTGGCCGCCCACCCGCAGCGCCGCGCCGACGTCGCGGGCCAGCGCCCGGATGTAGGTGCCGCTGGAACAGTCCACCACCACGTCGACGTCGACGAGGCCGGTGGCGTCGCGCCGGACGGCGATCACGTCGAACCGCGAGACGTGTACCGGGCGGGCCGGTAGTTCGACGGTGCGGCCCTCCCGCACCAGTTTGTAGGCGCGCTCCCCGCCGATCTTGACGGCGCTCACGGCCGACGGCACCTGCTCGATGTCGCCGCGCAGCGCGGCCACCGCCGCGCCGATCTGCGCGTCTTCCACCGCCGCCGCCGAGACCGTCTGCAGCAGTTCACCTTCGGCGTCCTCGGTGGTGGTGGTCTGCCCCAGCCGAATGGTCGCGGCGTACGACTTGTCGGCGGCGGTCAGCAGACCCAGGATCTTCGTCGCCCGTTCGATGCCCACCACCAGCACACCGGTCGCCATCGGATCGAGGGTTCCTGCGTGGCCGACCTTGCGGGTGCCGAACGCGCGTCGGCAGCGCCCCACCACGTCATGGCTGGTCATTCCCGCCGGCTTGTCCACGACGACGATGCCGGCCGGGGGCGCCGGCCTGCTCACAGGGCGATCGCCGTCAGCGCGATCCCGTCGGCCACCGACCAGCGTCCGGCGAGCGTGCTCAGCGGCGGCCCGAACTCCGCGGCCGGGTCGATCAGGATGCGCGACTGGAATGTGCCCGCCGTGCCGGTGCCGTCGGCCGTGAAGGTGATGTGGGCGTCCTCGAAGCCCAGCCAGCGGTGCGTCAGTGGGTACCACGCCTTGTAGGTCGCCTCCTTGGCGCAGAACAGCATCCGGTCCCAATGCAACTCGGCAGGCAACGCGGCCAACTCGTGCCGCTCCACCGGCAGGCTGATGGCGTCGAGCACGCCGTCCGGCAGCACGTCGTGCGGTTCGGCGTCGATGCCGAGGGACCGCACCTCCGAGCGCCGACCCACCACGGCGCCGCGGAACCCCTTGCAGTGCGTCAGGCTGCCCACGACCCCCTCGGGCCAGCACGGTTCGCCCTTGTCGCCCTTGAGGATCGGCACCGGCGGCAGGCCGAGCTGCGACATCGCCTGGCGCGCGCAGTACCGCACGGTGACGAACTCGTTGCGGCGCTTGGCCACCGCACGCGCCACCAGCGGCTCCTCCTCCGGCAGCGGCGAAAGCCCGGCGGGGTCGTCGTACAGTTCGGCCGTCGCCACCGCCGCAGGCATGACCGCGGGCAGCAGGCTCACCGCGACCGCCTCGCCTGCACCCGCTCCTGCATCTTGCGTGCGCCGTCCCGCATCTCGGTGGTGATCTCGAAGTGACCGCCGAACTCGTTGAGGTAACCGGGCGCGTACTTCGGGTCGGGCAGGATCTGCCGCAACCAGCGGTAGGGCTTGCGCCGCCGCCACTCCCGCGGATATCCCACCGACACCTCCTCGAACCGGACGTCGTCGTACCAGGTGGTGCGTGGGATGTGCAGGTGCCCGTACACCGAGCACACCGCGTTGTAGCGGGTGTGCCAGTCGGCCGTCGCGGTGGTGCCGCACCACAGCGAGAACTCGGGGTAGAACATCGCGTCGCACGGTTCGCGCACCATCGGGAAGTGGTTGACCTGGACGGTCGGCATCATCCAGTCCAGCTCCTCGAGCCGCTTGCGGGTGGCGGTCACCCGCTCCCGGCACCAGGCGTCGCGGGTGGCGTACGGCTCACAGGACAGCAGGAATTCGTCGGTGCCCACGACGTTGCGGTCCCGCGCGATGGCCAGTCCCTCGGCCTTCGTGGCGGCCCCCTCGGGCAGGAAGCTGTAGTCGTAGAGCAGGAACATCGGGACGATGGTCGCCGGGCCGCCCTCGGCGGTCCACACCGGATAGGGATGTTCCGGGGTGACGATGCCCATCTCGTCGCACATGGTGACCAGGTAGTCGTAGCGGGCCCGGCCGAAGATCTGCATCGGATCCTTGGTCGTGGTCCACAATTCGTGGTTCCCGGGCACCCAGATGACCTTGGCGAATCGCTTGCGCAGCAAGTCGAGCGCCCACCGGATCTCGTCGGTGCGTTCGCCGACGTCGCCGGCGACGATCAGCCAGTCGTCCGGCGACGAGGGATACAGCGACTCGGTGATGGGCTTGTTGCCGTTGTGCCCGGTGTGCAGGTCGCTGATCGCCCACAACACCGGCCGCCGGTCTCGCGGCTGCTGGGGAGTGACCACAACCGATCAGCCTACTTGCGCGCCAGCGGTGCCCCCCGCCACCGACTAGAACATGTTCTCGTTTACGGTGGCCGTTACGAGCCGTCGGGCCGCCGCGGACCGATACACTCCCGGCAGGGTCGGACCTGAGAGGGGGTGTGATGGTCGCCAGGATGCGCCTGCTCTCGGCGCTCGGTGCGCTGTTCGCGGCGGTGATCGTGGTGTGGCAGACGGCACCGTCGGCCGGCACCGGGGGTGGCGGTGTGGAGCTGCGATCCACCTTCCTGCCGCTGACCGCCTCGACGACGATCAAGTGGCCGGTGGTCGACATCGTCGATCCCAGCCCGTTCGCCCCGTGTACCGACATCCCGCTCGACGTCGTCCAGCGCATCGGGCTGGCCTTCACGCCGCCGCAGCCGGAGGAGGGCCTGCGGTGCAAGTTCGATGCGGGCAACTACCAGCTGGCGATCGAACCGCTCGTGTGGCGCACCTACGAGGAGACCATCCCGCCAGATGCCGTCGAACTCGACATCGCCGGTCACCGCGCCGCCCAGTACTGGATCATGAAGCCGACCGACTGGAACAACCGGTGGTGGATCACCTGCATGATCGCCCTCGACACCAGTTACGGCGTGATCCAGCAGTCGGTGTTCTACTCGCCGATCTACTCCGAGCCGGATCCGGACTGCATGCAGACCAACCTGCAGCGTGCTCATGAACTGGTGCCGTCGTACACGTTCTGAGATACGGCTGGCTCGCGACCTGCGGAACCGGCTTCTCTAACCTGGCCGTATGACCACCACCGACCAACGGCCGGGTGCCTCGACCGGCCCGCTGCGCAGAGTCGCCGGCCGTGCCGTCAGCCGGCTGCTGCGACTGCCGCCGCACACCAGCGACTTCCGGGTCGAGCGGGGACTGCGGGTCCCGATGCGCGACGGCGTCGATTTGATCGCCGACCACTACGTGCCCGACACCGATCGGCCGGCGGGCACCCTGCTGGTGCGCGGACCCTACGGCCGCGGCTTCCCGTTCTCGCTGCTGTTCGCAGCCGTGTACGCCGCACGCGGCTACCACGTGCTGGTGCAGAGCGTGCGGGGGACGTTCGGCTCCGGCGGGGACTTCACGCCGATGGTGCACGAGAAGGCCGACGGCGCCGACACCGCCGCCTGGCTGCGCGACCAGCCGTGGTTCACCGGGTCGTTCGCCACCGTCGGCCTGTCCTACCTCGGCTTCACGCAGTGGGCGATGCTCGAGGACCCGCCGCCCGAACTCGCCGCGGCCGTGATCGCCGTCGGGCCGCACGACTTCCGCGCATCGTCGTGGGGCACCGGATCCTTCTCGCTCAACGACTTCCTCGGCTGGAGCCACATGGTGGCCCACCAGGAGGACCCGGGGCGGGTTGCGGCGCTGATCCGCCAGGTGCGCTCCCGCCGGGAGGTGGCCCGCGCCACCGCGGGGCTACCGCTGGGCGAGTCGGCGCGCGACCTGCTGGGCAGCGGCGCGCCGTGGTTCGAGTCGTGGCTCGAGCACGAGGACGCCGACGACCCGTTCTGGGCGGCGCTGCGCGCCACCGACGCGCTGGACCGGGTCCAGGTCCCGGTGCTCGTCGTGAGCGGCTGGCAGGACCTGTTCCTCGATCAGTCCCTCGCCCAGTACCGGCATCTGCGCGATCGCGGGGTGCCGTGCGCGCTGACGGTCGGGCCGTGGACCCACTCGCAGCTGATGACCAAGGGCGCCGCCACCGTGGTCGGCGAGACGCTGGACTGGCTCGCCGCCCATCTCGGTGGCGCACCGGCGGAGCGGCGCAGCCCGGTGCGGGCCTTCGTCAACGGTCACGGCTGGCTCGACCTGCCCGTCTGGCCGCCCGCCATGCCCGAGCACGAGGTGTTCCTGCACCCCGGCCACCGGCTGGCCGGCGCCGCCCCGGATCCGGCCGCCCCGTCGTCGTCGTTCACCTACGACCCCACCGACCCGACGCCGACCATCGGCGGGCGGCTGCTGTCCCCCGAGGCCGGCTACCGGGACGACTCGCGGCTCGCCCGCCGCGCGGACGTGCTGACCTTCACCGGTGAGCCGCTCGCCGAGGACCTCTACGTCGTCGGCACGCCGGTGATCGAACTGGCTCACTCCTGCGACAACCCGCACAACGACGTGTTCGTCCGCCTCGGCCACGTCGACGAGCGCGGCCGCTCCCGCAACGTCTCGGACGGTTATCTGCGGCCCGGCGGCGTCAGCGGGACGGTGCGCATCGAACTCGACGCGGTGGCGCACCGCTTTCCGGCCGGATCGCGCCTGCGGGTGCTCGTCGCGGGTGGCTCGCATCCGCGGTTCGACCGCAACCTGGGCACCGGCGACGCGCCGCTGCTCGGAAGCACGGTGGTGCCTGCGACCCACACCGTCCACCACGGCGCAGGTGGCGTGTCGCGACTGGTGCTGCCCGCCGGATCCCGCCCGCCGTCAACCGACTAGCGCACGCACCCGCCCAGCCAGCTCTGTCAACGCGGCCTCGCCGGAGACCGGCGCGCCCCACTGCGGGTCGACCGGCAGCTGCACCCAGCTGGTGCAGCCGCCGTACTCCGGGGCGCGGGTCAGCCGGACCGGCTCGAGGAGCGGACTGACCGCGACCACCAACACGGTCAGCCGGTGCTTCGGCCGGAAGTCCAGGCGATCCGAGCGGATCGAATCGGCGGTCCAGATGTGCAGCGGCGCAAGGTCGTCGATCGCCTCGGGCCTGCTCACCTCGATCGCCTCGATGACGCGGGCGCCGGCCCGCAGCACGACGGCGTCCTCGGTGCTGTCGGCCGCCGCCGGTTCGAGCAGGTCGCGGTGTTCGGGGCGCACCCGTTCGGCGTGGCTGTGCGCGACGGTGGGGAACAGCAGGAAGCGCGACGCGTCCACCCGGAAGCGCTTCTCACCAATCCCGCCCTTGCGCAACAGGATCGACTGCCGGCCTGCGAGCATCGCGTGCACCGCGGCGCTCCACTCCTTGAGCGCCGGACCGCTGGGCGCCTGCGTCACGCCGAGGTCTGCGCGGCCCTGGCGGCGATGCGGGCCTGCACCTCGGGGCGGCGCAGCGGCGGCACGGTCTTCGGCGGCTGGCGCCGCTCCGGCAGCGTCGACAGCAGCCGGGTGGTGGTGGCGGTGACCTCGGCGACCGCCAGTTCGAACGCCTCCTCGTTGGCCGTCGACGGCCGGGTGATGCCGCTGACCTTCCGGACGTACTGGCGCGCCGCGGCCTCGATCTCCTCGTCCGTCGCCCGCGGTTCCAGCCCACGCAGTTCAGTGATGTTTCGGCACATGCCAACCACGATAGGCGCGGTCGCTAGCGTCTACCCCATGACCGACGCCGACGACATCCTGCTGATCGACACCACCGACCGGGTGCGCACCCTGACGCTGAACCGGCCGAAGGCCCGCAATGCGCTCTCGACGGCGCTGCGCAGCAAGCTGTTCGGCGCGCTGCGGGACGCCGAGACCGACGACGACGTCGACGTGCTGATCTTCACCGGCGCCGACCCCGTGTTCTGCGCCGGCCTTGACCTCAAGGAGCTCGGCGACCAGACCGAACTGCCCGACATCTCGCCGAAGTGGCCGCACCTGACCAAGCCGGTGATCGGCGCGATCAACGGCGCTGCCGTCACCGGCGGGCTGGAGATGGCGCTGTACTGCGACATCCTGATCGCCTCGGAGCAGGCCCGGTTCGCCGACACCCACGCCCGGGTCGGGCTGATGCCCACCTGGGGGCTGTCGGTCCGGCTGCCGCAGAAGGTCGGCGTTGGGCTGGCCCGCCGGATGAGCCTCACCGGCGACTACCTGTCGGCATCCGACGCGCTGCGAGCCGGACTGGTCACCCAGGTCGTCGCGCACGACGACCTGCTGCCCACTGCGCGACAGGTGGCGGCCTCGATCGTCGGCAACAACCAGCGCGCGGTGCGGGCGCTGCTGGACTCCTACCACCGCATCGACGAGTCGCAGACCAACGCCGCCCTGTGGATCGAGGCGGACTCGGCGCGCCGCTGGATGGCGACCGCCACCGGCGACGACATCGCCGCCAACCGGGCCGCGGTGTTCGAGCGGGGCCGCGCGCAGGTGCGCTGACCGCCGACGGTCAGCGCGTACCCGGCACCAGCCAGCGGCCGGACAGGGCGCGCCACCCGACGAACACCAGGCGCAGCACCATGAACGTGCTCAGCCCCGCCCAGATGCCGAGCAGTCCCCAGCCGAAGGCCAGCGACAGCCAGATCAGCGGGAGGAAGCCCAGCAGCGCCGCGGCCAGCGTGGCGTTGCGCATGAACGTGGCGTCGCCCGCACCGAGCAGCACCCCGTCGATCGCGAACACGATGCCCGCGATCGGCAGCTGCGCGACCAGGAACCACCACGGCACCGCGATCTCGTCGAGCACCGACCGGTCGCCGGTGAACACGCCCGGCAGCACCGACGCGCCCGCGGCGAACACCCCCGCCAGCGCCGCGGCGGCCGCCGTCGAGAACACCGTCACCCGCCATGCCACCGACTTGGCGTGCGCCAGGTGGCCGGCTCCGAGGGCGGCGCCGACCAGCGACTGCGCCGCGATGGCGAGCGAATCCAGCACCAGCGCAAGGAAACTCCACAGCTGCAGCACCACCTGATGGGCGGCCACCGCGGCGGCGCCGAACCGGGCGGCCACCGCGCCCGCGGACACGAAGCACGCCTGGAACGCCAGCGTGCGCAGCACCAGGTCCCGGCCCATCACCACCTGCGCGCGCAGCACCGCCGGCGCAGGCCGCAGCGCGACGCGCTCCACCAGCAGCGCCCACATGAACAGCAGCGCGGCGATCCACTGGCCGACCAGGTTGGCGATCGCCGAGCCCGGCAGGCCCAGTCGCGGCGCACCGAGCAGGCCGTAGACCAGCACCGGGCACAGCACCGCCGACACCGCGAAGCCGAACACCACGTAGCGCAGCGGCCGCATGGTGTCCTGCACGCCACGCATCCAGCCGTTGCCCGCGGCGGCCACCAGGATGGCGGGCACCGCGAGGCTCGCGATCCGCACCCACGGCAGGGCGGCCTCGGCGACCTCGCCGCCACCGGACAGTGCGGACACCAGCGGCACGGCCGCGATCTGCACCGCCGCCACGATCGCCGTGCCGATGGCGAGAGCCAGCCAGGTGGCCTGCACCCCCTCCCCGACCGCCGCGGTGCGGTCCCCGGCCCCGAAGAAACGGGCCGACCGGGCCGTCGTGCCGTAGGACAGGAACGTCAGCTGAGAGCTGAGCACGCCCATGATCAGCGCGCCGATGGCCAGACCGGCGAGGCTGACGGCGCCGAGGCGGCCGATGACGGCCAGGTCGAACAGCAGGTAGACCGGCTCGGCGGCCAACACGCCCAGCGCCGGGAACGCCAGCGCCGCGATGCGCCGGGAGGTGACCGGTTCCGGCCGTGCCGCGATCGGCTCGGGCAGTGCGCCGTCGGCGTCCTCAGCCAAGGGCGGAATGCAGCGCCGCGACGACGTCGTCGGCCGATCCGCTGGCGGAGTACCCGGCCGCCAGCCGGTGCCCGCCGCCGCCGAACGAACTGGCCACCGTGGCGAGGTCGAAGGACTTGGCCCGCATCGACACCGACCAGTGCAGCGGTTCGATCTCCTTGAACACCGCCGCCACCTCCGCCTGCGCGGTGGTGCGCACGATGTCGACGATGCTCTCCACCTCTTCGGGCCGCGCGGTGGACCATTCGTCATGTGCCACAACGGCATACACCAGGCCGCGGCCGCCCGCGGCGTCGGGCACCAGGCGCGCCGACGCCAGCACCCGCGACAGCATCGGCAGCCACGCGAACGGATGGGTGTCCAGCAGCGTGCGGCTGATCGCGGCGTTGTCGACGCCGAGCTCGACCAGCCGGGCCGCCAGCCGGTGCGCGCGGGCACTGGCCCACCGGAACGACCCGGTGTCGGTGGTCAGCCCCGCGTACAGGCAGTGCGCCACTCCGGCGTCGATCGGCTTGCCCCAGGCGTCGAGCAGTTCGGCGACCAGCATGGTGGTCGAGTCCGCGGACGGATCCACGTAATTCGCACTGCCGAACAGCTGGTTGGACGCGTGGTGATCGATCACCAGCACGTCGCGGTCGGGGTCGACGTCGAAGTCGGCCAGGTCACGCAACGCACCGAGGCGGTTCACGCTCGGGATGTCGACGGTGACCACCAGGTCCGCGTCGCGCCGCATCGCGTCCGGCTGGACGAGCAGATGCCCACCGGGCAGCGACTGCAGCGACTCCGGCAGGTCCTCGGGCGCGGCGAAGCTGACCTGCACGGCCTTGCCCGCCTGTTCGAGGATCAGGGCCAGCGCCAACCCCGCGCCGATCGTGTCGGCGTCGGGATAGACGTGACAGACGACGCTGACGGTGCCTGCCGCGGACAGCAGCCTTGCGGCCGTGTGCGCGTCGACGCGCGTGCCCGGAAGCGCGACGTCAGTCGCCTTGTCTGTCGTTGTCACCGGTGTCCTCAACATCGAGTCCGTTGTCTTGCCCGTACTCCGAGTCCCCGCCGGTTTCCTCCGCCCCTGTCACACGGTACGGGTCGGCGTCGCCGGCATGCCTGGCACCCTGCCGAACTCTCGCCAAATCCTCATCTGCGGCACGCGCGCGCGCCAGCAGCGCCTCCATGTGCGCCGAGGTCTCGGGGACCTTGTCCAGCTCGAAAGCCAGTGTCGGGGTGAAGCGCACCCCGGTGGCAGCGCCGACCTTGCTGCGCAACGTGCCCCTGGCCCGCTCGAGCGCCGCTGCCGCGGCGGCGTAATCCGGTTCGTCCTGCAGCGTCTCGCCGCGCACCGTGTAGAACACGGTGGCGTCGTGCAGGTCACCCGTGACCTTCGTGTCCGTGACGGTCACGAAGGCCAACGGGGGATCCTTGATCTCGAACTCGATCGCCGACGCGACGACGGTGCCGATGCGTTTGGCCAGCCGGCGTGCCCGTGCCGGATCGGCCACTACGTCCTCGCTTTTTCGACGAGTTCGTACGCCTCGATGATGTCGCCTTCCTTGATGTCGGAGTACGTCAGCGTGAGACCGCATTCGTAACCCTCGCGCACCTCGGTGGCGTCGTCCTTCTCGCGCTTGAGCGACGAGATGGTGACGGTCTCGGCGACCACGACGTTGTCGCGCAGCAGGCGGGCCTTGGCGTTGCGCCGCATGATGCCCGACTGGACCAGGCAACCCGCGATGTTGCCGACCTTCGACGACCGGAAGATCGCGCGGATCTCGGCGCGGCCGAGCTCCTTCTCCTCGTAGACCGGCTTGAGCATGCCCTTGAGCGCGGCCTGGATCTCGTCGATGGCCTGGTAGATCACCGAGTAGTAGCGGATCTCGACGCCCTCGCGGTTGGCCAGCTCGGTGGCCTTGCCCTCCGCGCGGACGTTGAAGCCGATGATGATCGCATCCGAGGCCGACGCCAGGTTGACGTTGGTCTCGGTGACGCCACCGACACCGCGGTCGATGACGCGCAGTTCCACCTCGTCGTCGATCTCGATGCCCAGCAGGGCCTCCTCCAGCGCCTCGACGGTGCCGGAGTTGTCGCCCTTGAGGATCAGATTCAGCTGGCTGGTCTCCTTCAGCGCCGAATCCAGGTCCTCCAGGCTGATCCGCTTGCGCGAGCGTGCCGCCAGCGCGTTGCGCTTGCGGGCACTGCGCCGGTCGGCGATCTGCCGGGCGATGCGGTCCTCGTCGACCACCAGCAGGTTGTCACCGGCACCCGGCACCGACGTGAAGCCGATGACCTGCACCGGCCGCGACGGCAGGGCGTCGTGGATGTCCTCGCCGTGTTCGTCGACCATGCGCCGCACGCGGCCGTAGGCGTCGCCCGCGACGATCGAGTCGCCGACCCGCAGCGTGCCGCGCTGGATCAGCACGGTCGCGACGGGGCCTCGGCCACGGTCCAGGTGCGCCTCGATCGCCACACCCTGGGCTTCCATGTCCGGGTTGGCCCGCAGGTCCAGCGCCGCGTCCGCGGTCAGCAGGACCGCTTCGAGCAGCGCGTCGATGTTGGTGCCCTGCTTGGCCGAGATGTCGACGAACATGGTCTCGCCACCGAAGTCCTCGGCGACCAGGCCGTACTCGGTGAGCTGACCGCGGATCTTGGCCGGGTCGGCGCCCTCCTTGTCGATCTTGTTGACCGCCACCACGATCGGCACGTCGGCCGCCTGCGCGTGGTTGATCGCCTCGACCGTCTGCGGCATGACGCCGTCGTCGGCCGCGACCACCAGGATCGCGATGTCGGTGGCCTTCGCACCGCGGGCACGCATGGCGGTGAACGCCTCGTGACCGGGGGTGTCGATGAAGGTGATCGGCCGCTCGGTGCCGTCGTGCTCGACCGTGACCTGGTAGGCGCCGATGTGCTGGGTGATGCCGCCGGCCTCGCCCTCGCGGACGGTGGCGTTGCGGATCGTGTCCAGCAGCCGGGTCTTGCCGTGGTCGACGTGACCCATGACCGTGACCACCGGGGGCCGCTGCTCGAGGTCCTCTTCGCCGCCCTCGTCCTCGCCGTAGGTGAGGTCGAAGGATTCGAGCAGCTCGCGGTCCTCGTCCTCCGGGGACACGACCTGCACGACGTAGTTCATCTCGTTGCCGAGCAGCTCGAGGGTCTCGTCGCCCACCGACTGCGTGGCGGTGACCATCTCACCGAGGTTGAACAGCGCCTGCACCAGCGATGCCGGGTTGGCGTTGATCTTGTCGGCGAAATCGCTCAGCGACGCGCCGCGGGCCAGCCGGATGGTCTCGCCGTTGCCGTGCGGCAACCGCACGCCACCGACGACCGGCGCCTGCATGTTCTCGTATTCGGCGCGTTTCGCCCGCTTCGACTTGCGGCCGCGCTTCGGCGCACCGCCGGGACGCCCGAAGGCACCCGCGGCGCCGCCGCGCTGACCTGGGCGACCACCGCCACCACCACCGGGGCGACCGCGGAAACCGCCGCCGGCACCGGCGGGTGCACCGCCGCCACCACCGGCGCCACCGCCGCGGTAGTTACCGCCGCCACCGGGAGGGCCACCGGGACGACCGCCGCCGCCGCCGGGGCCACGGCCGCCGGGACCGGGGCGCGCACCGCCGGGACGGGCCGCGCCGGGGCGCGGCGCCGCGGGACGGGGCGGCATGTTGTTGGGCGACATGCCGGGACGCGGCGTGCCGGGCCGGGGGGCACCGGGACGCGGCTGCGGCGGCCGCGGGGCCGGCCGCTCCACCGGCTGCGCCGAGGAGAACGGGTTGTTACCCACCCGCGGCGTGCGGGGGGCCGGCTTGGGAGCCGGGCCGGGCCGGGGGCCGGGCGTGGCGCCGGGCGCGGGGGCCGGACGTGCGGGTGCGGCGGGTGGTGCCGCGGACGCGGCAGCCGCGGGCGGCGCCACCGGAGCGGCGGGCGCCGGGGGCGGCGGCGGAGTGGGAGCCGGCGCAGGCGGCGGGGTCGGCGCGGCGGGCCTGGGGCCCGGCTTCACCGAGGAGCCTGCCGACGCGGAGGCCGGGCTGGCCACCTTGGCCGGAGCGCCGTTGCCGGACGCCTTCTGCGGCGCGGACTGGGCGCCGAACGATTCGCGCAGGCGGCGCGCGACGGGTGCTTCGACGGTCGACGACGCCGACTTGACGAACTCGCCCTGGTCTTTCAGTTTTGCGAGGAGTTCCTTGCTGGTGACACCGAGTTCCTTCGCCAACTCGTGTACGCGGGCCTTACCTGCCACTACATCTCCATCTCTAGAGGCGATGGCGGTGGTAGGCGCCGCGCCTCGGGTTAGCTATGACGCATGGTCATCGGGACTTCACGGTGTGCTCATTTTTCTCGCTACCTGTTCTGTCGACCGGGCGTCCGAGTTCCTCGAGATGTCCTCGACGTACTCGGTCACCGCGGTGAGGTCCGGTGAACCGGTGATCCGCAACGCTCGCACGAACGCTCGCCGCCGGATTGCTGCGTGTAGGCATTGCGGGTCGGGATGCAGCCATGCACCCCGCCCAGGCAGATTACCCGCCGTGTCGACGATCGCGGCGCACGCGCCGTTCGCGTCGACCGCGACCACTCGGAGCAGTTCGACAGCCAGCTCTCGCTTCCGGCACCCCACACAGGTCCGCACCGGCCCGACCGGTAGGTCGGCGGCGCGCCCCCGTTGGGACACCGGAGTCTCGCGCTGGATCACGGCTGAGTCTACCGCCACGGACCCGTTGCGCCGAAACCGTGGTCCAGGTGTGGGATTCTGCGACCGGTCAGGCGTCGCGCGCCGCGCCGTGTGGCGCATCGCGCCCGGACGGTGCCGGGCCGGTCGGGGCGGCGTCGCTGCGGATGTCGATACGCCAGCCGGTCAGGCGCGCCGCCAGGCGGGCGTTCTGGCCCTCCTTGCCGATCGCCAGCGACAGCTGGTAGTCGGGCACCACCACCCGCGCGGCTCGGGCGCCCTCGTCGATCACCGAGACCGACACCACCTTGGCGGGCGACAGCGCGTTCGCCACGAACCGGGCGGGGTCGTCGTCGTGGTCGATGATGTCGATCTTCTCCCCCGACAGTTCGCTCATCACGTTGCGCACCCGCTGGCCCATCGGCCCGATGCACGCACCCTTGGCGTTGAGGCCCGGTACCCGCGAGGCGACGGCGATCTTCGAGCGGTGGCCGGCCTCACGGGCCACCGCGACGATCTCCACCGATCCGTCGTTGATCTCCGGCACCTCGAGGGAGAACAGCTTGCGCACCAGGTTCGGGTGTGTGCGCGACAAGGTGATCAGCGGTTCGCGGGCGCCGCGCGAGACGCCCACGACGTAGCAGCGCAGCCGGTCCCCGTGCTCGTAGCTCTCGCCGGGCACCTGTTCGGCGGCCGGGATCACCCCTTCTGAGCCCTTGGTCTCGCTGCCCATCCGGACGACGACCAGCCCGCGTGCGTTGGCGCGGGCGTCGCGCTGGATCACCCCGCCGACGATGTCGCCCTCACGGGCGGAGAACTCGCCGTAGTTCTTCTCGTTCTCGGCGTCGCGGAGGCGCTGCAGGATCACCTGCCGTGCGGTCGTCGCGGCGATGCGGCCGAAACCCTCAGGGGTGTCGTCCCATTCGTGCACGACGTTGCCGTCGGCATCGGTCTGGCGGGCGATCACCTTGACGACACCGGTCTTCCGGTCGATGTCGATGTGGGCGTCGGGTTCATGCCCTTCGGTGTGCCGGTAGGCGGTGAGCAACGCCGACTTGATCGTGTCGACCACGACGTCGACCGTGATGCCCTTGTCCGCCTCGATGGCATGCAGGGCCGCCATGTCGATGTTCATTCCACACCCTCCTTCCGTGGTCGTCCTGCCAGCTCCAGCTCACGCGAATTGGGAGGCGAGAACTCTACTTGGACAACAGCTTTGGTGATCCCGTCGAACGGCAGCTCACGGACCGACAGGGTGGGCCGCCCGCCTTCGCGGACGATCAGCCGCACCAGGCCGTCCGCGCTCTCGCCCAGCCGGCCGGTCACCTGTGACCCGTCGGCCAGCGTCACCTCGACCTTGCGGCCCTGCGCGCGGCGGAAGTGCTTCTCGGTGACCAGGGGACGCTCCACCCCGCGCGAGGTGACCTCGAGCACGTAGCCGGCGTCGGCGCCCTGGCCGGTTTCCGGATCGAGACGGTCGAGCAGCTCGGAGGCGGTGCGCGACAGCTCGGCGATCGCGTCGAGGCTCACACCGCCGTCGGCGTCGGCGATCACGGTGATCCGCGGCGGCCGCGTCGCACCGTCGATCACCACGTCCTCGATCTCGTAACCGGCGCGCGCGAACTCGCCGTCGAGAACGGCGATCACCTGATCCTGCGTCGGTAACCCGGACGATCGTGGGTCGAGCGCCACGGCGAGCTCCTCATCTTGAGTTGTCCGGACACGACTCCCTGGGTTCGGCCCCTTCGAGGCGTCGCCTCGAACCCCCGGAATCGACTATCCACGATACGCCAGGCCGCAGGGCGCACATCGGAAACGGCAGCGCACACGCCCCGCGGAGCTGCCGTCGACCGTCGGGCGCCCGGCTCGTCGGCGTCATCCGCCGGGCAACGGCAATGGCAGGATGTTGCTCGTGCCGAGCGTCAATCCGGTCGTCAGCAGGCGACGCGTGCTGGTGGCCGCGACCACCCTCGCCCTGCTGGGAGCCGCCTCCACCGCCTGCGGGACGCCGCCTCCGCCACCCGAGGTCGACGAGTTGATCGCGCAGATCGAGCGTGCGCGCAACGACGGCTCACTGGCAACCAGGGCGGCGGCGGCCGCCAGACCGCCGATGGCGCAGGCTTTGACCGAGGTGGCCGCCGAACGCGCCGAGCACGTCCGCGCGCTCGAGGACGAGCTGACCCGCATCGTCGCGGCCGCGGACGCGCCGACCACCACCACCACCTCGTCGTCGACCCCCGCGGAGCCGGTGAAACCGCCCACCGCCGCCGAGGTGGCCGGTGCGCTGCGGCAATCCGCCGAGAGTGCGGCAGGCCTGGCGGCCGAGCTGTCCGGCTATCGCGCAGGTCTGCTCGGCTCGATCGCCGCGGCCTGCACGGCCGCCTCGCTGGTGGCCCTTGCGCCCGAGGAGTCGTCGTGACCTCACCCGAACCGACCATGCCGACGCGGCCTTCCGGCCCCGACGCCGGCGCCCTCTACGACGCCGTCGCCACCGAGCACGCCGTCATCTACGGCTACGGCTTGGTGTCCGTGCACTCGACGCCGGAACTGAACGCGTTGGTGTCGGGATCGATGGCCGAGCACCGGGAACGCCGCGAGGCCGCGATCGCGATGCTCGACGGCCGGTCGGTGGCGGCGCCGCTGCCCGAACCCGGCTACCGGTTGCCGTCGCCGGTGAACAGCCCGACCGACGCCGCCGAGCTGGCCGCGCAGATGGAGCGCGACGCCGCGACGGCGTGGCGGGCGGTGCTCGAGCAGGCCACCACCGCCGAGGACCGCACCTTCGCCGTGACGGCGTTGACGCAGTGCGCGGTCAGGACCGCCCGCTGGAACCGGGTGCTCGGTGTCTCGCCGGTGACCGTCGCGTTCCCCGGCGGCAACGAGTAGCGGGCGTCAGCCGGCGATCGCGCCGGATATCTCGGTGGCCGCGGCATCGACGGCGATCTCGCGCGTCTCACCGGTGAACCGGTTGCGCAGCTCGACCGTGCCGTCGGCCCAGCCGCGGCCCACCACCACGATCCACGGCACCCCGAGCAGCTCAGCGTCCTTGAACTTCACCCCGGGCGAGGCCTTCCGGTCGTCGAGCAGCACGTCGACACCGAGCCGGTCGAGGTCGGCGGCCAGCTCGGTCGCGCCGGCGCGGGCGGCCTCGTCCTTGTTCGCGATCACCAGGTGGGCGTCGAACGGCGACACCGACGAGGGCCAGCGCAGACCGATCTCGTCGTGCTGCTGCTCGGCGATCACGGCGACCAGCCGGGACACGCCGATGCCGTAGGAGCCCATCGTCAACCGCACCGGCTTGCCGTCCTCGCCGAGCACGTCGACGGTGAACGCCTCTGTGTACTTGCGGCCGAGCTGGAAGATGTGGCCGATCTCGATGCCGCGCGCACTCACCAGCGGACCGGCGCCGTCGGGCGACGGATCGCCGTCGCGGACGTCGGCGGCCTCGATGGTGCCGTCGGCGGTGAAGTCGCGTCCCGCGACCATGCCGACCACGTGCTTGTTCGGTGCGTCGGCGCCGGTGATCCAGGCCGTCCCGTCGACGATCCGCGGGTCGACCAGGAATCGGACGCCGTTGTCCGCCAATGCCTTCGGTCCAACGTAGCCCTTGACCAGGAACGGGTACCGCGCGAAGTCGGCGTCGTCGAGCAGTGCGTACTCGGCGGGTTCCAGCGCGGCGCCGAGGCGCTTCTCGTCGACCTCGCGATCGCCGGGCACACCGATCGCCAACAGTTCCCACTCCCCGCCGGGTTCGCGGACCTTGAGCAGCACGTTCTTCAGCGTGTCCGCGGCGGTGACGGTGCGGCCGGCGAAGCCGGGCAGATCGGCGCTGTTGGCCCAGTCGACGAGCGTGGCGATGGTCGGGGCGTCGGGGGTGTCGTACACCGTCGCGTCGGGCAGTCCGTCGATCGGCAGCGATTCCGGCACCCGGGTGATCACCGCCTCCACGTTGGCGGCGTATCCCGACTCCAGGCAGCGGACGAAGGTGTCCTCGCCGATCTCACTCTCGGCCAGGAACTCCTCGGAGGCGCTGCCGCCCATCGCACCCGAGACCGCCGACACGATGACGTACTGGACACCGAGGCGGGCGAAGATCCGTTGGTAGGCCTCGCGGTGCGCGTGATACGCCTTCTTCAGTCCGTCGTCGTCGACGTCGAAACTGTAGGAGTCCTTCATCACGAACTCGCGCCCGCGCAGGATGCCCGCCCGCGGCCTGGCCTCGTCGCGGTACTTGTTCTGGATCTGGTAGAGCCGCAGCGGGAAGTCCTTGTAGGAGCTGTACTCCCCCTTCACGGTCAGCGCGAAGAGCTCCTCGTGGGTGGGCCCGAGCATGTAGTCGTTGCGGCGGCGGTCCTTGAGCCGGAACACGCTGTCGCCGTACTCGGTCCACCGATTCGTCGTCTCGTACGGTGCGCGGGGAACCAGCGCGGGCAGCAGGATCTCCTGTCCACCGATGTGCGCCATCTCGTCGCGGATGATGCCCTCGATCTTGCGCAGCACCCGCAGCCCGAGCGGCAGCCAGCTGTACAGCCCCGGCCCCACCGGCCGGACGTAGCCGGCGCGGATGAGCAGCTTGTGGCTGGGCACCTCCGCGTCGGCCGGGTCGTCGCGGAGGGTGCGCAGGAACAGCTCGGACATACGGGTGATCACGAGCGACCACCTTAGCTTGACGCCTCAGAGCTCCCCGGCGTCGAACGCCTCGCGGGTGTGCTGGGCCACCGCGATCTGACGTGCCGAGAAGCCGATGAACAGCGCCGCCGCCCCGACCAGGATCGCGATGGCCGCCACCCACAGCAGGGCATAGGTGTAGCCCTGGCCGAGCGCGTCGAGTTGCCCGTCCGTCATGTCCTTCACCGAGCCGGTGGTGCCGCCCAGGTACAACGTGCGCGAGGTCTGCACCGCCTGGATCGCCACCAGCATCAGCGGCCCGCCGAGGTTGAACACCATCAGCGTGATCGACGAGACCGGACCGATCTCGCGCGGGCCGACCTCGGCTATGGCGCACAGCGGCAGCACCACCGAGATCACCCCGATGCCGAAGCCCGCGAACAGGATCGGCGCGAACAGGTCCGGGAAGTAGGCCACGGTCCGGGTGAGGGTGGAGCCGAACAGCATGGCGCCGAGCACGAAGACACCGGCGCCGATGACCACCCACCGTGGCGCGATCCTCGGCGCCAGCCGGGCGGCGACCACGTTGCCGACCCCGAAGCCGACGGCGAACGGCAGGAACCCGATGCCGGCCTGCAGCGCCGAGTAGCCCATCACGTCCTGGATGTAGAGGCCCATCATCACCGAGATGGTCAGCATCACGCCGCCGGCCAGGAAGTACGCCGCGAGCGTCGCCACCCGGTTGCGGTTGTCGAACACCGAGAACGGGACGATCGGGTGCGCGGCCCTGCGCTCGACGAGCAGGAACGAGATGAAGAAGACGACCGCGGCGGCGCCCGCGGCGATGACGAACGGGTCGATCCAGCCGCGCGGCGGGCCCTGGGTGAAGACCAGCACCGCTGCCGTGCAGCCGAGCGTGGCCAGCAGCGCCCCCACCACGTCGAGCTTGAGCCGCTCGTGGTGGGTCTCGGTGATCCGGTAGACGGCCACGGCGATCACCGCGATGCCGATCGGCACGTTGATCAGGAACGCCAGCCGCCACGACACGACGGTGAAGGCGCCGCCGAGGATGAGGCCCAGCACCGATCCGGCGGCCTGCATCGCCGCCGACACCGCCAGCGCCCGGTTGCGGGGAGCGCCGATCGCGTAGGTGGTCGCGATCAGCGCCAGTCCCGTCGGCGCCGCCACCGCCGCCCCGGTGCCCTGCACCGCGCGGGCGATCACCAGCGTGAGGCCATCGGTGGCCAGGCCGCAGACCAGCGACGCGAGGGTGAACACCCCAACACCCGACAGGAATGCCCGCTTGTGCCCGACCGCGTCGCCGATCCGCCCGCCGAGCAGCAGCAGCCCGCCGAAGGCCAGCACGTAGGCGGTGACCACCCAGCTCTTGGCGGCGTCGGACATGTCGAGGTCGGACTGGATGCGCGGCAGCGCGACGATCACGATGGTGCCGTCGAGCGTCGACATCAGCTGCATGCCGGTGATCGCCACGATCGCGACACCGAGCACCGACCTGGTCAGCGGCTGCGACCCGGAGGACCCCTGCGCCGACATGGCTCACGACCCTACCGTGGCGATTTCGGCGCGCCCGCCGACGCTGTGCGACGGTATCCGCGCCGAAATCGCTCAGAAGTCGGCGGTCGCGGCGTTCTCGCGCTGGGCGGTGACGTCGTCCAGCCGGGCCCGCAACGCCCCGGTGATCAGCGTCCAGGCATCGGAGCCGAGCACCAGGCGGCGCGGCGGGTCGCCGGAGTCGGCGGCACGGATGATGGCCGCGACGGTGCGCTCGGGGTCGTCGGTCATCTCCTCGACGGTGGTGGCGGGCGCGTCGGCGGGCCCGCCGCGGTAGGGCTCGCTGAGCGGAACCCGCGCGGCCGCCTCGAAGAAGCCGGTGCGCACCACACCCGGTGCGATCAGCGTGGTGCGGATGCCGAACGGTTCGATCTCGGCGGCGAGGGCGTCGTAAAAGCCCTCGATGCCCCACTTGGTGACGTGGTAGAGCGAGAAGGCCGGGAACGTCATGTGCCCGCCCATGCTCGACATCTGCATCAGCAGCCCGCCGCCCTGGGCGCGCAGGTGCGGCAGCACCGCACGGGCGAGCTGGATGGACGCGGTGAGGTTGGTGGCGATCATCTGGTCGATCTGCTCGTCGGTGAGGTCCTCCGCGACGCCGAACACTCCGTATCCCGCGTTGGAGACGACGACGTCGATGCGGCCGTGCGCGGCGAACGCCTCGGCGACGACCGCACGGACGGCGTCGGTGTCGGTGACGTCGAGCGCCGCCCGCCACAGCCGGTCACCGTGCCGTGCCGCCAGATCGTCGAGCTGTTCGGGTCGCCGCAGCGTCGCCGCGACGGTGTCACCGCGCGCCAGCAGCTGCTCGACGAGTTCGCGGCCCATACCGCGGGACGCGCCCGTGACGAACCAGGTCCTGGTCATGTCGAACTTCCTTCCTTCGGCTTCTCCATGACTCAACCGCGCAGGCCCGGCCGATGTATCCATGCGGGCAATGAGCGATCCGACGGACACCCATACGTAATGCGCATGCCTAGGGTGGAGTCGTGACCGAGATGACGCTCGAGGGGCTACGGGTGTGCCGCGAGATCGCCCTGCTGGGATCGTTCACGGCCGCCGCCCGCTCCCTGGGGTACTCGCAGCCCGCGATCTCGCGGCAGGTCGCGGCGATGGAAGACGCCGCGGGCTACCGGTTGTTCCTTCGCGAGGTGCGCGGGGTGAGCCTCACCCCGGCGGGGGCGGTGGTGGTGGAACACGCTGCTCATGTCCTCGGCGCGGCGGCCGCACTGCGCCACGAACTCGACGGCCTCGGCGACCGGCTCGCGGGTCGGGTGGCGGTGGGCGCCTTCCCCTCGGCGATGGCCGTGCTGGTGCCGCGGGCCGTTGCGCGGCTGGCGGTCGACCATCCGGGCCTGAGGGTGAGCCTGCGCGAGGCGGCCACTCCGGCGCTGCTGCGCGAGCTCCGCGCGCGCCGGCTGGGTGTCGCCGTCGTCGGCACGGGCGCGGGCCTGCCCGACTACGACGTCGACGGCCTCGCCGCGCGCCGCATCTACGCCGGCGACCTGTGCGTGGCGGTGCCCACCGGGCACCGGCTGGCGGCTGCAGGCCGGGTGGCGGTCCGCGAACTCGCCGACGAGGCGTGGATCGCCGGCACGGGTTCGGCGGGCGATCCGCAGTTCACGGCGTGGCCGACGCTGTCCGATCCGGTGATCCGGCACCGGGTGAGCGGATGGCCGGCGCGACTCGGGCTGGTGGCCGCGGGTCTGGGGATCTGTCTGATGCCGGAGCTGGCGGCGAGGTCGGTGCCCGACGGTGTCACCACCGTGGGCGTCGACGACCCGAACTGGCTGGGCCGCAGCACGGTGGCGCTCACCGCGGTGGACGCCGGTGACGAGGTCGGCGCGGTGGTCGCCGCGCTGCGCTCGGTCGCCGGGGAGATCTCGGGTTAGAGCTCTCCGGCGTCGATCGCGTCCTTGACCTCTTGCGCATGCGCGACCTGCTGGCTGGTGTAGCCGATGAGCAGCGCGGCGCCACCGACCAGGACCGCGACGGCGGCCACCCACAGCAGGCCGTAGGTGTATCCGGCGTCGAGGGCGGCCAGCTGGGTGGTGTCCATGTTCTTCACCGGGCCCGTGGTGCCACCCAGGTACAGCGTCCGGGAGGTGATGACGGCCTGGATGATCGCGAGCACGATGGGCCCGCCGAGGTTCTGCATCATCAGCGTGATCGCCGAGACCGGACCGATCTGGTCGAACCCGACACCCGCGATGGCCGACAGCATCAGCGCGACGAAGATGATGCCGATGCCGATGCCGCCCACCACGAGCGGGATCACCAGGTTCGGGAAGTACGGGATGCCGCTGTTGAGCGTCGAGCCGTAGACCATCGCGCCGAGCACGAGAACACCGCCGGCGATCACCAGGACCCGCGGCGGGAAGATCGACACCAGCTGCGAGGAGAGCGCCAGACCGATGCCCATCGCGATGGCGAACGGGATGAAGCCGATCCCCGCCCGCAGCGGGCTGTAGCCGAGGATGTCCTGGACGTAGAGGCCGATCAGCACCGACAGGGTGAACATCACGCCGCCGGCCAGGAAGACCGCCCCGAACGTGGCCAGCCGGTTGCGGTCCTTGAAGAGGTCGAACGGCACTACCGGGTTCTCGGCGGTGCGCTCGACGATGATGAACGCGACGAGGCAGATCAGCGCGGCGATGCCGGAGCCGATGGTGATCGGTGAGATCCAGCCCTGTTCGGGACCCATGGAGAAGGCGAGCACCGCGGCCGTGCAGCCCAGCGTCGCCAGGAGCGCGCCGGTGGCGTCGAGCTTGAGCCGCTCCTTGTGGGTCTCCCGCAGCGCCGTGTGGGCCAGGTAGACGATCAGCAGCCCGATCGGGACGTTGACCAGGAACGCCAGCCGCCATGACACCTCGGTCAGCGCGCCGCCGACGACCAGTCCCATGACCGAACCGACACCGGTCATCGCGGCGAACACCGCGGTGGCGGCGTTGCGGGCCGGGCCCTTCGCGAACGTCGTCGCGACGAGGGCCAGTGCGGTGGGCGAGGCGATCGCCGCGCCGACGCCCTGCAGCAGTCGCGCGATCACCAGCGTGGCCTCGTCCCAGGCGATCCCGCACAGGACCGAGGCGATGGTGAACAGCGCGACGCCGACGATGAACGTCCGCTTGCGGCCGATGGAGTCGCCGAGGCGGCCACCCAGCAGCATCAGCCCGCCGAACGTGAGCACGTAGGCCGTGATGACCCAGCTGCGCCCGGCGTCGGAGAGATTGAGTGAATCCTGGATCTTGGGGAGCGCGACGATGGCGATGGTGCCGTCCATCGTGGCCATCAGCTGCATGCCGGCGATGGCGATCACCGCGGCGAAGAACCGCCGCGACGGAACCCACGCCGGAGCCTTGGCGGTGCGTGCCTTGGCCGTCTTGTCGCCCGACGGCACAGCCCGCCCGGTACCCCCGGCGGCATCGCTGAACATGGCTGCGCGCTCTGCGTCATTGAGAGCCGTCATAACGGGTTACCTTACAGTAATCTTAAGAACCCTTTAACCGCCGAAGGCCGCGACCGGCCCGATCACGATGATCGCGGGAGGTCGGATGCCCTCTTCGCGGATCCGCTGCGGCGCGTCGGCGAGGGTCGCCCGCAAACTCCGTTGCGCCGACGTGGTGCCGTGCTGAACCACCAGGACCGGGGTCTCCGCAGGTCGCCCGCCGTCCAGCAGCGCCTTGGCGAACAGTTCGATGCGTTCCACCGCCATCAGCAACACGATGGTGCCCGTGAGCGCGGCGAGTGCATCCCAATTCACTAACGATTCGGGATGGTCGGGTGCAACATGCCCGCTGACCACCACGAATTCATGCGTGACGTGGCGATGGGTGACCGGGACGCCGGCCAGCGCGGGCACTCCTATGGCACTGGTCACACCGGGCACGACGGTCACCGGAATCCCCGCCTCGGCGCACGCGATCACCTCCTCGTAGCCGCGTGCGAACACGAATGGGTCGCCGCCCTTGAGCCGCACCACGAACTTGCCCGCCCGCGCGCGCTCGACGAGCACCTCGTTGATCGCGTCCTGCGCCATCGCCCGGCCGTAGGGGATCTTGGCGGCGTCGATCACCTCGACGTGCGGCGCCAGCTCGGCGAGCAGCTCCGGCGGCGCCAGCCGGTCGGCGACCACCACGTCGGCCTGCGCCAGCAGCCGCCGCCCACGCACGGTGATCAGCTCGGGGTCACCGGGCCCGCCGCCGACCAGCGCGACGCCGGCCCGCATCGTCTCGGAGTTGTCCGCGGCGATGAGACCCTGCTGCAGCGCCTCGTGGATCGCCGACCGGATCGCCGCCGAGCGGCGGTGCTCGCCGGCGGCCAGCACCCCGACCGCCAGCCCCTCGTACTCGAACGACGCCGGGGTGACCGCCGTCCCGTCCCGGGCCACGTCGGCACGCACGCAGAAGATGCGCCTGCGCTCGGCCTCGGCGACGACCGCGGCGTTGACGCCGGGATCGTCGGTCGCGGCGATCGCGTACCAGGCGCCGTCGAGGTCGCCGTCGCGGAAGTCGCGCAGTTCCAGTGTGATCCCCGTCATGGCCTCCACGGCGGGCGTGGCGGCCCGCGCGATGACGTGCACGTCGGCCTCGTTGGCGATGAGCAGCGGCAGCCGACGCTGCGCGACGGTCCCGCCACCGACGACGACGACCTTCTTGCCGGCCAGCCGCAGTCCTACCAGGTAGGCGTTCTCGGTCACCCGCCGAGCTTAGAGCCGCGCAGCGGCGGCCACGAAACGGGTGACCGCCGCCGGCGCCGCGGCCGGATGGGTGTGCAGGTACGACGCGTGCACGTTGCCGTCGAGGGCACCCTCCTGCGCAGACCGCGCACGGTCGCCGGAGAACCTCCACGCCGGACTGTAGTCGCCGGTGAACTTCGTTGCGGTGCGGTGAAATTCGTGGCCCGTGACGGTGTCGCCCACCTGGTACATCACCGACTCACTGGTCGCGAGCGCGCTGCGGTAGCCCAGTGTGAGTCGCGGGGTGAACTCCGCCGAACCCGACAGCACGCCGCACATCGGGTGGCCGTCGAGTTCGTCGACCAGGTAGGTCAGGCCACCGCATTCGGCGTGCACCGGCGCACCGTCGGCCGCCAGCGTCCTGATCTGTTGACGCAGAATGTCATTGGCGGACAGTTCGGCTGCGTGCTGCTCGGGGAAGCCGCCCGGCAGCACCAGCGCGGCGGTCCGCGACGGCAGCGGATCGGTCAGCGGGTCGAACTCGACCACCTCCGCCCCCGCAGCCCGCAGCATCTCGGCGTGCTCGGTGTAGCGGAAGTTGAAGGCGTTGCCCGCCGCGACGGCCACCGTGACACCGTTGCCCGCCGGTTCTCCGGTGCCGGGATCCCACGGGGCATCGGTGACACGGCCGGTCGCGATCTCGCTGATCCCCATCAGATCCAGGTGGCGGCCCACCACCTCGGTCATCGCCTCCACCGCGTCCCGGGCCTGCGCGCCGTGCTCGCCCGCGGTCACCAGCCCGAGGTGACGTGACGGCACGGCCAGTGCCTCCGTGCGCGGGATCGCCCCGAACACCGGCAGCCCGACGTACTCGCAGGCCTGCCGCAGCACCTGCTCGTGTCGCGGTGAGCCGACACGGTTGAGGATCACCCCGGCGATCCGCACGCCCGGGTCGAAGCTGACGAAGCCGTGCAGCAGGGCGGCGACGCTGTGGCTCTGGCCGCGGGCATCGATCACCAGCACCACCGGCGCACCCAGCAGCGCCGCCACCTGTGCGGTGGAGCCGCGGGCGGGCCCGGTGATCGGCTCGTCGCCGATGCGGCCGTCGAACAGACCCATCACACCTTCGACGACGGCGACGTCCGCTCCCGCGCTGCCGTGCCGGTAGAGCGGCCCGATCAGCGACTCGCCGACGAGCACGGGGTCGAGGTTGCGGCCCGGCCTGCGTGCCGCCAGCGCGTGATAGCCCGGGTCGATGAAGTCCGGCCCCACCTTGAACGGCGCGACGGTGCGGCCCGCCTGTCGCAGCGCGCCCATCAAACCCGTTGCGACGGTGGTCTTCCCGCTGCCCGAGGCGGGAGCGGCGATCACCACGGCCGGCACGCTCACGCGCTCACCACTCGCAGGCCCGTCGGTCGCGCCTCGCTGCGCTCACCACTCGATACCCTTCTGGCCCTTGCGGCCCACATCCATCGGATGCTTCACCTTCGTCATCTCGGTGACCAGGTCGGCGGCGTCGAGCAGCGCCTGCGGCGCGTCGCGCCCTGTGATCACCACGTGCTGATTGCCGGGCCGGTCGGCCAGCGTGGCGACGACCTCGTCGACGTCGACCCACCCCCACTTGAGCGGATAGGTGAACTCGTCGAGCACGTAGAAGTCGTGCCGCTGCTCAGCCAGCCGGCGGGTGATCTCCGCCCACCCGTCGGCTGCGGCCGCCGCGTGGTCGTCGGCACTGCCCGCCTTGCGCGACCACGACCACCCGGAGCCCATCTTGTGCCATTCGACGGGCCCGCCGACGCCGTCGCGGTCGTGCAGGCGGCCGAGTTCGCGGAACGCCGCCTCTTCGCCCACCTTCCACTTCGCGCTCTTGACGAACTGGAACACCGCGATGTCGAACCCCTGGTTCCACGCCCGCAGCGCCATCCCGAACGCCGCGGTCGACTTTCCCTTGCCCGGACCGGTGTGCACGGCGAGCAGCGGCGCGTTGCGGCGAGCGCGGGTGCTCAGCCCGTCGGCGGGGACGGTCAGCGGGCGGCCCTGGGGCATGGCGGTCCTCCTCGGTGGTTCAGGCCGCGGTGCGGTCGGCCCGGCTGACCACCCGGGTCAGCTCGTCGGCGTGCAGGTGCGCCAGCCGCACCGACGGCGCACCGAGATGCGCGGCGAGGTCGTCGGCCAGACCCAGTCGCACGAATGACGTCTCACAGTCCACCACGACCGCCGCGGCGCCCTCGGCGACCAGCCGTGCGGCTGCCGCCCGCGCCCTGCCCACGGGGTCCGGGCCGCCGGTCGCCCGGCCGTCGGTGAGGATCACCACGAGCGCGCGGCGGGCCCGGTCGCGGGCCTTCTCCCGAACAACCACGTCGCGGGCGGTCAGCAGTCCCTGGGCGAGCGGGGTCCGGCCGCCGGTGTCGAAGCGGGCCAGCCGCCTACTGGCGATGTACACCGACGACGTCGGGGGCAGCAGCACCCGCGCGCCGTCGCCGCGGAATGTGATCACCGCGACCTTGTCCCGCCGCTGGTAAGCGTCGCGCAGCAGTGACAGCGTCGCGCCGCCGACCGCGGCCATCCGGTCGCGGGCGGCCATCGACCCCGACGCGTCCACCACGAAGATCACCAGATTGCCCTCGCGGCCCACCCGCACCGCGCGCCGCACGTCCTCGGGCCCGGGGCGCGGACGTCCCGCCGCGCGTTGCGAATTGGCGGCGGCCAGCAGAGTGCCGAAGATGTGCACACCGTGGCCCGCGCCGGGTTCGGCGGTCGCGGACACGACGGTGCCGGTGCGGTTCCTGGCCCTCGAGCGGCGGCCGGGGGCGCCCTCCCCCACGCCGGGCACGGTCAGCGCCTTCGTGCGGAACACCCCCGTCGGCGCCGCATTGGACTGCGTCGAAGGCGGCGACTCTCGTTGTGCGCCGGTCGAATCCGCGGATCCGTCGGCCGAGGCCCCGCCACCGGGCGGATCGGGATCCGGGTCGTCGGGCCCGGACTCGGCGTCGGTGCTCTGCGCACCGGCCTCCTCCATCGCCTCGTCGAGACGCTGCGGGTCCAGGCCGGGGTCGTCGAACGGGTCGCGGCGGCGACGGTGTGGCAGCGCCAGTTCGGCAGCGACCCGGATGTCCTCCTCGGCGACGGTTTCGGCGCCCCGCCAGGCGGCGTGGGCGACCGCGGTGCGCGCCACCACCAGGTCGGCGCGCATGCCGTCGACGTCGAACGCCGCACACAGCGCGGCGATCCGGCGTAACTCGCTGTCGGGCAACACCACCCGGGCGACGAGAGCCCGGGCGTCGGCGATGCGGCGGGCCAGCTCGGCGTCGGATTCGGCATAGGCGGCCGAGAAGCCGGCCGGATCGGCCTCGTACGCCAGCCGGGCCCGGATGACGTCGGCGCGGACGTCGACGTCGCGGGAGGCCGCGACGTCAACGGTGAGCCCGAAACGGTCGAGCAGCTGCGGCCGCAGCTCCCCCTCTTCGGGGTTCATCGTGCCAATCAGGACGAACCGGGCGTCGTGCGAGTGCGAGATGCCGTCGCGCTCGACGTGCACCCGGCCCATCGCCGCGGCGTCGAGCAGCACGTCGACCAGGTGGTCGTGCAGCAGGTTGACCTCGTCGACATAGAGCACGCCGCCGTGCGCGCGGGCCAGCAGACCCGGTGAGAACGCATGCTCGCCGTCGCGCAGCACCTTCTGCAGGTCCAGCGATCCGACCACGCGGTCCTCGGTGGCCCCGATGGGCAGTTCGACGAGCCGCGCGCCTGCGTCGACGGCCGTGAGGACCCGGGCCAGGGCGCGCACCGCCGTCGACTTGGCGGTGCCCTTCTCCCCGCGGATCAGCACCCCGCCGATCTCCGGGCGCACCGCGCACAGCAGCAGCGCCAGGCGCAGCCGGTCGTGCCCGACGAGTGCGCTGAACGGGTAGCCGGGTTCGGCGCTCACTGCGCCGCCCCGGACGCTGCCCGCAGCATGGGCACGTGCGGGATCCCGTCGTCGAGGAACTCGTCGCCGTCGCGGACGAACCCGTGGCCCCGGTACATCTCCTCGAGGTAGGTCTGCGCGTCGATGCGGCAGGGGTGGTCGCCGACGTCGGCGAGGGCGGCCTGCATCAGCCGGTGGGTGTGGCCGTGGCCGCGGGCGTCGCGCTTGGTGCACACCCGGCCGATGCGGAAGCCCTTCTGCCCGCCGGGATGCTCCTCCATCAACCGCAGGGTCGAGATGACTTCTCCGTCAACGCCTTCGAGCCAGAAGTGCCGGGTCTCGGCGAGCAGGTCGCGGCCGTCGAGCTCCGGGTACGGGCACGCCTGTTCGACGACGAACACCTCGACACGCAACTTCAGCAGCTCGTAGAGCGTTGCCGCGCTGAGGTCCTTGGCCCAGCTGCGCCGCAGCGCGACAGTCATCCGCGGACCACGTCAGGCAGTGGCCGCGGTGGGTGAATGCTCGGTGCCTGCGGTGTTCTGGTGATCGACGGTGGCGGGTACCCCGCTGGCCGGCCGGTCCAGCTTGAGGACCTTGGTGCCGTGCGCCCACACCTCGTCGAACAGCTTCGGCTCGTTGGACAACTGAACGCCCAGCGACGGCACGATCTCCTGCAGCTTGGGCAGCCAGGACGTGTAGCGGTCGCCGAAGCAGCGCTCCATCACGTCGAACATCGCGGGCACCGCCGTCGACGCACCGGGCGAGGCACCCAGCAGGCCGGCGATGCTGCCGTCGGCCGCCGCGAGAACGGTGGTGCCGAACTCCAGCACGCCGCCGCGGCCCTTGCGGCGGACCACCTGCACGCGCTGACCGGCGATGTCCAGTTCCCAGTCGGAATCGTTTGCGCTGGGGGCGAATTCACGCAGCACCTCGACGCGGTCGGCCTCGCTGAGCCGCAGCTGTCCGATCAGGTACTTGACCAGGCCCAACTCCGTCACACCGACGCCCAGCATGGACGCCAGGTTGTTCGGCCGCACCGAGAACGGCAGATCGGTGACCTTGCCCTGCTTGAGGAACTTCGGGGACCAGCCGGCGAACGGACCGAACAGCAGATACGACTTTCCGTTGATCACGCGGGTGTCCAGGTGCGGCACGGACATCGGCGGGGCGCCCAGCGGCGGCTGGCCGTACACCTTGGCCTGATGACCGGCGGTCAGGCGCTGGTTGTCGGTACGGAGCCACTGACCTCCGACGGGGAACCCGCCGAAGCCCTTGGCCTCGGCGATGCCTGCGCGCTGCAGCAGCGGCAGTGCACCGCCGCCGGCGCCGACGAAGACGAACTTGGCGTTCAGCTTGCGCTTGGCGCCGGTGCGCCGGTTGGCCACTTTGAGTGTCCAGCTGCCGTCGGACTGCTTGTCCAGGTCGCGAACCTCGTGGCCGAAGTAGGTGGTCATGCCCTGCTTGGCGGCGAAGCCGATGAGCTGGCGCGACAGCGAACCGAAGTCCACGTCGGTGCCGTCCTGCGTCCAGTTCAGCGCGACGGGGTCTGAGAAGTCGCGCTTCTCGGCCATCAGCGGGAGCCGGCGGGTGAACTCGTCGCGGTCGTCGATGAACTCCATCGTGGCGAACAGCGGGTTGGTGACCAGCGCGTCGTACCGCTTGCGCAGGTACTGCACGTTCTTGGCGGCGCTGACGAAGCTGACGTGCGGGATCGGGTTGAGGAAGCTGCGGACGTCGGGCAGCACGCCGTTCTCCACGGCGTAGGACCAGAACTGGCGCGACACCTGGAACTGCTCGTTGACGTGCACGGCCTTGGAGATGTCGATTTCGCCGTCGGGCAGTTCGGGGGTGTAGTTCAGCTCGCACAGCGCCGAGTGGCCGGTGCCCGCGTTGTTCCACGGGTCGCTGCTCTCGGCGGCGGCGCCGTCCAGCCGCTCTATCAGGGTGATCGACCAGTCGGGCTCCACCAGCCGGATCAGGGCGGCCAGTGTCGCGCTCATGATGCCCGCGCCGACCAGCGCGACGTCGGTCTGGGTGGCTGCCTCTGACTTCGACACTCGGCCCTCACATGCTCACGCGGTCCGTTCGACACGGTTCAGCTCTCAGGTTATCCCGACACCGATGCCCCAAACCGGGCCAGGGCTGTGCAACTCCTCACCCCGGCGCCGGTGCGCGGGCTCTAAGGTGGCTGAGGTGACCGGCTGGGAGCCCGACGTTCTGCCCGGCTACTGGCAGCACACCGTGGCGCTGGGTGCCGATCCCGATAGGGAGGGCGAGCTCGTCGCGACCGTGGTCCGCCGCGGCGAGGCCCAGGAGGCCGGGCACGCGGTGCTGCTGGTGCACGGGTTCACCGACTACTTCTTCCACACCGAGCTGGCCGACTGGCTGGCTGCCCGCGGCTTCGCCGTCTACGCTCTGGACCTGCACAAATGTGGGCGGTCGCGGCAGCAGGGGCAGACCCCGCACTTCACCACCGACCTGAGCCGGTACGACGCCGAACTGGAGCGGGCGTGCGAGATCGTCGCGGCCGAGACCGGCGGCGCCGACGTCCTGGTGATGGCGCACTCCGCGGGCGGGCTGATCGTCTCGCTGTGGCTGGACCGGCTGCGGCGACGCGGCCGCACCGCGCAGTGCCATGTGACCGGTCTGGTGCTCAACAGCCCGTGGCTCGATCTGCAGGGCCCGGCGATCCTGCGGTTCGCAGGCACCTCGGCGGCGATGTCGGCGGCGTCGCGGCTGCGCAAGCGCCAGGTGGTGCGCACCCCGGTGCCCGAGGGCGGCTACGGCGCCTCGCTGCACCGCGACTACGCCGGCGAATTCGACTACAACCTGGACTGGAAGCCGGTCGGCGGGTTCCCCGTGACCGTCGGCTGGATCCACGCCATCCGCCGCGGGCATGCCCGGCTGCACCGCGGTCTGGACGTCGGGGTGCCCAATCTGATCCTGCGGTCCGACCACAGCGTGCGCGAGGTGGGTGACCCGGCGGGCATCGACGCCATCCAGCGCGGCGACGCGGTGCTCGACGTGGGGCAGATCGCGCGGTGGGCGGGCTGCATCGGCAACCGGTCGACCGTGGTGCCTGTGGTCGACGCGAAGCACGACGTGTTCCTCTCCCTGGCCGGGCCACGGGCGGTGGCCTACCGTGAACTGGACCGCTGGCTGGACGGTTACCTGACGGACACATGCTCCGACACTCCGTCGACACGAACCCGACAGGAGTGATGGCTGTGGCCGACTTCGACATCGCGATCATCGGCACCGGATCGGGCAACTCCGTGCTCGACGAGCGCTACGTCGGCAAGCGGGTGGCCATCGCGGAGAAGGGGCTGTTCGGCGGCACCTGCCTCAACGTCGGGTGCATCCCCACCAAGATGTTCGTCTACGCCGCGGGCGTCGCCCAGCAGGTGCACGACTCGGCCCGGTTCGGCGTCGACGCCCACGTCGACGCGGTCCGCTGGACCGACATCGTCTCGCGGGTGTTCGGCCGCATCGACCCGCTCGCCAGCGGGGGGGAACACTACCGGCGGTCCTCGCCCGACGTGGAGGTGTTCGCCAGCCACACCCGCTTCGCCGCAGCCGATCCCGGTGCCGACGGTTACCGGCTGCGCACCGACGACGGCGACGAGTTCACCGCCGACCAGGTGGTGCTCGCCGCGGGCTCGCGGGCGACCGTGCCGCCGGCGATCCTGGACTGCGGCGTGGCCCATCACACCAGCGACAGCATCATGCGCATCTCGGAGCTGCCCGAGCACATCGTCATCGTGGGCGGCGGTTTCGTGGCCGCCGAATTCGCGCACGTCTTCTCGTCGCTGGGCTCGAAGGTGACCATCGTGCTGCGCGGCACCACGATGCTCACCCACTGCGACGACACCGTCTGCGAACGGTTCACCGACATCGCGGGCAAGAAGTGGGAGATCCGCAGCCGCCGCAACATCGTCAGCGGCAGCTCCGACGACTCCGGGGTCACGCTGCACCTCGACGACGGGTCCAACCTGCACGCCGACACCCTGCTCGTCGCCACCGGGCGCATCCCCAACGGCGATCAGCTCGACGCCCACCACGCCGGGGTCAAGGTCGAGGACGGGCTGGTGGCCGTCGACGATTTCCAGCGCACCACGGCGCGCAACGTCTACGCACTCGGCGACATCAGTTCGCCGTATCAGCTCAAGCACGTCGCCAACCACGAGGCCAGGGTGGTCAAGCACAACCTGCTGCAGGACTGGGACGACACCGAAAACCTGATGCCCGCCAACCACCGCAACGTGCCGTCGGCGGTGTTCACCGAGCCGCAGATCGCGTCGGTCGGGTTGACCGAGAACGAGGCCCGCGCAGCGGGTTACCGCATCCGGTCGAAGGTGCAGGACTACGGCGACGTCGCCTACGGTTGGGCGATGGAGGACTCGACCGGCTTCGCGAAGCTGATCGTCGACGACGACACCGGGTTGCTGCTGGGCGCGCACATCATGGGACACCAGGCGTCGTCGATCATCCAGCCGCTGATCCAGGCCATGGCGTTCGACCTGCCTGCTCAGGACATGGCCCGCGGCCAGTACTGGATCCACCCCGCGTTGCCGGAGGTCGTCGAGAACGCCCTGCTGGCGCTGTGCGGCGAGCCACCGTGGCCGCCGGCCCGACGGCACTGAGGCCCTTCAGGACTCGCGAGACTGCTGTCAGATCGTGATCGGCTCACCCAGGACGATCTGACCGCAGTCTCGGCGTGACTCATTTTCAGCGCGTCGGCACCACGAAGCCCCATGGCAGTTCCAGCCGGTGGGCGGCCAGCAGGGCGCCGTCGGCGAGCACCGTGCCGATCGGACCGTCGGCGACCACGACGCCGCCGTCCATCACCACCGCCCGCTCACACAGCTGTGCGGCGTAGGGCAGGTCGTGGGTGACGACGAGCATCGTGGAGCCGAGCGTCAGCAGCGTCTCGGCGAGTTCGCGGCGCGCCACCGGGTCGAGGTTGGCCGACGGCTCGTCGAGCACCAGGATCTCGGGCCTGCAGGCCAGCACGGTGGCCAGTGCCGCGCGCCGGCGCTGCCCGGCCGACAGGTGCGACGGGTTGCGGTCGGCGAGCCCGGTCGCCGACACCGTGGCCAGCGCCTCGCGCACCCGGCCGTCCAGCTCGTCGCCGCGGACACCGAAGTTCGCCGGGCCGAACGCCACGTCCTGCGCGACCGTCGGCATGAACAGTTGGTCGTCGGGGTCCTGGAAGACCAGGCCCACCCGGCGCCGGATGTCGCGGACGGTCTTGCGGCCGACCGGGACACCGCCGATCGCGACGGAGCCGGCGGTCGCCGTCAGCACGCCGTTGAGGTGCAGCATCAGGGTGGTCTTGCCCGCCCCGTTCGGGCCAAGCACCGCGACCCGCTCGCCGGCGGCGACGGTCAGGTCGAGGCCGTTGAGTGCGGCCCTGCCGTCGGGATACACATGGTGCAGCCCCTCGATCCGCACCGCGGGCGCGGTCATGTGCTCACCCACGCCGCCGCGCAGACCGCCACGGCCGTCACCGCAGGCGCCATCGCGGCGGCCCACAGCGCCGGCCTGGCGCGGGCAGGAGCGCCGACGGCGGCGAGATCGGGTGCCGCGCCGTCGAATCCGCGGGACAGCATCGCGACGTACACGCGTTCACCGCGTTCGAAGGAACGCAGGAACAGGGTCCCGACGCCGCGGGCGATGGCGCCGGCCTGATGCAGCGCCCGCGGTGAGTCGCCGCGCGAGATCCGCGCCATCCGCATGCGGCCCGCCTCGGCGGTGAGCAGGTCGACGTAACGGATCATCAGCACCAGCACGGAGGTCAGCACGGCCGGAACCCGAAGCCGGCTCAGCGCGGCGGGGAGCTCGGTGGCCTGCGTGGTGGCGGCGAACGTCAGCGCGGCCGCCACGCCGAGCGTGCCCTTGACGACGATGCCCCACGCCGCATACAGGCCGGTGACCGAGAGGTCCATCCCCGAGACGGTGACGCGCGGACCACCTTCGGTGAACGGCAGCAGGGCCGCGAGGACGACGAAGGGCGCCTCGATCAGCATCCGCGGCAGTATCCAGCGCGCCGGGATGCGGGCGACCGACCAGCACGCCACCACCACAGCGGCATACACCGCGTACGACCAGAACATCTCCCGGGGCGTCGCGACCACAGCGAGGACGAACACGACCAGGCAGACGATCTTGACCTCTGCCGGCGTCCGGTGCACCACCGAGTCGCTGTGGCGGTAGAGCGGGTGCGCGCCTGCGCCCATGGGTTAGCGCTTGCTCCTGGCGATGCCCCAGAACGCCCCACCCGCCACCGCGAGCGTGACGAGTACGCCGACGATCCCGGCGATGCCGCCCGTCGCGGAGTGCCCGCCGATCGCGTAGTCGGCCAGTGGCGACGACGCCAGCGGATGCTCGGTCGCGTGCTGTGCGATGCAGGCGCCGCTGAGTTCCTCGCCCGCGGTGGTCTCCACCACGTGGCAGCCCTGCAGCGTCGCGGAGTCGAGACCGTCGGGGCTGCCGCTGGCGAAGTAGGACAGCCCGCCGGCGATCACCAGCACGGCCGCGGCGAAGACGAACCAGAACACCCGCCGCCGCGTCATGCCGACACCCGGGTGCGGTGGCGCAGCAGATGCACCAGGTCGGGCCGGGCGCCCGCGACGGCCACCACGGTGAGGGCGGTGATCACTCCCTCGCCGATCCCGATAAGCACGTGGGTGGTGAACATGTAGCCGGCGACCGTGCTCAGCGACCCGCCTGCCGCCCCGCCGAGCGCGAACTCGACGACGAATCCCATTGCCGCGCAGACCGTCCCGATGAGCGCGGCGAAGAAGGCGATGCCGCCCAGCGTCCTGGTGGACACCTCGCCGCGGCGCCGGGCCAGCGCGTACCCCGCCACCGCCGTGCCGTAGCCGGCCAGCACACCGATCACCGCCATATTGGTGATGTTGGTGCCCAGCGCGCTCACCCCGCCGTCGGCGAACAGCAGCGACTGCACCACCAGGACGATGGCGATGCACAGCGCCCCGGTGTACGGGCCGACGAGGATCGCGGCGAGTGCGCCGCCGAGCAGGTGCCCGCTGACACCGGGCAGGATCGGGAAGTTCACCATCTGCACCGCGAAGACGAACGCGGCGACCAGTCCGGCCAGTGGGACGGTGCGCTCGTCGAGTTCGGTGCGGGCCCGCACGACGCAGAATCCGACTGCCGCGACGGCGATCACGCCGAAGAGCAGCGACACCGGCGCACTGACGATGCCGTCGCTCATGTGCATGGCGACGGCGCTGGTGGCGGCCATCCGCTGAGCCTATGACCGCGCACGACATCTGTCCAGATGAACAGATGGACACGTGTCAGCGCTTCGTCGCCGTCGCGATCAGGTACTCGGCCTCCCAGACCGCCCGGTCCCCGTCGCCGCGGTTGGCGCCGACGAGGAACCGCAGGAAGTCCCGGTCCAGCGCCTCCACGCGGTCCGGTACGCCGGCGTTGTACGCATAGGTCGCGATCGTCGGCCCGTAGTGGCGCTTCCAGTACTCGCGGAACTGCGCGGGCGACGTGCAGTGGTCGAGTACGACCGTCGCGCGCTCGAACGTCCACCCGGTGACCCGATCTCCGAACAGGTTTCGGACGTGGGCCTCGTCACCCCACATCGGCGGCGAACCGGCACCGGGAGGCGGTGGCGCGGCGTAGGGCTTCATGGTGGCGAACAGCTGCCCGACGAAGCCCGAGGGCGTCCAGTTGATCATGCCGATCCTGCCACCGGGCCGGAGCACCCGGACGAGTTCACCGGCGGTGGTCTCGTGGTGCGGTGCGAACATCGCCCCGACACAGGACATCACGACGTCGAAGGCGCCGTCGGCGAACGGCAGCGCCTCCGCGTCGGCCTCCACCCATTCCAGCTCGACTCCGCGCGCCGCGGCGATCCGCCTGCCCGCCTCGAACAGTTCCGGCGCCAGGTCGCCTGCCGTGACCATTGCTCCCGCGGCCGCCGCGGGGATCGCGGCGTTGCCGGATCCCGCCGCCACGTCGAGCACCCGGTCACCCGGCCGCACCGCGCACGCCCGCACCAGTGCGGGCCCGAGGGACGGGATCAGTTCGGCGGCGACGGCCGGGTAGTCACCCGACGCCCACAGCGCGCGGTGCTTCGCCTTGAGCGCCCGGTCGGCCTCGTCGATCGTCGTGTGTTCAGTGGCCATCGGTCCTCCAGTTCTCGGTGGTGGCTCCACGATCGGCGGCCACGATTGGGAGGACCTTCGGCGTTCGTTGAATGCGCAGTTCAGGGCGTGAGGAGGCGCTGCAGACCGGACCGGGCGAGCGCCATGGTCTCCAGGCCGCCCGGGGCGCCGGGCCGGCCGTCGAACCGGTCGTCACCGGGCCGCGCGCGTCGCAACGCCGCGGCGTCGGCGCCGGCCCGCTCCAGCAGCATGGTCACGTAGCGCAGGCAGTACCAGTGCTGCGCCCCGGCGCCGGGACCGGCCTGGCTCCAGTGGTCGAGCACCTCGAGCAGTTGTCCGGCCGCGGCCGCCGGGTCACCGTGCGCGGCGGTCACCGCCGCGGACTCCATCCGGGCGATGCCCGTCAGCCAGTTGTTCTGCACCGGCGCGGCCAACGCGAACGCCTCGTCCAGCACGGCCACCGCACCTTCGGGATCCGAGGACTTCAGGCAGCGGCCCAGTGCGCAGCGAGCCATCGCCATGGTGCTCGGATTCCCTGTGGTCCCAGCGAGGCGGACGGCCTCCTGCGCGGCGGCCAGCCCCGCCTCCGGGACACCGAGGACGTCGTGGGCCACCGTGCTGTTGTAGAGGTTCCACACCATCCTCGGCGCGTCGACGGCGTCGCGCGCGACTGCGCACTCCTCGAGGTAATGCGCAAGGGCCACAGCGGGATCACCGCAGATCACCGCCACGTCGGCGGGGATGTCACCCGGGTACCCGAGGTAGGAGTGACCGCGATCGGGCACCCGGCCGTCGGCCAGGGCGGCGAGCGCCAGGGCGTGGGAGAACCGGCCGAGCACCCACGCGCCACGCGCGGACACCCCGACCGCCGCCGCGAACAGCGGATGGGCGGGGTCGGCGGACTCGATCGCCCGATCCACCCAGTCCATCGAGGTGTAGCCGACCCGCATGTGCATCAGCTCGGGCAGTGACGCGACGAGGCGCAGCGCGAGGCCGGTGTCACCGTCGGCCATCGCGCGCTCGAACGCCGTGCGCAGGTTGTCGTGGTCGGGAGAGGTGAAGGTGGTTCCCGCGGTCGGCGCCATCCGCTCGATCCACGCCTGCTCGTCGGAACCGTGCATGGCCGTCGCGCCGCGCTCGGCCAACTCGGTGAAGTACGTCGCGTGCCGCGCGGCGTACCGGTCACAGGCGTCGTTCTCGTGAGTAGCGTTGCTGCGCAACCGGTCCCGGCCGTAGGCTCGCAGCGTCTCCAGCACCGAGTAGCGGGTCCCGGCACCGCCGTGGGCGGCGACCACCATCGACTTGTCCACCAGGCCGGTCAGCAGTTCCAGCGTGTCGTCCTCGTCGTCGGCAGGCTCGGCGCAGACCCCGTGCACCGCCTCCAGGTCGAAGCTGCCCGCGAACACCGACAACCGGTCGAACAGGGTCTGCTCCCGCTCGGCGAGCAGACGGTAGGACCAGTCGATGGTCGCCGCGACGCTCTGCTGGCGCGGATGGGCGCCGCGCGCACCGCCGCTGAGCAGCCGCAGCCGGTCCAGTCGTCGCGCCACGTCCAGGCTGCTCATCGCCCGCAGACGCGCGGCGGCGAGTTCGATGGCCAGCGGCACACCGTCGAGCCGGCGGCAGATCTCGGCCACCGCGCCGATCGGTTCGGTGGCCAGGTCGAAGTCCGGCCGGATCGCCCTGGCCCGGTCGGCGAACAGGGCCGTGGCGTCGCCCTCGGGCAGCGGTTCGACGGGCAGCAGCCGCTCGCCCTCGATGCCGAGGGACTCCCTACTCGTGGCGAGCACTGCGATCCCGGCACACTCCCGGGTGATGCGGTCGACCAGCTCCGCCGCGGCGGCCAGCACGTGCTCGCAGTTGTCCACGACCAGCAGCAGCCGGCGGGTCCGCAGGTGGTCGACCACGGTCGCGACGGCGGTGCCGCTGCCCTGCGGCAGGCCGAGTGCGGCCGCGACGGCCCGGCCCACCGCGGACCCGTCGTCGAGTGGGGCGAGCTCGCAGGTCCGCACGCCGTCGGGGAAGCCGTCGGCGCGGTCGGCGGCCTCCAGCGCCAGCCGGGTCTTGCCCACTCCCCCCACGCCGGTCAGTGTCAGCGCGGCCCCGGCCTGCAGCGCGCCGGTGATCGCGGCCAGCTCCCTCGTCCGGCCGATGAACCGGGTCGCCCGGCGGGCGGTCGGGCGGGCGGGCTCCGGCCCCGGGGCGGACGCGGCCTGCGGGGTGGGTGTCGATGCGCCGGCGAGGATCTCACGGTGCACGGCCTCCAGCGCCGGTCCTGGTTCGACGCCCAGCTCCGCGACCAGCCGCGCCCGCATCCGCCGGTAGGTCTGCAGCGCGGCGGCCTGACGGCCGCTGCGGGACTGCGCCAGCATCAGCTGTCCGGTGATGCGCTCGTCGAGTGGATAAGCCGTTGCCGCAGCGCTCAATTCGGCGAGCAGCGCGGTGTGGCGGCCCGCGCGCAGCGCGGCGTCGTTGCGGTCGAGCGTGGCCGAGAGCAACTCGGTCTCCAGCGCCGCGCGCACCTCGTTCACCCACGGCGTGTCGAGGCCGGCGAACGGCTCGCCGGCCCACAGCGCCATGGCGCCGTCGAACGCCGCGAGCGCGTCTCCCGGGTGTTCGGCGGCGCGGGCGGCCCCGACCAGGGTGCGGAACCGGTGCAGGTCGACCGACTCTGGCTGCGCGTTCAGCGTGTAGCCGGCCGTTCCGCGGGCGATGTGCACGGCGTCGGCCCCGGCCAGCGCGTGCCGGAGCCTGGACACGTACGCCGCCAGCGCATTACGGGCCCGGTGCGGCGGCTCGTCCGCCCACACCCGCTCGATGAGCTGGTCGGCCGACACCGGCCGGTTCACGTCGACCAGCAGACAGGCGAGCACACAGCGCTGCCGCGCATGCCCGATGTCGAGGCCGTCGCCGTCCACGCGGGCCTCGACCTCACCGAGCAACCGGAAATGCACCCCCATCGGGATACAGCGTCCACCACCGGAGCACCGCGTGCCGGGGAAACACGCGGAGCGGGTCAGTCGTGGCGGGCCCCGATCCAGTGCAGCAGGTCGTGCACCGTCTGGTCCTCGAGGCGGTAGCTGACCGACCGGCCCACCCGGGTCGAGCTGACCCAGCCCTGTTCCCGCAGCACCCGCAGCGCCTGCGAGACCGCGTTCTCCGACCGGCCCAGGGCGGCTGCCAGGTCGCTGACGCAGATTCCGGGCGCTCGGTGCAGCCCGAGCAGGATGCCCAGCCGGTTCGGATCGGACAGCAGGTCGAACCGCTGCGTCCAGCCCGCGGTGTCGACGTCGGCCAGCGCCGAGGTCGCCCGCTCGACGTGCACGTGCTCGCCGGCTCGGATCACAGATCTCAATGTAGCGCTCGACGGGCCCCGGTGAGCGCCGCCGGCATCAGTCGAGGAAGCCGTGCAGCAGCGTGGCCGAGCCGGCGACGTGGACGCACATGGCGTCGGCCGCGCCGTCGGCGTCCCCGGCCAGGATCGCGATCACGATGGCCTCGTGCTGTTCGTCGGAGTGGGCGATGTTGCGAGCCAGCAGCGGGATCCGGTCCAGCATCGCGTTGAGCCGCATTCTGTTCTCGGCCACCAGCGGCACCAGCGACGGCGAGCCGGCAGCCTCGGCGATCGCGAGGTGCAGCCGCGAGTCGAGCCGGCGGTAGTCGTCGGGCGCCGCACCCCGCACGTCGGCCAGCCGCGACCACAGGCCCTCGCGCTCGGCGGCGGTCAGCGTGCGGTGCGCCGCCATCCGGGCGGCGCCCACCTCGAGGATCTCCCGCAGCCGCAGTGCGTCGTCTATCTCCGCGCGGCTGGCACCGGCCTGTTCACCGGTGTGCCGAGGCAGTTCGTCGGCCAGGAAAGTCCCGCCGTAGCGGCCGCGCCGCGCCACCAGATAGCCGGCACCGGCCAGCGACCGGATCGCCTCGCGCACGGTGTCGCGGCTGACTCCCAGCCGCGCCGCCAGCTCACGCTCGGGCGGCAGCGACTCCCCCGGTGCGACCACCCCGAGCCGGATCATCTGCAGAAGTCGGCCGACGGTGTCCTCGAAGGCGTTTCCCAGCCGCACCGGTCGCAGCAGGGCATCGCCTGCTTCCGGGGGAACCGGCACGTCCGGGTCGGCCGTCATTCGCAGTGGCTTACAGCGGGGTGACGTAGTGGCCGCTGATGCCGCCGTCGACCAGGAAGCTCGACGCGGTGATGAACGAGGCGTCGTCACTGGCCAGGAACGCCACTGCCGCGGCGAGTTCCTCCGGCTCGGCGAACCGGCCCACCGGCACGTGCACCAGCCGCCGCGCCGCCCGCTCGGGGTCCTTGGCGAAGAGTTCCTGCAGCAGCGGGGTGTTCACCGGCCCCGGGCACAGCGCGTTGACCCGGATGCCCTGCCGGGCGTACTGGACGCCGAGCTCCCGCGAGATGGCCAGCACGCCACCCTTGGAGGCGGTGTAGGAGATCTGCGACGTCGCCGACCCCATCACCGCCACGAACGACGCGGTGTTGATGATCGACCCCTTCTGCGCCGGGACCATGTGCCGCAGTGCGGCCTTGCAGCAGAAGAACACCGACTTGAGGTTGATGTCCTGCACCCGCTGCCACGCGTCGATGCCGGTGTTCTCGATCAGGTCGTCCTCGGGCGGGCTGATCCCGGCGTTGTTGAACGCGATGTCCACCGAGCCGTGGGTCTCGGCGGCGGTGTCGAACAGCGCGTCGACCGCGGCCTGGTCGGAGACGTCGACGGTGACGAAGGTGCCGTTCAGGTCGTCGGCGACGGACTTGCCCGCGGCCGGGTCGATGTCACCGATCACGATCGTGGCGCCCTCGGCCTTCATCCGCTTGGCGCTCGCCAGCCCGATGCCGCTGGCGCCGCCGGTGATCACGGCGACCTTGCCGGCCAGTCGCTGGGTCAGGTCCATTCAGCTCTCTCCTCTTCGGCTTGTCTTCAGGTCGACGGCGATGAAGACGTTCTTGGTCTCGGTGAACGACAGCGGCGCATCGGGTCCGAGCTCGCGGCCGAGTCCCGACTGCTTGAACCCGCCGAACGGGGTGGTGTAGCGCACCGAGGAGTGCGAGTTCACCGACAGGTTCCCCGATTCCACCGCGCGGGAGACCCGCAGCGCGCGCGACAGGTTGTCGGTCCAGATCGATCCCGACAGCCCGTAGGGCGTGTCGTTGGCCAGCGTGATCGCGTCGGCCTCGTCGTCGAACGGCAGCACGGTGACCACCGGCCCGAAGATCTCCTCGCGCACGGTGCGGTCCTCGCGCTGCGGGGTGAGCACCGTGGGCGGGAACCACCAGCCGGGCCCCGACGGTGCGGCCCCGCGGAACGCCACCGGTGCATCGTCGGGCACGTAGGCGGCGACCGAATCCCGGTGTGCTCGCGAGACCAGCGGCCCCATCTCGGTGTCCTCGGCCCGGGGGTCGCCGACCACCAGGCCCTTGACGGCCGGCTCCAGCAGCTCCATGAACCGCTCGTACACGTTGCGCTGCACCAGAATCCGGCTGCGCGCGCAGCAGTCCTGGCCGGCGTTGTCGAACACGCCGTACGGCGCGGTGGCGGCGGCCTTCTCCAGGTCGCAGTCGTCGAAGACGATGTTGGCGCTCTTGCCGCCCAATTCCAGGGTGACGCGCTTGACCTGCGCGGCGGCCCCCGCCATCACGCGGGTGCCGACCTCGGTGGATCCGGTGAACACGATCTTGCGCACGTCCGGATGGGTGACGAACCGCTCGCCCACCACCGAGCCCTTGCCGGGCAGCACCTGGAACAGGCCGTCCGGCAGGCCCGCCTCCAGCGCGAGCTCACCGAGCCGGATGGAGGTGAGCGGCGTCCACTCGGCCGGCTTGAGCACCACGGCGTTGCCCGCCGCCAGCGCGGGCGCGAAGCCCCACGCCGCGATGGTCATCGGGAAGTTCCACGGCGTGATCACCCCTACCACGCCGAGCGGCTCGTTGAACGTCACGTCGAGTCCGCCGGCGACGGGAATCTGCTTGCCGGACAGCCGTTCCGGCGATGCGGAGTAGAACTGCAGCACGTCGCGGACGTGGCCGGCCTCCCAGGTGGCGTTGCCGATCGGGTGCCCGGAGTTGGCGACCTCCAGCGCGGCGAGCTCCGGCACGTGGGCGTCCACGGCGGCCGCGAAGGAGCGCAGCGCCGCCGCCCGCTCGGCAGGCGCCTGCCGGGCCCACACCCGCTGCGCGGTGACCGCCCGCGCGACCGCCTCGTCGACACCGGCGACGTCGAGGAGTTCGACCGAGCGCAGCACCTCTTCGGTGGCCGGGTTGACGACGTCACTGATGCTGGTGCTCAAAGGTGTTCCTTTCCTTGGCATGTACGGCCGCGGCGGACACCACACCGGCGAACAACCGCAGATCGTCGAGTCGTTCCTCGGGATGCCACTGCACGGCCACCACCCACGCGTCCGGGTGGGCGGTGCGATCCAGCTCCACCGCCTCGATCACCCCGTCGTCGTCGCGGGCACTGACGACCAGGCCATCGCCGAGGCGGTCGATGGCCTGGTGGTGGTAGCACTGCGCGTCCGAGGTCTTCCCGATGAGGTCCGTCAGCCGGGTGCCCGGTTCGGTCCACACGGCCGATGTGCCGAACACCGCGTTGCCCTTCTGGTGATGGGTGTGGCCGATGACGTCGGGCAGGTGCTGGATCAGGCTTCCGCCGAGGGCCACGTTGAGCACCTGGGCGCCGCGACAGATGCCGAGCACGGGCATGCCGCGCCGCATCGCGCCGTCGACCAGGGCGAACTCCCAGGCGTCGCGGGCGCGGTCGGGCTCGTCGGTGAGCGGATGGGGCCGCTGCCCGTAGCGGGCCGGGTCGACGTCCTTGCCACCGGTGAGGATCAGCCCGTCCAGGCCGTCGAGCACCCGGTCGGCGGCGCCTGCGTCGGTGGGCTGCGGCGGCAGCAGGACGGCCACCCCGCCGGCCAGGTTGACGCCCTGGAAGTAGATGGCCGGCAGGAAGCTCGCCTGCACGTCCCACACCCCGGTCTGCGCCTGCTGCAGGTAGGTGGTCATGCCGAGGACGGGGGGCACAGTGCGTCCGGCGGGGTCAGAGCCGCTCAAAACCACGCACCCGCTCCCAGTCGGTGACCGCGGCGTTGAATGCGGCGAGTTCGACGCGGGCGTTGTTGAGGTAGTGGTCCACCACCTCGTCGCCGAACGCGTCACGCGCCACCTTCGACCCGTCGAACAGCGCCGCGGCCTCGGCCAGCGTCGTGGGCAGCCGCTCGGCCCCGCTGGTGTAGGCGTTGCCCTCCAACGGTTCCGGCAGTTCGAGCTCGTTCTCGATGCCGTACAGGCCGCCGGCGATCAGCGCCGACACCGCGAGGTACTGGTTGACGTCGCCGCCTGGCGCCCGGCACTCCATCCGCATGCCCGCGCCGTGGCCGACCACCCGCAACGGGCAGGTGCGGTTGTCGATGCCCCACGCGATCGCGGTCGGGGCGAAGCTGCCCTCGGCGAACCGCTTGTAGGAGTTGATGTTCGGTGCGTAGAACAGCGTGAGCTCGCGCATCGTGGCCAGCTGGCCCGCGATGAAGCTGCGGAACATCGGCGACATGCCGAGCGGGTCGCCGTCGTCGGCGAACACCGACGCGCCGTCCTCTCCGCGCAGCGAGATGTGGATGTGGCAGCTGTTGCCCTCGCGCTCGTCGAACTTCGCCATGAAGGTCAGGCTCTTGCCGTGCTGGTCGGCGATCTCCTTGGCGCCGTTCTTGTAGATCGTGTGGTTGTCACACGTGGTCCGGGCGTGGTCATAGCGGAAGCCGATCTCCTGCTGGCCGAGGTTGCACTCGCCCTTGACGCCCTCGCAGTACATCCCGGCGCCCTCCATGCCGCGGCGGATGTCGCGCAGCAGCGGCTCCATCCGCGTCGAGGCGAGCATCGCGTAGTCGATGTTGTAGTCGGTGGCCGGCCGCAGGTTGCGGTAGCCGGCGCTCCACGCGTCGCGGAATCCGGTGTCGAACACCATGAACTCGAGTTCGGTCGCGGCGTAGGGCACCAGCCCCATGTCCGCGAGCCGGTCGATCTGAGCGTTGAGGATGCTGCGTGGCGCCTGGATCACCGGATTGCCGTCGGTCCACGAGAGGTCGGCCATCACCAGCGCGGTGCCCGGCAGCCAGGGCAGCAGCCGCAGTGTCGAGAAGTCCGGCGTCATCACCATGTCCCCGTAGCCGGTCTCCCAGCTGGAGATCGCGTAGCCGTCGACGGTGTTGTTGTCGACGTCGACGGCGAGCAGGTAGTTGCAGCACTCGGCGCCGTGGGCGGCGGCGTCCTCGACGAAGAGGCGCGCCGACAGCCGTTTGCCGGTGAGCCGGCCCTGCATGTCGCAGAACGCCACGATCACGGTGTCGATGTCGCCGTCGGCGACCGACCGCTCGAGTTCCGCCTGGGACAGCATGCCGGGGTTCGGGCTCATGGGGGACCTTCCTCGAGGACATCCGATCGGCTGACTCAGACCGCCAGATTCAACCATTGAAGCGCACAGCCACCGTTCACACGCCTGCATGTTTACAGGAACGTCACTCCCAAAGGTAGGACATCAGACCATTGCACACCTATTCTTTCGAGCGGCGAACGCCGTCCCGCCGACGAAGGAGCGCATGCGCATGGCCGAACCGAAGAGGTCCGAGGACACCATGAAGTCCTCCGGGGTCACCTACAGCCAGGCCGGCGAGGGGTACTTCGAGAAGCGGCAACTCAAGCGGACCGCAGGCTTCTGGGGGATCTGGGGCATCGGCATCGCGGCGGTGATCTCCGGCGACTTCTCCGGCTGGAACTACGGCATCGGCGAGGCCGGCTGGGGCGGCCTGGCGATCGCTTCGGTCGTCATCATCGTCATGTACTTCGGGATGCTGTTCTCCATCGGTGAGATGTCGGCGGCCATGCCGCACACCGGCGGCGCCTACTCGTTCGCCCGCGCGGCGATGGGGCCGTGGGGCGGCTTCGTCACCGGTTTCGCCGAGACGATCGAGTACGTGTTCACCACCGCTGTGGTGGTGTTCTTCTCCGCCAGCTACGCCAACGCGGTGACCGACGACCTGTTCGGGCTGTCCATGCCCGCCTGGGTGTGGTGGATCATCCTCTACGCGATCTTCATCGCGCTGAACTCCTGGGGCGCCGCACTGTCGTTCAAGTTCGCCCTGGTGGTCGCCGTCATCTCGATCGGCATCCTGGTGCTGTTCGGCGTCCTCGCGGTGGTCAACGGCGCCGTGGACTTCGGCAAGCTGTTCGACATCGCGCCCACCGACGCCGCAGGCGCCAGCACCTTCCTGCCGATGGGCTGGATCGCCGTCCTCTACGCGCTGCCGTTCGCGATGTGGTTCTTCCTCGGCATCGAGGAGCTGCCGCTGGCCGCCGAGGAGGCCCACGACCCCGCGCGTGACATCCCCAAGGCCGGGATCTGGGGCATGATCACCCTGGTCGGCTGCGGGGCCATCGTGTTCTTCCTCAACCCCGCCGTCACCGGCTCATCGGCGCTCGGCGCATCCGACGAACCGCTGCTCGACGGCTTCCGGGCGTTCCTGCCCGCCAACCTGGCCGCGGTGTTGTCGGCATTCGCGCTGATCGGCCTGCTGGCCAGCCTGCAGGGCATCATGTACGCCTACGGCCGGAACATGTACTCGCTGAGCCGGGCCGGCTACTACCCGAAGACGTTGTCGCTCACCGGGTCCCGCCAGACGCCGTACGTCGCATTGCTGGCGGGCGCGGTCATCGGCTACATCGCCCTGGTCGTGGTGAACCTGAACGAGGGCGCAGGCGACGTCGTGCTCAACATCGCGGTGTGGGGCGCGGTGCTGGCCTACGGCCTGCAGATGGTGTCGTTCCTGCTGCTGCGGCGCAAGTTCCCCAACGCGCGGCGGCCATGGGTGAGCCCGACGGGCCGGGCAGGCGCGATCGTCGCACTGGTGATCGCCGCGGTCACGTTCGTCGGCGTGCTGGTCAACCCGACCTACCGGCCTGCGGTGATCGCGATCGTCGTCTTCTACGTCATCGGCCTGCTGGTGTTCGGCCTCTACGGCCGGCACCGCCTGGTGCTCTCCCCCGAGGAGGAGTACGCCGTCACCGGTGGCCTGCACGGCTTCGACCCGGAGGCCGAGGGCCTGGGCGGGACCATCGAGGACGAGATCCTCAAGGGCCACACCGACTGATGCGATCTGGGTCACGCCAGGTCGCTCACCCGTTAATTTTTCCGCCCTGCGGGTAATGTCACCTGCGTGTGTGGAGCCACCGGCGAGGTACGCCTCGACGGCCGAACCCCTGACTTGGCCGCCGTGTCGAAGATGGCCGAGGCGATGTCGCCGCGCGGCCCGGACGGCGCGGGCGCCTGGTCAGCGGGCAGGGTCGCATTGGGTCACCGTCGCCTGAAGATCATCGACCTCACCGAGGCCGGCGGACAGCCCATGGTCGACTCCGACCTCGGTCTGGCGATCGCCTGGAACGGCTGCATCTACAACTACCCCGAACTGCGCCGCGAGTTGTCCGACCACGGCTACCGGTTCTTCTCCACCAGCGACACCGAGGTGATGCTGAAGGCCTACCACCGCTGGGGTGACCGGTTCGTCGACCACCTCAAGGGCATGTTCGCGTTCGCGATCGTCGAGCGCGAGTCCGGCCGGGTGCTGCTGGGCCGTGACCGGCTGGGCATCAAACCGCTGTACATCACCGAGGACGCACACCGCATCCGGTTCGCCTCGTCGCTGCCCGCCCTTCTGGCCGGCGGCGGCGTCGACACCCACATCGACCCGGTCGCGCTGCACCACTACCTCACGTTCCACTCGGTGGTGCCGCCGCCGCTGACCATCCTGCGGGGCGTCAAGAAGGTGCCGCCCGCGTCGCTGATCGCGATCGAGCCCGACGGCCGCCGGACCACCACCACGTACTGGTCCCCCGATTTCAGCCGCCAGGACGACCGCGCGGACTGGTCGGAGCAGGACTGGGAGGACGCCGTCCTCGCGTCGCTGCGGCTGGCCGTCGAGCGCAGGCTGGTGGCCGACGTGCCGGTCGGCTGCCTGCTGTCCGGCGGTGTGGACTCCAGCCTGATCGTCGGGCTGCTCGCCGAGGCCGGCCAGCACGGGTTGCAGACGTTCTCGATCGGCTTCGAGTCGGTGGGCGGCGTGGCCGGCGACGAGTTCAAGTACTCCGACATCGTCGCCGAACGGTTCGCCACCGACCACCATCAGATCCGGATCGGCACCGAGCGCATGCTGCCTGCGCTCGACGGTGCGATCGGCGCCATGAGCGAGCCGATGGTCAGCCACGACTGCGTGGCGTTCTACCTGCTCAGCCAGGAAGTGGCCAAGCACGTCAAGGTGGTGCAGTCCGGCCAGGGCGCCGACGAGGTGTTCGCCGGTTACCACTGGTACCCGCCGATGGGTGAGCCCGCCGCGAGCGGCCTCGACGGTGCGGTGCAGACCTACCGCGGCGCCTTCTTCGACCGCGACACCGCCGGCGTCGGCGGCCTGGTCACCCCCGGCTTCTTCGCCGACGGCGACCCGAGCCTGCGGTTCGTCGCCGAGCACTTCGGTATGCCGGGCGCCGAGTCCGGCGTCGACCGGGCGCTGCGCCTGGACACCACCGTCATGCTGGTCGACGACCCGGTCAAGCGGGTGGACAACATGACCATGGCGTGGGGTCTGGAGGGCCGCGTGCCGTTCCTGGACCACGAGCTCGTCGAGCTGGCGGCCACCTGTCCGCCGGAGTACAAGATCGCCCACGGCGGCAAGGGTGTGCTCAAGCAGGCGGCCCGCAAGGTCATCCCGGCCGACGTGATCGACCGGCCCAAGGGCTACTTCCCGGTGCCGGCGCTGACCCACCTCGAGGGCCCCTACCTCGACCTGGTGCGCGACGCGCTGTACGCGCCGGAGGCCAAGGAGCGCGGCCTGTTCCGCCCGGAGGCCGTCGAACGGCTGCTGGCCGACCCCAACGGCAGGCTGACACCGCTGCGCGGCAACGAGCTGTGGCAGATCGGGCTGCTCGAACTGTGGCTGCAACGGCACGGCATCAACGGGGCCGCGGCGTGACCGACACAGATCCACATGTGGTGTCCGCCGGTGATCACACCGAGGCCATCACCATGGGTCTGCACGACGCGTCGCCGCAGCACCTCGTCGACGCGATGGCCGACGACGTCGTTCTCGAACTCGGTTGGGGCCGTTTGATCTTCGGACAGACCTTCGCCGACCCGGAACGGCTGGCGCAGGCCCTGCAGCAGGAGGGGCCGGGGCGTCGCGACATCTGCATCTACGCCAGGGAGTCACACGTCCTCGTCGCGCGGTCGCCCTCGGAACTGTTCATCGACCCGAGTCACACCTACCGGTTGCGCTTCGCCGAGCGCGAGGTGCCCGACGCCGATCCCCTCGGGTTCACGGTGCGACCGCTCGCCGACGCCGCCGAGGCCGACGCGATGAACCGGGTGTACGTGCGCTGCGGCATGGTGCCCGCACCCGTCGACGTCATCTGGGCCAACCACCGCGACGTGGACGCGGTCGACTACCTGGTGGCGGTCCGCGACGATGACGGAACGGTGATCGGCACCGTCACCGGCGTCGACCACGAACTGCTCTTCGACGACCCCGAGGACGGGTCGAGCCTGTGGACGCTGGCGGTCGACCCCACCACCAGCCTGCCCGGCGTTGGGGCGGCGCTCACCCGGGTGCTGGCGGCGACCTACCGGGACCGCGGCCGCGCCTACATGGACCTGTCGGTCGCCCATGACAACGCCGCGGCGATCGCCCTGTACGAGAAGCTGGGCTTCCAGCGGGTGCCAGTGCTGGCGGTGAAGCGCAAGAACGCGATCAACGAACCGCTGTTCACCCACCCCCCGGAGACGGTCGACGACCTCAACCCCTACGCGCGGATCATCGCCGACGAGGCGATGCGTCGCGGCATCTGGGTGGAGGTGCTCGACGCCGGCGCCGGTGAGATGCGGCTCTCGCACGGCGGCCGCAGCGTGATCACCCGTGAGTCGCTCTCGGAGTTCACCTCCGCGGTGGCGATGAGCCGGTGCGACGACAAGCGCCAGACCCGGCGCATCGTGTCCGAGGCGGGCATCAAGGTGCCCAAGGGCCGGCTCGCCACCTTCGACGCCGAGGACCACGCGTTCCTCACCGAGGTCGGCGACGTCGTGGTCAAGCCCACCCGCGGCGAGCAGGGCAAGGGCATCACCGTCGGTGTCGACGGCCCCGAGGAACTCGACGCCGCCCTGGTGCGGGCGCGCGAGCAGCACCCCGAGGTGCTGATCGAACAGCGCGCCACCGGCGACGACCTGCGCCTGGTCGTGATCGACGGAAGGGTGGTCGCCGCCGCGCTGCGTAAGCCCGCGGAAGTCGTCGGCACGGGCAAGCACACCATCGGCGAACTGATCGAGACGCAGAGCAGGCGGCGGGCCGCCGCGACCGGGGGCGAGTCGCGCATTCCGATCGACGAGGTCACCGAATCCACCGTCCGCGAGGCCGGCTGGACCTTCGACGACGTACTGCCCGAGGGCGAGCGGCTGCGGGTGCGCCGCACCGCCAACCTCCATCAGGGCGGCACCATCCACGACGTCACCGCCGAGGTCAACCCCGAGTTGTGCCGGGTGGCGGTCACCGCCGCAGAAGCACTCGGCATCCCGGTGACCGGCATCGACCTCCTGGTGCCCGACGTCACCGACATCGAGTACGTGTTCATCGAGGCCAACGAGCGGCCGGGGCTGGCGAATCACGAACCTCAGCCCACCGCAGCGGCTTTCATCGATTTCCTGTTCCCGAACCAGCCGGGCCTGCCGCAGGCCTGGACTCCGGACGAGACAACTTCCTAGCCGGTCACCAGGTGCTGGTGCGCAGCACGATCTCGGCGGCGACCTGCGCCGTGGCGTCATGCGCATTGCGCCGGCCGAGCAGCTCGACCAGCCGGAACTCGCCGTACACGTAGCGCTGGCTGGCCTTGGCCACGGCTCGCGAGGCGGGGGTGCTCACCAGCGCCGTGGTGTTCATCTCGACCGGCGGGCAGTCCTCGTCGCGGACCACTCCGGACAGGTCGGCGACCCGGGGATGCCCCCGGTCGATGACGACCAGCCCGATGAACCGGTCGAGCCTGGTGGCCGCCAGCTCCCACGCCAGCTCGCCACCCACCTTGTCCCCCACCAGCAACGCCCAGCGCACGTCGAGTGCGTCGAGGATGCCCACCACCGCCTTGGGGGTCAGCCGCGGATCGGGACCGATGATGACCGTGCGCAGCGACGCGGTGTGCAAGCGCGCGCAGACCGCGTCATAGCTCGCGGGGGAATGATTGGCCGCGCCGAGGACCACCACGGTCGAGCCCTTCTCCGGGCCCGCCACGTCCACCGGGACGGAGAATCCGTCGACGGTGACCATGGATGAGAGCATTCGGCCACGCTACAGGGAGAAGCCGGGTCGCCCGGGCGGAATTACGTTCTTGACCCGACTCTCACTGTGCCCCAGCGCGTTGCGCCTGTCGGTCCGCGGTATCCAGAAACGTCTGCGGCAGCGTGCCTTTGACGGCGATGTCCGGATTCTCCGTCGGGAACGCGATGCCGAAGACGGCCATCGTGCCGACGTTCTCGAAGCTGAAATAGACACTGTTGTCGACGCCGGCGAGCGTCATCGTCTGTTGGTACACCAGCGCTTCGGGGCGAGGTGCAGGCAGTCGTGTGGTGGTCATCGGGATGCCCGGGGTGGCCGGGTCGAAGAACGTCTCGAATTTCGCGCACCGGTCGGCGGTCGCGGCGAGCTGCTCGACGTCCAGCGGCCACGTCAGAACGGTCATCACGATTCGCACGCCGTCCCAGGCGACCACGTACTCGGCCGCACTCCCGGGGCCGCGCTCACCCGATCCGGCGATCACCCTGGTGAGCCCGTCCGAGCAACCGGGCGGCTCGGACAGCATCGACGGCGGACCGCTTCGGGCACCGGGTTCGCCGGTCCCGTCGACGATCCGGTCGTACTGCACGCCGGCCGGGAAGTCCGCGGCGGTCAGCAGCGCTCGCTCCAGCCGGGCCCCCGGCCAGGTGGGTGTCCCGGTGACGGTCGTGCCGCATCCGGTGAGCGCGCACGCCGCCGCGAGCAGCGCCCCCCACCGGCCGACCATGAGGCCAGGGTAGGCGAGCTCAGGCGCGCGTGGTGACGAGCGTGGGGCGTGGCGGTGGGCCGTGCGCGACGAGGTCGCAGACGGCGTCCACGTCGAGGTGCCCGGCCAGCAGGTCGGCCATCACGTCGAGTTGGGCGTCGCGCCGCGCGGATACGTCGGTGTCGTCGGCGACGACGAAGCCCGGCCGGCCCGCCGCCGCGGCCACCTCGCTGAGCCAGCGCCTGCGGAAGGCGTCGTTGTCGAGCAGTCCGTGCCAGTGGGTGCCGTAGACACCGTCGCGGCGCAGCCCGACCGCGGCGCCGGTGCCGGCGTCGGTCCACTCGTCGGCGGAGCTGTCGGCCACCTGGCCGTGGTGGATCTCGTAACCCCGCAGCGGGGCGTCGTGGTGGCGCAGCGTCTTGCCGGCGGCGAACGCGATGTCGGCGTCGAGCAACGCCAGGCCGTCGACCCGTCCCGCCCGCGACTCCACCGAGTCGTCGATGTGGCGGCACAGCATCTGGAAGCCGCCGCAGATCCCGAGCACCGGCCTGCCCGCGTGGGCATATCCGCCGATCGCCTCCGCCAGGCCCCGCTCGCGCAGCCACGTCAGGTCGGCGACCGTCGCCTTGCTGCCGGGCAGCACCACGACGTCTGCGTCGGCCAGGTCGGCGGGCTCGCTGACCCAGCGCACCAGCACCCCGGGCTCGCAGGCCAGCGCCTCGACATCGGTGGAGTTCGAGATGCGCGGCAGCCGGACCGCGGCGACGGTCAGCGGCTGGGCGCCGCGCGGCGGCATCGGCCGCCCGACCACCCGGCCGGTCAGCACCGACACCGAATCCTCGGTGTCCAGCCAGATCTCGTCGCTGTAGGGCAGCACGCCGTAGGTGGGCCTACCGGTCAGCTCGGTCAGCCGGTCCAGCCCGGGCGCCAGCAGTGCCGGGTCGCCGCGGAACTTGTTGACCACGAAGCCGGCGATCAGCGCCTGATCCTGCGGGTCGAGCACCGCGACCGTGCCGTGGAAGTGGGCCAGCACCCCGCCCCGATCGATGTCGCCGACCACGACGACCGGCAACCGGCCGGCGCGGGCCAGCCCCATGTTGGACAGGTCGGTGGCGCGCAGGTTGATCTCGGCCGGGGAGCCGGCGCCCTCGCACAGCACGACGTCGAATTCGTCGCGCAGCGAAGCGAGTTCGTCGGCGATCAGCGCGGCGAGCCGGTCGCGGTGGGCGATGTAGTCCGCGGCGGCCACCGACCCGGCGACCCGTCCGCGCACCACCAGTTGCGACGTGCGGTCGCTGCCGGGCTTGAGGAGTACGGGGTTGAACCGGATGCTGGGCGCCAGTCCTGCGGCGCGGGCCTGTACCGCCTGCGCCCGGCCGATCTCGCCGCCCTCGACGGTGACCGCCGAGTTGTTGGACATGTTCTGCGCCTTGAACGGCGCCACCCGCACGCCTTGGCGGGCCAATAGCCGGCACAGCCCGGCGACGACCATCGACTTGCCCGCGTCGCTGGTGGTGCCGGCGACCAGCAACGCACCCTTCAGCACGCCGAACGTGCGCTCAGTGCGGTGCTCACAGCTGGGTGAGGATCTCGGCGCCGCCGTCGGTGACCACCAGGGTGTGTTCGAACTGCGCGGTCCACTTCTTGTCCCGGGTGGCGACGGTCCAGCCGTCGTCCCAGATCTCGTAGTCCAGGCCGCCGAGGTTGATCATCGGCTCGATGGTGAACGTCATCCCGGGCTCGAGCACGGTGTCCACCGACGGCTGGTCGTAGTGCAGCACCACCAGACCGTTGTGGAAGGTGGTGCCGATGCCATGGCCGGTGAAGTCGCGAACCACGTTGTAGCCGAACCGGTTCGCGTACGACTCGATCACCCGGCCGACGACCGAGAGTTGACGGCCCGGCTTGACCGCCTTGATGGCCCGCATCGTCGCCTCGTGGGTGCGCTCGACGAGCAGGCGGTGCTCCTCGGCGACGTCGCCGGCCAGGAATGTCGCATTGGTGTCGCCGTGCACGCCGTCGATGTAGGCGGTGACGTCGATGTTGACGATGTCACCGTCCTGTACGACGGTCGAATCCGGGATGCCGTGGCAGATGATCTCGTTGAGCGAGGTGCAGCAGGACTTCGGAAATCCCTTGTAGCCCAGAGTGGACGGGTAGGCGCCGTGGTCGACCATGTAGTCGTGGGCGATCCGGTCGAGTTCGTCGGTGGTGACGCCGGGTGCGACGGCCTTGCCCGCTTCGGCCAGCGCGCCCGCCGCGATCCGCCCGGCGACGCGCATCTTCTCGATCACCTCGGGGGTCTGCACCCAGGGCTCGCTGCCCTCGTTCACCGTCGGCCGCCAGGCGTACTCGGGGCGGGCGATCGATTTGGGCACCGGCAGCGTCGGAGACAGCTCACCGGGTCGAAGCGCGGTGCGAACAGGCATGACACCCAGGATAACCAGGAGAACGTCGATCTCTATTTTGGAGAGTGCTGCTATCTTGTCAGCCATGCTCGACGAGTCGAACCTCACGACGCGGCCGATGGTGACCACGCCCGACCACCTGCTCGGACAGCTGGGGCTGCGCGACGTCGTGGTGGCCGACGAGTTGCTCATCCTGGAGATGGACAACCGGCCCGCCTGACCAACGTCCGCGGCGCGCTACAGGGCGGGCTGGTGGCGACGCTGATCGACATCGCCGCGGGGCGCCTTGCCGGCAGGCAGGTCTCCGCCGATCAGGACGTCACCACCGCGGACATGACCGTGCACTTCCTCGCGCCCGTCGTGGCAGGCCCGGCGCGCGCCGAGGCGACAATCGTGCGGGCGGGCAGGCGGATGATCGTCACCGCCGTCGATGTCACCGACGTCGGCCGTGACCGGCTGGCCGCGCGGGCCACGCTGAGCTTCGCGGTGCTCGACCGCAGATAGGTCAGCGCTCGCCGCGCCGCCACCGCCACCCGGTGCGCGGGCCGCGGATGTCCACCGAGCCGAACACCACCTTGCCGGTCAGCACGACGTGCGGCCTGCCCTCGGCGGGGGCGTCCCGGCGGTGGTCGGTGGCGCTGCCGACGATCACCTCGACGTCGTCGATCGAGGCGCTGGCGCCGTCGGGCAGGCGCAGTTCGAGCCCGCCGGCGCGCAGGTCGAGTTCGATGACCACCATCGGGCCGGCGAACCGGGCCCGGGTCAGGTCGAGGTTGATCGAGCCCATCCGGCGGTGCAGCGCCAACCGGGTCGGGACGATCCACTCGCCCTGCCGTTTCAGGGATCCGAACACGCCACGCAGTTCGACCCGGTCGGTGGCCGAGGTGACGATGGCGCCGGGCCCGGGCAGGTCGTCGACGAGCGTGTCCAGGTCGGGCCGCAGCCGGGCCTGCGACACCCGCGCCGAACGTTCCTCGAACTCGCCGATGTCGATCAGGCCCATCGCGACGGCGTTGTGCAGCCGGCGCAGGGTGCCGTTGCGGTCGGCGTCCGAGATGCGCAGTGCGATGGGTTCACCGTTGGGACTGGTCATGACCCGTCCCAATTTACCGCCGCCGGGACGTCAGGCCAGATAGTCCGGCGGCAGACCGTCGAGCATGCCGCGCAGCATCCGCACCGCGTACTCCGAGCTGCCGCCGCCGACGATCAGCGCGGCGAACGCCATGTCACCGCGGTAGCCGGCGAACCACGAGTGCGAGCCGCCGGCGAACTCGGCCTCACCGGTCTTGCCGCGGACGTCGCCGACGCCCTGCAGGTCGTCGGCGGTGCCGTTGGTCACCACCAGCCGCATCATCGGGCGAAGGCCGTCGACCATCGCCGGCGAGATGGGCGTGCGTTCGCCGTTGATGACGGTCTCGCGGCCCTCGATGAGCCGGGGCACCGGCGTGCGTCCGGCCGCGACGGTGGCGGCGGCCATCGCCATCCCGAACGGGCTGACCAGCACCTTGCCCTGGCCGAAACCGTCCTCCGTGCGTTCGGCCAGGTTGACCGTCGGCGGCACCGACCCGGACACCGTGGTGATGCCCTCGATCTCGTAGTCCGGCCCGATCCCGTACTGGGCGGCCGCGGTGGTCAGCCCGCGCGGCGGCATCCGGCTGGCCAGTTCGGCGAAGGTGGTGTTGCAGGAACTGGCGAAGGCCCGTGACATCGGCACGGTGCCCAGGTCGAACCCGCCGTAGTTGGGCACGGTGCGGTGGCCGATGTCCATCTTGCCGGGGCAGCCCAGCAGCGTGTTGGGGGTCGCCATGGCCCGGTCGATCGCCGCGCCCGCGGTGACGATCTTGAATGTCGAGCCGGGCGGGTAGAGGCCCATGGTGGCGATCGGACCGTCGGCGTCGGCGGCGGCGTTCTGTGCGACGGCCAGGATCTCGCCGGTGGACGGCTTGATGGCCACGATCATCGCCTTCTTGCCGGTGAAGTCGACCGCGTTCTGGGCGGCGTTCTGCACGGCCCGGTCCAGGCTGATGGTCACCGACGGCGAGGGATTGCCCGCCACCTCGTTGAGCACGTCGACGTCCACGCCGTTGTGGTTGACGCTGACCACGCGCCAGCCGGCCTGTCCGTCGAGTTCGTCGACGACGGCCTTGCGCACCTCCTCCACGATCGCGGGGGCGAAGCTGTCGTCGGTCGGCAGCATCGCGGCCTGCGGGGTGACGACGACGCCGGGCACCGCGCCGAGCGCCCCCGCCACCCGGTCGTGGTCGGACTGGCGCAGGGTGATCAGGCTCAGCGGCCCCGGCGACGAGCTGGCCACCTCGGCCAGCCGTTGGGCGTCCATGGTCGGGTCGAACTGCCGCAGCGCGTCGGCCGCGGCGCGCGCGGCGGGCATCAGCGCCCCGCCTGCGGCTCCCGCGTCGAGGGCATAGCTGTAGAGCTGGCCGGGCACCAGCACATCGCTGCCGCCCCGTTCGTTGACCGCGGCGCGCGGCGGGGCGTCGGCGCGCAGCGCGAGTGTCTGGTTCTCACCGAGCCGGGGGTGCAGCCCGGTGGCGCTCCACCGCACCTGCCACCGGCCCTCGTCGCGGACCATGTTCAGCCGGCCGTCGTAGGTCCAGGTGCGGTCCTTGGGCAGGTGCCAGGTGTAGCGGTAGGTCACGCTTCCGGTGTCCTCGGCGTAGCGGGCACTGAGGATCTGGGCGTCCAGCGTGCTGGCCTGCAGACCGGCCCACGCCTCGTTCAGGTCGGCGCGCGCCTCGTCGGGCCGGTCGGCCAGCTCGGCGGCAGCGCCGGTGTCCCCGCGGCCCAGCGCCGCGAAGAACTCCTCGGCCGTCGGTTCGGGACCGTTGGGGCGGGGGGTACAGGCGCTCAGCGACGCCGCCGCCGCAACCATCACCAGGGCGGCCAATGCGGACACCCGTAATACTGCTGAGGTTTGAGTTGCCATTGGGGCAGATGTTAAGAACTTTGGCACCGCATGTCCGGGAGGCGCACCGAGACCCGGCCGTGACAATCGCCCCGGCCCTCCGCCGGAGCCGATTTGCCGCATTCCGGCGAAGCGCCCGGTGGTGTCGGTAAGCGGTGCGGGGCATACCGTGATCGACGATGGCCGACACCGATCCGTCCCCGAATTTCGGCGACGTACAGCACCACTACGACCTGTCCGACGACTTCTTCCGGCTCTTCCTGGATCCCACGCAAACCTACAGCTGCGCGTACTTCGAGCCCCCGGACCTCACGCTGGAACAGGCGCAGCTGGCGAAGATCGACCTGTCGCTGGGCAAATGTGACCTACGGCGCGGGATGACGCTGCTCGACATCGGTTGCGGATGGGGCGCCACGATGCTGCGGGCGTTGGAGCGTTACGACGTCAATGTCATCGGGCTGACGCTGAGCGAAAACCAGTACCAGCATGTGCAGGGGCTGCTGGCTTCCCGGCCGAATATCGACTCGGGCAGACACGCCGAGGTGCGGTTGCAAGGATGGGAGGAGTTCCACGATCCGGTGGATCGCATCGTGTCGATCGGCGCGTTCGAACACTTCAAGTACGCCCGCTACCCGATGTTCTTCGAGCGGGCGTACGACATCCTGCCCGGCGACGGCCGGATGATGCTGCACTCCATCGTCACCATGGGCCGCGACATCTTTCGGATGGGCCGCAAGATCACCCGTGAAGACGTCGACTTCTGGGCGTTCCTCGGCCGGGAGATCTTCCCCGGCGGTGAGCTGCCGCTACCACAGAGCATCCCCTCCTACGCCGAGGCGGCCGGCTTCGCGGTGCGCAACGTCCAGTCGTTGCAGCCGCATTACGCCCGCACGCTGGACATCTGGGCGGAGACACTGACCGCCCGCCATGACGACGCGGTACGCATCGCCTCGGAGGACACATACCAGACCTACATCCGGTATCTCACCGGCTGTGCCGACCGGTTCCGTTGGCGCCACGTCGACGTCCGCCAGTACACCCTGACCAAGGCCGCGACGGCCTGACTCAGGACCCGGCGGCCGGGGTGCGCACCACCAGCGGCACCGCCGGGAAGAACGCAGCCATCTCCGAGCGGGACTTGCGCAGTGCCGCGGTGCCGTATCCGCGTTTGCGGAACTGCGGGTGGATCCATACCCGCACGTTGACCTCGCCGCCGGCCAGCTCGCCGAACACCATGCCGACCTTGTCGGAGCCGTCGACCGCCACCAGCCACGCCGCCTCCTCGGCGGCGACCCGCGCCACGGCCGCGGAGATCTCATCCTCCAGATCGCCTGCGGGCCCCCCGGAACCGTCGCCCGCCGCACCGACGTCGGCGGTGCGGGCGGCGAAGATGTCGCCGTCGGCAGTCGCATCGAAGGCCCGCAGTGCCAGCGAGTCCGGTGACGCAGAGGCGGACTCGCCCCTCGTGAAGCTCAGCTGGTTGTTGAGATCCTCCAACTCGGCGGCGATGCGCCGCCGGGACACCTTGGTGAGCCGGTCGAAGGACAGCCGCAGCACTGCCTCAGCACTGGCCGGCGAGGTCTTCAGCAGCGATGCGACCGCCTCGATCGCAGCGTCGTGGTCTTCGGAGTCGACGATCGCGTCGAGCACCTCGTGCCTGTGGTCGAGCGCCCGTACCAGGGTGTCGGCGATCTCGCGGCGGGCGACCTTGGGGTCGGGTTCGGTCATGACGGCAGCCTAAGGGCTGCGGCCCGCTCCCGGGGAACCGGGCGGCGATCAGTCGAGCAGAACCGTCGCGAAGGTGCCGACCTCTTCAAATCCGATGCGCGCGTACGTCGCCCGGGCGACGGTGTTGAAGCTGTTGACGTACAGGCTGGCGATCCGCCCGCTGCGCAGCACCGCCGCCGACAGTGCCGCGGTGCCGGCGGTACCCAGCCCACGGCCGCGCCAGTCCGGATGCACCCACACACCCTGGATCTGGCCGACGGTCGGTGACTGCGATCCGACCTCGGCCTTGAACACCACCTCGCCGCGCTCGAACCGCGCCCACGCACGGCCGGCGGCGATCAGACCGGCCACCCGGCGCCGGTAACCGCGGCCGTTGTCACCCATCCGCGGGTCGACGCCGACCTCGCCGATGAACATGTCGATGGCCGCGGCGAGATACGCGTCGAGTTCCTCCATGCGGGCCGGCCGCACCGCGGCGTCGATCGAGCACTGCGGCGCGGAGTGCAACGCCATCAGCGGCTGGTGCTCGCGCACGTCACGCGCAGGCCCCCAGGCCGTCTCGAGGCGGCGCCACATCGGCAGCACCAGACCGGCCCGGCCCACCAGCGACGAACAGCGCCGCGCCGTGCTCATCGCCTGGTCGGCGAACGCGTTCAGGTCGTCGATCTCACCGCGCAGCGGGATCAGGTTCGGACCGGCGTAACAGAGCGACTCGGCGGCGCCCCTGCGGGTCCACAGCTCACCACCGATGGCACCGGGGTCGACGCCGTGGTCGGCCACCCGGGCGGCGACCATGCAGGACCCGATCGGATCACGGTCGAGCACCTCGAGGACCGTGGCGGCGTCCCGCACCACCGACACCCGTCGCTCGTCGACATGGCGGAACAGCGGCGGTGCCGACATCGCGCGTCTTTCTGTTCGTGCGGTCGTGACCCCGACCACAGGGCCGCCCTCAGCTTACGGTGACAACAGGTGAACCGCTGGCACTTGTCTCGCCGGAGTCCATCTCGGCGGCGATGCGCATCGCCTCTTCGATCAGGGTCTCGACGATCTGCGCCTCGGGCACGGTCTTGATGACCTCGCCGCGAACGAAGATCTGTCCCTTGCCGTTTCCGGACGCGACGCCGAGGTCCGCCTCGCGCGCCTCGCCCGGCCCGTTGACGACGCAGCCCATCACCGCGACGCGAAGCGGTATGTCCATGCCCTCGAGGCCGGCGCTGACCTCGTTGGCCAGCGTATAGACGTCGACCTGGGCGCGCCCGCAGGACGGGCACGACACGATTTCCAGCCCGCGCGGCCGCAGATTCAGCGACTCGAGGATCTGGTTGCCGACCTTGATCTCCTCGACCGGGGGCGCGGACAGCGAGACGCGGATGGTGTCGCCGATGCCCTTGCTCAGCAGCGCGCCGAACGCGACGGCGGACTTGATGGTGCCCTGGAACGCGGGCCCCGCCTCGGTGACACCGAGGTGCAGCGGGTAGTCGCACTGCGCGGCGAGCTGTTCGTAGGCCGCGACCATGATGACCGGGTCGTTGTGCTTGACGCTGATCTTGATATCGCCGAAGCCGTGCTCCTCGAACAGCGAGGCCTCCCACAGCGCCGACTCGACCAGCGCCTCGGGGGTGGCCTTGCCGTACTTCTTCATCAACCGCGGATCGAGCGAGCCGGCGTTGACGCCGATGCGGATCGGGATGCCCGCCGCGCCCGCCGCCTTGGCGACCTCCTTGACCCGGCCGTCGAACTCCTTGATGTTGCCCGGGTTGACGCGCACGGCGGCACAGCCGGCGTCGATCGCGGCGAAGATGTACTTGGGCTGGAAGTGGATGTCGGCGATCACCGGGATCTGCGACTTCTTGGCGATGGCGGGCAACGCGTCGGCGTCCTCCTGCCGCGGGCACGCCACCCGCACGATGTCGCAGCCGGACGCCGTCAATTCGGCGATCTGCTGCAGCGTCGCGTTGATGTCGTGGGTCTTCGTCGTGCACATCGACTGCACGGCGATCGGGTGGTCGCTGCCGACACCGACGTCGCGCACCATCAGCTGACGCGTCTTGCGGCGCGGCGCGAGCACCGGCGCCGGCGGTGCCGGCATGCCCAGGCCTATCGAGGTCACTGCATCTCCGTACGTTCAGGGCCGGCTACTGCAACCTGATCGGGTTGACGAAGTCGGCGGTCACGGTCAGCAGCATGTAGCCGACCAGCACCACCAAGACTACGTAAGTAGCGGGCATCAGCTTGAGATAGTTCACCGGCGCCGCGGCCACCTTGCCGCGCGCCGACCGGATCATGTTGCGGATCTTCTCGAACACCGCCACCGCGATGTGCCCGCCGTCGAAGGGCAGCAGCGGGATCAGGTTCACCGCGCCGAGGACGAAGTTGAGCTGAGCCAGGAAGAGCCAGAACAACTCCCACACGCCGGCGTCGACGGTGTCACCACCGATGATGCTGGCGCCGACCACGCTGATCGGGGTCTCGGGGTCGCGCTCGCCACCGCCGATCGAGTCCACCAGCGCGCCGATCTTGGTGGGGATCTTGGCCAGCGACTCTCCGAGCTGGACGGCAAGGTCGCCGGTGAACGCGAAGGTGCCGGGCACCGCTGTCAGCGGGTTGTACTGCGCCCATTGCAGCGGGTCGGGCGCACCTATGCCGACGGCGCCGACCTCCGACGGGGTGTCGCCGTCGGTGGTGAAGCGCTCGATGCGGGTGACGTCCACCACGGTGGTGAATTCGCTGCCGTCCCGCTCCACCGTGAACGGCGTCGGCCCGTCGAGGGTCCGGACGGCGGTCACCATCTCCTTGAAGTTCGCCACCGGGGTGTCACCGACCTTGACGACGGTGTCGCCGGGCCGGATACCGGCCAGCGCGGCGGGCCCCGGCCCGGTGCACTCGCCCATCTCGGTCTTCGAGACCTGCGGCGCGACACACACGGTCTCCCCGACGACGGCGGTGGTGGGCGGGTTGAGGTCGGGCAGGCCCCAGCTCAGCGCGATGCCGTAGATGATCACCATGCCGAGGACGAAGTTCATGCCGGGGCCGGCGAACAGCACCGCCACCCGCTTCCACACCTTCTGCCGGTACATGGCGTACGCGCGGTCGGCGGGGTCGAGTTCGTCGACCGGGGTCATGCCCGCGATGTCGCAGAAGCCGCCGAGCGGGATGGCCTTGACGCCGTACTCGGTCTCCCCCAGCTTGTTGGGCCTGCGGGTGGACCACAGCGTCGGCCCGAAGCCGACGAAGTACCGACGCACCTTCATACCGGTGGCACGCGCCACCCACATGTGGCCGCATTCGTGCAGGGCCACCGAGACCAGAATTGCGAGCGCGAACAGCGCGACACCAACAACGAACATCATCGGGCGGGCTGAACCTCCTGGGTGAGCACGGAGCGGGCCTTCTCGCGGGCCCATCTCTGCGCCTCGAGTACCTCCTCCACGGTAGCTGGTTCGGCGGCCCACTCGTCGCCGGCGGCCAGCACCTCGCCGACCGTCCGGACGATTGCCGGGAAGGAGATGCGGCCGTCCAGGAACGCCGCGGCGGCCTCCTCGTTGGCCGCGTTGTAGACCGCGGTCAGGCAGCCGCCTGCGGTGCCCGCCGCGCGGGCCAGCCGCACCGCCGGGAAGACCTCGTCGTCGAGCGGCAGGAACTCCCAGGTGGTGGCGGTGGAGAAGTCGCATGCGGCGGCGGCCCCGGGCACCCGGTCCGGCCAGCCCAGCGCCAGCGCGATCGGCAGCTTCATGTCGGGCGGGCTGGCCTGCGCCAGGGTCGACCCGTCGGTGAAGGTGGCCATCGAGTGCACGATCGACTGCGGGTGCACGACGACGTCGATGCGGTCGTACGGGATGCCGAACAGCAGGTGCGTCTCGATCAGCTCGAGGCCCTTGTTGACCAGCGTCGCCGAGTTCAGGGTGTTCATCGGGCCCATGGACCAGGTGGGGTGCTTGCCGGCCTGTTCCGGGCTCACCGAGTCGAGGTCGTCGGCCGACCAGCCGAGGAACGGGCCGCCGGATGCGGTGAGTACCAGCCGGGCGACCTCGTCGGCGGTGCCGCCGCGCAGGCACTGCGCCATCGCCGAGTGCTCGGAGTCGACCGGCACGATCTGACCGGGCGCGGCCGCGCGCAGCACCAGCGGACCGCCGGCCACCAGCGACTCCTTATTGGCCAGTGCGAGCCGCGCGCCGGTGGCGAGAGCCGCCAGGGTGGGCTCCAGCCCCAGCGCTCCGACCAGGGCGTTGAGCACCACATCGGCCTCGGTGTCCTGCACCAGCCGGGTCACGGCGTCCGGGCCGCTGTGGGTGACGTCATCGATGCGCTCGGCGGCCGCGGGATCGGTGACAGCGAGCCCGGTGGCGCCGGTCTCGGCCCGCTGGCGGGCCAGCAGATCGGGGTTGTTGCCGCCTGCGGCCAGCCCGACCACCTCGAACCGGTCCGGATTGGCGGCGATCACCTCGAGCGCCTGGGTGCCGATCGACCCGGTGCTGCCGAGGATCAGCACCCGCTGCCGCGATCCGGATGAGCTCACCGGACTATTGTGCCGCCTTCGGGGAGCCGCCCGGCGCACACCGCGCCCCGATCTTGAATGTGACGCGTTTGTGACGGCGGCTTCCGTGGCCCGTCCGTGACGCACACCACCCCGAATCCCCGGTGTCAGATCACCAGGACGGCGGCACCGCCGCGTCCGCGTACCGAGGAGTGGCAGTGGTTTCAACGAAGAGGTACACCGTCCACCGCAAGGCCGTTGCGGCAGCAGGCCTGAGCGCGTTGGCCGTGTTCGGCGCCGCGGCGTGTTCGAGCGAAGAGGCGTCGAGCACCGGTTCCTCGGCGACCAGCGCGGCGTCGTCGGCCGCGGAGAGCGCCACGTCGTCCGCCCCGTCGAGCGCGGCGGCCGATCCGGCCGCGAACCTGGTCGGCACGGGCTGCGCCACCTACGCCGAGCAGGTGCCGTCCGGCCCGGGTTCGGTGACCGGCATGGCCGCCGACCCGGTGACCGTCGCGGCGTCCAACAACCCGATGCTCAAGACGCTGACCCAGGCGCTGTCCGGGCAGCTCAACCCGAACGTGAACCTGGTCGACACGCTGAACGGCGGCGAGTTCACCGTCTTCGCACCGACCGACGACGCGTTCGCCAAGATCGACCCGGCGACCATCGACAAGCTCAAGACCGACTCGGACCTGCTGACCAGCATCCTGACCTACCACGTGGTGCCGGGTCCGGGCGCGGCTCCCGACAAGGTGGCCGGCACACACAAGACCGTGCAGGGCGCCGACGTCACGGTGACCGGTGAGGGCGAGGGCCTGAAGGTCAACGACGCGGGCCTGGTGTGCGGCGGGGTGCAAACCGCGAACGCGACCGTCTACATGATCGACACGGTGCTGATGCCTCCGGCGAACTGAGCGCCGTTCCAGCAGCGACCGTCCCCCGGGCATTCGACGTGGCCGGGGGACGTCGCGCGCCGATTCGACCTTTCACTGCGCGAAATCTATTGAGGCCGTTACCCATCCGTGAGCCGATCGGTGCCGAATAGCAGTCGAAGTGACGAGGACGGCGACACCTGTCGCCCCTGACGAAAAGGAGCGCGAGTCGATGAATCTCACGAAGAAGGTTGCCGGAGCAGGTTGTGCGGCGGTGGCCGCAATCGGTCTGTCACTGAGCGGCGCCGCGGTCGCTACCGCCCAGCCGGCCACCGGCCTGGTGGGGCCGGGTTGCGCCGGCTACGCGCAGCAGGTGCCGACCGGCCCCGGCTCGGTGATGGGGATGGCCCAGGAGCCGGTCGCGACGGCCGCGTCGAACAACCCCATGCTCAAGACCCTGACCCAGGCGGTGTCCGGCCAGCTCAATCCTCAGGTGAATCTGGTCGACACCCTCAACGGCGGCGAATTCACCGTGTTCGCCCCCACTGATGCGGCGTTCGCCAAGATCGACCCGGCGACCATCGAGAAGCTGAAGACCGACGGGCCGCTGCTCACCAACATCCTGACCTACCACGTCGTCCCGGGCCGGGCCGAGCCCGCGCAGGTGGTCGGCACGCACAAGACGGTGCAGGGCGCCGACGTGACCGTGACCGGTCAGGGCAGCGACCTCAAGGTCAACGACGCCTCGGTGGTGTGCGGCGGCGTGCAGACCGCCAACGCCACCGTCTACATGATCGACACGGTGCTGATGCCGCCCATGAACTGACGCACCCGGCACTGATCCCGTCCCCCGCCACGTTCCCCCACGTGGCGGGGGGCTCCGTGTCGGTGGGCTCCGATCACGGGGCGGTCAGCGCACCGCGCCGTCGAAGCGGCGCACCAGGATGTCACCGGATCCGGTCCGCGCGTGCACCTCCAGTGTCCGGTCTCCGTCCGAGGGGCCGTCCGACGGCTGCAGGGTGTTGCGGACCGTGCCGGACGCGGTGCTGACGTCGAGCCGGGCAGCGGTGCCGTGCGGCAGGCCGATCTCGACGTCGCCGCTGCCGGTGCGTGCTCGCAGCGAGCCGGTCACGGCGGTCGTCACGGTCGTCGGGCCCGAGGCGGTCTGTGCCCGCGCATTGCCGTGCAGTTCCCCGACCGTCAGCCCGCCGCTGGCCGCCTGGAAGTTCAGCTCACCGTGCAGGAGCTCCACCACGGCGTCGCCCGAGGCGGTCGATATCGACACCGGGCCCGCCACGCTCCTGACGGCGACATCGCCGGAAGCGGTGTCCGCCTTGAGATTTCCCTCAACGACGTCCAGAGCGACCCTGCCGCTCGCCGACGAGAAGCGGCAGTCGCCGAGCAGGCCGTCGGCGTACACGTCGGCTGACGCCGTCGACGCCTGGAGCCGTGAGCGCGACGGCAGCGCGATGTCGACGTCGACCGCTCCCCTGCCGCCGAGCGCCAACATCTTGGGGCCGGCGGCGATCTTGAGCCGGCCGTTGGCGAAGTCCACCCGCGCGTTCTCGGCGGCCCTGATGTCGGATGCACGGGACGGGTCACGGGGCCGGATGTCGACAACGGTGTCGTCGCGGTCGCCGGCTGTGAGGCGCACCGACCCGGCGACCACCTCGATGTCGGCGACGATCGGTTCTGGCGTGGGGAACGTGGGCATCGGAATCTCCTCGGGTGGTGTCAGCGGACCCAGCCGCTGAACGACTTGTCGGTCGACGTGCGGGGTCTGCCCCGCTGCGGGGCGAGCGCGGCGGCCACCGAGCGCACCAGCCAGGCGTTGACCGACACTCCGGTCTCACGGGCCGCCGCGTCCACCCCGGGCCGCATGTTCTCGGGCAGTCGCAGGGTGACGCGCCAGGTGCCGCCCTCGTCGTCCGGATCGGGGCCGGTGGGCGCCGGTGGCGGCTCGGGCGGCTCCGCGGGCGCGACCGTGAAGTCGGGGTCGCGGCCGCGCAACCGGACGTCGACGGAGCCGGGGGCGAGCTCACGGGTGATCAGTTCGGCCGCCTCGGAGAGTGCCTCCAGCAGCGCCAGGCGCAGGGCCGATTCGAGTGGGGCGGTCAGCCTGTCCGCGAGTTCGGCGGCGTCCGGCCCGCCGGCGCGGGCGGCCAGGTCGAGCTCGTGGCGCACCGCGTCGACGTAGGGCTGCAGATCCATGACGTCATGATGACATCAGAATGGTGTCACCGCAATGTCACGACGGGAAGCGGGCCGTCCAGTGCCGCGCGATGTCCACCCGCCGGGTGATCCACACCCGGTCGTGGGCCTGCACGTGATCGAGGAACCGCTCGAGCGCCGCGGTGCGGGCGGGCCTGCCGACCAGGCGGCAGTGCAGCCCGATCGACAGCATCTTCGGTGCACCGGCCGCCCCCTCGGCGTAGAGCACGTCGAACGCGTCCCGCAGATGCGTGAAGAACTCTGTGCCGCTGGGGAATCCGCCGGGCGTGGCGAAGCGCATGTCGTTGGTGTCGAGGGTGTAGGGCACCACGAGGTGCGACCGCCCGGCCACGGTGGTCCAGTACGGCAGGTCGTCGGCGTAGGAGTCGGAGTCGTAGAGGAACCCGCCGTGCTCGACCACCAGCCGCCGGGTCTGCGGCGAGTCGCGGCCGGTGTACCAGCCGGCCGGCGGGGCGCCGGTGAGCTCGGTCAGCAGGCGGACCGCGCGGGCCATGTGGTCGCGCTCGACCTCGGGGTCGACGAGCTGATAGCTGATCCAGCGCAGGCCGTGGCAGGCGATCTCGTCGCCGCGGGCGAGGAACGCGGCGACGGCCTCGGGATTGCGGGCCAGCGCGTCGGCGACCCCGAACACGGTGAGCGGCAACCCGCGCCGGTCGAACACCCGCAGCACCCGCCACAGCCCGGCCCGCGATCCGTACTCGTAGAGCGACTCCATGCTCATGTGCCGGTTCGGGAAGGGCTGGGCGCCGACGATCTCGGACAGGAACGTCTCCGACGCCGCGTCGCCGTGCAGCACGTTGTTCTCGGCGCCCTCCTCGTAGTTGAGGACGAACTGCACGGCGATGTTCGCCCCGCCGGGCCATTGCGGATCGGGTGGGTTCGCGCCGTACCCGACCATGTCCCGCGGATAGCCGTCAGGCGTCATGCCCGGATTGTGGCAGCCGGCGGCGTCCGCGTCAGCGCACCCTGGCGATGACGTCCTCGGCGAACCGCTCGATCGGTCCGCGGAACCGGTCGTCTGGGTGGTCGCCCGCACCGGCGCCGCCGGGGCCGAGCCACGGCGCGCACATCACCGCGGTGATGCCGGCGTCGCGGGCACGGTTGTACAGATCGGCGGTGGGTTGCTCGCGCAACGCCAGCAGCACCTCGAACGGCTCGTCGGCGCGGCCGTACTCGCGCCGCAGCGCGGTCAGCCGGTCGACATAGTGGACCGCGTCGTCCCAGGCGTAGGCGTAGCCGACCCAGCCGTCGCACAAACGCGCCGCCCGGCGCAGCGCCGCATCGGACTCACCGCCGCAGAGGATCGGCACCGGCGCGGGTGGGTGGGGCTCGAGCATCAATTCGGGCACGTCGTAGTGCTCGCCCCGCCAGGACACCCAGCCGCCGCGCCACAGCGCCCGCAGCGCGGGGATCATCTCGTCGAGACGCCTGCCGCGGGTCGCGAAGTCCTGGCCCATCAGCGCGTACTCCTCGCGCATCCAGCCGGCGCCGACGCCGAGCGACACCCGGCCCCGGGAGACCACCGCCGCGGTGGCGACCACCTTGGCGACCTCGATCAGCGGGCGGGCCGGCGCAATGTAGACGGCGTTGCCGAACCGCAGATTCGTCGTGACGGCCGCCATCGCGCCGATGAGCACCCAGGAGTCCGGCCACGCGGTCTCGGGCGCCCACATCGGCTTGCCGGTCGGCGAGTCCGGGTACGGCGACGACAGCTCGCGCGGGTAGACCAGGTGGTCGGAACACACCATCCCGTCGAACCCGGTCTCGTCGAGGATCCGCGCGACGGCGATGGCCTCCGTCGTCTCCAGGAACGTCGCTCCGCTCCAGAACTGCATACGTCATCCTTCCGTCAGTCCCACGGTGTTTCCTGCGCGCCGGTTGGGGGCAACATCACAGACATGCCGACACTGCTGTGGTTCCGCCGCGACCTTCGGCTGCACGACCTGCCCCCGCTGATCGACGCCGCGCAGTCCGACGGCGAGGTGCTCGCGTGCTACGTGCTCGACCCGCGGCTGGCCCGTTCCTCCGGACCGCGGCGGCTGCAGTACCTGCACGACGCGCTGCGCGATCTGCGCGACAACCTCGGCGGTCGGCTGCTGGTCACCGAGGGCCGCCCGGAGGAGCGGATTCCCGCGCTGGTCACGGCGATCGGCGCGACGTCGGTGCATGTCTCGGCGGACTACACGCCGTTCGGCAGGCGCCGCGACGACGCCGTCCGGGAGGCGCTGAACGGCATCGGCGACGGTGTGCCGCTGGAGGCGTCCGGCTCGCCGTACCTCGTGGCGCCCGGCCGGGTCACCAAGGGCGACGGCGAACCGTACAAGGTGTTCACCCCGTTCTTCGCCGCATGGCGCAAGCACGGCTGGCGGGCGCCGGCGCGGACCGGACCGGAATCGGCGCGGTGGATCGATCCGGCCGACGCACCCGGCGGGGTCGACATCCCCGACGACGGGGTCGCCCTCGACCTGCCCGCCGGCGAGCGCGCCGCCCGCGCGCAATGGCAGCAGTTCGTGGACACCGCGCTGCGCGGCTACGCCGACGACCGCAACCGGCCCGACCTCGACAACACCAGCCGGATGTCGGCGCACCTGAAGTTCGGCACCATCCATCCGCGTTCGATGGTCGGCGATCTCGGCAGCGGCAAGGGCGCCCAGGCCTACCTGCGCGAGCTCGCGTTCCGCGACTTCTACGCCTCGGTGCTGCACGAGTGGCCGCACAGCGTGTGGTGGAACTGGAACCGCGGATTCGACGCCATCAAGACCGACGAGGGCTCCGAGGCCGAGAAGGCCTTCGAGGCGTGGAAGAGCGGCCGCACCGGCTTCCCGATCGTCGACGCGGGGATGCGCCAGCTCGCCGAGATCGGCTGGATGCACAACCGGGTGCGGATGATCGTGGCGTCGTTCCTGGTCAAGGACCTGCATCTGCCGTGGCAGTGGGGTGCGCGGTGGTTCCTCGACCAGCTCGTCGACGGCGACATGGCCAACAACCAGCACGGCTGGCAGTGGACCGCGGGCAGCGGCACCGACGCCGCGCCGTACTTCCGGGTGTTCAACCCGACCACCCAGGGCAAGAAGTTCGATCCCGACGGCGTCTACATCCGGCGCTGGGTGCCCGAGCTGGCCGACCTGCCGGGCGACGCGGACGTACACATCCCCGCCGACCGCCGGCCGGCCGGTTATCCCGAGCCGATCGTCGATCACGCCAGGGAACGCGCCGAGGCGTTGCGCCGGTACGCGGATCTCGGGTGAGCCGCCCGCCCGCGGCCCCGGCAGTACGACGCTCTGTCGTATGCCCGCGGCGATGTGCCAGAATCATGGGCAGTTGCCCAGCCCGACCGTGAGGAGCACTCCGTGGCCAGCACCGAAGTGGAACGACACACCGGCGTCGACGTCGAAGATGTGCCCTCCGCCGAGTGGGGCTGGAGCAAGGAGAACCACCGCATCATCCACATCGGGCTGCTGCTGGCGGCCGGGTTCCTGCTGACGATGCTGCGCGGCAACCACGTCGGACGCGTCGAGGACTGGTTCGTCATCGGCTTCGCCGCCGTCCTCATCGCCTGGGTGGTGCGGGACTGGTGGCTGCGCCGTCGCGGCTGGATCCGCTGAGTCAATCGATCGGCACCAGGTCGGAGTCGATCGGGCGGTAGCCGCCCCGGTTCATCCTCTCGTCGGCCCCGACCGGGGTGTCGATGCCCGCCGCCGCCATGGCGTGCGTCTTGAACACCCGCGCCGCGGCACTCAACCGGTAGCTGACGGCGTCGGCGCCGCCGAAGCGGTCCGGCCAGCGCCCACCCCACACCGCCACCTCGGTTCTGCCGGTGGCCAGCAGATCCGCCACCGCGTCATGGACGCGTCCGTCGGCCAGCGCCGCCGCCGAGACCGCCAGGCCGGCCGCGTGCTCCGGGTCGGTGACCACCGACTCCAGGGCGTCGCCCAGGTCGAGGACCGTCGCACCGAGGATCTGCATCGGCCGGGTGTCGCGAGCGTCGGTGACCAGGACGTTGACCTGCCAGCCCGCCATCGCGCGATCGAACAGCCAGCCGCCTGCGAACCGGGCGGCGTCGGTCGCGTCGACCGCCAGCACGTCGAGCCGGTAGCGCAGCAGCCTGCTCGAGGCGCCGTTGTCGCGCACATCCGGGCGTCCTCGGCGGAGGTCCCCGTCGGTGCGCGCGGACTGGGTGGCCATGGGCAGCTCCGTTCACTGGTCGACCGGCGACCTCAGCGTGACATTCGAACGGCATTCTGTAAAGCGTCGTTACGGTTTCGTCAGCTGCTCGCGATGTCGTGACGGCCACCGGCAGGCACGCCCGCCCTGGGCGCTACCCCACGGCCGCGGCGAGCGGCAGCGTGTCCACGGTCGGAGTCAGCGGGCTGGAAATGTCGGCCGCAGCGCGGATCTCGCAGAAGGCCCGGCGGATGGCGTCGGTGGCTTCGTGCGGATCGGCCAGCGTGCGGTCGTCGGTGAGCACCGACACGTTGAGCTGGTCGACGTAGCTCCACACGGTGACGTTCATCCCGCTGCCCGCGACCAGCGGACCGACCGAGTAGATCTCGGTGACCGCCGCTCCCTCCACCCGTCCGGGACGCGCCGGTCCGCGGACGTTCGAGACGGTCAGGTTCATGATGGTGCTCGACTCCACCCGCCTGCCCTGGAAACGGAACAGCGGCGGAGTGACCTGCGGCGGCAGGTAGTTCAACCAGGACGCGACGAGCGTCGGGCCGAGCAGCCGGTGGGTCTCCTTGGCGATCGACGTGGACAGCGCGGTCAGCCGGACCCGCTCGCCGACGTCCTCGACATGGGTCGGCAGCGACGGCGTCAGATAGCTGAACTCGTTGCCCACCAGCCGATCCGGCGACGGGTCGATGCTCACCGGCACACCCGCGATCAGGGGCTGGTCCGCCTTGCCGTCGTAGCGCAGCAACAACTCCCGCAGCGCCCCCGACACCGTCGCCAGCACCACGTCGTTGAGCGTGACGCCCAGCGCCGCCGCGGCCTCCTTCACGTCGGCCAGCGCCAGCGGCGTGGTGGCGAAGCGGCGTACCGGCGAGACGACGTGATTGATGAATGTCGGCGGCGGCGCGAAGTTCCGCGCCAGGTCGGGATGCCGGCCGCGTTTCTTCACGTCCCTGCGCACCTCTGCCACCCCCGCCGCCGTCTCGCGCATCAGTCTCGGCAGCCGGCGCACCAGCCGGGCATGGTCGCGGCCTGCGGCGGCGAGCAGGCTGCCCGTCGTCCGCAACTCCGGCGCGCTGGCTGCCACCGTCGTCTCCGGCGGCGCCTCGGGCGCCAGCGCCCTGGCCATCTGGTTGGCCGATGCGGTGCCGTCGGCGAGCACGTGATGCACCTTGTGGATGATCGCGATGCGGTCGTCGGTCAGGCCCTCGGCGAGGTACATCTCCCACAGCGGACGGCTGCGGTCCAGTGGCGTGCTGGCGATCTCGCCGATCAGTTCGTCGAGTTCCCGGCGGCCGCCCGGCGCGCGCACCCGGACCGACCGGACGTGATAGTCGAGGTCTATCTCAGCGTTCTCGCACCACATCGGATGGTGCACCCGCAGCGGGATGTCGACGAGCTGAAGGCGCAGCGGCGTGAGCGCCTGCAGCCGCGGCCCCGCGATGCGGCGGAACATCTCCATGCTGAAGCCGCCGGGCACACCGGACACGTCGAGGATGCCGATCTTCATTGTGTGCATGTGGATTTCGGGCGTCTCGCTGTACAACATGAGCGCGTCAACGCCGTTCAGCCGTCTCACGGGTCCCCCATTCGTCGCCCCACTCCGGTGTGCCCGCAAACGGGCCGGCCTACACCGCACGCACGTGCCCCCACGCGGCGACGAGACAGTGCGCCTGCCATCTGTAACCTCGGCGCATGAGCCTCGTCACCGGTCGCGGCCCGCTCAGCGCCGATCCCGCAGGTTGGTTCCACCCGCCGGTCAGCCCCGGCACGGTGTTCGTCGAACCCCATCCTCGCCGCATCCAGGCGATGGCGCAGGGAAAGACCGTGATCGACACGGAGGCGGCCCTGCTGGTGCATCGCGGCGGCCTGCCGCTGAGTTACGCCTTCCCCGAGGCGGTGGCGAAGGCGCTGCCACACGATCCGGTCGACGAGGCGCCGGGCTACGTCCACGTCCCGTGGGATGCGGTGGACCGGTGGGTCGAAGAGGGCCGCGAACTCGTGCACTACCCGCCCAATCCGTACCACCGCGTCGACTGCCGCCCCGGCGGGCGCGGTCTGCGCGTCAGCGTGGCGGGCACGGTCCTGGTCGACACCGTCGACACGGTCGCCGTGTTCGAGACCGCGCTGGCGCCGGTGCTCTACGTGCACCCGGACCGGGTGCGGATGGACCTGCTGCGGCCCAGCGAGACGACGAGCTACTGCAACTACAAGGGCTGGGCCACCTACTGGTCGGCGGTCACGGCCGACGGAGGCCTCGTCGCCGACGTCGCGTGGAGCTATCCCGATCCGCCGCCGGAGTGCCTGCCGATCACCGGCCACCTGAGCTTCGACGGCGCCCGCGCCGACATGCTGGCCGAGTTGCCCGCGGCCGGCGCCGGCTGCGGGTGTTAGACCCGGTCGATCACCTCGGCACCGAAGCGCTCGACGGCCTCGCAGGCGTGGGTCAGGCTGTCTCCAGGGATGCTCACCTGGATCCAGGTGACGCCGGCCGCCGCGAGCTTCTCGACACCGGCGAGGTAGGCGTCGGCGTCGAAGTCGGCTGACCCCGGGTCGCCGCCTTCGCGGTTGTTGAACGCCACGTCGAGCGTGGCAGGGTCGCGGTCGGCAGCTTCGGCCCGTCGGCGCAGGTCCTCGACGGCGGATTCGAGCGCGCCGACGGAGTCGAGCGCCGCGGTGCGCGCGGTCTGGGCCAGCTGGGCGGGCGCCGCGAACGGGCACCAGCCGTCGCCGTAGCGCACCACCCGGTCACGCGCCGCCGCGGTGTTCCCGCCGATCCAGATGGGCGGGTGTGGCCGCGTCACCGGCCGCGGGTGGGCGGTGATGCCCTTGGCGGTGAAGCCGCTGCCCTCGATGCTCAGGTCGTCCGACGTCCATGCGGCGCGGATGGTCGCCAGCGCCTCCTCGAACAGGATGGTGCGATTCTCGTAGTCCACGCCGAGCGCGGCGAACTCGCGCTTGAGGTAGCCGACGCCGACCGCGAGCGTGAAGCGTCCGCCGGACAGCAGGTCGAGCGTCGCGCCGGCCTTGGCCACCACGAACGGGTTCCGGTAGGGCAGCACGACGATGTTGGGTACCAGCCGCAGCGTGGTGGTGTGCGCTGCGGCGAAGCCCATCGCCACGAACGGGTCCAGCGCGTCGTGGCCGCCGGCCTCCAGCCAGCGCTGCGTCGGCGCGGGGTGGTCGGTGAAGCCGAACCCGCTGAAGCCGGCCGCCTCGGCGGCCACCGCGACCTTCGCCACCCCGGCCCCGGTCACCAGCTCCGGGTTGTACGGGTGGGTGTGCATCGGATGGGTGATCGCGAAGTGCATCGTCGGCCTTTCCGGACACGTCGAGTCGGCTGCGTTGTGGCGGGCGTCCTCAAGAGAATACGATTCTCGCTGATGAATAACGAGAGTTTCACTCCGGCCGGCCGGTCATGACCGACCTCGACATCGGGGTCTACGTGCCGCAGATCGGCTTCTCCTACGCCGACGTGTTGCACCGCGCGCAGCGCTGCGAGGAGGCGGGAATCGGCACGCTGTGGCTCTACGACCACCTCTACGGGCCCGGCGCTCCGGACTACCCGTCGCTGGAGGCGTGGACACTGGCAACGGCGCTGCTCAGCCGCACCGAGCGGCTACGGGTCGGACACATGGTGCTGTGCAACCAGTTTCGTCACCCGGCGGTACTGGCCAAGATGGCCACCACGCTCGACCAGATCTCGGCGGGCCGACTGCAGCTGGGCATCGGAAGCGGCTCGATCGCCGACGAACACGAGCGCACCGGGTTGCCGTGGGGCACGTTCGCGGAGCGCTCGCAGCGCCTGGGCGAGACGCTCGAGATCCTGCACCAGGCCTTCGCCGACCAGCGCATCGACTTCAGCGGCGAGCACTACACCGTCCGGGACATGCCGGTGAAGCCCGGGCCCGTGCAGCGCCCGCGGCCGCCGATCGTGGTCGGCGGGGTGGGCGAGCGCTACACCCTGCCGCTGGTCGCCCGCTACGCCGACGTCTGGAATGTACCGACGTACGCGCTCGGGGACCTCGAGCGCAAGGTCGAGGCGTTGCGGTCCGCCTGCGCCGACGTCGGCCGCGACCCGGCGTCGATCGTCATGTCGGTCGAGGCGGTGATGGCGCTGGCCTCCGACGACGCCGCCCTGCCCGAGGTACGGGCGTTGGCCGAGAAACGGTTCGGCGGGCCAGGTTTCGGTCTACATGACGGCGGCCTGATGGGTACCGCGCCCGCCATCGTCGACCGGCTGCACGCGTTGCGGGAGCTGGGATTCACCCAGGTCGTGCTGTTCACTCACGACCGGGCGTCCGACGCGACGCTGGACCTGCTGGCCGACTCGGTGATCGCCGCGCTATGACGTGCGGGCCGGCGAGTAGTTCGGCCGGCCGAGTCCGAGCGCCTGCTGGGCGATCATGTTGCGGAACACCTCGAGGGTGCCGCCGTAGATGCCGGTGGGGCCGGCCAGCCGGAAGATGTACTCCGCTCCCCCGTTCCCCGCGGTGTCCGCCGGTAGCGCGCCCGCCGTGCCCAGCACGTCCATCAGGTCGGACGAGATGTCGCGCATGGTCTGGGCGATGGCCACCCGCCCGTACATCTGCGGCGTGCTCGACGCCGCCTCGAGCCGGGCGATCGCCCGTCCCAGCCGGTGACACACCGAGCCGTCGTCGGTGAGACGGCGCCCATCGGCGCCGGGTTGGGAGACCGCCGCGGCGACGGCGTCGACCGCCTCGGCCGTGACCAGGAGGTGTTCGGACATCGTCGCCAGCTTCGACAGCCCCTCGGCGTCGCGTTCAACGGTGCCGTGTTCGGCGTGCAGGGCGTCGCGCAGCACCGTCCAGCCGCCGTTGACGTCGCCGACCCGGTATCGGTCGGACACCCGCACGTCGCTGTAGAAGGTGATGTTGGTGCGGTCGCCGTCGACGGTCCGCAGTGCCTGGATCTCCACGCCCGCCGAGTCCAGCGGCACCAGGAACATCGTCAGGCTCTTGTGCTTGGCCGCGCCGGGATCGGTGTTGGTGATCAGGAAGACGTGCTGCGCGTTCTGCGCGTTGGACGTGAACATCTTCGCGCCGTTGATGATCCAGCCGTCGCCGTCGCGGACCGCGCGGGTCTTGCAGGTGGCCACGTCCGAACCGCCCTCGGGTTCGGTGTAGCCGAGGCACAGCCGGTGGTGGCCGGACAGCACCTTCGGCAGCACTTCGTCGCGTAACTCCGCCGACCCGAACCGGACGACGCTGTGGGCGACCATCGCCGTGGTGGGCCAGTGGAACCACGGGGTGTGGGCGCGGCCGATCTCGAGTTCCCAGATCCGGCGCTGCACCGCGGTGAAACCGCCGTCGCTCGCCGCGTTGAAGTCGCGGGTGAGGTAACCCGCCTCGCCGAGCGCGAGATGCACAGCCTCGTCGAAGTTCTCGCCGGTCTGCCGGTCGCGGGCGATGACGTCCTCGGTCACCACGGCGGCCAGAAAGGCCCGCAGCTCGGCCTGGAACGCGGCGTCGTCGTCGGACAGGTCCACCCGCGAGAAGTCCATGGTCAGCTCCCTCGGGCCGTGGCGTGACAAACCTAGGCGCAAGTGTAAGGGGTCGGTCCACGTCGCATCTCAACCCAGGTCGGTGTCGATGAGGGCGTCGAACACCGCCTCGAGAAGGTCCTCGAGTCGATCGGCCTGTCGGCCGTTCAGCGCGCGGACGCCGATGACACGCCGCATCAGGAGCACTCCGCTGATCACGGACAGCACCACCTCGCTGCGCATGCGGCGCCCCGGCTCGGGCAGTTGTCCGGCGAGCCGTTTCCCCACATGGCGCTCGATGGCGTCGCGAACTATTTCGGCGCAGCGGGGATTCGAGGCCGACCGCAACAGGATGAAGAACGGTTCGAGGCCTTCGGCACCCTGCTCGGAACGAGCGACCAGCGCCGTGGCGGTGCTCCGGGCCAGGTCGTCGGCATTGTCGGCAATGAACACCGGCGGTGCGAACGAGACGTCGACCGCCTCTGCGAACAACTGCTCCTTGGTGCCGAAGTACCTGTTCACCATCATCGCGGTGACCCCGGCGTCACGGGCGATCTCGCGCACGCCGACACCGTCGTATCCCGCCCTCGCGAAATGCCGGATCGCCGAGTGCAGGATCGCCTCCCGGGTCGCGGCGGCGTCACGGGATCGGGTTGGGCCAGTCGGCATCCCTCAACGTTAGGGAATTGAACCGGCCAAGTCTACGTATGTATACATACGAAGAAGTCTACGGCTGTAGATCGAAGGAGAATCGTCGTGGAGATGGGATTGACGGGTAAGCGGGCCCTGATCACCGGCTCGAGTGCGGGCCTGGGCCGGGCCGTTGCCGAAATGCTGGCAGCAGAGGGCGCTTCGGTGATCGTGCACGGCCGTGACCCCGACCGCACACACGCGGTCGCCGAACGCATCCGTGCGGACGGAGGTGATGCCACCGCCGTCCTGGGTGACCTGACGTCAGCCGCCGACTCGACGTCGGTGGCGCAGGCAGCGGGCGATGTCGACATCCTCGTCAACAACGCGGGCCGCTACGACGGACTCGCCTGGCGGGATCTCACCGACGACCAGTGGTCGCAGATCTATCAGGTCAATGTCGTCTCCGGGGTGCGAATGATCGGCCACCTCGTGCCGGGTATGCGCACGCGCGGGTGGGGCCGCGTCATCCAGATCGGTGGCGGGTTGGCGATACAACCGGCGGCTACGCACCCCCACTACAGCGCCACCCTGGCCGCACGACACAACCTCACGGTCTCGCTCGCCCGAGAACTCGCGGGAACCGGGGTCACCGCCAACATCGTGGCGCCGGGGGCGATCCTCACCGAGCCGGCGCGGGAGCTGACACTCGAGGCAGCCGAGGAAGCCGGCTGGGGTCCCGGCTGGGACGACGTGGAACGTGCGGCCTCGAAGTCCTGGTTTCCGAACGACATCGGACGATTCGGCCGGCCCGAGGAGGTCGCCGCGGCCGTCACCTTTCTGGCCAGTGAGCGCGCCGCCTACATCAGCGGTGCCGACATCCGTGTCGACGGCGGCACCGTCCGTGCCATCTCGTGATTCGACATAAGCGACAACAAAGGAAACCGACATGACCACACCACCGCTCGTCTTCCTCATCACGGGTGCCTCCCGCGGACTGGGGCGTGCCCTCACCCGCGCCGCATTGGCTGCGGGACACCGCGTCGTCGCCGGTGTTCGCACCGCCTCGGCCCTGGACGACCTCGTGAACGAGTACCCCGACACCATGGCCGTCGTCCGACTCGACGTCACCGACGACGATGACGTCCACACGGCGACGACGACGGCCGTCGAGCGATTCGGCCGGCTCGACGTCCTGGTCAACAATGCCGGCTACGCCAACATGGGCGCGATCGAGGACGTCGACTTCGAGGACTTCCGAACCCAGATCGACACGAACTTCTTCGGGGTGGTGCGCCTGACTCGAGCTGCGTTGCCGATCATGCGCACTCAGCGCAGCGGCCACATCGTGCAGATCTCCTCGGTGGGCGGCCGACTCGTCCGCCCCGGCCTGGCCGCCTACCAGTCGGCCAAGTGGGCGGTCACCGGGTTCTCCGGTGTGCTCGCTCAGGAGGTGGCCCCGCTCGGCATCAAGGTCACGGTGCTGGAACCCGGCGGCATGCGGACCGACTGGGCGGGCGCATCCATGCATGTGGACACCATCCGCGACGAGTACGCGTCGACCGTCGGTGCCGCTGCCGCCGTGAGCAGTTCGACGCACCTCGGCGCCAGTGACCCGGTCAAGGTCGCCTCGCTGGTGTTGCAGATCGTCAACATGGCCCAACCGCCCGCCCGGCTCCTGGTGGGCCCGGACGCCTACCGATACGCCACGGCCGCCGGACGGGAACTCCTTGCGGCCGACGAGAAATCGAAGGCACTCAGCATCTCCACCGCCGCCGACGACATCACGGCCGACCAGGCGGACCCCCTGGGCCACGACCACCGCCATGGGCGGGCCCGATGACCGAACTGCGCATCTACACCCTGGCCGACGCAGCCGCCCTACACCGCTACACCACGATCTTCTGGCCCCGCCACATCCACACTCTGCGCAGACACGGCATCGTCGTTCACGGTGTCTGGGTCGACACCACCGCGGACGGTCACCGGGTCGTGGCGCTCGTCGGCTATCCGCCGGGCGAAGACCCGACCCGACGTGCCGAGGGCTACCGGGCCAGTCGAGACTTCGCCGAGGATCATGCCGACTTCGACGTCTCGTCGATCATCTCCGAGCAGACGGTGACACTCGAACCGATCACGGCGTCGCCACTGCGATGACGACGTGACACATCCGAGGACGACTGTAACGCCTCGTATAGGCTGGTCGTCGGCGGACCGCGCGAGGGAAGGCATCTCCATTGGGCATCGTGACCACCAGTTCCGAGACACTCTTCAGCCAGCCTGCCGAGGCGGTGTACGACTTCGTCACCGATCCGGCCAACTGGGCCAGGACCTATCCGGGCGGGCCGCGGATCAGCGGTCTCCCCGGCGAGCTGCCACTGCGGGTCGGTGACACCTGGCAGGAGGCCCACCCGACGCACGACCGCGTGTTCACCTGGCAACTGGCCGTCGCCGTGCGCCCGAGGATCTGGGTGTTCCACTCGGTCGGCCGCCTGGGAGCCGGCGGGGACGGCGACGGCGGGCTCGAGGGCCGGATGGCCGTCGAGTACCGCTTCACCCGCCCGGCGCCGGACACCACGCTGTTCACCCGGACCATGACGATCGAGGCGTTCCGCGATGCTCCGCTGTCGGACAACTTCTTTCGCATCGTCAACCCGGCACACATCGACGCCTACCACGCGGCCGTCGCGCGGGAGCTCGCCGGTTAGCCCGCGCGCAGGACGAGGTCGGGCGATCGGCCCCGGATCAGGTCGGCGGCCTTCTCGGCGATCATGATCGTCGCGGCATTGGTGTTGACCGACGGGATCTTCGGCATCACCGAGGCGTCGGCCACCCGCAGGCCGGTCAGGCCGTGCACCCGCAGGTCCGGGTCCACCACCGCGTCGGACCCGATGCCCATCGCGCAGCTGCCGACGGGGTGGTAGTACGTGCTGGTGGCGTCAGACACGTAGGCGCGCAACGCCGTCGCATCGGATACTCCCGGCCCGGGCAGCACCTCGCGGGCCCGCCACGGCGCGAACGGTGCGCCCGCGGCGATCTCGCGCGCCACCTCCACCCCGTGCATCAGCCGGCGCACGTCGGACTCCGCGCCGAGGTAGTCGGGGTCGATCAGTGGTGCAGCAGCCGGATCCGCACTCGCGAGCCGGATGGAGCCGCGGGCATCGGGCACCGTGGCGACGGCGAAGGTGTAGCTGTTCACCGGGGCGGCCAGGTGCGGCGGGTGGAACGGCACGTGGATGAACATCAGCTGCATGTCCGGTCCGACGAGGGACGGGTCGCTGCGCCACAGCATCGACGTCTCGGCGTGATTGGTCCGGCCGGCGGGGATCGGTTGCGCCGCCTCGTACACCACCGGGCACAACGGGTGGTCGTGCAGATTGCGGCCGACCCCGGGCAGGTCGTGCACGACGCCGACGCCGACGGCCTCGAGTTCGGCGGCAGGGCCGACGCCGGACAGCAGCAGCAGCCGCGGAGTGTCCACCGCGCCGGAACTGATCACCACCTCGACGTCGGCGTGCGCGGTGAGCCGACGGCCGCGGCGCACGAACTCGACGCCGGTACAACGGTGGCCGTCGAAGCGCAGCCGGAGTGCGCGTGACGCGGTGGCGACGGTCAGATTCGGCCTGCTCCGCACCGGGTGCAGGTACGCCGCCGCGGTGCTCTGCCGGGCACCGCCGGTGATCGAGAGATCGTGCCAGCCCGCGCCTTCGGCATCGGCCCCGTTCATGTCGTCGGTGAGTGGGAACCCCGCGGCCGCCGCACCGTCGAGGAACACCTGTGACAGCGGGTTGGCGTCCTTGGCCGTGGCGGGCGCCGGCGACATCGGCCCGTCGGTCCCGCGGTGGCGCGGATCCCGGCCGCCGGCGGTCTCCATCCGCCGGAAGTAGGGCAGCACGGATGCGTGGTCCCAGCCCACGCATCCGGCCGCCGCCCAGCTGTCGAACTCGCTCGGGTGTCCCCGCAGGTACACCATCGCGTTGATGCTGCCGCTGCCGCCGAGCGTGTGCCCGCGCGGCCAGTTGTGTTCCCGCCCCAGAGTGCCCGCCTGCGCGACGGTGCGGTACGCGTAGTCGACGTCGGTGCCCCACAGCGTCGGCCATGCGGGCGGCGCGGCGATGTCGGGCCTGGTGTCCGCCGACCCGGATTCGAGGAGCAGCACCCGGGCGGCCGGGTCTTCGCAGAGCCGGGCGGCGATCACGCACCCGGCCGACCCGCCGCCGATCACCACGTAGTCGAAGTGATCGTCGTCATCGCCATTGCCATCGCCGCCTGCGACGTCCATCGAATTCCTCTCGTCTGTGCTCGGCGAGCCAGTGTTGGCGATCAGCGGGTGGTCTCGTTCGCGGCCTGCTCGATCAGGTCGGCAACGGCGTCGGGTCGGGAGACGGTGACGGCGTGGGACGCCTCGATGTCCACGTTGTGCGCTTTCGCGCGCTCTCCCATGAACCGCATGGAGTCGGCGGGGATCGCCAGGTCCTTGGTGGTCACCATGTTCCAGGACGGGATCGTCCTCCACGCCGCGGCCGTGGCGGGCTCCTCCAGCGCGGCCGTGGTGATCGGGCGTTGGGTGGCCGCCATCCGGACGGCGACGTCCTGCGGGACGTCGGCGGCGAAGACCCGCTGGAATTCGTCCTGCTTGATGTAGCTGTCGACGCCGGTGCCGCCGCCGAGCCCGGGGACGGGAACGGTGTGCAGGGCGGGGCCCAGTTCACCGCCCGGGTACTTCGCCGCCAGCTGGCCGGTGCTCTCCCCGGGTTCCAGCAGGAAACTGGCGACGAACACCAGCGCCTTGACGTTCGGGCTGCCGTCGGCGGCCTCGCTCATCACCGAGCCGCCGTAGGAGTGGCCGGCCAGCACCACGGGTCCGGAGACGCTGTCCAGCACGCTGCGGACGTACTGCGCGTCGGAGCGCAGGCCACGTAACGGGTTGGCGGCGGCGATGACCGGATAGCCGGCGCCCTCGAGGATGTCGATCACACCGTTCCAGCTCGACGAGTCGGCGAAGGCGCCGTGCACCAGCACCACTGTGGGCTTGTCCCCCGCCGGGGACTGCTCGGCCGCCGTGGTCTCGGCCGCGCGTCGCTCGTCTGATGGGCTGCCGCAACCCGCAGCGAGGGTCGCCAGCGCCACCGCTGCGGTCATCGTGGTGAAGAACGTCCGGATCATCAATCTCTCCTCACGTGACGACGCTCGGCCGCCGTCAATTGATATGCAATATATTGCGTTTCGCATGGCACTCTGTCAACCGTCGTGTCGTCGCGGCGCGGTACGTCCGAGATCCGGCTCACGATCCGGCCGGGAAATCAGCTCCGCGAGAGAGCGTTTCGAGCGCACGGATCTCGGCCAGCGACGCCTCCAGCGTGCTGACCGCGGCATCGAAGCCCTCGCCGCCGAGGACCAGCCGCCGGGGAGGCGGGTCCTGAGCCATGGCGTCGATCACGGCACGAACCCCGCGCCGGGGGTCGCCGGGCTGTGTGCCGTCCCGTCCGATCATCGCGTCGCGCACGCGATCGACGATCGCTCGGTAGGCGGCGACGGCCTCCCGGTTGGTCTCGCCGGCGAAGCCGGCGTAGGCACGGGTGCGGAACGCTCCCGGTTCCACCGCCATCACCCGGATGCCGAACGACGCCACCTCGTCGCGGAGCACCTCGGTGACGGCTTCGACGGCGAATTTGGAAGCGCTGTAGTAGCCGAATCCGGTCACTCCCTGCAATCCCGCCACCGACGACATGTTGACGATCCATCCACTGCCCCTGGCGCGCATGCCGGGAAGCGCCGCACGGATGACCGACAGCACGGCGAAGAAGTTGAGCTCGAACATCTTTCGCACATCATCGTCGTCCATGCCTTCGATGGACCCGAACCAGCCCCGGCCGGCATTGTTGACGAGCACATCGATGCCGCCGAATCGTTCTTCGGCCGCACGCACCGCGTCGCGGACCTGCTCTGCGTTCGTGACGTCCAGCGGCACGACGAGGACCCGATCGCCGTGCGCCTTCGCCCACTCGTCGAGTTCCGCCGGTCGCCGCGCGGTCAGCACCACCCGGTCCCCCAGCTCCAGCGCCGCGTCGGCGAACGCCATGCCGAATCCGCCCGGGGTGCCACCGGTGATGAACCATCGTTTCGTGGTCATGGCTCAGGCCTCGATCGTCAGTCGGCTGATGGCTCCGCCGTCCAGCGCGAACCGGTAGTGCAGATCGGCCGATCCGCCGGGGAAATCCCCCTCCAGGTGCTGTACGACGTCGACACCCGCGGCGGTCGTGGTGGCTCCGCGGTACTCGGTGGTGTAGGTGTACTCGCTGCCCGCGCTGGTCAGCCAGTTCTCGATCTCCGCACGGGTGCGGTAGGTGTGCCCCTCGTCGGTGACGACGGCCTCGGTGGTGAAGGTGTCGATGGCCGTGCCCACGTCTCCGGCCCGATGCGCAGTGAGGTAGGTGGAGACCGCCGCGGGCAGGTCGTGTCGCGAGATGTCCGGGTGGTTCATGCTGTTCTGTGTCATAACCCCACCGTGATGTCTCCCCCAAGGGGAGGGTCAAGCCCCTTGCGCCCACCATCGGGCGGTGTTGACTCTCCCCCAGGGGGAGGCCGTAGAAATTACGGGTGGCCACCACCCTGTCGATCGGCGACTTCTCCCGGATGACGCAGTTGTCGGTCAAGACGCTGCGGCACTACCACGAGGTGGGCCTGCTCGAACCCGCTGCGGTGGACCCCTACACCGGGTACCGAATCTATGCGCCCGAGCAGGTGCCGACCGCTGCGGTGGTGCGCAGGCTGCGGGATCTCGGTATGCCCATCGCCGACGTGCGCACGGTGCTCAATTCCGAACCGCCCGAACGCAACGCGATGATCGGCGCCCACCTGCGACGGCTCGAGGACCAGCTGGCCGAGACCCGCAGCGCGGTGGAGTCGTTACGCGCGATCCTGGACCGGCCCGCCGAGGCGACCCGGATCGAGCACCGCAGTGTGGCCGCGACCCCGGCCGCCGCGATCGAGGTGACCACCGATCTCGAGGAACTGCTGCCCTGGTGGCAGGGCGCCGTCGCGGAGGTGCGCGCGACGGTGGCCGCCGACCGCACGCTGACCCCGACCGGCGTGCCGGGCACTCTGTTCGGCTTCGACATCTTCGCGCGCGGCCGGGGCACGGCGACGGTGTTCATCCCGGTCGGCGGCGCCGTGCGGCCCGTCGGCCGGGTGCGACCGGCGACCATCCCCGCAGCCGAGCTCGCGGTCGTGCGTCACCATGGTCCGCACGACGACGTCGACCTCGCCTACAGCGCACTGGGCGAGTACGCGACCCGTCACGAGATCAGCGTCGAAGCTCCGCTGCGGGAGTACTACGAACGTTTCTCCTGGGACACCGAGGACCCCGGGCAATGGTCGACCGACCTGTGCTGGCCGGTGTTCCGGGCCGACGCGTGAGCACGCCGCACCGCCGAAGCGCCTAGGCGAATTCCTGCCGGTCGATCAGGAGTGACAGGGTCTCCCAGTTGCGCTGCGTCGCCTCCGCAGCGGCATCGGCGTCGCCCTGGCGACAGAACTCGATGATCCGCTTGTGCTGCGAGATCGACTCCCTGCCGGACAGCGAGGAGAAGCGCAGGAATTCGAGCCGCCGCAGCACCGGGGTCACCTGTTCGAGGACCACCGGGATCGTCCGGTTCTGGCTGGCTTCCACGGCGATCGCGTGGAATTCGTCGTCGGCGCGCATGGCCGACTCCGCTTCACCCGCCGAGAATGCGGCGGCGAACTCCCTGTTCGCCTTGACCATTGCGGTGATCTCCCGCTTCCCCATCAGCGGGACGGCGGTGCGCACCGCGAGCGCGTGCATCGTCGCGGCGACGGCCTGCGCATCGAGAAGCGCTTTGCGTTCGATGGAAGCCACGACCGTCGAACGGCCGGGCAAGGTGTGCACCAGCCCCGCCGTCTCCAGCCGGGCGATCGCCTCCCGGATGGGCGTGCGGCTGATCCCCAGCCATGCTTCGAGTTCGGGGTCGCGCAGCTTCTCGCCGGGGGCGAGGGTGCCGTTGACGATCGCGTCCCGCAGCGAGATGTAGGCGTTCTCCCGCAGCAGCGACCTCTTGTGCTTACCGACTTCGTCCGGGACCGGCATGCAATATATCGTATCTCACGACCGTTCCGCCGTGGACGGCCGAGCAGAGGCGTCGCCGTCGCGTCGCCACGTGTGAGGAGAGCGGATGCCCATCGAAGACTTCGAACGCCATCCCCTCACGTTCGGACCCAGTCCCGTTCACCCGTTGCCGAGGCTGAGCAGCCACCTCGGCGGCGCTCGGATCTGGGCCAAGCGCGAAGACGTCAACTCGGGCCTGGCGTACGGCGGGAACAAGACACGCAAGCTCGAGTACCTGATCCCCGACGCACTGAGGCAGGGAGCCGACACCCTGGTCTCGATCGGCGGGGTCCAGTCGAACCACACCCGCCAGGTGGCCGCGGTCGCGGCGAAGCTGGGCATGAAAGCCGTTCTGGTACAGGAGAGGTGGGTGGACTGGCCGGACCCGGTGGCCGACGAGGTCGGCAACATCCTGTTGTCCCGCATCATGGGCGCCGATGTCCGGCTCGACCCGGCGGGCTTCGGGATCGAGTTCAAGGACAGCTGGCGCAGCGCGATCGATGACGTGGAACGTGCGGGCGGGACGCCGTACGCCATCCCGGCCGGCGCGTCCGACCACCCCTTGGGTGGCCTGGGCTTCGCGAACTGGGCCTACGAGGTGCAACGGCAGGAAGAGCAGCTGGGGGTGTTCTTCGACACCGTCGTGGTCTGCAGCGTCACGGGTTCCACCCAGGCCGGGATGATCGCCGGCTTCGCGGGCCAGCAGCGGCCGCGCCGGGTGATCGGCATCGATGCGTCGGCGAAAGTGCAGCAGACGCGCGAACAGGTCGAGCGGATCGCACACAGCACCGCAGAGCTGATCGGACTGGGACGTGCCCTGCGTGACGACGAGACCACTGTGCTCGAAGGCTGGGCGGGCGACTACTACGGCATCCCGGTCGCCTCGACCGTCGACGCCATCAGGCTGACCGGCCGGCTGGAGGGCGTCATCCTCGATCCGGTGTACGAAGGCAAGTCGATGGCGGCGCTGATCGACCTCGTCGCATCGGGTGACATCCCGCCGGAGTCCACGGTGTTGTACGCCCACCTGGGGGGACAACCCGCGCTCAACGCCTACCGCGGCATCTTCTGACATTCGAATGCGCGCCTCAGCGCATCGCCCTGCAATGCGAACAATCCGGTACTGACCTCCCAGTCGGGAACCAGCGAGTCGAACCCGTGGCAGGTTCCCGGGTAGACGTGCAGCTCGGTCGCCACGCCCGCCCGCAGTAGCCGGGCGGCGTAGTCGATCGCCTCGTCGCGCAGCGGATCGAGTTCCGAGCAGGTGACCAGGGCGGGCGCGAGACCGCTCAGGCCTGCGGTGCGCGCGGGCACCGCGTCCTGCGGCACCGAATCGCCCGCCACGTACCGCCACATCAGGTCCACCGCCGCGCCGTCGAATCCGGGGGTGGCGGTGAACTCCCGCCGCGACGGCGTCATCCGGTCGTCGAGCACCGGCTGGTGCAACAGCTGGAACACCACGGTGGGCGCATCGCCGGCGGCGGCGCGCTGCGCCAGCCCCGCCGCGAGCGCACCGCCGGCGCTACTGCCCGCGACCGCCACCCGGTCCGGGTCCAGGTGCAGCGCTGCGGCATTCGAGACGGCCCAGCGCAGTACCGCCAAGGCGTCGGAGTATGCGGCGGGATGCGGATGCTCGGGCGCGAGGCGGTAGTCCACCGACAGCACGGCGCAGCGCCCCCGGCGTGCGAGTTCGACGCACTGCCGGTGGTCGGTGTCGAGGTTGCCCAGCACGAACGCACCGGAGTGCAGGTAGAGCACCGCGGGCGCCGGCGGGCCGCCACCCCGGTACATGCGTACCGGAATCGGCCGGCCCCCAACGGCGGGGACCGACTGCTCGCTGATGTCCACCCCGGCGGTGTCGACCGCGCCCGCCGACTCCCGGCGACGTTCGTCGAGCGACGCCCGCACCGCTGCCAGCAATCCGGGCGACAGGTCGGTCCTGACGCCGGCCAGATGCCTCAGCGCGGGGTGCAGGCGCCACGCGATGCCGGCGTCGCCGTCGGGAGCCACGGCCGTCAGCCTGCGGCGGCAGGGTGCGCACGCACCTCGATGCGGGACTGGCCGGCCGGCGCGTCGAAGGTGTAGTCGGCGGCCCTGAACCGGCGGGTCATCCGCCAGAACATTCCCGCGCTGCGCGGCCACTGCGTAACCACCCGGCCGTTGGCGGCGTGGAAGTAGTTGCTGCAGCGGGTCGTCCACACCGTCCCGGCCATCCACCCGTCGATCCGTGCGATGAAGTCGGCCATCGCCTGCGGCCGCACGGCGACGTAGGTCCTGCGGCGCCGGCGCAGGTGGCGCAGCACCCGCACGATGTAGCGGGCCTGGGCCTCCAGCATGAAGATGACGCTGTTGGAGCCCACGTTGGTGTTCGGCCCGTACAGCATGAAGAAGTTCGGGAACCCGGGCACCGCCATGCCCAGATACGCGTAGGCGCCGTCGCGCCACGTCTCGTGCAGCGAGACACCACCCTCCCCCACCACGTCGATCTGCCCGAGGTAGTCGGCGGCGGCGTACCCGGTGGCGCACACCACGACGTCGACGTCGAGTTCGGTGCCGTCGGCGGTGACCAGCGACCGCGACCGCAGCGCCCGTGCCGGGCTGGACACCACGCGGACATGCGGCCGGGTCAGCGTCTGCAGGTAGTCGGTGGCGAACACCAACCGCTTGCAGCCGAACGGGTGCTGCGGTGTGAGCTGCTCGCGCAACCGGTCGTCGCCGACCGTCTTCTCGAGCACCGTCGTCGCGACGTCGCGGAACTCCCGGGTCTTGTCGCTGCCGTGCTCGATCACCGCGATGTTCGACTCGCTGCGAAGCCACAGCCGGGTGCGGTACAGCCGCTTCGCCAACGGGATGTGCGCGAACATCCACCGCTCACGCGGGGTGTAGGGCCGGTCGGGTTTGGGCAGTATCCAGGTCGCGGAGCGCTGCACGGAGTAGACGGAGCGCGCCACCTTCGCGACCTCGGGAATCAGTTGTGCCGCGGTGGATCCGGTGCCGAGCACGGCGACGTCGCGGCCGGCGAGGTCCACGGAATGGTCCCAGCGCGCCGTGTGCATGACGGTGCCGGCGAACGGTTCCTCCTCGACGAGGTCCGGCATCACCGGCTGGGTGAACAGTCCGATCGCCGAGACGACGACGTCGAAGTCGTGGTGTTCGCCGCCGCCGGTCGTCAGCCGCCACGATCGGCCGTCGGGATTCCAGCGCGCCGAGACGATGTCGGTCTGCAGCCGCAGATGCGGCCCGAGGCTGTGGCGGCGCGCGCAGTCCTCGAAGTAGGCGAGGATCTCGGGCTGCCCCGACCAGAGCCTCGACCAGTGCGGGTTCAGGTCGAACGAGTAGGAATACAGGTGCGATTTCACGTCGCAGGCCAGCCCCGGGTAGGTGTTGATGCGCCACGTGCCGCCGACGCCGTCCTCCCGATCGAAGATGGTGAAGTCGCGAAAGCCCGCTTTGCGCAGCAGTATTCCCAGCGCCAGACCGCCGGGTCCGGCTCCGATGATGCCCACGGACATGCTCGACTTCATCCGATCTGCAGCGTCTGGCCGCCGTCGACGACGAGTTCGGACCCGGTGATGAACGAGGCCTGCTCCGACACCAGGAAGGCCACGGCGTCGGCGATCTCCGCGGGACGGCCCAGCCGGCCGCTGACCGCCCGCTCCACCAGCCGGGCCTGGGTCGCGTCGTCGAGCATCGGTGTCTGCACCGGGCCGGGGAACACCGCGTTCACCCGGATCCCCGCGGGCGCGAGTTCGGCGGCGGCGACCTGCGTCAGCCCGCGCAGCGCCCATTTGGACGAGCCGTAGGCGGCGTGGTTCGGGAAGGCGCGCACCGCCCCGGTGCTGCAGGTGTTGACCACGGCGGCGCCGTCGGCGGCGGTGAGGTGGTCGAGTGCGGCGCGGATGCCGAGGAACGGGCCGAGACAGTTGACCCGCCAGCTGCTCTCGAAGCCGGCGGGCGTCTCGTCGGCGATGGCGGCGCGGTGCAGCACGCCGGCGTTGTTGACCAGCGTCGTCAACGCCCCGAACCGGCCGACCACCTCGGTGACCGCGGCATCCCACTCCTCAGCCGAGGTGACGTCGAGCGGTATCGCGAGCACGGTGCCTGCGTCGTACTGCGCGGCGGTGTCCCGGACGTCGTCGCCCAGCACGTCGCACGCCGCAACCAGGAAGCCGTCGGCGTGCAGGCGCCTTACGATCGCCGCACCCTGACCTCGGGCGGCGCCCGTCACCAGCGCGACACGCAATCCGCTCACCGGTACCCGCCCTCCGCGCGGCCGGGGGCGTCGGCCGTGCCGGTCGCCTCGGCGAGGTGCGCGACGGCGCCGCGGCGTAGCGCCTGCGATTCCGATGCCAGCGTGATCATCTCGAATCCCATCTCTGCGAACATCTTTCCCGGCGCACCTGCGCCGGCGTGCACACCGGAGATCAGGCCGGCGCCCGTGGCCGCCGCCTGGATGCCGGCCATCGCGTCGACCAGCGCGGGGTGACGGTATGCCTCGGTGACGGGATGCCCGAGCGAGATCGCCAGGTCCGCGGGCCCGACGTAGATCCCGGTCAGGCCGGGCACCGCGCAGATCTCCTCGTGCGCGCCGAGACCGCGGGCCGTCTCGATCATCGCGAACACGCCCGCGCGCTCCTGCAGGGCGGCCGTGTCGAGGCCGAGGCTCGCCCGCAGCGGGCCGAAGCTGCGCACCCCGTCGGGCGCGTACCGCGTCGCGGCGACGGCGGCGGCCGCCTGCTCGGGCGTCTCGACCATCGCCACGATGACCGCGTCGGCGCCCGCGTCGAGCACGCGGCCGATCGGCGCGGGGTCGGTGGCGGGCACCCGGACCGCGGTGGCGACCGGGACGTGCTCGAGCCTGCGCAACAGCAGCGCGACATCGGCGTCGTCGAGATAGCCGTGCTGGGTGTCGAATCCGACGTAGTCGTATCCGGCGGCGGCGAACTCCTCTGGTCCGATGATCGTCGGGCCGACCACCCAGCCGCCCCAGAGCTTCGGCCGGTCGGCCAGGGCCCGCCGGAACGCGTTCATCCGGCGATCGCGATCTTGACGCGCCCCGGTGTGGGCCGGCAGGCGAGGTCGAACGCCTCTGCGACGGCGTCCACGCCGAAGGTGTGCGTCAGGTATCCGGGCAGCAGGCCGGGATGGTCGGCGGCGAATCGGCCCGCCTGCTCGAGTACACGGCGGCGGTCTTGTGTCACACCGGATTTCAGGGTCAGGTTGTTGCGCAGCATCGCCCGCATGTTGATCGGGTAGCTGTCGTCGTCGGGCACCCCGAAGTAGAAGACGGTGCCGCCGAACGCCGCAGCCTCGACCGCGTGGTTGAGGGTGGCCACCTGGTGGCCGACGGCCTCGATGACGATGTCGGGCCGGTCGGCGGGATCGAGGTGGCCGACCCACCGGTCGCTGGTGGCGCGCACCGCGGTGTCGACGCCGAACCGGGCGGCCAGCGCGGCCCGGTCGACCGGGTCGACACCGATGACCTGCGCGGCGCCCGCCGCCTTGGCGACGTAGGAGAACAGCAGCCCGATGGAACCCTGGCCGATGATCGCGACCCGCCGCCCGGCCAGTGCGGGCAGCTGTTCGACGGCGTACAGCACGCATGCCAGCGGTTGCAGCCCGACGGCTTGCGCCGGGCTGAGCGCCTGGTCGAAGGGCGCCAGCCCGTCGCCGTCGGCGACCACCAGCTCCTGCAGCCCGTCGAACCCGGATGCCCAGCCCACCACCCGGTCACCGTCGCGGTGGCGCGGATGACGGCTGGCGATCACCTCGCCGGCGATCTCGTGGATCGGGAAGCCGTCCATCTCCGCGGCGTGGGCGCCGGTGTCGCCGGGCAGTCTGCCGCGGGTGCCGCGAAATCCCGGCAGGTCGCTGCCGCAGATGCCTGCGGCCAGGAACCGCAGCAGCACCTGTCCGTCGGCCAGGCTCGCCGCGCAGGGCTCGGGCCGGTCGGTGCGTTCGAAGGTGTACGGCGCGACGAGCCGATAGGACCACATCGTCACACCTCCACCGGCACGTTGTTCCAGCCCCACTGGAAGCTCGACGGCGGCCGGAACGCCCGCGCGGCATCGATGTGGAAGTCGGGCACCCGCCGCAGCCATTCCTGCACCAGGATGGTGATCTCCAGCCGGGCCAGGTGCACACCGAGGCAGAAGTGTTGTCCGCGGCCGAAGGCCAGCAGTCGCTCGACCCGGCGGTCCCACACGAACGCCTCCGGGTCGGGGTACTCGCGTTCGTCGAACTTCGCCGAGGCGAGCAGCGTGATGACCCGCTGACCGGGCTCGATGGTGGTGCCGTGCAGGGTGAACGGCTTGCGCAGGGTGCGGGCGAACCACTGCGCCGGGGCGCAGTACCGGATCATCTCCTCGCGTGCCGTCGGTACGTTCGCGTCGGGATCAGCGCGCACGGCCGCCATCTGCTCCGGACGCGAGCCGAGTTCCCACAATCCGTGCGCGACGATCTTGGGCACGGTCTCCGTGCCACCGATGAAGACGCCCAGCATCTGCACCGCCGCCTCCATGTCGGTGAACCGCGAGCCGTCCGGCAGGGTGTGGCCGAGCAGGTTGTCGACGATCGGCACCGCCTCGCCGAGATCCGCCCGCCGGCGTTGCACCACCGGCGCGAGGTACTCCAGGTAGCCGGGCCGGGCGTCGGCCACCTCGACACCGCTGCCCGGCTGGGCCAGGCTGCCCGCGTTCACCGTGGCCAGCACGTCGGCGGCCTGCTCGACGGGCAGGCCGAGCACGTCGCACACCATCGACGCGGCGACCATGCCGCCGTAGTCCTGGGTGAGGTCGAACCGGCCGCGCGGCAGCAGTTCGTCGAGACGCTCGTTCGCCAGTTCCCGGATCCTCTCGGCGAACCGGGGCACCGAGCGCGGCCGGAACGGCCCCGAGGTGCATCGCCTGACGGTGTCGTACACCGGGGTGTCGAAATTGGCGTGGAACGGCATCGGGTGCAGCGGCGGGTCGGCCACCGGCCCGCTGTTGCGCCGCGCCAGCACCGCCGCGGCGGGCAGCGTGCCCTCCGACGCGACGAACGTACCGTCGTTGACGCCCAACACCTCCCAGATGTCGGCGAACCGCGAGACCGCGTAGGTGTCCAGGTCCGCCACGTAGTACAGCGGGTGCTCGTCGCGCAGCACCCGGTAGTACGGCGTGGGGTCCGCCATCACCGCCGGGTCGAACGGGTGATACGAGAAGCGGGTCTCCTCAGGGGTTCTCATCGCGCTCACTGCAGCGGAGACGGCGGAAGGGCCTGCAGTATCGAATCCTCCCAGCCGTCGCGCAGCGCCGGCGCGACGCTCATCCAGGTGACGATCTCGGCGGGCGGGCTGTCCTTCCACGACGGGTAGTGCTCGGCGAAGCAGTCCCAGTCGCCGTCGAGCGCCCAGTAGTGGATGACCTCGTTGAAGCGGAAGGTGGTGATGAACGAGCCCAACCACCGCTTGCCGGTGCGTTCGGACCACGGCACGTAGAGCCGTTCGAGTTCGCGGATGTAGTCGTCCTGGCGGCCGGGTTTGGTCTGCATGATCTCCTGGATCACCAGGCCCGCCCCGAAGCCGGCCGAGGTCAGCTCGGTCAGCGTGCGGTTGCTGCGGCCCGCGTACATGATCCGGCCCTCGCCGTGGGCGCCTGCGCCGGCCAGGAACGCCGCCCACTGGGCTGCCGGTGCCTCGTGGGTTCCGCCGCGCGACTGCGCCTTTCCGATGCGCGAGTAGTCGGCGAACGCGTCGATCTCCCAGATGACGGTGACCTGCGGCCAGTGCCCGTTGTAGGGCGTCGTCTCCCACATCGCGAACAGCCGGGCCCCGAGCTCGGCCATCATCGGATGATAGGTGGCGGTGAAGGCCTCGGTGAAGCGATCGCTGCACATCGACCCCAGTGCGATGGTCTCGTGCAGATAGAGCAGGGTGTGGCTGTGGTACTTCTTCATGACCTGTCGCCGGTGGTCATCGCGACCGGGCGCGGGTGGTTGACAGTGGCACCCAGCGAGCGTGACACTTGTGCCGTGTTTTGTAAAGGTGCGCAGTGACGCCGCTGGCGTCCGGCTTCTGCTTCGGCGAGGGGCCGCGGTGGTTCGAGGGAATGTTGTGGTTCTCCGACATGCTCGGCGAGGCGGTCCACACCGTCGACATGACGGGTTCGATGACCACGCTGCCCGTCGCCGGGCACGCGCCGTCGGGTCTCGGCTTCCGGCCGGACGGGACGCTGCTCATCGCGTCCACCGAGCGGCGCGAGATCCTGGCCTACGACGGCGACACCGTGGTGACGGTGGCGAATCCGGCCGACCTGGCGCCTGCGGCATTGGGCGACATGGTGATCGACGACGCGGGCCGGGCGTTCATCGGGTCGCAGGCACGGTCAGGCGGGGTGATCCTGCGACTCGACCCCGACGACACCGTCACGGTCGTCGCGGGCGGTCTCGACTTCCCCAACGGCATGGTGATCACACCGGACGGCTCCACGCTGATCGTGGCGGAGTCCACCGGCCGGCGCCTGACGGCGTTCCCGCTCCGCGGCGACGGCGCACTCGGGGAGCGGCGCCCGTTCGCCGAGCACCTGGCCGGCCCGCCCGACGGGCTCGCGATCGACGCCGAGGGCGGGGTGTGGACGTCGATGACGCTGGCGCACGAATTCGTCCGGATCGTCGACGGCGGCAGCCAGGGGGCCCAGGTGACCGACCGGATCGACACCGGCGGGCGGACCGCGATCGCCTGTGCGCTCGGCGGCCCGGAGGACCGGGTGCTGTTCCTGCTCACCAGCACCGACGCCTACCCGGAACGCCTTGTCGGGAGCAGGGACTCGCGGGTGGACACCGTGGTCGTCGACGTCGCCGGCGTGCACGGCGCGGGAGTGCACGGACATGTCTGACGCGTACTACGAACTCGTCGACGCCGACGACCCCGTCGGCGAACGGTTCTCGGCGACCGATCTCGTACGCAGCACCTGGTCGGCGTCGATACAGCACGCCGCGCCCGTCTCGGCGCTGCTGGTGCGTGCCCTCGAGCAACGCGAACAGCGCGCCGACACCCGGCTGAGCCGGGTGCTGGTGGACCTGCTCGGCCCGGTGCCCGCGGACGGCGACCTGTGGCTGCGGTCCCGGATCGAGCGGCGAGGCAGGCAGATCGAACTCGTCGCCGCCGAGATGCTCGCGCCGGGGCCCGACGGTGCACCGCGGCCCGTCGCCCGGGCGACCGGATGGCGGCTGCAGCGGCTCGACACCTCGGCGCTGCAGCACGCCGCGGCGCCGCCGCTGCGTCCGATCGCCGGAGCCCGCAGCCGCGACCTGGCCAAGGACTGGGACCGCAACTACGTGCACAGCCTCGACTGGCGCTGGCTGACCGACCCGCTGAACGCCGGCGCGGGCGAATCGTGGCTGACACCGACCGTCGACCTGGTCGCCGACGAGACGATGACACCACTGCAGCGGTTGTTCTCGGTGGCCGACTGCGCGAACGGGATCGGCACCCGGCTCGACCCGCGCCACTGGACGTTCCTCAACACCGACCTCGCGGTGCACGTGCATCGCGTCCCCGACGGCCGATGGATCGGCATTCGCGCCGAGACCGACTACGGACCCGACGGCATCGGCACCACGATCGGCACGCTGTTCGACCAGACCGGCCCCGTCGGCGCCATCGCCCAGTCGGTGCTGGTGCGCCCTCGGCCGCGCTGAACGGCCGCGCGGCCTAGGCTGACGCAGTGCGGTGGATCGTCGACGGCATGAACGTCATCGGCTCACGCCCGGACGGGTGGTGGCGCGACCGGCGGCGGGCGATGACAGTTCTGGTCGCCGACCTCGAACGCTGGGCCGGTGCCGAGAACGTGGATGTGACCGTGGTTTTCGAGAAGCCGCTGTCGCCGCCGCTGGAGTCCGCCGTGATCACGATCGCCAACGCGCCCGCGGCAGCGCCGAACTCCGCAGACGACGAAATCGTCCGGCTGGTCGCGGCCGACGAGCGGCCGGCCGACATCACGGTGGCCACCTCCGACCGGGCACTCACCGACCGGGTACGCGCGGCGGGCGCCGCCGTCGTCGCGGCGAAGGGCCTGCGCGACAGAATCGATCCGCGCTGAGCGCCGGGTTTCAGCGGATCACGGCGGGCAGCCGCTTGATGCCGTGCACGAATGTGCTGTGCAGCAGGTCGGGTTCGCCGAACTCGACGTCCACACGAGTCAGCAACTCGCGGAACAGCACCCGCAGCTCGACCCTCGCGAGGTTGCTGCCGAGGCAGAAGTGCGGGCCGCCGCCGCCGAAGCCGAGGTGCGGGTTGGGTGAGCGGGCCAGGTCGAAGTCGTGCGGATCGCCGAAGACGGCCTCGTCGCGGTTGGCCGAGCAGTAGAACAGGCCGACCTTGTCGCCCGCCGCGACCGGTGCGCCGTTGATCTCGGTGTCGGTCGTCGCGAATCGGGCGAACTGCATCACCGGGGACGCCCACCGCACGAACTCCTCGACCGCGGGGCCGATGCGGTTCTCGAAATCGGCCAGCAGCCAGTCGCGTTGGTCCGGGTGGTGGCTCAGCGCCAGCACGGCGTGCGAGGTCGTCTGCTTGGTGGTGTCGTTGCCTGCCGAGGCGAGCAGGATGAGGAACGCGCCCACCTCCTCGTCGGTCAGCCGGTGACCGTCGACCTCGGCGTTGACGATGTCGGTCATCAGGTCGTCGCCGGGATTCTTGCGACGGAACTTCGCCAACTCGACCCCGGTGGCCGACAGCAGCATGATCTCGTTGATGGTGTCGGCGGCGCGCTCCTCCAGCGACGAGTACTCGTCGTCGCTCATGCTGAACAGCTTCTCCGCCGCCTTCGCCACCGCGGGCTGGTCGGCGCGCGGCACCCCCAGCATGTCGGAGATCGTCAGCATCGGCAGCCGCGCCGAACAGGCCTCGACGAAGTCGACCTCGCCCGCCCCGACGAGGTCGTCGACCACCGCGACCGCGTTGTCGTGGATCTGCTGTTCGATCCTGCGGACGTTGCGCGGGGTGAACGCCGCGCTGATCAGCCTGCGGTAGACGGTGTGCTCCGGCGGGTCCATGGTCAGGAAGAACGAGGCGATCCGCTGCACCTCGGCGGGCATCGGATCGAGCGCCACGCCGCGCGCGGAGGTGAACAACTCGGGATGCTGGCTGACGTACACGATGTCGGCGCGCCGGGTGAGCGCCCAGAAGCCGTCCTCCTCCATCGGGAAGAGCGACGGCAGCGGCCGGTGCCAGGTCAGTCCGTCGCCGGCGCGCAGGGTCGCGAACGACCGGTCGCGCTCGGCGAACGGCAGGCTCCAGAACTCCTGAGAGGTGATGTCGACCTGGCTGAATTCGCGGGTGGACACCGTTCCAGCAGCTGAATCACCGTTCGTCACACCGTTTCCCCTCGACTCCGCGACCGGCGGCCCGTCGCGCCCAGATGTGATCAGCGTGACATTGACCCGCGGTTTTGTAAAGCTCGCCCGGTCGGTGCCCGAGGTCTGGTGGGCGGGGTCAGCTCGCGCCCCGCGCCGTGCGCGCCGCCAGCTCGGCGAGTACCTCCTCGGTGTGTTCGCCGAGCATCGGTGCGACGCTTCGCTGTTCGCACGGCGTGCCGTGGAAGTCGGCCGGTGTGGCGACCATCGGGGCGGCGGACTCGCCGTCGGGCACGTAGACCACCCCGCCTGCCGCATGGAACTGCTCGTCGGCCACCACGTCCTCCATGGTGTTGATCGGAGACCAGAAGAAGTCGGGATCGGCGGCGAAGACCTCTGCCCACTCGGACAGCGGCCGGGTCGCGAAGATCTCGTCGAGCCGGCCGATCAGTTCCGCGGAATTGCGCGCCCTGGCGCGGGGCGTGGCGAACCTCTCCTCGGTCAGCCACCCCAGCCGGCTCACCGCCCGGCACAGCGCAGGCCAGTGCCGCTCCCCCTGCAGACCGACGACCCAGAACCGCCGGCCGTCGGACGCGGTGTAGTTGTTCATGCACGGGTTGGCCATCGTCTCGCGCTGACCGATGGCGATCTGGTGCCCTGTCATCAGGAACGTGTTGAGGTCGAAGCTCACCGCGTAGGCACCCTGCCGGTAGAGCGAGGTCGTCACCAGCTGGCCCGTGCCGCGCGCCGCCCGCGCCACCAGCGCGGCGCACAGGGCCCCGGCCATCGTCATCCCCGCCATGTGGTCGCCCAGTCCGCCGCGCTGGAACGGCGGGCTGTCGCCGGGGCGGGTCAGCAGATGCGCGAGCCCGGCGCGCGACCAGAATGCCGCGACGTCGTAGGCCGCCCGGTCGGCGTCGGGCCCGGCCTCGCCGTAACCGGTGATCAGCCCGTAGACCAGCCGGGCGTTGCGGGTCGCCACCGTCTCGAAGTCCAGACCGAGCCGGCGCAACGCACCCGGCCGCACGTTGGTGAGGAAAACATCGGCGTCGCAGATCAACTCGAGTGCGGTGGCCCGCCCCTCGGTCGTCGTCATGTCCAGGACGACGCCGCGCTTGTTGCGGTTGTCCATCTCGAACGGCGGATTGACGTCTCCGTCGATGCCCAGCATGCGGCCGAACATCCGCGCGGGATCGCCCGCCGGGGGTTCGATCTTGACGACGTCGGCGCCCCACTCCGCGAGGACGGCGCCGGCGGCCGGACCCGCCACCCACACGCCGAGTTCGACGACACGCACGCCTGTCAGCGGACCGGCCATGTGACCCCTTCCGAATCGCACGGATCGCGTCAGGCCATTCGGCCTTTACACTTCGGCAATAGTTTGTAAACTGTGCGGACCTACCGGCCAACCTAGGAGGTTATCGACCCGGTGACGATCGCCTCAGGGGTTTCGGCGCGACTCGCCGAACGGGTGGTTCCCGTCCTCGGTCTCGCGGCCCATCTGGGGCGCGGGGTGCAGCGGGTGGTGACCGATGCCGCGATCGGCGGTGCCCGTTCGCTGCCGCGCCGGCCGGCCGACCTCGGGCCCGAGGCGTTGTCGGCGATCATCGGTCGCACCGTGACGTCGGTGCGTCTGGTCGGCGGGGACGCGGGCACGTCCTCGCGTGCACGCTTGGCGCTCACCGGAAACGGCGTTCCGGCAACGGTGTTCGTCAAGATGCCTGCCGAGACGGCGGCCACCCGGCTGATGGGTGAACTGGGCCGGCTGGCCCACACCGAGGTGTGCTTCTACGACCGGCTGGCATCGGGACTGCACGGCGTGCCGACGTCCTACGGCTCGGCCTTCGACCCGCTCACCGGGCGCTTCGTCCTGGTGCTCGAGGATCTGCCCGCCGCCGAGTGCGACTTCCCCGACACCCTGCACCCGCTCGACCGGGACCGGGCGGCGCTCGTGGTCGAACGCCTCGCGGCGCTGCACGCGACGCACTGGGGGCGGCCGCCGGACTGGGTCTACACCCCCTCGGGTGACCACACGTCGCTGCTGACCGGCGCGCTGTGCAGGGCGTCGGCGCGCCGGATCGCCGAGCGCACCGACATCCCGGTCGACCGCGGCCGCTTCATCGACGAGAACTACCGCGCGGTGGCGGCGCTGATCGACCGGCCGCCGCACACGGTGATGCACGGCGACGCCCACCCGGGCAACGTCTACTTCCGCAACGGTGCGGCCGGGCTGCTGGACTGGCAGGCCGTCCGCAGCGGCAACCCCGGCCGGGAGCTGGCCTACACCCTGGTGACCTGTCTGACCACGGCCGACCGCCGGGAAGCCGAGCGCGATCTGCTCGACGTGTACCGCCGGGCGCTGGCGGCCGGTGGCGGCCCGGACTGGGACCGCGACGATCTCTGGCGCCGGTACCGCCAGGGTGCGCTGTATGCCTATGTCGCACCGTTGATCACCGCGGGCATGGGCGGCATGCAGGCCGAGGGCATCGCCATGGAAGGGCTGCGACGCGGGGTGGCCGCGCTCGACGACCTGGACACGGTCGCCGTGCTGCGGGCGGCACTGTGACCGGACTCGTGCCGCGTCGCTGCCGTGACCGCGGGTTACACCATCTACGATTTGTGCAACACCACCACCTGAGGCGCCCACGTGAATGAACCCCTGACCGACCAGCAGGTCCTCGACGACACGTCGACGCGGCACCGGATCCTCGCCGCGACCGCCGAGGTGCTCGGCCGCAGCGGGCAGACCAAGCTCAGCCTGTCCGAGGTGGCGCTGCAGGCCGGCGTCTCGCGGCCCACGCTGTACCGCTGGTTCGCCTCGAAACAGGAACTGCTCGACGCGTTCGGGCGGTTCGAGCGCGATCTGTTCGACAACGGGATCAGCAGGGCCACCGCGGGCTTGCGCGGCACCGAGAAGCTGGACGCGGCGCTGCGCTTCATCGTCGAGTACCAGCAGTCCTATTCCGGGGTGCGGCTGATCGACATCGAGCCCGAGGTCGTCATCGCGCAGCTGTCCCGGATCCTGCCCCTGATGCGGGCCCGGCTGGAGAAGCTGCTCGTGGGCACGAATGCCGGCGTCAAGGCCGCCACCGCCATCCGCGTCGCGGTGTCGCACTACATCGTGCGCAGCGACGACGGCGACCAGTTCCTCGCACAGCTACGCCACGCGGTCGGCATCCGGCCCGCCGACTGATCCGCGCCGACACGCCCGGCGCTGAGCGATCGCCCAAAAGGGCTGACACTCGGGCCGGGGTTTGTAAGGCTAGGGCCATGACGAGCGTGCAGAGCGAGACCGGCGTGCTGGCCGGCGACGAGCGGATGCTGATCGACGGCGAGCTGCAACACACCAGCAGTGGCGCCACATTCGACGTGGTCCACCCGGCCAGCGAGGAGGTGGCCGGGCAGGCGACCGACGGCACCGTCGAGGACATGGGCCGCGCGGTGGCCGCGGCGCGGCGGGCGTTCGACGAGACCGACTGGTCACGCGACGTCGAGTTCCGCTACCACTGCCTGACGCAGCTGCACGCCGCGCTGGAGCGTGACGCCGAACGGCTGCGGCGCATCCTGATCACCGAGGTGGGTTGTCCGGTGACGGTGTCGGGCAGCCAGATCGAGAGCCCGATCGCCGAGGTCAAGCACTGGGCCGAACACGGCCGTGACTTCGACTACCTCGTCGACACCGGCGTGCACGAGACGCAGATGGGGCCCGCCCGGCGCAAGATCCACTACGAGCCGGTCGGTGTGGTCGGGGCGATCACGCCGTGGAATGTCCCGTTCTACCTCAACATCGCCGAGACGGTGCCCGCGCTGATGGCCGGCAACACCGTGGTGCTCAAGCCCGCGCAGCTGACGCCGTGGTCGGGCAGCGAGTACGGCCGCATCGTCGCCGAGGAGACCGACATCCCGCCCGGCGTGTTCAACGTCGTGGTGTCCAACGCCAACGAGGTGGGGGCGGCGCTGTCGGCGGATCCGCGCGTCGACATGATCACCTTCACCGGCTCGACGGCCACCGGGCGGGCGATCCTCGCAGCGGGCGCGGCGACGGTGAAGAAGACGCTGCTCGAACTCGGCGGCAAGTCTGCCCACATCGTGCTCGACGACGCCGACTTCAACTCCGCGCTGCCGCTGGCGGCGATGATGGCGTGCGTGATGAGCGGCCAGAGCTGCATCCTGCCGTCGCGAATCCTGTTGCCGCGCAGCCGGTACGACGAAGGACTCGAGATCCTCAAGTCGATGATGGAGGGCTTCCCGGTCGGTGACCCGTGGACGCCGGGCAACATGCAGGGCCCGCAGATCAGCGAGACCCAACGCCAGAAGGTGCTGGGGCTCATCCGCTCCGGCGTGGATTCCGGCGCGCGCCTGGTGACCGGCGGCGGCATCCCGGAGAACCTACCGAAGGGCTACTACACCCAGCCCACCCTGCTCGCCGACGTCGACCCGGACAGCCAGGTGGCCCAGGAGGAGATCTTCGGCCCGGTGCTGACCGTCACTCCCTACGACAGCGACGACGAGGCCATCGCAATCGCCAACAACTCCATCTACGGGCTGTCGGGTGAGGTGAGCGGCGGCGACGTCGACCGGGCCTTTGCGGTGGCCACCCGGATGCGCACCGGCAACGTCACCATCAACGGCAAGAGCCACTTCGGTATCACCAGCCCATTCGGCGGCACGAAGCAGAGTGGGCTGGGCCGGCGCAACGGCGACGAGGGCTTCAAGGAGTACTTCGAGTCCAAGACCATCGGCATGCCCGACCCGGCGGCGTGAACCACGCCACCGACCACCGGGAGATCGAGGCGCTGCTCTACCGCTACGCCCGCGCCGTCGACACCAAGGACTGGGAGCTCTACCGCTCGGTGTTCACCGAGGACGCCGTCGTCGACTATTCGGCGATGGGCATCCCGGCCGGCCCGCGGGACCGGGTCGCCGACTTCCTCGCCCAGGGCTTCGCCGCGATCCCGTGGAGCATGCACTACATCACCAACATCGAGATCCTCGAGTCGGACGGTGACAGGGCGACTGTCCGGGCGATGTTCCACAACCCGATGCAGCTGCCGGGGATGACCGAGATGTCCTCGTGCGGCGGCTATTACCACCACGAGCTGGTCCGCACGCCCGACGGCTGGCGCAGCCGGTCCCTGCGGGAGGACAACGTGTGGTTCGTCAACCGCCCGGGGAATCAGCCCTCGGCGGCCAACTGACCGCAGGCGGCGGCGATTTCGCGGCCGCGGGTGTCGCGCACCGTGCAGGACACCCCGCGCTCGCGCACCCGGCGGACGAACTCGCGCTCCGCCGGTTTCGGGCTGGCATCCCACTTGCTGCCCGGCGTCGGGTTGAGCGGGATCAGGTTGACGTGGGCCAGCGGTCCCAGCGCGCCGTGCAGTCGCCTGCCGAGCAGGTCGGCCCGCCACGGCTGGTCGTTGACGTCGCGGATCAGCGCGTACTCGATCGACACCCGGCGGCCGGTGGTGTCCGCGTAATACTTTGCCGCGTCCAGCACTTCGGTGACGTTCCAGCGGTTGTTCACCGGGACGAGGGTGTCGCGCAGCTCGTCGTCGGGTGCGTGCAGTGACAGCGCAAGCGTGACGTTGAGGCGCTCGTCGGCGAGCTTGCGGATCGCGGGCGCCAGTCCCACCGTCGAAACCGTCACCGACCGCGCGGAGATCCCGAACCCGTTGGGCGGCGGCGCGATGATGCGCCGCACGGCGGCCAGCACCCGGTTGTAGTTGGCCAGCGGCTCGCCCATGCCCATGAACACGATGTTGGACAGCCGACCGCCGCGCGCGATCGCTTCGCCGTCACGGTCCCTCAGTTCGGCGGCCGCGGCACGCACCTGCTCGAGGATCTCGGCCGCCGACAGGTTGCGCGTGAGCCCGCCCTGGCCGGTGGCGCAGAACGGGCAGGCCATCCCGCAGCCGGCCTGTGACGAGATGCACACGGTGTTGCGGTCGGCGTAGCGCATCAGCACCGATTCGAAGGTGGTCCCGTCGACCGCCCGCCACAGCACCTTGCGGGTCTCCCCGGAGTCGCACTCGATCTCACGCACCGGGTCGATCAGGGCGGGGAACAGCGTCGCCGCGACGTCGTCGCGCACCGCGGCGGGCAGGTCCGTCATCTCATGCGGGTCGGCGATCAGCCGGCCGTAGTACTGGTTGGCCAGCTGTTTTCCCCGGAAAGCCGGTAGCCCCAGTTCGGCGACGGCGGCGGCGCGGCCCGCTTCGTCGAGGTCGGCGAGGTGCCGCGGCGGCATGGCACGGCGCGGCGCATCGAAGACCAAAGGCAGGGATCCAGGCATGGGCAACTGTCAGTATCTCACCTGCGCGTGGCGGAAATTGAATGGCGAGCGCCGCGACCCATCCCCCACGATGGGCTGATGGCCACCGCGACTCCAGCGCCCACGATGGGCGCACGCTCGGCGACGGTGCTGACGTTCTTCTACGCGCTCGGCTATCCGATTGGGGCGCATGCTGTTTCGGTGATGTCGCCGATGGCGGTGCTCGTGCTGCGGTTCGGGCTGGCCGGCGGCATCATCGGCGGCTGGGCATGGGCCTCGAAAGTGACGTGGCCCACCGGCCGGGCCCTGGTTCACGTGCTGGTCAGCGGGTTGCTCACCCAGGCCGTGCAGTTCATCTGCCTGTATCTGGCGCTGCTGCACGGCGCGCCCGCGGTGCTCGGCGCGGTGATCGTGTCGATGAACCCGGTGGTGACGGCGCTGCTCGCGGCCGCCGTGCTGCGCGAGCGGCTCACCTGGCGGCGGGTCGTGGCGCTCGCGCTCGGGATCGTCGCGGTGCTGGCGGCGTGCGCGGGCCGGCTCGTCGCGGTCGGCGGCGTCGACCCGGTGGTGCTGCTGCTGGTGGTGGCGCTGCTCGGGCTGGCCGTCGGCGGGGTGTACCAGCAGCGGTTCTGCTCCGATGTCGACTTCCGGGCCACCGCGGCGCTGCAGAACGGCGTGTCGCTGCTGCCCGTCGCGGCACTGGCGGCGGTGATGCCGTTGACGGTGACCGACCCGTGGCAGGCGGCGGGCGCGGTGGCCGCCGTGGTGCTGCTGAACGCGGTGCTGGGGATGACGCTGTTCGTCCGGGCGGTGAACAACTACGGGGCGGCCGCGGTGGCGATGCTGTTCGCGGTGATCCCCGCCGTGGCCGGACTGCTGTCGTGGCTGATGCTGGGCCAGCGTCCCGACATCGGCATCGCGGTCGGGCTGGTGGTCGGCGCGGCGGCGTGCTGGCTCAACAGCTCGGCGTCACGCCACGCCGGGTCAGGGTCCGGCGGGCAGGAGCGAAGCGACAGGGGGTCAGGCCAGCAGCGTCAGCACGATCCAGCCGGCGACGGCGGACGGGAGCATCGCGTCGATGCGGTCCATGATCCCGCCGTGCCCCGGCAGTAGCGTGCCCATGTCCTTGATGCCGAGGTCGCGCTTGACCTGGGACTCGACGAGGTCGCCGAGCACTCCGGTGATCACCAGCATCAGACCCAGCGGCACGCCGACCCAGGCCGGCTTGTCCAGCACGAACGTCACCGCCAGCACGGCCGCGGTGATGCCGAAGACCAGCGAGCCGCCCAGCCCCTCCCACGACTTCTTCGGGCTGATCGCCGGCGCCATCGTGTGCTTGCCGAACAGCACCCCGGCGACGTAACCGCCGATGTCGGCGAGGACCACCGTCAGGATCACGGTGAACACCCGGCCGCCACCGTGGTCCTGGAAGATCAGCAGCGCGCTGAAACTCGCGAAGAGCGGCACCCACGTCGCGATCAGCACCGCCGCGGACATGTCGCGCAGATAGTTGACCGGCTGCGTGCGCAGCCCGTGCCCGAGCAGGCGCCACACCATGCAGACCACGATCGTGCCGCCGAAGGCGCCGATCAGGCCGGTCGGGCCGAAGGGCCACGTCAGCCAGATCATCGCCTGACCGCCGAGCAGCAGCGGAATCGCGGGGAGTTCGTAGCCGGCCTCACCCAGCCTGCGGATCACCTCGTGGGTGGCGACCGGGATGAAGACGGCCAGCACCGGCAGCCATCCGATCGGCGCGAACAGCAGGACGCCGATGGCCATCCCGCCGAGCAGCACGCCGACACCGATGGCTGCGGGCAGGTTCCGGCCCGCCCGCGACTTCTTCTTGGGCGGTTCGTCGACCGGCGTGTCTGTCACGGGACGTGTGTGCTGATCGGCCACTAGACCTCCAGCAACTCGCCCTCTTTGTGTTTGACCAAGTCGTCGATCTGGCTGGTGTAGGTGTGGGTGCTCTTGTCGAGATCCTTCTCGGCGCGGCTCACCTCGTCCTCACCCGCCTCGCCGTCCTTCTTGATCCGGCCGAGCTCCTCCATCGCCTTGCGGCGGATGTTGCGGATCGACACCCGGGCGTCCTCACCCTTCGACTTGGCCTGCTTGACCAGGTCGCGACGACGCTCCTCGGTCAGCTGCGGGATGGAGATGCGGATCACGTTGCCGTCATTGGTCGGGTTCACCCCGAGGTCGGAGTTGCGGATCGCGTCCTCGATGTTGCGCAGCAGGTTCGTTTCGTAGGGCTTGATCACGACGAGCCGGGCCTCGGGGACGTTGATGCTCGACAGCTGCGTGATCGGCGTCATCGCGCCGTAGTAGTCGATGTTGATCCTCGAGAACATGCCCGGGTTGGCGCGACCGGTGCGGATCGACGCGAGGTCGTCGCGCGCCACCGAAACGGCCTTCTCCATCTTCTCCTCGGCATCGAAGAGAGTTTCGTCGATCACTTCACCTTCTCCCGTCGCTCGCCCATGGACGCATCGTCCCGGTCACGTGGTGACCAGCGTCCCGATCTTCTCACCTGCCACCGCCCGGGCGATATTGCCGTCGGTGAGCAGGTTGAACACCAGGATCGGCATGCCGTTGTCCATGCAGAGGCTGAACGCGGTGGCATCGGCCACCCGCAGCCCGCGGTCGATGACCTCGCGATGGGTGATCGCGGTCAACAGCTCGGCGTTGGGATCCTCGCGCGGGTCGGCGGTGAACACCCCGTCGACGGCCTTGGCCATCAGCACCACCTCGGCGCCGATCTCGAGGGCGCGCTGAGCGGCGGTGGTGTCGGTGGAGAAGTAGGGCAGACCCATGCCGGCGCCGAAGATCACCACCCGGCCCTTCTCGAGGTGCCTGCGGGCCCGCAGCGGGATGTAGGGCTCGGCGACCTGACCCATCGTGATCGCGGTCTGCACCCGGGTGTCGATGCCCTCCTTCTGCAGGAAGTCCTGCAGCGCAAGGCTGTTCATCACCGTGCCGAGCATGCCCATGTAGTCGCTGCGGGTGCGCTCCATGCCGCGCTGCTGCAGCTGGGCGCCGCGGAAGAAGTTGCCGCCGCCGATCACCACGGCGACCTGTGCGCCGCTGCGCACCACCTCCGCGATCTGCCGGGCGACGAGGGCCACCACATCGGGGTCGAGGCCCACCTGCCCGCCGCCGAACATCTCACCGCCCAGCTTGAGCAGCACACGGGTGTACATCGGCCGGATCGGCGGTGTCGCGATGTCGCTGGTTGCCGCCATCCGACTCCTTCGGGGTGCTCGCGCGGGACGACCATCCCGGCGCATGCGCGGGGGACGGCTCCCCTGATCCTGCCAAATCGTACGGCGTGGCTCGTCGACGGGCGGGCGCGACATTGCAATCGGCGGCAATCCCCGCCCTGCTGCGGTTGGATGGCCGGGTGGCCTCCATATCCCGCAGCCGGACGATCGCTGCGCCTCCGCAGGTGATCTTCGACGTCCTCGCCGACTTCGGCGCCCTGAGCACCTGGGCCGACGACGTCACCGAATCCACCGTGCTCGACCAGGGGTCCGACGGCCCGCTCGGCACCAGCCGCCGGGTCAAGGTCGGGCGCGATACCCTGGTGGAGACCATCACGGAGTTCGACGCGCCGAGGGCGCTGGCCTACGACATCGAGGGCCTGCCCAAGATCCTGCGGGACGTGTCGAACCGGTGGACGCTGCGGCCCGGCAACGGGTCGACCGACGTGACGGTGACCAGTTCGGTGCGGGTCAGCGCCGGGCCGGTGTCGAAGGTGGCCGAGTGGGTGGTCACCCGCGTGATGGCCCGCAAGTCCGACGGGATGCTCGCCGGGATGGCCCGTCGCACCGAAACCGGATAGCCGACCGGCCTAACCCAGGTGGGCCGTCAGCAACCACGCCGGCATCGACTTTCGGCCGCCGGCCTCGTCGCGCAGATCCTTCATTCCGAAGACCTCCGCGACGGGCATCTCCGCGGGCAGGTTGGCGTGAATGCGGGCGGGTCGGATCTCGTCGATCTCCCAGTACCTGCCGACGACGTCGCGAAGCTCCTCGGCGGTGACGGCGTTGATCGGGCTCTCGGCAGGCATGCCCGAGGAATCGAAGACCAGCACGAAGTACGACGCACCCGGCGCCGCGGCGCGCACGATCGACTGCTGGTAGCCCTCGCGCAGTTCGACCGGCATCGAGTGGAAGAGGGTGGAGTCGACGATCGTGCCGAACCGGCCGTCGTAGCCGGTGAACGCGCTGATGTCGGCCACCTCATAGCTGGCGTTGGCGAGTCCGCGCCTGGCGGCCTCGGCGCGGGCGAGCTCGATGGCCGTCGGCGACTGGTCGAGGCCGACCGTGGTGAAGCCGCGTTCGGCGAGATACAGCGACACGGCCGCCTCGCCACAGCCCGCGTCGAGCACGTCGCCGTGGACCTTGCCCGCCTCGATCAACGCGGCGATCTCGGGCTGCGGCTCGTCGATGCTCCAGGGCGGCCGGTTGCCCGCGCCCAGGTCGCCGGCATCGCGGCGGTAGGCCGACTCGAACATCACGTTCAGCTCTTCAGGAGGATTCGTCATACCCCCGGTTTATCAATGTAGTTGATATATGTCAATATGCTTGATATGGATGCGCGTGAGGATCAGCCGCTCGGCTATCTGCTGCACCGGGTGGCCTACGCGCTGCGCACCGAGGTGACCGCGACCGTGCTCGACCCGCTCGGGCTGTCCTTCCCGCAGTACCTCTGCATGCGGGTGCTGTCGAAATCCCCCGGCCGGTCCAATGCCGAACTCGCCCGCGACATGTACGTCTCCCCGCAGGCGATGAACACCGTCGTGCGCAGCCTGCAGGACCGCGGGCTGGTCACCCGCCCGGCGTCGGTGGCGTCGGGCCGCTCGCTGCCCGCGGAGCTGACGAGCGCGGGCCGAGACACCCTGTCCCGCACCGACACCGGGGTGCGCGCTGCCGAACAGCGGCTGATGGCGAATTTGAGCGACGCGCAGCGCCGCGACTTCAAGCGCATCCTCGCCGCCCTCGGCGCCGACTGACGCGCCGACACGACGGTTGTTGCCCGGATCCTGCCGGAATCGGTCATCAACCGTAGGGTCGGCGGGGATGACCGGGCACGTCTACGTCTCCCGCCTGCTGACCGACCGGGCGATGGCCAGGCTGCGCGCGCTGGGGCGGCCGGTCCGCGCCGGCGGTGACGGCCCGCCCAGCCGGGCCGAATTGAGCGCCGGGATCGCCGGCGCCGCTGCGGCCGTCGTCACGCTGACCGAACGCATCGACGCCGAGGTGTTCGCCGCCGCAGGCGATTCCCTGCGGATCGTCGCGAACGTCGCCGTCGGCTACGACAACATCGACGTGCCCGCGGCCGCCGAGTCCGGCGTCATCGTCACCAACAACCCATGCGTGCTCGACCGCGCCACCGCTGACCACACCTTCGCCCTGATCCTGGCGGCCACCCGGCGGCTGCTCGACGGCGACCGGTTGATCCGCTCCCGGCAGCCGTGGATCTGGGGGCCGCGGATGCTGGTCGGTCTCGACGTCAGCGCGGGCGCGACGCTGGGTGTCCTCGGCTACGGCCGCATCGGGCGCGCCGTGGCCCGCCGCGCGAAGGCGTTCGACATGACGGTGCTGGCCGTCGCCAGGAGCCGCACGCCGGGCACCGAGGAGGACGGCGTCACGTTCGTCGACACCGCAACGCTGCTCGCCGAGAGCGACGTGGTGACCGTGCTGACGCCGCTGACACCCGAGACCCGCCACCTGATCGACGCCACCGCCCTGGACGCGATGAAACCGACGGCCTACCTGGTCAACACCGCGCGCGGCGGGATCGTCGACGAGCGGGCACTCGTCGACGCCCTGCACGCCGGCCGCCTGGGTGGCGCCGCGCTGGATGTGTTCGAGAATGAACCGCATGTCGATCCCGCACTGCTCGACGCGCCCAACCTGGTCCTCACCCCGCACATCGCCAGCGCGGGCGAGGCGACCCGCGACGCCATGGGCATCCTCGCCGCCGACAACGTCGACGCCGTGCTGTCCGGTCGCGAAGCGTTGACACCGGTCCGATGAAGATCGTCCTCGCACCGGACTCGTTCAAGGAGTCGATGACCGCCGCCGAGGCGATCGCCGCGATGCGCGACGGCGTTGCGGCCGCGCTTCCCGACGCCGAGTGCGTCGGCGTGCCGATGGCCGACGGCGGCGAGGGCACCGTCGACGCGGTGGTCGACGCCCTCGGCGGCAGCAATGTCACCGTCGAGGCCGCCGACGCACTGGGCCGCCCGGTCCCCGCCACGTACGGCCACGTCGCCGACCGCGGCCTGGCGGTCATCGAGATGGCGGCGGCCGCTGGACTGGAGCGCATCGCGACCGCCGAGCGGGATGTGTTGCGGGCGAGCACGTTCGGCGTCGGCCAGCTGATCATCTCGGCGCTCGACCGCGGCGCCACCGAGTTCCTCATCGGCCTCGGCGGGTCGGCCACCAACGACGCGGGTGCAGGCATGCTGACCGCACTCGGAGCGGTGCTGCTCGACGCCGACGGCGCTCCCCTGCCGCCGGGCGGCGCCGCGCTCGAGCGCCTCGACCGGGTCGACCTCACCGGGCTGGACCCGCGCCTGGCCGCGGCGCGATTCCGGCTGGCGTGCGACGTCACCGCGCCGCTGCTGGGCCCCGGCGGTGCGAGTGCGGTGTTCGGGCCGCAGAAGGGCGCCGGGCCGGCCGACGTCGAGCGGCTGGAGTCGGCGCTGGCCCGGTTCTCCGCGGTCGTCGGCGCAACCCACGTCGACACGCCCGGCGCCGGCGCGGCGGGCGGCCTCGGCTTCGCCCTGCTGCAGTTCCTCGACGCCGAGACCCGCCCAGGGGTCGAGGTGATCGCCGAGACCGTCGGCCTCGAGTCGGCGATGGCCGGTGCCGACTGGGTGTTCACCGGCGAGGGTGGGGTCGACGCGCAGACGATGCTCGGCAAGACGCCGTTCGGTGTCGCGCAGGTGGCCGCGCGCGCCGGGGCGCGGGTGGTGATCTTCGCCGGCCGGGTCGGCGACGACGCGGCGGTACTGCTCGATCACGGGGTGGACGAGATCGTCGGGATCACCGCCCCGGGCACACCGCTGGCCGAGGCGCTGCGCACCGGCCCGCAGTCGTTGGCAAGGGCCTGCGCCGAGGTGTGCCGCCGCCTCTAGACGTCCTGGATCCTCGCCCAGGGCCGGGCCTGCTCGAGTTCGTAGGCCAGCCCGAGCAGCCGGGCCTCGTGACCGAGCGTGGCCGACAGCATCATGCCGACCGGTAACCCCTCCGACGACTCGGCCAGCGGCAGCGAGATCGCCGGGTCACCGGTCACGTTCTGCAGCGGCGTGAACGCCACCCAGTCCATCAGCCGGTCGATGATCTGCTGATAGTCCGCGGTCGGGTCCAGATGCCCGACGCGGGGTGTCACCTGGGCCAGCGTCGGGGTGAGCAGGACGTCGTGATCGGCGGCGAGCCGGTTGGTGATGCGGCGCGCCTGCGACAGCCGCGCCATGGCCAGCGGCAGCCGGTGCAGGTTGCGTGCGGCATGCAGTTCCAGGCCAAGGGTGAGGTTGTCGAGCTTGTCGCGCTGAAAGCTCGGGCCGAACGTGCGGCGGCCGCCGCGCACCAGTGCGAACGACAGCAGCGCCCAGTACAGCAGGAAGTCGTCGCCGAACGTCTTGGGCACCGGTGGGTTCTCGATCTGTGTCACCCGGTGACCCAGTTCCTCGAGCAGCGCGGCGGTCTTCAGCGTGAGCTCACGCACGTCGGGGCTGGAGTCGCGCTCGATCGAGCGGGTGCACACCGCGATCCGCAGCCGCTGCCGGGCCGGGCCGGTGACGTCGCCGACCGGCAACAGCTTCGGATGCCGGTACACCCGTTCGGCTTCCCGGTAGAACGCCGCGGTGTCGCGCACCGACCGGGTGAGCACGCCGTTGGCGACGATGCGGATCGGCATCTGGCGCATCTGCCGGTCGAGCGGCAGCCTGCCGCGCGACGGCTTGAGTCCGACCAGCCCGTTGCAGGCGGCGGGGATCCGGATCGAGCCGCCGCCGTCGTTGGCGTGCGCGATCGGCACCACGCCGGCGGCGACGAACGCTGCGGATCCCGACGACGAGGCGCCCGCGGTGTGCTCGGGGTTCCACGGGTTGCGCACCGGGCCCAGCCGCGGGTGCTCGGCGGCGGCGCTGAAGCCGAACTCCGAGAGCTGCGTCTTGCCCAGCGGTATCAGGCCGGTGGCGAGGAAGGCGCGCGCGAAGTCGCCGTCGAGCCGCTGCGGGCGGGGATCCCACGCGTCGGTGCCCTCCATCGTCGGCATGCCCGCGACGGCCACGTTGTCCTTCAGGAAGGACGGGACGCCGTCGAAGAAGCCGCCGTACGGCGTTCGCGCCCCGGCCCTTTCGCGGGCGCGCTCGAAGGCGCGGAAGGCCAGGCCGTTCAGCCGGGGGTTGACCGCATCGGTGCGCGCGATCGCCGCCTCGACGAGTTCGGCAGCCGATACCCGGCCCGAACGCAGCGCGTCCACCAAAGCGACGGCGTCGTGGTCACCGAGGGCGTCGTCGCCGAAGGCCGCAATACGACTCATGCGCCGACGGTACCAAGTGGTACCGCCGGCGCATGAGAGTGAGTCGCGTCAGCTGTGGTGGGCCGTCAGGCCTGGCCGACCTCGAAGCGGACGAACCGCGTCACGGTCACACCGGCATCGTCCAGCAGCGCCTTGACGGTCTTCTTGCTGTCCGACACCGACGGCTGCTCGAGCAGCACGACGTCCTTGTAGTAGCCGTTGACCCGGCCGTCGACGATCTTGGCCAGCGCCTGCTCGGGCTTGCCCTCGTTGCGGGCGGTCTCCTCGGCGATACGACGCTCGTTGGCGACGATGTCCTCGGGGACGTCCTCACGGGACAGGTACTTGGCCTTGAGCGCCGCGATCTGCAGCGCCACCGCGTGGGCGGCCGACTTGTCCGAACCGGTGTACTCGACGAGCACGCCGACACCGGGCGGCAGGTCCGCGGCCCGCTTGTGCAGATAGGTCTCCACGGTGCCGTCGAAGTACGCGACGCGGCGCAGTTCGAGCTTCTCGCCGATCTTGGCGCTGAGGTCCGCGATCGTCTGCTCGACCGTGGTGTCGCCGACCTTGGCCGCCTTCAGCGCGTCGACGTCTTGCGCCTTCGATTCCGCAGCGGCGGCGACGATCTGATCGGCCACTGCTTGGAACTCGGCGTTCTTCGCGACGAAGTCGGTCTCGGAGTTGATCTCGATCAGCGCGCCATTCTTGGCCGCGACGAGGCCCTCGGCGGTGGCCCGCTCGGCACGCTTGCCGACGTCCTTGGCGCCCTTGATGCGCAGCAACTCCACGGCCTTGTCGAAGTCGCCGTCGGCGTCGACGAGCGCGTTCTTCGACGCGAGCATGCCGGCGCCGGTCAGCTCCCGAAGTCGCTTGACGTCGGCAGCGGTGTAGTTCGCCATTTCAGCCTTCCCTATGGGTTCGCAGGGGTGGTGGGTTCGGTCTGGATGTCGGCCTCCGGGGTGCCGGGCTCGGCGCCCGCCGCGGTCGGCGACGCGGTGGCAGTCGCGGTGGCGGACGCCAGCAGCTCCTGCTCCCACTCGGTGAGCGGCTCGGCGGCACCGTCGGCGTCGGGCTTGTCACCCGTGCGGCCGACGTTGGACCGGGCCTGCAGCCCCTCGGCCACCGCGGCGGCGATGACGCGGGTCAGCAGCGCGGCCGACCGGATCGCGTCGTCGTTGCCCGGGATCGGGTAGTCGACGAGGTCGGGATCGCAGTTGGTGTCGAGGATCGCGATGATCGGGATGTTGAGCTTGCGCGCCTCGGCCACCGCGAGGTGCTCCTTGTTGGTGTCGACGACCCAGATCGCCGACGGCACCTTCGCCATGTCGCGGATACCGCCGAGCGACCGTTCGAGCTTGTTCTTCTCGCGGGTCAGCATCAGGATTTCCTTCTTGGTGCGACCCTCGAAGCCACCGGTCTGCTCCATGGTCTCGAGCTCCTTCATCCGCTGAAGGCGCTTGTGCACGGTGGAGAAGTTGGTGAGCATGCCGCCCAGCCAGCGCTGGTTCACGTAGGGCATGCCGACGCGGGTGGCCTCTGCGGCGATCGACTCCTGAGCCTGCTTCTTGGTGCCGACCATCATGATCGAGCCACCGTGCGCGACGGTCTCCTTGACGAACTCGTACGCCTTGTCGATGTACGTCAGCGTCTGCTGCAGGTCGATGATGTAGATGCCGTTGCGGTCGGTGAAGATGAACCGCTTCATCTTGGGATTCCAGCGACGGGTCTGGTGCCCGAAGTGGGTGCCGCTGTCCAGCAGCTGCTTCATGGTCACGACGGCCATGGGTGTACCCAGCCTTTACTTGTCGGTTGTCGCCCGGCGTCGGGGTGATGCCAGGCCCTGGTGTCCGCTGGTTGCCGGACCCGGCCGAAGGAATCTTCGGACGGGACCGCCGGCATCCGGGTAGAACCGCCATGGGGCGGCCTGTGCAGACACGCGAAGTCAGCCCGCGCAAGCGAGCTGCGGTTAGCAGTTTACACCGTCTGACGGGGTGCTTTTGCCACGGTGACCTGGCCATCCACAGGTTGGGCGAGGAGCCTGGCGCAGCGGGCGTGCCATGCGCTGAGCTGGACCGATGCGGTGGCTGATGCTGATCGGCGTGGCGCTGACCCTGACCGCACCCGCGCACGCCGACGGTGTACGCCTGGACTGGCCGCTGCGGCCCCGGCCCGCTGTGGTGCGCGGGTTCGACGCGCCGACGCCCAACTGGCAGCGCGGGCATCGCGGTGTCGACCTGGCCGCCCCGCCCGGCGCGACGGTGTACGCCGCGGCGGCGGGCACGGTGGTGTTCGCCGGCGAGCTGGCGGGCCGCCCACTGGTCTCGATCGCCCACCCCGGCGGCCTGCGGACCAGCTACGAGCCGGTACGGACGACGGTGCGGCGCGGTCAACTCGTCGCCAAGGGCACGGCGGTCGGCGTGCTCGACGCCGGTCACGCGGGCTGCCCGGCCGAGGCGTGCCTGCACTGGGGCGCGATGTGGGGTCCGGCGGCGCGCGCCGACTACGTCGACCCGCTCGGCCTGCTGGCGGGCACCCCGATCCGGCTCAAGCCGGTCGCCGGCTGAACTCCCCCTTCGCGTAGCCCGCGAGCGTGCGTGTCTGCGCGCGACACGCCGATGCGCAGCGGCACTACGCGCACGCTCGGCGGACCGCGGGAGTGCGCTCAAGGTCGAAACGTGACCACGGATGCTCACCGCGCAGGGCCCCGCCGCGTGTGCACACCGAAAACCCTTGTGCTCGAGGCCGACTCGGGGCCCGCTTCGCGTGTGCGCTGCGACCGATAAACTCGGCGATCATGACGGAGCACGAAGCCGACATCGACCTCCCGATCGAATACCTTCCGGACGACGAGGGATTCCGTTGGTTGACGATCGACTCCCCGACCGCCGACATGACCGGATGGCGCGTCGAGGTCGCCGACGACGCGCCGTGGTTGATCTTCCGCAGCATGAAGCCCGACGAGACGTACCGCGACGTTCGCGACTTCGAACGGATGCCGTTCTCGCTCATCGGCGAGAGATGGAGCGCCCCCGTGAACTGGGGCGAGCTCGTCATCCGGTGGATCCCTCCGGAGTCCGCCGAACAGTCCGCCTAGCCGAAGAATGCTGCGGCGTGGGCGAGTGTCATGCCCGCGGGTGCGCCTGGTCGTGCACCGCCCGCAGCCGCGCGACGGTGACGTGCGTGTAGAGCTGCGTCGTGGCCAGCGTGGAGTGGCCGAGCAGCTCCTGCACGATGCGCAGGTCGGCACCGCCCTCGAGCAGATGCGTTGCCGCGCTGTGCCGCAGGCCGTGTGGGCCGATGTCGGGTGCGCCGTCCACCGCCGCGACGGTCTGGTGCACGACGGTGCGCGCCTGCCGCTGGTCGAGCCGCCGGCCGCGGGCGCCGAGCAGCAGGGCGCACCCGGAGCCGGAGGTGGCCAGGGCGGGCCTGCCGTCGGCCAGCCACGACGTGAGCGCCAGCAGGGCGGGCTCTCCGAACGGGACCGTCCGTTGCTTGTCCCCCTTGCCCAGCACCCGCAGCAGCCGTCGCGAGGTGTCGACGTCGTCGACGTCGAGTCCGCACAGCTCGCTGACCCGGATCCCGGTCGCATACAGCAGTTCGACGATCAACCGGTCCCGCAGGGCGAGCGGATCATTCTGCTGCGCACCGGAAGTGGCGGCCGCCATGGCGTCGAGCGCCTGGTCCTGGCGCAGCACCGACGGCAGCGTGCGACGGGCCTTGGGCAGCTGCAGCCGGGTGGCCGGATCGGTGGCGAGCAGGCCGCGGCGTACGGCCCACGCAGTGAACGTCTTGACCGCGGACGTCCGCCGGGCCAGCGTGGTGCGGGCGGCGCCGCCTCCGGCCTGCTCGGCGAGCCAGGAGCGCAGCACCGGCAGGCTCAACCCGGCGATGTCAACGCCGGGTAGCCGCCGGTCGACGAAGGCGAACAGCGATCGGAGGTCGCCGCGGTAGGCGCGGCGGGTGTGCGCCGAGCGCCCGCACTGCAGCTCGAGGTACTCGTCGAACTGGTCGAGGACCTCGTCGATCGTGGCCGTCACGCCCCTACCGTCGCAGAGCGCCCGCGGGTGTCTAGCCGACGCGCCGCAGCGTGTCCGGAGTGAGATCGGCCAGCGTCGGATAGCCGTCGACGGCCATCGTCAGGTCCGCCTCGGCCAGCAGTGACCGCAGCACGTGCACGACGCCGTCGGTGCCGCCGAGCGCCAGGCCGTAGGCGTAGGGCCGGCCGACGCCGACCGCGGTGGCACCCAGCGCGAGCGCCTTGACGATGTCGGCGCCGCTGCGGATGCCCGAGTCGAACAGCACCGGCAGCCCGTCGGCCGCGGAGACGACGTCGGGCAGGCAGTCGATGGCTGCCAGGCCGCCGTTGGCCTGCCGGCCGCCGTGGTTGGAGCAGTAGATGGCGTCGACGCCGCCGTCCTTCGCCCGCCGGGCGTCATCGGGATGGCAGATGCCCTTGACGATCAGCGGCAGGTCGGTCAGCGAGCGCAGCCAGGGCAGATCGTCCCAGGTGACCGGGTTGCCGAACAGCGAGACCCAGTGCAGCACGGCGGCCTGGGGATTCTCCTCGGGTGTCTGCGCCAGGGCGGCGCGAAACACCGGGTCGCTGGTGTAGTTGGAGAGGCACTTCCCCCGCAGCTGCGGGAAGTTCGACGTGGACAGGTCGCGGGGTCGCCAGCCCGGCACCCAGGTGTCGAGGGTGACGATGATGCCCTTGTATCCGGCGGCCTCCGCCCGGTGCACCAGGCTGGCGGCCAGGTCCCGGTCGGTCGGGCAGTAGAGCTGAAAGAAGCCCGGGGTGTCGCCGAATTCGGCCGCCACGTTTTCGAGAGGATCCTCGGTCAGCGTCGAGACGACCATCGGGACGCCGGTGCGCGCCGCGGCCTTGGCGGTGGCCACGTCGCCGTGCCCGCCCTGGGCGCAGATACCGATCACGCCGATCGGCGCCATGAACACCGGGGACGGCAGGTCGAGTCCGAACAGGTTCAGCGACAGGTCGCGTTCGCGGGTCGCGCGGAACATCCGCGGCATCAGTCCCCAGTTGTCGAACGCGGTGCGGTTGAGGCGCTGGGTGCGTTCGTCGCCCGCGCCGCCCGCGACGTAGGAGTACACCGACGGCGGCATCGCGGCTTCGGCCTTGGCCTCCCAGTCCGCGAACGTCATCGGCATCGTGGGCAGGACGCCGGACAGGCCCTGCAGGTAGATCTCGAACTGGTAGTTACCGAAGGTCATGGCGGCCAGCGTGCCAGCCCCGCAGGGTCGGCGGCCAGCCCGGGTGTCAGCCGGCCTCGGCCTTGGCGAGCTCGGCCTTCCACTGCCGGAAGGTCTCCTCGGTACGGCCGCGCCGCCAGTACCCGGAGATCGACGACGCCCACTTCGCGTCCACTTCGCGCTCCTTGCGGATGTACGCCCGCAGGTTGTGCATCACGGCCTGCGCCTCGCCGTGGATGAACACCTGGACCTGGCCCGGCATCCAGAGCGTCTCCTTCACCGCGGCGATCAGCGGCGCGTGGTCACCCGCCCGCTCCTCGGGTACCAGGTCGGCACGGCCACCGCGGTAGACCCAGATCACCGACACCCCCTCGGGGGCGGTGAGCTCGATCTGATCGTCCGGGCCGGCGACCTCGATGTAGGCCCGCCCGACGGCGTCGGCGGGCAGCGCCTCGAGAGCCGCGCCGATGGCGGGTAGCGCCGCCTCGTCGCCGGCGAACAGGTACCAGTCGGCCTCCGGGTCCGGTGAGAACGCCCCGCTCGGCCCCATCAGGTACGCCGGTTGGCCGGGCTGGGCCGCGGCGGCCCACGGACCCGCCACGCCGTGTTCGCCGTGCACGACGAAGTCGATGGTGATCTCGCCGCGCTCGGCATCGACCCGGCGCACGGTGTAGGTCCGCACAGTGGGCTGCTGCTCAGCAGGCAGCGCGGAGAAGCTGTCCATCGTCAGCGGGGTCTCCAGCGCCGACACGTCGACCCCGGATGGCACGAACACGAGCTTGACGTACGAGTCGGTGTTCTCGCCGGGCGTGAAGGTGCCGAAGCCGCCGCTCTTCCCGTTGTGGCCGTCGTTGCGGCCGTCGGTGTGGTTGCCGCCCAACACCACTCGGACCATGTGCGGTGCCAGCTGTTCGCTGCGCACCACCTCGAAGGTGTGTATCGGACGTCCCGCCACTGTGTTCCTCCACTAAGTCTCGCCGTCGCCTCGACTATACGAGCGTGCCCGTCCCGGCGGCCTCCTACCGATTCCGGACCAGTTTCCAGCGGCCGTCGCGCTGCGTGACCAGGCCTGCGAGTTCCATCGCCGCCAGCGGGCCGATGACGCGCGGCCCCGGCACGCCCGCCGCCACCGCGATCTCGTCGACGGTGCGTCCACCGCGGGCGGGCAGCGCGTCGTACACCCGCCGCTGTGCGTCGTCGAGCCCGTCGAGCGGCGTCGTCGGCCGCTGCTCTTCCGGAGCCAGCTCACCCATCCGGCCCACCAGTTCGACGACGTCCTCGGCCCGGGTGACCAGGTCGGCACCGTCGCGGAGCAGCCGGTGACAGCCGACCGACACCGACGACGTGACGGGTCCCGGCACTGCACACACGGTCCGGCCCAGCGTCCGTGCCCATCCGGCGGTACTGGCGGCCCCGCTGCGGGCGCCGGCCTCCACCACCACCGTGGCGCCCGACAGCGCGGCCACCAACCGGTTGCGGGTGAGGAACCGCAGCCGGCCGGGGCGCACGCCCGGCGGGTACTCGCTGACCACCAGGCCGTCCTCGGCGATGCGCCGCAGCAGCGCGGTGTGGCCGGCCGGATACGGCACGTCGATGCCGGCGGCCAACACCGCGACCGTCAGCCCGTCGGATGCCAGCGCCGCGCGGTGTGCCACCCCGTCGATGCCGTAGGCGCCACCGGAGACCACGGCCACGTCGCGGGCGGCCAGCCCCGCGCAGAGGTCGGCGGCGACGTGCTCGCCGTAGGCCGTCGCCGCTCGGGTGCCGACCACCGCGGCGGCCCGAACCGGCACCTCGTCGAGGCGGGCTGCCCCGACCACCCACAGCACCAGCGGCGGGTGGCACTCCCGCGGCCGTGCCGACCGGCCGAACGCCGCGAACGCGAGCGCCGGCCACTCGTCGTCGCACGCCGTCACGATGCGGCCCCCGAGCCGTTCGGCGATCTCGAGATCCTCTCGTGCGCAGTTGATCTCGCGACGCGCCTCGGTGTGGGCGGCCAACCGTTCGCCGACGGCGCCGCAGCGGATGCGGTCGGCCGCCTCTCCAGGACCGACGCGGGCGACGAGCTCGGCGAGCTCGGGACACGGCGGCTCGGCCACCCGCGACAGGTAGGCCCAGACGCGGGCATCGGCGTTCATCGCGCACCTCCGAATTGGCGGAAGCCCAGCGCCGTGACGACGTCGTCGATCTCCGGCGAGGAACGGCCTGCCAGATCGGCCAGTGTCCAGGCGACCCGCAGTGTGCGATCCATGCCCCGGATGGACAACTGGCCGGTGTCGACGGCGGTGCGCAACGGTTTCATCGCCTGCTGGGACAACCGGAATCGGCGGCGCAGCAGCGCGCCGCTCACCTCGGCGTTGGTGCGGATGCCGTGCGATCGCCAGCGGTCCTCGGCGGCGGCACGGGCGGCGGCCACGCGCGCCCGCACCTCGCCGGTGGCTTCACCGTCCTCGGCGGAGAACGCCCCGGTGCGGGCCGAGTGCATCTGCACCCGCAGGTCGACCCGGTCCATCAGCGGACCGGACAGCTTGCCGAGGTAGCGGCGCTTCTCGGCACTGCCGCACATGCAGTCCCGCGGATCGATCGGTGCGCACGGACACGGGTTGGCGGCCATCACCAGCTGGAACCGCGCGGGGTAGCGCGCCACCCCGTCGCGACGGGCGAGCCGGATCTCGCCGTCTTCCAGTGGAGTTCGCAACGCCTCCAGCACGGGCAGGCCGATCTCTGCACACTCGTCGAGGAACAGCACCCCTCGGTGCGCCCGGCTCACCGCACCCGGGCGGGCCATCCCCGTGCCGCCGCCCACCAGGGCCGCCACGCTCGACGTGTGATGCGGCGCGACGAACGGCGCGCGGGTGATCAGCGGTGCGCTGCCCGACAGCAGGCCCGCCACCGAGTGGATCGCCGTGACCTCGAGGGACTCCTCGTGTGACAGCGGCGGTAACAGCCCTGGAAGCCGTTGCGCCAGCATGGTTTTACCCACGCCCGGTGGTCCGGTCAACATCAGGTGGTGGGCACCGGCCGCCGCCACCTCGACGGCATAGCGGGCCTCTGTCTGTCCGACCACATCTGCCAGGTCCACTGTGTCGTCGGGCGTCGCAGGCGGTGCGATGATCCGTTCGGCGAGTGGCGCCTTGCCTGCCAGCCACGCCTGCAGCTGACCGAGGCTGCGGACGCCGAGCACGTCGATGCCGTCGATGAGGCTGGCCTCGGCGAGGTTCTCCACCGGCACCACCACCGTCGGCCAGCCTTCCCGTTTGGCCGCCAGCACTGCGGGCAGCACGCCCTTGATCGCCCTCACCCGGCCGTCGAGCGCCAATTCGCCCAGCAGCACAGTTTTTTCCAGCCGCGGCCACTCCTTCTTCGAGTGCGCCGACAGCACCGCGGAGGCCAGCGCGATGTCGTAGACCGACCCCATCTTCGGCAGGGTGGCCGGCGACAGGGCGAGCGTCAGGCGCGTCATCGGCCACTCGTTGCCGCAGTTGGTGATCGCCGCGCGCACCCGGTCGCGCGACTCCTGCAGCGCCGCGTCGGGCAACCCCACGAGGTGCACGCCGGGTAGCCCATTGGCGATGTCGGCCTCGATCTCCACGATGTGGCCGTCCAGGCCGCGGACCGCCACCGAGAACGCCCGGCCCAGCGCCATCTACCCCACCCCCTGCACGTGCGTGATCTCCGGCACCGGGCGACGTCCGATGCGTACACCGATGACGTCCAGCCGTACCGCCGCCCAGCTGTCGGGCTGACCGGCCAACCACACCCCTGCCAGCCGCCGCAGCCTGCGCACCTTCTGTGGGGTGACCGCCTGCGCCACCCCGCCGAACCGGTCCGATGTCCGCGTCTTGACCTCGACGAACACCACCGCCCGCGTCGCGGGGTCGGTGGCGATGACGTCGAGTTCGCCGTAGCGGCACCGCCAGTTGCGAGCCAGTACCCGCAACCCGAGCGATGTCAGGTGCTCGACGGCGAGCTTCTCGCCGAGTGCGCCGATCTCGGCACGTGTCCACATGGTCATGGCTGCCACGCTGGTCCGGCGCACCGACACCCCTGCCTCGGCCGGCCCGGTTCATCCCCAGTCACGGCTTCGTGCACATCGCGGCACGACCGGGTTTCGTAAGCGTTAAAAACGGGGTATACGGGCGCGTCCCATTCAGTCGAACTGCGGAGTCGCAGGAGGTCCACATGAGTTCCAGACCGACCCAGGGCGTGGTCGACAGGGCCACCGACAGCGACGCTTTCGAATACGCGGCGCGCGCCGGCTTCGCCATCAGCGGGGTGCTGCACCTACTCGTCGGCTACATCATCCTGCGCATCGCCTTCGGTTCCGGCGGCAACGCCGACCAGTCCGGCGCGCTGTCCACGATCGGCAACCAGACCGGCGGCAAGATCATGTTGTGGATCGCGGCCGTGGGACTGGTCGCGCTGGGACTGTGGCGGCTGGCCGAAGCGGTGATCGGCTCCAAGCCCGGTGAGAGCTCCGGCCAGGGACAGGACGACTCGCCCGCCTGGAAGCGGGGCAAGGCCGTGGCGCTGGCGATCGTCAACTTCGCGATCGCGTTCTCGGCGGCGCGCTTCGCCACGGGCAGCGGCCAGTCCAGCGGCCAGCAGAACTCCGGCATGTCTGCGCAGCTGATGCAGTCGGGCTGGGGCAAGGTGCTGCTCGTCGCGGTCGGCCTCGGTGTGATCGGCGTCGGCGGCTACCACGTCTACAAGGGCGTGACGAAGAAGTTCTTCAAGGATCTGCGGGTGTCGGGCGGCAGCGGCGTCAAGGCCGTCGGCATCGCCGGCTACGTGGCCAAGGGCCTCGTGCTCGCCGGCGCGGGCATCTTGGTCATCGTCGCGACGCTGCAGGCCGATCCGGCCAAGGCCTCGGGACTGGACGCCGCGGTGAAGACCCTCGGTGAGGCGCCGTTCGGCAAGTTCCTGCTGGTGGTCGCTGCAATCGGTATCGCCGCGTTCGGCGCCTACAGCTTCGTGCGGGCGCGCTACGGACGGATGTGAACCACGCCGACGCGCCGGGGTGACGGGTTCAGTCCTCTAGCGCGTCGAACAGCGTGGCCAGCTGGCCCGGGGTGACCGCCGTCCCGCACCGGTTCCGCAGGTCGGTCAGCGGCCGGGCGATGTTCTGCAGATCGAAGTACTCGTTCGGGTGGCTCTCGAAGTAGCCGCGCACATTGCGCTCCGCGTCAGCGGCCGGCTGGTTCACCGCGGCGGTCAGCACGTCGTTCGCGCCGGGGTGGGTGGCCAGGTAACCGCCCGCGGCGTTGAGCACACCGCTGGCGGTGGTGGCGTAGCCGCTGGCGCTGCACGGGTCGGGCTGGGCGCTCGCCGCCGGGAGCGCGATGGTGGCCGCCGCGGCACCGCCGAGCAGGCATGCGGCGAACGCGCCGCCGATTCCACGGCGCACGGTCGTTGCTGGGGATGTCATGAGCTTCTCGTCCTCGTGTCGTCGGGCCGGGTCCGGCCTTCGGACCCGCTGGTCAAATACCCGCGGGACGCGGGCTCAACCGCACCGCGGCGTTTGCCGGACAGCGGTAAGTTCGGGCAGGTGAGGCTAACCGAACATCTGAACGCCCACGGCGACGATGTCGCGGTGCTGACGTCAGCGCACACGCTGACCTACGGCGACCTCGCCGACCGGGTGGACGCCGCGGCCCGCGCCCTCGGACCCGACCGCAGGCTGGTACTCCTCGAGACCCGCAACGACGTCCCCACACTCGTGCACCATCTCGGCGCGCTGGCCGCCGGTCATGTCGTGCTCCCTGTGCCCGCGGGACGGGACCACTCGGCGATCCTGCACACCTACGACCCCGACGTCGTGGTCACCTCGGCCGGCGTGCACCACCGCCGCGCAGGCAGCCGCCATGAGCTGCACCCCGACCTCGCGGTGCTGCTGTCGACGTCGGGCAGCACCGGTTCACCCAAGCTGGTCCGGCTCTCCCGCCGCAACCTGAGCTCGAACGGCGCCGCCATCGCCGACTATCTCGACATCCGCCGAACCGACCGCGCCGCAACGACTCTGCCGATGTCGTACTGCTACGGCCTCTCGGTGGTGCACAGCCACCTGCTGCGTGGCGCCGGGCTGATCCTCACCGAGCGGTCGGTGGTCGACGACGAGTTCTGGCAGCTGTTCCGGCGACACCGCGGCACGACGTTCCCCGGGGTGCCCTACACGTTCGAACTGCTGGACCGGATCGGGTTCGACGCGATGGACCTGCCCGATCTGCGCTACCTCACCCAGGCCGGCGGGCGGTTGCCCCCCGAGCGGGTGCGCCGCTACGCCGCACTCGCCGCCGACCGCGGCTGGCAGCTGTTCGTGATGTACGGCGCCACCGAGGCGACCGCCCGGATGGCTTACCTGCCACCGCATCTCGCGGCGACCCGACCCGCTTCGATCGGTGTGCCGATCCCCGGCGGATCGTTCTCCATCGACCCCACCGGCGGCTGGCCCGACGGCACCGGCGAGCTGGTCTACCGCGGCGCCAACGTCATGATGGGTTACGCGCACAGCCCGGCCGACCTCGGGCTCGGGCCAGGCGGCGACACGCTGCGCACCGGCGACATCGCCCGCCGCGGCGCCGACGGCCTCTACGAGGTGATCGGCCGCCGCAGCCGGTTCGTCAAGGTCCACGGTCTGCGCATCGACCTGCAGGCCGTCGAGTCCGCGCTGGCCGAGCGCGGCGTGAGCGCGTTGTGCACCGACCTCGGCGACGGACTGGCCGTCGCGGCGAGCGGGCCGGCGGACGACACCGCGCTGCGGCGTCTCACCGCCGAGGTCGCAGGCGTGCCCGTCGACACGGTCCGCGCGGCGGCGGTGCCCGAACTCCCCCAGCTGCCGTCCGGCAAGCCGGACTACCCGGCCGTGCGGATGCTGGCCGACCGCCCGGACGATGCACCCGACACCTCCGACCTGCGGTCGATCTTCGCCGATGTGCTGCAGATCGAACCCGCGGCCGTCACACCCGAGCGGAGTTTCGTCGACCTCGGCGGCAATTCGCTGTCCTACGTGACAATGTCGGTGCGACTCGAGCGGGCGCTCGGCCGGCTGCCCGCCGACTGGCCGCGCCTCGCGGTGCGGGATCTCGAGCGCGCCGGATCGCCACCGCGGCGGCGGTGGGGCGCGACGCTCGAGACCAGTGTGGCGCTGCGTGCCGTCGCGATCCTGTTGATCGTCGGCTCGCACGCCGGGCTGTTCGAGCTGTGGGGCGGGGCGCACCTGCTGCTCGGGGTGGCCGGCTACAACGTCGGCCGGTTCTGCCTGACACCGCTGCCGCGCCGCGAACGGCTGCGCCACCTGCGGGCCACGATCGCCTGGATCGCCGTGCCGTCTGTGCTGTGGGTGGCGCTGACGCTGCTGTTCATCGACCACTATCACGCGTCGAACCTGTTGCTGGCCAACAAGTTCCTCGGCCCGCACGACAGCATGACCGCGGGCAGGCTGTGGTTCGTCGAGGTGCTGGTGTGGATCCTGGCCGGGGTGGCGCTGCTGTGCGCGTCGGCCGCCTTCGACCGGTGGGAACGGCGGTACCCGTTCGCGGTCGCCGCCGTGTTGCTGGGGTTCGGCGTCGCGCTGCGGTACGACGTGCTCGGCCTGGATCTCGGCCGGGATGCGTGGTTCACGGTGCTGGCCTTCTGGTTCTTCGCGGCGGGCTGGGCCGCGGCGAAGGCGGCGACGGTCTGGCAGCGCCTGACCGTCACGTGTGTCGTCGCCGTCGGGCTGATCGGCTATTTCGGCGACCCGCTGCGGGAAGTGATGGTGCTGAGCGGTTTCGCGTTGTTGATCTGGCTGCCCGCGATCCGCTGTCCGGCGGGCCTGACCGTGGTGGCCGGGGTGGTCGCCGAGGCGTCGCTGTACACCTATCTCACCCACTACCAGGTCTATCCGCTGTTCGACGGCCATCCCGCCGTCGGCGTCGTCGCCGCGGTCGCGGTGGGCGTGGCGCTCACCCAGGCGGTGACGACGCTGCGCAGGCGGCTACTCCCGGTCCGCGATCAGCCCCTCCTGCACCAGCGTGGCGGCGATGACGCCGTCGTCGCGGACCAGGCTGGCGGTGATCACGGCGCGGCCCCGAGCCGCGGCGGGTGAGGTCGATTCGAGCAGGTTCCACTGGTCGGCGCGCACCGGTCGGTGGAACCACACCGAGGAGTCCGTGGTGCCGCTGCGGTGGGTGCGGGCCTGCATGGAGTGGCCGTGCGCCTGTAGTGCCGGATCGATCATGTACAGGTCGGTGACGTAGACCGCGACGAGCGTGTGGGTGAGCGGATCGTCGGGCAGGTCGACGGTGGCGCGCCACCACATCCGCCGCACGAACAGGTCATCCGAGCGTTCGTCGGCGATGCGGATGTCGAGTTCGTCGAGCGGCAGCGACGGCGCGGGCCCCGGTGGCCCGGTCTGCGGCAGGGTGTCCGGATGCGCCGGCATCGCGGATCGCCGCCCGTGCTCGGGTCCGGCGATCGGGGCGGCGAACGCCACGGTCGCGGTGGTGAGCAGGCGACCCGCCTGCTGGGAGTCCACCCGGCGCGCGGCGGCGGTGCGGCCGTCGAACACCGGTGTGACGGTGTAGTCGACCGGGTCACCGGCCTCGCCGCCGCGAAGGAACTCCAGATGCATGTTGGTCGGCGGGCGGGCCGCGTCGACGGTGCGCGCGGCGGCCGCCAGGCTCTGCGCGGCGAACTGGCCGCCGAAGGACCGCTTGCCGGCCGGGCCGCTGGCCGCGCCGGTCCAGCCGCCGTCCTGCGCCGGCTGCACGTCGAGCAGGGTGAGTAGCCGGCTCATGCGGATCCCGTTGCCACGACGCCGCTTCCGACGAGCCGGCCGACGTCGTCGGCGCCCAGGCCCAGCCAGTCGGACAGCACCGCGGCGGTGTCGTCGCCCAGCGCGGGTGCCGCGACGGCCGGTGGGTAGACGCCGCCGATCGCCATCGGCAGCCCCGGCGCGAGGTACTCGCCGATCCGCGGCTGGTCGAGGCGGATGAACAGCGGGTTGTCGGTCACCCGGTCGTCGGTGGCGACGTCGGCGAAGCTGCGGTAACGCTCCCACAGCACCGACGTCGCCGCCAGGGCCGCGGCGATCTCGTCGGCGGTGTGTCCGGTGAACCACACGGTGAACAGCCCGGTCAGCGCGTCGCGGTGGCGGTACCGTTCACCCTCGTCGGTGAAGTCGGCGCCGAGCGCCTGCCCCAGTGCGGCAACGGCTTTGGCGGTGCCGGTCGTCTCGGTCAGGTCGCGGAAGTGCCGGTTGGTGAGCGCGACGACCATGAACGCGGCGCCGTCGCTGCTGGTGAAGTTCTGCCCGTAGGTACCGAAGAGCGAGTTGCCGATCCGTTGCCGCTGCGCGCCGTTGACCATCACCTCGGTCAGGAAGCTCAGGTTGCCCGCCGTGGCGAGCGCGACGTTGTCGAGCGGGATGGCTATCCGCGCGCCGGTGCCGGTGGCGTCGCGGTGCCGCAGCGCCGTCGACACCGCGAGCGCGGTGTACAGCCCGCAGGTGACGTCCCAGGCGGGCAGCACGTGGTTGACCGGTGTGGCCAGCTGAGCCGGACCGGTCACCAGCGGGAAGCCGACCGAGGCGTTGACGGTGTAGTCCACTCCGGTGCCGCCGTCGGCGCGCCCCGACACCTCGACGTGCACGATGTCGGGCCGGAGCGCCACCAGCGTGTCGTACGAGTGCCACTGTCGGCCCGCGACATTGGTGATGAACACGCCGGCGTCGGCGATGAGCCGGGTGACGAGGTCCTGACCCTCGGATGAGCGCAGGTCGGCCGCGACGGACCGCTTGCCCTTGTTCAGGCCTGCCCAGTAGATGCTGTCCCCGGCGTCGGTCACCGGCCAGCGGTGGTAGTCGGCCGCGCCGCCGATCGGGTCGACGCGGATCACCTCGGCGCCGAGCTGCGCGAGCGTCATCCCGGCCAGCGGCACCGCGACGAAGCTCGAGATCTCGACGATCCGGACGCCGGCCAGCGGGCGCGTCGGGTCGGGGGCTGGTTCGGCCATCCGCTCAAGCTAGCAAGCGGCAGTCAGAGCGTGGTCATGGTGAGCACCGCCGACTCGATGGTGTCCTCGGACAGGAGCACCTGCAGGGCGGCATCGCCGAGCGGGATGAAGCTGTCCTCGCCGGCGACGCGGGCCAACGGGCCGGTGTAGCCGTGGGCGAGCAGGGTGGCGAGCACCCCTTCGCCGACGCCGCCGGTCGTCCTGGTCTCGTCGACGACGAGCACGCGGCCGGTGGCGCGGGCCTCGCGCAGCATGTCCTCGACGGGGAGCGGTGCCAGCCAGCGCAGGTCGACGACGCGGATGCCGATGCCTGCGCGCTCGAGACGGCGCGCCACCCGCAGACTCATCCGCACGCCGTTGCCGAACGTCAGGACCGTCAGGTCGGCACCGTCGCCGTGGGTGCGGGCCCGTCCGATCGGCGCGACGTCCTCCGGATACGGCGCCAGCCACTGCTCGTCGCCGTCCATGTACAGGTCACGGGTGTGGTAGAGCGCGATCGGCTCGAGGTAGACGCACACCGTGCCCGCGGCGTCGGCGGCCGCGGCGCAGGCGTGCAGCATCGCCGCGGCGTCGTCCGGTCGCGACGGCGACGCGATCACCACCCCGGGGATGTCGCCGATCGCGGCGATCGAGTTGTCGTTGTGGAAGTGGCCGCCGAACCCCTTCTGGTAGCCGTATCCGGCGATCCGCACGATCATCGGATTGCGGTACTGGCGGTCGGAGAAGAACTGCAGGGTCGCGCCCTCGCCACGGATCTGGTCGGCGGCGTTGTGCAGGTACGCCAGGTACTGGATCTCCGGAATGGGCAGCAGCCCCGACATGCCGGCGCCGAGCGCCAGCCCGAGGATGGCCTGCTCGTCGAGCAGCGTGTCGAAAACGCGAGCGCGCCCGGCCGCGTTCTGCAGTCCGCGGGTCACCCCGTACACCCCGCCCTTGCGGGCGACGTCCTCGCCGAACACCAGTGCGCCAGGCCTGCGTTCGAGGATCTCGCGCAGCGCCCGGTTGATCGACTGCGCCAGCGTCAGCGGGTCACCGGCTTCGCCTGCGGGCGCGAGGGATTCCGGGCGCGCCGATGCCGCGACCGCCTCGGCCATCGCATCGCGCAGCGGCCGCACCACCTCGGCCGTCGTCTCGAGTTGCGGCCGGCCGACAGCCTCGCGCGCTGCGGCGAGCACCTCGGCACGGACGGCCTCGTAGCGGTCGATCACCTGCTCGGGCGTCAGCACACCCGCGGCGACGAGGTGGTCGGCCGTGCCGAGCAAGGGGTCCCGGTCGAGATCGGCCATGATCTCGTCGGGCCTGCGGTAGGCGGGCTCGAAGTCCGAACCCGCATGCCCCATCAACCGGACGGTGCGCAGATGCAGGAAGGCGGGCCGACGGTTGCCGCGCACGTACGCGGCGGCGGCCTGTGCCACGTCGAACGTCTCGGCCGGGTCGGCGCCGTCCGCCGCGAAATACTCCAGCCCGGTGCGGTTCTCGTACGTCCTGGCCACCCAGCCGCGCGGTGTCGGGGTGCTGATGCCGATGCCGTTGTCCTCGCAGACCAGCAGCAGCGGCATCGGTAGACCCTGGTAGGCCGAGTGCATCGCGGTGTTGATGGCGCCGACCGCGGTGGAGTGATTCACCGAGGCGTCGCCGAAGCTGCACACCGCCAGTGCGTCGTCGGGCCAGGCGCCTGCCACGCCGAGCTTGCGCGCCCTGGCGATGGAGAACGCCACACCGACAGCCCGCGGCAGGTGGGAGGCGATGGTCGACGTCTGCGGGATCACGTTGAGCCCGCTGCTGCCGAACACTTTGTGCCTGCCGCCGGAGATGGGTTCCGCCGCCGCGGCGACCAGCCCGAGCAGCACGTCGCGTACGGCGTCCGCCATGCCGTCGCGGCCGCCGGCCTGGCCGGCCCGCGCCACGAAGAAGCCACCGGACCGGTAGTGCAGCAGGGCGGGATCGGTGACGCGAAGGGCCGCGGCCACCGCCGCGTTGCCCTCGTGCCCGGAGGAACCGATCGTGTAGAAACCCTTGCCTTTCGACCGCAGTTCGCGCGCGGCGATGTCGAGGTGGCGGCTGCGCAGCTGGGCGTCGAAGATGTCGAGCCCCTGTTGTGCGGTGAGCGCCGCTCCGTCACGAGGAGGGACCCGCGGCGTGCCGCCGGTCATCGCGCCTACCGCCGCGAGGAAGTGGGTGTCGACGGATTCGGCCATCACGCCGTCCCGGTCGCGGCAGGCAGCACATCGCGCACGAATTCCACGATGCGCGCCGCATCGGCGCCGTCGGTGTCCTGGTCGGGGTCGTAGATCGCGAGGCTGGCGCCCACACATCCGCCGGTTTCGGCCATCGCCAGGACCAGTGCGGTGAGCTGCCGCCACGTCAGGCCGCCGGGTTCGTCGGGGACACCGGGCAGCCCCTGCGCGGGGAACTCGACGGGATCGAGGACGTCGAGATCGATGTGCAGCCACCACCTTTGGGTGGACAGCGCCGCGAGTGCACGGCGCCCGGTCTGCGGCGGGTCGGCCGCGACGTCGGCCAGCGGCGCCAGCCACACCCCGCAGTCGGCCAGCGTCCCGACGTTGAACTGCCTGCGCCACGACTCGTCACGCGGTCCGAGCACCACCAGCCGGTCGCGTTGCAGCGCCGGCAGGCGCTGCGCCAGCGGGCCTTTCAGGAGTCGGCCGGTGATGCCGAGCAGCAGACCGATCTCCGTGTTGGCGGCCTCCCCGTCCTCGGACACGTCGAGCGGCATGGTGTCCTCGTGGCCGTCGACGAACACCAGCCCGGTGCCGGCCGTGTGGTCGCGCAGGCCGGTGGCGATGCCGAAGAGCATGGCGCAGTCGCCGCCGAAGACCACGGGGAACCGGCCGGAGGTGACCGCGGCGCCCACCCGTTCGTTGAGCGCGTCGGTCATCGCGAGAAGGGCGGGCTCGTTGATCAGACCGTTGCGGCCGCGGGCGGGTTCGGCCTGCGGCAGGACGATGTCGTCGTCGCGGACGATCTCGCCGACGTCTGCGAGGCCGGCGGCGCGCAGTGCCGCCGCCGCGCGCGCCTGGTTGCCCGCGCGTCCGTAGCCGTCGAACGGCACACCGATCAGCTCGACGGTCGTCATCGTCAGATGAGCTCGATGGCCTCGGCGATCGACGGCAGCACCCGGCTGGGCCGGAACGGGTACCGCTCGATGTCGGCCTGCGTGGTGGACCCGGTGAGCACCAGGATGGTCTCCAGCCCGGCCTCGATTCCCGCGACCACGTCGGTGTCCATCCGGTCGCCCACCATCACGGTGCTCTCCGAGTGCGCCTCGATGCGGTTCAGTGCGCTGCGGAACATCATCGGATTCGGCTTGCCGACGAAGTACGGTTCGCGGCCGGTGGCCTTGGTGATCATCGCCGCGACCGAACCGGTCGCAGGCAGCGGCCCCTCGGCCGACGGGCCGCTCACGTCCGGGTTGGTGGCGATGAACCGGGAGCCGCTCAGGATCAGCCGGACCGCCTTGGTGATCGCCTCGAACGAGTAGGTTCGCGTCTCGCCGAGCACGACGAAATCGGGGTCGACGTCGGTGAGGGTGTAGCCCGCCTCGTGCAGCGCGGTGGTCAGGCCGGCCTCGCCGATGACGTAGGCCGACCCGCCGGGCAACTGGTCCGCCAGGAACGTCGCGGTCGCCAGCGCCGAGGTCCAGATCGAGTCTTCCGGCACCGTCAGCCCCGACCGGGACAGCCGGGCGGCCAGGTCGCGCGGGGTGAAGATCGAGTTGTTGGTGAGGACGAGGAAGGGCCGTTCGAGTTCGGTCAGTCGCATCAGGAACTCGGCGGCGCCCGGCAGGGCGTGCTCCTCCCGGACCAGGACGCCGTCCATGTCGGTGAGCCAGCACTTCGGTGTGTCACGCACCCGTTCAGTGTGTCAGCCCTGGCAAGAGCCGGTTGCGAAGTAGTGCTAACCCCCACCCGGCTGTCCGGCCAGCACCATTCCGGCCGCACCCCCGTGGCCATAGCGTCATTCCTGTACCGACTCGAAAGGGATGACGGACATGGTGGCTACGGAAATGATTGCCGGAGAACGAATTCTGCGCTCGTGCGGCTCGACCACGATCGACCCGGAGCTGGCCGCGCGATTCGAGCGGGACGCGCTGCCCTACGTCGACCAGCTGTACCGGGGCGCACTGCGCCACACCCGCAGCCGGATCGACGCCGAGGACCTCGTGCAGGAGACGATGATGAAGGCCTACGTCGGCTTCGCCACCTTCCGCGAGGGCAGCAACCTGCGGGCCTCGCTGTTCCGCATCATGAGCAACGCCTGGATCGGCGCCTACCGGACTTCACAGCGCAGGCCCGACGAGTTCCTCACCGACGAGCTGACCGACGCCCAGTTCTACGCCACGGCGGCGACGCGGCCGTCGGCCGAACTGGAGGCCCTGGCGGGGATGACCGACGACCACGTGCGGGCAGCGCTGGACGCACTGCCGGAGGGCCAGCGGCTCGCGGTGTACTACGCCGACGTCGAGGGCTACAAGTACCAGGAGATCGCCGACCTGATGGCCGTGCCGCTGGGCACCGTGATGTCAAGGGTGCACCGGGGGCGGCGGCAGCTGCGCCGGCTGCTCGCCGACGTCGCCGGGGAACGCGGCTATGCGGCGCCGGTCGCCGTCGCGTCCTGAACCCGCGTCACTCCGGCAGCCGTAGCTCCGGCTTCTCGACTTCCTCGATGTTGACGTCCTTGAAGGTGATCACCCGCACCTGCTTGACGAACCGCGCCGGCCGGTACATGTCCCAGACCCAGGCGTCGGAGAGCCGCAACTCGAAGTACACCTCGCCGTTGGCGTTGCGCGGCACCATCTCCACGCTGTTGGCGAGGTAGAACCGCCGTTCGGTCTCTACGACATAGCTGAACTGACCGACGATGTCCTTGTATTCGCGGTACAGCGAGAGCTCCATCTCGGTTTCGTACTTCTCGAGATCCTCGGCACTCATGCGCTGCGCTGTCCTTCTGCTCGGTTCATGTCATCTTTCCTCACCCGACGTCGCCCCGCTGCTCCGGCTCCAGATCCAGCGCGTCCAATACTCCGCCGGGGGCGTCCCGGACCACCACCTCGGTGCGGCTACCCGCGCGTCGCACGTTCACAAACGAATACCGGTGCTCGGGACACGGCCCCAACTCCGCCAGCGCCGCGGTGTGCGTCGACGTGCAGTAGCCCTTGTGCAGGGCGAACCCGTAACCGGGATGCTCGTCCTCCATCGCGACCATCAGCCGGTCCCGGCTCACCTTCGCCAGCACGCTCGCCGCCGCGATGCACGCCGCCGCGGCATCGCCGCCGATCACCGGGAGGGACGGCATCGGCAACCCCGGCACCCGGAACCCGTCGGACAGCACGTACCCCGGCCGCACCGGCAGGCCGGCCACCGCGCGGCGCATCCCCTCGATGTTGGCCACGTGCACACCGCGACGGTCGACCTCGGTCGAGGAGATGAACACCACGTGATAGGCCAGCGCGTAGCGGCGGATCAGCGGGAACAGCCGCTCGCGCTCCTTCTCGCCCAGCTTCTTGGAGTCGTCGAGCGCGGCCAGGCTCTCCAGCCGGTTCGGGCCGAGCACACACGCCGCGACGACCAGCGGACCGGCGCACGCACCGCGGCCCACCTCGTCGACGCCCGCGACGGGCCCCAGCCCACCGCGGTACAGCGCAGACTCGAGTGTGCGCAGTCCGGCGGACTTCCGCATCACCGCCCGGGGCGGCCAGGTCGCCGGCACGCTCAGCCTCCGCATCTCGCGCCGCGGCTCGATCGCCGCCGCTAGGAATCCGTCTGGGGGTCCACCGAGCCGACCCCGCCCCACCGAGACGGCGGCCACGCGATGAACCGCGCCTTGCCGATCACATTGTCCACCGGAACGGTGCCCGCCGTCGGGTCGCCCGTGCAGAGCAGCCCGCGCTGCGCGTCGGCCGGTTGGTTGCTGCAGTGCGCCCGGGAATCGGCGGAGTGGGTGCGGTTGTCGCCCATCACCCACACCCTGCCGTCGGGCACGGTGACCGGCCCGAACTCGTTGCCCAGGCAGGGGTAGATGGCGGGATCGGCCATCATGGTCTGCGGGTCGAGGTACGGCTCGGCGAGGCGCTTGCCGTTGACCGTGAGCCCGGTGGCGGCGCGGCATTCCACCGTCTGCCCGCCCGTGGCGATCACGCGCTTGACCAGATCGTTCTCGTCGGGCGGGACGAAGCCGACGAACGAGAGCGCGTTCTGCACCCAACGGATCGCGGTGTTGTCGGACCGGATCGACTTGTAGCCGATGTTCCAGTTCGGCGGGCCCTTGAACACCACGACGTCGCCGGGCTCTGGCTGGGTGAACCGGTAGGTCAGCTTGTCCACCATGATGCGGTCACCCACACAGCCGGGACATCCGTGCAGCGTCGGCTCCATGGACTCCGATGGGATCAGGTAGGGCCGCGCGACGAACGTCAGCATGACGTAGTACAGGACCAGCGCGATGGCGACGAGGATCGCGCCCTCGCGCAGCGCGCCGCGCTTGCGGTCCGGCTTGTCCTGCTCGCGATCCGGCTCTCGGTCCGGTCCCGCTTCACCGCTGACGGTGTCCTCGGCCATCCCGTCGGCTGGAGGGTCGGCGGGCTCGCTGGATCGGGTCACCAGGTCAGACTAGCCAGCGTGGCGTGCAGACCGCCGCAGCGGCCACAGCGCGGCAAGTCAGCGCTTTTCCTTGATCTTCGCCTTCTTGCCACGCAGTTCGCGCAGGTAGTAAAGCTTGGCCCGGCGGACATCGCCGCGGGTGACCACGTCGACGTGGTCGACGTTGGGCGAGTGCACCGGGAAGGTGCGCTCGACGCCGACGCCGTAGCTCTCCTTGCGCACGGTGAAGGTCTCGCGGACCCCGCCGCCCTGACGGCGGATGACCACACCCTTGAAGACCTGGATGCGCTCCTTGGACCCCTCGATGACCTTCACGTGGACATTGATGGTGTCGCCGGGGCCGAAAGCCGGGATGTCGTCGCGCAGCGACGTCTGGTCGACGAAGTCCAGCGTGTTCATCGGTGACACTTCCTTGTTTGTTCGCGGCGTCGGGGCAGGCTGTCGCAGTGCGGCGCGCCACCGTGCCGGGGTGTTCCGGGCGTTTCGAGGTGTATCACGCAGCACACGGCAGAAACCGGCCGCTGCGGACAACTGCTCAATTGTGCCAGACGGGCACCTGTGCAGTGAAATCGCCGGTCGATCCGGGTGCGGACGGCCGACCGCGCCGGTGCGAAAACGGCGGGCAGGCGTGCCGCAGGCCGACCCGTTAGGCTTGAACCACCGGCCAGGGGGCGACGATGCGACCGCCGGTTCCCACGACTTCCGAGTATGCCGAGGAGAGATATGCGACGGCCGTGCAGGGTCGTGACGGCCGGCGCAGCCCTCGTGGTCGCGGCGCTCACGGTCTCCGGGTGCGAGGCGCGGGTGTACGGCACGCCACCGCCGCCGGCCGACGCCCCGCACCTGACCGTGGTGGCCCCGGAAGGCAGCCTGGCTCCCCTGCCCATCGCGCCGCCCGACCAGCCCGCCGCCACCTTCGACGGCCTGGCCGACCGGGCCCAGCAGGCCACCGCGGAGGCCGCCGACGCCGGAGCCGACATCACCGCCCTGGTGCTCGACCGCAACACCGGCCTGACGGTGTCCAACGGCAACACCCGCGGCATCGCCATCGCGTCGGTGGTCAAGCTGTTCATCGCCGACGAGATGCTGCGCAGCGAGGAGCCGCTGTCGCCGGAGGACCGCACGTTGTTCGACGCCATGCTGCGCAAGTCCGATGACAGTGCCGCCGAGGTGTTCTGGAATCGCTACGGCGCCAGCTCGATCGTCACGAAGGTGGCTGCCCGCTACGGGCTGGGCGGCACCCGTCCGCCGAGCAACGGCCTCTGGTACAACACCATCAGCACGGCCGCCGATCTGGTGCGCTTCTACGACATGCTGCTCTCCGGTGCGGGCGGGCTGGCTCCCGACAAGGTCGACATGATCGTCGGCGACCTGTTCTCGGCGGCGCCGACCGGCCTCGACGGAACCCAGCCCGGCGGAACCTATCCTCAGCGCTTCGGCATCCCCGACGGGTTGCCGGGCGAGCGGGTCGGCTACAAGCAGGGCTGGATGTGCTGCGTCGGGTCGGACTGGATGCACCTGTCCACCGGCATCATCGGCGAGGACCGGCGCTACGTCATGGTGGTCGGCTCCGACCAGCCCACCGGCGCGCCCGCCGCCCGCGAGACCATCACGCAATTCGTCCGGACGATGTTCCCCGGCGGCCGGATCTCCTAGGAGTCGCCGCCGAGCAGGTCGGGCCTGCGGTCCTTCGTGCGCTGCACCGCCTGTTCGCGCCGCCACGCGGCGATCTTCGCGTGATCGCCCGACAGCAGCACGTCGGGCACCGCCAGGTCACGCCACACCGGCGGGCGGGTGTAGCTGGGTCCCTCCAGCAGCCCGTCGGAGTGCGAGTCGTCCCGGTGCGACGCCGGATTGCCCAGCACGTTGGGCAGCAGCCGGACCACCGCCTCGACCATCACGACAGTCGCGGACTCGCCGCCGGTGAGCACGTAGTCGCCGATCGACACCTCCTCGACCCGCATGCGCCTCGCCGCGTCGTCGGCCACCCGCTGGTCGATGCCCTCGTAGCGGCCGCAGGCGAACACCAGGTGCCGTTCTGTGGTCCACCGCTGCGCCGTGGCCTGGTCGAACAGCCGGCCGGCAGGCGTCGGGACGACCAACAGGGTGTCGTCGGTGCAGATCTCGTCGAGCGCGTCGCCCCACACCGGCGCCCTCATCACCATGCCGGGGCCGCCACCGTAGGGCGAGTCGTCCACCGACCGGTGCACGTCGTGGGTCCACCGCCGCAGGTCGTGTACGCCGAACTGGATGTGGCCGGCCTCGATTGCCCTGCCGGGCAACGACTCCCGTAGCGGGTCGAGGAAACGCGGGAAGATCGTGATGACGTCTATCCGCATGCCGTCAGTTCATCTCCAGCAGGCCCTCGGGCGGGTCGATCTCGACATACCCGTCGGTCAACGACACCGAGGTGACGATGGCGGCCACGAACGGCACGAGCACCTCCGCGCCGCCGGAACGGCGCACCGCGAGCAGCTCACCACCGGCGGTGTGCAGCACCTCGGTCACGGTGCCGACCTCGAGACCCCCGACGGTGCGCACGGTGAGGCCCTCGAGCTGGTGGTCGTAGTACTCGTCGGGCTCCTCGATCGGCGGCAGGTCCGCGGAGTCGACGAGGAACACCGTGCCGCGCAGTGCGTCGGCGGCGGTGCGGTCCGCCACGCCCTGCACCCGGACCAGCAGCCGCCCGCCGTGCGGACGCACCGACTCGACGACGTACTCGCGTTCGGCGCCGGTCCTGGGCCGGCCGCGCAGCCGGGCGCCGGCGACGAAACGGCCCTCGGGGTCGTCGGTGCGGACGTCGACGACGAACTCCCCCGTCACGCCGTGCGCCTTGGCGACACGACCGACTACCAGGTCCATCGTGATCCCCGAGTCGTTTCGGCCCTGCCCAGCGGCAGGGGGGCTACTGGTCGGTGTCCACCACGTCGACGCGGATACCCCGGCCGCCGATCGCGGCGACCAGGGTGCGCAGCGCCGTCGCGGTTCGCCCGCCGCGGCCGATCACCTTGCCCAGATCGTCGGGATGGACGTGCACCTCGACGGTGCGGCCGCGCCGGTTGGTCACCAGGTCGACCTGCACGTCGTCCGGGTTGTCCACGATCCCCCGAACCAGATGCTCGACGGCGTCGACGACGACAGTCACGGCCCCGCTCAGCTCTCGGCGTCGGCGGTGGCGCCGGCGATGGTGGCGTCAGCGCCCTCGGCCGCGGGCTCGGACTTGTCGGCCGAACCGGACGGGTCGGCGGTCGCCTCGATGTCGGACGCGGCCTTCTTGGCGGGCGCCTTCTTCTTCTTGGGCTGGGTGGCCTCGGCGCCGGAGCCGCCGTCGGCCTCCGCGAGCGCCGCGTTGAACAGGTCGAGCTTGCTGGGCTTGGGCTCCTTGACCTTCAGAGTGCCCTCCGCGCCGGGCAGACCCTTGAACTTCTGCCAGTCGCCGGTGATCTTCAGCAGAGCGAGGACGGGTTCGGTGGGCTGGGCACCGACACCGAGCCAGTACTGCGCGCGCTCCGAGTCGATCTCGATGAGGCTCGGCTCTTCCTTCGGGTGGTACCGGCCGATGACCTCGATGGACCGGCCGTCGCGGCGGTTGCGTGCGTCGGCGACGGCGATGCGGTACTGGGGGTTGCGAATCTTGCCGAAACGGGCAAGTTTGATCTTGACAGCCATGGTGTGGCGATTCTCCTGTGTCTGCCACGCTTGCAATTCAAGCGACGCGTGCGGGATGCCCGGTCCGGTTTTGCCTTGCGTGTGTGACCACCGGGCGGCCGTGGTCGCCCGGTAGACAGCCGCCCATTGTGCCAGAACCGACAGGTCAAGCGGAAATCACGGCGTCACTGCTTGTCGAAGCACTTCACCTCGACGCGCCTGCTCATCCGCCAGCCTGCCTCGGCGCGGACGAACTCGTCCTCGTACCAGAGGCCGATCAGCATGGTGGTCGGCTGTTCGCCGGCGAACACCATCGGGTTGAAGCAGAACGTGCGGGCGGTCGCGGTATCACCGTCGAGATGGATGGCGGGCAGCCCCAGCATGTGGGCGTAGCCGCTGAAGAACTTCGGCAGCACATCGGCCAGCCAGGGCTTGATCTCCGGGTAGCGGCCGTCGATCCCACCGGTAGCCCGGTAGTCGATGTAGGCGTCGGGCACGAACACCTGGTCCAGCTCATCGAATCGTCGCCGGTCGATCGCCTCCGAGTAGGTGATCAGCAACTGCTGGATCTCCAGCCGGTCCGAGATCTCCGCCTGCGACAACATGGGGTCATTCAACACGACCGCCGCGGCCGGTGATCTTGCGGTCAACGTGATTCAAAGGATCGACCGGACCCGCCGATCGACGTGTACTACAGCAAGCCCTCGAAACGGCCCCGCCGACGCCGCGTTCCCGCGCGTCACCACACCCTCGGAGTTCTCCTGTGTTCAAACGTCTTTCACGCCTCGCCGTGGCATCAGCAGTTCTCCTCGCGACGGTGGTCGCCTGCGCCGACGACAACGGCGGCTCGGGCTACACCCTGCGCATCGGCGCCACCTCCCCCACCGGGACGCCCGCCGGATCGCTGGGATGGGGCGACAAAGAGGGCATCCTCTCCGAGCAGCTCAAGGCCGCAGGCGTCGACAAGATCGAGTACTCGTTCTTCCAGTCCGGTAGCGATGTCGCCTCGGCGCTGTTCGCCGGAGCCGTCGACGTGGCCGCCATCGGTGACAACCCCGCCCTGCGCGCCCGCAGCAGGGATCCGAAAGTCGTTCTGCTGAGCCTTGACTCGATCAACGGGGACGCGTATCTGGTGGGCGCAAGGGGCGGACCGACCGACATCGCAGGCCTGGTCGGCAAGTCGGTCACCGCGCCGCAGGGCACCATCCGGGACCGGGCAGCCAAGCAGCTGATCGCCGCCGCCGGGCTCACCGGCAAGATCGAGGTCCGCGACGTGCCAACACCCGAGTCCATCGCCGGGTTGAGCTCGGGCCAGATCGACGCCACCGTCGTCACCGGTGCCAGCGCGATCGAACTGCAGAACAAGGGCTTCCCCATCATCGACAGCCTGTCGCGGCACGACTTCGGCAGCACCGGGACCAACATCGCACTCACCACGTTCACCGAGGCGCACCCCGAGTTCGCCGACGCCTGGCGCAAGGCCGTCACCGCGGTCAACGCCGACATCACCGAGAACTTCGACGCCTACCTCGCCTGGGTCGCCCAGACCGACGGCACACAACTGGACTTCGTCAAGGAGGCGACGAAGAAGGACGAGTTCAACACCGAACCGTTCCCCGCCGAGGGCGTGGACCAGCTCGAGGCCGCGTACGAATTCCTCAATGCGGACGGCTCACTGGAGAACGAGTACTCGGTACGTGAGTGGGCCGGGGCCAAGCAGTGACGGCCGCGGTCGCGCAGGCACGCCCGGGTGCCCCGGCACCCGAGCTGATCGACGTCGTCGCCGGGCAGCGCCGCCGGCGCGGCGTGTGGGCCCGCATCCCGCGCCCGGTGCGCCGCATGGTGAGCCCGGTGCTGATCCTGGCGGCGTGGACCATCGGGTCGACCACCGGTCTGCTCAACCAGGATCTGTTCCCCAATCCGGCGCACGTCGCCACCACCGCGTGGCGACTGCTGTCCGACGGCCAGCTCGCCCTGCACGTCGGTGCGTCGGCGACCCGGGTGCTGACCGGCACCGTGCTGGGCATCCTGCTCGGTGTGCTGCTGGCGGTGCTGGCGGGCCTCACCCGCACCGGGGAGGACCTGCTCGACTGGACGATGCAGATCCTCAAGGCCGTACCCAATTTCGCGCTCACCCCGCTGTTGATCATCTGGATGGGTATCGGCGAGGGCCCCAAGATCGTCCTCATCACCCTCGGCGTCGCGATCGCCATCTACATCAACACCTACGCGGGAATCCGCGGTGTGGACCAGCAGCTGGTCGAGATGGCCCAGACCCTCGAGGCGCGCAGATTCACGCTGATCACCCAGGTCATCCTGCCGGGTGCGATGCCGAACTTCCTTGTCGGCCTTCGCCTGGGCCTGTCCAGCGCATGGCTGAGCCTGATCTTCGCCGAGATGATCAACACCACCGAGGGCATCGGCTTCCTGATGTCGCGGGCGCAGACCAATCTGCAGTTCGACGTCTCCCTGCTGGTGATCGTGATCTACGCGGTGGCGGGCCTGGCGTCCTACTCGCTGGTGCGGGTGCTGGAACGGGTGCTGCTGTCCTGGCGCAACGGCTTCACCGGTTTCGAAGGCACGGCATGAGCGCTCCGGTGGTGACCGTCCGGGGCCTGCGACGCGCATTCGGCGCGCAACGGGTGCTCGACGACCTCGACCTCGACATCGCCGACGGCGAGTTCGTGGCGATGCTGGGCCGTTCCGGCTCCGGCAAGAGCACCCTGCTGCGAATCCTGGCCGGTCTCGACGACCAGGTGACCGGATCGGTGGTGGCGCCGCGGTCACGGGCCGTGGTGTTCCAGAATCCGCGGCTGCTGCCCTGGCGCCGGGCGCTGCCGAACGTGACCTTCGCCCTGACCGACCGCGGGCCGGACACGCCGAGCCGTACCGACCGTGGCCGCGCGGCACTGGCCGAGGTGGGCCTGACCGACAAGGCCGGCGCGTGGCCGCTGTCGCTGTCCGGCGGTGAGGCCCAGCGGGTCGCGCTGGCGCGCGCGCTGGTCCGCGAACCCGACCTGATGCTGCTCGACGAGCCGTTCGGGGCGCTCGACGCGCTCACCCGGATCAAGATGTACAAGCTGCTGCACGAACTCTGGGCGCGCAGGCGGATGGCGGTCCTGCACGTCACCCACGACGTCGACGAGGCGATCCTGCTGGCCGACCGGGTGGTGGTGCTCTCCGGCGGTCGGGTGTCGCTGGATCGACCTGTCGGACTGCCGTTTCCGCGCACCCGAGGCGACGCGGGCTTCGCCGAACTGCGCGCCGACCTGCTCGCCGAACTCGGGGTCCGCGAGGAGGTGGGCGATGACCGGCACGACGCCGTCTCCTGACGTCCACGACACCGACGTCCTCGTGCTCGGCGGCGGTCCCGCCGCGACGTGGGCGGCGATCTCCGCGGCCGAGAGCGGCAGCCGGGTCACGCTGGTGGACAAGGGTTATTGCGGAACGAGCGGGGCCACCGCCGCCGGGGGCAACAATCTGTGGCTGGTGCCGCCGGGGACGCAGCGGGACGACGCGGTCCGCCGCCATCAGGCCGTAGCGGGCGGCATCACCGACGAGGACTGGATGTCGCGGGTGCTCGCCACCTCCTGGGAGCGCATCGAGCACCTGGCGCAGTGGGGCTACCCGTTCCCGGTCGGCCCCGACGGGGAACCGCTGCGGAGCAGCCTCCAGGGACCCGAGTACATGCGACGGATGCGGCGAAGGGCCCACCGCAGTGGCGTACGGATCCTCGACCACCATCCCGCTCTCCAGCTGACCACCGACCGCGACGGCGCCGTCGACGGCGCCGCGGGCATCGCCCGGCAGGACGGCGGCAGGCCGTGGCGGATCACCGCGGGTGCGGTGGTGGTGGCCACCGGCGGCACCGCCTTCCTGTCCGGGACGTTCGGCACCAACGTCGACACCGGCGACGGACTGCTGATGGCCGCCGAGCGCGGTGCACAGCTGTCCGGCATGGAGTTCAGCAGCGCCTACGCGCTGGCGCCGGAGTGGGGCGTGCACACCAAGGGCCGGATGCTGCAGTGGGGCAGCTTCTACGACGAGGCCGGGCAGCCGCTGGCCACCCGGCCCGGCCTGACCGGCCGGCAGGACGCCCAGTGGGCGCTGGCGCACGGCAGGCGGGTGTTCGCCCGGCTCGACCGCGCTCCGGCACATGTCCGGCAGACGATGCGCGACGCGCAGCCCAATTACTTCCTGCCGCTGGACAAGGCGGGCATCGACCCGTTCCGCACCGCCTATCCGGTGCGGATGGTCTACGAGGGCAGCGTGCGCGGCACCGGTGGTCTGCGGATCATCGGCCCCGATTGTGCGACAACGGTTCCCGGCGTGTTCGCTGCGGGCGACGCCGCGACGCGCGAACTGGTCACGGGCGCGGTCAGCGGAGGCGGTAGCCGCAACGGATCCTGGGCGATCGCCTCCGGGACGTTCGCGGGGCACGGCGCCGCCGAGTTCAGCAGGCGCCGCAGGGCCGAGCCTGCCGCGGTCGCCTCCGGCTCCGTCCGGGGCGGCAGCGGCGCACCCACCGTCGACGAGGTGGTCCTCGCGGTGCAGTCGCACATTCTGCCGCCGATGCGCAGCTACCTGAAGTCGGCGGACCGGCTCCGTGAGTCGGCGGCGGCGCTGGAGACACTGTGGCGCGACGTGTCCGGCGGTCTGGCGCCGCTGCCCGACCGGGAGGCCTACAAGGCGCGTCAGGCGGTGGCGCTGGTGGCGATCGCCCGCTGGATCACCGCCGCGTCACTGGCCCGGCAGGAGAGCCGCGGCCTGCACCGTCGAGAGGACCTCCCCGACACGTCTCCGGCGTTCACGCACCGCATCCTCGTCGGCGGTCTCGACGAGGTGTGGACCGCGACCGATCCGGTCGCAACGGGGTCCGCGGCCGACCCGGTGGCGGCGGGGAGGTGCGCGTGATCGAGATCGTCAGCGCGCAGGCCTGCATCGCCTGCGACATCTGCATCAAGGTCTGCCCCACCGACGTCTTCGACCGCGGGCCGGACGGGGTACCGACGATCGCCCGTCAGGGTGACTGCCAGACCTGCTTCATGTGCGAGGCGTACTGCCCCGCCGACGCCCTGTACGTGTCCCCCGCGGCGACGCCCGTCGCGGCGGACAGCCCGCACGCCGACGAACACGCGGTCGCCCGGTCCGGCCTGCTCGGCGGGTACCGACGGATGGTCGGCTGGGGCCGGGGCCGGGAGGCCGGGGCACGCAAGGACAGGAACCCGCTGCTGTCGGCGGTGCCACCGCTGCCCGAATCCGCGCTGCCCGTCCCGGCGCCGGTCTGCGACCAGATGTGGAACCACCCGCAACCGTCGGGTTAGGCTCACCGCCCATGGGGAGGCTATTGGCGGCTGTGACCGCCGCGCTGTGTCTGTTCGCTTCGAGCGCGACGACGACCACGGTGACGGCGTCGGCCGTGCCCGCGGTGGGCGTCAGCCAGCCGACCGGTTCGCTCCCCATCCCCGACGGCCCCGCCCAGGCCTGGGTGGTGGCCGACATGGACACCGGCCGCGTGCTCGCCGGCCGCGAGCAGAACACCCGCTACGCCCCGGCCAGCACCATCAAGGTGCTGCTGGCACAGGTGGTCCTCGACGAGGTGCCACTGGACTCGACGATCGTCGCCGACGAGGCCGACACCAGGGTCGAGTGCAACTGCGCCGGCGTGCAGCCCGGCCACGTGTACACCGCCCGTCAGCTGCTGGAGGCGCTGCTGCTGGTCTCCGGCAACGACGCGGCCAACACGCTGGCCCGGATGGTCGGTGGCGCGGACGCCGCGGTCGCGAAGATGAACGCGAAGGCGGCGGCGCTCGGCGCGCACGGGACCAACGCGGTCACCCCGTCCGGACTGGACGGCCCGGGCATGCCGTTCTGGTCGACACCGCACGACCTCGCGGTCATCTTCCGGGCGGCGATGGCCAACCCGGTGTTCGCACAGATCACGGCCATGCCGTCGACGGTGTTCTTCACCAAGGCCGGCGACGCCGTGCTTATCAACCAGGACGAACTGCTGCACCGCTATCCGGGTGCGATCGGCGGCAAGACCGGCTTCACCGACATCGCGCGCAAGACCTTCGTGGGCGCCGCACAGCGCGACGGCCGCAGGTTGGTGGTCTCGATGATGTACGGGCTGGTCAAAGAGGGCGGGCCAACGTACTGGGATCAGGCCGCGGCCCTCTTCGACTGGGGTTTCGCGCTCAACCGTGACGCGGGAGTCGGCGCGCTGTAACCCGCGGCCGGCGTCGTCACACCTGTCGACACCGAGCTGCAATGGCTTCGAGACGATTTCGATGCGGCGGCAACACTACGCTCGGCGGCCGTGGCCACGTCGCGCGAGCGTTTCCTGGCGCGCACGCTGGTAGCGGCGCTCGCCGTCCCGATCCTGGCGGTGGTGCCCGCCCCGGCCGCCGCGGCGGACCCCGTCGGGGTGGCCCCCGCGGGTGCCGTGTCGCTGCCCGAAGGCCCGGCGCAGTCGTGGTTGCTCGCGGATCTGGACTCCGGGCGGGTACTGGCCAGCCGCAACCCTCATGAGCCGCACGCACCGGCCAGCACCATCAAGATCCTGCTGGCCACGGTGGTGCTCGACCATCTGCGGCCGGACAACTTCGCTCGCGCCAACCAGTCGCACACACAGGTCGAATGCTCCTGTGTCGGGCTGAAACCCGGCCAGCCGTACACCACCCGCCAGCTGCTGGAGGCACTGCTGATGGTGTCGGGCAACGATGCGGCGAACATGCTGGCCGACATGCTCGGCGGCCAGCGGGTCGCGGTGGCGGCGATGAACCGCAAGGCCGCGAGTGTCGGTGCGCGCAGCACCAGGGCCTCGTCGCCGTCGGGACTCGACGGGCCGGGATGGGAATCCATCACCACCGCGCACGACCTCGCGCTGATCACCCGGGCGGCGCTGCGCTATCCGCTGATCGCCCACATCATGGCGCAGCCGTCGGCGCAGTTCCCCGGCAAGACGATCACCAACCAGAACGAACTGCTCAGCCGCTACCCGGGCGATCTGGGCGGCAAGACCGGCTTCACCAACCTCGCCCGCAAGACCTACGTCGGCGCCGCCCAGCGGGGCAACCGCCGCCTGGTGGTGACTCAGATGTACGGCAGCGGGGACCTCTACGGTCAGGCGACCGGCCTGTTCGATTGGGGCTTCGCCCAAGCCGCGTAGTCCCACCTGCGTTGGGAACGAGGCTTCGCTTCGAGGGTGATGTGTCAGAGCGGCAGAGTAAAATTGAACACATGTTCGAAGCGCTGCCGCCGGAGATGGACGAGCTGCCCGAGTCGGCCGATGCCGAGGTGTGCGAGGCGATCACTGGCTGGGCGCGCATCGAAGCCGCCGCCTGCGCACGCAAACACGCCGCGATGGCCGAACTGTTCACCCGCCGCACCGGCTGTGACACCGCCGAGGACCGCAACATCTGGTGGGTCGACCCCGACGCGGCCGTCGGCGCTGAGATCGGCGCCGCGCAGAACATCAGCAGCGGCCTGGCTTTGTTCCAGACCCACCGCGCCGTCGCCCTGCGCGACCGCCTCCCCCGGGTCGCCGCCCTCTTCGCCGACGGCCAGATCACCGAACTCCTGGTCCGCACCCTGGTGTCACGCACCAACCTCATCACCGACCCCGACGTCATGGCCAAGGTCGACACCGAGCTGGCCGCCCAGGCCCGCCGCTTCGGACCGCAATCGGCCAAGAAGACCGAAGCCGCCATCGACGCCGTCGTGGAAATGCACGACGCCGGCGCCGTGCGCCGCGTCCGCACCGCCATGCGTCGCCGCGACGTCGTCACCAGCACCGACGGCGAAGAGCCCGGTATGGCCTCGGTCTGGGCGCGGCTCTACGCCGGGGATGCCAACGGCCTGGCACACCGCCTCGACGAAATGGCCCGCGCCGTATGCGACGACGACCCCCGCACCCTGAGCGAACGCCGCGCCGACGCCCTGGGCGCCCTCGGTGCCGGCGCAACAATCCTGGCCTGCGCCTGCGGCAACACCGACTGCCCCGCCACCAGCGACACCCCCACCCCCACCCGCAACACCATCGTCTACGTCATCACCGACGAGAGCGAGGGTGGCGGCGAGGCAGGCACGGACGATGACGACGCAACAGACACTGATGCGGGCGCGGGTGAGGCGGGCGACGCGGACGAGGTACGCGAGGCGGGCGGTGCTACCTATGCCGAGTGCCGGCCACCTCACGGTGAAACCCCCGACCCCGGAACGCCACCCGACGACACCGCCACCGCCGCCGGCACCGCCCAACCGGCACCCGCCGCTGACGCCGATCCGGCGCCCGAACCGGCGCCCGCTCAGAAGTCACAGTGCCGGCGGCCCATGGCGTTCGTGCTGGGCGCCGGGATACTGCCCACCGCGCTGCTGGCCGAGACCACCGGCACAGCCCGACGCCGCACTGTCCGCCACCCCGGCGACGCCGCACCCGAACCCCGCTACACCCCCTCACGTGCCCTCGCCGATTACATCCGGTGCCGCGACCTGACCTGCCGCTTCCCCGGCTGCGACAAACCCGCCGACCGCGCCGACATCGACCACACCATCCCCTACCCCGCCGGACCCACCCACGCCTCGAACCTCAAGTGCCTGTGCAGGTTTCACCATCTTCTGAAAACCTTCTGGTGCGGGCCATCGGGATGGACCGACGTGCAATACCCCGACGGCACCATCGTGTGGACCGCACCCACCGGCCACACCTACACCACCCGCCCCGGCAGCGCCCTGATCTTCCCCACCCTGTGCCGACCCACCGGCAACCTACCCTCACCACCGCCAGGCACATTGCCGGACAACATATTCCGCGGCGTCAAGATGCCCACCCGCCGACGCACCCGCGCCCAGAACCGCGCCGAACGCATCGCCGCCGAACGCAAACTCAACGACGACCACGTCGCCGAACGCAACAAACCCCCACCCTTTTGAGGGCAGTGAGTTCAGAAGGTGCGGCCGCGCAGAATGACGAGATCCGGGCTGCTGAGCACCGCGGCGCCGGAGCGCGGATCGGTGGAGTAGCACACCAGGTCGGCCGACTCTCCTGCCACCAGACCGGGGCGACCCAGCCAGTCGCGGGCCGCCCAGCTCGCCGCGCCGAGCGCGTCGGTGGGGCTCATGCCGATCCGCTTGAGCGCGTCCACCTCGTCGGCGATGCGCCCATGGGCGATCATCCCACCCGCGTCGGTGCCCGCGTAGATCCGCACCCCCGCCTCGCGCGCCGCACCCACCCGCTGGTCGCACCTGGCGTGTAGGTCCCGCATGTGCGCCGCGTATGTCGGGTACTTGCCCGCGGCGTCGGCGATGCCGGGGAAGTTCTCGACGTTGATCAGCGTCGGCACCAGCGCGGTGTCGTGCTCGACCATCAACTCGATGATGTCGTCGGTGACCCCGGTGCCGTGCTCGATGCAGTCGATACCGGCCTTGATCAGGCCCGGCAGCGCATCCTCACCGAACACGTGCGCGGTGACGCGCGCCCCCTCGGCGTGCGCCGCGCCGATGGCCGCGACGAGCACCTCGTCGGACCACAGCGGCGCCAGGTCGCCGACCGACCGGTCAATCCAGTCCCCGACCAGCTTCACCCAGCCGTCGCCGAAGCGGGCCTGCGCCGCAACGAATTCCGGCAGTTGTGACTCGTCCTCGATGTCGATCGGCAACCCCGGGATGTAGCGCTTCGGCTTCGCCAGGTGCCGACCCGCCCGAATGATGCGGGGCAGGTCCGCGCGGTCGTCGAGGCTGCGGGTGTCCACCGGCGAACCGCAGTCGCGCAGCAGCAGCGCGCCGGTGCCGCGCTCGGTCTCGGCCTGGGCGATCGTCTCGTCGGCATCGACGGCGCCACCGGGACCCAGCCCCACGTGGCAGTGCGCGTCGACCAGACCGGGAAGGATCCAGCCGTCGGCGAACACCGTCTCGGCGCCGGGCACCGGTTCAGCGCTCAGCACACCGTCGACGATCCACCACTCGACCGGCTGCCCGTCCGGGAGTCCGCGGCCCCGGACGTGCAGGCGCGTGGAGTCCGCGGTCAATTCTTCGGGAACTTCAGCTTGGACAGGTCGATGTTGGCGAGTCCGGGCGGCAGTTCGTCCAATCCCTTCGGCATGTTCGACAGGTCAGGGAATCCGGCGGGCATCCCGGCGCCCAACGGATTGGGCATCTTCGGCTGCGTCGGCCCCCTGCCCTTCTTCTTGCCTGCCTGCTTGTTCTTGCCCTTGCCGCCCTTGCGGTTGTTCGCCTTACGCGCGAACGGCATGCCCATCTGGCCGGCCATCTGCGACATCATCTTGCGGGCGTCGAAGAACCGGTCGACGAGCTGGTTGACCTCGCCCACCGTGACGCCCGAGCCGTTGGCGATGCGCAGCCGGCGGGAGCCGTTGATGATCTTCGGATCGGCCCGTTCGGCGGGCGTCATGCCGCGGATGATCGCCTGCACGCGGTCCAGCTGGCTGTCGTCGACCGCGGCCAGCGCGTCCTTCATCTGACCCGCACCCGGCAGCATGCCCAGCAGGTTGCCGATCGGGCCCATCTTCCGGATCGCCAGCATCTGCTCGAGGAAGTCCTCCAGCGTGAGCTCACCGCTGCCGATCTTGGCCGCGGCCGCCTCGGCCTGCTCGGCGTCGAAATGCTGCTCGGCGGCCTCGATCAGGCTCAGCACGTCGCCCATGCCGAGGATGCGGCCGGCCATCCGGTCGGGGTGGAAGACGTCGAAGTCCTCGAGCTTCTCGCCGCTGGACGCGAACAGGATCGGCACGCCCGTCACCTCGCGCACCGACAGAGCCGCGCCACCGCGGGCGTCGCCGTCGAGCTTGGTGAGCACCACGCCCGTGAAGCCCACGCCCTCGCGGAAGGCCTCGGCCGTGGCGACCGCGTCCTGGCCGATCATGGCGTCCAGGACGAACAGCACCTCGTCCGGATCGACCGCGGCGCGGATCGCCGCCGCCTGACCCATCAGCTCGTCGTCGATGCCCAGCCGGCCGGCGGTGTCGACCAACACCACGTCGTAGTGCTTGGCCCTGGCCTCGGCCAGGCCTGCCGCCGCGACCGCCACCGGGTCACCGACACCGTCGGACTCCTGTGCGCCGGGGGCGGTGCCGGGATGGGGCGCGAACACCTGGACACCGGCGCGTTCGCCGACGATCTGCAGCTGGTTGACCGCACCCGGGCGCTGCAGGTCGCAGGCCACCAGGAGTGGCGTATGCCCCTGTCCACGAAGCCATTTCGCGAGCTTGCCGGCGAGTGTGGTCTTACCGGAACCCTGCAGGCCTGCCAGCATGATCACGGTCGGCGGGGTCTTGGCGAACCTCAGTTGGCGGGTCTCGCCGCCGAGGATGCCGATCAGCTCCTCGTTGACGATCTTGACGACCTGCTGGGCGGGGTTGAGGGCGGCCGAGACCTCCGCGCCCTTGGCCCGCTCCTTGATGCGCGTGACGAAGGCCCGCACCACGGGCAGCGAGACGTCGGCCTCGAGCAGGGCCAGCCGGATCTCCCGGGCGGTGGCGTCGATGTCGGCGTCGGTGAGCCGCCCTTTACCGCGCAGGCCCTGCAGGGCGCCGGTCAACCGGTCGGACAGGGATTCAAACACGGCGTCCAGCCTAACCGGGTCGTGAGGGTCTCAGCAGAGCGGTTGCGCTCAGCCGACCGCCCCCTGCGCCAGCGCCGCGGTCCAGCTGCCGTAGCGGCTGAGGTCGGTGCCCGCGGCAGCGGCCTGGCCGTCGCAGCCGAACCCCGTGCGCCACGTGCCGTCGGCCAGCTCGATCTTGCCCAGCTGCATCGGCGCGGGCAGCGCCGTGAGGAACGCCCCGAGCGCCGCGGTCGACAGCAGCCACCGGTGTCCGGTCAGCGCGGCGCCCGGTGCGCCGTCGCCCACCCGGGTGACGGCGGGCTTCGGCGGCACCGTGTCCAGCGCAGCCATCCGGTAGCGCGGCGCGGTGGTGACCTCCCCGGCGAAGCGCGCGCCCAGGTCGGTCAGCTGATGCGCCAGCGGGCCGCCCCGCAGATGGGCGCCGAACACCACCAGCTCGACGCAGTGCAGCGCAGCCAGCGGCCAGACGCCTGCGGGTGCGGGATCGCCGGTCACCATGGCCGCGACGTCGAGGGCGACGGCGTCGTCGAACGCCCGCGCCAGCACCGTCACACCGAACTGCGCGTCGCCTGCGGTGCCCGCGGGAACGGTGACGCCACACATGCCGAACGCGTCACCGAAGTGGGTGTAGGTGCCCATCCTGGCCTCGACGCCCACCGGATCGGCGGCCGCCTCGTCGAAAGTCGGGTGCATCGGGGCCGCAGGCAACAGCAGCGCGTCCGCACCCTCGAGCTCCGCCAGCGCCACCCGCCGGAGCCGGTCGACCTCGGCGCGGTCGCGGCTCACCTCGTGTGCGGTGACGGCGCGGGCGGCGGCGATGATCGCGGCCACCGCCGGATCCAGTGTGACCCCCGGCCGGGAGTCGACGAATTCGACCACGGCAGAATGGCGTTCGCCGGCCAACGCCCCGTCGCGCAGGAGTCGGCCTGCGGCGAGGAAGGGGCTCAGGTCGATCTCGACGATCACCGCGCCCGCATCCGACAGGGTCGCGACGGCCCGCGCGAACGCCGCGTGCCACGTCGGGTCCAGCGCAGTCAGCTCGCGCGGGACGGCGACCACCGGGTTCGGTGGCGCCGCCAACCGGGTGTCCGCGGGCCATCGGCGGTCGCAGGCTCCGGCGGCCACCACCGCCATCGCGCGGTTGGCGAGCTCGACGCCGGGGGCGAACAGCGAGACGCGATCGCGGGACTCGCCGCCCGGTGCCACGCCCTCGGCGCTGATCACCCCGATGGTCGGCGTGATCGCCACGATGCCCTGCAGCGCAGCAGGTATCCGGCCCGAATCGGTGGCGATCGCGATGTCGGCCGCACCGGCGGCGACCGCCACCGCCGAGCCGGAACTGGCTCCGCCGCTGACGAAGTCGGGACGCCGATGGTCGCGGACGGTCCCGTACGGGGACCGCGTGCCGAGCAGCCCGGTGCCGAACTGGTCCATGTTCGTCTTGCCGACCACGACCGCGCCCGCCGCCCGGAGCGCCGCCACCGCGGCAGCGTCCCGGTCGGGCCGGTGGCTGAAGTCCGGGCAGGCGGCCGTGGTGGGCAGGCCCGCGACGTCCACGTTGTCCGTGACCGCCACGCGGATCCCCGCCAGCGGCCCATGGCCGGCGGCCAGTTCCGAGGCCACCTCGTGCTCGGGGCGCCTGCTGATCCACACCGTCATCTGTGCCTCCGGTGCGGCCTAGCTGGCCTCGGACACCTTCTTGGCGGGCGGCGGCGCGGGCAGCACGCCGTACAGGTCGTGTTCGAGTTCCTCGCGCACCCGGTCCGCCCCCGCCCCCTCGTCGAGGGTCATCGCGGGGATGACGATGCAGAAGGCGTCGACCACCGAGGCACCCAGTGTGGTGACCTTCGCCCACGCGATGTCGACGCCGTCACGCTCGAACACCGCGGTCAGCCTCGCCAGCAGGCCGGCGCGGTCGGTGCTGCGGATCTGCACGATCAGCTCACCGTCGGCAGTGCCGTCGGACCAGAACACGCGCGGCGGGGCGGGCACCTGGTTGCCGGGCACCGCGGCCACCACCTCGCCGGCCCGGGCGGTGCCGTGTTGCGCCGCATCGCGATCCCGCTTGTCCAGCGCCGCCAGCACGTCCAGATCGCCGTCCAGGGCCAGGATGAACTGCTGGCGCAGCAGTTCGGCCGCCGGTGGCGTGCCGAAGTGCGGTGACACCACGAAGGTGTTGATGGCCGAGCCCGCGTGACTGTTGACCGAGGCCGAGTGCACCCGAAGCGAATTGAGCGCCAGCACTCCCGCCGCCTTCGACAACAGGCCGCGGCGATCCGGGGCGATCATGGTCACGTGGTAGATGTGCGGGCTGTCCCCCGCCGTCAGCTCGACATGCACGCCGACCTGGGCGGCCAACTCGAGGTGATGGGGCTCAACGGGATCCGGTTGCGGCAGCGGCTCGCCGGCCATCACCAGCCTGCACCGTCGGACCAGATCGCCGATCAGCGACGCCTTCCAGTCACCCCACACGCCGGGACCGGTGGCCAGCGAGTCCGCCTCGGCCAGCACGTGCAGCAGTTCCAGGACGACCAGGTCGCCGCCCAGCTTGTCCACCACGGCGTCGATGGTCTTGGGGTCCTGCAGGTCCCGGCGGGTCGCGGTGTCCGGCAGCAGCAGGTGGTAGCGCACCATCGTGGACAACACGTCGATGTCGCTGGGCCACAACCCGAGTCGGGTTCCGATCTGGTTGGCCAACTCGGCGCCGATCACGCTGTGGTCACCGCCGCGGCCCTTGCCGATGTCATGGCACAGCGCACCCAGCAGCAGCAGGTCCGGTCGCGACACCCGGGTGGTGAAGGCGCTCGCGCGAGACACGGTCTCCACCAGGTGCCGGTCGACCGTCCAGATGTGCACGACGTCGCGCGGCGGGAGGTCGCGCACCGCGCCCCATTCGGGGAACAGCCGTCCCCACAGCCCGGTCCGGTCGAGCGCCTCGATGGTCGCGACGGCACTCGGACCGGCGGCCAGCATCACCAGCAGGTCCTTGAGCGCCTGCCCGGGCCACGGCGTGCGCAGCTCCGGCGCGTTCTCGGCAAGCCGGCTCAACGTCGACACCGCCATCGGCAGCCCGGTGGCTGCCGACGCCGCAGCGACCCGCAGGATCAGTCCGGGGTCGCGTTCCGGGCGCGCGTCGCGGGCCAGGATCACCTCGCCTGCGTATTCGATGACGCCCTCGTCGAGCGGTCGACGCACGGGGCGGCGCAGCGCGGCGAAGCCCCGCTTCGGCAGGGCGTTGGCGGCGGTGCGCACGCCCGCGTCGACGTAGTAGCTGACGGTGCGCGCCGCGTCGGACAGCATGCGGGCCAGGTCGAAACGGTCCCCGATGCGCAGGGCAGCGCCGATCTCGTCGGCGTGCTGGGCCAGCAGTGTCTCCCGGCCGCGCCCGGAGACCCGGTGCAGCTCGGTGCGCACGTTCAGCAGGGCCATGTGCGCCTCGCCCAGTGAGCCGGTCGGCGAGGCCAGCGACCGGCTGGGGTAGACGTCGGCCAGCTGTGCGATCGCCAGCGCGTTGAGCAGCTGGACGTCGCGCAGCCCGCCGCGGCCGGACTTGAGGTCGGGTTCGGCGCGGTGGGCGATCTGCCCGCTGCGCTGCCACCGCGCCCTGGTGTGCTCGACGAGCTCACCGAACCGGGGCGCGATGCCGGTGCGCCACTGCCTGCGGGCGCCGCCGATGAGCAACGACGACAGGTCCGCGTCGCCGGCGATGTGGCGGGCGTCGAGCATGGCCAGGCCCGCGGAGATGTCCTCGCCTGCCACCTTCAGCGCTTCCGGAACCGTGCGCACGCTGTGGTCGATCCGGATGTTGGCGTCCCACAACGGGTACCACAGCAGCTCGGCGACCTGGCCGACCGCGTCGGCGGGCATGTTGTCGTGCAGCAGCATCAGGTCGAGATCGGAGTACGGCAGCAGTTCACCGCGTCCCAGTCCGCCGGTCGCCACGATCGCGAAACCGCTGGTGGCCGTGATCCCGATCTCGGTGGCCTTGGTGCTGAGCCAGAAGACGTGCAGGTCGAGCAGCGCGTCCCGCAGGGCCACGGTGTCCAACTGGCGTGCGCCCCCGGCGATCAGTTGCGCCGACGCGCTGACGAGGTCGGTTGCCGGCCGTGACGAGCCCGCCGCCGGGGCCTCCCAACGAGGTGCCCCGGCGGCGGGATCTGATGTCTGATCGGTCATTTCGAGTGTCCTCCCGGCCCAGCTAGTTCAACGCTCACGGTGCTCGGCCGGGAGACGACGACTCGATTGGTCTAGAGGGCGTCGGCCCCCCGCTCACCGGTGCGCACCCGCACCACGGTGTCCACGGGGCTCACCCACACCTTCCCGTCACCGATCTTGCCGGTACGTGCGGCCTGCACGATGACGTCGACCACCTTGTCGACCGCGGAGTCGTCGACCACGACCTCGACCCGCACCTTGGGCACGAAGTCCACCGAGTACTCGGCGCCGCGGTAGACCTCGGTGTGGCCCTTCTGACGGCCGTATCCCTGCACCTCGCTCACGGTCATCCCGAGAATGCCCGTCTGCTCCAGGCCGGTCTTGACGTCTTCCAGCGTGAACGGCTTGACGATCGCAGTAATCAGCTTCATGTTTCCCTATCCCTCCACGCCGGGGTGGCGACCCAGAGTCGAGCCCGCTCCGACTGTCGCGAAGTCGTAGCCGGTCTCGGCATGCTCGGCCTCGTCCGGTCCAGTCGATTCATCTTCCTCGCTGAGCCGCAGGCCCACGGTGAACTTGACTATCAGAGCCAAGATAGCGGTACCGACTGCGCTGTAGACCAGAACCGCCCCTGCACCGACCGCCTGGCGCCACAACTGGTCGACTCCTCCGCCGTAGAACAGACCCGCGACACCGGCACCGGTCTCCGGGGCGGCGACCAGGCCGATCAGCAGCGTGCCGACCAGACCACCGACGAGGTGCACACCGACCACGTCGAGCGAGTCGTCATAGCCCAGTTTGTATTTCAGGCCGACGGCCAGGGCGCACAGCACGCCCGCGACCGCTCCGATGACCAGCGCGCCCAGCACGTTGACCGATGAGCAGGACGGCGTGATCGCCACCAGGCCGGCGACGATGCCCGACGCCGCGCCCAGCGACGTGGCCTTGCCGTCGCGGATCCGCTCGGTGAGCAGCCAGGCCAGCATGGCCATCGCGGTGGCCACCGTGGTGGTGACGAACGTCGAGCCCGCCAGCCCGCCGGACGCGGTCGCCGAACCGGCGTTGAAGCCGTACCAGCCGAACCACAGCAGCCCGGCGCCCAGCATCACGAACGGCAGGTTGTGCGGCCGCATCGGGGTGCCCGGCCAGCCCTTGCGCTTGCCGAGGATGACCGCCAGCACCAGACCGGCGATACCGGCGTTGATGTGAACCGCTGTGCCACCGGCGAAGTCGATGGCGGCCAGCTTGTTGGCGACCCAACCACCGGTCTCGGCGGTGCCGCCGTCGAACGAGAACACCCAGTGCGCGACGGGGAAGTACACCACCGTCACCCACAGCGCGACGAACACCAGCCAGCCGCTGAACTTGATGCGGTCGGCCACGGCGCCGGAGATCAGCGCCACGGTGATGATCGCGAACATCAGCTGGAACGCCACGAACACCGTCGCCGGGAAGGTGAACACCAGCGGGATGTTGACCACCTCGGCGGCCTCGATACCCGCGCTCGGGTCAGCGACCACGGCTTCGGCGGCGTTGCCGCCGATCAGGCCCTTGAGGCCGAAGAACTGCGTCGGGTCGCCGAACAGGTTGCCCACGTCGTTGCCGAAGGCAAGCGAGTAGCCGTACAGCACCCAGAGCACGGTCACGACGCCCATCGCGCTGACGCTCATCATGATCATGTTGAGGACGCTCTTGGCGCGGACCATGCCGCCGTAGAAGAACGCCAGACCGGGGGTCATCAGGAGCACCATGGCAGCGCTTATCAACATCCACGCTGTATCACCGGTGTCCGGTATACCCATCGTCGGGAATTGGTCCACTCGCAGTTTCCTCCTTCGACATGCCACGGCCGCAAGGATTCACAACCGTTGACCTGGTCCAAGACAATGCGCAGTGGTTGTTTCCGCGAAGACGCCAGGGTGTTTCGCTCGTGTGAACGGATGGGCGGTCGAGGTTTCGCCGGTGTTACATCGTGGACTTTCGCGTTCTGCGCGTCAGCCGAGCAGCGCGTCGACGAAGGCGCCGGGCTCGAACGGCGCCAGGTCGTCGGGGCCCTCGCCGAGGCCGACGAGCTTGACCGGCACGCCGAGTTCCTGCTGCACGCGGAACACGATCCCGCCCTTGGCCGTGCCGTCGAGTTTGGTCAGCACCACCCCGGTGATGTTGACGACCTCGGCGAACACCCGCGCCTGCGGCAGGCTGTTCTGCCCGATCGTGGCGTCGAGGACGAGCAGCACCTCGTCGACGGAGGCCCGCTTCTCGACCACCCGCTTGACCTTGCCGAGCTCGTCCATCAGGCCGGTCTTGGTGTGCAGCCGGCCCGCGGTGTCGATCACCACGACGTCGGCGCCGGTCGCGATGCCCTTGTCGACGGCGTCGAACGCCACCGACGCGGGATCGGCGTTCTCGGGTCCGCGCACCACGTCGGCGCCCACCCGCGACGCCCAGGTCTGCAGCTGGTCGGCCGCGGCGGCCCGGAACGTGTCGGCGGCGCCCAGCACCACCCGGCGGCCGTCGGCCACCAGCACGCGGGCCAGCTTGCCGACCGTGGTGGTCTTGCCGGTGCCGTTGACGCCGACGACCAGCAGCACCGACGGCTTGTCCGCGTGCGGCAGCGCCCGGATCGACCGGTCCAGGCCGGGCTGGAGTTCGGCGATCAGCACCTCGCGCAGCACCGCGCGGGCGTCGGCCTCGGAGCGGACATTGGCGGCGGCCATCCGGGTGCGCAGCGCGGCGACCACGGAGTCGGTGACCACCGGGCCGAGGTCCGCGATCAGCAGGGTGTCCTCGACAGCTTCCCAGGAGTCCTCGTCGAGGTCCCCGCCGCCCAGCAGGCCGAGCATGCTGCGGCCCAGAGCGTTCTGCGACTTCGCCAGCCGCCCTCGCAACCGGTCGAGCCGGCCGTCGGCGGGGGCGATGACGTCCAGTTCCGGCGCGGCTCGGGTGGCCGGTTCGGGCTCGGGGGCCGGCGCAGGCGGCTCGGGTGCCTCGACGGGCTCGGGGGCGGCTGGGGCCTCGGTGACGGTCTCGGGCTCCGGCAGCCGCACGTCGGCGATCGGGCGCTTGGGGGCGTCGCGCGGCACCGTCGCGTCGTCGCCGACGGCGGGCAGCCCGCCGGTGTCGATCCGCCCGGGTGGCGCCTTGGGCGGCGCGGGCGGCGCTGACGATTGTGTGAACGTGATGCCGGTTGAGGCGGTGTATCCGCCGGAGCGGTCGAGCGGTGTGGCAGTGTCGGGTGCGGCCAGGCTGATCCGTCTCCGCCGGTATCGGACCAGGCCGACGACGAGCGCAGTGACGAGCAGAACGGCGATGACCGCGATTGCGATCCACACTCCGAGTGGCACAGCTTGGGTCACTCCGCCATTGTGTCAGGGGGGCGGGGCGTTGAATTCCGACCCCGGGGGCATGGAGACCCGCAAGCGCCGTCACATCGACGTGTGCCTGGACGGGGACGTCGAGTATCACGGCGTCACCACCGGGTTCGAGCGCTACCGGCTGCCGTACAACGCGCTGACCCAGACCAGCCTCGGCAGTGTCGACCTGTCCTGCGAGTTCCTCGGTAAGCGGCTCGCCGCCCCGGTGCTGATCGGCGCGATGACGGGCGGCGCGGAACTGTCGGGCGTCATCAACCGCAATCTCGCCACCGCAGCGCACCGCCTGGGCGTCGGGATGATGCTGGGTTCGCAGCGGATCATGTTCGACAACGACGCGGCCGCCGAGAGCTTCACTGTCCGCGAGGTCGCCCCGGACGCGCTGCTGATCGGCAACGTCGGCCTGGCGCAGCTGACCGCGGACGTGGTGCCCGCCCTGCGGCGGGTGCTGGAGCGGGTGGGCGCCGACGCGCTGGCCGTGCACACCAATCCGCTGCAGGAGGCCATGCAGCACGAGGGCGACACCGACTTCTCCGGCTCGCTGGCCCGGCTGCGCGAGGTCACGGGCAGCCTGGGCTACCCGGTGCTGCTCAAGGAGGTGGGCCACGGCATCGGCGCGGCCGCGGCGGCCGAGCTCGTCGACTGCCGGCTCGCCGCGGTGGATGTGGCAGGTGCGGGCGGCACCTCGTGGGCGCGCGTCGAGCAGCTGGTGCGCTACGGCGAGATCCGCCACCCCGCCCTCGGCGACTGGGGCATCCCGACCGCCCGGGCGCTGCTCGAGGTGCGCCGCACCCTGCCCGACGTGCCGGTCGTCGCCTCCGGGGGCATCCGCACCGGGATGGACGCGGCCAAGGCGCTGGCGATGGGCGCCGACGTCGTGGCCGTCGCCCGCCCGCTGCTCAAGCCGGCCATCGAGTCCGCGGATGCGGCGACGGACTGGCTGCACCGATTCATCGACGAGCTGCGGATCTGCCTGCACGGCTGCGGTGCGGCCACCCTGACCTCGCTGCGCCGCCGGGGCGTCGAAGACGTCTAGACCCGACCGCGGTCAGGTCGCGGCGCCGGCCGTCAGTTCCTGGCCGCGCATCCGCTGGCTGATCACCTGGGTGATGCCGTCGCCCTGCATGGTGACGCCGTACAGCGCGTCGGCGATCTCCATGGTGGGCTTCTGGTGGGTGATGACGATCAGCTGCGACCGTTCCCGCAGCTGCTCGAACAGGCCGAGCAGCCGGCGCAGGTTGACGTCGTCGAGCGCGGCCTCGACCTCGTCCATGATGTAGAACGGCGACGGGCGTGCCCGGAAGATCGCCACCAGCATCGCCACCGCGGTCAGCGACTTCTCCCCGCCGGACAGCAGCGAGAGCCGCTTGACCTTCTTGCCCGGTGGGCGCGCCTCCACCTCGATGCCGGTGGTCAGCATGTCCTCCGGGTTGGTCAGCAGCAGCCTGCCCTCGCCGCCGGGGAACAGCGACGCGAAGACCTGCGTGAACTCGCGCTCCACGTCGTAGTAGGCCTCGGCGAACACCCGCAGGATGCGGTCGTCGACGTCGGCGATGACGTCTTCGAGGTCCTTGCGGGCCGCCTTGACGTCCTCGAGCTGGGTGGACAGGAAGTTGTAGCGTTCCTCCAGCGCGGCGAACTCCTCGAGCGCCAGCGGGTTCACCCGGCCCAGTTCGGCGAGTTCACGTTCGGCACGTTTGGCGCGCCGCTCCTGGGTGGGCCGGTCGTACGGCATCGGGGCGGGCGCGGTCACCTGTTCCCCGCGTTCCCTGGCCTGTTCGAACTCCGCCATCTCCAGCTCCGTCGGCGGCAGCGGCACCTGCGGGCCGTACTCGGCGACCAGGTCGGCAGGCGACATCCCGAACTGCTCGAGCACGTGTGATTCCAGCTGCTCGATGCGCAGTGCCGCTTGGGCTTTGGCGACCTCGTCGCGGTGCAGGGCGTCGGTGAGGGTGCTGATCCTCGCGCTCAGCGCGGTGACCTCCTCGCGCGCCTTCGCCAGCCCGGCGGCACGGATCTGGCGCTGGGCGGCCAGCTCGTCGCGGTTGCGCGAGGCCACCCCGACCACCGCGGTCAACCGCTGCGCGACCAGGCGACCGGATTCCGCGACTGCGGCGGCCACCGTCGCCGCGTGCTCGCGCGCCTGCCGGGCACGCTGAGCCCGCAGCCGGGCCTCACGCTCGGCGGCTGCCGCCCTGCGCAGCGAATCCGCGCGGCCGCGAACGGCATTCGCGCGTTCCTCGGCGGTGCGCACGGTCAGCCGCGCCTCGACTTCGGCGGAGCGGGCCGCCTCGGCGGCGGTCATCGACGCCTGCCGGTCGACCGGCTCGGCCTCCAGGGTCGGCACCTGCTCGGCGTTGTGCAGGCGCTGCTCGATCTCGGCGAGCTCCTCGACGGTGCGGGCGCGGCCGGTCTCCAGCTCGTCGCGCTGGCTCATCAGCCGCTGCCATTCGTCGTCGGCGGCACGGGCGTCCTGCCCGAGCCGGCCGAGTTGTTCGTAGATGGCCGAGATCGCCGCGTCGGACTCGTTGAGGGCGGCGAGTGCCTCCTCGGCGGAGTCCTGGCGGGCGCGCTGTTCGTCGAGGGCACCGGCCAGCGCGGCGGTCAGCTCACCGACCAGCTTCTCCGCGGCGGCCAGGTCCGTGCGGGCTTTGTCGATCTCCGAGCCGATCTCCAGCGTGCTGGGCTTGCGGTCCGAGCCGCCGCTGACCCAGCCCGCCCCGAACAGGTCACCGTCCACGGTGACCGCGCGCAGGGCGGGTTGCGCCGTCACCAGTTGCTGCGCCGCCGCCAGGTCGCCGACCACGACGACGCCGGCCAGCATCGCCGCGACGGCTCCTCGCAGCCGGTCGGGCGCGTCGACCAGCTCGGTGGCCCACGATGCTCCCGCGGGCAGCGTCCCGGCCGGTGGCGCGGTGGCCGCGGGCCAGTCGCCCAGCACGATCGCGGCGCGTCCGCCGTCGGATTCCTTGAGCGCGGCGACCGCCGACCGGGCGGCGCCGAAGTCGTCGGCGGCGAGTGCGTCTGCGGCCGGGCCGAGCACCGTCGCGATGGCCACCTCGTAGCCGGCGCGCACCTTGAGCAGCTTGGCCACTGTACCGAAAAGCCCTGTGCCACTGTGGTTCTTCTGCAGCCACGCCGCACCGTCACGGCGATCGAGGCCGACCGCGAGCGCGTCGATGCGGGCCCGCAGGGATGCCACCTGACGTTCGGCGCCGCGCTCGGCGGACTGCAGTTCGGCGACGCGTTCGTCGGCCAGTCGCAGTGCGGTGACACTGCGGTCGTGGTGTTCGTCGAGGCCGACCTCGCCGGCGTCGAGCTCACCGACGCGGCTCTGCACCGTCTCGAAATCCGCCCTCGCCTGCTGCGCCTTCGCGGCGGACTCCTCGATGCCCACCGACAGCCGGGCCACGGTTTCGTCGATCGACTCGACCCGGGTGCGCATCGTGTCGACCTGCCCGGCCAGCCGCGCCAGCCCTTCACGGCGGTCGGCCTCGGCGCGGGCCGCGGCCATGTGCGCGCGCTCGGCCTCGGCGGCGATCCGGTCCTTCTCGGACTGTTCGGCACGGGCCTCCTCGAGGCGCCGCCGCGACTCCTCCAGCTCACCGAGCAGCTGCGCCTCCCGCGCGGCCATCTCATCGGCCTCGGCGTCCAGCTCGTCGGGATCGCGACCGGTCGACGGCTCGGGTTCGGAGTCGAGCAGCTGAGCCCGCTCACTGGCGATGCGCACGGTCGCGCCGACCCGCTCGGCGAGCGCCGACAGCCGGAACCACGTCTGCTGGGCGCCCTCGGCGCGTTCGGACAGCGACGCCACCGCCGCCTCGTGGCCGTCGAGTTCGGCGGTCGCGGCCTCCAGCCGGGTGGTGATCTCGTCGTGCTCGCGGCGCAGCGTCGTCTCGGCCTGGTCGGTGTTGTCGAACTCGGTCTTGCGGGTCACCAGGTCGTCGGCGGCCAGCCGCAGCCGGGCGTCGCGCAGGTCGGCCTGGATGGTCTGCGCGCGGCGGGCCATCTCGGCCTGCCGGCCCAGCGGTTTGAGCTGGCGGCGCAGTTCGGTGGTGAGGTCGCTCAGCCGCGCCAGGTTGGCCGACATGGAGTCGAGCTTGCGGACCGCCTTCTCCTTGCGCTTGCGGTGCTTGAGCACGCCCGCGGCTTCCTCGATGAACGCCCGGCGTTCCTCGGGCCTGGACTCCAGGATCTCCGAGAGCTTGCCCTGCCCGACGATGACGTGCATCTCCCGGCCGATGCCCGAGTCGGAGAGCAGTTCCTGGACATCCATCAATCGGCAACTGCTGCCGTTGATCTCGTACTCGCCGGCACCGTCGCGGAACATCCGGCGGGTGATCGACACCTCGGAGTACTCGATCGGCAGCGCGTTGTCGGAGTTGTCGATGGTCAGCGTGACCTCGGCGCGGCCCAGCGGCGCGCGCGACGACGTGCCGGCGAAGATGACGTCCTCCATCTTGCCGCCGCGCAACGTCTTGGCGCCCTGCTCGCCCATCACCCAGGTCAGCGCATCCACCACGTTGGACTTGCCCGACCCGTTGGGCCCGACGACGCAGGTGATGCCGGGTTCGAAGCGAAGAGTCGTCGGCGATGCGAAGGACTTGAAGCCCTTCAGCGTCAGACTCTTGAGATGCATGACGTGCCAGACTACTGACCGCCGCGGCTAACGCTCGCGAAACCCCGTGATCGGCTCGCCCGCGTCGGACCAGTCGGCGACGACGGTGCTGACCACGCCCGGGGTGGTCTCCCCCCGCAGCAGGTCGAGCAGCCGCAGGCAGGCCTCCCGCGGGCCCTGCGCCACCACCTGCACCCGGCCGTCGGGCTTGTTGGCGGCGTAGCCGGTGAGCCCGAGTTCCAGTGCCCGCGACCGCGTCCACCACCGGAAGCCGACGCCCTGCACGCGGCCGTGCACCCAGGCTGTCAGCCGGACGTCACCGTCCTGCGGCATCGCCCGTCCCTGCGTCGACCTCGAAGGTCACCGTGGTGCCCGATTTGAGCGTCCGGCCGACCGTGCACACCTGATCGATCGCCCGCTCGACGACGGTGAGCAGCCGCTCGCGGTCCTGTTCGGACAGCCCGGACAGATCCACCTCGAGCTTCTCCTCGAGCAGCGGGTACCGCTCCTGCTCGCGGTCGGCCACCCCGGACACCCGGATGGTCGCGGCGTAGTCGTCGCCGAGACGCCGGCGCAGCGGCTGGTCGCTCGACATGCCGCTGCAGGCGGCGAGGGCGATCTTCATCAGCTCGCCCGGCGTGAACACGCCGTCCACGTCCTCGCTGCCGATCAGCACCTCGGCGCCGCGCGAGCTCCGCCCGGTGTAGAGACGCGCACCCGTACGCTGCACCCACAGTTCCGTCATGGTCTCTTTCTACAACCTGGTGGCCGCGGGAATTCCCCGCCCCGGCCGGGTGTCGTCGCCGAATCGAGTGCCCGCCCGCATGGCGCCCCGGTGTTACGGTCGTCGCGACTGCCTCAGGAGCAACAGATGACGAACGTTCCACCCACGCCGCCCGATCCGTACCAGGGACAGTGGTCCCCGCAGGGACCCTACGGGCCGCCGCAGCAGTACGGTCCGCCGCAGCAGGGCCCGTACGGGCCACCGTCCGAGCAGTACGGCTCGCCCCAGCAATACGGTCAGCCCCCGCAATACGGCCAACCCCAGCAATACGGGCAACCCCAGCAGTACGGCCAGCCGCAGCAGTACGGGGCACCGCCCTACGGCTACGAGGGCGCGCAGTATCCGCCCGGCGGCTACCAGGGCGGGTACCCGCCGCCCGGGTGGGGCCCCGTCCCGCAACCGCCCGGGTCCGGCGGACGCGGAAAGTGGTTGCTGTTCGGCGGAATCGGCGTCGCGCTGGTCATCGCACTCGTCGTCGTCATCGCGCTGGTGGCCGGCCGCGGCGACGGCGGCAGTGATTCGGCAGGCGGCGGTGGCACCTCGGCCGCGTCGGACGACGAGGCCGCGATCCGTCAGCTGTTCGACGACATCAATGCCAGCAGCGACTTCGACGCCGCACTGCAGAGTTACTTCTGCGCCGGTGACCGTGAGTTGTTCGAGTCGTTCGGGGATCTCGGTGACCTCGGCGATCTGGGCGATCTCGACGTCCCGGGCGATCCCGGCTCGTCGTCGGAGACCGCGGAGATCTCCGACATCGAGGTCGACGGTGACAAGGCGACCGCCCAGGTGGAGACCGGGACCCAGAAAGAGGAAGTGCACTTCAGCAAGGAAGGCGACGACTGGAAGGTCTGCATGACCGCGGCGCCCGGCTTCCCGAAGATCCCGAAGTAGGTCAGGGAGTGCGCCGCACCCGGGGCCTGGCCTGACATCTCGGGCAGTAGAACGACGAGCGGTTCATGAACTTCTCGCGCCGCATCACCGCACCGCAGCGCCGGCACGGCTCCCCTTCGCGGCCGTAGGCGTCCAGCGACCGGTCGAAGTACCCCGATTCGCCGTTGACGTTGACGTACAGCGAGTCGAATGACGTGCCGCCCTGCCCGAGCGCGTCGGTCATCACCTCGGCGGCGGCGTCGAGGAGTTCGGCCAGTTGCCGACGGGTCAGCGCCGACGCCAGCCGGGTGCCGCTGACCTTCGCACGCCACAGCGCCTCGTCGGCGTAGATGTTGCCGATGCCGGACACCACGGTCTGGTCGAGCAGCTGACGCTTGATCTCGGAGTGCTTGCGCCGCAACACCGATATCACCCCGTCGCGGTCGAACCGCGGATCGAGCGGATCGCGGGCCAAGTGCGCCACCGGCATCGGGACATCGGTGCCGTCGACGGTCACCATGTCGGCCAGCTGCCAGCCGCCGAAGGTGCGCTGGTCGACGAAGCTGAGCGCGGTGCCGTCGTCGAGCAGCGCGGCGATGCGCAGGTGGTTCTCGTTGGGAATGGGGCCGAGCAGCATCTGACCACTCATGCCGAGGTGGACGACGAGCGCGGTGTCACCGTCGTCGAGGGTGAGCCACAGGTACTTTCCCCGCCTGCCGGTCCCGGTGACGTGCGCGTCGAGGAGTCGTCCGGTCAGGTCGGCGGGGCCTGCGCCGTGCCGCCGGACCGCCCGCGGGTGATGGACCCGCACCGCGGTGATGGTCCGGCCCGTGACATGGGCGTCCAGGCCTCGCCGGACGACCTCCACCTCGGGTAGTTCAGGCATCGACACCCGTGGCGGACAACGCATTCCACGCCGCGGCGGCTGCCTTGAGTTCGGCTTCCTTCTTGGTGCGGCCCACTCCCCTGCCGTACTCGATGTCCGCGACGACGACGGTGGCGGTGAATTCCTTGTCGTGGTCCGGGCCCGTCGAGGTGACGACGTAGGACGGCGCGCCCATGCTGCGGGCCACGGTGAGCTCCTGCAGGCTGCTCTTCCAGTCCAGCCCGGCGCCCAGTGTCGGAGCGGTGGTGATCAACCCGGCGAACAACCGCAGGATCACCTCTCGCGCGGTCACCAGCCCGTGCTCGACATAGATTGCGCCGAGCAGTGATTCGACGCCGTCGGCGAGGATGCTCGACTTGTCGGCGCCGCCGGAGTGCTCCTCACCCTTGCCGAGCAACAGGTAGGCGCCCAGCCCGTCGGCGCTGAGATTGCGGCCGACGTCGGCGAGCGCGTGGGTGTTGACGATGCTGGCGCGCAGCTTGGCCAGGTCGCCTTCGGACCGATCGGGATGGCGGTGGTAGAGCTCCTCGGTGATGGTCAGGCCGAGCACGGCGTCACCGAGGAACTCGAGGCGCTCGTTGGTCGGCAGGCCGCCGTTCTCGTAGGAGTAGCTGCGGTGGGTCAGCGCGATCGTCAGCAGTTCGGGGGGCAGATCCACCCCCAGCGCCTCCAGCAGCGGCGCGCGGTCGGTCACGAATCGTCCCCCGGTTCCCGGGGCGCCTCGTCGGGCAGCAGCGCCGCCAGTTTCGCCCAGCGCGGGTCGAGCTGTTCGTGGTGGTGGTCCGGCTCGGCTTCGGCCAATCGGACGCCGCATTCGGCGCACAGCCCTTCGCAGTCCGGCCCGCACAGGGGAGCGAACGGCAGTGCGAGACCGATGGCGTCGATGATCGGCTGCTCGAGGTCGACGGTGTCGGCCTGACCGCTCGAGCCCACCCGGCCGATCTCGTCGGCGTCTGTGGTCTCGTCGGTGGCGCTGTCGGGGTAGGCGAACAACTCGGTCAGGTCGATGTCGACGTGGCCGGTGATCGGGGTCAGGCAGCGCCCGCACTCGCCGGCCGTCGGCGCGGAGACGGTGCCGGTGACCAGCACGCCCTCCGACACGGACTCGATCCGCAGGTCGAGCTCGAGTGGGGCATCCTTCTCGACCGCGACGAGGTCCAGGCCCATCCGCAGCGGACTGGGGACCGTCTCGCGGATGGTGAGCATGGAGCCCGGTCGCCGGCCCAGCGTGGACAGGTCGAGTACGAGCCGCGAAGGTGTTGCACGGTGTCGCGCTCGCCGCTGCGTAGCCATGTGTGCGATGTTACGGCGCTGCTCAACGCGGCAGCCGCGGGATCGCGGCTGCCGCAGCGGTGTGCCCCGGTTACCTGGTGACGTAGTCGTGCGTGCCGGCCGCCGTGCGCAGCTGGTGACGGCCGCGACCGACCGAGCGCAGCGTGCCGTTGAGGAACTCCTCGAACTCGGCGAGCTTGCTGTCGACGTAGATGTCGCATTCTCCGCGGAGCCGGTCGGCCTCGGCGTGCGCGGTGTCGACCAGACGGCTGGCCTCGGCGTTCGCGGTGGCGACGATCTCGGTTTGCGAGACCAGCCGCTGCTGCTCCTTGATGCCTTCCTGGACGGCCTTCTCGTAGGAGATGTTGCCGTTCTCGATCAGGCGGTCGGCCTCGGCCTTGGCCCGGCCGGTGGCGGCGTCGTACTCGCGCTTGGCGGTGGCGCTGACCCGCGCCGCCTCCTCGCGCGCCTCGCCGACCATCCGCTCGCTGTGCTGGCGTGCCTCGGCGACCATCCGGTCGGCCTGGGACTTGGCGTCGGCCAGCAGGCGGTCGGCCTCGCCACGCGCGTGGTTGAGCATCGACTCCGCTTCGGCGCGCGACGACGCGACCATGCCCTCGGAGTGCTCCTTGGCGTCGCGCAACAGCGCGTCGCGGGCGTCGAGCACATCCTGCGCGTCGTCGAGCTCGCCGGGGATGGCGTCCTTGATGTCGTCGATGAGCTCGAGGACGTCGCCGCGGGGCACCACACACCCCGCGGTCATCGGCACGCCGCGCGCTTCTTCCACGATCGCGCCCAGTTCGTCGAGCGCCTCAAAAACTCGGTACACGGCAACACCCTCCAGGCGAAGTAATTTGTTACCAGTGTGCCTGGTGTTACCGCTGTGACTCTGCAGCCCGGTCGGTGTGTCGCACCCGGCACATATTCAGCATGCACCAGCGCGCGGCCCGCCGAAACCGCAGGCCGGACGCGGCGCGTGCGGTCAGCGCATCGCCGCGGCGATCGCGTCGCGGGCCCGGTCGAGCATCGAGGCGAACGGGCCGACCGCGAAGTTCAGCTTCGCCGACTCGACGCCGGGATGCGGCCGGGTGGGCGCGATCGCCTGTGCGGCCTGCACGGCGGCGACCATCCGCTTCAGGTCGTCGGCGTCGAGTTCGCGCTGCAGCTTGTTGAACTCCTCGGTCTCCTCGCGTTCCGCGTGGTCGATCACGGCGGCACGGAACAACACCAATTCGTCCAGGAACTCCTTCGAACCGATGTCCATGGCCTCGAGGGCGGAGAGGTGCTCCTTGGCGACGTGTTCCTCCCGCAGGCGGGCGTCGACGATGCGGTCACCTTCGTCCACCTCGCGGCGGACCCGGGGATGCACCACCATCTCCTCCGCGGTCTCGTGCACCGCGAGGAGTTGGCGCAGACTGGTGAACGCCTTCTCCCTGGCCTTGGTCTCCGACGCGTACAGCACGTCGTCGAACATGTCCTTGATGAGGTTGTGCTGGTCCTTGAGGAATGCGACCACGTCGTCGGTCGATTGCACGAATGTCTGAGTCACGACAGTGACCTCCGTAATGCGGGGCTGAATTGTGGGCGGCGCAATGGGCTGTGCGCCACACCCTGCCTACCCCACATCGCGCCAGGTCAACCGTGCCCCGTGGCGTCCTGCGCCGTCGATTCGGGTGGCAGGATGGCGACATGACATCGCCAGGTCAGCCGGTGGGACGCCTGGGCGCCACCTCGATCGACTGCCCCGACCCGGCCGCCCTCGCCGACTTCTACAGTGCGCTGCTCGGCATGCGCCGCCTCGTCGAAGCCCCCGACGGTGGCGTCGTCGCGATCACCGACGGCGCGGGGACACTGGCCTTCATGCGGGTCACCGACTACGTCGCGCCGACCTGGCCTCGCCCCGGGCAGCTGCAGCAGATGCATCTCGACGTCTCCGTCGACGACATCGACGACGCCGTCGCCCGTGCGCTCGCCCTCGGCGCCCGTGAGGCGGCCCACCAGCAGGCGCCGTCCCGGTGGCGGGTCATGCTCGATCCCGTCGGCCATCCGTTCTGCCTCACCACGGTGACACCGGACTGAGCTGCGGGCGAATCAGCCCGCGGCGCCGCGCCTTTCGGCCAACCGGCGGTTGACCGCCTCGGGCAGCAGCTCGGTGACATCACCGCCGAGCATTGCCACCTCCTTGGCCAGCGACGACGACACGAACGAATAGCGCGGTGTGGTCGCGACGAAGAAGGTGTCCACCCCGGCGACGTGCTTGTTCATCTGAGCCATCTGCAGCTCGTACTCGAAGTCGGTGCCGGTGCGCAGACCCTTGACGATCGCGGTCAGTCCCCTGGCCTTGACAAAGTCGACGACCAGCCCGGACCCGGACTCCACCCGCAGGTTCGGCAGATGCGTCGTGGACTCCTCGATCATCGCGATCCGTTCGTCGGGGCTGAACAGCCCCTTCTTGTTCGGATTGCCGAGCACGGCGACGACGACCTCGTCGAACTGCGCGGCGGCCCGCTCGAAGACGTCGATGTGACCAAGCGTGACCGGGTCGAACGATCCGGGGCAGACGGCGCCACTCATGGGTGACGACGCTAGCAGGACGGGCTCGGCGGGCAGGAGCGAAGCGACCCGGGGATTGGCACGGCGGGCAGGAGCGAAGCGACCCGGGGATCAGATCCGCTCAGCCGGATTCTGCGATGTCCAGCCGGGTGTCGCCGTATCGCCGCTGCGGCCACCGGACCCAGTGCTCCGGCCACCGTGTCGGCCCGGCCGAGGCACGGCGCTCGATGACGACGACCGTCCCGGTGCGTACCCAGCCGCCGGAGTCCAGCAGCGCGATCATCTCGTCGATCTCCGCCTCGGCGATGTCGTACGGCGGGTCGGCCAGCACCAGGTCCACCGGCGACGCGGCGCCGCCGAGCGCAGCGGCCACACCGGTCTTGCGCACCAGCGCATTCCGCACGCCGAGGTCGGCGATATTGCGTTCGATGACACCGGCCGCCCGCCGATCCGCCTCGACGAACGTCACGGTCGACGCGCCACGCGAGACCGCTTCCAGCCCAAGGGCTCCGGATCCGGCGTACAGGTCGAGCACCGAGAGTCCCGCCAGCTCGAGCCGGGCCGTGAGCACGTTGAACAACGACTCCCGGACCCGGTCGGTGGTGGGCCGGGTGCCGGTGCGTGGCACGGTGATCCGGCGGCCGCCGAACACCCCCGCGATGAGGCGGGTCAGCTGACCACGACCAGGAGGTCGCCGCCTTCGACCTGTGCGGTGTCGGCGACCGCGATGCGCGCCACCTTGCCGTCCTTGGGTGCGGTGATGGCGGCCTCCATCTTCATCGCCTCGATGGTGGCGATGGTCTGGCCGGCGCTGACCTCGTCACCGACGTCGACGGTGACGTTCACCACGCCGGCGAACGGGGCGGCGACATGGTCGGGGTCGGCGCGGTCGGCCTTCTCCGCGGTGGGCACCTCGCTGGCGATGCTGTTGTCGCGCACCAGAACCGGGCGCAGCTGGCCGTTGAGGATGCACATCACGGTCCGCATGCCGCGCTCGTCGGCGTCGGAGACGGCCTCGAGGCCGATGAGGAGTTCGACGCCCCGTTCGAGGTACACCCGGTGTTCCTCACCCTGACGCAGGCCGTAGAAGAACTGATTGGCACTGAGGCGGGAGGTGTCGCCGTAGACCTCGCGATGGGCCTCGAATTCCTTGGTGGGACCGGGGAACAGCAGCCGGTTGAGTGCGGCCTGGCGCTTCGGGCCGGGCTGGGCCAGCACCGCCTCGTCCTCCGGACTCAGTTCGGTGACGGGTTTGGCGGGGGCGCGCCCGGCCAGCGCCGTGGTGCGCAGCGGCTCAGGCCAGCCGCCGGGCGGATCGCCCAATTCGCCGCGCAGAAAACCGATCACGCTGTCGGGGATGTCGAAGCGGGCCGGGTCGGCGGCGAACTCGTCGGCGTCGGCGCCCGCGCCGACCAGCGACAGCGCCAGGTCGCCGACCACCTTGGACGACGGCGTGACCTTGACCAGGCGGCCCAGGATGCGATCGGCGCCCGCGTAGGCGTTCTCGATGTCCTCGAACCGGTCGCCGAGCCCGAGCGCGATCGCCTGCTGACGCAGATTGGACAGCTGGCCACCGGGGATCTCGTGGTGGTACACCCGGCCGGTCGGCGCGGGCAGGCCCGACTCGAACGGCGCGTACACCTTGCGCAGCGCCTCCCAGTACGGTTCCAGTTCGCACACCGCGGCCAGGTCGAGCCCGGTGTCGCGGTCGGTGTGGGCCGCGGCGGCCACGATCGACGACAGGGCGGGCTGGCTGGTGGTGCCTGCCAGCGGCGCGGCGGCCCCGTCGACCGCCGACGCACCGGCGGCCCAGGCCGCGGTGTAGGTGGCGAGCTGGCCACCGGGGGTGTCGTGGGTGTGCACGTGCACCGGCAGGTCGAACCGCGACCGCAGCGCGCCGACGAGCAGGGTGGCCGCGTGGGGACGCAGCAGGCCGGCCATGTCCTTGATGGCCAGCACGTGCGCACCCGCCTCCACGATCTGCTCGGCCAGCCGCAGGTAGTAGTCCAGCGTGTAGAGATCCTCGCGGGGATCGGCACAGTCGCCGGTGTAGGACATCGCGACCTCGGCGACCGCGCTGCCGCTGGCGCGCACGGCGTCGATGGCCGGGCGCATCGAGTCGACGTTGTTGAGCGCGTCGAAGATCCGGTAGATGTCGATGCCCGTCGCGGTGGCCTCTTCGACGAACGCCGTCGTCACCGACTCCGGATAGGGCGTGTAGCCCACGGTGTTGCGGCCGCGCAGCAGCATCTGCAGACAGATGTTGGGCACCGCCTCACGCAGCGCCGCCAGCCGCTCCCACGGATCCTCCTTGAGGAACCGCAGCGCCACGTCGTAGGTTGCGCCGCCCCAGCATTCGATGGAGAGCAGCTGCGGCGTCATCCGCGCCACGTAGGGCGCGACCATCAGCAGTCCGGTGCTGCGCACGCGGGTGGCCAGCAGCGACTGGTGGGCGTCGCGGAAGGTGGTGTCGGTGACACCGACCGCCGGCCCGTCGCGCAGCCACGCCGCGAAACCCTCCGGGCCCAGCTCCATGAGGCGCTGCTTGCTGCCCGCCGGTGCCGGCGCCTCGAGGTCGAGGGTCGGCAGCTTGTCCTGCGGGTAGACCGCCGACAGCCGTGGGCCGTGCGGCTGGTTGACCGTCACGTCGGCCAGGTAGTTGAGGATCTTGGTGCCGCGATCGGCCGGGGTGCGCGCGGTCAGCAGATAGGGCCGTTCGTCGATGAACGACGTGGTGACCCTGCCCGCGCGGAAGTCGGCGTCGTTGACCACGGCCTGCAGGAACGGGATGTTGGTCGAGACGCCGCGAATCCTGAACTCCGCCAGGGCTCGTCGCGCGCGGGCGACCGCGGTGGAGAAGTCCCGGCCGCGGCAGGTCAGCTTGACCAGCATCGAGTCGAAGTGCGCGCTGATCTCGGCGCCCAGCACGGTGCCGCCGTCGAGGCGGATCCCCGCCCCGCCCGGCGACCGGTAGCCGGTGATGCGGCCGGTGTCGGGCCGGAAGCCGTTGGCGGGATCCTCGGTGGTGATCCGGCACTGCATCGCCGCGCCCCGGATCTGCAGCGACTCCTGACTCAGCCCCAGATCGGCCAGTGATTCCCCGTCGGCGATGCGCAACTGGGAGGCGACCAGGTCGACATCGGTGATCTCCTCGGTCACCGTGTGTTCCACCTGGATCCGCGGGTTCATCTCGATGAAGACGTGGTTGCCGCGTTCGTCGAGCAGGAACTCCACGGTGCCCGCGTAGGCGTATCCGATCTGGCGGGCGAACGCCACCGCGTCTGCGCAGATCTTCTCCCGCAGCTCCGCGGGCAGATTCGGGGCGGGGGCGAGCTCGATCACCTTCTGGTGGCGGCGCTGCACGCTGCAGTCCCGCTCGAACAGGTGCATCACTTCGCCCTGGCGGTCGGCCAGGATCTGCACCTCGATGTGGCGCGGATTGAGCACCGCCTGCTCCAGGTACACCGATGCGTCCCCGAACGCCGACTCCGCCTCCCGGCTGGCCGCCTCGATCGCCTCCTGCAACCCGTCGGGATCGCTGACCCGCCGCATCCCGCGGCCGCCGCCGCCGGAGACGGCCTTGACGAACAGCGGGAACGCCATCGACTCCGCGGCGGTCAGCAGTTCCTCGACCGACTCCGAGGGCGCCGACGACGCGAGCACCGGCAGACCGGCCGCCCGGGCCGCCTCGATGGCCCGTGACTTGTTGCCGGTCAGTTCGAGGATGTCGGCGCCGGGCCCGACGAAGGTGATGCCCGCCTCGGCGCACGCCGCGGCCAGTTCGGGGTTCTCCGAGAGGAAGCCGTAACCGGGATACACCGCGTCGGCGCCGGCGTGCCGCGCCACCCGGATGATCTCGTCGACCGACAGGTAGGCACGCACCGGATGGCCGACCTCGCCGATCTGGTACGACTCGTCGGCCTTCAGCCGGTGCAGCGAATTGCGGTCCTCGTACGGGTACACCGCCACCGTCGCGATGCCCATCTCATAGGCCGCGCGAAAAGCCCGGATCGCGATTTCCCCACGGTTGGCGACCAGCACCTTCGAGATCACGCGCTACTTTAACGCGCCGCGAGGGGCCAAGGCCCGGGGGTGGTCAGAGAAGGGTGGACCAGTAGTCCCAGAACCGCTCGAGGATGAGCAGGACCAGCCCGGTGAACCAGAGCGCGACCAGCGACCACCGCCACTGGTGCAGGGCGCGCGTGACCGCGTTTCCCTGTGCGGGCTGCAGGGCGATCGACGACACCACGACCAGCAGCGGGATCGTCACCGCCCACACCACCATGCAGTACGGGCACAGCGCGCCGATGCGGTACAGGCTCTGGAAGATCAGCCAGTGCACGAACACCGTGCCCAGCAGCGTCCCGGCCGCCAGGCCCATCCAGTACCAGCGCGGCAGCGACACCTTCGCGACGGCGAGCACACCGGTCACCAGCACCACGGTGAACGCGATGATGCCCATCAAGGAGTTGGGGAAGCCGAACGCCGACGCCTGCGGCGTGGTCATCACCGAACCGCACGACAGCACCGGGTTCAGGCTGCACGACGGCACGTAGCTGGGGTCGATGAGCAGCTCGATCTTCTCGACCGTCAGGGTGACGGCCGCCGCGAGGCCGACGACACCGGCGATCAGCACCCACACCGCGCTCGGCGACCGGACGCGACTCCCGGGCCGCGTGTCCGCGGCCGGTTCGACGGCGTTGGGCGCGGCGACGGTCATGACGCCGGCGGGGGAACGGGTCCGGGGGCGGGGCCGTCCAGGGCGGGGATGTCGCCGACGATCTCCTTGACCTTGTTGACCAGGTCGTCCGGCGTGGTCTGGTTGGTCAGCTTGAAGTCCTCGCCGTTGATGCGGATGGTCGGCGTGCCGTTGACGTCCGTCGCATCCGCCATGCCCTTGACCATCTCGACATAGCGGCCCTTGGTGATGCAGTCGGCCACGCCACCGGTGACACCGGCCTGCCGGGCGTACTCGATCAGTTTCTTGTCGTCGGGGTAGACGCCGCTGTTCTCCTGGGGCTGGATTCCCGGGGTGAACAGGGCCGCATGGAAACGCTGGAACGCCTCCTTGTTCTCGTCGGCCACGCAGTAGGCGGCGCTGCCTGCACGCGACGAGTAGCCGTCACCGGCGCGGTCGAGGATCGCCACGGTGTAGTAGTCGGCGGCCACCGCACCGCTGTCGATGAGCTTGCCCACCGTCGGCCCGAACTCCTGCTCGAATGCGCCACAGGCCGGGCACATGAAGTCCTCGTAGAGCGACAGCACGACCTTCGGCTCGGTGGTGCCCTCCTTGACGATCAGGCTGTCCGACGCCAACCGGACGGCCTGCGCCTCGCCGGAGCCGGGACGGTCCTCGGCGGACGACACGATGTAGAGCACGAGCGCGACGGCGAACACCACGACGATGGCGGTCAGGCCGATCTGGATGAACAGGTTGCGCTTGCGATCGGCCGCCTTCAGGTCGTAGCGGGGCGTCTTCTTGGGTTTGGTGGCCACGGGGCCAGCGTACCGGCGGGTGGTCGCCGGGCCCCAGCGTGCACCGCGCGCTAGGGGTGGTGCAGATGCGCCCGCAGCGCGGAGATCATGTCCGCGACGGCCCGCTCGCTGCCCCCGCCGAGCGGGAAGAAGTTGACGAACCCGTGCACCAGGGTGCTCTCCTCGCGCAGCTCGACCGCGTTGCCCGCGGCACGCAGCGCCTCGGCGTAGCGGGTGCCCTCGTCGCGCAGCGGGTCGAACCCGCCGGTCAGCACCAGCGCCGGGGGCAGCTCACGCAGGTCGTCGGCCAGCAGGGGTGACACCACCGGATCGTCGGCCGCGACCGAAGAACCGTCGACGTAGTTCGCGCGGAACCAGTCCATGTCGCGGGCGGTGAGGAAGTAGCCGTCGGCGAACAGCGTCTTGGACCTGGTCTCGCTGCTCAGATCGGTCACCGGGTAGATGAGCAGCTGCAGCGCGGGCGCGCGGACGCCGTCGCGGCGTGCGTGCTGGCAGACCACTGTGGCGAGATTGCCCCCGGCGCTGTCGCCGCCGACCGCGACGCGCTGCGGATCGGCGCCGAGCTCGGCGGCGTGGTCGGCGGCCCAGCGGTAGGCCGCGTCGGCGTCGTCGGCGGCGGCGGGCGCCTTGTGCTCGGGCGCGAGCCGGTAGTCGACCGACAGCACGTGCATGCGGCCGTCGCGGCTGATGCGGCGGCAGAGGTCGTCGTGGGTGTCGAGGTCGCCGATGGTGAACCCGCCCCCGTGGTAGAAGACCAGCAGCGGCGCCGGACCCGACACGGCGTGCACCGGCCGGTAGTGGCGGGCGGGAATCGCCCCCGCGGGGCCGGGGATGTCGATGTCGCTGATGTCGGCCTTGATGCCGCACGGGAACATCGCCGCCACCGTCCGCAGCTGGGTGCGGGCGACGGCCACGTCCTCACTGGCGACCAGCCCGCCGATCCCGGCGACCCGCTCTCCGGTCAGCATCAGCTGCAGGGTGGTGTCCAGCGTGTTGCCGTCCACCGTGACCGATCGGCCGCCGAGCAGCACCCGCTTGGCGACGTCGGGCAGCCGAGGGATGACGCGGAACGATGCAGCCGTGACGGCGTTGACCACGGCGTCACGCACCGTGCTGCGTCCCCGCGGCACCGGCCCCGGCTCGGACTGCTCGGGCCCGACCCGCGGCGCGTGCAGTGCATCACTTGTTGTCATGGGGTTTCCTCACTCACTGTCCGCATCGTGTACCCGCTGTGCCGGACACCCACCCCTGACCGGGTGTTGATTAGGCCGCGTTCCGAACTCGTAATATCGTCATCCGCAAGTCGGTGAACCGATCTCCGGACCTTCAAACCACAGGGTAGGTGACATGACAACGGCGCCAGCGGTTCCCACCGTCACGCTCAACGACGGGCACTCGATCCCGGTCCTCGGACTGGGTGTCGGGGAGCTCTCCGATGCCGAGACCGAGCGCGCGGTGTCGGCCGCGCTGGAGGCCGGGTACCGGTTGATCGACACGGCGGCGGCCTACGGCAACGAGGCGGCGGTGGGCCGTGCGGTGACGTCGTCGGGCATCCCGCGCGAGGAGGTGTACGTCACCACCAAGCTGGCCACCACCGACCTGGGCTTCAAGTCGTCGCAGGACGCGGGCCGCGCGAGCCTGGAGCGCCTCGGGCTGGACTACGTCGACCTCTACCTGATCCACTGGCCCGGCAGCGACCACGGCAAGTACGTGGACAGCTGGGGCGGGTTGATGAAGCTCAAAGAGGACGGTGTGACCCGCTCGATCGGTGTGTCCAACTTCCACGCCGAGCACCTGTCCAACGTCATCGACCTGTCGTTCTTCACCCCCGCGATCAACCAGATCGAGCTGCATCCGCTGCTCAATCAGGCCGACCTTCGCGCCGTCAACGCCGGCTACGAGATCGTCACCGAGGCCTACGGCCCGCTCGGCGTGGGCAGGCTGTTGGAGAACCCGGCGGTCACCGCGGTGGCGCAGGCGCACGGGAAGTCGGCCGCACAGGTGCTGATCCGGTGGAGCATGCAGCTGGGCAACATCGTCATCCCGCGGTCCTCTGACCCCGAGCGCATCGCCGCGAATCTCGACGTCTTCGACTTCGAGCTCACCGACGAGGAGATGGCGACGCTCGACGGGCTCGACGAAGGCACCCGGTTCCGTCCCGACCCGGACACCTACACCGGCACCTAGACAGCCGAGCCCGGCGGTGCCGGTGGTCACCGATGCCGTTGCGTGACAACCGGACCCGTCGCACCCGGCGCTAAGCGGGTCCCAGCAGGATGCGACTGATCTGCGTCGTGGTCTGCACACCGTCGTCATAGCCGCCCTGACCGTCGAGCGAGTTCATGATCGCCAAGGTGTAGCGCTGCTGCGGCCCGGCGAATCCGACGGTGTTGACCACCCATCCGCCCTCCTCCTGCGACCATCCGTTCTTGTTGCCCGGCGTCATCGCGCTGCCCGCCCCCCACACTCCCCACTGCTGTTCGCGGTCGACCCGCTGCATCTCTGCGATGACCGCGGCGGCGTCGCCCGCCGGAAGACCGGTCAGGACGAAGTTCATCAGGCCGTCGAGGTCATCGGCGGTGGCCTTCTGGAATCCCCAGTACGGGAACACGTCACCGAACCCCGGTTGCGGGCGCACATTCGGCATCCCGTAGCGCGGAAAGTTGGCGTTGAAGGCATTGTCGGTCCCCCCGTAGCGGGACCACAGCGCGTCGGCTGCCTCGTTGTCCGAACTGCGCAGCATCGCGACCATGAGCCGCCGATCGCCCTCGCCGAGCCGAACCGAGCCTGCCCGCTCGCGGGTGAGCAGGTCGGCCACCATCGCGAGTTTGATCGTCGATGCCGTCCACACGAGCGTGCCGGCCTCGGCGTTGCGGTACCTGACGCCGGTCGCGCGATCGCGCACCACGAATCCCACGGTTCCCGGCCGTGTCGCCACATACTTCTCCGCTGCTGCGATCCGGGTGCGCAGGTCACACCCGTTCGGTTCGCACGCCGCGCCGGCGACCGGGGAGGCGCCACCGGCCCCGACGAGCAGGGCGACGGCGACGGCGAACAGCCTGACCACTCGCACAGGCACTGACTCCTCTCACGTCGCGGAGGCCGCCCGGCCGCTACCGCCGCGGTGATCGGACGTGACGGCGGCGCGTGTCTTCGCCCGACTCCGTGCCGAAACGCCCGGCTCCCGGGATGAAGCGTCCCACCCGGCGGCCGTAATCGCGGTAACGCGCGCCGTGCGTGCGCAGCAGGTGAGGCTCCTCGACGACCCGCACCTGGAGCTCGATGGACACGACCAGCAAGGCGAATCCGAGCAGAGCGAGCACGTTCGGGTTCATCAGCGCCACCCCGAGGCCGAAGACGAGCATCGCGGTGAAGATGGGGTTGCGCACCCAACCGAAGACCCCGCTGTCGACCAGTTTCGTCACCTCACCGGCGTCGACGCCGATGCGCCACGAATCGGCCATCGACTCCTGCGCCCACAGCGTCGCGGCAATCCCCAGGACCGCGAGAATCGCGCCCGCGACGCCGGTCGCCGGCTGGTTCAGCGCCCCGAGGGGGGTCACCACCCCTGCCAGTTGCAGGATCGGCGCCACGGCGCCGACCACGACGGCGACCGCGAACCCGGCGCCGGCGAGCCACTCCGCCGACCCCGGCCGGCCGTGGAAGCCCCGCATCCCCGTCGATCCGGTGCGGCGCCACTGCCGGTAGCTGCGCCACCCGAAGCCGGTGACGATGAACACCGCGTAGAGCGCCAGCGCTGCGCCTGCCATGTGAGCGGTCCCTTCTGGTCGATGACTCGACCATATATATACACATGCGCATATATCTATAGATAGTAGTGCGGCTTCCGCGGTGTCGCGCTTGTGGCACGGCCTCAGCCCGTCGGGCAGGTGGCCGCGGCGTCGCGCAGTGTGACCGCCGACCGGGTGTCCACCGGTAGTGCGTAGCCGCGCAGCACCGCCGCGAACTGGACGGCGTACTGACACCAGAACGCCCGGTTCGGTGGCATCCACTCACCCGGAGTGTCGTCGCCCTTGTCCTGGTTCGCCGCGCCGGACACGGCGATCAGGTTCGCCGGGTCGTTGGCGAACCGGGCGCGCAGCTGATCGGTCCAGTGCCGGGCGCCCAGATCCCAGGCCAGCGCCAGTGGGACGAGGTGGTCGATCTGCACCGACGCCCCGATCTGGTTGCCGCGCACGAAGGCCACCGTGGCGTTGGTGTACGGGTCGTGCAGCGTGCCGGTCGCCACCGCGATCGGGCAGCGGCTGATCGCCACGTAGGTCTTGTCCACCAGGTCGCGCTCGAGGATGTCGTTTCGAGTGTCGCAGCCGTTGCGGCCGCCGGGCGCGTCGGTGTCGTCGGTCCACGACTCACCGAAGGCGGCCCGCCGGTAGTCGTTCGCCCGGACCCGGCCGGGCACCTCGGGCACGCCGGCGAGGATGTCGGTTCCCGGTGTGACGGTGGGGATCTCGGCCTGGGCGACGAACCGCCCCCGCGGCTGCCCGGTGTTGACCTGCACGGCCACCAGCACCGCCAGCACCGCGGCCACCGCCACCCACCAGGTCCGCCTGTTCATGACTTGTCCAGGTAGTCCACGTCGGTGTCGGTGAACTGGGCGGCGAGCAATGCCATTCCCGGATCCGCAGGCGCGTGCGCGTAGTGCGACTCACACAGCGCCCGGGCAGCCTGGATGATCTCCAGATGGTCGACCAGCGAGAGGAAGTGCAGCCTGAGCCTGCGGCCGGACTGGTTGAGACCCAAGACGTCTCCCTCGCGACGCTGTTCGAGGTCGAGGTCGGCGAGCTCGAAGCCGTCCAGCGTGCTCGCCACCGCCTTGAGCCGCGCCCCCGCTTTGGAACCCTCCGGGAGCCGGGTGGCCAGCAGGCACAGGCTGGGATGGCTGCCCCGGCCGATGCGGCCGCGCAGCTGATGGAGCTGGCTGATGCCGAACCGGTCGGCGTCGATCACCACCATCACCGTCGCGTTCGGGACGTCGACGCCCACCTCGATGACGGTGGTGCACACCAGGACGTCGATCTCGCCGGCCCGGAAGGCGGACATCACCGCGTCCTTGTCGTCGGCGGGCAGCCTGCCGTGCATCAGCGCCAGCCGCAACCCGGACAGCGCACCACCCTTCAGACGCTCGAAGAGCTCCACCACGGTGGTCGGCGGAGGTCCGCCGTCCGCGGCCGGTGCGTCGTCGGATTCGTCGATGCGGGACGCCACCACGTACGCCTGCCGCCCGGCACGCACCTCTTCGGCCAGTCGTGCCCACGCCCGCTCGAGCCACGCCGGTTTGGCGGAGACGAAAATCGTGTTGGTGGTGATCGGTTGCCGTCCGCGCGGCAGCTCCCGCAGCGTCGAGGTCTCCAGGTCGCCGAACACCGTCAGCGCCACGGTGCGCGGGATGGGGGTGGCCGTCATCACCAACAGGTGTGGAGTGAGTCCGGCACGGGCCTTGGCGCGCAACCGGTCCCGCTGTTCGACGCCGAAACGGTGCTGCTCGTCGACCACCACCATGCCCAGATTGTGGAACTCCACGGCGTCCTGCAGCAGCGCATGGGTGCCGATCACGATGCCCGCCGCACCGGAGGACACCGCGGCGCGCACCTGACGCTTCTGCTGCGGGGACATCGACCCGGTCAGCAGCGTCACCCGGGTCGCCCGGTCGGCGCCTTCCAGCTCCCCCGCCATCGCCAGCGGACCGAGCACGTCGCGGACCGATCGCTCATGTTGCGCCGCAAGCACTTCCGTGGGCGCCAGCAGCGCACACTGGTACCCGGCGTCCACCATCTGCAGCATCGCGAGCACCGAGACGATCGTCTTGCCGGAGCCGACCTCGCCCTGCAGCATCCGGTTCATCGGCCGGGTGGCCGCGAGTTCGGACGACAGCTCGACGAGCACCTCGCGCTGACCGTTCGTCAGCTCGAACGGCAGCCGCTCGCGAAGTCCGGCGACCAGACCGTCGTCCCGCAGCGGCGCCGCGGGGCCGGACTCGCCCAGCTCACCGTGGCGCCGGCTCACCAGACCCCACTGCAGCCCGACCGCCTCGTCGACGGTCAGCCGTTCCCGGGCCCGGTCACGCTCCGCCTCGTTCTCGGCCAGGTGGATCGCCCGCAGCGCGGCATCTTCGGAGATCAAATCGCGTTCACGAAGGACGTTGTCGGACAACGGGTCAGGGACGGGATCGAGCATGTCGAGCGTCTGCCGCACGCACGCGTAGATATCCCAGCTCTGGACCTTGGCGGTGGCCGGGTAGATCGGGAAGAAGTCCCGCTCGAACGCCGCCAGCAGGTCGTCGCCGGTCTCGCCTGAGGTCGCCGCGATGGTCTTGAGCGACTTGGTGCCGATCTTCTTCCCGAGTGGCGACTCGAGCACCAGGAAGTCCGGGTGACTCAACTGCAGCGTGTTGCGGAACCACTTCACCTCACCGGACAGCATCAGCCTGGTGCCGACCGGCAGCTTGTCGATCATCCATTCCGCGTTGAAGAACGTCGCCGTCACCTTCGGCGTGCGCTTGCCGATGGTGAGACGCAGGTATTTGCGCCTGCGCTTGCCCGGCTGCGCCTTCATCAGACCCGGATCGGCCTCGGTGATCTCGTCGACGAAGGTGACGTGCTCGCCTTCCTCGAGATCGAGTGCCTCGCCCTCACCGCGCACGGTCATGCCGTCGCTGTACTTGCGCGGGTAGTGGCGCAGCAGGTCGTTCACCGTGCGGATGCCGAGGTGCTCCTCGAGCTTTTTTGCCGATTTCGCGCCGATCACGTTCTCGAGGCGGTCGGAGAGGGTCGCCATGGCTACTCGACGCCGATCAGCAGCGCGTCACCGCCGTGGCCGGTGTGATAGGTGACGAGTTCGGTGCCGAGGTGCTCGCGGTGCACGTGCTCGCGCAGCGCCGCGCCCACCGACGCGTCCACGCCCTCGCCGGTGAGCACCGTGACCAGTTCGCCGCCCGCCACCAGCAGCAGGTCGATCAGCCCGGCGGCGGCGGCGGTCAGGTCGGGACCCACGATCAGCACCTCATCGCCGGCGATGCCAAGGCCGTCGCCGGGTCGGCAGGTGCCGGCCCACGTCAAGGCCTCCTCGGTGGCCGTGCGCACCGTGCCGTGCCGGGCGCCCGCCGCGGCCCGCGCCATCGTGTACCCGTCGTCGACGGCTTGGCGTGCCGGATCGTGCACCGCGAGTGCGGCCAGCCCCTGCACCATCGATCCGGCGGGCACCGGCACCACGTCGATGCCCCAGCCGATGGCGGCGGTGCATCCGGCGACGAGTTCCTCGGCGGCGACATAGCCGTTGGGCAGCACCATGATCTGCGCGGCTGCGGCGTCGACGAGGGCCCGCAGCAACTGGCTGGCGCTGACCGGCCCGTCGGCGGCCGGCCGGAGCACCTGCGCGCCTTCGCCACTGAACAACTCCTCGGCACCGGCGCCGTCGACCACGGCCAGCACCGCCCGGTCACGGCTCCACCCGGCCGCGGGCCGCGCGGCTGCCGCGCCGGTCAGCGCGGTGATCTGGATGCGGCTCGGCGTGCCCACCGCGAGACCGGCCTCCACGGCGGCCCCGGCGTCGTCGGCATGCACGTGCACTGAGTACTGGCCGGCCCCCGACGCCGCGATCGCCACCGACTCCCCGATGCGGTCGAGGTGGCCGCGCAACCGTTCGACGTCGTCGGCGCCGCACTCACCCAGCAGGTACATCACCTCGAACTGCGGCGGCGCCGCAGTGGCGTTCCGACCGCCGCCCGGGTGGGCGCCGGAGGACGGCGGGGAAGCCGGGGACGGCACGTACTCGGCGCGCCGGGCGGCCGCGCCGGTCAGCGTCGCGGTCATCGCGTCCAGCAGGACGAGCAGACCGCGGCCCCCGGCGTCGACGACGCCTGCGGAGGCCAGTACGGCGAGTTGCTGGGGGGTTCGGTCCAGCGCATCGGCCGCGGCGTCGGCCGCCACCTCGGCCACCCGGGCCGCGTCGGCCCCGTCGGCGGCGGCGCCGGTGGCCGCATCGGCAGCGGCCTGCAACACGGTGACGATCGTGCCCGGCACCGACTCCCCCATCGACGCCACCGCGAACGCGGCCGCCTGCCGCAGCGCAGCCGCGTACAGCTCGCCGTCCACCTCGGAGAGCTCGCCGCCGCGCTCGGCGGCGGCCTCGCTGGTGACCACGGCCAGCCCGCGCACGATCTGGGACAGGATCACACCGGAGTTCCCGCGGGCGCCGTGCAGGGCGCCCGAAGCCAGCGCCGCGCTGACCTCGGCGACGTCGCCGGTCTCCTGAGCCTCGACCCGCTCCCAGGCGGCCCGCATGGTGAACAGCATGTTCGTGCCGGTGTCGGCGTCGGCGACGGGGAACACGTTGATGCGGTTGATCTCGTCGGTGTGGGTGATCAGGTCGCCCACCGACACGTGGGCCCACCGGCGCAGCGCGCAGGCGTCCAGCCGCCGACCCGCCATCCCACCTCCAGACCCGAGTAGTCCGCCGTCGCGTCAGCCTAACGAGTGGCGACGACACCGCCGACCACATCAGCCGGGCTGGTCACGCCCTGTGGACGGCCGATCCACAGCCCCGCGGGCGCCGTTTTGGGGAATGCCGCGGCGGCCGGTATCCTGATCAGGTTGTCGGGTCACCCGCTTGCGGTCGTTGGCCCCGAGATCCGAGCACGTTCTGATCCGAGGAGTACTGACTATGGCTGCCGTGTGCGATGTCTGCGGGAAGGCCCCCGGCTTCGGCAAGTCGGTGTCGCATTCGCACCGGCGTACCAGCCGCCGCTGGAATCCCAACATCCAGTCGGTGCGCGCCGCGTCCCGCCCGGGCGGGAACAAGCAGCGCATCAACGTCTGCACCTCCTGCATCAAGGCCGGCAAGGTCACGCGCGGCTGACGCCGCCGGACACCGTCCGCACCGCCCGGGGGTCTGACCACCGGGACACCGAGACTCAGGACCCGAAGTCCGGTGCCCGCAGCTAGGGCAACCGCCAGTCGACGGGCTCTGCACCCATCTGCGCCAGCATCTCGTTCGCGCGGCTGAACGGCCGCGATCCGAAGAAGCCGCGCGACGCAGACAGCGGCGAGGGATGGGGCGACTCGATCGCCACACAGTCACCGCCGGCCAGCATCGGCTTGAGCGTGGCGGCGTCACGTCCCCACAACACGGCGACCAGCGGCCGCTTCCGGTCCGTCAGCGCCGCGATGGCCCGCTCGGTGACCGCCTCCCAGCCCTTGCCGCGATGTGACGCCGGCGTGCCGGGACGCACGGTGAGGACCCTGTTGAGCAGCAGCACCCCGCGCTGCGCCCACGGGGTCAGGTCACCGGTGCTGGGCTGCGGCAGACCGAGGTCGGCGGTGTACTCGGTGAAGATGTTGGCCAGGCTGCGCGGGATCGGCCGCACGTCGGCGCCGACGGAGAAACTCAGCCCGACGGCGTGCCCGGGCGTGGGATAGGGGTCCTGCCCCACGATCAGCACCCGCACCTCGTCGAAGGGATACGTGAAGGCGCGCAGCACATTCGGACCCGCCGGCAGATATCGGTGCCCGGCGGCCAGCTCCGCGCGCAGGAACTCCCCCATCTGCGTCACCTGGTCTGCGACGGGCGCCAGCGCCTGGGCCCAGCCGGGCTCGACGAGGTCTTCGAGTGGACGTGCGGTCACGAGTGGCCAACCTAGCGTGCGCGGTCGCTCAGAACGACTGCCATCCCCGGTTGCCGCGCCACTGCCGGCCGTCCACCAGCACCTCGGACGGGCCGTCGAGCACCCGTCCGATCACCCGCCAGCCCTCGGGAGGCGGCCCGGCGAACGTTGCGACCAGGGCGTGGTCCTCACCGCCGCCGAGCACCCAGTCCCAGGCGTCGGCGCCGGTCGCCGCCGCAGCGGCGGACACGGCGTCGTGATCGGCCCGCAGCGCGTCGGCGGTGATGTCGACGGACACGCGGGCAGCCGTCGCGAGGTGACCGACGTCGGCGAGCAGCCCGTCGGAGACGTCGGTCATCGACGTCGCACCCGCCGCGGCCGCCGCGCGGCCCTCCCCGTAGGGCGGTTCGGGCACCAGGTGACGCCGCCGCAGCTCGGCCCAGCCGTCGACGGAGTCACCGATCATGTTGTCCCACAGCGCGAATCCCGCCGCAGACCGGCCGAGATCACCGGCGACGGCCAGCACGTCGCCCGCGCGTGCGCCGTCGCGGCGCACGGCGGGAGCACCGGCCAGGTCGCCGAGCACCGTCACCGAGATCACCCACTGCGGCGCCCGGACCAGGTCGCCGCCGACGATGCCCGCACCGAGCCGGCCGGCCTCGTCCCACAACCCGTCGGCGAGTTCGACGGCCTGGGCCACAGGTGTGTCGGCGGGCGCTCCGAAGGCCACGACGAAGGCCGTCGCGCGGGCTCCCATCGCCTCGATGTCGGCGGCGTTCTGGGCGATGGCCTTGCGTCCCACGTCGTGTGGTGTCGACCAGTCCAGCCGGAAGTGCCGCCCGGCCACCAGCATGTCGGTCGACACCACCGTCCGTCCGTCGCCGGCCCGCACCACCGCCGCGTCGTCGCCGGGTCCCAGTTCGACCGCCGCCGGTTGGTCATGCCCGCTGACCAGCCGGTCGATCACCGCGAACTCCCCCGCGGTGGCCAGCGTTTCGGCCGGTTCGAAGCTCGCCATGTCGCCTCCTACCGGGTCGTTCGCGAAATGAACACCGGCTCGACCTGCGGTACGTTTGGTCCCTGCGGCAGGGAGTCTATGCAGCGAGACAGAGGAGACGGCAGGTGGTCGAGGCTTACATGCTGATCCAGACCGAGGTGGGCCGCGCCGAGGTCGTCGCCAAGCAACTCGCGGGTCTGCCGGGCGTGGTGTCCTCCGAATACGTCACCGGGCCCTACGACGTCGTGGTGCGGGTGGGCGCCGACAGCATGGCCGACCTGACCGGCACCGTGGTGCCGTCGGTGCAGCAGACCACCGGCATCACCCGCACGCTGACCTGCCCGATCGCCGACGGAGCGCAGCTCTAGGGTTGACCGTGTGAGTGCACCGACCGGGGACGGGCCGCCGCGCGGGCTGATGATCGCGGCGATCGCGGTGGCCGTCGCTGCGGTGGTGGTGCTGCTCGCGGTGGCCGCGATCCGGCAGTCGGACACACCGGAGGAGCCGGTGGCGATCTCCGCGGTGCCCGCGCCTTCGGCCGACGGCCCGGACTGCCGCAGTCTGATCGACGCCCTGCCGGACGAGCTGGGCGAATACCGGCGTGCGCCGACGGCCGAACCCACCCCGGCGGGTGCCGCGGCGTGGCGGGCCGGACCGGACGCCGAACCGGTGGTGCTGCGCTGCGGGCTGGACCGTCCCGCCGAGTTCGTCGCCGGGGCGCCGCTGCAGATGGTCGATGCCGTGTCCTGGTTCCGGGTGGGCGAGGAGCGGGCGGGCGAGGCGCAGCCGGCAGAGGGTGCGCGCAGCACCTGGTACGCCGTCGACCGGCCGGTCTACGTCGCGCTGACCCTGCCCGCCGGTTCGGGGCCGACGCCGATACAGCTGATGTCGGCGACGATCACCGCGACGCTGCCCGCACGTCCGGCCGATCCGGCGCCGATCCGTTAGCGCAGGCCGGTGCCCCTGCTCAGCGCGGTGTCCACCATCGCCGCCAGCAGCGTCGGGTAGTCCACCCCGCTGGCCGCCCACATCCGCGGGTACATCGAGATGGTGGTGAAGCCAGGCATGGTGTTGATCTCGTTGACCACCGGGCCGTCGTCGGTGAGGAAGAAGTCGACGCGCGCCAGGCCCTGGCAGTCCACGGCGGTGAAGGCGCGGATCGCCAGCTGACGGATCTCGTCGGCGACCTCGTCGTCGACCTTGGCCGGCACGTCCAGCTCGGCGCCGTCCTCGAGGTACTTGGTGGCGAAGTCGTAGAACCCGTCCTCGCGGCCGCGCACCCCGGCGACCCGGATCTCGCCGACCGTGCTGGCCTCGACCCGGCCGTCGGGCAACTCCAGCACACCGCATTCCAGCTCGCGGCCGGGCACTGCGGCCTCGACGATCACCTTCGGGTCGTGGCGGCGAGCCAGGTCGATCGCCGCGGGCAGGTCGTCCCAGGCCGCGACCCGGCTGACGCCGATCGACGAGCCGCCGCGGGCGGGCTTGACGAACACCGGCAGTCCGAGCCGCTCGCGCTCCTCGAGTTCCAGCGTCGCCCGGCGAGGCCTGAGCACGACGTGATCGCCGACCGGCAGGCCCTCGGCGATCAGCAGCTTCTTGGTGAACTCCTTGTCCATTCCCGCCGCGCTGGCCAGCACGCCGGCCCCGACGTAGGGCACCCCGGCGAGTTCGAGCAGGCCCTGGATGGTGCCGTCCTCGCCGTACGGCCCGTGCAGCACGGGGAACACCACATCGACCGAGGCCAGGATCTCGCCCGCGGCGCCCTGGCCCAGCGACACCAGCTGACCGCTGCGCTCCGGTGCGGCAGGCAGCGCCATCTCGATGCCGGACGTGGCGCTGACCTCGGGCAGCCGGCCGTCGGTGATCGCCAGTGTCTCCGGGCGGGCGTCGGTGAGCATCCACGACCCCTCGGGGGTGATGCCCACGGCGACGACCTCGAACCGCTCGGGATCGAGGTTACGCAGGATGCTGCCGGCGGAAACACAGGAGATGGCGTGCTCGGAACTGCGGCCGCCGTAGACGACGGCGACGCGCGTGCGGCCGGCGGCGCCGGGCTGGTTGCGAGCAGTCACAACCTGCAGAGGCTACCGCCCCGCCCGCTCGCCGCACGATCTGATTCTCTGACCAGGACTTTCACCGCAGCGCGCGGTCGATGTCGGCGATCAGGTCGTCGGTGTCCTCGATACCCAGCGAGATCCGCGCGAACCCGTCGGGGACCGGGTCCCCCCAGCGGGCCCGCCGGTCCACCGAGGAGTGGATGCCGCCGAAACTGGTCGCGCCCACCAGCAGGTCGCTGCGCTGCACGAGGCCGTGGACGGCGTCGGCATCGGCCAGCTCCACCGACACCACCCCGCCGAACCGCCGCATCTGGCGGGCCGCGACCTCGTGCGAGGGATCCTCGGGCAGCCCCGGGTAGCGCACCGTCCGCACCGCCGGATGGCTGCGCAGCAGCATGGCCAGCGCCTGGGCGTTCTGGCACTGCCGCTCGAAGCGCAGACCGACGGTGCCCAGGCTGCGCAGCAGAAGCCACGCCTCGAAGGCGCCGAGCACCGGACCCGCGAGCAGCCGGTCGCGTTCGATCGCGGCCAACAGCTCCGGGTGGCTGCCCGCGACGTATCCGGCCAGCAGGTCGTGATGGCCGGACAGTGCCTTGGTGGCGCTGGCGACCACCAGGTCGGCGCCCAGCGAGAGCGGTTGCTGCCCGAGCGGGGTGGCGGTGGTGTTGTCGACGACGAGGGTGGACCCGCGGCGGCGGCACAGCGTGGCCAGCCGGTGCAGATCGACGACGTCGAGTGTCGGATTCGCCGGCGTCTCGGCCAGTACGACGTCGGCACCGGCGGCCGCATCGCACATCTGCGCGCAGGTCGCCTCGATCACCGAGACTCCGCGCGGCGCAAGGTGTTCGGTGGCATACCTGCGGACCTGGTAGTAGCCGTCGGCGGGCACCACCAGCGTGCTGCCCGGCGTCGCGAGCACCCGGAGCGCGGTGGTGATCGCGGCCATGCCCGATCCGAATGTCAGCGCGTGGGTGGCGCCCTCGAGCGTGGCCAGCGCCGATTCCACGAGACGCCACGTCGGATTCGACCGGCGGCCGTAACTGTCCAGCGTGTCGTCCTCGTCCGCCGGGATGTGGTAGGCCGCAGCGGGAACCGGCGGCGGCGCAACGGGCGCACCCGGAACCGGCTCGGCTCCCGCAGCTTTCACACTGCGGGTCGAGTCGCCGTAGCCGCCGTCCATCGCCGTCACTCCGGTTTGGTGCTGCGGCCCAGCAGCAGCGCCACCGCTTCGTCCACGCTGAGTCCCCGGTGACACACGCGGTGCACCGCGTCGGTGAGCGGCATCTCGACGTCGTAGCTCGACGCCAGCGAGAGCACCGACTCACACGAGGTGACGCCCTCGGCCACGTGTCCGCCCGCCGCCTCCAGTGCGGACTCCATGGTGCCTCCCCGGCCCAGCCGTTCGCCGAACGTGCGGTTGCGCGAGTGCGGTGAGGTGCAGGTCGCGACGAGGTCGCCGACGCCGGCCAGCCCCGCCAGCGTGGCCGGCTGTGCGCCGAGCGCGATGCCCAGCCGCATGATCTCGGCCAGGCCGCGGGTGATGATGGCGGCCAGGGTGTTCTCGCCCAGCCCCACACCGGCGGCCATCCCGCACGCCAGCGCGATGACGTTCTTGCACGCGCCGCCGACTTCGGCGCCGATCACATCGCTGTTGGTGTACGGACGGAGATAGCCGGTGGCCAGCGCACGCTGCAGGGTGACCGCCCGGCCCGAGTCGTTGCAGGCGACGACGGTGGCCGCGGGCTGTTCGGCGGCGATCTCGCTGGCCAGGTTCGGGCCGGTCACCACCGCCACCCGGCCGGCGTCGGCACCGGTGACGGCGATGATGACCTGGCTCATCCGCATCAGGGTGTCGAGCTCGATGCCCTTGGCGAGGCTGACGAGTGTCGCGTCGTCTCCGATCAGGCCCTTCCACTGCTGCAGGTTCTCGCGCAGCCGCTGGGAGGGCACCGCGAGCAGCACGGTGCAGGCGCCGGCGAGCGCCTCGGCCGGGTCGGCGGTCGCCCGGATGGTGGCAGGCAGTTCGGTGTCGCCGAGATAGGAGGTGTTGCGGTGGGTGGCGTTGATCTCGGCGGCCAGTTCAGGCCTGCGGGCCCACAGCGCCACGTCATTGCCCGCGTCCGCCAGGACCCTCGCCAGGGCGGTTCCCCACGCACCGGCACCCATCACCGCCGCTCTCACCACCGCTTCACCCTAGCGCGGGCCGGTGCGCGTCTCGGCTTTCGGCGCCGCCGGGCATCGGCGAACGCGCCTGGCAGGATGGCGATCATGAGCGGCACACGGACCGCGGCGGACGCCGACGTCGCGGTGGTGATCGCCGTGAAGCGGCTGGCGGCGGCGAAGACCCGGCTGGCCTCGGCGTTCTCGCCGGCCACCCGCGAGACCGTGGTGCTGGCCATGCTGATGGACACCATCGCGGCCGCGGTGCCGGTGGCAGCGGTCACCGTGGTCACCCCCGACGCCGTCGCCGCCGCTGCTGTGCGGTCGCTCGGCGCGAACGTGATCGACGATCCGACACCGGCGGGGCACCACGACCCGCTCAACAACGCGATCATCGCGGCGGAAGCCGAGCTGCGCGCCGGCCACCCGAACATCGTTGTCCTACAGGGTGATCTGCCGGCGCTGCGCTCCCACGAATTCGCGGAGGCGGTCACGGCGGCCCGGGCGCACCCACGCAGCTTCGTCGGCGACCGGCACGGCACGGGTACCGCCGCACTGTTCGCATTCGGCGTTCCCCTCGATCCGCGGCTGGGCACCGATTCGGCACGGCGGCACCGCGATTCCGGAGCGGTGGAGCTGACCGGCGGGTGGCCGGGCCTGCGGTGCGACATCGACACCCCCGACGACCTGGCCGCCGCCCAGCTGCTCGGCGTCGGGCCTGCGACCGCTCGCGCCCTGCCGCAGACCAGATGAACAGCCGGCGAGCAATGTGGGTCCGCGGTGGCCGCACGAACCGCAGATGAGGAATGATTGGCGAGATGACCGAAGCCGAGGCCCAGACACGAACGGATGACGCCGAGCAGGTGCCCGTCGACACGGCGCCGGAGGCCCAGGCATCAGCGGCGGCTCCGGACGCGCCGCCGGCGGCGACATCGCCCGCCGCCGATCCCGCCCAGCCCGCCGCCCTGCCCGAGGACCGCTATCTCAACCGCGAGCTGAGCTGGCTCGACTTCAACGCCAGGGTGCTGGCACTCGCCGCGGACCCGTCGCTGCCGCTGCTGGAACGCGCCAAGTTCCTGGCGATCTTCTCGTCGAATCTCGACGAGTTCTACATGGTGCGCGTCGCGGGGCTGAAACGCCGCGACGAGATGGGCCTGTCGGTGCGCTCGGCGGACGGCCTGTCGCCGCGCGAGCAGTTGCGCCGCATCAGCGAACGCACCCAGCAGCTGGCCAGCCGCCACGCGAGTGTGTTCCGGGAGTCGGTGCGCCCGGCGCTGGCCGGCGAGGGCATCGTCATCGTCACGTGGGTCGAACTCGACGAGGCCGAGCGCAGCCAGCTCTCGACCTACTTCCACGAGCAGGTGTTCCCGGTCCTGACCCCCCTGGCGGTGGATCCGGCGCACCCGTTCCCGTTCGTCTCCGGTCTCTCGCTCAATCTGGCGATCACCGTCAAGGTGCCCGACGACGGCGGTCAGCACTTCGCGCGAATCAAGGTGCCCGACAACGTCGACCGCTTCGTCGAGTTGGACGCGCGGGAAGGAGCCTCCGGCGTCTCGCGGTTCCTGCCGATGGAGGAGTTGATCGCGGCCTTCCTGCCGGTGCTGTTCCCGGGGCTGGAGATCGTCGAGCACCACGCGTTCCGCATCACGCGCAACGCCGATTTCGAGGTCGAGGAGGACCGCGACGAGGACCTGCTGCAGGCACTCGAGCGGGAACTGGCGCGGCGGCGGTTCGGCTCGCCGGTGCGGCTCGAGGTCTCCGACGACATGACCGAGAGCATGCTCGAACTGCTGTTGCGCGAGCTCGACGTCTTTCCCGGCGACGTCATCGAAGTCCCCGGTCTGCTTGATCTCTCGTCGCTGTGGCAGGTGTACGGCGTCGACCGGCCCGCGCTGAAGGACCCGCCGTTCGTTCCGGCGACGCCGCCCGCGTTCGGCGAGCGCGAGACGCCGAAGAGCATCTTCTCCACCCTGCGCGACGGTGACGTGCTGGTGCACCATCCGTACGATTCGTTCTCCACCACGGTGCAGCGCTTCGTCGAGCAGGCGGCCGCCGATCCGAATGTGTTGGCCATCAAGCAGACGCTCTACCGCACCTCGGGTGACTCCCCGATCGTCAACGCGCTCATCGACGCCGCGGAGGCCGGCAAGCAGGTGGTGGCGCTGGTCGAGATCAAGGCCCGGTTCGACGAACAGGCCAACATCAAGTGGGCCAGGGCGCTGGAACAGGCCGGCGTGCATGTGGTCTACGGCCTGATCGGCCTGAAGACTCACTGCAAGACCGCGCTGGTGGTGCGACGCGAGGGCTCGACGATCCGCCGTTACTGCCACATCGGTACCGGCAACTACAACCCCAAGACCGCCCGCCTCTACGAGGATGTCGGCCTGCTCACGGCGGCGCCCGACATCGGCGCCGACCTCACCGACCTGTTCAACTCGCTGACCGGCTACTCCCGAAAGGTGTCCTACCGCAATCTGCTGGTGGCGCCGAACGGCGTGCGCCGCGGCATCATCGAGCGCATCGAGCGGGAGGTGGCCGCCGCCCGCGAGGGCGCCGACGCGCGCATCCGGCTGAAGGCCAACGCCCTGGTCGACGAGCAGGTGATCGACGCGCTGTACCGGGCATCGCAGGCCGGTGTGCGGGTGGAGGTGGTGGTGCGCGGCATCTGTGCGCTGCGACCGGGTGCGGCCGGCTTCTCCGACAACATCGTGGTGCGCTCGATTCTCGGCCGGTTCCTCGAGCACTCCCGGATCATTCATTTCAAGGCCATCGACGAGTTCTGGATCGGCAGCGCCGACATGATGCACCGCAACCTCGACCGCCGGGTCGAGGTGATGGCGCAGGTCAAGGATCCGCGATTGTCCGCACAGCTGAACGACACGTTCGAGTCCGCGATGGACCCGTCCACCCGGTGCTGGGAGCTGGGCACCGACGGGCGCTGGACGGCCTCGCCCCAGGAAGGCCGCACGGTGCGCGACCATCAGGTGTCGCTGATGGAACGCCACCGGCACCCGTGATCCCCGCTCACCGTCTCGGCCGTACGCCCCGAACCGACTGCAGGAGTTGAGGTGAGCAAGGACGCGGGATCGAGTTCCAAGAGTCCCAAGGGCAAGGCGGTGCTGGCTGCCGGTGCGGTGTTGTGGCGCGCCGACGGCGACGACGCGCAGCCACTCGTCGCGGTCATCCACCGCCCGCGCTACGACGACTGGTCACTGCCGAAGGGCAAGGTCGACCCTGGCGAGACGGAACCGGTGACCGCGGTCAGGGAGGTTCTCGAGGAGACGGGCTGCGCCGCACACCTGGGCCGCAGGCTGACCACGGTGAGCTATCCGGTGGACCAGGGCGTCAAGAAGGTCAGGTATTGGGCGGCCCGCCGCGTCGACGGCGAGTTCGCCCCGAACGACGAAGTCGATCAGCTGATCTGGCTCCCGGTGGACGACGCGATCAAGCGGGTGGGGTATCCGCACGACCGGAAGGTTTTGCGCCGGTTCGCGAAACTGCCCGCCGACACCCAGACCGTGCTGTTCGTCCGGCACGGCTCGGCCGGCGACAAGAAGCGTTACCGGGGCGACGACGACAAGCGTCCTCTGGACAAGCGCGGGCGCGCTCAGGCCGAATCGCTCGTCGGACAGTTGCTCGCGTTCGGTGCCGACGAACTGTTCGCCGCGTCCCGCACCCGGTGCCTGCAGACGCTCGAGCCGCTGGCCCAGGAGCTGGGCACCACGGTGACCAGTGAACCCGAGCTCACCGAAGAGGCCTACTCCGAGGACAAGAAGGCAGCCCGTCGTCGGCTTCTTGACATCGTCGCGAAGGCCGGCGAGAGCGGTGCCACTCCGGCGATCTGCTCGCAGGGCAAGGTGATTCCACCCCTGGTCGACTGGTGGTGCGAGCAGGACGGGGTGCGGCCGGACAAGTCACGCAACCGCAAGGGCAGCACGTGGGTGCTGTCGCTCTCCGGTGGCCGGCTGGTGTCGGCGGACCACATCGGCAGCCCCCTGGCAGTCAGCGGCTGAGATCGCCCGCACCCGGTCCGCAGCAGAAAACGCCGCGGGTCGGCTCGACCCGCGGCGCCTCCGGTGGGGAATCTACTTGCGGCCCTTCTTGGCCGGCGCCTTCTTGGCAGCCGACTTCTTGGCGGGCGCCTTGGTGGCGGCCTTCTTGGCAGCGGGCGCCTTCTTGGCCGGCGCCTTGGTGGCGGCCTTCTTGGCGGCCGGCGCCTTCTTGGCGGCGGTGGTCTTCTTCGCCGCGCTCGACTTCGCCGGCGCCTTCTTGGCGGCCGTGGTCTTCTTCGCCGCCGTCGACTTGGCCGGAGCCTTCTTGGCGGCCGTGGTCTTCTTCGCCGCCGTCGACTTCGCCGGCGCCTTCTTGGCGGCGGTCTTGGTCGCGGCCTTGCGGGCGGGCGCCTTCTTGGCGGCCGAGCGCTTGGCGGGCGTCGCCGTCACGCCGCGCTTGACGGCGGGGCCGTCTGCCGGGAGACGCTGCGCGCCAGACACAACCGCTTTGAACTGAGCACCCGGGCGGAATGCCGGCACCGAGGTGGGCTTCACCTTCACCGTCTCGCCGGTGCGCGGATTGCGCGCGACACGGGCGGCGCGGCGGCGCTGTTCGAAAACGCCGAAGCCGGTGATGGTCACGCTGTCGCCCTTGTGCACAGCGCGCACGATGGTGTCGACGACATTCTCGACCGCGGCGGTGGCCTGCCTACGGTCGGTGCCCATTTTGTTCGTCAGTACGTCGATGAGCTCCGCTTTGTTCATTCAAATCCTCCGAGACCAGTGGTCCTCCTTGGACCGACTAGAGGACACGGTAAACCCTTTGACCACTGATTTCCAAGAGCCACGCGCAATTTCAATAGTAGCTGGCGAACAATTCGGCAATCCGGTTGCCGCGCATGGCCTCCTGCCGGAGGTTCGGAGAACCCCTTCCAGGGCGGCGAATTCGGCCCGCCGCGGGGCTTCGATCAGGCCGGCAGGGTCTTCGGTTTCCAGGCCGGCCTGCGCTGTTCATAGGACTCGATCGCATCGAGTTTCTGCAGCGTAAGGCCTATATCGTCGAGTCCGGAGAGCAGTCGCCATGCGGTGTATTCGTCAATTCTGAACGGCACCACAACCGTTCCGGCGGTCACTGTTCGATCTTGAAGGTCCACACCGATTTCCAGCCCGGGATTCTGCTCGATCAGCTTCCACAGCAGTTCCACATCGTCTTGCGCGACTTCGGCGGCCAGCAGTCCCGCCTTGCCCGCATTCCCGCGGAAGATGTCGGCGAACCTAGACGAGATAACTACCCGGAACCCGTAGTCCATGAGCGCCCAGACCGCGTGCTCGCGCGACGACCCGGTGCCGAAATCCGGTCCGGCCACCAACACGGAGCCCCGGTCGAACGGCGCCAGATTGAGAATGAACGACGGGTCGTTACGCCAGGCGGCGAACAAGCCGTCCTCGAATCCCGTTCGGGTGACCCGCTTCAAATACACCGCAGGGATGATCTGGTCGGTGTCGACGTTCGACCGGCGCAGCGGCACGCCGATCCCGGTGTGGGTGGTGAAGGCTTCCATCACTGGGCTCCTCGGTCGGTCAGGTCGGCGGGAGAGGACAGGGTGCCGCGCACCGCGGTGGCCGCGGCGACGGCGGGTGAGACGAGATGGGTGCGGCCACCCTTGCCCTGCCGGCCCTCGAAATTTCGGTTCGAAGTCGACGCGCAGCGCTGCCCCGGGGAGAGTTGATCGGGATTCATGCCGAGGCACATCGAGCATCCGGCCTGCCGCCACTCAGCGCCTGCGGCGGTGAAGATCGCGTCCAGGCCTTCGGATTCGGCCTGCGCCTTCACCCGCATCGAGCCGGGCACGATCAGCATCCGCACCCCGTCGGCGACCGAGCGGCTGTTCAGCACGTCGGCGACCACCCGCAGATCCTCGATGCGGCCATTGGTGCAGGAGCCGACGAACACCGTGTCCACCGCGACGTCGCGCATGGCGGTGCCGGGGCGAAGGTCCATGTAGGTCAACGCCTTCTCCGCGGCCTGCCGCTCGCCCTCGTCGACGATCAGCTCGGGGTCGGGCACCGCACCGGACAGCGGAATGCCCTGGCCGGGATTGGTGCCCCACGTGACGAACGGGCTCAGGCTCGCGGCGTCGATGTGCACCTCGGTGTCGAATTCTGCGCCGGGGTCGGTGCGCAACTGGCTCCACGCCGCGACCGCGGCGTCCCAGTCGGCGCCCTGCGGGGCGTGCCGCCGGCCCCGCAGGAATTCGAAGGTGGTGTCGTCCGGTGCCACCATGCCTGCCCGGGCGCCGGCCTCGATGCTCATGTTGCAGATCGTCATCCGGCCCTCCATCGACAACCGTTCGATGGCGCTCCCCCGGTATTCGATCACATGACCCTGGCCGCCGCCGGTGCCGATCTGCGCGATCACCGCGAGGATGATGTCCTTGGCGCTCACTCCCGGCAGCAGTTCACCGTCGACGTTCACCGCCATCGTCTTGAACGGCCGCAGGGGCAGCGTCTGGGTGGCCATCACGTGCTCGACCTCGGATGTGCCTATTCCCATGGCCAGCGCGCCGAACGCGCCGTGGGTCGAGGTGTGACTGTCGCCGCACACCACCGTCATCCCCGGCTGCGTCAGGCCGAGCTGCGGGCCGATGATGTGCACGATGCCCTGCTCGACGTCGCCCATCGGGTGCAGGCGGATGCCGAATTCCGCGCAGTTGCGGCGCAACGTCTCGACCTGGGTGCGCGACACCGGATCCGCGATCGGCTTGTCGATGTCGATCGTCGGGACGTTGTGGTCCTCGGTGGCGATCGTGAGATCGGGCCTGCGCACCGGGCGTCCGGCGAGCCGGAGGCCGTCGAACGCCTGGGGGCTGGTGACCTCGTGGACCAGGTGGAGGTCGATGTAGATCAGGTCGGGTTCGTCGTGGCCGGAGGCGACGACGTGGTCGGCCCAGACCTTCTCGGCCATGGTCCTGGGCTTGTGCGAGTTGGCCATCACATCTCGATTCGCGTCGTGGCGCCCCGCACGCCGATCTCGTCACGTTGGGCTGGTGTCTCAACATGCGGGACGTTAGTATCTCTCTGTGAGACAGGATAGCGGCATCGGCGTGCTGGACAAAGCCGTGGGCGTGCTGCATTCGGTGGCCGAGTCACCGTGCGGGCTCGCCGAACTGTGCGACCGCACCGGATTGCCGCGGGCCACCGCTCACCGGCTGGCGGCCGGCCTGGAGGTGCACCGGCTGCTCGCCCGCGACGCCGACGGCCGATGGCGGCTCGGCCCGGCGCTCACCGAACTGGCCGGGCACGTCAACGACCCGCTGCTGGCGGCGGGTGCGGTGGTGCTGCCGCGGTTGCGCGAGATCACCGGTGAGAGCGTGCAGTTGTACCGGCGCGAGGGCACCGCGCGGATCTGCGTGGCGGCGCTGGAGCCGCCCGCGGGCCTGCGTGACACGGTTCCGGTGGGCACCCGGCTGTCGATGACCGCAGGCTCGGGCGCCAAGGTGCTGTTGGCCTACGCCGACCCGGCCACCCAGCACGCCGTACTGCCGGAGGCGAAGTTCACCGACCGCGCCCTGGCCGAAGTCCGCAGGCGCGGCTGGGCGCAGAGCGCAGCCGAACGCGAGCCGGGGGTGGCGAGTGTGTCCGCCCCCGTGCGCGACGGCCGCGGTGCGGTGGTGGCCGCGGTGTCGGTGTCAGGACCCATCGACCGGATGGGCCGCCGCCCCGGTGCACGCTGGGCCGCGGACCTGGTGGCGGCGGCGGAGGCCTTGACCCGCCGGTTGTGAGACAGGTCGCAGTCGTGCCGCTCCGTCGCAGAGTCACACGGATCCGGGAACGAGAAACGCCCGCCTCGAGCGAGGCGGGCGAACGGATATCTGGTACCCCCGATGGGATTCGAACCCACGCTACCGCCGTGAGAGGGCGGCGTCCTAGGCCGCTAGACGACGGGGGCTAGAACAAATTCCGGAGAGCCAGCATAGCTCAGGCGTCAGACCTGACCTAATCTCCGGACGCAGCTGGGGTACCAGGACTCGAACCTAGAATGGCGGTACCAGAAACCGCTGTGTTGCCAATTACACCATACCCCAATGGCTACTCGTCACCGCAGGTCACGAGCGCTTTCGGCCCTACCGGCAGCGGCTCGTCGCCGCCGCCCGTGTTTGTGGGCCGACAGGCAGACTACCAAAGATTCCGCGGCCACTTTTCACGCCTGGGGCGTCTCGGCCGCCGCGCGCTCCCGACCGGCGCGCAGCCGCCGCAGGCTGCGGTCACGACCGAGCAGTTCCAGCGACTCGAAAAGCGGCGGGCTGATGCTCGCACCGGTGACCGCCACCCGGATCGGACCGAACGCCTTGCGGGGTTTCAGCTCGAGGCCGTCGATCAGCGCGGACTTCAGCGCCTCCTCGATCGCCGGGGTGGTCCACTCCGTAACACCCTCCAGCGCGGTCGCCGCGGCATCGAGCACGCCCACCGCTTCGGTGCGCAGCTCCTTGGCGGCGGATTTCTCGTCGAGCGCGAATGCGGAGTCGTCGAGGAACTTCAACAGGTCCCACGCGTCACCGAGCACGACGATGCGCGTCTGCACCAACCGGGCGGCGTCCGCGAACCGCCGCTCGTCGAGCCCGGTGTCGTAACCGTGAGCGGTGAAGTAGTCGCGCAGCCTGACGGTGAACTCGTCCTCGCTGAGCAGCCGGAGGTGCTCGGCGTTGAGGGCGTCGGCCTTCTTCTGGTCGAAGCGCGCCGGATTGGAATTGACGTCGGCGATGTCGAACGCGGCCACCATCTCGTCGAGGCTGAACACGTCGTGGTCGTCGGCGATCCCCCACCCCAGTAGCGCCAGGTAGTTGAGCAGGCCCTCAGGGATGAAGCCCCGTTCCCGGTGCAGGAAGAGGTTCGACTGCGGGTCGCGCTTGGACAGCTTCTTGTTGCCGTCGCCGAGAACGCTCGGCAGATGCCCGAATTCGGGCACCCGCTCGGCCACGCCGATCCGGATCAGCGCCTCGTACAGGGCGATCTGGCGCGGTGTCGAGGACATGATGTCCTCGCCGCGCAGCACGTGGGTGATCTTCATCAATGCGTCGTCCACGGGATTGACCAACGTGTACAGCGGATCGCCGCTGGCGCGGGTGAGCGCGAAATCCGGCACGGAGCCGGCAGGGAACGTCGTCTCGCCGCGGACCAGATCCCGCCACGTGAGGTCGTGGTCGGGCATCTTGAGCCGGATCACCGGCCTGCGCCCCTCGGCGAGGTAGGCCGCACGCTGCTCGTCGGTCAGCTCCCGATCGAAGTTGTCGTAGCCCAGCTTCGGATTGCGTCCTGCGGCCACGTGCCGGGCCTCGACCTCCTCGGGTGTCGAGAACGCCTCGTAGGCCTCGCCGGCCGCGAGCAGGCGGTCCACCACGTCGCGGTGGATGTCGCGTCGCTGCGACTGCCGGTAGGGCGCGTACGGTCCGCCGATGTCGGGGCCCTCGTCGTAGTCGAGACCCAGCCAGGACAGCGCGTCCAGCAGGGCCAGATAGCTTTCCTCGCTGTCGCGTTCGGCGTCGGTGTCCTCGAGACGGAAGACGAAGGCGCCTCCCGTGTGGCGGGCGTAGGCCCAGTTGAACAGGGCGGTGCGGATCAGCCCGACGTGGGGCGTTCCCGTGGGCGAGGGGCAGAACCGAACCCGGACCGTCATCACTTAGCCTTTCGCACAACGGGATTGGTCAGCGTGCCGATGCCCTCCACAGTGATGCTGACGGTGTCGCCGTTCTCCAACGGCCCGACTCCCTCCGGCGTGCCGGTGAGGATGACGTCTCCCGGCAGCAGGGTCATCACCGCCGACACCCACTCGACGATGGCCCCGATGTCGTGGATCATCAGCGACGTCCTGCTGTGCTGCCGCAGTTCCCCGTTGACCTCGGTGCGCAGATCCAGATCGGCGGGGTCGAGGTCGGTGACGATCCAGGGCCCGAGCGGGCAGAAGGTGTCGTGGCCCTTGGCGCGGGTCCACTGCCCGTCCTGCTTCTGCTGATCCCGGGCGGACACGTCGTTGGCGATCGTGTAGCCGAGGATGTTCTCGGCGGCGCGGGCGGCGGGCACGTCCTTGCACGGGCGGCCGATCACCACCGCCAGTTCGCCTTCGTGGTGCACCGGATTGGCGCCGGCAGGCAGTTGGATCGGGACGTGCGGACCGATGATCGACGTGTTCGGCTTGAGGAAGATGATCGGGTCCGGGAAGTCGCCGCCACCCATCTCCTCGATGTGCGCGGCGTAGTTCTTGCCCATGCAGACCACCTTGCTGGCAAGGATGGGCGCCAGCAGACGGACGTCGGCCAGCGGCCAGGACCGCCCGGTGAATGTCGGGGTGCCGAACGGATGTTCGGCGATCTCCTTGGCGACGGCCGCCGGATCGTCGGGAGGACCTTCGATGCTGACGAAGGCGACACCGTCTGGGCTGGCGATTCGACCGAGGCGCATCACCACAGCCTAGTGGCCGCGGGGCGGCGGCCGACGGCCGACTCCCCGCCGCCAGTGTCTCATTATTTGAGACATGAGTTCTGCACACTGAGACACCTGTGCCACCATGTCCGCATGGCCACGGCGGCGATCGGCACCCTGCGACGCTGGTCGATGCTGGTCATCGCGCTCACCGCGACGTTGTGCGCCAACGTGTTCATCAACGGTGCGGCGTTCCTCATCCCGACCCTGCACTCCGAGCGCGGACTCGACCTGGCCGTGGCGGGTCTGCTGTCGTCCATGCCGAGCTTCGGGATGGTGTGCACGCTGATCGCCTGGGGCTACGTGGTGGACCGGGTCGGCGAGCGGTTCGTGCTCACCGTGGGTTCGGCGCTGACCGCGGCCGCCGCCTTCGCCGCGGCCGCCGCCGACTCCCTGATCCTGGTCGGCGCACTGCTGTTCCTCGGCGGCATGGCGGCCGCGAGCAGCAATTCGGCCAGCGGTCGGCTGGTGGTCGGCTGGTTCCCTCCCCAGCAGCGCGGGATGGTGATGGGCATCCGGCAGACCGCGACGCCGCTGGGCGTCGGGCTCGGCGCACTGGTCATCCCTCGGCTTGCCGAGTCGCACGGTGTGGCGACGGCGCTGCTGTTCCCCGCCATCGTGTGTGCTGTCGCCGCGGTGATCTGCGTGGCGGGCGTGCTGGATCCGCCACGGCCGCCCCGCGCGGAGGCGCCTGCCGCGGATCTGGCCAACCCGTATCGCGGCGCGGCCGTGCTGTGGCGGATCCACGCCGTCTCGGTGCTGCTGGTGGTGCCGCAGGCGGTGGTGTGGACGTTCACCCTCGTGTGGCTGATGACCGATCGCGGATGGTCGGCGGTGTCGGCGGGAACGCTGGTGACCGTCTCCCAATTGCTGGGCGCCGCGGGACGAATCGCCGCCGGCTACTGGTCCGACCGGGTGCGTCACCGGCTCCGGCCGATCCGGTCGATCGCGTTGGCTGCGGCCGCGACGATGGCGCTGCTCGCGCTGACCGATGCGCTCGGCTCGCCGGTCAGCGTCGCGCTGATGGTGGCGGCGTCGGTGATCACCGTGTCCGACAACGGGCTTGCGTTCACCGCGATCGCCGAGATCGCGGGCCCCTTCTGGAGCGGACGTGCCCTCGGCGCGCAGAACACCAGCCAGCACCTGGCCTCGGCGGTCGCGGCGCCCGCGTTCGGCGCCCTGATCGGCATCGCCGGGTATCCGGCGGCGTTCGCGGTGTGCGCCGTGTTGCCGCTGATCGCACTGCCATTGGTTCCCGTCGACGTCGAGACCCCCTCGGACGCCTGATCGACGGCGGCGACGCCGACTGCCGTGACGCCTTTACTGCCGATTCACGATGCCCGCATCCGGGCGGCGTTACTCTCGCCGCGTGCCGACCGCCGCACTCGACATCATCGACAGGTATTTCACCTGCGAGTTGACCACGCTCGGCCGCGGCGGCGCGCCCCAGACCTGGCCGGTCTCACCGCGTCTGCTCGCCGACGGCCGATTCCTGGTGGCCACCAGCATCGGGCTGCCGCAGAAGGCCTTCAACATCCGCCGCGATCCCCGGGTCAGCATGTTGTTCTCCGAGCCGACCGGCAGCGGCGTCGCCGCTCCGGGCGCCGTGCTGATCCAGGGCGACGCCGTCGCCGAGGACGCCATCGTCACCGACGCACTGGCCGACCCCGATTTCGCCGCCCTGATGCAAACGGTCGCCCGACGCCAGCCCGCCGGGGCGATCTGGCACTCACGGGTGGGCCGGCGCGTGTTCTGGTCGTACTACATGCGCATCCTGATGCACGTCACCCCGCGCCGGGCACTGTACTGGCCGAACCGCGACTTCGCCGCTGCGCCAATAGAACTCGATCTCAGCGAGGTGCGCCGTGTGGAGTGAGGCGGCGAAGGCGCTGCGCCGGTACGACGAAGCCGTCCTCACCGCGATCGACACGCAGGGGTATCCGTTCAGCATCCGCGTCCGCACCGCGGACTACGACCCGACCACCGGAGTGCTCACCGCGGAACTGCCCACCGCGCTGGCGCCCGCCGCAGGCCCGGCGAATCTGCTGTGCCACTTCCACGACGACGAGATGTGGAACATCCGGACGCTGCACGTGCGCGGCCGCCTGGAGCGCCGCGACGACGCATGGGACTTCGTCAGCACCGCCTTCACCACGCCGTCGCGACTGGCTCCACTCGCGATGATCAGGAACGCGAATGCCTCCGCGCGCAGATACCTCGCCCGGCGCGGCCTCGACCGCCCGGCCGTCGACTGGGCGATGGTCAAGGAGATCCAGCGTCGAGTGGACGAACAGCGCTAGAGGTTGGCCGCGATCCGGTCGCCGATCTGGGTGGTCGACAGCTTCTCCTCGCCGCGGGTGGCGAGATGCTGCTCCACCGCACGGTCGACCCGCGCCGCGGCGGCGTCCTCGCCGACGTGGGCCAGCAGCAAGGCCACCGACATCACGGCCGCAGTCGGGTCGGCGATGCCCTGGCCCGCGATGTCCGGGGCGCTGCCGTGCACCGGTTCGAACATCGACGGGTTGGTGCGGGTGGCGTCGATGTTGCCGCTGGCGGCCAGGCCGATACCGCCGGAGACGGCGGCGGCGAGGTCGGTGATGATGTCGCCGAACAGGTTGTCGGTGACGATGACGTCGAACCGACCCGGATCGGTGACCATGTGGATCGTGGCCGCGTCGATGTGCTGATAGGCGGTCTCGACGTCGGGGAATTCGCGGCCGACCTCGGCGACGGTGCGCGCCCACAGCGTTCCGGCGAAGGACAGCACGTTCGTCTTGTGCACCAGCGTGAGGTGCTTGCGCCGCTTGGCCGCTCGCGCGAACGCGTCGCGCACCACCCGCTCGACGCCGAACGCGGTGTTCAGGCTGACCTCGGTGGCGACCTCGTGCGGGGTGCCGGCCCGGATCGCGCCGCCGGTGCCCGTGTACGGGCCCTCGGTTCCTTCGCGCACCACCACGAAGTCGATCGCCGGGTCGCCGGCCAGCGGGCTGGTGACGCCGGGGAGCAGCCGGGAGGGCCGCAGGTTGACGTGGTGGTCGAGCTGGAAGCGCAGTGTCAGCAACAAGCCGCGCTCGAGCACGCCGCTGGGCACCGACGGATCCCCGATCGCACCGAGCAGGATCGCGTCGTGGCCGCGCAGTTCGTCGACCACGCCGTCGGGCAACGTCTCCCCCGTTGCGTGATAGCGCCGTGCGCCCAAGTCGTACTCGGTGCGCTCGACGCCGGGCAGCACGATGTCGAGCACCTTCAGTGCCTCGGCGATGACCTCGGGTCCGATACCGTCGCCGGCGATGACAGCGAGCTTCACGACAGGTCGACCAGTTCCAACGTCGAGGCGCTCACATCGCGGCCGATTCCGGCCAGCACGTCGGCGGGCACCTGGCGGTCGAGCCGCAACATGATGGTCGCGCCGTCGCCGTCCGCATCCTGGGAGAGCTGCGCGGCCAGGATGTTCACCGCGGCACCGCCCAGCAGGGTGCCGATCTTGCCCAGTGCGCCCGGCTGGTCGTCGTAGTTGATGATCAGGTTCACGCCCTCGGCGCGCAGATCCAGGTTGCGGCCGTTGACCTGCACGATCTTCTCGACCAGCTGCGGCCCGGACAGCGTGCCCGAGACGTTGACGGTCGAACCGTCGGCGGCCACGGCGCGGACGTCGACGACGCTGCGGTGATTGGGGCTCTCGCTCTCGGTGTCGATGCTCGCCTCGACACCGCGCTCGGCGGCCAGCGCGGGGGCGTTGACGAACGTCACCTGATCCTCGATCACCGCGGAGAACAGGCCGCGCAGCGCGGACAGCCGCAGCACCCCGACGTCCTCGGATGCCAGCTCACCGCGCACCTGGACGCACAGGTTGGTCGGCAGCTCCGCGGACAGCGCCCCGACCAGCACGCCCAGCTTGCGGACCAGGTCCAGCCACGGCGCCACCTCCTCGCCGACGGTGCCGCCCCCGACGTTCACGGCGTCCGGCACGAACTCGCCGGCCAGCGCGAGCCGCACACTGGCCGCGACGTCGGTGCCCGCCCGGTCCTGTGCCTCGGCGGTCGATGCGCCGAGGTGCGGTGTGACGACGACCTGCGGCAGCTCGAACAGCGGGCTGTCGGTGCACGGTTCGGTCGCGAAGACGTCCAGACCGGCACCGCGGATGTGCCCGCTGGTGATCGCGTCGGCGAGCGCCTGCTCGTCGATCAGCCCGCCGCGCGCGGCGTTGACGATGATGGCGCCCGGCTTGATCTTGGCCAGCGCGTCCTTGCCGAAGAGGCCCGCGGTCTCCTTCGTCTTCGGCAGGTGCACCGAGATGAAGTCGGCCCGGCCGAGCAGTTCGTCGAGGGACAGCAGTTCGATGCCCAGCTGCGCGGCCCGCGCGGACGAGACGTACGGGTCATAGGCGGTGATGTGCGCGCCGAACGCCGCGAGCCGCTGGGCCACCAGCTGGCCGATCCGGCCCAGTCCGACGACGCCGACGGTCTTGCCGAAGATCTCGGTCCCGGAGAACTTTGAACGCTTCCACGTGTGCTCGCGCAGCGTGGCGTCGGCCGCGGGAATCTGGCGGGCCGTGGCCAGCAGCAGCGCCAAGGCGTGTTCGGCGGCGCTGTGGATGTTGGAGGTGGGCGCGTTCACCACCAGCACACCGCGGGCGGTGGCGGCGTCGACGTCGACGTTGTCCAGGCCGACACCGGCCCGCGCGACGATCTTGAGTTTGGGCGCCGCCGCCAGCACCTCGGCGTCCACGGTGGTCGCCGAACGCACCAGCAGTGCGTCGGCGTCCGGCACCGCGGCCAGCAGCTTCGGGCGATCCGGACCGTCCACCCAGCGGACCTCTACCTGGTCACCGAGGGCGGCGACGGTGGACTCGGCGAGTTTGTCGGCGATCAATACAACGGGCAGGCTCACGCGGACAGCGTAGTGGGCTGTAATGGGCCCATGAACATCACGGTGGTCGGCAGCGGGCCCAACGGGCTCGCCGCGGCCGTGGTCTGCGCCCGTGCTGGGCTGTCGGTGCAGGTACTGGAGGCGCAGCCGACGTTGGGAGGTGGGGCGCGCAGCGCCACCGACCCCGAGTTCGACGGCATCCTGCACGACGTGTGCTCGGCGGTGCACCCGCTGGCGCTCGGCTCGCCGTTCTTCGCCGAGTTCGACCTGCAGGCGCGCGGAGTCCGATTCGGCGTGCCCGAGATCTCCTACGCCAACCCACTGGCGGGGCGGCCCGCGGCGGTCGCCTACCGCGACCTCGACCGCACCTGCGACGAGTTGTCCGACGGTGCGTCCTGGCGGCGGCTGCTCGCCCCGCTCGTGGAGCACGAGGACACGGTGCTGGGATTCATGTTGGGCGACAAGCGCTCGCTGCCACCGGACCTCGTCAACGTGACGAGGCTGGGGCTGCGCATCCTGGAGCAGGGTACGCGGGCGTGGAACCTGTTGCTGCGCGGCGAAGATGCTCAAGCACTACTGACAGGCGTTGCCGCGCACGCCATTTCGCGACCACCCTCGCTGGCGTCATCCGGTGCCGGATTGATGCTCAGCACGCTGGCCCACACCCGGGGCTGGCCCATACCGATCGGCGGCACCCAGGCGATCACCGACGCGCTGATCGCCGACCTGCGCGCCCACGGTGGCGAGATCCACGCCGACAGCGAGGTGACCACCCCGCCGTCGGGCGTCGTGCTCTACGACACCGCCCCGACCGCGCTGATGCCGATCTACCGAGAACGGGTTCCGTCCCGATACGCCAGAGCGCTGATGCGCTACCGCTTCGGCCCCGGTGCGGCCAAAGTGGACTTCGTCCTCTCCGATGACGTGCCGTGGTCGGACGAGCGGCTGGCCGATGCGCCGACACTGCACCTCGGCGGCAGCCGCGGCGAGATGGCCCGGGCCGAGATCGAGGCCGCGCAGGGACGGCATGCCGCGCGGCCGATGATTCTCGCCGCACTGCCCCACCTCGTCGACCCCACCCGCATGGACGACGCGGGGTGGCGGCCGATGTGGACCTACGCGCACGTCCCCGCGGGATCGACGGTGGACCAGACCGAGGCCGTCACCGCCTCGATCGAACGGTTCGCGCCCGGTTTCCGCGACATCGTCGTCGCCGCGCGCAGCGTCACCGCCGCCGAGATGCCGCAGCACAACGCGAATTACGTGGGCGGTGACATCACCGTCGGTGGCGCCGACGTGTTCAAGGCGGTGCTGGGGCCGACCCCGAGGCTCGATCCGTGGGCGACACCCATTGACAAGGTCTACCTGTGCTCGTCGGCCACCCCCCCGGGCGCCGGCGTGCACGGGATGGCGGGCTACTACGCGGCACGCTCGGTGTTACGCCGTGAGTTCGGCATCCGCGAGGTGCCGAGCCTCGCCCCGGCGAATCGGTGACATCGAGGGGTCCCGGCCGGCCCTAGGGTGAAATCATGTCGGCACGAGCGCCTGTGGGCATCGCACGCTACGTGGGATCGGTCCCGAGGAATCCCGACGACTGGGCGGCGTTGATGGACGCCGCAGACGTGCAGCTCTATCGCGTCGATCCGCCGCTGACCGGCCACCGCGTGGTCGCGGCCACGCAGTCGATGTGGGCGATCCGGTTGCGGTGCGTCGGCGAGGACGGGCCCGACGAGGACCCGGTGTCGACGACGATCTACGGCGTCACCGGCGGCGAGGGCGTGCGCGTCGACCGTGACCGTCCACTCGCCGAGACCGCCGACGGCAAATGCCCGGCGCGTGCCCTGGCCGAGCTCGGATACGCCATCCGCTGAGACGACTTCGGCGCGCCCACCCTCGTGAGGTGGACGCGCCGAAAGTGTTGTCGCCTATGCCGTTTCGGTGATCGGCCGGTCGACCCAGCTCATCAGGTCACGCAGCTTCTTGCCGGTCACCTCGATCGGGTGCTCGGCGTTCTGCTTGCGCAGGCTCTCGAGCTCCTTGTTGCCGCCCTCGACGTTGGCGACGAGCTTCTTGACGAAGGTGCCGTCCTGGATCTCCGACAGGATCTGCTGCATCCGCTTCTTGGTGTCGGCGTCGATGACCCGCGGTCCGGACAGGTAGCCGCCGAATTCGGCGGTGTCGGAGACCGAGTAGTTCATCCGCGCGATGCCGCCCTCGTAGATCAGGTCGACGATGAGCTTCAGCTCGTGCAGCACCTCGAAGTAGGCCAGCTCGGGCGCATACCCCGCCTCGACCATCACCTCGAAGCCGGTCTTGATGAGTTCTTCGGTGCCACCGCACAGCACGGCCTGCTCACCGAACAGGTCGGTCTCGGTCTCGTCCTTGAACGTGGTCTTGATGACGCCGGCCCGGGTGCCGCCGATGCCCTTGGCATAGGACAGCACCAGCGCCTCACCCTCGCCCTTGGGGTCCTGCTCCACGGCGACCAGGCACGGAACGCCCTTGCCGTCGACGAACTGACGGCGCACCAGATGGCCGGGGCCCTTGGGGGCCACCATGCCGATGGTCACGTTCGCCGGCGGCTTGATCAGGTCGAAGTGGATGTTCAGGCCGTGTCCGAAGAACAGCGCATTGCCGTCCTCGAGGTTGGGCTCGATGTCGTTGGTGAAGATGTCGGCCTGCGCGGTGTCGGGCGCCAGCAGCATGATCACGTCCGCCCACTTGGCGACCTCGGCCGGAGTGTCGACCTCGAGACCCTGCTCGGTGACCTTGTCCCGGGACTTCGAGCCCTCCTTGAGGCCGACCTTCACCTGCACGCCCGAGTCACGAAGGCTCAGCGAATGGGCGTGGCCCTGGCTGCCGTAGCCGATGACGCCGACCTTGCGTCCCTGGATGACGGACAGATCCGCATCGCCGTCGTAGAACATCTCAACTGCCACTCTGTATTTCCTTCTCTTCTGAGCGTCTTCGCTTGTTTTCGGGGATTACTTGGCGGAGCCGATGCCGCGGGGACCGCGGGACAACGACACCACACCGGACTGCACGATCTCGCGGATACCGTACGGCTCGAGCACCCGCAGCAGCGCCTCGAGCTTGCCCGGCGTGCCGGTGGCCTCGACGGTCAGCGACTCGTTGGAGACGTCGACGACCTTGGCGCGGAACAGGTTCACCGCCTCGATGACCTGGCCGCGGGTGGTCGCATCCGCGCGCACCTTGATCAGCGCCAGCTCACGCGAGACCGAGTTGTCGGCGTCCTGTTCGACGATCTTGATCACATTGATCAGCTTGTTGAGCTGCTTGGTGATCTGTTCGAGGGGAAGCAGCTCCTCGACGCTGACGACGATCGTCATGCGGGACATGTCCTTCTGTTCCGTCGCGCCGACGGCCAGTGACTCGATGTTGTAGCCGCGCCGCGAGAACAGTGCCGCCACACGGGCGAGCACGCCGGGCTTGTCCTCGACGAGCACCGACAGCGTGTGCGTGGTGGTCATCAGGCGTGCCCCTCTTCGTTGTCGTCGAACAGCGGACGGATGTTGTGGGCGGCCATGATCTGGTCATTGCTGGTTCCTGCGGCCACCATCGGCCACACCTGCGCGTCGGCGCCGACGGTGAAGTCGATGACCACCGGCCGGTCATTGATCGCGCGCGCCTGGTTGATCACGTCTTCGACGTCTTCGGCACGCTCACAACGCAATCCGACACAGCCCAGTGCGTCGGCCAGCTTCACGAAGTCCGGGATGCGCCGCGAGTGGGTGCCCAGATCCGTCTGGCTGTACCGCTCCTCGTAGAACAGCGTCTGCCACTGGCGCACCATGCCGAGGTTGCCGTTGTTGATCACCGCGACCTTGATCGGGATGCCCTCGACCGCACAGGTCGCCAGCTCCTGGTTCGTCATCTGGAAGCAGCCGTCGCCGTCGATGGCCCACACCTCGGCCTCCGGCCGGCCCATCTTGGCGCCCATCGCCGCCGGGACGGCGAAGCCCATGGTGCCGAGGCCACCGGAGTTCAGCCACGTCCGCGGGTTCTCGTAGGAGATGAACTGCGCGGCCCACATCTGGTGCTGCCCGACGCCGGCCACGTAGATCGCATCCGGGCCGGCCAGCTTGCCCAGCGACTCGATCACGTACTCCGGCGACAGGCTGCCGTCGCTCTGCGGGCCGTAGCTCAGCGGGAATGTCGACTGCACGCCGCGCAGGTACTCCCACCACGTGTCGATTCCCAGTTCCTCCTGCCCGCCGGTGTCTTTTCTCAGCACCTCCAGCAGGTCGGCGATGACGGCCTTGACGTCACCCACGATCGGCACGTCGGCGTGCCGGTTCTTGCCGATCTCGGCCGGGTCGATGTCGGCGTGGATGACCTTGGCCTCGGGCGCGAAGGAGTCGAGCTGCCCGGTCACCCGGTCGTCGAAACGGGTGCCCAGCGCGATCAACAGGTCGCTGCGCTGCAGCGCGGCCACCGCGGAGACGGTGCCGTGCATCCCCGGCATGCCGAGGTTCTGGGGGTGGCTGTCGGGGAACGCGCCACGCGCCATCAGCGTGGTGACCACCGGGATGCCGGTCAGTTCGGCGAGGTCCAGCAGCTCCTGGCTGGCGTCGCCGCGGATCACGCCACCGCCGACGTACAGCACCGGCTTACGCGCGGCCGCGATCAGCTTCGCCGCCTCCCGCACCTGACGGCTGTGCGGTTTGGTGTTCGGTTTGTACCCGGGCAGGTCCATCTGCGGCGGCCAGGAGAACGTGCACTTGCCCTGCAGGATGTCCTTGGGGATGTCGACGAGCACCGCACCCGGCCGCCCGGAGGACGCGATGTGGAACGCCTCGGCGATCACCCGGGGGATGTCGTCACCGTTGCGGACCAGGAAGTTGTGCTTGGTGATCGGCATCGTGATGCCGGAGATGTCGGCCTCCTGGAAGGCGTCGGTGCCGATCAGCGCGCGGCCGACCTGGCCGGTGATCGCCACCACCGGGATGGAGTCCATCTGCGCGTCCGCCAGCGGCGTCACCAGGTTGGTGGCGCCGGGACCGGAGGTCGCCATGCACACGCCGACCCGCCCGGTGGCGTGGGCGTATCCGCTGGCGGCGTGGCCGGCGCCCTGCTCGTGGCGCACCAGCACGTGGCGCAGCTTCTGGGAGTCGAACAGCGGGTCGTAGACCGGCAGGACAGCGCCGCCCGGGATGCCGAAGATCACGTCGACGTCGAGTTCCTCGAGCGACCGGATCACCGCCTGGGCACCGGTGACTTCGTGCGGCGCAATTCGCTTGGGCTGCACGGTCTTCGGGCTGGTGGACTTGACAGCGGACACGGCATCGCCGCTGGGCGGCGCGGTGGCGGCCCGTTCCGGTGGTCGCGTGGTCGGTGCGCTCACTTCGTCCTCTTGAATCTCGTTGTTGTCGGTTTCACTTCGGCGCCCTTGAAGCAACAAAAAACCCCCGTCAGCAGGGCTGCTGTACGAGGGTTGGCGCGTCGATGCTGGTGGCTATGCCCAAGAGAGGGCCAGCGCGGCATCAACGCGCCAACCAATTACTACGAGCAAGCCCTTTCGCATAACACATGACGGTAGCCTCCGCACTGGTCACAGGTCAAATTCCGGCGGCCCGCCGTCCGGCCCGCCGTCACCCTCCCGGCGCAGTGCCAGAATGGGGGTGTGAGCACTCCATCCGCATCCACGCCGCCGGCTCCGGTCGTCATCCGGATCTCGCCGATGGCGCACCTTGCGGTCGGATTCTTCGCCTTCGCGCTGCTCGCGGTCGTGCTCAGCACCCCGCCGGTGTCCGCCGCGCTCTTTCTGCTGCCGATCGCACTGTCGGCGTTGATCATTCGTTACCGCACGGTCGCCGATCAGGACACCGTCACCGCGCGGCGGGCGTTCGGCAGCACCACCGTGCCGTGGTCCGACATCGAGGGCCTGCAGTTCGGCAAGGGCGCCTGGGCGTCGGCCCGCCTCGTCGACGGATCCGAATTGCGCCTTCCGGCCGTCACATTCGCGACGCTGCCGGAGCTGACGGAGATCAGCGCGGGCCGGGTGCCCAACCCGTACGCGTAGCCGTCAGGCCAGCGGGTTGGCGCCGTTGAGCAGCACCCACAGCCCGATACCCGCCCCGACGCCCAGCAGCAGCGCGGCGAACGATCCGACGAACGGCCGGCGTGTCCAGCCGCGTCCCGCGTCGAACCCGTACCGCCCCGGCCCGGCCAGGATGACCGCGGCGACCGCGGCCAGCACGAACACCCGGTACTCGTGGCCGTCGGTGAGGAATGCGGAAAGCCTGGCCTCTTCGTGGGCGACGACCGCCTCGGCGAGCACCCCGTTGATCAGGTACGCCAGTGCGCCGGCTGCGGCCACCGGGGTGAACAGGCCGAGCACCAGCAGCACCCCGGCGGCGATCTGGCCGATGGTGGCCACGTACGTCAGGACTCCCGCGTGCTGGAAGCCGAGTTCGGCCAGCGTCGTCTCGAAACCGCCGAGGCCCGGCCCGCCCCACCACCCGAACGCCTTCTGCAGGCCGTGGGAGATCAGCAGCACGCCAACCGCCAGCCGGAGCACCAGCAGGCCGAGGTCCTGGGTTCCGCGCCGGCCCGCGGCCCTGACCCGGTCCTCGGCGATGGGGTCGACGTCGATCTCGGCAGGCTCGGCGGAGTACGGCGCCATCGCGTGGCGCCCGCTGGGCTGGACGTAGGGCAGTGGTTCCGGGTCGGCGAGCAGGCCGAGCCCGGGCTCGCCACTGGTGCCCTTGGTGGAGTCGTAGCGCGGGATCGCGGTGGTCTCGAAGTCCCCGCCGTAGGTCGAGGTGGGCAGATCGTCTTCCGGATCGACCAGGCTCGCCGTCGCCGGGCGGCCCGAGCCGTCGGGCCGTTGCCAGGCGAGCGGGTCCTGAGAGTGACTGGTCACGCAGTCAGGGTAAGTGCAACTCACCCCCGAACCGGGGATTTACCACGGCGCTTTGGCCGCGTTTCGGCAGGTGGGCGAGCACCGGCGTGGCGAGCACCGCCCGGCGATCCGTAATCTGGCTCGCATGAGGACGCGCCGGCCGGTCATGGGTGTGTTCGTGCTGTTGTGCGCGCTCGTGGTCGGGTCGGGTTGCGCCCGCTTCGACGAGGCGCAGTCGCAGCCGTTCACCACCGAGCCGGAGATGAAGCCGCCGCCGAGTTCGGCGCCGCCACCGCCACCGCCGTTGCCGCCCACGCCGTTCCCCAAGCAGTGCCCGGCGCCCGGGGTGATGCAGGGCTGCCTGGAGAGCACCAGCGGGCTGATCATGCTGCCCGACGGCCAGTCGGCGCTGGTCGCCGAGCGCACCACCGGCGCGGTCAAGGAGGTCGCGACCCGAGCCGAGCCCAAGGTCAAGACCACCATCCCGGTCGACGGGTCCGGCGACGGCGGCCTGATGGACATCGTCATGTCACCGACCTACTCCCAGGACCGGCTGATGTACGCCTACGTCAGCACGCCGTCCGACAACCGCGTCGTGCGCATCGCCGACGGCGACATCCCCAAGCCGATCCTCACCGGCATCCCCAAGGGCGCCACCGGCAATTCGGGCTCCCTGATCTTCACCAGCCCGACGACGCTGCTGGTGCAGACCGGCGACGCGGGCAATCCCGCACAGGCCGCCGACCCCGGTTCACTGGCGGGCAAGGTGCTGCGCATCGAGCAGCCGACCACCGTCGACCAGGCGCCGACGACGACCGCACTGAGCGGGCTGGGGGCGGGCGGCTCGATGTGCGTCGACCCGTCCGACGGATCCCTCTACGTCACCGACCGCACGCCCACCGCGGACCGGTTGCAGCGGATCACCAAGGAGTCGGCGGTCTCGACCGTGTGGACGTGGCCGGACCGGCCCGGTGCGGCCGGGTGCGCGGCGCTGGACGGCACCGTGCTGGTGAACCTGGTGAACACCAAGCAGACGGTCGCGGTGCGGATGGCGCCGGACACCGGAGCGGTCACCGGCGAGCCGGAGGTGCTGCGCCAGGACACCCACGGGCACGCTTGGGCGCTGCAGCTGTCCCCCGACGGCAACGTCTGGGGCGCCACGGTCAACAAGACCTCGGGCGACGCCGAGAAGTTCTCCGACGTGGTGTTCCCGCTGTTTCCGCAGGGCGGCGGCTTCCCGCGCAGCAACGCCGACAACACCTGAGCCCGGCCGTCGCCCCGCCACGACGCGGAGGCCGCTTTCGCCGTGTGGGCGGCGCTGGTTCCCGCAGCGGAGACCTAGTCCCCCGCCGCCACCAGTGAGCGCAGTCGCAGGCCGGGGTTGTCCCGTTCGACGCTCTGCAGGCGCCACGGGGTGGAGAACACCGCGAGGATGACGCCGTCGGTCCGGGTGAAGACCTCGACGGACGCCTGCTTCTGCAGCAACTCGACATCGGCGGGATCGGCGGCGCGCGCGACGGTGTACGGCAGCGGCTCGAGCGAGATCGGCGCGGCGAACTCGGCGGCCATCCGGTGGGTGGCCACCTCGAACTGCATCGGCCCCACCGCGGCGAAGACCGGCGCCTGGTCACCGCGCCGGTCCGAGCGCAGCACCTGGACGACGCCTTCCTGCTCGAGTTGGTCGATGCCCTTGCGGAACTGCTTGTGCTTACTGGGGTCCGTGCCCCGCGCGACGGCGAAATGCTCGGGCGAGAAGCTCGGTATCGGCGGGTACTGCACGGCGATGTCCCGGTAGAGCGTGTCGCCCGGACGCAGCGACGCGGCGTTGGCGAGCCCGATGACGTCGCCCGGCCAGGCGGTGTCCAGAGTGGAGCGGTTCTGACCGAAGACCGATTGCGCGTACTTGGTGACGAACGGCTTGCCGGTGGCGGCGTGGGTGAGCACCTCACCGCGCTCGAACGTGCCCGAGACCACCCGGGCGTACGCGATCCGGTCACGGTGGGCCGAATCCATGCCCGCCTGGACCTTGAAGACGAACGCGCTGAACGGCGACGAGGCGTCGCGCCGGTTGCCGTCGACGTCGAGTTGACCGTGCGGCGACGGCGCCAGTTGGGCGAGGACGTCCAGGAGCTGATTGACCCCGAAGTTGAGGATGGCCGAGGTGAAGAGAACCGGCGTCGAAGTACACCGCAGGAACGAGTCCCGGTCGAAGTCGGCGCCGTCGGCGGACAGCAGCTCCGACTCCTCGATCGCGGTGTCCCAGTCGCTTCCCGCGACCTCGTGGGCGCGGGAGGCATCGATGTGTTCTTCGGGCGCGGCGGTGGCACCGCCTGCTGTCCGGGTGTACTTGATGTATGTGCCGGTACGCCGGTCGAGGACGCCCTTGAAGTCGCCGGCGATACCGACCGGCCACGTCAACGGCGTGGTCTGCAGCTGAATGCGCTCATGGATCTCGTCCATCAACTCCAGCGCGTGGCGACCCGGGCGGTCCCATTTGTTGACCACCGTGATGATGGGAATGCCGCGGTGCCGGCAGACCTGAAACAGCTTGAGCGTCTGCGGTTCCAGGCCCTTGGCGGCGTCGATGAGCATCACCGCGCAGTCCACGGCGGTCAGCACGCGGTAGGTGTCCTCGGAGAAGTCGGCGTGGCCGGGAGTGTCGAGGAGATTGATGACGCAGGTGTCGCCGCTGTGCGTCCGGTACGGGAACTGCAGCGCCGTCGAGGTGATCGAGATCCCGCGGGCCTTCTCCATCTCCATCCAGTCCGAGACGGTGGCGCGACGGCCGGCCTTGCCGTGGATCGCGCCCGCCTCGGTGATGGCCTTGGCGTGCAGCACCAGCGCCTCGGTCAGCGTGGACTTACCGGCGTCGGGATGGCTGATCACAGCGAACGTTCTGCGACGTCGCGCTTCGGCGGAGATGCGGTCTGCCTTGGGCCCCGTGGCGGCCGTCGACACACCGGAGGCGGTATCGGTCATTGCACTGTCGATGATATTGGCCGTGGCGGCCAAACCGATAATCGCGGCGGTCTAGGTCTGCAGTGCGAGATGCATCACGTGCAGGCCGACCAAACCGTGCGTGCGCGAACGGAAGGCACCCGGGACGGTGCCCGCGATCTCGAAACCGAGCGACTGCCACAGCCGCACCGCCCGGGTGTTGGTCTCGACGACGGCGTTGAACTGGATCGCGCGGTACCCGTTGCGCCGGTGCCAGTCGATCACCCACTCGGCCATCGCCCGCCCCGTCCCGCGGATCTGCAGCCCCGGGTCGACCATGAAGCTGGCCGTGCCGACATGGTCGCCGCGGCCGCGGCGGTTGGGGCCCATCTTCGCGGTACCGACCACCCGGCCGTCGACCACGGCCACGATCGCGTGGCCAGGCGGTGGCTCGAGCCACAGCCGCGCGATCTCCTCGTCGGTCAGCGCCTCGGGGTAGGCGTAACTTTCGCCGTCGGCCACCACCGGCCGGAAGATCGCGGCGATCTGGCGCACGTCGTCGGCGCCGGCGGCCCGTATCTCCAGCACGGCGGATCAGCCGCAGGCGGCGAGGACCAGTTCGCGGACGCGGGCGGCGTCGGCCTGACCCTTCGTGGCCTTCATCACCGCGCCGACGATCGCGCCTGCGGCCGCCACCTTGCCGCCGCGGATCTTCTCGACGATGTCGGGGTTGGCGGCCAGCGCCTCGTCGACCGCCGCCTTGATCACCGAGTCGTCGCGCACCATCGCGAGACCGCGGTCGGCCATCACCCGCTCGGGGTCGCCCTCACCGGCGAGCACACCCTCGACCACCTGCCGGGCCAGCTTGTTCGACAGCTTGCCGTCGTCCACCAGCTTGATCACCGCGGCCACCTGCGCCGGAGTGATGGCCAGCGCGTCGAGTTCGACGCCGGCCTCGTTGGCCTTCTGCACCAGGTAGTTGCCCCACCAGGCACGGGCCTGGTCGCTGGAAGCGCCCTGCGCGACGGTCGCGGTGATCAGATCAAGTGCCCCGATGTTGACCAGGTCGCGCATCACCTCGTCGGAGATGTCCCAGTCCTGTTGAATCCGCTTGCGCGACAACCACGGAAGCTCCGGAATGGTCCCCCGCAGCTGCTCGATCTGCTCCGCGCTCGGCGCCACCGCCTCGAGATCGGGCTCGGGGAAGTACCGGTAGTCCTGCGCGGTCTCCTTGCTCCGGCCCGGCGAGGTGTAGCCGTCCTCGTGGAAGTGCCGGGTCTCCTGCACGATCCGGCCACCCGACTCGAGCACGGCGGCCTGCCTGCGCATCTCGTAGCGCACCGCGACCTCGACGCTCTTGAGCGAGTTGACGTTCTTGGTCTCGGTGCGGGTGCCGAACTCCGCCTGACCGATCGGCTTCAGCGACAGGTTCGAGTCGCACCGCATCGAGCCCTGGTCCATCCGCACGTCGGAGACACCCAGTGCGCGCAACAGATCCCGCAGCGCGGTGACGTACGCCCTGGCGATCTCGGGGGCACGGGCGCCCGCGCCCTCGATGGGCCGGCTGACGATCTCGATCAGCGGCACGCCGGCACGGTTGAAGTCCGCCAGTGAATGCGTCGCCCCGGCGATCCGGCCGGTGTCGCTGCCGAGGTGGGTCAGCTTGCCGGTGTCCTCCTCCATGTGGGCGCGCTCGATCTCCACCCGCCAGGTGCTGCCGTCGTCCAGGGGCACGTCGAGGTGGCCATTGATGGCGATCGGCTCGTCGTACTGCGAGATCTGGTAGTTCTTCGGCTGGTCCGGGTAGAAGTAGTTCTTCCTGGCGAAGCGGCACCACGAGACGATCTCGCAGTTGAGCGCCAGCCCGATGCGGATCGCCGACTCCACCGCCGACTGGTTGATCACCGGCAGCGACCCCGGCAGCCCGAGGCACACCGGGCACACCTGCGTGTTGGGCTCGGCGCCGAAAGCGTTGGCGCACCCGCAGAACATCTTGGTCGCCGTCGACAGCTCGACGTGCACCTCCATGCCCATCACGGGTTCGTAGCGCGCGATGACCTCGTCGTAGTCGAGCAACTCGGCGGTAGCGGCAGTCATACCAGCGATGTTAGTGGTCAGGACTGCGCCAGCTTCGGGTGCACGCCCGGCTTGAGCGCCAGTCCGGTGGACACCCGCTGCAGCAGGCGCAGGAACTCGGCGCGCTCGGCGGGCGTCAGCGTCGCGGCGATCTCGTCCTCCTGCGCGCGGCCCTGCGCGTCGAGCGCAGGCAGCAGTTCGCGGGCCTTGTCGGTGAGCGTGACGGCGAACGCCCGCCGGTCGTCGGGATGCGGCCTGCGGGTCACCAGGCCCTGGGCCTCGAGGGTGTCCACGACGCCGACCATCACGTTGCGGTGGATCCCCAGCCGCGACGACAGCTGACGCTGCGACTGCCCGTCGTCGGCGTGCAGCGCCATCAGCACCGCATACGTGCGCGGCCCGACTCCGAACGGCTGCAGGCGCGCCACGAAGTCGTCGGCGACGAGCACCCCGAGCTGCGACAACAGGAACGGGATGCGCTCGTGGAGTTCGGCGATGCCCGGCGGATCCTCCGTCATGCCAGCAGACTAGCCCGCGGCATGATTGTCACATAGAGTGATAATCACACCAAGTGACAAAGGAGACGACATGACCATCGTGATCTTCGGCGCCAACGGGCAGACCGGCAGACTGCTGACGCGCTTCGCGGTCGACCGCGGTCTGCATGCGGTCGCCGTGACCCGCCGGCCCGACGACTTCCCCTTCGCCCATCCGAATCTGCGGGTGGTCTGCGCCGACGTGCGCGACCCCGCCTCGGTCGAGGATGTGGTCGCGGGCGCCGACGCCGTGGTGTCCACCCTCGGCGTGCCGATGAGCCGCCGCCCGATCGACACCTACTCGGTCGGCGCGACGAACACGGTCGCGGCCATGCGGCGGGCCGGAGCCGCGCGCCTGGTCGTCGTGAGCTCGACCGCGGTCACCACGTATCCGGGCCGCACCGGTGCGCCGGTGGCACTGCGCGTCGTCGAGCCGATCCTGAAGAACACCCTCGGCAAGTCGACATATGCCGACCAGCGCCGCATGGAGGGCATCGTCGCCGGCAGCGGTCTCGACTGGACCGTGGTGCGGCCGTCCGGATTGTTCGACCTGCCGCATGTCACCGATTATGCTGCCGGCCAACGTGATCCGATCGGCGCGTTCACCTCGCGCGCCGATCTGGCGGACTACCTGCTGCGATCGGCGACCACCGCGGACGGCGACCGCGGCGTGGTGACGATCTCCACGGTCACCGACACCCCGACGCTGTGGCAGATGGTGCGCCGCGAAGCGTTCGCCGGCGCCTGAGGTCAGCCGAAGAACTCCGCGGCGTCGTCGTAACGGGTCTGCGGCACGAGCTTGAGCTGACGGACGGCGTCGGCCAACGGAACCCGGCCGATCTCCTGACCGCGCAGCGACACCATCATCCCGAACTCGCCGGCGTGGGCGGCGTCCGCGGCGTTCACCCCGAAGCGGGTGGCCAGCACCCTGTCGAACGGGGTCGGGGTGCCGCCGCGCTGCACGTGCCCCAGCACGGTGACGCGGACCTCCTTGTTGATCCGCTTCTCGACCTCCATCGCGAGTTGCTGCGCCACACCGGTGAACTTCTCGTGACCGAACTCGTCGATTCCGCCCTGAGCCAGCCGCATCGACCCCTCGGCCGGCTTCGCGCCCTCGGCGATGACACAGATGAAATGCGAGTCACCGCGCACGAAGCGACCCTTGATCAGCCGGCACACCTCTTCGACGTCGAACGGCACCTCGGGGATCAACGTCATGTGGGCACCCGAGGCCAGGCCGGCGTTCAGCGCGATCCAGCCCGCATGCCGGCCCATCACCTCGACGAGCATCACCCGCTGGTGCGATTCGGCGGTGCTGTGCAGGCGGTCGATCGCCTCGCTCGCGACGGTCAGCGCCGTGTCGTGGCCGAATGTCACGTCAGTGCAATCGATGTCGTTGTCGATGGTCTTGGGCACCCCGACCACCGGGACGTTCTCCTCGGAGAGCCAGTGCGCCGCGGTGAGCGTGCCCTCGCCGCCGATCGGGATCAGCACGTCGATCCCGTTGTCGTCGAGGGTCTGCTTGATCTGGTCGAGCCCGGCGCGCAGCTTGTCCGGATTGGTGCGCGCCGTGCCCAGCACAGTGCCGCCCTTGGCCAGCAGGCGGTCGTTGCGGTCGTCGTTCTTCAGCTGGATCCGGCGGTCCTCGAGCAGGCCGCGCCATCCGTCGAGGAAGCCGACGACCGTCGAGCCGTACCGCACGTCGCAGGTGCGGACCACCGCGCGGATCACCGCGTTCAGGCCAGGACAGTCACCGCCACCGGTGAGAACTCCGATCCGCATGATCTATACCGTTCCTCGCGTGCCCATGAACCCCGATCCTGCCAGCATCGTCGGTTCGCGGCTCGTCAGCAATGGAACGGGCGAACGGGGACACCAGCCCGGACTCGTAGGCGATCACCACCGCCTGCGCGCGGTCACGCAGGCCCAGCTTCGAGAAGATCCTCCCGACATGAGTTTTCACGGTCTCCTCCGACACCACCAACTCCGCCGCGATCTCGGCGTTCGACATGCCGCGGGCCAGCAGCGCCAAGACCTCGGTCTCCCGCGGTGTCAGGCGCGCCAGCTCGTCGGCGGAGCGGCGCGGCACGGCATGCCGGCTCACCAGGTCCGCGATCACCCGCCGGGTGACCGACGGCGCCAGCAGCGCGTCGCCCGCCGCGACGACGCGCACCGCGCGGATCAGCTCGTCGGCGGGCGCGTCCTTGAGCAGGAAGCCGCTGGCACCGGCCCGCAACGCCGCGTAGACGTAGTCGTCGACGTCGAACGTGGTGAGCATCACGACCTTCGACGTGGTCTGCGCCAGGATCTCGCGGGCGGCGTCCAACCCGTTCATCTCCGGCATCCGGACGTCCATCAACACCACGTCCGGCGCGCAGGCGAGGACGCCGGCCACCGCGTCGCGCCCGTTGGCCGCGTCGCCGACCACGCTGATGTCGGTCTGGGCCGCCAGCAGCGCGCCGAAGCCCTGCCGCACCATCGCCTGGTCGTCGGCGATGAAAGCGGTGATCATCGGCGGGCCGGGCGCGTGGGGAGCGTCAGACCGGACACCCCGACACGGTAGCCGGGACGCAGGGCAGATAGGACCAGACGACGAACTCGCCCTCGGTGTCGTGGACGGCGACGATGCCGCCGACCGCCGCGGCCCGCTCCCGCATGCCGGCGATGCCGAGGCCCGGCACCGGAGGGTCCCACGATTCACTCACCCGTGGGTTGCGGATCTCGACGCCGACACCGTCGACGGTGATGTTCACCTCGGCGGCGACCGTCGCCCCCGGTGCGTGCCGCGCGGCGTTCGCCAGACACTCCTGCACGATCCGGTACGCGGCCGAGCCGACCAGGTCCCCCACCAACTCCGTCGGCCCGTCGATCCGCCAGGTCAGGTGCACACCCGCGCGCTGCGTGGCGGTGAACAGCGCGGGCAGGTCGGCGATCGTCGGCGCGGGAGCCAGGTCGGCAGGCTCGACACCACTGCGCAGCACACCAAGCAGGCCGCGGATCTCGTTGAGCGCCTCACGTCCGGTCGCGGCGATCGTCTCGAACTCGGCCTGCAGGCCCGGTGGCACATCGGCGTGGCGATACGGCGCGGTCTGCGCCGACACCACCACCATCGACATGTGGTGGGCGACGACGTCGTGCAGGTCGCGCGCGATCCTGGTGCGCTCCTGCAGCACCGTGCGCCTGGCCCGCTCCAGGTCGCCGACCTCCTCCAGTTCGGCGACCCGCCGTCGGGACAGCACCAGCCAACGCACCAGCACCACCGCGAACACGATGGCGGTGACTCCGAAGGCCCAGCCGCCGTCCACGTGATTCGGCATCGCGACGAGGAACAGCAGTGCGGTTGCCAGCCACACCCTGACGACGACCGGCAGCGGGCGGGTCCAGACCACGGCGACGGTCAACACCAGCAGCACGATGAGGTGCACGACCTGCCACGGGTAGGTCCACCCCGGCTGCCTGTCGAAGAACAGCGGGATCAGCACCGCCGACACCACCGAGATCGACCATCCGACAAGCGGATTGACCGACAGGAACAGGATCGGCAGGGCGGCCGGCGCGGCGACGATCGGCGCCAGCGCCGCAGGCACCTGGTGGGTGACGAACAGCGTCGGCCAGGCCACCGCGTACAGCACCCCGGCGGCGGCGACCACCACCCAGTCCGTCCAGTGTCCGCGCCGCACCCAACCCGTCGAACCGCTCGGCCTGTTCACGATCCGAATGCTAGGACGGTTTCACCGCCCGGCCATCCCCCTGCGGGGGGATCCGCGACTGGCTCGGCGGAGCCAGCCGCTAGAGCGCGGTCGGCAGCGCTCCGCGGGCCGCCTCGTAGGCCGCGCCCACCCGGTACAGCCGGTCGTCGGCCAGCGCAGGCGCCATGATCTGCAGGCCGACGGGCAGACCGTCGTCCGGCGACAACCCCGACGGCACCGACATGCCGCAGTGCCCGGCCAGGTTCAGCGGCAGCGTGCACAGGTCGAACAGGTACATCGCCAGCGGGTCGTCGACCTTCTCCCCCAGCGGGAACGCCGTGGTGGGCGTCGCCGGGGACACCAGCACGTCGACGCTGCGGTACGCCTCGTCGAGGTCGCGGGCGATCAGCGTGCGAACCTTCTGCGCCTGGTTGTAGTACGCGTCGTAATAGCCCGCCGACAACGCATAGGTGCCGATCATGATGCGGCGCTTGACTTCTGGGCCGAAGCCCGCGGCCCGGGTCAACGCCATGACCTCCTCGGCACTGTGCGTGCCGTCGTCGCCGACGCGCAGTCCGTAGCGCATCGCGTCGAAACGGGCCAGGTTCGAGGACACCTCCGAGGGCAGGATCAGGTAGTAGGCGGCCAGCGAGTGGTCGAAGTGCGGACAGTCGACCTCGGTGACCTCGGCGCCGAGCGCGGTCAGCTGGTCGACCGCCGCGGTGAACGACGCCAGTACCCCCGGCTGATAGCCGTCGCCGCGCAGCTGGCGCACCACACCCACCCGCACACCGGACAGGTCGCCGTCCGCGCCGGCCCGTGCCGCGGCCACCACGTCCGGCACGTCGGCCGTCACCGACGTGGAGTCCTTCGGGTCGTGCCCGGCGATCACCTCGTGCAGCAGCGCCGTGTCGAGCACCGTGCGGGCGCACGGCCCGCCCTGATCCAGCGACGACGCGCAGGCGATCAACCCGTACCGCGACACCGTGCCGTAGGTCGGCTTCACCCCGACGGTCGCGGTCAGCGCCGCGGGCTGGCGGATCGAACCGCCGGTGTCGGTGCCGATGGCCAGCGGCGTCTGGAACGCCGCGAGCGCGGCGGCGCTGCCCCCGCCGGAACCACCGGGGACGCGGTCGACGTCCCACGGGTTGCGGGTGGGCCCGTACGCGGAGTTCTCCGTCGACGAGCCCATCGCGAACTCGTCCATGTTGGTCTTGCCGACGATCGGGATGCCCGCCGCCCGCAGTCGCGTGGTGACGGTGGCGTCGTAGGGCGATCGCCAGCCCTCGAGAATGCGTGAGCCGCAGGTGGTGGGCATGTCGGTCGTGGTGAACACGTCCTTGAGCGCCAGCGGGACGCCGGCCAGCGCCGAGGGCAGCCGCTCTCCGGCCGCGACGGCCTCGTCGACACGGGCGGCCGCCGCCAGCGCCGCATCCCCGGCCACGTGCAGGAAGGCGTGGTAGCGCTCGTCGGTCGCGGCGATCTGGTCCAGGCATGCCTGGGTGACCTCGGTGGAAGACACCTCACCGGCGGCGATGCGGCCGGCCAGGGTGGCGGCGTCGAGGCGGGTCAGCTCGCTGCTCACTCCGGCTCCCCCAGGATGCGCGGGACCGCGAAGCGGCCGTCGACGGCGTGCGGGGCCGCGGCCAGCGCCTCGTCCTGCGTCAGGCACGGCTCGACCGTGTCGGGGCGCATGACGTTGACGTCGGTCAGCGGATTGCCGGTGGGCTCGACACCGGTGACGTCGACCGCCTGGATCCTGCCGACGTGGCCGAGGATCGCGTCCAGCTGGCCGGCGAAACCGTCGAGTTCGTCATCGGTGAGCGCCAACCGGGCCAAACGGGCCAGGTGGGCAACCTCGTCTCGGGAGATCTGCGACACGACAGAACAGCCTAGTCACGGCCGGTCGGGCCGGTCCGGCGGGCTTCCGGGCGGTGGGTGGGCGTGTCCCGGCGCGGCGGGCGGGACGCAGCCCGTTGTGTCACAGTGTCAGCCGTGCCTTCGTATCTCCTGCGGGTCCAGTTGGACGACCGGCCGGGCAGTCTCGGCTCGCTGGCGGTCGCACTGGGCTCGGTGGGCGCCGACATCCTGTCCCTCGACGTCGTCGAGCGCGCCTCCGGATACGCCATCGACGACCTGGTGGTCGACCTGCCCGCGGGCGCGATGCCGGACATGCTGATCACCGCCGCGGAGAACCTCAACGGCGTCTACGTCGACAGCATCCGCCCCCACACCGGGCTGCTGGAGGCGCACCGCGAGCTGGAGTTGATCGATCACATCGCCGCCGCGTCGGGCCGCGACGGGAAGCTGCAGGTGCTGGCCGACGAGGCGCCGAAGGTGCTGCGGGTCGGGTGGTGCACCGTGGTGCGCTCGACCGCGGACGGCGTCGAGCGGATCGTCGGCAGCGCCTCGGCCCCGGAGACACAGGCCGGGTCCGCTCCGTGGCTGCCGCTGGAGCGTGCCGCCGCGCTGGACGGCGCGGCCGAATGGGTGCCGCAGGTGTGGCGCGACATGGACACCACCCTGGCCGCCGCGCCGCTGAGCGAACCGCAGTGCGCGGTCGTGCTCGGCCGCCCCGGCGGGCCGCTGTTCCGGCCGTCGGAGGTGGCCCGGCTGGGCTATCTGGCCGGCATCGTGGCGACCATCCTGCGCTGACCGGCCGTCAGTTCCAGGTCGTCACGAGCGCTTCGGTGGCGGCGCCCAGCTCGATCACATCGACGTCGGAGTCGGCGTTGAACTGCACGTCGTCGATCCGTTCCAAAAGCGGTGCGGCATGGGCGAGGTCGCCGCGCGCGATGTCGCCGGTGTGCAGGTACTGCGCCCCGACACCGGTCCGCACGGACAGGAAACTCCGGACCACCCGGGCGAGTTCGGTGCCGGCTTCGGCCGCCGTCAGCTCATGACGGCGGTGCCGCTCGGTGATGGCCCGCACCGACCGCACGAACCGGCGCTCGGTCAGGCGCCGGTGCACATCCCGTACAACCGGGATGCGCCGCAAGCGTTCCGGCGGCAACGTCCACAGCACCACGGCCGTCCACCAGAGCAGCACGGCGACGACGAGAACGGCCGCCAGCAGCAGCCAGCCCGTCGAGTACGGCAGCGGGCCGCCGACGAAGCGCAGCAGATCCTCACCCGGCACGGCGGTACGCCTCGGTCACCGTGGTGAGCTTCGCGCGCACGTCGGCGCTGCCCGTGATGCGGGCAAACGGCACACCGCGGGCGGTCATCGTCTCGACCAGCGCGGTGAGGCGGCGGCGCTCGGCCTTGCGGTAGGCGGCCAGCACCCGTGGGCCCAGGCTGTGGCCGTCGAGCACCACCCGCCCCGTCGCCACGTCGACGCCCTCGTGCCCGCCGTCGGCCGGGCCGCCCACGGCCGGCATGTCCGAGATCATCAGCCAGAGCACGTCATGGCGGCCCGCGAGGCGGCGGATCGCCTCGTCGAGGCGGGGACTGACCTCCGGCTCGTCGGAGATCACCACGAGCAGCACCGGCCGCCGGTGGTGGCGCGCGACGTACTCGAGCTGGCTGACGATGTCGCTGATGCCGACGTCGCCACGGCTGTGCAGGTAGAACTGCTCGATCAGGCCCTCGATGTGCGGTTCACCGCGGCCGCTGCGCATGTGCTGCGAGCCGCGGACGTCGCCGTAGACCAGGCCCACCTCGTCGGTGCGGCGCAGTGCGATCAGGCCGATGGCACCCATCGCCACCGCCGCGACGTCGCGCTTGAGCTCTCCGCCGGGGGCGAGTGCGGACATGTTGCGACCCGCGTCGGCCACCAGCAGGATCTTGTGATGCTTCTCGGTGACGAACCGCTTGACCAGCACCGAGCCCGCCCTCGCGGTCGCCCGCCAGTCGATGTCGCGGATCTCGTCACCGGGGACGTAGGGTCGCAGATCGTCGAACTCCATAGTGCGCGTGTGCAACAACGCGTAGTGGCCGCCCTCGAGCATTCCCCGGGTGTCGGAGCCGAAGTACTGTTTGGCCCGGTTGAGGTGCCTGCCCATGACGGACTCAGGGCACCCGGACGGAGTGCATCACGGCGTCGACGACGGTCTCAGTGGTGACACCGGCGCTGACGGCCTCGAAGCCGAGGACGAGCCGGTGGCGCAGCACGCGGTGCGCGAGATCGCGGATGTCGTCGGGCAGCACGTGATTGCGGCCGGCCAGCAACGCCAGCGCCCGGGCGGACCGGCAGAACGCGATCGTCGCGCGGGGACTGGCGCCGTACTCGACGAGGCGGGCGAGCTGCGGGCTGAGGAACTCGTCGGGGTTGCGGGTGGCGTACACCAGCTGGCTCACGTAGTGCACCAGCTTGGGGTCGAGATGCACCCGGGCGGCGACCCGCTGGATCATCCGCATCTCGTCGAGGCTGATGACGGGCGCGGTGGCGTGCGCGCGGTCGTAGACACCGGCGTCCATGCGGAACATCACCTCCGCCTCCTCCTGGGGCGTCGGGTAGCGCAGCACCTCCTTGAGCATGAACCGGTCGGTCTGGGCCTCCGAGAGCGGGTAGGTGCCCTCCTGATCGACGGGATTCTGGGTGGCGATCACCAGGAACGGCTCGGGAATCGGGTAGAGCCGGCCGGCGATGGTGGTCTGCCGCTCCTCCATCGCCTCCAGCATCGCGCTCTGGGTCTTGGCGCTGGACCGGTTGATCTCGTCGAGTATCACGATATTCGTGTGCACCGGACCCAGTTGCGTGACAAAGGAACTGGTGGCCGCGTCGTAGATCTGGGTGCCGATGATGTCGCTGGGCAGCAGGTCCGGTGTGCACTGGATCCGCTGGAATCCGCCGGAGATCGATTCGGCGACGACGCGCGCCGCGGTGGTCTTGGCAAGGCCGGGAACGCCTTCGAGCAGGATGTGGCCGCCTGTCAGCAGGCCGATCAGCAGCGTCTCGCGCAGATTCTCCTGGCCGACGACCTTGGCCGAGAACGCCTCGGCGATGCCTGCCACCACGCGGCGGGTCCGGTCCAGCTGCTCGACGTCGGACGGGCTGCTCGTGGTCATCGGGCTCAGAGTAGCCGTCCGCCGGTTCCCCAAACATCGCCGCGCGGCCGCAGCAAACGGCGAGCCGCCCGCGGCCTGGGCTCAGACGGCGTCGGGGCCACCGTCGAGCAGCCGGGTGAAGCCGTCCTCGTCGAGCACGGGAACTCCCAGTTCGACGGCCTTGTCGAACTTGGAGCCCGGAGAGTCGCCCGCGACGACGTAGGCCGTCTTCTTCGACACCGATCCGGCGGCCTTGCCGCCGCGCGCGATGATCGCCTCCTTGGCCTCGTCCCGGGAGTACCGGGTGAGCGATCCGGTGACGACGATCGACAGCCCCTCCAGCGTGCGGGCGATGCTGGCGTCGCGCTCGTCGGCCATCCGGACACCGGCGTCGCGCCACTTCTCCACGATGGCGCAGTGCCAGTCGACGGTGAACCATTCCTTGACCGCGGCGGCGATGGTCGGCCCGACACCCTCGGTGGCGGCCAACTCCTCCTCCGATGCCTCGATGACCGCGTCCAGGCTGCCGAACTCGGTGGCCAGCGCGCGGGCCGCGGTGGGCCCGACGTGCCGGATCGACAGGGCGACCAGCACCCGCCACAGCGACTGACTCTTCGCCTTGTCCAGATTGGCCAGCAACCGCCTGCCGTTGGCCGACACCTCACCGGCCTTGGTGGTGAACAGGTCGGTGCGCAGCAGGTCGTCGGCGGTGAGCGTGAAGAGGTCGCCCTCGTCGGTGATGACCTGCGCCTGCAGCAGCGCGATGCCCGCCTCGTACCCGAGGCCCTCGATGTCGAATGCGCCGCGGCCCGCGACGTGGAACACCCGCTCACGCAGTTGCGCCGGGCAGGTCCGCGCGTTCGGGCAGCGGATGTCGGCGTCGCCCTCCTTGGCCGGCGCCAGTTCGGTGCCGCACTCGGGGCAGTGCGTGGGCATCACGAACTCGCGTTCCGAGCCGTCGCGCAGGTCGACCACCGGGCCGAGCACCTCGGGGATCACATCCCCCGCCTTGCGGATGACGACGGTGTCACCGATCAGCACGCCCTTGCGCTTCACCTCCGAGGCGTTGTGCAGCGTCGCGAGGCCGACGGTGGAACCCGCCACCTTGACCGGCTCCATGTAGGCGAACGGTGTGACGCGGCCGGTGCGGCCCACGTTGACGCGGATGTCGAGCAGCTTGGTCTGCGCCTCCTCGGGCGGGTACTTGTAGGCGATCGCCCAGCGCGGTGCGCGTGATGTCGCCCCGAGCCGGCGCTGCAGCGACACCTCATCGACCTTGACCACCAGGCCGTCGATCTCGTGCTCGACGTCGTGGCGGTGCTCGCCCCAGTACGCGACACGCTCGGTCACCGCGTCGACACCCTGCACCCGGGTGGTGTGGTCGGACACCGGCAATCCCCACGCCTGCAGTGCCCGGTAGGCGTCGTGCAGCGTCGTGGGTGTGAAGCCCTCGACCCGGCCAAGGCCGTGGCAGATCATCCGCAGCCGGCGCCGCGCCGTCACTGCGGGGTTCTTCTGGCGCAGTGAACCGGCCGCGCTGTTGCGGGGGTTGGCGAACGGCGGCTTGCCCTCGGCGACCAGGCCGGCGTTGAGATCCTCGAAGTCGGCCAGCCGGAAGAACACCTCGCCGCGCACCTCGAGCACCGTGGGCAGCGGGAATTCGTCGGTGGCGGTGAGCCGTTCGGGCACGTCCTCGATGGTGCGGGCGTTCAGCGTGACGTCCTCGCCGGTGCGGCCGTCGCCCCGGGTGGCGGCACGCTCGAGCTTGCCGTCCCGGAAGACCAGCGCCAGCGCCACGCCGTCGATCTTGAGCTCACACAGGTAGTGCGCGTCGTCGCCGATCTCGCCCTTGAGGCGGGCGGCCCACGCCGCGAGTTCGTCGGGGGTGAACACGTTGTCCAGGCTGAGCATGCGCTCGAGGTGCTCGGCCGAGGTGAAGTCGGTGGCGAAGCCCGCGCCGCCGACCAGCTGTGTCGGCGAGTCGGGGGTGCGCAGTTCCGGGTGGGTGTCCTCGAGTGCCTGCAGCCGGCGCAGCAGGGTGTCGAACTCCGCGTCGGTGATGATCGGCGCGTCCTTGACGTAGTAGCGGAACTGATGCGCGCGCACCTCGTCGGCGAGTTCCTGCCAGGCCCGTCGCACGTCGGCGTCCGGCGCCTCCTCGGCCTGTTCGGCCAGCGCCGACTCGGCGTCTTTCGAGCTCACCTACGCAGGCTATCGAAGCGCTGTGACAACGGCGCCGGAGCGCTTAGCCTGACGGGCATGCCGCACCCGATCATGTTCCGCGAGGGCGATCCCGGACTGGCGGAAGTGCGTGAGATCGCGCTGAGTTACCCGGAGGCCTACGAGAAGGTGTCCCACGGCAGGCCCGGCTTCTTCGTGGCGAAGATGTTCGCGATGTACGGCGGCAGCACCAAGGAGAGCGGCTCGATGGAGACCGTCCCGCACTGCGTGATGGTCAAGGTCGGCAAGTCCGACCACGAGGCGCTGCTGCAAGACGACCGCTTCTTCTTTCCGGCCTACATGGGCCCGTCGGGCTGGCTCGGGCTCGACTTCACCAAGGGCGATGTCGACTGGGACGAGGTGCGCGAGCTCGTCGACGCGTCGTACCGGTTGGTGGCGGGCAAGAAGCAGATCAAGCTCCTCGACGGACTCTGACCGGCCGCGCGGCCGGGCGTGGTTCGATGGCAGGCACCATGAGTTTCGCGAGCCCATACCCCGACGTCCACATCCCCACCACGAGCCTGTACGACTACCTGTTCGGCGACCTGTCCGAGGCCGACGCGCAGCGGGTCGCGCTGGTCGACGCCGCACCCGGCACCGAGATCACCTACGGCGAGATGCTCACCCGCATCGACGCGTTCGCCGGTGCGCTGGCCGATCGCGGCATCGGCGTCGGTGACGTGGTCGGGCTGCTCTCCCCGAACAGCTCGGCCTTCGCGATCGCGTTCCACGGCATCCTGCGGGCGGGCGCGACGGCCACCACCATCAACGCGCTGTTCACCGCCAAGGACGTCGCCAAGCAGCTGACCGACTCGGGCGCACGGCTGCTGGTCACCGTCGGCCCGCTGCTGGCCCAGGCCGCCGAGGCCGCCGAGGCGGTCGGCCTGCCCGCCGACCGGCTGTTGGTGCTCGACGGCCCCGGACTCGCCGCCGACGGCCACCCCAATGCCGACGACCTGCTCGGCCCCGGTCACCCCGCCCCGGATGTCGACTTCGACCCGGCCACCCACCTCGCGGTGCTGCCCTACAGTTCCGGCACCACTGCAAACCCCAAGGGCGTCATGCTCACCCACCGCAACCTGGCCGCCAACGTCGCCCAGATCCGCCCGGTGCAGGGCATGACCGCCGATGACCGCATCCTGGCCGTGCTGCCGTTCTTCCACATCTACGGCATGACGGTGCTGCTCGACGCCGCGCTGCACGCCAGGGCGCGGCTGGTGATCATGCCGAAGTTCGACCTGAGCGACTTCCTGCAGAACATCGCCGAGCACCGGTGCACCTTCGCGTTCATCGCGCCGCCGGTGGCCGTGGCGCTCGCCAAGCACCCGATGATCGACGACTACGACCTGTCGAGCCTGCGCGGGATCATGTCCGGCGCCGCACCGCTGGACGCCGACCTCGGCCGGGCGGTCGCCGAGCGACTGGACTGCGCGGTGGTGCAGGGCTACGGCATGAGCGAGCTCAGCCCCGTCAGTCACGTCACCCCGTTCGACGGCGGCACCGAACTCGTGGGCGCGGTCGCGCCGCTGAGCTCGAGCGGCTGGACGGTGCCGAACGCCGAGAGCCGGATCGTCGACGGCGAGACCGGGGACGAGATCGGCATTCCGGCAGAGGGTTTGAGCGCTACCGGAGAGCTGTGGTTCCGCGGGCCAAACGTGATGGCGGGTTACCTGAACAACGAGCAGGCCACCGCCGAGACCATCGACGGCGACGGCTTCCTGCACACCGGCGATCTGGCGCAGGTGGACTCGAACGGCTGCGTGTACATCGTCGACCGGCTCAAGGAGCTGATCAAGTACAAGGGCTATCAGGTGCCGCCCGCCGAACTCGAGGCGGTGCTGCTCAGCCATCCGTCGATCGCGGATGCGGCGGTGATCGGCGTGAACGACGCTGAGGGCGAAGAGGTTCCGAAGGCGTTTGTCGTCGCGCAGTCGGACGCCGAGCTGACCGAGGACGACGTGATCGAGTTCGTCGCCGGTGAGGTGGCGCCGTACAAGAAGGTGCGGATGGTCGAGTTCATCGACGCGATACCGAAGTCCGCGTCGGGCAAGATCCTGCGGAAGGACCTGCGCCGCTAGTCGTCCTCGACGAGGGCGCGCAACCGCTCGATCGCGCGGTCCCACCGTGTCGACAGCGCGGTCAGGTAGTCGCTGGCCTCCGCGAGCGGTTCCGGGCGCATCCGCCAGATCCTCTCGCGGCCCTGCCGGTGACTGCTCACCAGACCCACCGCCTCGAGCTGCAACAGATGCTTGGTGGCGGCCTGCCGGGTCACCGGGATCACCTGGGTGACTTCCGATGTCGAGCACGGGCCGCCGTCGCAGAGCCGGATGACGATGCGCAGCCGGTTCGCGTCGCCGAGGGCGTCGAACAGCGGTGCGGTGGCCTCGACGGTGGTACTCACACCTTTTCGTCCAGCGCCAGGTACTTGCCGACCAGCTCGGCCTGCAGCGACCAGCCCTCGCTGTTGGCCTCGAAGGCCGACGCCCGGCGCGCGGCCGGAACGGCGTCGAAGCCGGATTCGACGATGCGCAGCAGCACGCCGCCGTCGGCCTCGGTGAGGGTGAACTCCACCAGGGTCGTCGGTTCGGCGGAGTAATCGGCGCCCGGCTCGACGGCATACGGATGCCAGCGGAATGCCAACCGGCGCTTCGGTTCCACCGCGACGATGTGCCAGCTGTCGGCCTGCCCCGCGTAGGGCTCCTGCATGCCGGCCACCCGGTCGTCCACCGCCGTCGGCGTCATGACGCCGGTCACGGTCGCGCCCTCGACGAACGGTCCGTCGAAGCGCACGCCGAACCAGCGGCCGAACTCGTCGGCGTCGCTGATCGCCCGCCACACCCGCTCCAGCGGGGCCCGCAGCAGTACTTCCTTCTCGATGCGATCGGTATTCATATGCAACCTCCTGGTTGCTCCTCACGCTAGCGGAGGCCGGCGAGAAAGGCAACCTTTCGGTTGCGTCTTGCGGTCAGACCGCTGCGGTGTCAACCGCCAGGACGTCGGCGGCCCTCTGTGCCAACCCGACGGCAGTGCGCGCCCACTCGGGCGTGGACCCCGCCAGACCGCACGCGGGGGTGATGCCGATCCGGTCGGTGATCACCGACCGGGCGAATCCGAGCCGGTCGGTCAGCGTCACCACCGCCTTCGCGACGTCCTCGGCCGACGTCGGTGCGGTCGGGGACGCCGAGGGCACCACACCCAGCACCACGGCGCGGCCGCTGTCGACGAATTCTCCGACACCGTCGAGGTCGGCGACCGTGAGTGTCGCGCTGTCGACCGAGATGGCGTGAAGAGTGCTGCGCAGGAACAGCTTCCACGGTAGATCGGGGGCACAGCTGTGCAGCGCGACGTCACCGCCGACCGTGGCGACGCACTCGTCGAGCAGCGCGGTGGCCACCGGCTCGTCGACCGGGTGCACCGGGCTGAAACTGGTGACGCCGGTGAGCCGGCCCGCCAGCGCGGCAGGCAGCAGGGGTTCGTCGAACTGCACCACCACCGGCGTGCCGAGGCGCCGCTGCAGTTCCGCGCGATGACCCGCCACCCCTTCGGCGAGCGAGGAGGTGAGGTCGCGTACCGCACCCGGGTCGGTGATCGCGCGATGTCCGCCGGGCAGTTCGAGTTCCGCCGACAGGGTGATCGGTCCCGGCGCCTGCACCTTCACCGTGCGCCCGGAGCCGGCCAGTCCTGCCTTCTCCCAGGCCTCCTCGAGCGCGTCGATGTCCTCGGCGAGCAGACTCGCCGCACGGCGCCGCGCGGTGCTGCGGCCGGGGGCGATGCGGTAGCCGCGCGGCACGATGTCGATGCCGATGTCGACCAGCAGTCCCCCCGCCCGGCCGATCATGTCCGCGCCGACCCCGCGCGACGGCAGCTCGACGAGATGCGGCAGGGTGTGCAGCTCCCCCACCACGACCTCGGCGGCCTGACGCGGGTCGGCGCCGGGCCAGGATCCGATACCGGTCGCCCCGGCGAAAACGCTCACCCGTTTGACGATATGCGACCGGGTTAAAGTCGTGACGACGGAAGGGGCCGCCATGTGCGCTCGGGCCCGGTGGCTGCTGTTCGTCGCGGTGCTGCTCGTGGCGGGGTGCGCCCACACCGTCGGCGGCAATGCGGTGCGGCCGGTGCCCGGCATCGACGACCACTCACGCTCACCCGTCGACGTGGACACGGTGCTCCTCGAACAGTCGCAGATGCGCGCCATCACCGGCGCCGGCGAGGACTTGACCGTCATCCCGTCGATGGACGGCAAGTTCCCGGTCGACATCGAAGCGCTGATGCCGACGGTGCCGCCGCAGTGCGGCTGGGTCTACGCCGAGACGCAGACCTTCGGTCCGGACGTCGAGGAGTTCCACAAGACGACGTTCCAGAACCCGCCCGACGGCGGGCTCATCTCGCAGGGCGCCGCCGGCTACCGCGATCCGGTGACGGCCCGCCGCGCCTTCGACGGCCTTGTCGGTCACATCGACCGCTGCGACGGCACCGGTGCCGGGTCGTCGATCGTCGGGGACTGGACGGCCTCCGATGATGCGGCACAGACCCGGCCCGGCGGGTGCGGCCGGGACTACCGCCTCAAGTCCGTGGTGCTGGTCGAGGTGACGTTCTGCAGTTTCCCGGATTCGGTGCCCGACATCGTGATGACCAACATCCTGGCCAGGATTCGGGAGTAGTCCCGCGGGGCGTGCCGTCAGCGGCTTGCCATGAACGACTCGACGAGCAGATCGAGACGTTCCGCGTCATGGCCGGGGCGTAACCGGCCGGCGCGGGTGAGGGTGACCAGGCCGTGCAGCCCGGCCCAGAACACCTCGGTGAGCGCGTCCGCGTCCTGCCCGGCGGCGACCAGGGCGAGCGCCTGTCGAAGCTCGGTGAAGGCCGCCGTCAGCTGGGGCGGTGTGTCCTGGGCGGCGAAGCGCAACGTGGTCGCACGAATGAACATCACGTCGTAGAGGGCCGGATTGTCGCGGGCGAAGTCGAGGTAGGCGCGCGAGACCCGGGTGAGGACATCCCGGCCCGTGCCGGGGCCGGAGCGGGCGGCCCGGAGCACCTTCACGAACTCGCCGAAGCCCTCGATCGCCACGGCCCCGGCGATCTGTTCCATGCCGGTGAAGTGCTTGTACAACACCGGTTGGCTGTACTCGATCTCGGCGGACAGGCGACGCGTGGTGACCGCGTCCCAGCCTTCGGACTCGGCCAGTCGGCGGGCCGCGTCGACGATCAGCCCTCGACGGGCGGCGCGCTCGCGCTCTCGGCGCTCGTCGATCGGCATACCGCACGATATCACCGCTAGTAATGCTAGCGCTGCTATTGACGTCGGACGGGCTGGGGGTTAGCGTTGCTAACACCTACTCGACCGAGGAGTCCCCATGGACCTGGACCTCATCACCCGCGTCGTCGCCTTGATCGCGGTGCTCGGCGCCGCGGTGGTCTACGGCACCGACGTGTTCTGTGCGGTCGTGCTGCGGCCCGCTCTGGCCGCGGTCGACGACGGCGTGCTGGTCGCGGTGACCGGGCACGTTCACCGCTACGGCGACCGGCGGATGCCGGTGCCCGGAGTGCTCGGCATCCTCGCGACCGCGGCCACCGCGGTGCTGGCCGCGGTGGCCGCGCACTGGGCGCAGGCCATCGCGGCGGCAATCGCGCTGGTCCTGCTGTCGATCTGGCTGGTGCTCTACCTCCGGGTGAGCGCACCCATCAACCGGCAATTGACCGCTGCCGCCGACGCGGGGCGGTCGCTACCGGACGGGCGTGCGCTGCAGGCACGGTGGGACCGGATCATCGGTGCTCGCGCCGCCCTGCAGGGAGTGGCAGTGGCCGCCCTGTGCATCGCGTTGATCGCCTGAGTTCCCAAAGACGACTGGAAGAGAGCGGGATTCGATGTTCCAACTCAGGATCTACACACTGCGGTCACCCGAGGCTCTGCAGCGGTACGCGACCGTGCACTGGGCCCGCCACGTCACGACCTTCGCCACGTTCGGGGTCGATACTCACGGTGTCTGGACCGAACACGCAGGCGGAGCACATCGACTCGTCGCGCTGATCACTTATCCACCCGGCGCCGACCCCGAACACCTCACGCGACACATCATGGCCAGTCCCGACTTCGCCGCCGACATGGCCGGCTTCGACGCCGATGACATCGTCGACGTCGAATCGGTACTCCTCGATCCGATGCCGTTCTCCCCCAATTCCTCCCAGTTCCAGGAGTCTCTGTCATGACCCTCACCACCGTCGCCTACGTGCTCGCCGGGCTCATCGCCGCGGCCATCATCGTCATCGGCGCGCGATTCCTCGTCGCGCCGCGCGCCGCCGCCGCCGGCTACGGTGTGCAGCCCGATCTCGATCAGCGTTCCACCGGCGCCTACCTGAGCGTCAAGGGCATCCGTGACATCGCCTCAGGACTGTTCGTCGTCATCCTGATGGTTGCCGGCGTCACGCATCTGCTCGGCTGGATAATCCTGGCCGCCACCATCATTCCGATCGCCGACGCGGCCATCGTGCTCGCCAACGGAGGGCCGAAGTCGATCGCCTGGGGAGTACACGGCCTCACCGCCGCCGTCATGGTGACGACGTCGGCGCTACTGCTGATCCCCTAGGGGTACGGCTAGCCGCGGATCGTCGCGCTACCCAGCACCTCGTCGCCCTCGGGGTCGGGACGGTAGAGCACCATGGTCTGGCCCGGTGCCACCCCGCGCAGCGGAGCCCGCAGGTCCACCGTGAGCACGCCGTCAGCCAGCGCCGCGACACCGTCGGCGACGCCGCCGTGCGCACGCACCTGCACCGCACACTCCACCGGGCCGTCGGGCGCCGACCCGCTGGTGAACACCGGACGCTCGCCCGTCAGGCGCCACACGTCCAGATCCTCCCGATCGCCGACGCGAACCGTTCCGGTCGCGGCATCGATGTCCGTCACGTAACGCGGTCGCCCGTCCGGGCCGGGCCCGGCGATGCCCAGGCCCTTGCGCTGTCCGACCGTGAAGCCGTGCACCCCGTCGTGCTCGGCGAGCACGGCGCCGCCCGAGTCGACGACCGCTCCGCGCCGCACGCCGATGCGGGCGCCCAGGAACGCCCGGGTGTCGCCGGACGGGATGAAGCAGATGTCGTGGCTGTCCGGCTTGTCCGCGACGGCCAGGCCGCGGCGGGCCGCCTCCTCGCGGATCTGCGCCTTCGGGGTGTCGCCGATCGGGAACAACGCGTGGCGGAGTTGGCCCGCGGTGAGCACACCCAGCACATAGGACTGGTCCTTGTCGTGGTCGACGGCGCGGCGCAGCCGGCCTGCGGACAGCCGCGCGTAGTGCCCGGTCGCGACGGCGTCGAAGCCGAGCGCCAGGGCGCGGGCCGCCAGAGCGGAGAACTTGATCTTCTCGTTGCACCGCACGCACGGGTTGGGCGTCTCACCGCGGGCGTAGGACGCGACGAAGTCGTCGATCACGTCCTCCTTGAAGCGGTCCGCGAAATCCCATACGTAGAACGGGATGTCGAGGATGTCGGCCACCCGCCGGGCGTCACCGGCGTCCTCCTTCGAGCAGCACCCGCGCGATCCGGTGCGCAGCGTGCCTGGCGCGGCGGACAGCGCCAGATGCACACCCACGACGTCGTGGCCGGCGTCGACCATCCGGGCGGCGGCGACCGAGGAGTCGACACCGCCGCTCATCGCGACCAGGACCCGCATCTACTCCAGCACCCCGGAACTGGCCAGCGCCGCCTGGCGCGCGCGCTCCACCGCCGCGGGCAGGACCGCCAGCGCGGCATCGACATCGGCGTCGGTACTGGTGTGCCCCAACGACAGCCGCAGCGAACCGCGGGCGCTCACCGGGTCGGCACCCATCGCGATCAGCACGTGCGACGGCTGCGCAACGCCTGCGGTGCACGCCGATCCGGTCGAGCACTCGATTCCCTTGGCGTCCAACAGCATCAGCAGAGAGTCGCCTTCGCACCCGCGGAAGGTGAAGTGGGTGTTCCCGGGCAGCCGGCCGCCGTCACGGGCACCGTTGAGGTAGACGTCGTCGATGCCCGAGAGCACGCCGTCGATCAGCCGGTCGCGCAGCTGCTGCACCCGCGCACTGGTGACGGCCATACCTTCGATCGCCACCCGGGCCGCCGCGGCCATCGCCACCGCCCCCGCGACATCCGGTGTGCCGGAACGGACGTCGCGCTCCTGGCCGCCACCGTGCAGCAGCGGCACACAGGCGGTGTCGCGGCGCAGCAGCAGCGCACCGACACCGGTCGGTCCGCCGAACTTGTGGGCCGCGACGCTCATCGCGGACAGGCCGCTGGCGGCGAAATCGACCGGGATCTGGCCGACGGCCTGGATCGCGTCGCTGTGCATCGGGATGTCGAACTCGGCGGCCACCGCGGCCAGCTCGGGCACCGGCAGCACGGTCCCGACCTCGTTGTTGGCCCACATCACCGTCACCAGCGCGACGTCCTCGGGGTGCTGAAGCGCGGCCCGCAGCGCGGCGGGCGTCACCGAACCGTCCGGTTCCACGGGCAGCCAGGTCACCTCGGCGCCCTCGTGCTCGGCGAGCCACTCCACCGCGTCGAGCACGGCGTGGTGCTCCACCGGCGTGGTGATGATGCGGCGGCGCCGCGGATCGGCGTCGCGGCGGGCCCAGTAGATGCCCTTGATCCCGAGGTTGTCGCTCTCGGTGCCGCCCGCGGTGAACACCACCTCCGACGGGCGGGCGCCCAGCAGGTGCGCCAGCGCCTCGCGGGCCTCCTCCATCCGCCTGCGGGCCAGCCGGCCGGTGCCGTGCAGCGACGACGCGTTACCGACCGTCGCCAGCACAGCGGTCATCGCCTCGATGGCGGCGGGGTGCATCGGGGTGGTGGCGGCGTGGTCGAGATAGACCGGCTCGGACATAACCGTTCAAGGATACCGGCCACCTCTGGGCCGCTCGCCTCGCCTGGTCAGGCCGCCAGGGCGTGCACGGACGCCGGTGTGGCGGACACCGCAGGCCGGTCCTGCCCGCGGACCAGCGCCTCGCAGCGTGCGGCGAGGTCGCGGCGGTCGACGCCGGGCAGTTGCAGCGACGCGACCTCGATGTGGCAGACCGTCAGGCGTGCGCCGGTAACCCGGCGCAGCGACTCCAGCAGCGTGTCGTCGCCGACGAAAGCGGGAACCGTCGACGGCCTGCCGTCGCGGTGGTGGTAGTTCAGCCGCAGCGGTTGCACCGGCCTGCCCGCGTCCACCGCGGCCTGGAACATCGCAGGACGGAACCGGCCGTAGCCCAGCCCGCACCACGTGGTGCCCTCGGGGAACGCCACCACGGTGTGGCCGGCCCGCAACCGGTCGGCGACGGCGGCCACCACGGCAGGCAGGCGGCGCAGGCTGGCCCGGTCGATCGGGATGACCTTCACCATGCGCGCGAGCCGCCCGATGGCGGGCCACTCGACCAGGTCCGCCCGCGCGACGAACGACCCTGGCAGCACGGCCCCGATCGCGAAGATGTCCAGCCACGACACGTGCCCGCTCACCACGAGCACACCGCGCAGGTTGCGGATCGGGCCGCCCGACACGGTGATCCGCACGCCCAGGCAGCGCAGCATCAGCCTGCAGTAGGCCCGCTGGACGTGTGTGCGGCCGGGCAGCGGCACCGCGAGCAGTGGCAGCGCAGGCGCCAACAGCAGGGCCATGGTCAGCCGGAGCGCGGTGCGCAGTCGCACCAGGACGGGCCGGCTCGGCTGCCCGACGCCGGCGCTGACACAACCGGAATTGCAGGAGGCCCGGGGCAGCCAGGGGTGGTCGGCCACCGGGGAAGGCTGCGGGCCGGGTGCCGACGCGGCGCCCAGGCCGGTCATCGGGTCACCCCTTCGGCCATCGTCGATGCGGCCGAGACCGACCGCAGGCGTTTCAGGTACCGGGTGTCGGCCTGACGCTTGTCGAGCAGCGCCGGGAAGTCGCCGACGCCGAAGTCCGGATCGTGGGCGGGATCGCCGCAGATCCGCGCACCCAGGCGCAGGTAGCCGCGCATCAGACCGGGAACGGCCAGGCGCTCCGGGGGTTCGATGTCGTCGAGTCCGCGCCCGTCGAGCACCACCGGGCGGTACGGGTGCACGGTGAACTGCTCCGGGGCGGCGTGCCTGCGCCGGACGAAGTCGCGCACCCCGCGGACCTGGCTGCCCGGCGCTCCGCCGTCTGTGTGCGTCGGGACGGACACACAGCCGGTGACGTAGTCGTATCCGCAGCGGTCCAGGTAGGCCAGGATGCCCGCCCACATCAGCAGCACCACGCCGCCGTTGCGGTGGTCCTCGCGCACCACCGCGCGCCCCATCTCCACCAGCGACGGCCGCAGCGCATCGAGCGCGCTGACGTCGAATTCCGTTGCGGTGTAGAGACCGCCGGCGGCGATGGCGCCCGGGGGTGGCAGCATCCGGTAGCAGCCGACGAGCTGACCGGACTCCTCCTCGCGGACCAGCAGGTGATCGCAGTACTCGTCGAAGCGGTCGGCGTCGCGGCCGTCGGTGGCGCCGGCCAGCGCGAAGCCCGGCTCAGAGGTGAACACGTCGTGACGCAGCCGCTGGGCGGCCTCGATCAGGTCGGAGTCGGTGGACAGCAGGAGTGAATACCGCGGGACGTTCACCGAGGTGGTCTGTTGATCGGCGGCGATGAGTACAGCAGCAGTGCTCATGGTCAGCACGCTCGCCTAGCCGGGTCTCGGGACGGCGTCGTGTGCATGACGTGTCCGTGAGCGCTGGATGACGAACTGTGGTCGCCGCCGCTCTCAGGAGTCGAGGATCACCACGTTCTCGCTCACCGGGTTCCGGGGCATGACGAGGTGGTTGACCGGAGACGCGGGATCCGGATAGCCGATCGACAGGCCGCACAGCACCGACAGGTCGTCGCCGATCTCCAGTTGCTCCCGCACCACCTCCGGATACAGCGCGATCGACACCTGCACACAGGTGCCGACGCCCCGCTCGGTGAGCGCCAGCAGCAGCGTCTGCAGGAACATCCCCACCCCGAGTGCGTCCACCGCACCGAAGTCGCGGTGCATGCACACCACCCCGGCCACCGGCGCGCCGAAGAACTCCCAGTTGCGCCGCTGAGCGTTCCACCGGCCCTGCCGGTCGTCCCGCTCGATGCCCATCGCGCCGTACACCAGGGCGCCGCTCTGCATCCGCCGGTACGCGAACTTCGGCGGCAGGCCGGCCGAGGCCAGCGCGGGCGGCGTCGTGTCGACGGCGGCGAGCAGGGCCGCGACCAGCCGTGCCCGGCGATCGCCCGTGGCGAGGAACAGCTGCCACGGCTGGGTGTTGGAGTTCGACGGCGCCCGCATCGCCAGCTCCAGCGCCTCGTCGAGCAGCGCGCGCGGGACAGGTCTGTCGGGCAGGAACATCCGGTTGGAGCGACGCGTCCGCACCACCTCGTCGAGGCCGGTCATCCCGTCTCCCTTCAGGCGGCCGCGCCGCCGCCGTCGGCGTGCAGCGTCGATCCGGTGACGAAGCTCGCTCTCGGCGAGGCGAGGAACAGCACCGCCTCGGCGATCTCCGCCGGCCGGGCGGTCCGGCCCAGCGGCAGCGTCCGTCCGAGCTCGTCGTTGGTGTCGCCCCATTCGGCGTAGACGCCCTCGGTGGCGGTCGGTCCCGGTGCGACGCTGTTCACCCGGATGCCCCTCGGCCCGAATTCGGCGGCCCAGGTGCGGGTCAGCGATTCCTGCGCGGCCTTCGAGGCGCTGTAGGTGGACGCACCCGGCACACCCTTGAACGCCACCATCGAGGTGACGTTGACGATGCTGCCGCCGCCGCGGGCGATCATGCCCGGCACCATCGCGGCCACCAGGAAGTACGCGCCGCGCACGTTGGTGTCGAACGTCGTCTCGAACGACGCCACGTCCTGGTCGACGGTCAGCGCGCCGGGGAAACTGGCCGCGTTGTTGACCAGGATGTCGACGTCGCCGCATCGGCGGGCCAGCGATTCGACCGACGCCAGGTCGGCGAGGTCGGCCTCGATGAACCGCACGCCGAGTTCGGCGGCCGCCCGCTCGCCGCGGACGGCGTTGCGGCCGGTGACGGTCACCACCGCACCTTCTCGGGCGAGCAGCCTGGCGACCTCCAGGCCGATGCCTGCGGTGCCGCCGGTGACCAACGCCGACTGACCGGTGAGTTCCATGTCAGCGACCCGCCAACCAGTCGCCGAACCGGGTGCCGGCCAGGATGCCGTCGTCGCCGGTGACCAGGCTGTCGGCCTGCACCGGTGTGCCGAAGTAGGTGGCCTGCGGATCGACCACCACACGCTGTCCGCCGCCCTGCCGCTGCACCACCGCTCGGGCCAGGTCGGCGAACGACATCTTCTCCGGGCCGCCGATGTTCACCACACCGCCCCGCGGAGGGTCCTGTGCGACGCGGGCGACCTGCTCGGCGACGTCGGAGACGGCGATCGGCTGGATCAACGCGTCGGGGGCGCGCACCTCGCCGCCGACGACCAGTGATCCGGTGATCATCTCGGCGAATTCGTGGAACTGCGTGGCCCGCACGATCGTGTACGGCAGGCCGGATCCGACGATCGCGCGCTCCTGCACCACCTTCGCCCGCATGTAACCGCTCTCGGGCAGCCCGTCGGCGCCGACGATAGACAGCGCCACGTAGTGCCCGACGCCCGCGTCGGCGGCCGCCGCGGTCAGGTTCGCCGTCGACCTGGTGAAGAAGTCCAGCACCGGCTCGTCGTCGAACGAGGGCGAATTCGTGACGTCGACCAGGACGTCGGCGCCGGACAGGGCGTCGGCGAGGCCCGCACCGGTGAGCACGTCGGCGCCCGTCGAGCGGGACGCCGCGACCACCTGGTGGCCCGCATTCTCGAGCAGTTCGACCACCTTCGCGCCCACCTGACCGGTGGCTCCCATGACCGTGATCCGCACGCTGTTCGTCATCTTCTGAACCCTCCTCGGTTGACCTGCCCTCAGCATCGTCGCTTCGTGGCGTCGATCGCCCCCTGGAGAATCCGTGGTCTTGCCCGACTGCGGAAAAGACGGAACCCCGGCGCCGCAGGGCGCCGGGGTTCCGGTTGAGCGTGTGCGTCGACCAGAGGTCAGCCCTTGCGGGCCTTCACCTTCTCGGTCAGCTGCGGCGTGACCTTGAACAGGTCGCCGACGATGCCGAGGTCGGCGATCTCGAAGATCGGCGCCTCTTCGTCCTTGTTCACCGCGATGATCGTCTTCGACGTCTGCATGCCGGCGCGGTGCTGGATCGCCCCGGAGATGCCGAGCGCGATGTACAGCTGCGGCGACACGGTCTTGCCGGTCTGGCCGACCTGGAACTGGCCCGGGTAGTAGCCGGAGTCGACCGCGGCACGCGAGGCGCCGACGGCGCCGCCGAGCGCGTCGGCCAGCTCCTCCACCACGTTGAAGTTCTCGGCACTGCCGACCCCGCGGCCGCCGGACACCACGACGGTGGCCTCGGCGAGCTCGGGACGGTCACCGGCCACCGCGGGCTCCCGCGCGGTGATCCTGGTGGCGTTCTCGGCCTGCTCCGGCACCTCGACGTTGACGACCTCGCCCGCGCCGTCGGACGGCTCGGCGTCGAGCGATCCGGCGCGCAGCGTGATCACCGGCAGCTCGCCGGTGGACTCCGCCTCGACGGTGAAGGCGCCACCGAAGATCGAGTGGATGGCCACGCCACCCTCCTTGACCTCGACGACGTCGGTCAGCACGCCGGACCCGATGCGGGCGGCGAGCCTGCCCGCGATCTCCTTGCCGTCGGCGTTCGACGACAGCAGCACAGCGGCCGGCGACGCCGACTCAACCAGCGATGCCAGCACGTCGACCTGCGGGGTGATCAGGTAGTTCTCCGCGTCGTCGGACTCGGCGACGTAGATCTTCGCGGCGCCGGCGGCCTTGAGCCCGTCGACGAGCGGCTCGGCGGTGCCGGGCTTGCCCACCACGACGGCGGCGGGCTCGCCGAGCACACGGGCGGCGGTGATCAGTTCGGAGGTGACCTTCTTCAGGGCACCTTCGGCGTGTTCGACGAACACGAGTACTTCAGCCATGGGTTTGTCTTTCGCCTCTTCTAGGGATGTCTGGGGTGGGTCGCGGCTAGATGATCTTCTGGGCCACGAGGTACTCGGCGACCTTCGCGCCGCCCTCGCCCTCGTCGGTGACCTTCTCGCCGGCCGTCTTCGGCGGCTTCGGGGTCGACGACAGCACCTTGGAACCGGCATTGGCGACGCCGACCTCGTCGGCCTCGACACCGATCTCGGCCAGCGTGAGCTTGACCACTTCCTTCTTCTTCGCGGCCATGATGCCCTTGAAGGACGGGAAGCGCGGCTCGTTGATCTTCTCGTTCACGCTCACCACGGCGGGCAGCGACGCCTCGAGCGTGAACACGCCGTCGTCGGTCTCGCGCTCGCCGGTGACCTTGCCGTCCTCGACGCTCAGCTTCCGCACGTGCGTCAGCTGGGGCAGGCCCAGGTACTCGGCGATGATCGCCGGGACGGCGCCGCCGGTGCCGTCGGTGGCCTCGTTGCCTGCGATGACCAGCTCGGCGCCCTCGATGGTGCCCAGCGCGCGGGCAAGCGCCCAGCCCGTCTGGACCATGTCGGAGCCGTGCAGCTGCTCGTCGACGAGGTGGACCGCCTTGTCGGCGCCCATCGACAGCGCCTTGCGGATGGCCTCGGTGGCGCGTTCCGGGCCGGCGGTCAGCACGGTGACCGTGCTGTCGTCACCCTGGCGCTCCTTGATCAGCAGCGCTTCTTCGACCGCACGCTCGTTGATCTCGTCGAGTACGGCGTCGGCGGCCTCCCGGTCGAGCGTGTAATCGCCGTCGGACAGCTTTCGCTCGGACCACGTGTCAGGGACCTGTTTGATCAGGACCACGATGTTCGTCATGACTCTGGTTCGTCCTCCTCGGTGAGGCCGATGGGCCGGCCTTATTACCACGTTTCAAGCAACTGCCACCATGTTACCCGTCGGTAACTTGTGGTGGCCGTACTGACACCATAGCTGGTCGAAGTTTGCGCGCTGACCTCCCCTAAGCAGGGGCGGCGTGGAGGAACTGTTCGCGAATCGGCCATCGGCGCTTCGCCTGGGTTAGCCTGCCTTCCGATGAGCGCATTCCTGACGGGGGCGGTCGGGGACGGCCCTGGCCGGACACCCCCTGCCCTGCCGCTGACCGGCGAGCGGACCATCCCGGGACTGGCCGAGGAGAACTACTGGTTCCGCAGGCACGAGGTCGTCTACCGGCGGCTGGCCGACCGCTGCGCCGATCGCGACGTGCTCGAGGCCGGCTGCGGGGAGGGCTACGGCGCCGACCTGATCGCCGACGTGGCGCGCCGGGTGATCGGCCTGGACTACGACGAGGCCACGGTCGCGCACGTGCGCGCCCGCTACCCCCGCATCGAGATGCACCACGGCAACCTCGCCGCACTCCCGCTGCCCGACGCGTCCGTCGACGTGGTGGTGAACTTCCAGGTGATCGAACACCTCTGGGACCAGCCGCAGTTCGTCGCCGAATGCCTGCGGGTGCTCCGCCCGTCCGGCGTGCTGCTGATGTCGACGCCCAACCGGATCACCTTCACCCCCGGGCGCGACACCCCGGTCAACCCGTTCCACACCCGTGAGCTGAACGCCGACGAGCTGACCGAGCTCCTGACCGGCGCCGGCTTCGCCCTCGAGGCGATGCTCGGCGTGTTCCACGGCCCCGGCCTCGTCGAACTCGACACCCGGCACGGCGGCTCGATCATCGACGCCCAGATCGCCCGAGCGGTGGCCGACGCGCCGTGGCCCGCCGACCTGCTGTCCGACGTCGCCGCGGTCACCGTCGACGAATTCGACCTGACGCCCGCCGCCGAGCGCCCGATCGACGACAGTCTCGATCTGGTGGCGATCGCGGTGCGGCCGTGACGGATTCCACAGCGCCGGTACCGGGGCTGTTCACCCTCGTCCTGCACACCCACCTGCCGTGGCTGGCCCATCACGGTCGCTGGCCGGTCGGCGAGGAGTGGCTCTACCAGTCGTGGTCGGCGGCCTACCTGCCGTTGATGCGGGTGCTGCGCACGCTGGCCGCCGAGGGACGCGGGCACCTGCTCACCCTCGGGATGACGCCGGTGGTGACCGCGCAACTCGACGACCCGTACTGCCTGACCGGTATGCACCACTGGCTGGCCAACTGGGAGCTGCGGGCACTCGAGGCCGCGACCCTGCGCACGTCGACCGCCACCGGCGCGGCCTCGGCACCGGAGGCGTTGCGCGCGTTCGGTGCGCACGAACACCGGGCGGCGAACCAGGCACTCGAGGACTTCACCACGTTGTGGCGCCACGGCGGCAGCCCGCTGCTGCGTGAGCTGATCGACGCCGACGCCATCGAACTGCTGGGCGGGCCGCTGTCGCACCCGTTCCAGCCGCTGCTCAACCCGCGGCTGCGGGAGTTCGCGCTCCGCGAGGGCCTGGCCGACGCCGGCCAGCGCTTCGCCCACGTCCCCACGGGCATCTGGGCGCCGGAGTGCGCCTACGCGCCCGGCATGGAGACCGAGTACGCCGCCGCGGGCGTCGGGCACTTCATGGTCGACGGGCCGTCGCTGCACGGGGACACGGCGCTGGGCCGCCCCGTCGGTGCCGCCGACGTCGTCGCGTTCGGCCGTGACCTGCAGGTCAGCTACCGGGTGTGGTCACCGAAGTCGGGCTACCCGGGCCATGGCGCCTACCGCGACTTCCACACCCACGACCACGTCACCGGCCTCAAACCGGCCCGCGTCACCGGGCGCAACGTCGCGTCCGAGGACAAGGCGCCGTACGACCCGCAGCGCGCCGACGCGGCCGTCGACGGACATGTCGCCGACTTCGTCGACACCGTGCGGCGGCGGCTGATCTCCGAGAGCGAGCGGATCGGCAGGCCCGCGCACGTCGTGGCCGCCTTCGACACCGAGCTGTTCGGGCACTGGTGGTATGAGGGCCCGGAGTGGCTGGCCCGGGTGCTGCGCGCGCTCCCGGAAGCCGGCGTGCGCGTCGGCACCCTGTCCGACGCCGTCGCCGGCGGCTTCGTCGGCGATCCGGTCGAATTGCCGCCCAGCTCATGGGGTTCGGGCAAGGACTGGCAGGTGTGGGCGGGCGAGCAGGTCGCCGACCTGGTGCAGCTCAACAGCGAGGTGACCGAGACCGCGCTCAGCACCGTCGACAAGGCGCTCGCTCAGACCTCAGCCGTCGGATCGCCGACGGCGCGCGACCACGTCGCCGACCAGATCCTGCGCGAGACACTGCTCACGGTGTCCAGCGACTGGCCGTTCATGGTGAGCAAGGACTCGGCCGCCGACTATGCGCGCTACCGCGCCCACCTGCACGCCCACGCCACCCGGGAGATCGCCGGGGCGCTTGCCGCCGGCCGCCGCGACACCGCACAGCGGCTCGCCGAGGGCTGGAACCGCGCCGACGGCCTGTTCGGCGCCCTCGACGCCCGGCGGCTGCCGCGATGAACCGGGCCCGGTCACGCCCGTGAAGGTGTTGATGGTGTCGTGGGAGTACCCGCCGGTGGTCATCGGCGGACTCGGCCGCCACGTCCACCACCTCGCGACCGCGCTGGCCGAGGCCGGTCACGAGGTCGTCGTGCTGAGCAGGCGGCCCACCGGCACCGATCCCAGCACCCACCCGTCGACCGACGAGTACAGCGAGGGTGTGCGCGTCGTGGCCGCCGCGCAGGATCCGCACGACTTCGACTTCGGCACCGACATGATGGCCTGGGTCCTCGCGATGGGGCATTCGATGGTCCGGTCGGGCCTGACGCTGCGCAGCACCGCCGACGGCGCGCCGTGGCGGCCCGACATCGTGCACGCGCACGACTGGCTGGTGGCACATCCGGCCATCGCCCTCGCCGAGTTCTTCGACGTGCCGCTCGTCTCCACCATCCACGCCACCGAGGCGGGCAGGCACTCGGGCTGGGTGTCGGGTGCGATCAGCCGCCAGGTGCACGCGGTCGAATCGTGGTTGGTGCACGAATCCGATTCGCTCATCACGTGTTCGGCGTCGATGAGTGACGAGATCACCGAGTTGTTCGGGCCCGGTCTCGCCGAGGTGAGGGTGATCCGCAACGGCATCGACGCCGGCCTCTGGCCGTACGCGCCCCGGCGTGCCCGCCGCGGTGCCCCGCACCTGCTGTTCGTCGGCAGGTTGGAGTACGAGAAGGGCATCCACGACGCCATCGCGGCGCTACCGCGCATCCGGCGCGCGCATCCCGGCACCACCCTGACGGTCGCCGGCGACGGCACCCAGGAGCAGTGGCTCGTCGACCAGACGCGAAAGCACAAGGTGCGCAAGGCCACCCGATTCGTCGGGCGGCTCGGACACGACGACCTGGTGGCGATGCTGCACACCGCCGACGCGGCGGTGCTGCCGAGTCACTACGAGCCGTTCGGCATCGTCGCACTCGAGGCCGCCGCCACCGGCACCCCACTGGTGACCACGAATGTGGGCGGACTGGGCGAGGCCGTCATCGACGGCGAGACCGGGAGGTCATGCGCTCCGCGCGACGTCGCCGGGCTCGCGGCCGCCGTCATCGCGGTGCTCGACGATCCGGAAGCGGCGCAGCGCCATGCCGTCGCCGCCCGCGACCGACTCACGTCCGATTTCGACTGGCACACCGTCGCCGCCGACACCGCACAGGTCTATCTGGCGGCCAAACGCGGTGAGCGGGAGCCGCATCCGCGTCGGCCCACGGTCGAGCACGCCCTGCCCGGCCGCTGAGGTCGCAACGATTCCCGGGCTAGCGGGCGGCTTTCTTGCGTTCGATGTCGGCCAGTGCCGCGGCGAGTTCGGCGCGCTGGGCCGCCGAGGTCTCCCAGGCCAGCTTGCGGTTCTTGACCACCTTCGCCGGCGCGCCGACGGCGATCGAGAAGTCCGGGACGTCGCCCCTGACCACCGCGTGCGAACCCAGTACACAGCCGCGCCCGACGGTGGTGTTGCGCAGCACGGTGACCTTGACGCCGACCCAGGTGTCCGGCCCGATGCGCACCGGACCCTTGACGATGCCCTGGTCCTTGATCGGCAGGTCGATGTTGTCCATCCGGTGATCGAAGTCGCAGATGTAGCACCAGTCGGCCATCAGCACCGAATCGCCCAGCTCGATGTCGAGGTAGGTGTTGATCACGTTGTCGCGGCCCAGCACCACCTTGTCACCGATGCGCAGCGACCCCTCGTGGCAGCGGATCGTGTTCTTGTCCCCGATGTGCACCCAGCGGCCGATCTCCATCGTCGACAGCTCCGGGGTCGCCTCGATCTCCACGCCCTTGCCCAGGAACACCATGCCGCGGGTGATGATGTGCGGGTTGCGCAGCTTGAACTTCAACAGCCGCCAGTAGCGGACCAGGTACCACGGCGTGTACGCCTTATTGGCCAGCACCCACTTCAGCGAGGCCACGGTGAGGAAGTTCGCCTGACGCGGATCGCTCAGCCGCGAGCCGCGCCAGCGCTTGTGCAACGGCGCACCCCACATCGTCGTCATGGCCGCAAAGCCTACGCGAGCACCAGGTCTGGATTCAGGGGCCGCCACATCGCCGGGTCCGGCTTGCCGGGTGGCCGGGCCGCCGCCGCACCGGGTTACCCTCACCTGGGCCGCGCATCACGCCCGGACGAGAGGACTGACGGAGCACTGTGTACCGGCGACTGACCGTGCTGGTGGTGACGGCGCTGCTCGCGGGCGTGCTCGCCGGTTGCGGAGACACCGACGGCTGGGTCGAGTCCAAGGCCGCCACCGGGTGGTCCGCGCAGTACGGCGACGCCGCGAACAGCAGCTACACCGCCGACGCCGGGCCGGGAGCGCTCACGCTGGAGTGGACCCGGTCGGTCAAGGGCGACCTCGGCGCCGCCGTCGCCCTCGGCTCGAGCAGCTACCTGGCCGCCAACGCGCAGACACCGGCGGGCTGCTCGCTGATGGTGTGGGAGTTCGACAACCTCGCCCGGCAGCGCTGGTGCACGCGCCTGGTGCAGGGCGGTGGCGGCGCCAGTCCGCTGCTGGACGGGTTCGACAACCTCTACGTCGGCCAGCCCGGCGCCATCCTGTCCTTCCCGCCGACGCAGTGGATCCGCTGGCGCCAGCCCGTCATCGGCATGCCGACCACCCCGCGCCTGCTCACCGACGGGCAGCTGCTGGTGGTGACGCACCTCGGCCAGGTGCTGACGTTCGACGGGCACCGCGGGTCCGTGGAGGGCGCGCCGCTGGACCTGGTCGCAGGGGTCGATCCCACCGACTCGGTGCGCGGCCTCGCCGACTGCCGCACCGCGCGGCGCGGCTGCCCGGTGGCGGCGGCTCCGGCATTCTCCGCGGAGACCGGCATCGTGGTGCTCACGCTGTGGGAGCCCGGCGCCGACGCGCCCGTGGTCGTCGGACTGCGCTACCGCGCCGGGCAGCGCCCGCTGCTGACCCGCGAGTGGACCAGCGACGCGGTGGGCCGCGGGCCGCTGGCCAGCCCCGTGCTGTCGGCCGACGGCGCCACCGTCTACGTCAACGGCCGAGACTCGCGGCTGTGGGCGCTCGACACCGCCGACGGCACCGCCAAGTGGTCGGTGCCGCTGGGGTACCTCGCGCAGACTCCGCCGTCGGTGTCGCCCGACGGGCTGATCCTCACCGGCGGCGGCCCTGGCGCCCGGCTGCTCGCGGTCCGCGACGAGGGTGACCGCGGCGAGGTGGCCTGGACCCGCGACGACGTGGCGCCACTGACCACCGCCAGCCGGGCCGGTGCGCTCGCCTACACGGTGGTTCCCGACGGCGAACGCGGGCAGACGCTGCTGGTCCTCGACTCCGGCGACGGCCGCACGGTGAACAGCTACCCGGTGCCGGAGGCCACCGGGTGGCCGGTCGGCGTGTCGATCGCCCACGACGGCCGCATCGTCACCGCCACCAGCGACGGTCAGGTCTACGGGTTCGCGCCGGCCTGATCGGCCGGCCCCCTAGACCGCCAGCATCGAAGCTATGGCGTCCCGCGGAACGGACACCTGGTTCGCCCCCGCCGCCCCGGCCATCAGCTCCCCCTGCCCGAAGAAGAACACCACCGCGTCGTCGGAGATCGCGAAGTTCTGGTAGTTGTCGGCGTTCATTCCGTTCTCAGGGGCGATCGCCACGTCGGGGCCGAGCTGGCGCTGCACCTCGCGCTGGACGATCGGGTAGATCGTGTCCAGCGGCAGGGTTCCGGGCTTGAACAGGTTGTCGAACGTGACCGGGCGCTGTCCGTCGAGGTTGTAGGTGAACGCCTTGAACCAGGTGCTCGGGTGGGCGCCGCCGACGTTCTGGTACACCTCGAACACCAGGCTCTGCGTCCCCTTCGGCGCCATTCCCGAGTGGTAGGTGGTGCCCTTGGCGTCGAGCACGTAGGGCAGGTCGCGGTTGCCGGGCGTCTGCGACACGTTGACGAATCCGTCCCGGGTCTGGGTCAGGTAGGCCGCGACCGCCTGCTCGTCCGGATAGCCGGCCGGGAAGCTGTAGTCCAGCGTGTACGTCGAGGTGGCGGCATGCACCCGACACGTCTGCTCGCCGTCGAGGGCACCGCCCAGATCGGCGCACGCCGACTGCGCACCCGCGACGGCCATGCCCGGCCAGCCGACCAGGACACCGGCCGCCAGTACGGCGGCCATCTTGGCAATACCCATCGTCAGTAGTCCTCGCAGGTGATGTCGGACACCGGTTCGAACCACCGGCGCGTCCCTGTCAGCGTACGTGTCCCCTCAGCGGTCCGGCCGGCAGATGAACGCCGTTGCCCGGCTTGCGGTCCCGGAACCCAGTCGGGTCAGTACCACCGCGAGCTGCCCGGAACCGCGCAGCCGCAGCCGCCGTCGCAGCGCATCGGGGTCCACATCGAGGCCGCGGACCAGGATCTCGAGCGCACCGACGTCGTGCGACGTCAGCGCATCGCGAAGCCGCCGCTCGCTGAACGCGATCTCGTCGAGCACCTCGAAACCGCGCACCCCCTCGGGCACCGCTTCACCCGACAGGTAGGCGATGTCGGGGTCGAGTTGCCACAGGCCGTGGCGCGCGGCCCAGTGCCGCACCAGCCCGGCGCGCACCACGGCGCCGTCGGGGTCGACGATCCACCGGCCTGCGGGTCCGACCGGGCAGTCGTCGGATTCGGTGTCGGTGATCTCCTCGGCGCGGTCCAGCACGGTGGCGCGGCGGGTGACACCGCCGGCGGTCAGCCCGACCGACCACAGACACGCCTCCCGCACGCTGCCTCCCAACGACGTCACCTCGACCTCGCCGGCGAATCCCAGCTCGGACAGCCGGCCGAAATCGATTCCCGGAGCGCACTTCACGACGACATCACGCTCGCGGTACACGTCGAACAGCGCGTCGAGCGCCGGCGTGTAGTCGCGAGGGTCGAACCGCCGGCGACCGGCACTGCGGCGGGCGGGATCGAGCAGCACGACGGTGTCGCGGCTGACCGGCCGGAGCGCGTCGGCACGGCACACCACGATGTCGGCGCCGCCCTGCCCGAGGTTGTGCCGGGCCATCGACACGCGGACCGGGTCGATGTCGCTGCCCATCACCACCGAAGCCGAATCGCGAAGGGCGACAAGCTCACTGCCGACGGAGCAGGTGGCGTCGTGCACACGGGCGCCGCGAAGGCGCCTGGCCCGGTGCGCGGCCACCGGGGCGGCGGTCGCCTGCTGCAGCGCCTCGTCGGTGAACAGCCAGCCCGACGGGTCGCCGACCTTGGCCGCGGCGCGTCTGCGCAGCCGCACGGTCTCCACCAGCACAGCCGCCCGCGCACCGAATCGAGCTCGCACAGCAGCGATGTCGCGCACCAGTGTGCTGTCGACCAGTTCGCGGGCCGCGACCTCGTGCAGCGCGGTCGCGCCGGCTTCGCCCCGCAGGTACTCGACGTCGTCGAGGGTGAACGCTACGACGGCTTGACCCCGGTGACCATCACGTTGTAGAACCAGCCCTTCGGCACGACGCGGCGCCACACGTTGGCGTCCACCCAGCTCAGCGTGGTCCAGCCGTTGAACGCGAACTTCGCCCAGCCCCACCCGAGCTTGCCCGGCGGCACCGTCGACTCGAAGGTGCGCACCGGCCAGCCCAGCATCGCCGCGGTGAACTCCTCGCTGGCCGTCTCGACCTGGACCGCGCCGGCATTGGTGGCCATCTTCTCGAGATCGGCCGGGTCGAAGGTGTGCAGGTCGACGATCCACTCCAGCGCGGCGGCCCGCGAGTTCTCGTCCAGTTCCTCCTGCGGCCGGCGCCAGCTGCTCAGACCGGGCAGCTTCATCGCCGCAACGGTGGTCTTCCAGGTCAGATCTGCCAGCGTGCGGGCGTAGGTGTTGCCGATGGTGGTCGGCTCGCCGGCGAAGACGAAGCGACCGCCGGGCTTGAGCACCCGCACGACCTCGCGCAGCGACAGTTCCACGTCGGGGATGTGGTGCAACACGGCGTGCCCGACCACCAGGTCGAAGGTGTCGTCCTCGTACGGGATGCCCTCGGCGTCGGCCACCCGGCCGTCGACGTCCAGTCCGAGTGACTGGCCGTTGCGGGTGGCGACCTTCACCATGCCGGGCGAGAGGTCGGTCACCGACCCGCGCCGTGCCACACCCGACTGGATGAGGTTGAGCAGGAAGAACCCCGTCCCGCAGCCCAGCTCCAGCGCGCGGTCGTAGGGCAGTTCGCGCTGTTCCTCGGCGGGCACGATGGCGTCGAAACGGCCGCGGGCGTAGTCGATGCAGCGCTGGTCGTAGGAGATCGACCACTTGTCGTCGTAGCTCTCGGCCTCCCAGTCGTGGTAAAGCACCTGGGCGAGTTTGGAGTCGTGGCGGGCGGCCTCGACCTGCTCTGCCGTGGCGTGCGGGTTCGGGACCGGAGCCGAATCGGTACTCGTCATGCAGGGCAGCCTAACCGGCGGCCCCGAAGCTGGCTTTCGCGGCGGCCAGCAGCTGCGGCGGATAGTCGGCGAACCGCAGCGCCCACGCCAGGGCGGCGTCGTAGACGTGGTCGGGGGCCACCAGCTCGTCGATCAGCCCCAGTGCGTGCGCTTCGGGCGCGCCGACGAACCGGCCGCTGAACACCAGATCCTTGGCCCTGCTCTCGCCCACCGCGCGGGTCAGCCGGGCGGCGGCGGACGGATCGGGTGACCGGCCGCCCAGGATCTCCGTCGACCCGAACTTCGCGTTGTCCCCGCTGACCCGCCAGTCCGCGGCGAGCGCCAATGTCAGGCCACTGCCCAGCGCATAGCCGGTGATCGCGGCGACCGTCGGCTTCGGCAGCGCGGCCAGCGCCTCGATGGCCTCTCGGGCGGTGCGGGCGGCCGCGGCGGCCTCGTCCGGTTCGAGGGTGCGCAGTTCGGGGACGTCGTCCCCGGCGCAGAAGATCTCGTGGCCGCCGAAGACGATGACCGCGAGCACGTCGTCGCGGGCGCCCGCGTCGGCCGCCGCGGCAGCGATCTCCCGGTACATCTGCCGGGTCAGTGCGTTGGTCGGCGGCCGGGACAGCCACAGCGTCGCGACGCCCGGCCGGTCGTCAGCCGGGCCGTTGACCGAGCCACTGAGGACGACGTCGACGAACTCCCCCATGTTCAGTCGCCGCTGTAGCCCTGCGGGGCACGGTGGTCCCGGGCGGCGTTGTAGCGGTCGCTGTCGAAGAACTCGATCTCCCAGTTGCCGTCGCGCGCGGCCAGGTGCGGCTCGACGGCCTCGATCCTGCGCTCCACCGCCAGCACCTCGGCGACGGTGTGGCCGGCCAACGAGTCGAGCTGCGTCCACGTCGGCGGCAGCAGGAACGTGCGCCCGGCGGCGAAGTCGTCCAGCGCGTCGGCGGGGGTGATCCAGCCTGCCTGGTCGGTCTCGGTGTTGTCGCCGTCGGCGCGCTGGCCCTGCGGGATCGCGCCCACGAAGAAGTAGGTGTCGTAGCGGCGGGTGCGCTCCTCCTTCGGCGTCACCCAGTTCGCCCATGGGCGCAGCAGGTCGGCCCGCAGCACCAGCTTCTCGGTCTTCAGGAATTCGGCGAAGGACAGCGACCTGTCGACCAGCGCCTGCCGCTGCGCCCGGTACACCGAGGCGTCGTCGACCAGGACGTCGGGATCGTCGGCGGCGCCCGCGAACAGCACCCCGGACTCCTCGAACGTCTCGCGGGCCGCGGCGCACACCAGCGCTCCGGCCAGGTCGGTGTCCACGCCGAGCCGTCCGGCCCACCAGGCCGGCTCCGGGCCGGCCCAGGCGATGTCGGCGTTGCGGTCGCGCCCGTCGACGCCCCCACCGGGGAACACCATCACCCCGGCCACGAAATCCATCGCCGAGTGCCTGCGCATCAGGAAGACCTCGATGGGTTCGCCCTGATGCCCGTCACGGATCAGCATCACCGTCGCCGCGGGGCGCGGCACCAGCGGATCGGGGGACCCCTCGGTCATGCACGCCTCCTGTGTGCCGCACGACTGCGGGTCCGCCGCGCGAAGTAGCGGCCGTCGACGTTCTCCAGAGCGATCGACTGGCCGAACGCCGTCGACAGGTTCTCGGCGGTGAGCACGTCGGTCAACAGACCCGAGGCGACCACGCGACCCTCCGACAGGATCAGGCCATGGCTGAACCCGCGGGGCACCTCCTCGACATGGTGGGTGACCAGCACCATGGCCGGGGCGTCGGGGTCGGCGGCGAGATCCTCCAGCCGCGCCACCAGTTCCTCGCGCCCACCGAGGTCAAGCCCGGCCGCCGGCTCGTCGAGCAGCAGCAGTTCGGGGTCGGTCATCATCGATCGCGCGATGAGCACCCGCTTGCGCTCCCCTTCGGACAGCGTTCCGTAGAGGCGTTCGGCGAGATGCTCGGCGCCGACGCTCTCCAGCATGTCCACCGCTTGGGCATAGTCGACGTCCTCGTAGCGCTCCCGCCAGCGCCCCAGCACCGCGTAACCGGCCGACACCACCAGGTCGCGAACCACCTCGTCATCCGGAACCCGTTGCGACAGTGCCGAACTGCTCAGCCCGACCCGTGACCGCAGCTCGGCCATGTCGGCCCGGCCGAGCCGTTCGCCCAGCACGAAGGCGGTGCCGCTCGAGGGATACTCCATGGCGGCCGCGATCCGCAGCAGCGACGTCTTGCCTGCACCGTTCGGCCCGATGACGACCCAGCGTTCGTCGAGTTCCACCGCCCAGGTGACGGGTCCGACGAGCGTCCGGCCGCCGCGCCGCAGCGTCACCCGGGCGAAATCGATCAGCAGGTCGGGGTCGGCCGTGTCAGCTGCGGTGTCTTCTTCCGGCACTCGCCCATCGTAGTGTTGCGCCGCCGCCGCAACGCCGGCCGCCTCGCGGCGATTCGCCCGTCGGAATCATCGGCGACGACCACCGGAGCCCAGCCACTGACGGCCAGCAGCCGTTTCGGCGTCAGCCACACGAACATCTGCACCAGCGGCCCGATGCCGAACGCATAGACGACGGTGCCGACACCGACGGTGCCGCCGAGCAGCCAGCCGACCGTCAGCACCGTGATCTCGATCGCGGTGCGGACCAGGCGTACGGACCGGCCGGTGCGCGCGACCAGCCCGGTCATCAGGCCGTCCCGCGGTCCCGGTCCGAGGCCGGCTCCGACGTAGAGAACGGTGCTGAACGCGTTGAACACGACGGCGGTCACCATCCAGCCGATCCGGACCGGCATCGACACCGGCGCGGGCAGGACGGCGAGGGTGGCGTCGACGGTGATTGCGATGACGATCACGTTGGCGACGGTGCCCACTCCCGGCCGGTTGCGCAGCGGGATCCAGGCCAGCAGCACGGCGACGCCGACCACCGCGGTGGCGACGCCGAACGACATGCCGGTGTGGCCGGCCAGGCCCTGGTGGAACACGTCCCACGGATCGAGGCCGAGGCCGGCCCGCACCATCAGGGCCATCGAGAACCCGTAACCCATCAGCCCCGCGAGGAGTGCGGCGCCGCGCAGCGACGTCGTGCGGACTCGCGTCATGCGTGGTCGGGAAACCGGATGCGGATGGCGTCCAGTTCGCTGCGCATCCGTCGAAGATCAGAGTCCAGTTCGGCCGAGGTGGACCCCACCGGCCGGTATGAGAACAGATCCGAGAGGCGATACGCCAGTTTTGATATCCAGTTCGAAGCCATATGCCGATTCTGGCCTTGACTGGCTTGCGGTCCAATAGCCAGTTGGACCATACTGGCTGCAAATGAGCATCGAAACGGTGGCCCGCGCGCTCGACGAGGATCTACTGGCCCGCGAGCTGGGCAACTGGCGTACGTCGAGCCGCAGCGGACCGGCCTACCAGGGTCTGGCCGACGGGATCCGGATGCTCATCGTCGACGGCCGGCTGCCCGTCGGCGCCCGGCTGCCGAGCGAGCGGGCGCTGGCCGACGCGCTGCGGGTCTCGCGCACCACCGTCACCGCCGCCTACGCCCAACTGCGCGACGATGACTACCTCGTCGCCCGCCGCGGCGCGCGCAGCACCACGGCGCTCCCGGTCTCCGCCGCCCCGGTGCCCACCGCGGTCGAGGCGTTCACGACGCCAGGGGGCTCGGTGAACCTCGCCAACGCCGCCCTTGCCGCTCCCGCGACGGCGGTGCTCGACGCGTTCACCGCCGCCACCCGGCAGATCACGCCCTATCTGGACGACATCGGCATCGAACTGACCGGTGTGCGGTCCCTGCGCGAGGCGATCGCCGAACGCTACTGCGCCCGGGGGCTGCCCACCGAGCCCGACGAGATCATGGTGACGACGGGAACGCTGCACGCGTTCGGGCTGATCCTGGCGACCTACACCCAACCGGGCGACCGGGTGCTGGTGGACCAGCCGACCTATCACGGCGCGATCGCGGCGATCACCACCGCGGGCGGCCGCCCCGTGCCGGTGTCCCTCACCGAGGACGGCTGGGATCTCGGGGCGATGCACGCGGCGATCCGGCAGCTGGCGCCGAGCCTGGCCTACCTGGTGCCCGACAACCACAACCCGACCGGGCTCACCATGCCGGCCGCCCATCGCCGTGAGCTCGCCGACCTGATCGCCGACACCCGCACCCGCACCGTCATCGACGAGACGATGACGGAGGTGTGGATCGACGAGCCCGTCCCCGCCCCTGTCGCGAGCCATCTGAACCGACGGCGCGATCTGGTGTTGACCCTCGGTTCGATGTCGAAGTCGTTCTGGGGCGGCCTGCGCATCGGCTGGATCCGCGCCGAGCGCAGCACCCTGGCCACCGTCGCGGCGCTGCGGCCGTCGATCGACATGGGCACGCCGATCTTCGAACAGCTGGCCGCGGCGGAGCTGCTCCGGGTGGCCGACGACGTGCTGCCGGAACGCCGAGAGCTGCTGCGCACCCGGCGTGCGCTGATGTTGTCGCTGCTCGAGGAGCACCTACCGGATTGGCGGCCGTGCCAGGGCGGTGGCGGCCTGGCGCTGTGGGTGCGGCTGCCCGCCCCCATGAGTTCGGCCCTGTCGGCGGCCGCGTCGCGGATGGGGCTCGACGTGCCGCCCGGACCGCGGTTCGGTGTCGACGGCACCCTGGAGCGGTTCGTCCGGATCCCCTACACACTGCCGCCGGATCAGATGGCCGACGCGGTGCGCCTGCTCGCGAGGGCCTGGCGCAGCGTCACCGGCTCCACCGGACCCGAACCCCAGGCCCTGGTGGTCTAGTCGTCGAGGATCTCCACGCGGCGGACCATGCCGTCGACCGCGTCGGCGGCCTCGATCTCGCCACGGGTGACGCCCAGGATGAAGAGCACGGTGTCCAGGTAGGGATGGCTCAGCGACGCGTCGGCGACCTCACGCAGCGCGGGTTTGGCGTTGAAAGCCACGCCAAGCCCCGCGGCCGCGAGCATGTCGATGTCGTTGGCGCCGTCGCCCACGGCCACCGTCTGCTCCATCGGAACACCGACCTGCTGTGCGAAATCTCTTAGCGCCCTTGCCTTTCCGGGACGGTCGACGACCTGACCGACGACCCGGCCGGTCAGCTTGCCGTCGACGATCTCCAGTTCGTTGGCCGCGACGTAGTCGAGCATCAATTCGTGCGCCAGCGGTTCGATCACCTGGCGGAAGCCGCCCGACACCACACCGCAGTGGTAGCCGAGCCGGCGCAGGGTGCGGATCGTGGTGCGGGCGCCCGGCGTGAGCTCCAGCTGTTCGGCCACCTCGTCGAGCACCTCGGCGGGCAAACCGGCCAGCGTCGCCACCCGGCGGTGCAGCGACTCCGCGAAGTCCAGTTCGCCCCGCATCGCCGCCTCGGTGACCTCGGCGACGGCGGCCAGCGCGCCGGCCCGGTCGGCGAGCATCTCGATGACCTCACCCTGGATGAGCGTCGAGTCGACGTCGAACACGATCAGCCGCTTGGCGCGCCGGGAGATGCTGTAGTCCTCCAGCGCGAGGTCGACCTGCTCGTCGGCGGACACCCGGGCCAGCGCCGACTGCACGTGCTTGGCGAGCACCGCCGAAGGCACCGATACCCCCAGCTCGAGCCCGGTGACCGGGTAGTCCGAGATGCCGCGGATGAAGTCGATGTTCACCCCGAGGAACGCCAGCTCGCGGGCCAGCGCGTTGAACGCACCGGCGGTGAACGGCCGTCCCAGGGCGACGATGGTGTGCGTCGACAGGTGCCGCATCACCGGCGAGTTGCCGCTGGGTTCGACGGTCACCTCGAGACCCAGCCGGTGGATCACCTCGGTCACCTCGGCGCGCAGCGCATCGCCGCCGCCGACGGCCGGGGGCGCCGACAGGAGCACACCGAGGGTGAGCCTGCCGCTGATGACCACCTGTTCGACGTTGAGCAGTTCGACGTTGTGCCGCGAGAGCACCTCGAACAACGCCGACGTGACGCCCGGCTGATCCACTCCGGTGACGGTGATCAGCACCGACACCTTGTCTGCTGCGTTCATCCCCTCATGTCGCAGCAGTCCATCAACTGGACGCGTCGATCGGTGTGGGCTCGTCTGCGTGGTGGTCGCGGCCGACGTGCGCCTCGGCACGCATCCGCTCGACCATGTG